>CALUXB010000009.1 GCA_944324645.1 uncultured Elusimicrobiales bacterium | reverse complement strand
GTGGTGCAGGAGGCGTTAGACACAAACTGGGTGCCTTTGACGTAGGTTTTTTCGTTCACACCGCAGACGAACATCGGAGTATCGTCTTTGGAAGGAGCAGACATTACCACATATTTGGCGCCGGCTTTAATGTGAGCCTGGGCTTTTTCTTTGGTCAGGAACAGACCCGTGGATTCAACGATATATTCTGCGCCCACTTTGTCCCAAGCCAGGTTGGCGGGGTCTTTTTCAGCGGTTACGCGGATGGCTTTGCCGTTGACGATGAGTTTGCTGTTTTCCACATCGGCTTCCACGGTGCCTTCAAATTTGCCGTGCATCGTGTCATATTTGAGCATATAAGCCAAATAATCAACCGGGGTCAAGTCGTTGATACCGACGATTTCAATTTCGGGGTGGTTCATAGCAGCGCGGAACACAAAGCGTCCAATGCGGCCAAAACCGTTAATACCTACTTTAATAGTCATACTAATACGTCCTCCATTAAGTTTTAAAACTACTCGTCCCTTCTATTTTACAAAATTTTTACAAGCTTGATTAGTTGCGGCTGTTGCTGCGGCCCAGCAGTCTTAAAATTTCCAGGTACAGCCACACCAGTGTTAAAATTAAAGAGAACCCGGCATACCATTCCATATACTTCGGTACGGCCAGACGGGAAGTAAGCTCATCAATAAAATGGAAATCTACCAAAAAGTTGAAAGCTGCCACCCCGCAAATCAGCACATTGACACCAATGCTCAGCGCGCTGGTACTGGTAAAATAGTTGGCCGCACCAAAAAGCATCATAATAGCGGAAATAATATAAAACAACAGAATAGCACCCATTGCGGCAGACAGGCCAATCAAGAAACCGTTTGTTACGCGGATGATTTTTGTTTTATATATAAAAAGCATCACAAAAAATACCAACAGCGTAATGGCAATAGCCTGCCCCACAATTCCTTGGTATTGGGCATTATAAGCAGCTGACACAAGGCCCAAAACAAGGCCCTCTCCTATGGCGTAAATAGGCGTGAGCATAGGAGCGGTGGTTTTTTTAAAGATAATCATCATCGCAATTACAAAAGTAATTATGGATATGATACCGGTAAATGGGGCTACACTTTGGTAATGGTGGTAACTTAGAATTCCCGATACGGCGCACAGCAGCAACAAAAAGAAGGTTTTGTTGATAGTACCTTGCAGCGTCATAAGCCCTTCGGTGCGGCTTATAGCCTGTTGGTAGGCTTTTTCGTTAAAAAGCGGATTTCCACTAGCCATAATTTCCCCCTTAAAATTAGGATAATTCTATTCTATAAAATTTAACCGCTTAAAAAATAGGGCGTTTTTTACGCAAGGGTGTGGAGATATCCTGCATTTTTGGGGCTGCGACAAAATTTATATGCCGCAGGCAGACTTTTGTTGCTAGTTTTTTGCAATTTCCCGAACTTGGGGAGCCGAGGGGATTTATAAAAAACCCCGGCTGGGCCGGGGTTTTTATTAATGGGTTGCTAAAAATTTTTCATCCACTATCTTACGTTTTACATCTTTCCATATGTCCGGAGTAACGGAAAGGATGCTATCTTGTAAAAAAGATAAATCTTTGTTATTTAATAAAGTATATTTTTTACCGGAATGCCCCGTAATACCGCCGTTGCTATTATTAAAGCCCAACAGGAATTCCTGGCCATTTTCTGTCACGCTGAAAAGAGGGTCCCCAAAATCCCCGTTAATAAATTTATTTTCCAGGGTCAGTGTGCAATATTCCTGTTTGCACGTCAAATCTGGCTGCACTTCGGCCGTAGTACGGCCGAAACCGCTTAAACGTTGGCGGTTTATATAAAAGGAATTTTGCAGTTTGGCTACATCCTCTGCCGAGGCATTAGGGGATAACACCATAATATTTGCCTGCGGCATTGCATTGAGGGTCTTGGTTAATTTGGAATCGTTTTTATGAGGGACGAAAATCAACATAACGGAAGTAGTGTAATTATCCAAGCCGATAATCTGAGAATCGGAAATAGTGGTTCCGTCTAATCTAAATGTGTCATAAGAGCCCTTGACTGCGCGCACGCAGGGGGCGGAAACCGCCAACCAATTATTGTAGATTTTAACAGCCGGGCAATGGTAGCTCTCTTGCCTAGTAAAAGAGGCCGTTTTGCCAGACATATCAATATCTTCTATAACTTTGACATATTTAGTCTTTATGGTTAAAGGCAATACCCCCTCTTCTTTAGAAAAATTAGAGGGAAAAGAAGTAATTATTTCCTGTTGTTTTTCTTGCAGGGCTTGATTTAGCTTATCTGCATCTATAGCGGAGGAAGAAACAGCAGAAAGTATAAAAAATAATAGGAAAATAAGCCGTTTTTGCATATTTTAACCTCACAGTAGCGTTTTTTATAGTATATTACGTTTTGAGGCACTATTCAAGAGTGGATAAAAAAGCCCCGCTAAAAAGCGGGGCTTTTTGTAAGGCTGCGGTTAAATTACATCATACCGCCCATTCCCCCCATACCGGGCATACCGGCAGGTGCGTGGGCGTGTTCTTTTTCCGGAGCGTCAGCCACCAGGGCTTCGGTCAAGAGTACCGTAGCCGCAATAGAGGCGGCGTTTTCCAGGGCGGTGCGTACCACCTTGGCCGGGTCCACTACGCCGGCTTTCAACAGGTCGCCGTAGGTGCCGTTTTCGGCGTCAAAACCGTCGGCCTGGCCTTTCATAGACAATACTTTGTCCACCACGACTGCGCCGTCCAATCCCGCGTTGACCGCGATTTGGCGCAGCGGAGCCGTCAAAGCTTTGCGCACGATGGCGATACCCGTTTTGACGTCTTCATTGTCGGCTTTCAAAGCGTCCAGCGCTTTTTGGCAGCGGGCCAACGCTACACCGCCGCCCGGCACGAGGCCTTCTTCCACGCCGGCTTTGGTGGCGTTTTTGGCGTCTTCCACTTTGGCTTTTTTGGCTTTCATTTCCGTTTCGGTGGCGGCGCCTACGCTGATGACGGCTACCCCGCCGGAGAGCTTAGCCAAGCGTTCCTGCAGCTTTTCTTTGTCGTAATCGCTGGTGGAGTTTTCAATCTGTTTGCGGATTTGGTCGGCGCGCTGGGCAATGGCGGCTTTGTCGCCTTTGCCGCTGACGATGGTGGTGTTCTCTTTATCTACCACAATACGGTCGGCCTGGCCCAACATCGTAATTTCGGCTTTGTCCAGTTTCATTCCGCGTTCTTCGCTGATGACTTCGCCTCCGGTCAGCGTGGCAATGTCCTGAAGCATTTCTTTGCGTCTGTCGCCAAAGCCGGGGGCTTTGACCGCGCAGCCTTTAAGCGTGCCGCGCAATTTGTTGACCACCAAGGTAGCCAGCGCTTCGCCGTCCACGTCTTCGGCCACAATCAGGAAGGGGCGGCCGCTCTGCACGATTTTTTCCAAAATCGGCAGCAGGTCATTCATAGAGGAAATTTTCTTATCCGTAATGATGATGTAGGCGTTTTCCAATACGCATTCCATTCTTTCCGGGTCAGTTACAAAGTACGGAGAAATGTAGCCGCGGTCAAACTGCATACCTTCCACCACGTCCAGCTTGGTTTCGGCACTTTTGCCTTCTTCTACGGTAATGACGCCTTCGTGGCCTACTCTTTCCATCGCTTCGGCAATCAGCTCGCCGATGACGCGGTCATTGGAAGAAATGGTGGCAATTTGCGCTTTTTCTTCTTTAGTTTTGACCGGTTTTTGCATCTTGGCTAGCTCTTCTTTGACGGTGTTCACAGCCGTTTCAATACCCTTTTTCACTAAGGTCGGGTTGGCGCCGGCGGTAATGTTTTTGATGCCTTCTTTGAGCAAAGCGTCAGCCAAGACAGTGGCGGTGGTGGTGCCGTCGCCAGCTACGTCGTTGGTTTTGGCAGCTACTTCGCGAATAAGCTGGGCGCCCATATTTTCAAATTTGTCTTCCAATTCAATATCTTTGGCAATGGTCACGCCGTCGTCAATGATAAGCGGAGAGCCAAACTTTTTTTCCAATACTACGCTGCGGCCCTTGGGGCCCAAGGTTACTTTGACGGCATTGGCTACTTTTTCAATACCGGCTTTCATTTTGGCGCGGGATTCATCGCCGAAAACAATTTGTTTTGCCATAAAAATTCATCTCCTCTCTTTTATCCTAAAATCCCCAAAATTTCGTCTTGGTGGATAATCAAATACGTTTCATCGTCCAGTTTAATTTCCGTGCCGGAATATTTGCCGTAGAGCACCCGGTCGCCTTTTTTCACGTCCATCGGCATACGGTTGCCTTTTTCGTCCAGCTTGCCCGGACCGGCGGCCAGCACTTCCCCCTCCATCGGTTTTTCTTTGGCGGTATCGGGAATAATAATTCCGCCTTTCATCGTTTCACGTTCAATCGGCTTGACGATTAATCTGTCGCCAAGGGGCTTAATTTTCACATCGCTCATATTCACCCACTCCTTACGTTATTTGAATTGTTTCCGCTATAAGTTAAACTAGCACTCAAGCGGGATTAATGCTAATTTAGCATAAAAAAAGATAATTGTCAACACTTTGCCAAGATTGCTAAAAAAGAAATTTATACTAGATGTTTTCTCTCTTCTGTTTTACAAAGAGAAATAAGCGCAAATAGCACAAAATTGGGGTGCTGTTGCCCAAGCAATTTTCCCCTATCTACAAAGGGTTGATTTTCGTTTGGAAAAGTTTTATGTTCTCAGCCTCCCCCCTTTTCTTTAATAAGAGCTTTTGTTCAGTTTGCTCACTTATCACACATTCTGTAAAAGGACCTTTTCTTGGCAGAGCCGAGAGGGCTAATTTATTTATTACTCGCCACCTAATTATTCCCCCTGCCCAGCTCAAGGGGAGTTATGATACAAAAAAACGGGGCCCCAAGGCCCCGCACAAAGGAAGGTGTTTCTTTAGGAGTGGCGCATAAAAAGCTGACGCACGCGTTGGGTAAAAGAAAGCTTTTTGGGAGCAAGTATTTTTATTACCACGGCAGAGATATTATCTTGTCCGTCCCGCTCATTAGATATGCGCACCAAGTGCTTGCAAAGTTTGACAATAGGCATATCTTTTTCTTTCCCTAAAATTTCCGCTATGGCCTGTTCTGTTAAACCTTTGTAAAGGCCGTCGGAGCATAAAACCATAATATCCCCGGCTTTTACCGGGAATTTGAGTAAATCAAATTCAATATTTTTCTTGATGCCCATCGCCCGCGTGAGTACATTTTGGATTTTGCTTTTGTCTGCATCGGCTTTAGAGAGTAGTCCCCGGCGGACGTGTTCCATAGCTAAAGAATGGTCCGTAGTGATTTGTATGATTTTTCCTTCACGGTACAAATAAATACGAGAATCCCCTACGTGCACCGCAATTGCGCAGTCTTTATCAAACAATACCCCTGTAAGCGTGGTGCCCATCATTTTATATACGTCTGAAGACTGGGCTGTAGAATAGATGGCAGCATTAGAAAGATTGGCCGCCATAAGCAGTTTGCGCTCTGTCGGGGCAAGCTTGGGCAAAAAGGTATCAGGAATTTTTAATGCACCGGTATTAATTTTGCGTATGGTCTCCGCCAAGACCGAAACGGCAATGCTGCTGGCAATTTCGCCGGCACTATGCCCGCCCATACCATCCGCTACCACGCCTAATCCTAAATCAGAGGATATTAAAACATTATCCTCATTTTTTTCCCGGATTTTTCCAATATCGGTTACGGCAGCAAATTCAATATCAAAGGTGCTCATAATGTCCTTTAATCCTCTTTAAACAGAATCCCTCCCGCGCAGTTTAAGCCAGCCATCACAAATAATACCATTACCAAGAAGAAATAGGCATTATTGGTTTGCGCGTTGCGGTTGAAATTGTTCAATGGATAACTGACAGCAAAATCCCATATTTTAAACGAGACTTTGTTGGGGCCGCTCAAATAATAAATGCTAAGCAGATGAATAAACAGGGGGTGGTCTTCCGGGGCCATAAAAGGCCCGGCATATTCCGTGATAGCCTCATCTAAGGCCTTGTATTTTTCTTCTTCGGTCATATAGTTCACGGCTTTGTTTTCTGCAAAAGCACTAAAAAGCGTCGGACGGGAAATACCTAAAATTTCCTCTTGCTCCATAGCCTTTTTTTGTTGCTCGCTGGGAGCGCCCATCGGAATAACGGCCGCCAAAGTGTTAAAAGTGGTTTGCACCCGGTTTGCCAAACCAGACACATTGTAGGACCAAAAACAAGTGAGGGAAAGCAAAAAACATAAAGTCGGCAAAATAATGCTATGTTCTGCCTTAGCTACTAAATAATAGACGGTTAAGGCAGCAAAGAGTATGGCCCCCGCAAATAAAACTTTAGTAGCCATAGAGCTTAAATCGGGAGGTATTGTTAAAGAGGCTGCCCGATAAGCCAAAACGCAAGCAAGCAAAACCAAAGCCATCGCCAATATGCGTTCCGGCCAAGTGCGGTCCAGGCGCCAACACAGCGAAATGACCCAAGCAGCTGCTACAACCAAATAGCACATATAATATTCCGCAGAGAATAAATACTGGGCCATATAGCTGGTATCAAAAAAGCGCACTTCAGGGGTAAATAAACCGGCCAAATAAGCCGCCAAAGAAAAAGCAAGCATAATGGCGGTTGTTTTGGCATAAGCCTTGACGGAAGAAATAGCAAATATAGCCCCCAAGGCTAACACCGCCAATGCGCCGTAAAGCAGCTGGCCCTGCGCCATTTTGCCAGACAGAAGGGGAGAAATCAAGTTAGACAAGAAACCGCTCGTTTCAGAAACATATACGGAGCAAATTTTTCCTAACGAGAAAAAGATATATCCGCATACCGCGGCAAACACTAAGAACAGCGGCAACAAAATAAACAGTTGCCCAATCGTTTTTACCTGCTGGCCCGCCCGCATAGCTGCTAAGGCCGAGGCGGTGGATGAAACCGTAGTTTTTTTGACGCTGCGTTCCGGAACAAGTTCCTGTGTCGGTGCCGGCGGCGGAGCTGATTTAGCCGGGCGGTTGTCCGGTGCAGAGCCCGTATCATCTAACTGAGGAATTTGGGTGGGCGTTTTTAATCCAGGTTTTGTGTTGCGTTGAGATAAAACCCGGTACACTTCCGTCCCGCGCATTTCCCGAATGCTTTCGGTGCTATGTTTTTCCTCATTGACAATTTTCAACGGCCCTTCAATTCCCAAATCTATGGCTGCTCTGCCGTGCATTGTTTTTACCCGCAGTTGCTCTTCTGCACGCATTTTATTGAAGTAGGTATAGACCTCTTTGGCAGTTTGAAAGCGATCTTCAGGGTTTTTGCTCATTAATTTTTGAATAGCCAAAGAGAGCCAACCCGGCAAGTCCGACCGCAATTGAGAAGGATTAGGGACAGGGTCATTGATGTGCTTCTGGATAATTTCAATGGTGTTTTTTCCATTGTAAGGGAAATGCCCCGTCAGTACATAGTACATACTGGCGCCAATAGAATAGAGGTCGGCGCGGGTATCAATATCTTTGCCTAGGGCCTGCTCCGGCGCAATAAAGTATGCAGTGCCCGCCAATTCGGTAGTTTTGGTGGAGCCTTTTTCTTTATCTACCTTTTTAGCAATACCAAAATCTACAATTTTAGGCCGTCCTTCCGGTGTGATTAAAATGTTGGAAGGTTTGATGTCGCGGTGTATAATCCCTTTTTCGTGGGCAACGGAAAGCCCTTTTAATACACCGTCAAACAAATCTAACACGCGCCCAATAGGCAAAACGCGTTCTTTTTTAAGCATAGCAGAGAGCGTTTGCCCTTCAATAAAAGACATAACGATAAAGTAATAGCCTTGCTCTTTGCCGACGTTATAAACATTCACAATATTGGGGTGGTCTAACTCAGCAATAGCGCGGGCTTCCGTCAGAAACAGCGTGACTGCTTTTTTGTCATTAGCTAAGGCGGGGCTTAAAATTTTTACACATACAATGCGGTTAAGCGCTTTGTGGCGGGCTTTAAATACTGCTCCCATTCCCCCCTCTGCTACTTTAGTTAAGATTTCGCAACCGGAAATTTCCTTACCAACTAAAGACTGACCATCCAGCATAAGCAACCCCTATTATGACGATAGTTAAAATGTTATATCTATTATACAAAAACTGCTTGCTTTTGCCGCCCTTAAACCGTTAGAATATATTCGGGCCCCTTTATCATAGCATATTTTGCCTTGCGCGACACGGGCCTTTGCAAAATGGAGGATATTATGGCAGAAAGCAGTTTTGCGGTGCTTAGCAATATCGGCGTATTGGCGTTGGATGACAGCAGTGAAGTTCGTTTTTCTATTGATGCCTACCGTGGTTATCGTTACGCCTCCATACGCAAATATTTAACGGCAGGTGCTTACACCGGTGCCACCCGTGCCGGTATTACAATGACGCCGGAAATTGTAAAAGCGGTGGCGCCATTGTTGGCGGCTCTTCCCGATGACCCTGCCCAGTTGACAGATGTGGAATTAGGCAAATTTGCCAAACGGCCCGGTATGTCTGTGGTGGTGCGTATTAGTAGCTTTAAAGGGACTAGAGGGTTGGATTTTCGCCAATGGCAAGAAGACGAGGCGTATAAAGGCTGGACCAAAAAAGGAATTCGCCTTCCTGTGGAAAAAATAAAGCAAATTAAAGAATTATTTGCCAAAATGGCACAAACCCTGCAGGAGAAGCCTTTGGAGCAACTTTAATAGGAACCGCCTTCGGGCGGTTTTTTTATGATCTCAAGGTGTTGCTATTTATAAACTCTGGGAAAAGAATTATTTCTCCGAAAGCCTCTTGCAAAATGTTGACTTATATATTAAGCTTAATATATAGTGGAATGAATGGTTTTCCACTAGGGAGGTCAATTATGAAATCTTTTCTTCTTTCTTGTGTATTTTTAGTTTCTTGCGGTATGTTATACGCAGAAAATATGAAATTCGTTACCCTGCTCTCTCAGCCGGTGGGCAGCTTTTCTAGGGTGGAATTGTTGGATGAAACTGCCCCAGCAGAGATCTTCCATTTGAATTTTTGCAACTCTGATGCTATTACAGGAACAATCTCTGTAGAAGGAGATACGACGTTTCCTGTAGATGCTGAAAATCTGCTCGTGCGTTCAGCAGCTACGTTGGGCGGAAATGTGGACCGCTTTGTAGTGGGAAATGGCAGCGGTACCATTTCTGTAAAAAATACTGCAAATTTTAGAGGCGGCTCTCTGCAAGTAGGAACTTCCGCCCCCAGCAGAATTTTAGTGGATGATGGAAGTGCTACTACTGGGATGGCACAATTTATTTATCCTAGCTCATTGACGACTAAAATAGCTAATTTCCGCACGATGGAAGTCAATAGCACTGCTGTACTTTCCAATCCGGCTTCGGGGGATACTTTATCTAGCAGCTTATCTTGGGAAAAATTCACCGATGCTAATGACGCAGATGCTTTTATTCTTACCAACTTGGCTGGTTCCGTAACGGATGATACGGAAGAAGATGACGATGACGGAGGAATTATTGACGATAAGGTTTGTGTTATTAGATCTTGTCCGTCAGGGCAAACTTTTGATCTTACTACCTGTATGTGCAAACTTGATTTTAACTTTGGGGGCGGAACTCCCATTATTAAGGTATGTAACGGCAAGAAGTGTACTATTGGATATGCTTTGAATACTAGTACCTGTACTTGTGAAAAACTGGTCAATCCTAACCCTTGCCCCGGAGTAACTTGTACGAATGGATCTATTAATATTTTGACCTGCAAATGCGTGCCTTATATAACTAGAAACTAATAAGAACTGTTCTAAATAGGCCCCATAAGAATGGGGCCTATTTTTTTAGGTACCTTTCCTCTCCGGATGTAAGCCCGGAAGGTGTTCTATCAATTTCTTACAAATTTTATTGAAAGCGATTTTTTGTTTTGGTTACTTACATTTTAAGCCTTTTCTTTACAACAG
The DNA here is from genome assembly GCA_944324645.1 of uncultured Elusimicrobiales bacterium. Lineage (GTDB taxonomy): Bacteria > Elusimicrobiota > Elusimicrobia > Elusimicrobiales > Elusimicrobiaceae > Avelusimicrobium. The sequence continues at coordinate 11,406 of CALUXB010000009.1, read as the reverse complement.
TTTGCCTCTGTATATTAGGTATTGAAGCGAAGGTAGAAATAAACTGTCCAATATCAAGCGGGAAGCAAGTCTAAAATGAAAACGTGTAAGGTGCCCATCGGCCTAACAAATTCTAAAAATCAAAATATGATTTTTCTATGACGGAAATTCGGTAAGGTTAAGTGAGCCGCCAAATAGAAGTCGGTTTCTTATATGAAACAGAGTAGGAAGTTCATTTGGCTGTTCTTTAGAAATGCTTGCTTTAAGAAATAAAAAAGCCCCCAGTAATGGGGGCTTTTTTGAAACGGGCTGCGAGTTGTTATTTAGAGTCAGTTGTTTTTTCGTCTGTTTTATCTTTACTTTTAAACAAAGAGCCAAGCCCTTTTACTACATTGGTAGCCACGCCTACGGTGTCTTTGACCGCTTTGGTGCCAACATCTACGGCATTAGCTCCTATATCCGCCGTTTTGTTCACCACGGCTTTGGCGGCATTGCCGGTACCGCTTACCGCATCTGCCGTGGTTTTGGGATTCAAAAGCCCTTTTACCAGCGACGTAGCCGTGCTGGCTACATCCACTTTGCCGGAAGGCTCAGACAAGGTGCCCCCAATTTTTACCACAATTGGCGTTTGGGACGTCAGCACACTGGCGCTTACGCGCATATCCAAAGCTTCTGTTTTAAAATTGATATTGCCGGAAGCTTCTATGTTACTGACAGCAGAGTCTAAATGGGTCTGCTGTATAGTCATTAATCCGTTGGTAAAGGCATAAGCGCCCGAACCGGAGGCAAAGGCTATCTGTCCTTTTTGCTGTTCGTTTTCTTCCGGGAAAATATTTAATCCCAGTTTGGTGGTTACATTTTTGACCAACGTCAGCGGTAACATTAGGATTTTGACGATACGGTTTTCACGCACAAATTGATCCAGGTCCGTTACGGCTCCTTCTTTGAGCGTGAAGGATACAGAGCCCCCGGCGTTTTTCATCGTCGCGCTGGCTTTGTTTAGGTCTGTTTTTAAACTAAAGCCCTGGGTGGTAAAATACGGAACGGTAATGGGGCCCAAATTGATATTGGCACGCACATTGAATAAAGTTTCCGGTCCGTCAGCTGCCAGGGTGGTGCTGCTGGCCGCGGCTTCATCTGTTTCTTGCGCAAAAGACGGGAAGCGGTCCAGGGTCAATTTGTCCAAATCAAAATTGAGGGCCAAATCCAACACCCCATTTAAATCTTTATAGGCAAAAGAGGTGCTAAACTTTTCTTGGTTGAGCAGGCCGTTCAGAGAGGCGCAGGAAATGTCTGAGAGGGAGTGAATCACAATATCGCCCGTCATATCAGACAAAGTCAGTATGTCATACTGCAGCGTCAAATTTCTGAGGGAAATTTTGCCGCTTACATCCTGTCCGTTGTTTTTTTCCGTGGCGGTTAAATTGCCTGTAATGCTGCCGCCAATGCCATATCCAGAGAGCATTTGGGCCATTTGAGCTACTTGCTGCATATTAATATTGATGTTTGCATTGGCATTATAGGTGGGCGTTGTTCCCCCCCAGCCGGCTTTGCCTTTTACGGTAATGGCAGAGTCAGACAAAGAAAGCTTGGCCTGTTTTAAGGTGGCAGTAGATGCATCCAAATTAGCCTCGGCCGAAGCAGTGAACAGAATGTCCGGCAAAACAAAGGCGGGCAAATCCGGCAAGATGTCGGTCAAAGCCGTATTAGATACACCGGTAATTTTGCCGGTCAAATCAATAATAGGCGCATTCAGATTTTTGGCGCCTCCCCATAAAGAAAGAGCCATACCTTTATAACTTAAGGATAGACTATCCAACGTTACTTGGGCTTTGGTCATATCTAAAGCGGCTAAATTGGCTTTTAAACGGGCATTTAAGGGAATGGTAACATTCAGCCCGGCTTTGTCTTTATAGTCGGTGGTAAAAGAAAGCGTGATGTCAAAAGATTGGTCCAAACTAAAGCCGGTAATTTCCAGATTTAAGTGCGTAATGGAAGCATCCATCCCCAGCTGCTGGTCTTGATAATGCAAGTTACAGTCGGTGGCGTAAATCCGCTCTGCCAAGAGCACAAAATCGGAGGAAGAGTTCTCTTCCGTATTGGGGGTTTGTTCCTGTTGGGAAGAGTCGGGGATTAAGTCATCAAAGTTAAATACTCCATTTTTATCTTTGCTGACGGTTACATCCAGCCCCTCCAGCCCTACGGTGCTGATTTCTATCCGTTTTTGAAAAATAGGCTTTAAAGCAATTTTGACAATGGCTTTGTCAGCTTTGGCAAAAGTACCGTTGGCAAAAGTACCTTTTTCAGAAATGGCAAAGTCTTTCAGCGTGAGTCCTATTAAATTAAAAGATACGTCATCAAAAGTTACTTCCCTGTTTAGAGTTTGTTGGGCGTAGCTTTGCGCCATTGATTTTAATTTCTCCGGCGGGAATATGATTTTGAGCGCAAAAAGCGCCGCAATCAATAATACGACGGCCAGCGCCGCCAAAATAAACAGCCATTTTAGTAGTTTTTTCATATATAAATTATAACACTTTGCCGAGGTGGGGTGCCTGGATAAATAGGAGTAGATTATGTTAACGGCGGCAGAAACAAGTGTTAGGTGTTGTTAGTCAAGCCTTATAACAAAAGTTACGGCCCAATATCTCTGCCGAAAAAGTACTTATCAATAATATATGTTGAATGCAGAAAGATAAAAACCCCGGGTTTTAGCCCGGGGTTAAAACTATTTTTTGTGGTCTTTTATATCGCCTGCGTCTATAATATTTTCTTGAGGCGGCGTTAGGCTGGCGCGGTATTTTTGGATATCTTGCCTAATCATCGCCAGCACTAAAAGCAAAAAGGTGGCATCATCGGTAATCCCTAACAAAGGCATTACGTCCGGCAACAGATCCACCGGGCTGACGATATATACCACACAAAGCAGCGCGACAAGAAAAGTTTTCCACGGGAACGGATAGCGCCTGCGCAGCACGGCCCAACACAGAGAAAAGAAATCTTTTATGTCGCGCATAAAACCTCTTAAGAGAGCGGTTGGTCCGCCGTTGGATTAGGCATACCGGAGAGAGATTTCATATCCGGCTGAGCTTCCTCTGCTTTCATATGCAGAATGGTTTCTGTAATACGCATAGCATAATCGCCCATACGTTCAAAGTTGTTTAAAATATCGCCGTAAGCCGTAATGGAAGCCGGCGTAGCTTGCTGCCCTTGTGAAATGCGCACATTGCGCTCTTCGCGCAAACTCTTGCGCATCGCATTGAGTTCGTTCTCATTCTCTACGGCCATTTTAAACATCTGTTCCGCTTCCCCGGTCCGGTGCGGGTTGGGGAATTGCAAAATCACTTCGCGCGTGTTGCGGATGATTTCTTTGGTTTTTTTAGCCATCGTTTCCATATTGAACAGGTCTTTTTCATTAAAAGAGGCTGGCGTAGTGTTATGGAATTTTTCCAATATTTTGGCAATTTTTTCACCGCAGTCGCCCATACCCTCTATGCTGTTGGTCAGGTCAAAGAGCGCCACTGTCTGGGCTACGGCATGGCGGGATAGGTTGCCGTGGCTCATTTGCGTAAGATAACTGTTGATTTTATGCTCTAAGACGTCTGTGGTTTTTTCTGCGTCTTTTGCGTCAGAAATCAAACGCTCAAAGAGTTTGTCATCATCTGTTTTTAATGCGTGGAGCAGCTTGTCGGTGAGTTTAGAGATAAAGCTCATCATGCGTTCCACTTCTTTGCGCGCCGTCAGCACTGCCAGCTCCGGCGTTTGGTTAAAGCGGGTGTTGAGGTACACCAGCTCGCTGTCTTGGTGTTTGTCTTCCCGTTTGCTTTTGGGAATAATAATCAGCGTTAAAGCCGCCAATTGTTTCAGCAGCGGCAGCATAATCAGGGTATTGAGCACGTTAAAGACGGTGTGAAACGCGGAAATATGATAGGGCAGCACGGAATTTAAAGTCGCCGGGTCCGTTACATAAGGTGAGCCGGGCACCAACCAATCAATCAGCGCAATGAAATGCTTGAAAATTAAGCTGACCCAAATCACGCCTATAAAGTTGAATAAGAAGTGGCCCAGCGCGGCGCGCCGGGCTGTTTTGGTTGCTCCCAAGGCAGCCAAGTTGGCGGTAATGGTGGTGCCGATGTTTTCCCCCAGCACCAGTGCGCAGGCCGTAGGAAAGTTAATAATACCGGCGGCAGCGCAGGTGAGCGTCATCGCCATTACGGCGCTGGAAGATTGCAAAATCATAGTCAGTATCGTGCCGGTAAAAATCAACAGAATAAGCGTCCAGGCTGTGTCCGGTGTGAACTTAGAGAGCCACTCCGCCACAAACGGGCTTTGGGCAAAGTCCGCCGGAATGGCGTTTTTCATAATGTCTAAGCCTAAGAACAGCAAGCCAAAGCCAAACATCCCTTCCGCCGCCCGGCGTACCGCCACCCATTTGGCGGGCAGAAACTGGCAGAAAAACCCTATCGCAATTACCGGCAGGGCAAAAAGCGAAATCTGAATTTTAAAACCAAACAAGCTGACAATCCAGGCGGTCATAGTGGTGCCGATATTGGCCCCAAAAATTACGCCTAAAGATTGGTATAAGTTTAATAGTCCCGCACTGGCAAAGCCGACCACCATTACGGTTGTCGCGCTGGAAGACTGTATAATAGATGTTACCAACATACCGGAAAAAGTGGCCGCAACCCGGTTGGTGGTAGCTATAGACAGCATTTGACGCATTTTAACGCCGGCCATTTTTTGCAGGCCGTCGCTCATTATTTTCATACCGTACAGAAAGACTGCCAGGCCTCCCAGTACGTTGAGTGTGATTAGCACTGTGTTCATTTTTTCTCCTTTTATTTTTTATCCTTTATTGATAGCTGTAAAAAAGGGAGGGCCCTTACGGGCTCTCCCTTTCAAAATCATCATTTCTCCGCACCTTCAAGCGAAGGGTTATTTTCCGGCTGGGCCGTGTTCTGCATACAAGTGGTGCGGTCTATATATAGAGCAATCAGCGGCACCTGGATGCATAATATCAGAAAGGCAATTACCGGCACTTCTAATATACTTACAACTACAGTTAGCGCGGGCATTACAAAAGACAATACAAATAGTAACACCGAAATTATAATATTAGGAATAACGCTGAGGGCGAAGGCCACGAACGACAGTATAATTAATAAACCCAATGTTTTCCAAAAATGGCCTTTGACTAAGAAAAATGCCGTACGGAAAGAAGAGAAAATGCTTTGGTCTGTTAATATAAGCGGATAGGGAAGCAAAACCAGATAAATCATAGAAATTATCCAACCCAGCATAACAATAAGAAAGAAGAGGAGCCCTATCCCCAAAATAATTTCAACCGGCAGCCCTATAATAAGCAAAAGCAGCAGTATAAGTGCAAATACAGCAGAAAAGGCAAGATATCCGCCGACATATAATAAAGCCCCCCCTATTAGACGCCAACAACGGGGCCAGGCATCTTTTAGTGCCTCTAGGGGAGTTTGCGCCCGTTTGCATACAAAAAGCACAAATGCCGTTATAAAATAAGCCCCCGCCAACATAGACAGCAGGGAAAAAAGCAGCATTAAAAAGAAGTTTTGTTGCTGGTAAATACTGCGGGTAACCGGATTAAATCCAAAAAATAAGCTAGCTAGCAGCCAATTAAAAGCCGCCCCACAGCCGGCTAACAAGAAAAATGGAGCAAAGCGGTTTCTGATTTCTTGCCAAGAACGGGATAAAAGCTCGGAAATAGTGAGCAGATTCGTATTGTTCATAAAGGTTTATCCGATATTTTTATGCTTTGCTGGTCCTCTTCATCTTTGCGTTGGGCCGCCTGTTCTTTATGCTGGCGCATTTTTTCTTCGTTTTCCGCCAGTTGTTTGGCCATATCCTCATCAAATAAAATGGTGGGCATACGGTCCTCTTCTTGCTCTAAAGCGCGGGCCAAATGTTCTTGGGCGCTATAGACTTGGTCCAAGTGGCGTGCGGTATCCGGGTCTGCCTCGGCATCGGTACGTACGGATGCTTGTTTTATCATCACTTCCGGCATAACGGGGGTTTCTGCTGGCTGCGGCGTTTGTGGTATATCTCCGGCCAGTGCACTTTCCAATTCCCGGTTTAACGAAGAGCGGGAAAGGTAGTCTAAGTTTAAAAATAACCCAGTCCACGCAACTTGTATAACTAAATAGAGATATAAGAGCAAAGCATAGAAAAGAATGAGAGCTCCTATTATTGCGTGCCCGGGATATCCCATTAAAATAGAAGCGTTGAGCTTTGACATTAGCATCAGCAACAATGTGGGGAAGAATGCCTTGATTACGCAAACCGTAGCCAACATAATAAATATAAAAAACAGTGTAAAGCCGAAGAATATCAGTAAAATGCGCCCATAGTGCTTGCACGCTAAATCCCAACTATAGCGCAAAGCGGAAATAGGGCCTTCTTCACGCAAAGCGATTGCCTGCATCGTAAAACAAAAAGGAAGCACGGCAAATATCAGAGCGATAGAGCAGAGGGCTACTATAATATCGGAATGTGATAACTTGGCTGCAAAAAGAAGAATTTGTGTCGGTATAGTTATAATCAATACACTAAGAATAATATAGAACGTAGGGACGATGGACCCCGTGAGCCCTTCCCAGGCAGAAAAACCTCTTTTTTCTATTTTAGCGGCTACAATTTGAATAGTAGCCGTTGAAAAAAGCATATTTAAAAAGGACATCAACAGAGAGGCAAGGATCATCAACGGCAACAATACTTTCGGCCCCCATAAGAAAGCCCCGCCTATTACTATAGCTATTATTAAAGCGGATATGAGCAGTATAATAAGACATAAAGCCAAAACAGAACCAAAAACTTGGTTGGCCACTTTTAAGGAGTGGAAGAAAAGAGAAAAAAATGAAAGGGGCTTATTCTTTATATCCATAAGTTTCCTTTTTATACTATTACCATTATAGCAAAATCCGTACGCGCACGCGCGCACATTTTTTATTATCTCTGTGCCAAGGTTCTTGCCGCTGCGGCGGCAGAGGCCCAGGCCCAATGCAGATTATATCCGCCCAGACGGCCGGTTACGTCTAAAGCTTCCCCTATGCAGAACAAACCGGGGAGCCTCTTGCATTCCATAGTGGCAGGATAAAACACAGTGGTGTCTATCCCGCCCGCGGTTACTTCCGCCCGTGTATAACCAGAAGTTCCGCTGGGAATAAAAGAAAATGCATTTAGCATTTGCGCTGCGGCCAACAAAACATCTTTTTTTGCCTCAGCGGCAGGTACATCTTTGTCTGCTAATAAAGTTTTAACTATTTTAGCATTTATCCGGGAAGATAAAATCTTGGAAAAGCAGCTTTTTTCTTTCTTGTGTTCTTGTAAAAAATCCGCCACCTGTATATCGGGCAGAAAATTTACCCGTATGGCCTGCCCTTCCTGCCAGTATAAAGAGGTTTGCAAAACAACAGGGCCGCTAATGCCTTCGTGTGTAAAAAGCAAGCTTCCTAATTCTGTATGTTTGCCTAGCGTAATAGCCGCTGTTAAACTGTTGCCCGCCAGCTGGCGGCACAGCGGTTTTAGCGGCGCTGGTACGCGCAGGCCTGCCAAAGCCGGGCGTAATGGGACCACCGGTAATCCCAATTCTTGGGCAGTGCGAAAAGCAAAACCAGTTGCGCCCAAGGCTGGGTAGGAAAGCCCGCCGGTGGCAAGCACTAAGTTGGCTGTGTAAAAAATGCCACGGGAAGTTTCCAAACGAAAAAAGTCCCGCTCGCGGTGTATTTTTAACACTTCTGTTTTGCAGCGGATATCGGTATGGTTGTGTTTGGCACGGCTGATGAGCATTTGGGTTATGGCGCGTGCATTGCGGGCAAAAAGCTGCCCGTTTGATAGGGTGTCAAAAGGGATTTTTTCTTCTTCTAATAGGTGGATAAAATCCTGCGGCCGAAAAGCCGCCAAAGCGGCGTGAGAGAAATGTTTGCTTTGGCTGAAATAATCGCGTTTAGAAACATATAAATTAGAAAAATTACACTTTCCCCCACCTGTAACAGCCAGTTTGGCTCCGGGGTGTTCATTATGTTCTAAAAGCAATTTCGGCGCGCCATAAGAAGAGGCGCAAAAAAGCCCGGAGGCTCCCCCTCCTACAATAATACTGTGCCAAATAAAACGTGCGCTATTTGCCATAGTTTATATAAAGTATAACAAAATCACTTTTTGAGAGAAAATATGCAAATTAATTTTTTGAAGGATTTTATGCGGGAGCCTCCTTTTATTTGAAGAAAATAAAACTATATAAAAAAATCTTGTCCGAAAAAAAAATAAATGCTATACTTTCAACATAAGAATTATTCTTAAAAAGGCTAAATCTATGTGTCCTCACGAGCAGATTGAAAATAATAAGGACCTCAAAGCGCGCATAGAAGCATTTAAAGCGCTTTGCCGCAACCGCGCGCTGCGCGTAACGGAACAGCGGCTGGAAATTTTCCGTACGTTAGCGCAGTCTAAAGCACACCCCAGCGCCGAAGCGGTGTTTGCTGCTGTGCGCAAAAAAATGCCTAATATCTCTTTAGATACGGTGTACCGCACACTTTCTTCTATGGAAGAGGCCGGTGTGGTGTTTCGGGTTGGTTTGTCCACTAAGGCCCGCTTTGATGCGGATTTGACGCCGCACTACCATTTTGTTTGTATAAATTGCGGGGAAGTATATGATATTTTTCCGCAGGAAGGAGCGCCTGCTTTGCTGGTGCCGCAGGATATTAACCGATTTGGTGAAGTAAAAAATGTAAATCTCCAGTTCCGCGGGATTTGCAACCGCTGCCGCGCTGCGGCGGGTAAAAAGAAGTAAAAAGATATGTGGGGCCTTTAGCCGGGGCCTATTGTTCCGGCGGCGCAAGCCCCAATAATTAGAGGAGAAAATATGGAATTGAAAGGATCCCAGACCGAAAAAAACCTGTGGACCGCCTTTGCCGGTGAATCCCAGGCCCGCAATAAATATACGTACTACGCTTCTAAAGCCAAAAAAGAAGGGTTTGTGCAAATTGCCAAGATTTTTGAAGAAACCGCCAACAATGAAAAGGAACACGCCAAGCTGTGGTTCAAATACTTGCACGGCGGCGAAGTGCCGGGTACGGCAGCCAACCTCTTAGACGCGGCCCAAGGTGAAAATTATGAATGGACCGATATGTATGCCGGTTTTGCCAAAACCGCCAAAGAAGAAGGCTTTGACAAATTGGCCTATTTGTTTGATGCCGTAGCCAAAATTGAAAAAATGCACGAAGAACGCTACCGCAAACTGTTGCACAATGTGGAAGCCAAAGAAGTGTTCAAAAAAGCCGGTATCGTGATGTGGGAATGCTCCAACTGCGGCCACGTCCACATTGGCGAATCCGCCCCGGAAGTGTGCCCCGTGTGCGCCCACCCGCAGGCCTATTTTATGATTCATCCGGAAAACTTCTAATCTTTCCGTCTGAACGCATAAATATAAACCCCGCCGACTTGCACCGGCGGGGTTTTTTATTGTTCTAAACTGCTAGCCAATAAAGGATAGTATTTAAAAGGCTGTTTGGCTGCTGCAAATAGCTGCTATCAGGAAAAGAATATAGATGAAAAGGGAACCGGGCAAAAGCGGTATTAATCACGCTGGGAAGAAATAAGTCCACCCACAAAAGCCAAACCAGCCGCAAAAAACATCGCCGCCGCGTAACCGCGCAAAAAAGCGTCTTGCGGGTTGATTCCCGTCGCTATTGCGTGGTCTTTTACCGGAGAAAAAACCGCTACACTTAATGCCACCCCCAGCACGGTGCCAATGTTGCGGCACAAGGCGTTGGTGCTAGTTACAATACCCAGCTTATTCTTTGGTGCGGCGCTGATAACGGTATTGTTGTTAGGCACCTGAAATACGCCCGACCCCGTTCCCATAATTAATTGGGCAAGCACAATGTAAGAAAAAGAGGGCGAATGACCAATAAAAGCAAACATCAACGCGCCTGTCAAAATAAGCCCCAGCCCCGCTGTGGTGATGATGCGCGCGCTGTAGCGTTCAGATAATAAACCGCTGATGGGGGAGCTAACCGCCAGCGCAATTGGGAACGGCAAAATCAATAGGCCTATTTTTACTGGGTCCAAGTGCATAATATCGGTTAAATAAAAAGGCAGCAATATGGAATTGCAGAAGAGGGCGCAAAACCCAAAAATAGCCACTACCAAGCCAAAAGAGATGGTGCGGTTTTTAAAAATAGACAAACCGATAAAAGGCGTTTTTGCCGTTTTTTCCCGCCTATAAAACAAAACGCCAAATAAGACGGCTACCGCAAAAGTAATCAATATCTGGGGCGAAAGCCAGGATTTGTTGGTGCCTGTATCCAACGCATATAGAAAAGTAAAACAAGAAACAATAAAAAAGAGGGCGCTGGGGATGTCCATTTTTAATTTCTTTTTGGCTTCAAAACGCGGAATAATCCGCAACCCTCTCCATACTCCAATCAAACAGACCGGGATATTAATCCAAAATACCGAAGGCCAGCCAAAATGTTGTATTAAAAATCCCCCCACCGCCGGCCCGGACAAAGAGCCTAATGCCACCACCGCCCCAACGGAACCTAAGGCCCGCCCGCGGTCTTTGCCCGGAAAGGCTTTGGCAATGATGGCTTGGGAATTAGCCACCATAGCAGAGCCGCCCAACCCTTGCAGAGCGCGGGCCAAAATCATCATCGGCAAATTGGTTGCCAGCGAACATAAAACCGAACCAATCCCAAAAGTTAAAAAGCCGCCTAAGTATAACTTCTTGCGGCTGTACATATCAGAAAGTTTTCCAAAAACAGGCAAAAAACAGGTTAGCGTCAGCAGATAAATAGTAACTACCCATTGAATGTTTTCTAAGTTAGCGCCAAATTGGTCAGACATTACAGGCAAAGCAATATTTACAATCCCCGCGTCTAGCGTAGACATAAAAGTTCCCGTTGCCGTAACAGAAAAAATGCGCCATTTGCGCGGAAATTTAAATTTGTTCTTCTTCATAATTTATAAAGAAAATCTTTTTTCTTTCTTATATTATACCTTTTTCAAAAATTTGCTTTGACACAACAAAAGGGATTATCCGGTTGGCTAAAAAGGATACAGCAATATATTGGGCCGGTCCAAAGGACCTATATTTGATATAGGTCCAAAATCTGTTTTCTATGTCCCGGTTGACCTATGGCGTATTTTCTTTTCCTGTACTATACTAATAATATAGAAGCAGAATTATATTTTAAAATCAATTCCGTTCATTTTAAGAGGAACTATGACAAAACTCATCTCCATTGTTTTAAGCATCAGTCTAATTTTAGGTTCTATCGCTCCCTCCTATGCGCAGGCAGCAGACAGCGTGCGCAATCAACAAGCACGTTTAGAGCGTGCGCTCATAGAGGAGCTGAAAGAAGGCAGTGCGGAGGCCCGCTTAGGGGCGGAGTTGAAGCAGCT
>CALUXB010000008.1 GCA_944324645.1 uncultured Elusimicrobiales bacterium | reverse complement strand
GTGTTGCCTGCAAGTTTGGCCAAGGCGTTGTTCCCGTTAGGAGCGTTTAACCAGGCATTTGTCAGCCCGGCGGCTATAGAAACAGCGTATAGTGCCGATAAAGAAGCGGCGCAGGCGTTTTTTGGAGAAGAGAGCAGCGCCTCTGCCATCGCCCAGCAAGAAGCGGCAGTGGAACAGGCTGCTATCTCCCAGCCCGCTGCGCCTGTTGTGTCCCCCTTTAGACAGATTTTAAATAATCTCCATCTTTTCTATAAGGGAGCTTTGGATACAGAAGCTGCTCAAACTTTCTTCAGCACGCTGGTAGAAAGATATTATGGCAGAGATGTTTCCATTGTGCTCAGTTCCGGTGGATTAGGGGAAATTACCGATAAAATTAACTCTAAGGTCCGCAATAAACAAGTTGCAAAACGTTTAACGGATATGTTAATTCAAGCGGAAGAATCTGCCAAAGCGGAATGGAATAAATTGTTGCCACGTTCCCGCACGGCAGATAGATATTCCCAGTTACTTAACGAATATTTTTTCAAAGCGGTGGAAGCGGATGAAAGGTTACCCCAATCTTTAAAGAAAGACTTAACGGAAGAACTCCAGAAAAAGTTAAACAACAAAGATGAAGATTTGTTGGGTGATGCCATCCGCGTAGATTTACCGCGCGCTTTAAGCAAACATTTTGGAAACCGCAAGAACGTTATTATCTCTTTCTATGATGTGAAAGGATACCGTATCGCGGAGCATTATCACTTTATCCGCACGGAAAGCCATTATACGGTTAATCCGCAATTAGCACAAGAAAAATCCAATTTGATTGCTTCCCGCATTTTAAATGAAGTGGCTCCGGCGCGTTCGTCTTTGATTTGGATTTTGTCCAGCGCCGCCAATGAAATATTGAAGCTGTCCGCCTATTTCCGTATGGAATCTATGGGGTATGAGTTGCCTAATGGACCGGAGGTGGTGGCGGCTCATATTGGCTTGAACGAAAATCCCAATTTACAGGAAAAACTCTCTCCGGAAGAAATGAGGGAATTGACCACAATGGGGCAACTGGCTTTACGTGAAAACGAAGGCCTGTTGCGAATGGTGCCTGCCAGCGAACAATTGCTCTCTTCCACGTATGACCCCAGTGATTTGCTGCAAATTAATGCGGAAAAACTCAATGGCGTGTTATATGCGGCCGAAGATGTGCGTTCTGTCATTAACCCGGAGGCTAAATTAGATGCCCGTGGCAACACGGTGTATCGCAACTATTTGCCTATCTATATGCGCTATGAGGACGGGAGTCTGTCCGACCAGCCGATGATTTATTTGACGGTTAATGCCCGCAAGGGCTTTGTGGTGCCGCGCGGTTTTGTAGTAGCAATTGATGAAATAGGCCAATGGAAATTTGTAGTTGTCAATATGCGTGAAGCCCAGTCCGGCTCTGTAATTCGCAACTTCTTTGCAAAACTCCCCCTCGTTAGAGCTTTGTTTAGAGCACAAAAGAACTCGGTCAAAATGTTGCAAATAGACTCTAAAAAACGCCATTTGCCTATTGATGTAAATTTAAAGACGTCAGAATTGCAGGCCTTAATGCAGCAATTGCGCAAAAACCCGGATAAGTATGTGGCTGTAATTGGTTCTGCTCCGGAAGATAAGTTTGATGCTATGATGAATGAAGTGGCCTTGGTAGCAGGCGCCGACTTGGGGGCCTCTTTAAGCAGCCAATTCAAGCGCACGTTTAGCTCTTCTTCTTTGGCTACTTCTATTTCTATAGCTATTAGCGGTTTTGGATATCTCTCTCCTATCATTGCTAATTTGTTTAAACCGCTGATTACTCTGTTTGGGCAGTACCGTACGCTGCAAGTGGGTTTGTGGGCAATGGTGGCTGCTTCTCTGTTTGGTATAAGCAAAGGGATGTGGGGTTTCTTTGAATTGCCAGACTCGGCCACTATGACGGCATCCACCCTTTTGCCAGTCATTGGGTTTTTGGTTGTGGCAATTACGGTGGCCAGTATTTTTAGCACCATAGCCGGCCCCGTGCTCAAGAGCGCCTATCCCAATAAGGTGGTATTTGCTTCCAAGAACCTCAGCTTTACCACAACGAAAGGCTTGTCGCGTATGTTAGTAACGGCCATTCCATTTGTTGCGATGTGGTTGTTTAATATCCCGGCGGTTCAAGAGTTTCTTAGAGAGACCTTGCATTGGACAATGTCTAAAAATCTGAACTGGTCTATGTTGACTCCTATCGTGCTCCTTCTTTCTTTGCACGCGTTGTGGAATTTGCATAATAGCCGTTTGAGAACCGAGGCCAAAAACCGCAAGCTTGCTGAGGAGGGTGCTCCGAAAGTAAATGTATGGAAACAGATCAAAGATGCCTACTCTAATACCCAGATCAATAAAGAACGCGCCCGCTTCTTTAAAGAGGTGTTTTTGCCAAAGATGAAAGGTATTACCAGCCGTTTGGGCAAAATTTATATGACTTATGCTCCTATTAACTCCGTGTTAATCGGTATGACGGCGGGTATGCTCTACCCACAACAGGCTTTATTGATTACGTTATCTGGCAACCTTTTGAACTATTTTGCCCGTCAGCTCTCAAACCAGCTTTTAAAAAGAAGAATGGTTACAGATGACCAGCTGACCGGTTTCCTGCTGCCAGTGATGGGGGCCAGCATTGCTGCTATGTTCTTGCTGCCCTATAATGCAGCCGTGATACTGCCCTGGATGATGATGTATATCTCAACTTCCACATTCGGAGTAGCCGAAAATACGCGTTTGGTTAATATTGTGGCTTCTTACTATAAAGAAAAACGCGATCAAGTGCGCGCAGATAAACAATTGAAACCTGAGGAAGTCAAAAAACAGATTGAGTCTCTGAAAAATGACGAAGCAGATATGAAAATGCGTGCCGCGGCCGTATATAATAAATACAATGCTGGCGGGTTGCTGACCATTCTGGGGGCTATTGCTGCTACGATGTTGTTTAAAGAAGGCGGCGCCGTATCAGAGGCGATGGCTCCGGTGATGCATTTCCTCTCTCATCTGATGCCCTGGACGACCGCTGTAGGAGAAAATGCCGAAATATTAAACATTTTCCGTTGGGTCTTGTTGCCTTCTCTCATTATCTCTACCATATTGGTCTGGCAGAACAGAGCAATGGTGAAAGACGGTATTACCCGTGCTATGCATCCTTTCCGCCGGTTAACAGAAGAGGATATTAAAGAGGGTAACCAGCAAAAGATTATGCAGAAATTGCAGATCAATACGGCTCAGCTGCAGAGCACCAAGGAAATGCTCTATGATGAAACACAAGAAATGGTGGATCTGTCCCGCGGTTATGCCGGCTCTTTGATGTCGGAGAAACGTATTAGAGATTTGCTCAAACGGGCTATCTGGATAAATAACCGTGTAAAGAGCTTAGTGGATAATATCCCGGACGGCGCCAACGTAATGAAGCACGAATTAATGAATTTGAGAATCATCGCTTATAATATGCGCTTTATGTTGCGCGGGGAAGGGCTGCGCGATATCAACGGTATGATAGAAGGGAACGATGTTTCCTCCGTGTTAAGAAAAGAGGCCGAAAGATTCTTCCGCTCCGTGGACGGCATATCTTTTGCTACGGATCAGGAAATTAGTGATTTCTTAAAATCGTTAAAAGTGATGCGTCAAGAAAATCCAAAGGATCAAACCTTGCAATCTTTGACCTTGCATCTGGAAGAGTATTTGCAAAATATGGATGCGGAAAACTTTGACCGTACGTTATCTGTATTGAGCAGACATACCAGCAATACGGGATGGCAGGCTGTGTTTAAAACACAAGGGGCTTCTATTAGTGACAAATTAAAGAAAGAGCTGCCGGCCGTAATTAACGTAAATATGAACTATCTGCCGGAGAATAAAGATAAAGATCGTGTGGATGCCAAACACTACGAACAGGCTGTAGCGTATGAAAAAGAGATGCATACGATCCGTGCCGAGTATGACAACAAGAGAATCTATAATACTATCTTGGAAGATTATCAGCGTTATTATAACAAGGCATTAGAGGAACTGGATAAATATCTTAAAGATAATAAGAAATTCTTTGGAGATGAAGGAGAAGCCCGGGTGGATATGTTCCGGAAACGTTTAGAGAAGGACTATAATGAGTTTATGAATTCCAACTCAGACGATATGCCTGATTTGCCACCCGCTGCCACACCGGCGTATTAAGCTTATTACCATATCCCCGGAGAGCTAAACTTCCCGGGGATATTTTATGAATATCTTTTCCAATAATCCCCGGGCGTCCGGTTGGCAAATGAAGCGGAAAACGCTCCAAAACGGGTTTCTCATATAATGAGTTTAAGACCGGGGAACATAGGCAAAACGGGAATATTGAAATAATAAAAACCCAGGGCACAAGCCTAGGGTATTTTTAT
Source organism: uncultured Elusimicrobiales bacterium (assembly GCA_944324645.1). GTDB lineage: Bacteria > Elusimicrobiota > Elusimicrobia > Elusimicrobiales > Elusimicrobiaceae > Avelusimicrobium. Next base: position 19,791 of record CALUXB010000008.1, on the reverse strand, counting down.
AGATTTCGCTGTTCTGCTGACGGGTCTTTAGGTTAAAGAAAGATTTTTTAAAAGGCTTTTTATTTAGCAGTAAAATTATTCTGCTGCTTCTAGACATAAAACACCCCGGCCGACGGCCGGGGTGTTTGGGGAAATATAGGCCTTAAGCCTTGATAATATAGAGCAGGTTTGTTTCTCCAGAGCGGCCAAACGGAATGCCGGCCGTAACTACAATTTGCTGTTCTTTTTTTACCAGGCCGCTTTCCAGCGCCACGCGGCTGGCTTCGGCAGAGATATCATCAAAACTTTCCAAATCTTTCACCACTACCGAGGTTACCCCCCATACCAACGCCATATGGCGCGCTGTAACGATTTTGGGTGTTAGCGACAATATGGGTACCCCCGGGCGGAATTTGGCCGTTTTAAGCGTGGTTTTGCCTGAATCTGTAAAGTTCACAATAATATTGGCAGTTTGCACAGCGCGCGCGGCAATGCCGGCGGCAATAGTAATGGCCGTTTCTGCATTATGGTTGGCAATTTTGTCTTTTCTAAGCAGATTGCGGTGGTAGCGTTCGTCGTTTTCTACGGTGCGGATAATGCTGTGCATCGTTTTTACTGCTTCTACGGGGTGTTTGCCGGCGGCCGTTTCGCCGGAAAGCATCACCGCGTCCACCCCGTCATACACGGCGGTGGCTACGTCGGAAGCTTCAGCGCGGGTGGGCGTTATGTTGTTTATCATAGACTCCAGCATCTGCGTGGCAATAATCACCGGTTTGCCGGCTTTGCGGCATTCATCTACAATGCGCCGCTGTAAAACCGGCACCATTTCTGTGCTGACTTCTACCCCCAAATCCCCACGGGCCACCATTACAGCATCTGCCAAGGACACTATTTCATTGAGATGTTCTATGGCAGAGGGTTTTTCTATTTTGGCTATGATGTTGGCCTGGCTGGTCATTAGTTTTCGCAGTTCCAGCAAATCTTCGGGCTGTTGTACAAAAGAAAGACCAATAAAATCCGCCCCTAGTTTTTCAGCCAGTTTTAAATCTTCTTTGTCTTTGGCGGTTAAGGCACTAATGGGCAGTTTAACACCGGGTACGTTGACTCCTTTATGGTCGGAAAGTATCCCTCCCACCGTAACGGTTGTAATGGCGGTGCTGTTGGTGTGTTCGTCAATTCGCAGGCGAATTAAACCGTCGTTAAGCAGCAGTTCCAGCCCTGGGTGCATCGCTTTAAAAATTTCCGGGTGCGGCAAGCTGACACGGGTTTCATCTCCGGGTTCCGGGTTCATATCCAGCGTAAATTGTTGGCCTTCTTGAAGCGTTATGGCTCCGTTTTTAAAGGTGCCTACGCGCAGTTTGGGCCCTTGTAAGTCACATAAAATACCCAAGCAGACACCGTATTTCTTTTCCAGCGCACGTATAGCATTGACGCGGGCCGTCATTTCCTCTTCTGTACCGTGGCTGAAATTTAGGCGGAAAACAGATACCCCTGCCAAGAGCAGTTTTTCCAGCATATCCGGTGTTTGGCTGGCGGGGCCTATGGTGGCAATAATTTTGCAAAAAGAATTGTGTATTAACATAACTACCTGTCCTGTAAAAAATTCTTTATATATATATTTTATTATTTTCCCCCTGCCTCTGTCATAGTGGGTTAAGCTCTGCCCCGGAATACGTTTCAAAGGGGCCTTGCTTGATGCCCCGTTGGCTATCAAAGAGCAAGAAGGAAAGCAGAAGATAGTTAAAAACCTAAATCCCCTGTTTTACGCAGTTTGTTTAAATAAGTTAAAATAAAAACAATATGAATATGGATTTTACCCCTAAAAAAGACTATTTTTCCCCTATGCACACAGCCGAACACGTGCTGAATCAGACGATGGTGCGTCTTTTTGGCTGTGAACGCAGCAAAAATGCACATATAGAAAAAAATAAATCTAAATGTGACTATTTTTTGCCGCAACCTCCTACCCCGGAGCAAATGGCTCAGGTGCAGCAGCAGGTCAACGAAGTGTTGGCCTGGCATCTGCCGGTTACGGCCCGCACGCTGTCGCGTGCAGAAGCGGCACAAATACCGGGGTTGGATATGTCTAAATTACCGGCCGACGCAGGGGATAAGCTGCGCATTGTGTTTGTGGGTGATTATGACGCCTGCCCCTGTATTGGCGCCCACGTGGAAAACACGGCCCAGGTAGGGCAGTTTATTTTGTCCAGCTGGGAGTACCAAGAAGGTCGCCTGCGTGTACGTTTTAAACTAAAAGACCCTTGTGACAACAAGTTTAAAACGGGAGAAAAAGAATGATGACACGTATAGTATGTATGCTTGTGTTGCTGGGGATGGCCTGGCTTCCGGCCGTCGGGCAGGAAAATAATAAAAAACAAGGCTGGCAGGTGATATTAAACCGGGCTTCGTTAGATTTATCTTCTACAGAGGTAAAAAACGCGGCTGCGTATGAAAACTTTCCGGAGTCTCAGTTAAATTCAGATTCCCAACGCGTTGTAAAAGGACATTTGGATATAAATGCCAACTATTTTGCCCGTCATTTTGTTTGGGGCAATGAGTTGCTGCTGGATTATGGAAAAACTACCTTAAAAAGTTATGACGGGGAACAAACGACAAACGAGAACGCAGACACCGTTCAATTTACCTCTTCTTACACCCAGCGTTTATGGAAAAATGATACCTTTTTGGGTGGGTTTGAAGCCGGGCCCTATGCTTCTCTTGCTTATCAGACGGAGTTCACTTCTTCAGATGCTTCCCCCCTTAAAAAAGTGTTGCGGGGAGCGGTTGGTGTCAAGATTTATGAGGGAACGTATATTAAAAAATTTCATTTGGCGGGTTTCACAGAAGACGATTTTACCTACGAGCCTTCTTCTGTTAAATACGGTTGGGAAACCGGGCTGGAAATACAGCATATTTTGCGGGAGGGAGTAAAGGCTGTTTATTCGGCGATGTTTCGGGATTATATGTATCAAACCCGTAAGGAACCTACAGACTTAGATTATGTCTTTTCCGCTCAGGCGCGCTTGGATGTAAATGTATTGGGCGAGCTGGCAGTTTCCCCCTTTATAGAGTATTATACCGGCCAGGCACGGGCTTTTGGCAAGCGGGGGCAGAATTTATATATTGGCGTATCGCTGAGTTTTAGCCATACTTTTTTAGAGCCGCACAATATATAAAATTCGTAGAGTTTTTTATCAAATGCCCCGGGCTTATGTCCGGGGTTTATTAATGAAATAGCAGCCGGGATATAGCCGGGGCCGATATTTTATTTGTTACGCGAACTAAAAATGGCTTTTTAAAAGACTTCTTTTAATCACTGTTTTTAGGTTTTTGCTGTAAATAAAAACGGCCTTCAAGTCGTTTATTGCTTCCCAACAGCCGCTTAATAAAACATTAACCCAACTCCTTCTAGATAAAAAACCCCGCGCTTTTAAGGCGCGGGGTTTGCAAAAACAGCTAGGATTTATTTTTTGGAAATACCAGCCGCTTCTTTTTTCCACGTGATGGCAATTAACGCCATAGCAATGAAACAGGCGATAATGCAGGAGAAATACACCCCTTTCCAACCATAAGCGTGGCTGATATAGGCCGCCCCGGTGCTGGAAAGCATAGCACCGAAGTAACCAAACATACCCGTAAATCCGCAGGCGGCGGATACAGATTCCTGTACCGTTACGCGGGAAGCCTGCACCCCGCCGGCCAGGTTCTGCGGGCCGTCCACAAAGAAACCAATAAACGAGGCCAACAAGGACGTCCAGAAGAACTGATCCGTTCCGGCCACTAAATAGAAGCCCCAGCAGCTGGCAGCCAAGATGATTAAGTAAATAATATTCATCTGGGTGCAGCGGCCTTGGAACCAGCGGTCCGCCAAATACCCGGCTACGATACCGCCCGGCATACCCAAGAAAGGCATCCATTTCATAGCAGATACGGCCGCTTCCTGGCTAAATCCGCGTTCTTGGGTCAAGAACATTGTACCCCAGTCTAACGTGGCAAAGCGTACATAATAGACGAAAATGTAGGAGATAGCCAACGCCCACAGGAACGGGTTTTTAAACACATGTTTTTTCAAGATTTCCCAGTGGCTGAGCTGGCTCTTTTCTTCTACCGGCATTACGTCGTTTCTATATATCTCAATAGGAGGCAAGCCCACGGTGGTGGGTTTGTCGGTCAAGAAGAAAAGCAGGAAAATGCTATAGCAGATACCCATAATGGCCGGAATAACAAAGGCCATTCTCCACGCGTCAAATTTAAGCAGGTAGGCAATTAATACCCCCACAAAGAAGGCCCCAAATGTGTGGGAAGAAGACCACAAAGTCCATTTGGTGGCTCTTTCAGTAGGAGAGAACCAATATACCAGCCCTTTAGCTACCGGCGGGAACCCCATAGACTGGGCCACACCGTTTAAGCCCCACAAAAGCGCCGCCAAAGCCACCAGCGGCAGTGTGATGCCCATATTGCCCAGGAAATGCTGGAACTGCGGCAGGAACGGGAAAGCCAAGTTGATTAAAGAAGAAGTAAATAAGCCTAGAGCCATTACCCCGCGGATATTGCAGCGGTCAGCTAACACACCGCTTAAAAATTTGCCGATACCATAAGTCAGATAAATCGTGGTTCCGATATAACCTAATTGAATTACATCTAAGCCCAGGTTTTCGCTTAAGGCAGGTTTTACATAATCCAAGTTCTTGCGGGTAAAATAAAACAGGGCATATCCGAAATACATGCCGAAGAACATCTTAATACGCCAATTACGGTACAGACGCTTAATCTGCTGTTCGTCAGACAATGGTGCAATGTCCGGCAGCGGTTTAAGCCAGTTTGCTAGCTTTGACAGCATACACTCTCCTTAATTTAAACAATATAAAACAAACCCTCTTGCTTTATCCGCCATCAAACGGAGAGTTTGCAAACGGAGAAAATAAGAGAATTTGTTTAGTAACGCTCTAAGCGGCACAAGCCGCTTACCCTTTTATTATAACAAATTATCTGTAAAAAGATACGAGTGGGGTAAAAAGATTTTTTATCGTCTGAGAAAACGCCAAAATGGGATCATTTTAAATATATTTGCAGCGGAAATAAAACACAAGGATATTATTTATATGCTTGTTCCAAATCAAGTAACGTTTTTTTGATAGGCAAACCCCCGGCATAGCCGGTTAGTTTGCCTGCGGCACCCACTACGCGGTGGCAGGGAATAAAAATGGGCAGCGGGTTTCGGTGGCAGGCCCCGCCCACGGCCCGCGCTGCGCGGGGGTTGTTTAGCCGGCGGGCCAAGTCCCCATAGGTGCAGGTTTGTCCATAAGGTATCGCGCGCAGCAGTTTCCATACCTGCTGTTCAAAGCCTGTTCCTTCGGGGGCCAGCGGCAAATCAAAATGCTGCCGCTTGCCGGCAAAGTAGGCTTCCAGCTGTGCGGCGGCACGCCGGAGAAGCGGCGTTTGCTTTTCTTCCAGGCCGGCCGGGGCTTGCGCCGCCTGCAGAAAAAGATGGGTAATTTTCCCCCCGCTTTCCACCAGCGCCATAGCTCCTAGCGGAGTATGTACAATCCATTTATTCATACAGCCAGTATATAAAATGTGAAAGGGCAAAGTTTCTGCGCTTCTCTGTCCTCTCAAAGTATTTCTGCCTGTTGCAAAACGCTTGGCACGCGGCAGGGCGGTGTAATGGCTCCCCTTTGGCTGCCGAAGATAATGCCCAAAAAGAGTTTGACTACAGTTTTATATCAGCCGGCAAGAGTAGAATTTACGGGAAACAGGCTAGGAAAACGCCCGAAATTTTAGAAATTTCTCTGTTTAAAACAGTCCGTTTTAAACATAAAAAACCGCGCCCGAAAACAAACGGGCGCGGTATGCCTAACGGCTTAAACTATTTGTGGCAGGGCTTTAAAGAAGCGGCGTAAATATCGTGCACGGCTTCTTTGGTGGCTTTGGTGGGCGCGATGGCCAGCAGCCCGTCCAAAGACGGTGTGGTAAAGGCCAGCTCCACCATTTTGTCCACATCTTCAGCTTTAAAGCCTTCATCTTCCAGCTTGTGGTCGGCCCCTACGCTAAAGAGCCATTTTTCCACCGCTTGGGCGGCTTTTTCCGCTTCAGCGGGATCCCCGCTTAAGCCCGGAGCAATGGGTTTCAACACGGCGGCCAGCGTGGCGCCTTTGACTGTATAAATATTCTTAATCACAGCAGGCAGCAGCATAGCCAGCCCCAAACCGTGCGTCAGGTTGGGGTTGACGCCGGAGAGCGGGTGCTCCAAGGCGTGCGTGTAGTGCAAAAGCCCATTGTCAAAGCTAATGCCGGCAATTAAAGCCGCATACGCCAGGAAGTAGCGCGCTTGCAAATCAGCGGGGTTCTTTAAGGCTTTAGGCAGATATTCCGCCACCAGCTCTACCGTAGAAACAGCCAAATCTACAGCATAGGGGCTGGTCAGTACGGTGGTAGAAGCTTCCACCACGTGGTTGACTGCGTCAATAGACACGTAGCGGGTCTGCTTTTCGCTCAGGCCCGTCATTAATTGCGGGTCATCAATGGAGTAGAGCGGATAAATGCAGTCGTAGGCGATAGCGGGTTTGAAATTCTTTTCTTCAATCGTTACTACGGCAAAGCGGTTTGCTTCCGAGCCGGTGCCGTGGGTCAGGTTAATCGCCACGATAGGGGCCGCTTCGGTCGGGGCGAATTTAAACTCATAGAGTTCTTCGGCGGTTTTGCCGGGGTTTTTCATCAAAATGGCGGTGCTTTTGCCGGCGTCAATGGCAGAGCCGCCCCCAATGGCGATAACGGCCTGCGCGCCAAATTCTGCCGCTTGTTTGGCGGCGGCGTTGACCTGGTGGGTATTGGGGTTGGGAGTTACACCGTCATATAGGGTATAGGCGATACCATACTTTTCAAAGGCTTTGGTTACATAATCCCACGCGCCTGTTTTTTTGTAAGAGCCGTGTCCGGTTACGGCCAAAATTTTATTAATACCACGGGCTTTTAAATCTTTTGCAATATCGTCCATCTTGGCGATGGCGCCCACTCCAAAATAGACCAGTGTTTTGCTGCGTATTTCGCGTACGGCGTTAATGTCAATATCTTTCTCCCACATAAAACCCTCCTATAAATGTGGCGGGGCCTTAAGACCCTGCCTTCCCTTTTACTTTAATACTTTTAAAGCGGGGTTGCAACCTTTTTATAGATTAAAAACACCCGCTTGGGAGGGGTGTTTTAAAAGAGGCTATTTTTGACGGGTAAATATTTTTTCCCCTCCCCGCGGGTCGGTGAGCAGCAAAGTGTCTGTTTGGGGAAAAGAAAATGTGTAATTTTCCGTAAAAAGAAAAGTCTGCCCGTTGCCAATGCTCTGCCCGCTCAGGATTAGCGTGTTTCCGTCTGCCCTCCAGGTTTCATACACAAGCGTAGCCATATGAATGCTTTGGGCGCTTCCGTCAGAAAACAAGGTAAAACCTTGTAACAGCTTCTGCTGACCGGGCACCGGCTGCACCCAAGAACCTTCTAAAGGCAACGCCTGCCCATCTGCCGGTGCAGCCTGAGCGGCGTTTGTTGTGGCGGGACCTGCAGAACAGGCGGCCAAACACAATACAGCAAATAGGCTTAAAATGAGTTGTTTCACGTTTTTCTCCTTTTATTTTTTACAATGAGCAGCCCAAAAAGCGCTTATTTGTATGCGCTCCTGCAAAGCAAACGCTTTTGCTGCTGCGGCAGAGCTTTTACCTTTTTGGAGTTTATTTTGCAAGCGGTATATCCATTGTAAAAGCCAATAAAGCCAACGTCTGTTTAAATAAAATCGCATTTTTTTTTCATAATTCTGCTGCAAAAGTTTAATGTCGTGCAAAAAAGGGGTTTTTTCGGCTTGTTCCCACCACTGGGCGGCATATGGCATTGTGGGGTAAAGCCAAGGTTTTTCTATGCCGGCATAGTGGATGATTGCTGGGTTTTTAGCAGCCTCCGTATGTTCTTGTACATAGGCCGCCGCTTGGGACGAAAGAGAAAGCGGTTGCGGAAAAAAATTAAACCGCCTGGGCAGCAGATAAGTTTTGCCATAAAAAGCGGCATTTAAAATATCTTGGTCCATATGGGCCGAAGCGGAAAATTTTTTTTTGCAATATTGCAGCTTCTCAGACAAGTTTTGCCGGCGATAAGCCTGCAAATCCCACAGCAAAACGCCCGAATTAAAATATTCAAAGGGCGTTGTTAGCCCCAGCTTTTGGGTATGTTTTGCAAAAAACTGCCGGTGCGCCGGATCCGGATGATAAGCCAGCGCGTCCGGCACGGCGGCCAATACTTTATCTTGGGGGATAGGCATATTATAGAGTGGGGCTATGTCTTGTAAAAGTAAAATATCACAATCCAAATAGATAATTTTATGGTACTGCGTAAATATTTCCGCAATCATCAAACGGTAGTAATTACTAGGGGAAGTATTTTCTCGCAGAAACATTTGTTGCATCCAGGCAGACGGCCAAGAAGAAAGGTCCACAAAGCGCAGTTGAACATTTTTTTGCTCTGCCGCAAGTTGTTGGAATTTTGCCTGGGTTTGGCCGGAAAGAGGCGGTGTGTGCAAGATAAAAATATCATAATAATACGACGGATTTGCCTGTTTGAGCAGGCTGCTTATGGCCACGCCGCAACAAGGCAGGAAGTTTGCATCACAAGCAAAAACTACCGCAATATTATTTTTTGATTGAAAAGGAGTCGGCCCTTGCATATACACACTATAACAATTTCGTTTCTAAAGGCCAAATTATTTTCTGTCTGCTGGGGGTGCAAAACACAAACACTTGCCAGCGCCTCTATGGTGTTTGCCCGCTTGGCCCAAGCGTAAAAGCAGCAAAATAGCTGTTTCTTTAATGCTGGAGTTAACTTTAACTTTAGGCGTTTTTCCAAAATATGTTTAGAGGAAAACCCTATACAATATAAAAAAATGCTTGACTTAAAGCCAACTCCAGGGTTTAGAATATATCTAAGGAGGTTCTATGAACATTTCCGAAGTGAGCAAAAAGTATAATATCCCCATAGATACCTTGCGCTATTATGAAAAGGAAGGGCTTCTCCCCCCGGTGCGCCGCACCGAAAGCGGCCTGCGTGATTACAGCGAGCAGGATTGTGGCTGGGTGGAGTTTATTAAATGTATGCGCGGGGCGGGGTTATCCATAGATACTTTGCGTCAGTATATTACGCTTTACGGCAAAGGCAACCGTACTTTGCAAAAGCGCAAAAACCTGCTGGTGAGCGAGCGCGACAAACTTAAAGCCCGCATAGATGAAATGCAAAAAACGCTGCAGCGCCTGAATTATAAAATAAAAGTATATGAAGAGCGCATTGTAGCCTGTGAAAAAGAATTATTGAGAAAGAGGAAAAGCAAATGAGCAAAAAAGTATTGATTGTTTCCGCCAGCCCCAGGAAATGCGGCAATTCCGACTTATTGTGCGACCGCTTTTTAGCAGGCGCCCAAGAAGCCGGCCACCAGGCAGAAAAAATCTTTCTGCGGGATTATAAAATTAATTACTGTATGGGCTGTGGCCTGTGCAACAATAGCCATAAATGCCTGCAAAACGACGATATGGCCCCGCTGCTTGACAAAATGGTAGCGGCGGATGTGATTGTTTTTGCCACGCCGGTTTATTTTTATTCTTGCGACGCGCAGCTGAAAACTTTTATTGACCGCTGCTTGCCGCGCTACACCGAAATCAGCAATAAAGAGTTCTACTTTATTTTGGCGGCTGCCGACAAGGATAAAAAAATGCTGCGCCGCACCTTGGAAGCCTTGCGCGGCTTTACCGAAGACTGCTTGGAAGGTACCAAAGAAAAAGCGGTTATTTACGGCACCGGGGCTTGGCAAACGGGCGATGTGAAAAACTTGCCCGCTTACGAAGAAGCCTATCAAGCCGGCAAAAACTGCTAAAGGCATAAGGAGCAAAAATGAAAATACGCTTTTGGGCGCTGGCGGCCGTATTGGCGGCTGTCTGCGTCGGGTGGTTTTATTGTCAATTTAAACAAAAAGAGGCAGAGATAAAAATAAAAAAATCCCCTATAGATACGGTGTTTGCACAAGGAGAAGTAAATCCATACAGTCGGTTTTTTACCGGCACGACCTATTTGACTATGCTCAGCCCGGGCGGAGATGAATTTAACGCCCCTATCGGTAATGTAACTTTTGAGCCCGGCGCCCGGACCAACTGGCATAAACACGCCGGCGGGCAGATTTTGCTGGTGCTAAACGGAGAAGGCCGCTACCAGGCACGTGGCCAAGAAATTCAAATTTTGCATAAAGGCGATGTGGTGCGCATTCCCGCCGAAGTGGAACATTGGCACGGGGCCGCGCCGGATAGCTGGTTTGTGCATATTTCGGTGGAAACCAACCCGCAAAAAGGCGCTTCCACCTGGCTGGAGCCGGTAACGGACCAGCAGTATAAATAATTTTCTGGAGCAAGAGGTATGTGGCGCATAAATAAGCCATAAAAGTTTTTCAATGCCCTTTCCTTTTGTCTGAAAACAGAAAATAGAAGCCCCGCAGTGCAGAGCGTCTGGGCTTTAGACCGGGCTAAAACTCCCCGGCATATGGCGCAGTACACTTTTATCCCTGCGCAAACAGAGAGGTAAAAAATGACGAAAAGTAAAAGTTTTTTAGCGGCAGTTTGTTTAGTCGGCTTACTGGCCTGCTCCCCCACGCCTCAGGCGACTGCAACGTCGGACGACCAACAAGCGTCCACCCCAACCGCTGCACAGGCGCAAACAAACCCAGTATCGGAGGAATCTATGCAACAAAAAGTATTGGTAGCTTATTTTTCTTATTCCGGCAATACGGCCGCCGTGGCGCGCCAGATTGCCAATAAAACAGGAGGGGATTTGTATGAAATCCGCACTCAGGCGGCTTATCCGGCGGAATATAATCAACTTTTGGATCAGGCCAAAAGCGAAATTCGTTCCGGCTTTCATCCCCTGCTGCAAGAGCCGCTGCCAGACTCGTCCAAATATGATACTGTGTTTATTGGCTCACCCAACTGGTGGGGCACTTATGCCCCGGCGGCGGGTGCGTTTATAGCTAAGTATGATTGGAGCGGTAAAACGGCGGTTCCTTTCTTTACTCACGGCGGTGGCGGTATGCAAAACTGCGCGCGGGATATGCAAAAACAGCTGATGGGCGCCACGGTGGCGCAGGCGGCGGCTTTCCGTGGGCGGGCCAATGGGGCCAAAGAGGTGGATCTGAGCGAGTGGCTCTCTAAAATAGGGTTTTAAAAATATGAATCAACGCCTGCTCAAAATAGTTACCGATGTGTTTTTAACATTGTTGCTCTTAGCCACGCTGGCTTATCCGTGGACGGGGCACCGCCTGCACGCTTGGGTGGCGTATAGCTGGGCGCTGGCGGTGTTGCTGCACGGAATATGCAACAGAGGCTGGTATGCCAGCCTTTTGCGCGGGGCTTATTCTCCCCGCCGTATTTTGACGCTGGTGCTGGCAATTTTACTGTGGGTGTGCACGCTGGGGGTGTTGGTTTCCGGCGTGGGAATGGCACATTTTCGGCACGCGGTGGGCTCTGCCCTGTTCTGGCGGCAGATACACATAGGCTGTGCATACTGGTTACTGGTATTGTGCGGGCTGCACGCCGGGCTGCATATGCAAGCCTGGGCCGCCTCTTTAGCTCAAAAAGCTTTCTTTATAAAGATAAAAAAATATTTGGCGGTGTTGGCTTGGGCGGCCGCGGCAGGCGGGCTGTGGGCGGCAGGGCGGCTGGACATAGGGCCGGTGCTGTTGTTTTCGTCCCCGTTTGCCGCAGACGGCACAACTTGGTATCTTTTGGCGGTGCAGACGGCAGCGGTGTTTTGGCTGTGCGCGTTTGCGGCGCATATTTTGACAAGGAGAATATTATGCAAATAAAAAAATATGGATACGCAGTATGGGGTTTGGGTGTATGCGCCTGTTTGTGCGCCTGCGCTACGGAAGCGGAAAACACTTCCCCCGCTCCGCAGCAAGCCCAGACGCAAAAGGCGGTGGTGTATTTTACGCGGGATTTGTCTGCCGAAGGCTTGCAAAAGGTGTATAACAAAATCAACCAACAGCTCAACGGCAAGGTGGCTATTAAACTGCACACCGGGGAGCCGCACGGCCCCAATATCATTCCGCGCGAGTGGGTCAAAGCCTTGCAAGCGCAAATTCCCAACAGCAATATTGTGGAAACCAACGTGCTTTATGAAAGCCCCCGCCAGACCACTGAGGGGCACCGCGAAACTTTAAAAATTAACGGCTGGGATTTCTGCCCTGTAGATATTATGGATGAGGACGGCGCCGTGATGCTGCCCATTAAAGGCGGCAAACATTTCAAAGAAATGTCTATGGGCAAGAATATCTTAAACTATGATTCTATGCTGGTGTTGACCCACTTTAAAGGCCACACAATGGGCGGTTATGGCGGGTCTTTAAAAAATATCGCCATTGGGTGTGCAGACGGCAAAGTGGGCAAGGCGCTTATTCACGGCAGCGAGCCGGGCAATACCTGGGCCACCAGTGGGGAGCGTTTTCAAGAAAATATGGTAGAGTCTGCCAAAGCTACGGTAGATCACTTTGCCCCCCATATTGCCTATATTAACGTGTTGCGCAATATGTCGGTGGATTGCGATTGCGCCGGCACTTCCGCCGCACCCGTAAAAGCGGGCGACATCGGCATTTTGGCCTCTACGGATTTAGCCGCCATAGATAAAGCTTCTATTGATATGGTGTGGGCCCTGCCGGAAGAAGAAGGGCACGACCTCAAAGAGCGTATCCTTTCGCGCAAAGGCCTGCGCCAGCTCTCTTATATGAAAGAGCTGGGTATGGGAGATGGCGCCTACGAACTGGTGGACTTAGATAAATAGGCTTTGCTTCCCGTCCGGGCAACAGCGCACGGGCGGGGCATTCTGCCTTTGACGACAAACGGCGGCCCATTTAGCGGCCGCCGTGTTTTTTATCCAAGGCGTTTTGTACGGTATAAAACAGGCCGTTGCATTGTTTTGGGGGATTTGCTGTTGAAATGGCAAAGCAATAAACAACTTGTTATAGGGGCAGAGTAAGAGAAAAACATATACCCCCGGCGTTTGAGCCGGGGGTTATTTGGGCCAACAGATTAAGAAAAGCGTATGGTTTGCACGTCAAAATGAGCGGAGAGCTCTTTTATCATTTCTTCTTCTTTGTTAATCACTTCCAGCAAAATCACGCCTCCCGCCGCGCATTGCCCTTCTGCTACGTCGTGCAGACCGATGCGCGTTTTAATGCTGCAGCCGTAGCGGGTTAAAATTTCCTGCAGGCTGGCGGCCTGCTGGGTGCGGTTTTTAAGAGAAATGCCAATAATAGTATGTGCCATAACCCCTCCTTATTTTTTTACACTGTAGCATATTCTGTGTGCGGCGCGGTATAATAAAAGAAAAGCGGGAGGAATTATGGCTTACAGAGAAATTGCTTTAGAGAAAGCGTTGACGTTTATAGAGCCCGGCCCGGTGGTGCTGATTACCACGTTTGATGGCAAAAAGAATAATGTAATGACGATTTCTTGGATTATGCCTATAGATTTTGACGGCCATTTTGTCATAGCCAGCGGCCCGTGGAACTATTCTTTTAAAACGCTGTTAAAAACAAAAGAATGCGTAGTCTGCATTCCGGCGGAAAATATGCTGCAGACTACCGTAAAAGTAGGGGATGTAAGCGGTACAGAGTGCGATAAATTCGCCCGCTTTGGCCTGCAACCCTTGCCCGCCAAAACCGTAAAAGCACCGCTGATTGCCGGCTGCCAAGCTTGTTTGGAGTGTGAAGTAAGCGATGTTATCAGCCGTTACGGCTTCGTAATCCTGAAGGTAAAACGTCTAGTACGCGACAGCAGTAAAGCCCGCGGACGCATTTGGCACGCAGTGGGAGACGGCACTTTTACGTTAGACGGCAAAAAAAGCAACTGCCGGCGCCTGATGAAAGACAAACTGCCGCCGGGGCTCTAAGAAAGAGGTGAGGATACTGCCGGGACGTGCCCTTGTTTTGTATGGAGATTTGTATAACAAAACCCCGCTTAAGGCGGGGTTTTATCTGCTACAGAATGTTTTTCTTGCTTTCGCCCCCGTCCCTGGCCGGGCGGCATATAACCGACTTAAGGATTTGAAGGGGTGGCAGGGTGTATCAGCTGTTGGAAGCCTTGCTCAATTTGCGGGTAGGCGCTTTGTGCGTCGTCTAAATGGCGGGCCACCGTTTCCATAGGGCAGCTGCCGGTTTTGCTGCGGTTTAAAATATAGGGCACGGTTTTTTTAGCGGTATATTGAATGCCGTATTTTTCTAAAATAGGGATAGCCTCTTGGGATAAAAGACCCGTGTGCAGTTCTTTGGCCCCGCCATAAGCCAACAGCAAAGAGGACGCGCGCCCGGTTACTTTATCATACACATAGGCGTCTTTTACGCCGTTGTCTGAGAGCGCATCAAAAAGCGGCTGCAAGCCTCTGCCGTCATAGGTGCGGATTTGCCCGTCCGGCAGGGCCACCACCAAGGCGTGCTGGAGCGAAAGCTCCTGCACGCGTTTTTGCACCTCTGCAGGCACCGCTGTCTGTGGTGCAGGGGCGGCGCAGGCGGCAAACAAAAATCCGCCAAGCAGTAAAAAACAAATTTTGTTGTATTTCATTTTTTTCTCCTTTTCTACAGTATAGCTTCTGGAGTGGGGACCAGGTCAAGAGGCCGCGCAAAAAAACCACCTGCCCCTCTTGCCTGCCTGTAAAAACAGGTTAAAAAGATTAACAAACTCCTGTCAGATAACTGCAAGTGGCCTTTTAATTCTCTGTAAAAACAGGCTAAAACGATTTTATTTTTAGATAGAGGCCCGGGTTACTGCATCTTGTGCTGGGCCGGAGCAGCTATTTTTGCTGCACGATAGGGCCAGGGCACTTTTGCAAGCAAAAACCCCCAAAAACACAAAGATACTTAGGGCCAGGGCGCTTTTGCAAGCAAAGACCCCCCAAAACACAAGGATACTTTGGCGCCTTTAAATGCGGGGTAGAGGTCAGTTTCCGTCGGTAAAAAAGCACTCTAAAATACCCCTTGAATTTATGCAATTTGGTATTAGAATAAAGGGCCAGAGCAGGTGATAAAAGCCGGGCTTAAGCCTTGAAATAGCGTCGTTTGGGCTTAAACTATAAGTAGAAGGAGGCGGCTTATGAAAAAGATATGCTTATTGATGCTTTTTTTGTGTGCCGCTTTTCCACTAAATGCGTGGGTATTCTTAGACAGCGTGGAAAAGGACGGCAGCGACTGGCTGTTGCCCAAAATGCTTTCCGGCCAGTCTGTGCGCGTATGCGTTGACGTGCTGGAAGCCCCGCAAAATGGAAAACCTGCGCTATATACCGGCCCCCAGCAGGACGCATATTATGCGATGAGTGCCCAAATCGTCTATAGTGCCTATCAGAGTTGGTTTGACAATGTGCGCGAGCAAATCCGCCTAACAGGGCGCAAAAAAGAATTTAAAGAATTGCTTTCCCGTTTGCCCAAATCGGTTCCTTTTCAGTTTGTAAATATCGGTCCTGCGGCGGGCGCACATTCGTATCTGCCTTGTTCTGCCTATCCTAAAGAAGAGATAGATTTGCATATTCGTGCCGTATTAAACGCCGGCGACGCACCCCTGCCGCAATATGGCAGTTCCCCCCGTACCTTTGCTTTTCCCTTAAACCCGAATCATACGGGATTAATGCCGGGGCGGGATGCGGGCGCGGGCAACTCTTCTTTGCAGATTGCTTTGCACGAGGCCGGACATACCTTAGGTCTAGCCAGCCGCCAGGCGCAAGACACCTATGGCAAGGCCAGCCCGGTTTATGGCTTTGCTGCAGCGCAAACAGACAAGCAGGAGGCGTCGGTAATGGAACGCCAGAATATGCTTAGCTGCGACGATGCGGAAGGGTTGGTCAATTTGGTGGACTATTTTTCCTTCAAGCCCGATGCCCGCAGCCAAAGCGGTTGGCTGGGTTTTTGCCCGCAGCGTTCTGTTGTTTATGCGCAAGGGGTGGCCGTGCCGGTAAGCGCGCAACAGGCCCAGGCCCAAGAAGAATTTGTGGCGCAGGGCCGGCAGGCAGAAGCTCCGCTGGAAGGCCCTATTGCTGCTGCGCTGGATAGGGCGGCGCAATATCAGCGTGTTAAACGGACGGCTCAGCAAAAAGCCAAAGAAAATGTACGCAGTGGCTTGGTTAAAGCTATTTCTTCTGAAATGGAACAGCAAAAATAAAAGAGCTTAATCCCCGTCTTTAGACGGGGATTTTTACGGCCCTAGAGCCTGCGGCAGATTCTTTTTGCTTTGCGCAAGCTCACTTGCGGAGTGGTTTTAGCAAGTTAAAATTGACTAGGGCATATACAAAAAAGAATTGCTATAATCATAAATACCTTAACGTCTTTCTTAAAGAGGAATAAATGTTTGCAAATTTTAATCCGTGGCATCACGTATCCCCCGGGGATAAAGAAAGCTTGCCGTATGTAGTCAACGGCATAATAGAAATCCCCAAAGGCACCCGCGCCAAATATGAGCTGGACAAAGCCAGCGGCCTTTTGCGCTTAGACCGAGTGTTATATTCTTCGGTTTATTATCCTGCGAATTATGGTTTTATTCCGCGTACGCTGGGTGAGGATAAAGATCCGCTGGATATTCTAATTCTCTCCCAGGCGGAAGTGGTGCCGATGTGTATTGTTCCGGCGCGTATTATTGGGGTTATGCGTATGTTAGACAATGGGGAAGCGGATGATAAGATTATTGGCGTAGCACAAGGCGACCCCAACGTCAGCCACTATACGGATATAGAACAATTGCCCGAACATTTGATATCGGAAACAATGAGTTTTTTTGAAGACTATAAAAAGTTGGAAAATAAAACCGTTGTGGTGGAAAAAATATTTGACAAAAAGACGGCTATCAAAATTTTACAGGAAGCGTTTATTGCTTATGAGGAAAAATTTGTAACTTACAGCAATTTCTCGCACCTGTCAGACAAATAGTTTTTAGCTAAGCGAAGCAATAAAACGCCCCCGGCTCATTCGGGGGCGTTTTTAACGGACAAAAAGCGTTTTATTTGCGCTCTCCAGTAAAATCATAACCGGCTTTATTAATTGTTTTAGCGGTTTTTTCATTGATTTTATAAGGTTGGATATTCACAATATCCTGTGCGCTTTTTACCAAACCGCTATTTCCGTTCTCCCCCACCACGCTGGCGGTTTCTTTGTGGGCGGCCAGGGCTTCTTCCAGCCTTTTCCCCACTTTAATCCAGGAAGCTAAAAAGTTGCCAAAAGTGGTAATAAATTTTTGGGCTGCGGAGCGAATTTCTTCATTTTTCTCATCATCGCGGAAGTTAAGCCAAAGAGCATCTACAATCTGCAAAGCCCCCATCAATGTACTTTGGGAAACAAGCACAACGTGGTGTTCTTTGGCGTAGTCCAACAAAGAAGAGTCCGCCGCCAAGGCGCAGCTTAAAGCGCCCTCCGGATGCACATACATCAGCACCATTTCCACCGGGTCGCCGGTTTCTTCAATATTTAATTTTTTACAGATTTTTTCTATGGATTTTTGATAGGCTTTTGTGCCCAGCGTATAAATGGTGCTGGATAGAGCAGAAACGTGCGCCTTTAACTCTGCTTTTTTTGTTTCTTCATCGGTGGCTTGCACATAGGCGTCATAGTGGTTAAAAATGGTTTTAGAGTCTATGACAATCAGTTTATTATTAGGCAGGCGGACTATAAAATCGGGGCGTTTATCGTCTTGGGCAGTTTGTTCAAAATAGGTGATGTCTTTTTGCAGGCCGGAGCTCTCCAACAGCTGGCGCAGGGATTCCTCCCCCCATAAGCCGCGGGCCTGTACCTGATTGGTAATGCTGGACACAAAATCCCGTGTAATTTTTTCAATTTGCTGGATTTTGCTGTTTAGATTGGTTTTATCTTCCCGCTGGTCTTTGGCATAGCCGTCTATTTTGGCTTTAAAATCACGCAGCTGTTCTTCCAGTTGCTCCCGCATTGGGGTAAGGACGTGGCCCAGCTCTTCTTTATTGCCTTGTTTGAAAAGTTGGGCCTGCTTATTAAAAATATCGGTTGCGAGGGTTTCAAATTGGCTTTTGTACGTTTCCAAGAGATGCGCTTTCTCTTCATTAAATTTGCTTTTCTCTGCTGCAAGCGTATTTTTCTCCGTTTCAAAAGTGGCGCGTTCCACCTTGATATTAGCCAAATTCTCCTGCATTTGTTTGAGTTCCGTTTGCTGGTGGGTTTTTTCTGCTTGCAAGGTCTCTATTTGTTTGTTTAAAGTTTCGTTAATACCCTGATAAGAGGCGCATTTTTCCGCCGTAGCCAGATACTGCCCCTCAATTTCTTCTTTGGCGGTGCGCAAATGCTGCAGCTCTTCCTGCAATTGGGCCAGATTTTGCCGTTTGCCCCGGCCTATAAAAAACGCCAGCACCCCCACGAGCATAACAATAATGATAAAAGCAAAAATTTCCATAACTGTTCTCCCTGCGGCACATAGACAGAAAACCGTCCTCCGCCGCTCCAAAACCTTGCCTATATTTTACTAAAAACACTACTATATGAAATGTATAATGGGCATTTTTTTGTCAGTCAAAAATTGTTATTGACCGGAATTTTTACAGTCCCCCACTTTTTTGCCTGTGTCCCCAGTTTTGACCTTGTTTTTTCTTAATTTACCTTAACATACCTTAACACATCTTACCACGTTCTCCGACGTAAAAAGGGCAAAAAAGAGCCTGCTTTGTCCAAGAAACGGGCTCTCGTCAGAAACGCAGAGCGTACTTTTGCCAGCAATATGCTGGAATCTTTAAAAATCTTGCTTTTCAGGTGGATGGTAAAAACTATAAAGAGCTATTTGCTTTTTTTGAAGAAGATTTAATGGATTATAGCCATATATACCCAAATCTATCAACACTTGCGGCGTAGCAGTGAATGGCAAAAGGGCCCAAGTCCTTTTGTAATATTTCTTTTTTGGCTTTATACATACATTCGCTCATATTCTTTTTTGTAATACTTTTTGAGCTCTTTGATAGGTATAATCCGCGTCATAGACAATATCCCCCATACAAAAGTAATAGAGTCATTACAAGATTTTTGTTTTACAGAAAAAGAAATTTAATTTAGAACGGTTTCTTTCGGGTGAGAGAGTGTGTAATGAGACGGGGGTATCTCTCTCAAAGCATATACTGGTATTGTGAAAAACTCCCTATCCCCCATTAAATCTCCAAATTATACGCTGATTTGCGTGTACGCTTTGTCCTCGTTGTATACCTTTTTCATCTATGACCACCAGTGCCATTCCATATTTTTTAAATATGCTAAATATGTAAAAATATAAAACTTGTTATAATAAAAATGCATTGGTGAAAATTAGGCAGAGGGGCTAGGGTAACCATGAAAAAAATTATTATAAGCTGTTTGTTTATCTTATCTTGCGTAGGTTTGAATGCTCAATCTACAGGAGAGATTTTAACCTTTCCCCCTAATCCAGAAAAGGGGTTTTCCTGGGGCTATGCACTCTACCTGCCCAAAACCATAAATACCTCCCACAAATTACCCATTCTGCTGATTATGACCGATTGCGGAGTAACAGACTCTATTCAAGAAACAGAAGAAAAAACACTGTTTCGTTTGCGCAATGAGCTCAGCGAATATCCTATTGCCGATGAACTGGGTGTGCCTTTAGTCATTCCGATCGTGCAACGGCCTGAAGATTTCTATACGCATGCGTTAAGCCGGGCCGTATTTATATCGCAAGAAGAACCATTTAAGCGGCTGGATTTACAAGTATTAAATATACTCCGGGATGCGCGTCAACAATTAAGTAAACG
>CALUXB010000007.1 GCA_944324645.1 uncultured Elusimicrobiales bacterium | reverse complement strand
TACTTGAGAACGACGGACGTGACTGGCGAGCTGAACTTCAAACAAGAGATGATAATGCCGGGCGACAATGCTGAGATTGAAGTGAAGCTGATCACGCCTGTGGCAATGGAAGAAGGGCTGCGCTTTGCAATCCGCGAAGGCGGCCACACGGTGGGAGCCGGCGTAGTTACCAAAATTATTGAGTAGTAAAATTGTTTAGTTCACTGTTACAGGGACATTGCAAGTCAATGTCCCTGTAGATATCATAGAGTGAACCATTTATTTTAAGGAAAACGAAGATGGCAACTAACGAAAGAATTACAATCGCGCTCTCTTGCACGACCTGCAAGAACAAGAACTATTACCAAGTGCGCGGTAAAAAGAAAGATTACAAACTGGAAGTTAACAAGTTTTGCAAAAAGTGCGGTAAAAGCACCCTGCACAAAGAAACGAAAGCTTAATTTCGGGGGAGCGTCGGTTAACTGGTAAACCACCGGTCTCCAAAACCGGGACTGAAGGTTCGAGTCCTTCCGCTCCTGCCAGTTTTATGCAAGGATTATATATGAATAAAGCAATCAATTTCCTCAAGCAATGCGTGTCCGAGCTGAAAAAATCCACTTGGCTTAGCCGCAAAGAAGTAGCCCAATCCACCATCCTGGTGGCGATTGTGGTGGCTTTGACGGCAGCTTATGTGAGTGTCATTGATTTCGGTTTGACCAAGGTGCTGGGGTTTTTTGTAGGGGGACGCTAAATGGCTGAAGAGAAAAATTGGTACGTCGTCCACACCCAGACCGGGCACGAAGACAAAGTGCGCGAAAAAATTATGCTGCAGATAGAAGTTCAGGGATTTGGCGACCGCGTGTTTAATGTGCTTGTTCCGACGGAAGAAGTGGTAGAAGTCAAACAAAATAAAAAAATCCTTCGCAAACGCAAATTTTTCCCGGGCTATGTGCTGGTGCAAATGAATATGACCAGCGAATCCTATTGGTTTATTAAAAATATTTCCGGCGTGACCGGGTTCTTGGGAGACCCGACCCCGGTACCGCTTCCGGAAGAAGAAATAGCCGGTATTGTAGAGCTGACCGAAGAAGGCGGCAAACCCAAACACGTTATTACGTTTAAACGGGGTGAAAGTGTGCGTATTACCGAAGGTCCGTTTAAACATTTTATCGGCGTAGTGGAAGAAGTCAACGAGCAGAAAAACAAACTCAAAGTGATGGTCACGGTGTTTGACCGGGCCACTCCGGTGGAAGTGGACTTTCTGCAAGTGGAAAAGAACTAATTTTTTGGCCCGCGCACGGCGCGGGCTGTTTTAGCAGTACAAATTATGGAGTAAAAAATGGCAAAAGAGAAAAAAATTAAAGGTTACATCAAGCTGCAAATTCCCGCAGGTGCGGCCAACCCGGCCCCTCCGGTGGGCCCGGCTTTGGGGCAGCACGGTGTGAACATTATGGAGTTCTGCAAACAGTTCAACGCCAAAACGGCGAAACTGGAAAAAGGGATTAAGATTCCGGTCGTCATTACTGTTTATGAAGACCGCTCTTTCACCTTCATCACCAAGATGCCGCCTATGGCTGTGCTGATTATTAAAAAACTGGGCTTGGCCAAAGGCTCCGGCGCTCCGCACAAAGACAAAGTGGGTAAGATTACCCAAAAGCAGTGCGAAGAAATCGCCGCTGAAAAACTGCCTGACCTGAACACCAAAGACATTAAACAGGCCGCCGAAATGGTAAAAGGCACCGCCCGCAGTATGGGTGTTGACGTAGTAAAATAAATTTAGAAGGTAAGGGAGGGCTTAGGCCCGCTACCACCTTAAAGGAGTTTAGAGATGGGAAAAAGAATGGAAGCTGCCAAAAAAGCGTTTGATGCTGAAAAGCTCTATACGTTTGAGGAAGCGGCGCAAATCGTAAAAGACAATGCCAAAGCAAAATTTGACGAAACCGTTGAATTGCACGTCAGCTTGGGTATTGATACCAAAAAAGCCGACCAGCAGGTACGCACGACTGTCGTGCTGCCTAACGGCACTGGCAAAACCAAACGCATTGCCGTAATTGCCAAAGGCGAAAAAGCGCAAGAAGCGCAAAAAGCCGGCGCCGACAAAGTGGGCGCGGAAGACATCGTGGAAGAAGTAATCAAAGGCAAAATTGACTTTGATGTGTTAGTTGCCACGCCGGACACGATGAAAGACTTGGCTAAAGCCGCCAAAATTTTGGGTCCCCGCGGATTGATGCCGAACCCGAAAAGCGGCACGGTGACGTTTGATTTGGCTAAAACGATTGCCGAGCTCAAAGCCGGCCGCGTGGAGTTCAAAGCCGATGCATACGGCATTGTACACACGATTATTGGCAAGGCTTCCTTTGATGCGGCCAAACTGGCGGAAAACGCCAAAGCCGTGTTGGAAACCATCTTGCGCGTGAAACCCAGCACCTCCAAAGGGGTATATCTCAAGAGCATTTCTATGAGCTCTACGATGGGCCCCGGGGTACATATTACCACGAGCAAATAAGTATCTTTTGCCAACACAACAAATCCCGCCTTTTTAGGCGGGATTTTTTTGCCGAAAATGCCCGCCGCTGTATAGATTGCTGGCCAAAACCATAAAACTATATCAACACCACCTAAAAGCCAAATACGGAAAAGCGGGGCAAAGAGAAAAGGCAAGAGTGGTAAGCTCCTGAGAAAAACAGTTTATTACAGAACGCGGTTTAAATGCTTTTGAATGCCAACGTGCGAAGGCACATAAATGGAAAAACGGATAAAGAGGGCCGCTTGGAGTAAAAGGATTGCGCCATACAGTTTTTTAAGCTTTTCTAAAAGCGTTCTCAGATCCCTTAAAAGTAACAATCAGATGCACAACAGAGTCCTATGCGTAGCTTAGGTCTAAGGCTCCTGGCGCAGGGGGAGCTGTTTTTGGAATAATAAAAAAGAGACTATGCTTTATTTGAAAAAAATTTTTGTGCTATTTGTGTGCGTATGTTGCGTTTCCTTGACGGGCTGGGCCGGCCAGGAAAAGCGTTTTGCGCAGGCTAAACGTCAGCTGGAGGCTGATAATAAAATTTTTTGGAACACGATAGGTATCGTGGCTGGTATATCCGGCACAGCAGGTTTGGCTGATTATATCATAGGCCGAATTCGGTGCCATCCTAAGACGTTGGAAGAAATAGTTGCCCGGTTGCCAGCTCCTGCTTCTTCTCGCTCTACAGATGCCAAATATTTGCTTAGAGAGAAAAAACAGTTGCAACAGGAAGCAGCCCGCATAACCCGTTTGTCTAGTGTGTTGGAGGAGCGCAGAGCCGCCTATTGGGCACGGGAAAAGACTTGGTCAGTTAATCCTCAAGCAGTTATAGAGGGGCAGCGCATTAGTAAGGAAATTAGAATTTTAGAGGGAGTCCTTCAAAAGCGTTATGGGGTTTTTCATCAGCGTTTTATAATGTATAAAAGCAATTATAAAAGGTTTGTTCGTCGTGGTAAAATACATACAGTAAAAATAGGGCTCTCTTCTTCCGCCAGCACAGAAATAAGCCCTATGAGCAAAAAGTTGCTTAAACGGGCGAAAGGGACATTGCCGTTATTGGTGCTTTTAGGGTGGATTTATTGGGCACAGGCCAGCTCGACAGAGGGCGCAATGGCCCAACGGTTGGAGCGGCATCCGGGCCTTGTTTTTTCCTTAACACAGGATGAGGAAGAAAAAATAGCAAACAGCCGTTTGTTGACAGATTTATATATACAAATTGCAGACGGTGTGCACCAGATAGTGCAAATGCCGGAGGAAGAATTACACTCCTTTGTAGAACAAGCCTATCAGCAGCAACAGGCAGATCTTGTTCAAGAACAGCAGGTGCAAATTGCTCGCCAAGCGCTTGCCCGCCAAATAGAAGAAACGATGGCCTATTAACTTTTCTGCTTGGACGATGTAGAGAGCATCTCCTGTCTTTGCTAATCTTCTAGGGGTTATCCGAAAAATTTTCACCAGTTGGCCGCTTCTTTCTTTGTATAGCGTAGAAGCCTGCCTTGTTGCCGGCGCTTAAGAACAGAGGATTAAAGTATAATAATAAAGATGAAAAAGCTTGGAATCTTTTTTTGTTTTCTCTTCGGAACACTTGCCTTGGCGGCAGAAGTGGGGGTCTTGTCCGTTACCAATGAAGATGTGCATACTAAAAAAGAAGATTTCTGGCATACGTTTGAGTATTATGCTATTGCTGAATCGGGCCCGGCCACCAAATGCCAAGCCACGCGTGTGGGAAAGAAGTGGTTTGCTACGGCAGCGCATTGTGTGGCGGAAACTTGTAAAAATGGCTGTACATTGCGGATGGATTTATTGGAACAACCTTTTTCTGTTTTTGTTAGCGTGAAACACACGCCTAAAAAACCGTTGGTGTTTGTTCATCCTAAATACAATTCGGCAGATATCGTGGCGAATGATTTTGCGCTGTTAAAGATAGATGTAGAGCGTGCCCCCGCGCAATACTATCGCCGTGCTTCTGGCGCCGGCGACGAAAATGAATTTGTATCGCGCCGTGTGTTTGATGCTTTTTTAAAACGCACTCCTGTTGCCCAGCGTGAATTGAACCGTGCTTTGCGCCCGCAGTTGCCGCCTTTGCTTGCCTTTGGTCAAAAAGAAGGACGTATAGCGCGGGAGCTGTCTGTTATTTCTATTTTTAATGGGAAACGCCAAATTTTGCACAATCCCTATCCTACAGATTATCTCAAACAGCTGGGCTTTGCTTATACGAAGAACTTTGGTGTAAAGGAAGGGATGAGCGGCTCTGGCGTGATGACCAATACGGGGGAATTGGCGGGTATTATTTCTGCTTATTTAGGTGTTACGGTAGGCACCCATAAAGGAAAGGAATATTTTATGTTTGCCGTCTTTAACCCGGACTTGTTACAGTTTATGGAAAGTGTAATGGGCAGCGATTATTATAAGCTGGAGCGCCGGGACGCGGCGGAAGGATATATCAAAAAATCAACGGATAACCACCAAGAAATTCTGCTTGCCATACAAACCATTTCTTCTCAAAAGCGTCAAAAGAAATAACAGAGCATTTGCTTTTTGGGACGCTTCTTGTTGTCATATCACATAAATTGGTCTGCCCGTGCCATATCAATCCCTCTAGGAAAGGTTGCCGCTTTTCGTTCGGGGTTTATAGCGGAAGATACTGATAAAAACCCCGGTGAAAACACCGGGGTTTTATCTGCTGATCAGATTGCTTAGTGCGTCCGGGAGGGGTCAATCCTCTTGGCTTGCCTTGCGCCGCGCGGCGCGCTTGGCCAAGCGTTCGGCCTTGGTTTCACGCCGTTTATAGCCGGCGTGTTCCGGGTTTTCGGCGGCTTCTTTGTCTAAAGAGCCGTTCCATTCAAACTCGCGTCCGCCGGCAATCAGCGGGTCTCCGTCCTGTACGCCGGCCTTTAACAAAGCTTTCTCCAGCCCTATTTTTTTGAATATCCCGCGCAGGCGGGCCACTGCCTCAGGCTGGGTAAAGTTGGTCATCGCAATAAATTCATCAATCTTCTTGCCGGTAATATGAATTACGCCTTCTTCATCCCGTTCAATAATGAAAATAGGCTCCACTTTGTGCAAAGCCGCCTGCGGCGCTGTTTGCTCTACCACCGGCACGGGGGTTACAGAGAGGATTTTGACCACTTCGTCCAACACCTGTTTTATCCCTTGCCCCGTAGCGGCAGACATCAGCATAACCGGGCATTTTTTGTATTTCTTTTTAATTTGCTCATAGGCTTTTTGGGCCGAGGGTAAATCAGATTTATTTACCGCAATAATGCGCGGCTTTTTAGCCAGCTCTTTATCAAATTGTTTCAGCTCTTGCTCAATGACTTTGACGGACTGCACCGCGTCCATATTGTCAAAGCCGTCCGGGTCCACCAAGTGCAACAGCACGCGGGTGCGCTCAATGTGTTTTAAAAATTGGTGGCCCAGGCCTTTGCCTTCGCTGGCGCCCTCAATAATGCCCGGAATGTCCGCCGTGGCAAAAGAGAGGCCTTTGTGCATTGTAATACCTAAATTGGGGTTTAGGGTGGTAAAAGGATAGTCCGCAATTTTGGGGCGCGCACTGGAAATGGCGGTCAAAAAAGTGCTTTTGCCGGCGTTTGGAAAGCCGACCAAACCCAAATCTGCCAATATCTTAAGCTCTAAAATCAGCGTTACTTCTTCTCCGGGCTGGCCCAGCTCTGCCATATGGGGGCAGGTGTTGTTGCGCGTTTTAAAGGATTGGTTTCCGCGGCCGCCGTTTCCGCCACGGGCCACCACCAGTTGCTGGCCCTGGCGGGTAATGTCGCCTAGCAGTTGCCCGTCTTTATAAATCAGCGTGCCCAGCGGGACGCGAATAATTTTGTCCTCTCCGCCGCGTCCGGTTTTGTTATAAGTGCCCCCCTTTTCGCCGTTTTGGGCTTCTATATGCGGGTTGTAGGCCAGTTCCAGCAGGGTGGTCAGGTTGCTTTCTCCCCGGATAATTACATCGCCTCCTTTACCGCCGCAGCCGCCGTTGGGGCCGCCAAATTCAATAAACTTTTCCCGGCGGAAAGACATACAGCCGTCTCCGCCTTTGCCGGCGGTGACGTAAATTTTGACGCGGTCTAAAAAGCTTCCTGATTGCATAAATAAATCCTCAAACGGTACAGCCGTTTATTGTAAATCGTCCGGTTGTTGTTTTAACAGCCGCTTAGACAAAGCGCGTTTAGCCTTGCTGCGCGCCCGTTTGGCTTTTTGGCGTGCGGCGGTTTTGGTGGTGGTATAAACCCACTCATCTTGTTTAACCGGCAATACTTCGTCTTTCATATTCTATCAAAAGCGCACGGTAAAACGTGCTGCTGTAATAAGTTTTTAAAAAGTCCAAGCAAGCGCACCAGCGGCGATGGCCTCTTTTGAAGGCCTTGCTGCTTAGCGGTGTGAGGACGTCCTTTGCCCCATCGTCTGCCACAAGATTTGGCAGGCGTCCGCTCTTCTGGCAGGCAAGGTGTTTGAAACAAATCCCGCCTAAAATAGTCCGTGATACGCCGGCAGCAAACGGCGGGCAAAAAAAGCGGCGGGCTAAAAAACCCGCCGCCTTCAAAAACGTATCACTTATTTCGTTTCCGTTTTTTTGGCTTTAGCCGGGGCTTTTTTAGCGGCCGGTTTGGCAGCTTTCGGGGCTGCCTTGGCTGCTTTTTTAGCCGGGGCTTTTTTAGCGGCTGCTTTGGTTTCCGCCGTTTCTTTGGGATAGACGGAAATTTGTTTTTTGCCTCTGTAAGCCCATTCAAACGTTACGATACCATCCACCCGTGCAAAAAGGCTGTCGTCGCTGGCCCGGGTTACATTGGTGCCGGGCAGGAATTTGGTGCCTTTCTGGCGGACGATGATTTCACCCGCGTGGACGAACTGGGACCCGAAGCGTTTGACGCCTAAGCGCTGGCCGTGGCTGTCTCTTCCGTTGGAGGAAGAACCTTGTGCTTTTGTATGTGCCATAGTTTATCCTCTCCCAGTTATCCGAGCGTAATGTCGGTGATTTTAATTTGCGTTAAATCCTGTCTGTGACCGCGGGTTCTTTCGTACCCTTTTTTCGGTCTTCTTTTGAAAACCAGGATTTTGGGACCTCTCAAATGTTTGACCACTTGAGCGGTGACCTTGGCGTTTTTATTCGCCTTGGTATCTGCTGAGGTACCTTCTTCGTCAGCGGCCCAGAGAACTTTCAGTTCCACATTGGCGCCTGCTTGCGCGTCCAGCTTTTCAACCTGCAGATCTTGACCGGGTTTTACCCAGTACTGTTTTCCACCAGTTTCAATGATTGCGTACATTTTTTTTCCATTTACAGAGCGAAACCCTCTCCGCCCCGCTTGCGCGCGGCAGAAAGGAAATCTCTCTTCCTTCTTAAGTAGTTATATTATAACTTATTTATAGCGCCCGCGCCAAGGGGGGTGCTTTTGTGCGGGGCCTGTGGGTAGGGTAGCAGCCGCGGGCGGGTATGGGGCCGGTTCCGGCTGGCAGCCGCGGGGCGGTATTTTGAAGCGCCGGGGTTGAAATGCCCGCTGGGGCTATACAATCACCCCGCCTCCCAATACAATATCCCCATCATACAATACAGCGCTTTGGCCTGCGGTAATGGAGAGCTGTGGCTGTTCAAAGCGGGCGGAAAAACGCTGCCCATTCTCGCTTACGGTCACTTGGGCGGGCGCGGCTTGGTGCAAATTGCGTATTTTGATTTGCGCCTGGAACGTTTCCGCCGGGGGGCGGCCGCTGGTCCAGCATACGTCAGCCGCTTGCAGGGAACTGCCGTATAGCGCGGCTTTCGGCCCAATGATGACGCGGTTTTTTTCTGCGTCTATGCCCACCACATACATTGGCTCTTTAAACCCGCTAATTCCAAGCCCTTTGCGTTTGCCAATGGTGTAACCCCAAATGCCTTGGTGCCGTCCGATGACGGTGCCGTCCTGCAAGACTAGGTCGCCGGGTTTGTTGGGAAAACGCAGCAAATCATTATAATCGCCGCAATAAAAATCTTGGCTGTCTTCTTTATCTGCCACCGAAAGCCCTGCCCGGCGCGCGATGGCGCGTATATCGGTTTTAGTCATTTCTCCCAATGGAAAAAGAGTGTGGGCCAGCTGGTCTTGGGTCAAGCGGTGCAGGAAATAGCTTTGGTCACGCGATAAATCTTTGGCGCGCAAAAGCAAAAAGTTGCCGCTAGCCGGGTCTTGGCTTATGCGGGCGTAATGCCCAGTGGCAAATTTGTCAAAGGGCAAACCCAACGCGGCGGCGGCCTTTGGCAAAATGCCGAATTTGATTACGCTGTTGCAAATAACGCAGGGATTGGGCGTGCGTCCGCTGGCGTATTCGGAGCGGAAATTGTCCAGCACGGCGCGGCGGTAGGCGGCGCGGCAATCCACAGTTACATATTCAATGCCGATTTTTTCCGCCAGGGCACGTATTTCGCTTACATCTTCTTTTTCCGGCGAAAGGCAGGCATTGCTGTTGCGTGCGCCTCCGGGAATGGGGAGCGAAGGGTCCCAAATCATCATCGTGGCCCCAATTACGCGCCAGCCCTGCTCTTTTAAGAGCAAGGCCGCCACGGCGGAATCTACACCGCCGCTAAATCCCACTAATGCGGTTTTGTTATACATTGTATGGTGCCTTTTATATGGTTTGGGTCTTGCCCAAGAATGTATATATTTTATTATTTTTCACTCGTTTGCGTGTATTTTTTAAACAAGCAAAACGGGGAATGTTTAACATATAAAATCTAACAACACAAAAAGTGGGCCAACAAAGAGAGAAAAAGAGCGCCGGAAGGCGCTCTGTAAAACGGGGTTGATTTCTATTTTGTTTCCGGGGCAGCCTGTGGTGCCGTCGTTGGGGCAGCAGAGACGGGGATAGATTTCTGTTCTTGTGGCGTTTGGTTTAAATAGAGCTTGCGCACGGAAGAATAAATCTTTTTAAATGCCGCCACAATGCGCGGGTCAAAGGCTTTGCCGCTTTCGCCCAAAATGTAAAGGTAGGCATCGTCTGTTTTCCACGCTTTTTTATACACGCGCGATACACACAGCGCGTCAAATACGTCTGCCACGGTAATAATGCGCGCTTCCAATGGGATATCTTCCCCTTTGAGGCCTTTGGGGTAACCGGTGCCGTTCCATTTCTCGTGATGATACAGACTCATTTTATGGGCCACCTGCAACACCTTGGAGTGAGCCCCTTCCAAGATGCGCCCGCCATAAACGGTGTGGGACTTCATAATTTCAAATTCGTCCGGAGATAAGCGCCCGGGTTTAAGCAAAATATTATCCGCCAGCGCCACTTTGCCAATATCGTGCAGCGGGCTTGCGTTTTTAATCAGTTCCGCTTCTTTTTTATTCATACCCAAAGCCAAAGCCAGCAAATAGGAAATAATGCTGATGTTCTTTAAATGCGCGCGGGTATCTTGCTGGTCGCGATATTCGGCGGTAACAGCTAGGCGGTAAATGGTTTCCAACTGGGCGACGTGTACGTCTTGATACAGTTTGGCAATTTCAATAGAGCTCCCCGCCAGCGTAGCCAGCAGCAGCAAAATGCCTTCGTCCTTTTTATCAAACGGCGTGCCGTCTGCTTTGTTAGCTACTTGGAACACGCCCAGCACTTTGCCGGAATTGTTTTTGAGTGGCACAGCCAAAAGGGAGTGGGTGCGGAAATCGGTTACCATATCCACATCCATAGAGAAGCGCTCGTCTTCGTAAGCGTTGGGCATATTAATTGTTTGGCCCGTGCGCGCCACAATAGCGATGACATTGGTGCCGTTAAGCGGCACGCGGATTTCGGTATGTTCTAAGCCGCGGCCCTGTGCAATTTTGGACCACAGTTCGTTTCGTTCTGCGTCTTTTAAATAAATCGTACAGCGCCCCACATTAAGCATACGGGTAATTTGCTGGGCAATAATATCCAACAGCTTATCCAGGCGCAACTCGCTGGAAATGCGCGCGCCAAACTCAACGAGTAAATTCAATTTCTCGTCGGCGGATAATTTGGGAGGATCGTTTTTAAATTCGTTCATCATCTCTGAACAAATATACCATATGCCGCGCCTGCGCCTGAGGATAATGTCTGCGCAGTGCAGCGTCTAATTCCAAAGCGGCCCAACCGGACAAACAAAACACTTGCCGCAGCTGCCGCCGTGCGACGTCTTTGACGTTTTCAAGTATCATTTCTTCCGCTGACGTGCCATATGCAAAAGCAACACCGCCAGCAGGAATAGAAAAACGACTATACTCACACTCTACAAAATTTTTCCCAAAAAGTGTCTTTAATATTTTTCGCGCGCGTTCGGCTGTAGCTCCAGCCGGATATAATACGGAAGAAGTGTCCAACGCACAGGTGAGGGGCTCCTCTTCGTGTGCAGCGGCGGGGCGGAAAGATAAATCCGTGATGTATTTAATGTGGGAAGCAAAATTTTGGGCGCGTTTCTGCCAGCCGGGCAGTGCGGAAAACAATAGTGGATACTGTTTTAAAAATAAATAGACTTCCAAACTGTCGGTCAGCAAAGGCAGTTTGCGCCGGGCGGACTTTTTTTCCCACCGGGTTAGTAAATTTTTTGCTTGCGTCATTAACCGGGTTTCATTTCCGTATAGATATTCAAACAAACCGCTGGCCTGATTCCAGAAAACAGCCACCTGTTTGCCTGCGGTTAATTGTAAAGTCCGGCAGGCAATTTGCGGGTCCGCATATTGGGCCTCTAGAGAAGGAAGATAGAGGATGTCTGCCCGGTCCGGCTCCGGGAGTGTTTTTAATTTTTTTAATTGTTTTTGAAAGGCTTTATTTGTGGAGGGAAGTATATAGTCTGCGTGTTTTACCCAGCGCAAACCCGGCATTTGTAAAACGCCCAGCCAACGCAGTATGTGTATAGCCCCGCTTTTGCGTAAAATTTGAAACAGACGGACCATACAGGCAAATAACGTCGGGTGCGTGCCATACAGACGTACTAACATCTGCAACAGGAATGGAAGGCTGTTTTTTCCTAAGGTGCGGCGCAAAGCCAGCACGTGGTCCGGCACCGGCAGGGCGCCTGCGCAAGCACGCACACAGCGGGCACACAATATGCAGGAGAAGGCCGTTTGCTGTAAAAGAGAAGGGTTTTGGTTTAATTTTATTTTTTGTTCCAACAACAAGCGTATAATTTGATTACGCCCCCGTGCCGAAAAAGTCTCCTCTCGTTTTAGTAAATAGGAAGGGCAACTCTGCACGCACGCGTTGCAGCGCGTGCAGTAATCTACGCTGTTTTGCAGCGTGCGCGGTCCTTGGGGGCCCATAACAAGAAAGTGGGGGGAAGAGAGGTCTTTAGGCATTTGTCTCTCCAAAAGCCGGACTAATAAATAAGTTTTCCGGATCTATTTCTTGTTTAACAGCGCAAAACAACAAATCCGGTTTAAAAAAAAGCAACGGCTGTGCCGGCCCGGCGTTGGAACAGGGCGTAGCATAAATTTTAAACGTCAGTTGGGTGATAAGTCCCAGTGCCCCCGCGGACCCCGCAAATAAGCGGCAAAGATTATAGCCTGCGGCATTTTTCATCAGTTTGCCGCCATACTGAACAATATCTCCGTCAGGCAGTATGGCTTGTATGCCGGTTATTTGGGAAATAAAATCCGGCCAGGCTTTGCTGGCTACCAGCCCCCCCAATGTACCGGGATAATTCCCCGGCAGTTTGGCGTGCACTTTTTGCGCGCGCAGCGCGGCCAGAAGCTCTTGCACCGGCAGCCCGGCCTGTACGACGGCCATATAATTGGTTTTATCAATTTCAATAATGCGGTTTAAAGAGGAGTCCGACAGCAGGTGCGCCGAATGGCTTTTTAACTGGCTATTGGTGCCGGTAATAACAGAAGGCGTTTTTTCTGTAAAGCGTTTTTTTATTTCTTGCGCCATCCCCAGCACCGCCGGGTCTGTTTCGGTGTGCGGGGCGGCTTTTTCTTCAAACCCCAGCGGAATGATTTTTCCCGGATTAGCCAAATGAAAAGGGTCAAAAGCATTTTTAATTTTTTGGAACAGCCGCAGGGTTTCCCGGCTGTATTGGTAAGCCATTACGGCGCGTTTTTCCACGCCGATGCCGTGTTCGCCAGACACCGTACCTCCGCAGGCGGCACAGGTTTTTAAAATTTCTTGTAAGGTGTTATGAACGCGGCGCGTTTGTTGTGGGTTGCGGGCGTCAAAAATAATTTGTGGATGGAAATTGCCATCTCCCGCGTGAAAAAGCAGACTGGCGCTTACGCCGTTTTGGTCAATAATTTGCCGTACCTGTTCTAGCGCATAGGGTAATTGGCTGCGCGGTACGGTGCCGTCTCCTACTGCCACATTGGGGGCTAAAGCTGCCATAGCGGCATAGGCAGCCCGGCGGCCTTGCCATAATTTTTGTCGTTCGGCTTCGGTCCGTGCGGTGGTAAAAGTTTGACAACCGTTGGCGCGGCAAAGCGTTTGCAGGGTTTGGGTGTCTTTTTTGATTTGCTGGAGATTGCCATCCAGCTCAATAATTAACAAGGCTTGGGCTTCTGCCGGGTAGCCGGCGTGGGCGAAATTTTCCACCGCCTGGGTGGTAATATGGTCCATTGCTTCTACACAACGGGGTATTAGCCCTTGCGCTACCAAATCCGTAACCGTCTGCACTCCGGCCGCCAAAGACGGAAAAGTAGCTAAAAAAGTTTTAATGTGTTTAGGAGCGGGCCGTATTTTTAGGTACAGGCGTTTGATAAGGCCTAAGGTGCCTTCGCTGCCGGCCACCAGGCCCAACCAATCCGGTCCCGGGTCATTATGGCGCAAAACGAGCGTTTGCGCGGCAGGCGTAATGAACTCTATACACAGGGTATTGTCTGAGGTGTTCCCATACTTTAGACAGCGCGCCCCGCTGGCATTTTGAGCCAGGTTGCCGCCTAAAGTGCACACTTTTTCGCTTGCAGGGTCCGGTGCATAAAAAAACCCCAACGGAGCCAGCGCCTCTTGCAAATCCCCGGTAATGGCGCCGGGGGCTACTTCTGCAAATTGGCGGGCCGTATCTATGCGGTATATTGTATGAAGTGGATTCAAATTAAGAACTACCCCGCCCTTTACGGCCGCACAGCTGCCTGCGTGGTTGGTGGCGGCGGCGCGGGGAACAAAAGGAATTTTTTCT
Source organism: uncultured Elusimicrobiales bacterium (assembly GCA_944324645.1). Taxonomy (GTDB): domain Bacteria; phylum Elusimicrobiota; class Elusimicrobia; order Elusimicrobiales; family Elusimicrobiaceae; genus Avelusimicrobium. The sequence continues at coordinate 11,045 of CALUXB010000007.1, read as the reverse complement.
TGTGCCAACAACGATACCAGCGGCTCTAAAAGAGCACTGTCCGTCACGTTCACCACGGCATCGGGGCGGTGACGGCTTTGGGAGCAGTCATATCCGTTGAGAGCCAAGGAAATTTCATCTGTAAAAACATTCTCCTCTCCCAACAGTTGCTGCAAGCGTTTTAGCACGCGGGGGGAAAGACGCATAGTTGCTCTGTATGTTCGTGAAGTATAGTAATTTTGCTATACTGTCATTATATTATTTATGGAAGAAATTAGACCACAGCGCCAGGTAATTGTTATCGGAGACGTGCACGGGCAATATGAGCCTTTTGTGCGAATGCTTCGCCACGCCGGTTTAGTGGATGAGCAGTTGAATTGGTGCGGCGGACGCAACCGTTTAATTCAAATGGGGGACATTTTTGACCGGGGGCCCCAGCCAAAGCAAGTGGACGATTTATTAGACAAAATTCAACGACAGGCCAATGCTTCGCAAGGGGAAGTAGTGCGCTTGGTGGGCAACCACGAGTTGGAGCTCTTGATGAGCAATTTTTTGATTTCAGGCTTTGGCAAGGACGAGGCCAAATTGGTGCGTGATAAATTAAAAAGACAAGTGCTGGATTTTGAAATCCGCGCCGCTTATTCCTACAAGGGCTATCTCTTTACGCACGCGGGCGTAACGCATAAATTGATGAAGATTTTTAAAATGCAGCTGGACGAATTGACGGAAAACAATGTGGCTATTTTGACCAATATGATTTTCCGGGAAGCCATCAAGCACGAGTTTTTCCGCCATCCGATTTTTAATATCAGCCTGCACCGCAGCGGCACCGATAAATTCGGCGGTATTTTCTGGGAAGACTTGGACGATTTGCTTGCCTCTTGCCCGCGTAGTGAGTTAAAGCAGGTGGTGGGCCACACGCAGGTGGAAGAAATTGTGCTAGATAACGGGCGCAATATTATACCTGTGGATGTGGGGCTGCATAAAAAAATGCAATATCTGCGTTTGGTGGGGGAAGTGCCAGAAGTGGTAACGGTTAGCTGATGGGCCAATTATCAAAAAGCCGCCTATAGAGGGCGGCTTTTTTATAAGAACCTTGTATAAACACCAGGTGTTAGTTTGAAAATATAGGGGTGCCCTATTATAAGAGAGGGGCTGTTGTAAGGCGTTTGAGTTCGGAAAAATAGAGGGAAGCGGAGATTTAAAATAAAAAAAACGCTTGGTATGAGTCTAGGGTATTTGATTATACAGAAGTGTTTGGCCAAGAGCAGTAACTCTGTTAGGACTTCATAGTGTTTTGAATAATCTTTTCGGCCCGGCGGTCCATTTCGGCGCGGTCTTGGGGGGCGTGGTCGTCCATACCGGCAAGGTGCAAGCAGCCGTGTATGGCGTACATCATCATCTCCTGCAAAATAGTGTGCTTAAACTGCGGCGCATTTTTGCGCGCCACTTGGTAGCAGACATATACGTCCCCAAAAGCCCACGGAGCGTCAATGTCAAAAGGCGGGCGTTCGTGATTAAAAGAGATGACGTCGGTGACATAATGGTGGTTTAAATAGGTTTTATTCACGCGCAGGATTTCTTTTTCATCTACAAAGACAATATTTACTTCTGCCTTTTCCTTGGCGTATTTTTTCAGTGCGGCTGCGCAGGCTTGTTTGAAAAGCCCAGTGCGGCGCAGGTAGTTGGGAATATCGGTTTGGTAGAAAATATTAATAATCATTTTTCGGTTTTGGCGGTTTTCTTTTCCCACTTATCATAGGCGTGCAAAATGTTTTTGACCAATGGGTGGCGCACCACGTCTTCCGGTCCAAAGTCGGCAAAAGCCACGCCGGGCACGCCTTTTAAAATCTTGGGCAGCTGCAAAAGGGCGCTTTGGCTTTTTTGCGGCAGATCAATTTGGGTCAAATCCCCATTCACAATCATTTTGGAGTTAATGCCCATACGCGTTAAAAACATTTTCATTTGCGCAGGCAGGGTGTTTTGGGCTTCGTCCAAAATAATAAACGCCTTCTCCAACGTGCGCCCGCGCATATAGGCCAAGGGAGCAATTTCCAAGATATTGCCGTATTTAAGCGCGCGGAATTTTTCTACACCCAGCATTGCGTAAAAAGCGTCGTAAATCGGGCGTAAATAGGGGTCCGTTTTTTCGTTAATATCGCCTGGCAGAAAGCCCAGTTTTTCGCCGGCTTCTACGATAGGGCGGGTGACGATAATACGCTCTACCATACCCAGCTCCAACGCGCGCAGCGCGCACGCACAGGCCAGAAAAGTTTTCCCCGTGCCGGCAGGCCCTACAGACACCAGCAAATCATTGTCAAAAACGGCTTCAATATATTTTTTTTGATTTTCGGTGCGTGCTTCCACCGGGCGGGCGTGTTCCGGACGGAAGATGATATTGTCTTTAAACGGGATGCGGTCCTGCTCCGGCTCTTCTGTTTTCATTTTGGCCGACATTTCCAATATCTTTTTCAGCCGCGCCAATGCTTTGTCTAAGCGGGAGTGAGTGCCTTTTAAAGACAGCTCCGCCCCTTGTCCGTCTTCATTGTATTTGACGGTGGCGTCTATTTTAAATTCTTTTTCCAACGCGCGCAGTTTGCGGTCCTGTACACCCAGGGCCAGCAAAATTTCGTCTTGGTCGCGTAAGTAAATCTTCTTTATCATTGATTTTATTATATAAAAAAGGCTTTGCTGTATTTTGTTTTTTGTGAGTTTTTTGAGGGGCTTGCATCATTTTTGGGGTAAATTTTATTTGTGAACCGAATTCATCAAAGATATTTCCAGGTTTAAAAATCCCGTCAAAACGATATTTTGCTGGCTTTACGCTGATAGAGCGGTTAGTGGGGTGCCGATTATAGGTATATTGGCGGCGGTGGCGTTGTCGCAATATGAAAAAGCGGTGCACCGTTTCTGCTTAGTACAGCTACAAGGGGACACGTGCGCTGGCGGAAGCCGAAGTGCGCTATTATATGGAAAATGGAGATTTTACAGAAGAATTTGAGCTGTTGGATGTGTCGTTGCCTGCCGGGGCGATAATTTTGGAAACGGGGTTTTCAGCTGCCTTAGATGAGAAATATCAGTTTTCTTTATGGGTTAGCTCCTCGGGAGACACGGGAACAGTGTAAGGGAGTATAGATAGATTCAATTATTTGCAGCCATTCAGCAAGTAAGCAGACCTTTTTAGAAGACAATGTGGGGCCGGAGAAAAGGATATATTCAACCAATCCATTTGTAACAGTATGGGCGGTGCTTACTTTGGGCAAGGCAGCGGGGCGATATGCTATCTTCTGCCTTAGAGGTTTTGGAAAGTGTATCAAAAGGCCCGCTATTAGAGCGGGCCTTTTGTATAGCAAGATCTCCAGCTGGGCGGAAGCACTAAAGAAACTTATTTTTTCCGCGCGGGATAACTACGATGCCCGAAGGGTCAATATAGTAGCGCTGGGCGTCTGCTTCCTGGTCCAGGCCGATAGTTTGTTTGGCAGGAATGGTATTAAAGCGGTCAATAATGACTTTTTTCAGTTTAGCGCCCGCTTTAATTTCGCAGTTGTCCATAATGACGCACCCTTCCAAATCCGCCCCTTCGTGCACTACTACGTTGCTGGCCAGCACGCAGTTTTTAATTTTGGTTTTGGGGTGGATAATACAGCCGTTGCTGACCATAGAGTCTATGACCGTGCCGCCCAAATATTTGGTGGGAGGCACGCGGTAGGCTGTAGTATTGATGGGCCATTTGGGGTTATCCAAATCCAGTTTTGGTTTGGGGCCCAGCAGGTCCATATTGGTCTGCCAGAAAGATTCTATGGTGCCTACATCGCGCCAGTAGCCGGGTTCTTCGTGCGGTTTTGCGCCGGGCAGCGTCTGGCTTTGAAAGTCATAAGCAAATGTGCGGTGGTCGGTTAAGATTTTGGGCAGAATGTGTTTGCCAAAGTCTAAGGCCGGCACATCGCAGAAGCGCTTCTGCAAAACCTGCAACAGGACGTCTGTGTTAAAAATATAGTTGCCCATAGAAGCAAAAGCCGCTTTGGGGTTGCCGGGAATGTGGCGGGGCTTTTGCGGTTTTTCGTCAAATTGGATAATGCGGTGGTTGTCGTCTGTGCCCAAAATACCGAAAGACGGTGCGTCTTTAATACTTACCGTATTGGCCGCCACAGTAACGTCGGCCTTGTTTTTGAGGTGGAAATCAATCATTTGCCGCACGTCCATACGGTAAATATGGTCCGCCCCGAACACCGCCACCAAATCCGGTGCAAAGTCCCGCACCAAGTTGATGTTTTGGCGCACGGAATCTGCCGTGCCGCGGTACCAAATTTCCCCCAGGCGCATTTGCGGGGGCACGCAGGTAAGGAAGTGGTCCGGTATCAACCCTTCCGTCCGCCACGTGGTGCGCAGGTATTCAATCAAACTTTGGGATAAATATTGCACAAGAACATATGACGAGAAAATCCCGGAGTTGACGAAATTGGACAGCACAAAATCCACGATGCGGTATTTGCCGCCAAACGGAACAGAAGGTTTGGAGCGGTCTTTGGTCAACGGGTAAAGGCGTTCGCCTTTGCCGCCTGCCATAATCATACCTAGTACACGCATATAGGAAACTCTCCCTTTTTGTTAAGCCGCGCCGAGCGGAAGTTTTTTATCCAACGCTTCAAAAGCTTCCCAAGACCACGGCATCTTTTCTTTAAAAATCTGGGCAATGGCGTCTGCATAGACGCGGATTTCGTACTGGGCGTGGCCGTCTTGGCGCAGCTGCAAAAAGTTTAAAAGGCTGCGGGCGTTGACGCTCCAGTAAAACTGCGTGTATTGGCACACCGGCAAAACTCCGCGTGCCATTTCGCGCGCCACGCCGGCTTCAATGAGTTTATTGTAAGCGGCAAAAGAGGCCTCTACGCTTTCTTCATAGATTTTGCGCAGGGTAGCGTCGTCAAAATGGGCTTCTACGGAGCCTTGTCTGTTTTTAATGTCCTGCCCGCGGAAGTGGGAAGGAATATAAAATTCGTCTTTTACCTGGGTATAGCGTGCGCTGATTTCATTAAAAGAGCCCCAACGGTGACGCATCCATTGGCGGGCGACGTAAATGGGGCAGCAAACGTGAAATTGGAAATAACAGTGCTCAAACGGGGTGTGGTGGCGGTGCTCTAAAAGGTATTTGATAAGGCCTTTGTCTTTTTCTTCCCCTTTGGAAGTGCCGCCAAAAGATACGCGGGCGGAGCTGACGACGCGGTTGTCGCTGCCCATAAAATCCACCAGGCGGATAAATCCTTTGTCTAACAAATGAATGGTATCGTTGTCGTTTTGCACGTTATTTCTCCTTAAATAAAATGGACATTACCGGTAAATTTCCGTCAGTACGGTTTGCCCGCCGGACACCACCTGCGGGGCCAAAATGCCCGTTGAAGTGCAGTTGGTGTCATAGAGAAAACCGTTTAAATCTATTGTTTCGCGTACGTCCAGTACGCCGTTTTCATACGTCAGGAAATGGAGTTTGCTGCTTTTGTAAGAACCAAAACTTTCCGACAAAATTCCGAACTTGGCTGTATTTTCTACCGCCGCCAAAACCGCTTTGCCGGCGGGGCCATATACTTGCAATGAGGGGTAGAACGAAATGATGTCTTGTTTATATTTTACACGATTTGGCGCTGCCGCGAACAGAGAAGGACTTTCTGCATATTTCCCATTATAGAGGCGCAGGCGCAGCTCCCCGTTGGAGAAAGTAAAAACTGGGTTGGGCTTGTCTGCGCTTTGTATGGGATAGTAGGCAAGGCCCGTCAGCCAGTTGCCGCGGGAGGCAAAGGCGGTGTCCGCCAAAGAAAATTTTCCTTTGGCGTATTGCAGCAGGCGTACGTCGCCGGCTTTGGCTCCGCTGATAAAAGGTTTTTGGGCGTAGAGTTTTTTGTCTGCGCCGCAGCCCAATTCTTTTACAAAATAAGGCACAGTGTCTATTTTTTTCAGGTCTTTGTCGGAGCCGTCTAATACCAGGGTGGTAATGGATTTTTGTTGCGTATCATAGACTACGGCAAAAAGCTGGGCGTATCCGCTGTGCATAATGTCTAAGGCGGAAAGCGTGACAGGTGTTTTGTTGGCGGGGATTTTATAGTCGGCAATTTGCTGCAGCGTGTCATCATTTTGCGTATAGACTAACAGGTGTCCTTTGGCGTCCAAAGCGGCTATTTCTTCGCCGGGGAGCGCGTTTAAATCCGCTTTCACGGCGCTGATAATTTCCCGCTCCAAAACAGGATAGTTTTTTATTTTGCGGTTAGCCACCAGCGCAGGAGCCGGCGGAGTGGCGGCGGCTTGTCCGTCCGCTTGGGCAGGCTGTTGCGCGGGGGCCGCAGCGGTGGCTTCTTGGCTGCCCGGGGCGATTACTGCCTCTGAGCCGATTTCATAAGAGGTTGCCTGCGGCAATTCGCCCACGGCATAAAGCGGCTGCACTTCTATAATTTTTCCTTCTTGGGAATATTGATACACCAAGCCCAGCTCTTTGCCGGTTTTGGGGTTGGTCAGTTTTTCCTGCCCGGTAATGATTTTAAAAGTTTCTCCAACGGAAACATTTCGGTTTAAAGTGGAAGTATCCAAATAGATTTTTTTGCCGTCTTGTTTTACGACGGTTACCTGCGCCAGAGCGCCGGGAATAAAACCGGCCGTCAAAAAGGCCGCCAACAGGAGTTTAAAATTTATTTTCATATAATAATGGTATAGCATTTTTGCCGGAGGGCTACAAATGAAAACTACTTTTGAAAATTTAAAACAGACTGTTTCCACCCTGCGCGGGCCGGACGGCTGCCCGTGGGATAAAAAACAAACACACCAAACCTTAATCAAATGCCTGCAGAACGAAAGCCAGGAACTCATTGACGCCATTAACAACAAAGACGATGAGAATATGAAGGAAGAATTGGGTGATGTGTTGCTGCAGGTGTTGATGCACGCGCAAATAGCCCAGGAGGAAGGAAAGTTTGGTATAGAGGATGTGATAACTTATTTAGATGAAAAATTACATCGCCGTCACCCGCACGTGTTTGGCGACCACGCCAAAGCCGCTACGCCAGAAGAGGCGCTGGCTTTATGGCGGGAAATGAAAAAGAAGGAACGGGAAGGAAAATAATTTTCTTTTGTAATTTTGGACAAGCGCAAGCCAGCCCCTTGCGCTTGTTTTTTTGTGTTTATAAAATCCCCGGCAAGGGAAAAATTATTTTATGCAAGGCCGGGAAAGACCGTTGATGCAGAAAGGCCTTGCATTGTTTTTTTTTTTTGATACATTTTGCCTATGAGCAAAATGTATCAAAAAGAACTATCCGAAGAAAAAAAGTCCGTAAAACGCAAGTTTGGCGGTTTTACGCTAATAGAACTTTTAATAGTGGTGCTGATTATCGGGGTGTTGGCTGCCATTGCGTTTCCGCAGTATCAAAAAGTGATTAAAAGAAGCCGCGCTGCGGAACTGCGTCTGCTGATAAAAAATGTTGAAGAGGCTCAAAAAAGGTATTTTATAGCGAATGGTACTTATACCCAATGTTTGAACGATTTGGATATAGATGTGCTTTCTTCTTTTACTTCTTTTACTGAAACGGATGGGTGTATTACCGGGGCTGTTAGAGGAGCGGGAGCCCAAAAGATTACACTCATCACCGGTCGTTATTTGTCTGCTAGTGGATTGTATGGCGGGGCGACCAATTGGACGATGGCGGTTTATTTGGGAGATTTTTATTATAGTGGTAATGGTGGCTATGGAATAAGATTGGGATTTAATGATTTTGAACGGGAGCCTCTAAGCTGTATAGAATATGCCTGCTACGCAGTAGAAGAGGGCAGCTTTTGTCATTCTGTGATGGGCTTGAAAACGGAGGGTATTTCCCGAGATTGTACCCGTTTTTATAATGAGTGAGAACGGCTTGCTGGTTTAATCTTTTTAATAAAAAAATCCCAAAAATAAACCCCCGCGTATCATTTCGGGGGTTTAGCTCATGTATGTCACTTTCATGACTTCTGTTCCTCTTTCCCGCCGGGGCTCTGTATCCGGGTCTTCACGCAATCGGGAAACACGCCGTGCTTCCAGCAACTGCAACCAAGGACTTCAGGCTGTCCTGCGGTACTTTGTACTGTTATTGTAAGCGCTTTACAGGAAAATTCAAGGGCTAAAAAAGGCCTAGATTTTGTAGGCCCTTATATTTATTCTATATTAATGGATTTTTCGTCGCAGTTTATATTCCAGCCAAGTATTAAACAAGCTGTTGCTCAGCCACAAAAAAGGCGTGCAGGCCAGCGTAAAATAGATGCGGTTGCGCGAAATTTTGACTTTGTGCCCCGGGTCTAACAAATTAGTTTCTTTCCCTAACTTATTTAAGGTGTCTGCCGCCCATAATACCGGCCAGGCCACCGCGGCGCGGTGCCGTAGCTGCGTTTTGGGCAGGGCAGAAAAATAAGCTTTGGCGGAGCGGAGTTTTTGGCGGGCCCAAGCAATCCACGCTTGTTTTATAGGCTCAAAGCGAGGACTGTTGATTTGCTCCAATAATTCCGGCGCCGTCAGCCCATGTGTTTGCAATTCCTCTTCAGGGAAATAACAGCGCCCTATGCGCAAATCCCGCGGTAAATCCCGCAGGATATTTACCATTTGCAGCGCGTCGCCAATGTCTTTGCCCCAAGATAAAAAAAGATTTTTTTCGGCAGATATAGTTACGTGTGAAGCAATCAGCCGACTCCAAAACACGCCGGGCGCTCCGCCCATTAAATGACAATAATTTTCCAGCTCGCTGCGCTTGCGAAATGAAACAACCTGGCGTGCATTTTCCGGTGGAAAGGTTTGCAGATCAATCGCCATTCCGAGGCAAACAGCCCTGACTACATCTAAAATTATTTCTTGGCCGGAAAGAGATAATTTTTGAAATTCCTCCAGGCACGCCGGCAAATTTTTTAATAATTTTTCCTCATATATATTAGAAGAACTACCGGAAATTTCCGCCGTGAGCAGTTGCTGTTCTTCGGCTTTAGGCTGCATAATCATATTCGGAAAATGTTCAATCCAATGCAGTCTTTTTTCCGGCGGCAGAAGGGGGGTGTCTGCAATGCTGTCTGCATAGCGGCAAAGCAAATAAGCGATAGAAAAAGCCGGGCGTACCGTCGGTGGCAGACAGTGCGCACTCAGGTAAAGGGAACGGGAAGTGTGTTTAAGTAAAAGATTTAAATCCGTCATAATTTACCCATAGTATAAATTTTCTTGACAAAAAAAACAAATTTATGCTACAGTTATTCTATGCAAGAAATGAACACGTATAAACGCAACCTAATTATTTGCAGCTTCCCCCTATTTATGTGGGTGGAAGCCGGTTGTGTTTGCGAGCGTGTCCTATGATATAAAATAGATTTTTATTTTTTGCATTTTAAACCTCGCATTCACAGAAAAGAATGCGAGGTTTTTATTTTGAAAAAATCCAAGGAGAAAGAAAATGAAAAGAGTCATAATCACAACGTGTGCAGTAGTTATAGCCGCAGCTGCGGCCCAGGCCCAATCTTGGGGTCTTGCGGGGGATGTCAATCGCTTCGGTAAAGAATATTTGGAAAGCAAAAAATATGCGGTTGAACAGCAGCGCATCGCTCAAAAAGCGCAACAAAAAACTAATTTTGTTGAAAAAGCCATAGAGCAGGAAGCTGTACGGAAATATAAACAGATGTATATGGCTGGACTGTTGGGATCGGACGCAATTTATGCTCAGCATAATGCTTCCTCTCAAAAAGCCGGCCAACAGGAAACAGAGGGTGCTGCGCAAAAGGCAGATGCTTCTAAAACGGCTCAAAGCGATAAAAAACAAAAAGCCGAGCAGGCTAAAGCAAAACAAGACAAAGAGAAAAAAGGTTCTTGGTTGGCGGCCTTCTTCGGCGGGCGCTATCCGGGAGAAAGTGATGAATCTTTCCGCTATCGCTTGGAGATGCGTGGTTATCCTGCTTCTCAGCCGTTCAAATAACACTTTCCCCAATTCGTAGGGAAAAGAAAGGGTACATAGGGGCTGCGCTGGTTACGCAGCCCCACTTTTTGGGGCTTACTTAAAAGGAAAATCTGTTTAACGGTATTTCTATCGGGGAAAGTGAAAATTTTCCCAGGGGGTTTAGAGCGTAACGGAAAAAGAGGACAAGCTTTGGCAAACAACACAGGCCATATTGCAGAAGCAGAGGGGTTTTGCGGTGGCGCATAATGGGTTTTATCGTACGCGCGCGTGCGCGCTCATATTAATTGGATAAGATAAAGATTTTGGGTTGTTTAATTCTATGCGATGTCTGTTAAAGGCCGCAGATCCAGCCTTGCCAAAAGATTCTTTTTTTGTTATACTATATACATACAAAATGATTTGTTCTTTTAAAAACTCTTGGTAGCAAAAGCGGAAAAGTTAAGAGTGAAAAGTAGTAAGCGTCGTTTTGCAAGGCATTTCTCCGACGGAGAAAAATGTTGTTGACAAAGCAGTATAAATTCGCTATACTATATACATAAGAAACGAAAATGGTTCGTTTCGCAGGTAACAAGAAAACCTCTTTTTCATTTTTTGAAAAAAGAATAAAAAAGGGGCTTGACATTTCTGTCTTTTTTTGTTATACTATAAAGGTAGTCGGAATTGATCTTTTAATTTACATAAACCATTTAAGTTTTTACCCTTGAAGTTTTCAGGCAGTTGAATATCACCTTATATTAGAAAAGGATGCAGATAGTTCAGACCGAGCTGGAAGACCCCGTAAAAACACCGGCTGCAATTTACTTTATGTCTTTTACCTCCGCCTTTTAGGCAAGACTTACTTGAAAAATCAAGAAGTTCTCAAAAAAGACTTGACAAACTTTTAAAAATTTGCTTTACTATAAGAGTAGTAAAGGTCAGGCTTTAAGGAATTCAAAAGAATTTAAAAAAAGCTTGACAAACGCGAAATAATTTGTTATTATATCTTTACAGCAATGAAGCTGTGAGAAATAACTAAAAATTTCCCTTGCTTTCCGGTGAACGGAAGAGCAAAGAGGGAAATTTCGCTCTCTGAAAATTTGACAGCAATGTGCGAATGGGCGATTTGAAACGGAAGAAACCCGCAAGGGTGGA
>CALUXB010000006.1 GCA_944324645.1 uncultured Elusimicrobiales bacterium | reverse complement strand
GCTAAGGCTAAGGCTAAGGCTAAGGCTAAGGCTAAGGCTAAGGCTAAGGCTAAGGCTAAGGCTAAGGCTAAGGCTAATAATGGCCCTTTTTCTTTTTGACTCTCCAGAAAGGCGGAAATTTCTATGAAGGAAGTCCTCTCCAATCTTGAGCTGCCTTCCTGCCTTGCGCTCTCTACCCTGCTTTTCTGCCCCTTATCCCCCGCCCTGCTATGGCCAGCTGCCTCTTTGCTTTGTTCTGGCTGCGTTCTGCTCTTCCCTATCCTTATCCTCTCCTATATCCTACTTTCTTTATCAAGAGGGTAGTTTATCTGATTTATTTGCTATGCGCAGAGCTCCTGCCCGCTATCTCCTGGCCTTATCCTGCTACTTATTTGTTTGGTTTTAATGCATAGCTGGTTAGAAAAAAGGAAAATGCAAAAAAAAAGGTTGATTTTAAAATGCCCTAAAACGAAAGGGGGGTACCTGGGATATGGGTAAAAACGTTCTGGGGTATTTTAAAAACGCAAGCAAATTTGCTTTTTTTGCAGATTGTCCTGTTTTTAATATTTGTCTGAATGAGCAAAAAAATGGTTTATTTTGAAGCTATAACAAACTGTTTTTGATAACAAAAATAGACTGTTTTTTATAATATGCAAAATTTTTCATATTTTTACGGGAAGAATAAAATTCACTTTTTTGCTTCTCTAAAAAATCTAAAGTATTTTAGTATTTTTTATTAAAAAATCATTAATATTTAAGTAAAAATAGATTTTATATGATATTAAATATAGATATTTAAAATCGGTTTTTAACTGCAATTAAGTTAACATAATAAAAATTATCGTTAGTTATTTTAATCTTGCAAATACTCCCCCTGCGCGCACTTTTATGCTCTTCTTGTTGCTTTTTCTGTTTAATAAAAAGTTTGTTTTTGGACCAAAAATATAATTTGCAAAAATAAATGCGATTTTGCATTTATAAAAATTGGGACCATATGATATTTGTGTGTAGTTTAGTTTAAAATAAAATTTTTTCGTAAAATAAAATTCGGGCTACAAAAACTTTCTGGTCTGCAGTAAGGGTGAAGTTGCTTTTGAAAGAATGGGACCGTGGGGAGGATACTCTGTCTGATTTTCCCCCAACATTGGATGTGGCAAAAAGGGCTTGACAGTTTTTAATAGGCCTAATATAGCGCTATTTCCCGCTAATCTAGGGGCAAAAAAGACTGCCCTGTATATTTGCTTTTGTTATATTATTGCTGGCTTTTCCTAAATTGAGGACGTAAAGATTACAAAATGTGTATGGATGTTTCATTTCCTCTAACATTTGCGCTTTCATTTGCGCCTATTTTCCCCCTTACGCTGGAGGGTAGAAAAGGCTTTCATAAGTTCCATTTTTCTATTCTATTCTCCAAGGAGAGATAGAAAAGACGCTACCTATTTATACTTCCGGCTATGTGGCGCTAATTGGCGCAGAAAAAGCTTTATTAGTAGTTCTTTTTCTTGACTGGAGAAAAGAGAAATTACAATGAAAACCTCTTTTATTTGGGCCCCGTTCGGGCTTAGAGCTATGAGCCTCCTCCTCGCTTTTTATACAGTTGGGGCTTATGAGTGCCACTCTTCGGCTATTTTTCCGGCTAGAACAAAGGCCCGGGCAAAGCCTTCGTCAGACAGACGATAAGCGCGGGAGCGCTTGCTTCCGAAGGCCAATACGGTCCCCCTCTTGATTTCTCCGCCTAAAACGCGGTCCAACCGCCCCCCGCCGTAGCCGGATTTGGCTAAAGACTTGGATAAAGCCAATGCGCTGTATTGCGGGGTTTTAAGCAAGCTTTGCGCCGCCCCGATTAACAGCAGGGCAGCGCTTTCCGGCGAAAGCAAACGGCTTTTTTTGCGTAAAAAGACGTGTTCATTCTCTATTTTGGCAATTTCCTGCCAGCAGCGCAGGGTATCCCCCCGCTCTAAAGAAACAGACTCTGACGGAGAAATCCTTTCTGCTTCCTGTGAAAATGCAAAATGAGAGGCGCTGTATCTGCCGGAAAGTGTATGGTGGCGGCTGGCTAAATGAGAAGACGGAGAAAGGCCGGAAGAAGCTCCGTTTGGGAGTTCTTGCGTCGGGACAGGGCCTGCGCCCCCCTCATAAGCTCTTCGGATGGCAGCCGGGGCGGAAGAGAAGCTTTCATCGGTTGGGGCGGATGTGTTTTGATCCGGAGCGAGTGGGGTGGGCGGGTAGCTCTCTTCAGGGGATCCCGGTTGATTAAAAGAGGCAACAGAGCGCGTTGGAACTTTTTTTTCTTTTCCAATTAAATGCAAAAAATCCGCCCGCTGTTTTTCAATAAAATCAGGGCTGCCTTCTGCCTCAAACTCCTCTCCGGAGCGAAATTTGAAGCGTATTTTGACTTTGTTTTCCGTATCATAAGACATAAGCTTCTCTCTCCTTTTTAAATGGTTATCCACCGGGATTTACACAGCCTTTTGACATATAATAAGAAATATTTTGACATATGTCAATATATGTCAATTATATGCCAATATATGTCATAAATTGTGCACAACGTTATTTCTCCGACGAGAAAACTGCATATTTTGCATATAAAATATAAGCGGACGTATGAAAAAACAGGCTTGCAATAGATTCTAAAAACACGAATATACCACCAAGACTTAGATTTTTATGTGTTTCCTAAAGTACTCTGCAGGGGCTATTTTGCAGGGGCTAAGAAAACAAACAGCTATTTTGCCCTTTTAAAAAATAGCAAAAATGAGGCTTGTTTTAGTGTTTTCAATTTTAGCTTGTTTTTTGTGTAAAAAAGAAACATAATAAATTGCAAATTATTTTGCAAAATTGAATGTGATTTTGCGTTTTTTGCGCCAAACGTATTTTCCCCCTTTTCCTCCTCTTTTTTACTGCCATTAAAAAATATCCATTTATATGGTTTTGGGCAATAGCAGGGAAAGGGTTTTAGATAAAAATAAGATATTTAATGTATGCTTGCCGAAAAAAACAAACTTAGCGGTAATTGAAGAAAAAAGGCCGGGAAAGCTCTGAATAGCTTTAGAAAAAGTCAAAACCCGGTGGAAAGCTGAAAAATAGTAAAATAGAACTGCTTATGAAAGACTTTTCCTCTATTTTACTCTCTTGGTATGCCGTACATAAAAGGGCCCTTCCCTGGAGGGATGTGAAAGACCCTTATCTGATTTGGATTTCGGAGATTATTTTGCAGCAGACCCGGGTAGCGCAGGGGTATGATTACTTTTTGCGTTTTGTGAAGCGCTTCCCAAATGTGCAAAGCTTGGCGGAAGCCAGCCAAGATGAAGTGCTGAAATACTGGGAAGGGCTGGGCTATTACAGCCGGGCGCGCAACTTGCATAAGGCCGCGCAGAGTATGAAAGAGGGTTTCCCCTCCTCTTATCGGCAAGTGCTTGCTTTAAAAGGGGTAGGCGAATATACGGCGGCGGCCATTTGTTCCTTTGCTTATCAAATGCCCTATGCGGTGGTGGACGGCAATGTCTATCGGGTCTTGGCCAGAATATTTGGGATAGATATTCCTTCTGATACGGCGGCGGGAAAAAAGTGTTTTTCTAATTTAGCCCAGAAGCTGTTGGATACCCGTCGCCCGGCTGATTACAACCAAGCTATTATGGATTTTGGTGCTTTGCAGTGCATACCCGGCCAGCCGGATTGTAAAAAATGTCCTTTCTCCCGCCGGTGCATTGCATATAAAACCGGGCACGTAACCCAGCTGCCCGTTAAAACGCAAAAAACAAAAATAACTTCACGCTATTTCCATTATGTCTATGTAAAACAGGGAAACAAAACTTGGCTTCATCAACGTGGGGCTGGGGATATTTGGCAAAATTTATATGAGCCGCCGTTGATAGAAACGAAAACCCCCCAGCAGGATTATCTTTCTTCCCAGCCGTACCAAAAGATATTTGGCAGACATCCAGCGGTTCTAAAGGTTGCCCCGCTTAAACACCAGCTTTCGCACCGCCTTATTTATGCGGATTTATCCGAAGTAACCCTTCCCCCCGCTCAAGCTGTGCCAAAGGGATTTTTTGCCGTTCCTTTTAGTGAAGTTAGAAAATATGCTCTTTCCCGCTTGGTGCAGAAACTGCTTCAAAAAGCCGGTTTGCTTTAAGCGATAGTATATATTATAATTTTGCTAAGTTATTGAGAGAAGGTGCCGGGCGCTTTTCGCCTGTAAATTGAGATATTATGGTAATGTTTAAGGACCAAATCCCCAGCAGCCGCAATTCAGCCACATATCCTGAGTTAACCGCAAGGCTGGCTGCTGCGCTGTCTGCGGGAGAGCAAACGCTTAAAAAATTGCTTTTTGACACGGAGGAGCTTACCCCCTACTACGGCACCTATTCCCGCGGCCAGCACAAAGGCTGTGAGGGCTGCCCCACCAATACTTTTACCGAGCCGCGCTTATGCCGCTGTTTGTATTATCGGCACAGTGCCTATCCGTCCCCTTGTGAACAGTGCGCTTTTGAACAGCGTTTTGATTTAGTGGGTGATTGCCGGATTACGGATTACCAGGTGCCTGCATACTATTGCGGCAAAGGAATAGGAGCTATAGATTTGATTATTTGCAAAGAAGGCATAGAGTACGCCACCGAAGTAAAACCTTATAAAAATAACAATGAAACCCTGCTGCGTATGATAGCAGAAATATTAACTTATACGGCAGGCGACCAGGCCGTAACCTATCAAAAGGCCATCGCTTTTTTTGAAAAAAACCGGGAAGATGGTTCCCCCACCGCCCAGCAAATAGAATATGAAAACGCCTCTGCTCTGTTGCTTCACATATTGGACAGGGCGAACATATCCGTCTTTCGGTTTGAACAAGCGGGCGAAAACTCCTATCAACTGTGCAAATTATAATCCACCGCGGCACGCACCAAATTGGCGGCGTAGCTGTTGAAATTTCTACTGCTTCTTCCCGCATTCTGATTGATATGGGCGAAGAGTTGGGTATGGATAAAAACTTTACTCCTTCCCCCCTCGCTATTGCGGGAGTTACAGATGATTCCGTTTCTTGTGACGGTGTGCTATTTACCCATAATCACGCAGACCATATTGGCCAGCTTAAAAATATACGCCCCAATATACCTCTTTATATGGGCCGTTTGGCAAAAGAAATACTCTTAAAAACACTTCCTAAAAAAGAAGCGGCTTTGCAAGCGCGTATAGCACAAGCCCACTTTTTTACGGCGGGCAAAACTTTTCATATCGGGGATATAGCTATAACCCCTTTTTTGGTGGATCATTCTGCGTGTGACAGCTATATGTTTTTGCTGGAAGCGGACGGAAAACGGGTTTTGCATACGGGGGATTTTCGTGCTCACGGCTTTCGCGGAACGGCTTTGAACAAAATGCTGGCCCAATATGTTGGGCGGGTAGATGTACTGATTATAGAAGGAACCGTCCTTTCCCGCCCGGCGGCCGCCCCAATGACGGAGCGCCAACTGCAGCAAAAACTCAAAGAATATATAAAGCAGTATAAATATATTTTTGTTTTGTGTGCCTCTACGAATTTGGAACGCATTTGCGCGTTTTCTAAAGCGGTACCGAAAGGGAAATATTTTCTCTGTGACAGATACCAATATAAATTGCTGGAAGTGCTGGAGCAACATTGGGGGGCTTATTGCCCGCTTTATAGCCATATCAAAAAAACGCTTTATTCAGTTAAATTGCAGAGCCGTTTAGAGCAAAAAGGCTTTGTTATGATGGTGCGTGATAACCGAAAATTTAGAGAAATTATACGCCGCTTTAACCCAGAGCTTGGCCTTATTCTGTATTCTATGTGGGACGGGTACCGCACCCAGGAAGGAAGTACGATAGAAGCTTTTCTTGGTCTTACTAAACAAAGGGCTTCTTTGCATACCAGCGGACACGCCAGCGTGCGCGTGTTGCAGCAGGTTATTGCTCAGCTCAAACCGGCATATGTTATCCCCATACATACCCAGGCCCCCCGGCGTTTGCAAGAGCTCTGCCCAACAGAAAAGGTGCTGCTTTTGCAAGACGCAGAATGTTTTTCTTTTTAGCTCAGTATAACAATAAAAAACGGCCTGGCAAAACCAGGCCGTTTTAGCAATTTTTTGGGGTTAGAATTTATAACCAAAGGTAAGAGCGTACATATCGCTTTTGCCTTCGGAGTAGCGGACGGGAACGCTGCCAAACTGCTGGTTGGAGGTTCCATCCAAGGTGCTGGCAAAGACGTGGGCATAAGCCAAGTCTAAGCTCCAGCGTTCTTGTTTGTATCCCACACCCACGCTGGCAATATGGCGGTCATCTACTGGTACTAAGGTATCCATCGCGTGTTCATTAATCGGGGATTTATCAAACACATAACCCGCACGTACAGACCAATTGTTATTGATTTGGTATTCCGTACCAAAGTTCAAACGATAAACATCTTTATAGTTTTTCTGATTGTGAATGGTCGGAGAGTTTTCAATATCTTTATATTCAATCAAGATTTGGTCGTACGAGCTCCAGAACGTGCCCACGATGCCGGCTTCCAGGACCCATTTATCTGTCGGGCGGAAAGACAAACCGGCCGAAATGCTGTCCGGCAAAGAGATAGAGCCTTTGGCATCTCCGTCATAAATATTCAAGGCGGGAACTTCCATACCTGCGTGCAGGCGGCCGTTTAAGTTCTGTTTGATTTTAGAGCGGTACATTGCGCCAAAAGCCCATTTTTCTGCCCACTGGGGTTTATAGCTAATAGAAAAATTGCCCCCCCAGCTGACACCCGAACCGCTGATTTCATAAGCGGTAGCTTGTGCCGCAGCGCCGGGCATTAACGTAGAGTTCTGTGAGAACCCGATAATCATAGCTTCCAAGCCCATAGCAATAGAAAATTCTTCATTGGCTTTGACCGCAATGGTAGGCGTGAAAGAGAAGGTCTCTAAATTTACTTTATAAGCCAACTGGCTGCCGGCCCAAGTTTGCCAGTCTTTATACTCTCCGCCTAAACCATAACGGGAAAAACCGCCCAACCCAACGGATACTTGGTCGCTCCATTTTTGGGTAATAAAGAAATTGGGCAAATACCACACATCATTTTTCAGTGTGCGGGCAGAACCAGCTACGGTTGTTTTAGCATCGGCAGTAACGACTGTTAAACCTACCTGCAGCTGCGTGCCTTCCAGTTCGGTAATCAACGCAGGGTTGACCGCCAAAGAGGCAGCTTCTGCCCCGTTGGCCATTGTGGCACCGCCCATAGCGGTGGTTCTGGCGCTATATTCATACAGCGCATATCCGGCGCCCTGCGCATTGGCGCAGAACAACACCGGCAGTACGAGTACGGCTAACGTCTTGAGTATTTTTTGCATAATGAGTCCTTATTATAATCACTTCTTTACAAAAGAAAATCCCTTTTCCGGTTAGCCGGAAAAGGGATGGAAGTTATTTGCTTAATTGATTGATTTTGTCTTTAGCAAATACGCCAAAATAGGTTTTGGTGTAATCTTCTAAGACTTTTTTATAGGTTTCCAGTGCGGCGGTTTTATCGCCGGAGAGCTCTTGGCTTAGAGCCAACGTGAAATAAGCCTGAGGCAATGCAAAGCTGGAAGGATTGTTTTTAATGAAGTCTTGCAGCGTTTCAATAGAAGCCGCATATTCTTTGACGGCCTGCTGCGCAGCTCCTAAAGATACGGCTGCAATCATACGCACGTGCGGATTTTTGGCGCTGAGCAGTTCTTTATATATATCTACGGATTGGGCATAGTTTTCTTCCGTGAACAGCAAATCAGCCTGCATTAAGCGCCCGTAGTAGGCGGCATCGGTGTTGGGGTAGGCGGCATTTAATTGGTCAATAGCGGCAAACCCTTGGGCCTGGCCCTGCGTTAATAATACCACTTGGGCATTATGAAATTGCGCCCACGAATTCTGCAGCACTTTTTCTTTATGAGATGAGTACAAACCCCACCCCCCGCCAATTACGGCAATAAGCAGCACCGCAATAATCAGGCCGGTTTTATGGACTTTGCAAACATCGATGAGTTTAGAAACATAAGAAGACAGAGATTCTTGATTTGTGTTTTCCATATATTTCATTATATTAAAAAAATAGTGATAGTTAAAGCTTTCTCCAAGAGCCGTTGTTAGTTTTTTAAAAAATTTTGTATCCTAAAAACAAGGGGAAATATTATGTTGCAAATAGCTTCTGTTGGAGAAATATTTTTAGATTTATTGCCTAATGGGGTACGTTTAGGCGGCACTCCGGTTGGTACTGCTTGGTATTGTGCAGAAATGGGTGCCCAAGCGTGGTTGGTGTCGGCGGTAGGAGACGACCAGCACGGCTGGCGGGTGCAGCGGGAGTTAAAAGAAAGACATTTGTCTGAACGATATGTGCCTTTGTCTGAGAAATATGCCACTGGTGAGGCGCGCGTTCATTATGATGCCAATGGAAAATCTTCTTATCATTTTTTGGAAGACGTGGCCTGGGACCATATTGCACAGACGCCGGAACTTTTGGCATTGGCTTCCCAAACAAATGCCGTTATTTACAGTACATTGGGCCAACGCAGTGAGCAATCCCGCCAAACTATTTACGCCTTTCTAGACAAACAGCCAGCGCATTCGCTGCGCTTGCTGAATTTGCATTTGCGTGTTCCATATTATAATGCGGAAGTGTTGGAGCAGTCTTTTCGCCGGGCTACGGTGGTAAAAATCAACCAGTATGAGATGCAAGCCGTGGCGGATTTTTTGGGGCAGTCTTTCTCTTGCGCCGAAGAAATGGCCCGTGCCTTGCTTAGCCGGTATGCAGATTTGCGCTTTGTGGCTTATACGCGGGGAGAAAACGGCAGTTTGCTTTTTGACCGGATACATACATATGAGTGCGGTGGTTTTTATGCAGACCAGTTTATTAATCCCTTGGGTTGCGGCGAAGCGTTTTGTGCGGTGTTATGCTTGGGGCTTTTGAACGGAGCTGATCCTGCCAAAATAAACGAAGAGGCCAACAGGGCCGCCTGCTGCGTATGTAGCGAGCCGGATATGTTGGCTACATTTAGCGATGAAGTGTTGGATAGCTTGCAAAAAGCGCATATTATTTAGACGCCTGTATATAAAAAAACCCCGCTTGCAAGCGGGGTTTTTTATTTGGGGCTGGAATTAGGCTAATTCTTCTTCGGTCAGCTGGCGGCACTCAATGCCGTTTTTATCTAAAAAGATAAGGCCGTCCTGGCTGCGGTCATATAAATGTTTATAAAACACGCGCACAATGCCGGCACTGGCAATTACCTTAGCACAATGCACGCAGGGAGAGTAGGTAACATATAACGTGCTTCCCGCGGTGGCAATACCATTTTTGGCCGCAAATAAAATGGCGTTTTGTTCCGCGTGCAGTTCATTTTCAATGGACCATTTGCCATGGGCGTCGTAAAAAGTGCGGCTGGCACGGAAATCTTCATACGTGGCAAATTGGTTTTTAAAGGCGGTTTGGTACAGCTCTGCAAAATGGTCTTCACAATGCTCTTGCCCGGAGGGAGAGCCGTTAAAACCAATGCTGACAACGCGGCTGTCTTTTACCAATACCGCGCCTACCTGCATACGGCAACAAGTGGACTGGGCCGCCACCAGTTCTGCCATTTGGGTAAAAAGTTTGTGCCTGTTTTTCATCAGAATCTCTACCAGTTTTTAAAAGTTAAAAATACAGCTCCCACCAATAAAACAAACGCAGCCAAGTGGTTCCAGCGGAAGTGTTCGTGAAAATAAAGCAAAGAAAACAACGTGAACACCGCCAGCGTAATTACTTCCTGCATTACTTTTAGCTGGGTAACGGTAAAATATCCGCTGCCCATACGGTTAGCCGGCACTTGCAGGCAGTATTCAAAAAAGGCAATTCCCCAGCTGATTAAAATAACAGCCCACAGCGCGACGCTTTTGTGTTTTAAGTGTCCGTACCAGGCTACAGTCATAAATAAGTTGGAGAGTGTTAATAAAGCAATAGGTTTCCACATATTCTTATTATAGTAAAAATGCCGGACACGGAACTAGCGCCCTCTCTAAGAAAATGCAATAAAAGTGCTTTTAGATGTGTTGTGTATAAAGGAACTACTCTAAAATTTACTCGGAAGAGCCGGTTTAATTTATATAATAATGAAAATGAAAAAAGAGAGCATTTTACTACTTTTTGTTTTTTTCCTGACGGCGGGTATGCTATGTGCTCAACTGCCGCAGCCGCCGCAGACTGCCGCTTCGGACAATACCCAACAAACGCAGACGGCGCAGCCGCAGGCTGAGGCGGCCCCTCTGTCGGAAGAGGCGGTGCAGGCAGCTTCTTCGGAGACAGTGGTGCCTCCAGCCCAGGCGGCGGGGGTCAGCGCGGAAAATGTGTCCGTGCATTCTCCCGAACCCGTTTCTTTAGCCGCGCAAGCCCAGGCGGAAGCGGCCGCTGCGCTTACGGAACTAGAAGAAGCCAACAAACCCCTTCCTTCTTTAGATGAAAAACTGACGGTAAATGATTGCGTGCGCATTGCCCTGGCCAACAGCCCGCGCGTGGTCAGCGCGCGCTTGGCGGTGGAATCGGCCGCGGTGACATTAAGCAGCGCCAAGGCGGAGTTTCTGCCTACCGTTTCGGCTTCGGCCCAGCAGGAATATGTTAACCAAAAAATCCCCCCCGCTTCCCGCACCGACCACGGGCAGGGGTCCTCTTCTATTGACGCCTCTATCACTCTTTCCGGCATTACCGATATGGTGCGCAACATTAAAACCCAGCGGCTGGAGCTGGAGCGCGCCCAAATGGATTTGTGCGATACGGAAAATGCAATCATCGCTGATGTAAAAAGCGCATACTATGCCCTGCTTTCGGCCCAACGGGCGGTGGCGATACGCACCCAGTCGCGTGATTTGTATCAGGAACAGTATGACCGCACCAAAGCGTTTTTTGACGAAGGCTTGCGCCCGAAAGTAGATGTTACTACGGCGGAAGTGAACCTGAACAATGAAGTTTTAAGCTTAATCCGCGCCAAAAACCTGGTTAAAACCCAGACGGCCGCCCTGGCTAATGTCATGGGCGTTACGCGCGAAAAGCCGTTGATTTTAGACGATACTATAGAGGCAGAGCCTTTTACGCTGAGCTTTGATGAAGCTTTAACCCAGGCCTACGCCAACCGCCCGGACGTGCGCTCCTCCAAAACAGCTTTGGAAATCAGCGAAATAAAACTTAATCAGGCCAAAGCCGGCTACTGGCCCACCTTTACGCTGGGGGCCTCTTTTAGCAAAAGCGGCGACGAGTTCCGCTTGGACAATGACCAAACCCGTTTGTTTGCGGGGGTGGAAATCCCCATTTTCAGCGCTTTAAACGTCTATAACGGCGTCAAGCAGGCGCGCATTAATTTGTCTTCCGCGCAAAACAGCGACCGCAGCTTATCCAACGACGTTTTCCTGGAAGTGCAAAACGCGTTTATTGCGCTTAATGAAGCGGCGGAAAGTATCCCGGTGGCACAGTCTACGGTGGAAAAAGCCAAAGAAAACCTGGATTTGGCCCGCGGCCGCTACAATGAAGGCATCGGCGATATGATTGCCTTAAAAGACGCCGAAGTGGCCTATACGGATTCAGAATTGAATTTACTGACCGCCCGTTACGACTATGCCGTGGCGTTGGCGGAACTTAAAAAAGCGATGGGTACCAGATAATATGAAAATAAATATTTTTTCCGGTATGTGGAATTGGTTTAAAAACCGCTCCAAATGGATCAAACTCCTCCTTTTGCTGGCGGTGTGCGCGGCGGGGTTTTTTGTGTGGAAGTTTTTCTTTCAGGCTCCCCCGGCGCCGCTGTACCGCACGGCTGAGGTCAAAAAAGGCAATATAGAGGATATTGTGGAAGCCTCCGGCCCGATAGCCCCGGTGAACACCACCGAAGTGGGCGCCTTGGTGTCCGGCGAAATTTTGGCTATTTATGTAGATTACAATACACAGGTCAAAAAAGGTGATTTGATGGCCCTGATTGACCCCACCCAAATCCAAGCCAACTATGACCAGGCCGTAGCCAGCCTTTCCTCTGCCAAAGAAGAGCTGGAATCTGCCAAGATGACCTATAACCTGGCGCAAATCAACCTCAAGCGCTATCAGTCTTTGTATGACAAAGAATATGTAGCCAAGACGGATTTGGAACAGTATGAGCTGGAATTTGTGAATGCCAAAAGTTCTTTAAACTCTGCCGAATCGCGCGTGATTCAGGCGCAGGCCAGCTTGGACAGCGCCAAAAAAGACTTGGACAATACGCGCATCGTTTCGCCGGTGGACGGGGTGGTGCTGACCAAAAAAGTAAGCGAGGGCCAGTCCTTGACGGCCGGCTATTCCACACCGGAAATGTTCACGCTGGCGGAAGATTTAACCAAAATGCAGATAGAAGCCAAAGTGTCTGAAGCTGACGTGGTAAAAATTAAAGAGGGCCAAACCGCCGAATTTACCTTAGATGGCTACCCCGATGAAAAATTCTCCGGCACGGTGCGCCAGGTGCGTACCAATTATACCTCTTCGTCCAGTTCCTCTTCCGGCACGTCTTCGTCTTCTTCCACTACCTATACCGTAGTGATTGACGTGGACAACGCAGACGGCAAATTTATGCCCGGTATGACCGCGACTATTACCATTAAAACCACCGACAGACAAGGCGTGCTCTTGGTGCCTAATGAGGCGTTGCGTTTCTCCCCCAGCACCAATATGGAAAAATTTGATACCACCGGTGTGTGGGTGTTGGATTCGGCCACTATGCAGCCCCGCCGCATACCGGTAAGCATTGGCATTATTTCTGAAAAACGCACCGAGATTACAGACGGCGATTTGCAGGAAGGTCAGAGGGTCATTGTGTCTGAAAATAAAACGGGGGCAGCTATGCCTGCCGCCAACAATCGTCCGCGCCCGGGACGGAGAAGATAAATGAGCCTGATTGAAACCACGAATTTATATAAAACATACGTCGTAGGCGATGTGGAAGTGCACGCCCTGCAGGGGGTCAGCATTTCCATAGAGCGCGGCGAGTTCGTGGCGGTAATGGGCCCTTCCGGCAGCGGCAAATCCACATTTATGAATATTTTAGGCTGTTTGGATAAGCCGACCCAGGGCAAATATATTTTAGACGGCATAGATGTAACCGCGACGGATTTGTCCAAACTGGCCGGCGTGCGCAACCGCAAAATCGGCTTTGTATTTCAGGGTTTTAACCTCATCAGCCGCACCACCGCCGTGGAGAATGTGGAACTGCCGATGGTCTATAATCATACCCCGTCTCATTTGCGGCGCGAAAAAGCGTTGGAAGCGCTCAAAGCCGTCGGTTTGGAGCAGCGGGCTTTCCATATGCCCAATCAGCTTTCCGGCGGTCAGCAGCAGCGCGTAGCCATTGCACGCAGCTTGGTGTGTGATGCGCCCATTATCTTTGCCGACGAGCCGACCGGGAACCTGGACACCAAAATGAGTATAGAAGTGATGGACCTTTTTACCCGCTTAAATAAAGAAATGGG
This sequence comes from uncultured Elusimicrobiales bacterium, assembly GCA_944324645.1. Taxonomy (GTDB): domain Bacteria; phylum Elusimicrobiota; class Elusimicrobia; order Elusimicrobiales; family Elusimicrobiaceae; genus Avelusimicrobium. The sequence continues at coordinate 48,945 of CALUXB010000006.1, read as the reverse complement.
CAAAACCATTATTTTGATTACGCACGAGCCCGACATCGCGCAGTATGCGGGCCGTTTGATTACTTTCCGCGACGGGCAAAAAGTAAGCGATGAGGTGAAAAAATGATAGATACGCTTCTTTCCGTTTTCCGTATTTCCGTCAAAGCCATTTTTGCCAATAAAATGCGTTCTGCGCTGACTAGCCTGGGTATTGTAATCGGCGTGGCGGCGGTGATTACGATGTTGGCGGTGGGCACCGGCACGCAGCAAAGTATGTCGGAGCGGTTTTCGCGCTTTGGCACCAACATTTTGTATTTGCGCCAGCCGTGGGATTTAGACGAGAGCATTTCTTCCCCCAAAGACGTGACGATGGACGACGTGCGCGCCATACGCCGTTTGCCCGGTGTGGAAGCGGCCGCGCCGTATATCAGCTCCGGCTTTGATGTTAAATACGGCTATACTTCCACTTCTATAGACGTGCTGGCGACGGACACGGATATTTTTAAAACCTATGACTGGGAAATTGAAAAAGGCCGCGAATTTACCGAGCGGGAAGTGGACGACTACGCCCAGGTGGCTGTGCTGGGCGCTACGGCGGCGCAAACTATTTTTAACGATGTGGACGCCGTAGGCAAAACGGTTATTTTTGACAACATCCCCTTTCAGGTAATTGGCGTGATGAAAAAGAACGGACAGGGCGGTATGGGCTTTGATATGGACGAGGGAACTCTCATTCCATATACCACCGGCAAAGTAAAAATGAACACCGGCTGGAACAAAAGCGACCGCCGGGCTTTGGACCGCGTCATTATCCGCGTAAAGGATTTCAACACCATAGAAGAAACAAAAGAAGAAATAGCCAACACCGTGCGCAATACGCACAAAATACATCCGTTGGCAGAAGATGATTTTCAGCTGGACGACTTTGCCTCTTTTGTGGAAGAGGCCAAAGCCGCCAGCAAAACGATGGGTATTTTGCTGGGCGTAATTGGCGCGGTGTCTTTGCTGGTGGGCGGCATTGGCGTAATGAACATTATGCTGGTGTCTGTAACGGAGCGCACGCGCGAAATCGGCATCCGTATGGCTATTGGTGCCACCAGTGCAGATATCCGCCTGCAGTTTTTGGCAGAGGCGGTGACGCTTTCCTGCATTGGCGGACTTATCGGCGTGCTGATAGGGATAGGGGCTACGCTGGTGGTGGCGGCCAACAGCACCAGTATTCCGGCGCAGCTTAGTATTCCTTCCATTTTTATTGCGTTTGGCTTTTCCGCGGCGACGGGCATTTTCTTTGGCTATTATCCGGCCTATAAAGCCTCCAAGCTTACGCCTATTGACGCTTTGCGTTACGAATAAGCTGCTTTCTTGTTCTACAAAAGCCCGGCTTAACACCGGGCTTTTTGTTATCAAACCGGCCCTGCGTGAGCGGGCAGGATAGCCGGTTTAAACAAGGAACAGCCACAGCCGCATCATCTTTAGAATAAACCGATAATTAGTCCTTTTCTTTTTTCGTTGGCGGCTCTAATTTTGCTACAGTAAAAAGAAGCGTTGAGCCGTAATTTTCAGAAAAAAATAAAAAGTGCAATAAAACAGCCGCTTTTGGGTTTAGATAAAGGTGGAGACGAGATGAACGGGCAAAGTGATGATGAATTGGTAGTCGGTTTCCAAAAAGGAGACGAGCGTTGTTTCAACGAATTAGTATATCGGTACAAGAATATGTTGTATCAATATATTATGGTTATGGTGCGCGACGAAGGTGCCGCCGGCGATATTTTTCAAGAAGTATTTTTGAATTTTTACCGCCGTATCCAAGACTACCGCCCGGAAGGAAAGCTCAAGAGCTATCTTTTTACGGCGGCGCGGAACCGGATTTTAAATTATTTCCGCGACCAAGACAAACTGGTTTCATTAGACGACACCGATGAAGAAGGCAACTCCTATTGGCACGACGAACTGCCCGGCAATGACCCACAGCCGCTGGAAGGATTGGAAAGAGCCGAGCTGGCCCAGCGCATACGCAATGCGTCTTTGCGTCTGCCGCCGGCCCAACGGGAAGCGATTTACCTCAAGCAATATATGACGTTTAAAGAAGCGTCTGAGCTTTTAAACCGCCCCCTCGGTACGGTACTGGCCGACCACCACCGCGGCATACGCAAAATGCAAAAAATGTTACAGAACGAGGCTTAATTATGAAAAACGAATGTGAAAACCTGACGCTGTATTTCTACGGTGAATTGGAACCGCAGCAGGCCGCCGCGTTCAAAGAACATTTGGCCCAGTGCCCGCATTGCCGGCGGGAGATGGACTTTTTGCAACAGACGCAGCAGGCGTTGGTTCCCCCCGCCGCTCCGCAAACGCTGGTAGAAGGCGTTTTGGCTGGCGCTTCGGCGGGCAAAAGCTGGTGGCGGCGGGTAATCAAACCGGCGCTGGCCACTGCTTTGGTATTAGGCGCGGGCGTGTTTTTCTTTTTGACCGGGCCTTATATGAGCCGTTTTCAAGATGACGGGCAAGAATTGATGGCCTATATTTCTGCCGAAGCTGATGAAGAATACAACAGTTTTGTGGCGGATTTTGAGGCCTTTGAAGAAAGATTCTAAAAGAAAAGGGAGGATGTATGAAAAAGTTATTTGTATTGGCTACATTGCTGGTGTTTAGCACGGCTGCTTTTGCCGCCCCTAAATGCAAAGGCGATGAATGCCCCGTAAAGGATAAGGCCCCTCGGCACGAAATGCTTAGAAAGGGCGATAAGGCGGACAAAAAAGCAAAAATGGACGCCGCCAAAGCCGAGCGCAAAGCCCGCAAGGCCCAGTTTAAAGCCAATGAAGAAAAATTGGAAAAACTGGTCAAAGAATATAAGAAAGCCAAAGAAGGCAGCAAAAAACAGGCTTCCGTGCGCGAAGAAATCGGTGAAATATTAAACACCGTGCGTGATGAGCAAATTGAAATGCGCTCCGAGCAAATCAAAGTGTTTGAAAAACGCTTGGCGGATATGAGAGAAGCTTTAAATAAAGAGCAAGAACCCGCCGCCAAGAATGCCTGGATTGAAAAAATGACCGATAAGGTGATTGCCGAAGAGGGGGACTTGGGTGAAGCCCTGCGCAGCTACGGGCATATGCCTAAAGGCCCAAAAGAGGGCCCCAGAGGGCACAGAGGCCCCGAAGCCGGCCCGAAAGGCCCGCATATGATGGGCCCGGACGGAGAACTTCCTCCCCCGCCGCCGGCTCCAGAAGAGGCTGAGTAAAAAATTGAAATCCATAAACCCCCGCATAAAAGTGGGGGTTTTGCTATCTAAAATGAAAATATTTTTTGCGGGCAGGCGCTCCAAGGCTTTTATGCAGAAACAGCCCGGTATTTTTTGCGGTAGCGGCGCGGCGGAAAAATGTTGGCAGCCCTCAAGATTTTTCAACACACAATAGCGGTCCAGATTTTGTTGAAGTGAAAAGGAAAATGAGCAGTGGCGAATGCAGTTTGACGCAAAAAAATCCCCGTCTGCAAAGACGGGGATTTTTTGGTAAAGCGAGCTTAGTTTAATACTTCTTTCCAGGCGTTAGCTTCGTCTTGCAGTTTCTGTTTAGATTCATCTATTTTGCTCTGCACAGCCTGTTTGGCCATTTCCGTAGAGAAGCTGGAGTTGTTCTCCTGGCTGGCTTCAGCAGCGGCTTTGGCGTTTTCATACGCTTCTTTGGCGTCCATCAGTTTCTGGCGTGTTTCAGCGGATTTTTGCAGTGCTTCGTCCAAAGTCATCGGCGTATTTGCCGCAGAGGTGGCGGTGGAACCGCTGGAAGCACATCCTACAACGCCCAAGCACAGGGCACCCAAAATGGTAAGAGTAAGCAGTTTTTTCATAATATTCCCTCTTTATCTTTAAGATATCTATATTCTATAAAAACTTTTGCTTTGCGGCGCAATTATTTTTTAATGTGCGTTTGCCTTTATATAAAAAGGGCTGCGGCTGCAGCAAGCTAGAAATAAAGAATTATTTTTTCCAGCGGAAAAAAGGGTTATTTTCCCTTTTATTTTAGACGGAGATGTGGCTTTCCCATTCAAAATAACCCTTTTTCCCCTCTTGTTTGTATGCACAGGCAAATATTAGCGTAAATACAATAAAACTATTTGGGGGTAAAGGGGTAAATATGAATATAAAAACAACAGTAGGTGTTTTCTTGGGGGTTTTTCTGAGCGGTGTTTGTTCTCTTTGGGCGCAGGAAGAAATCAACCTGACCCAGTACACCGCCAAACATCAGCGCGTGCTGGCGCGGGCGCATTTACTGCATAAGGATTCCTTGCAGTCTTTTGGAGAAGAGTATTTGGGCTGGGAAGAAGAGGTAACTAAACACCTTGGCCTGCAGGTAGGGGCCGATATCAGCTACCTGCTGCAGCGCGGGGCACCCAGCGGGAAGCAAACTTCTATTCAAGGCTATTACTATCCCTATGTTACCTGGGATTTATTTACAGACACGCGTTTTGGCTCCGGGCAGATTAATTTTAACTACACGTATATCCACTATTGGGGCATACAGGGCACCACCCTGCAAAACCGCCTGGGTTTATTGTCGGCGCAAAACGACTACACGGCAAACCAAGAGATTTTCTCCCAGCTTTCTTATACCCATACCCTGCCGGGGAAAATGGATTGGCTTTCTTTTACCATAGGCCAGTTCCCCCTCTATAATTTTGACGGCTCCAACTATTTAGACAATCAGCAGACGGCGCTGTTTAACTATGCCCTGTCCCAAAACGGCACCTCGGTTTATCCGATAGCCAGCTTTGGCGGTTATGTGCAGGCCGCCCCGGGCAGCTGGACCTTGGCCGCCGGCTGGCAGGACGCCTCTAATATAGACGGGCAGACTATACAGTTAAATCACGCTTTTGGCGGGGATTATACGTGGTTTGGGTCAGTGTCTTATAGCCCCATCATTCAAGGCTTGGGTGCGGGGCAGTATTCTTTTCTGTATTATTACCAGCCGTCCGTGGCGGATCAGCCGGGCATAGGGCGGGGCTGGTCGTTTAACGCCAGCCAAAATTTTGGCAAAAAATGGGCCGTTTCCGCCCGGGCCAATGGTTCAGACGGCAATATCAACACCATTAAAAATTCCTATGCGCTGGCGCTCTCTTATTTAAATCCGCTTGAGCGCAATGACTTAGATGTCATCACATTGGGTGCGGTGTATAACCGCGCTGACGGAGAGGCCTTGGGTTACCCTGCTTCATGGCGCAGCGGAGAAACGGCGCTGGAGCTTCAATGGGTGTGGGGCATAGGCAAAATGCTGACCATCACGCCTGATGTGCAAATTTATCCGCGGGCGGCTTTAGGCAGCGGCGATCATGTAGTTACGGTAGCCGGCCTGCGGACGACAATTATGCTGTGAACATACTGGACATAAAAGGAGAGAACTATGCAAGATATTCAACTGGGGACCCGCTATCCCACCTTGGCGTTTATTTCCGGCGGTGCCGGACAGGCAGAGGACGGTATTCCGCCACAGCCGTTTGAAACCTTTTGCTACGACTCTGCGCTTTTGCAGGCCAAGATAGAAAACTTCAATGTGGTGCCTTATACTTCGGTGCTGCCTAAAGAGCTCTACCAAAATATCGTGCCGGTGGACGCGGTGGCCGAGCAGTTTAAACACGGCGCGGTGCTGGAAGTGATTATGGCCGGCAACGGCGCCAATATTACCGAGCACAAAGCCATTGCCACCGGCTTGGGGGTGTGCTGGGGCAAAGACAAAAAAGGCAATCTTGTAGGCGGCTGGGCGGCGGAATATGTGGAGTATTTTGACACGCCTATTGACGATGAAATTGCCAAAGGCCATTGCGAAATGTGGCTCAATAAATCCTTAAAGCACGAGCTGGAAATCCGCGGGGTGGAAAAACACAGCGAATTTCAGATGTGGCACAATTACATCAACATTACCAAACCTTTTGCGTACTGCTTGACGGTAATGGGCTTTTTAAACTTCAAATTCGCGCCGCTGGCGGTAGCCAAAGGCGTTAAACCGATGGACTAAGGTTTTGTATTGGGGGAGCTATGGCAGAGAATAACGACTCGTCCGTTTCTGCGGTCAAAAAGCTGGGCATTATCGGCCTGGCCAGCATTGTTATCAGTTCTATGGTCGGGGGCGGGATTTTCTCCCTCCCCCAAAATATGGCCGCCGGCGCCAGCGCCGGGGCTGTGTTACTGGCGTGGGTCATCACCGGGTTTGGCATGTATTTTATTGCCAATACGTTTAGCATTCTTTCCCGCGTAAAGCCGGATTTGACCGCCGGCATTTATATGTACGCACGGGAAGGGTTTGGCCCGTATGCGGGCTTTACCATCGGCTGGGGGTATTGGCTGTGCCAAATTTTTGGCAATGTGGGGTATGCCGTTATTACAATGGACGCGCTGAATTATTTTTTTCCGCCGTACTTCCAGGGCGGCAATAATTTGTGGTCCATTATCGGCGGCTCCATTTTGATATGGGTGTTTAACTTTGTGGTGCTGCGCGGGGTGCGCCAAGCGGCGGTGATGAACATTATCGGCACCGTGGGCAAGCTGGTGCCGCTGTTTTTGTTTATTATTATTTTGCTCTTTAGCTTTCATATGGATAAATTTGATTTTAACTTCTGGGGCAAAATGGCCGAAGGCGGCAAAAGCTTGGGCGGCTTGGGCACGCAGCTTAAAAGCACGATGTTGGTCACGCTGTGGGCGTTTATCGGCATAGAAGGGGCGGTGGTGATGTCTAACCGCGCCAAAAGCCAAAATGACGTCAGCAAAGCCACCATACTGGGCTTTTTGGGCTGCTTGGTGATTTATATTTTGCTTTCGCTGTTGCCTTTTGGGTTTTTAACCCAGCAGGAGCTGGCTTCTATTGCCAATCCGTCCACCGCCGGCGTGCTGGAAAAAGTGGTCGGCCCGTGGGGCGCGTGGGTGATGAATATCGGCCTTGTGATAGCGGTGCTTTCCAGCTGGCTGGCCTGGACGATGATTACCGCCGAAATCCCGCAGGCGGCGGCGCAGAACGGCACATTCCCCAAGCAGTTTGCGCGGGAGAATAAGAACGGGTCTCCCAGCGTGTCTTTGTGGGTGACCAGCGGCTTAATGCAGCTGGCTATTTTGATGGTGTATTTCTCTAACAATGCGTGGAACACGATGCTTTCCATTACCGGGGTAATGGTGCTGCCGGCGTATATTTTCAGCACGGCATATTTGTGGAAACTGGTGGAGGACGGCGAGTACAGCCAAGTGGCTAAAAAGGGCCGTGCCGCAGCGCTTTTTACCTCCATTATCGGCACGGGATATGGCCTGTGGCTGGTATATGCGGCAGGGCTGAAATACCTGTTTCTGGCGGTTATTTTCCTGGCGCTTGGGGTGCCAGTGTTTATCTGGGCGCGCCGTCAACAGCAGGACGGCAAACCGCTCTTTTCCAGTGCGGGAGAAAAAGCGTTTATGTGTCTTCTTGTGTTGGCGGCTTTGGTAGCGGTGTATGTGTTTTCCCGCGGATTGGTCAGTATTTAAAAAAACTTGTTTAAGAAACCCCGCTTTCAAGCGGGGTTTTTTATGTTGACAAAATATAGGGGATATGCAAAAATAAATACATCTTTGTGTTGGTACAGGAGGAAGGATGAAAAAACAAGCCATTTTATTGGCTCTCTTGCTGGCGGTATTTTTCCCGCCGGCGTTGCAAGCGCAATCCTGGCAAATGGTTGGCCCTCGCGCTATGGGTATGGGCGGCGCAGGCGTAGCCACTGCCTACGGGGCGGATGCACAATATTGGAACCCGGCCGGTTTGGCGACGGAAGAAAGCGTCAGCGATGCCGGTTTTTCTTTAACGGCAGGAGCCAGCCTGCAAGCGGCGGAAAACGTATTGGAAGGCGTGCGTGATTTGACGGATATGGCGGACCGTTACAAAAATTTGTCTTCTGCCATCAAACACGGCTATACGGCTACAGCGAGCGATTTAAGCACCATTTTTGAAGGGCTTGACGATATATCCAAATTAGTCGGCAAAGATATGGGGGCTTTGGTGGACGCACAAGCCGGCGCGGGCCTGAAAATCAAAAATTTTGCCGTTACTGCACGTGCGCTGGGCAGTATGGCTATTCTGCCGGTGGTAGATACCAAAAATATTGGTTTTGCCGGCGCGGGGGCGGGGTTGCAGCTGGGGTCCACCGGTTCTGCTGGTGCCAACCAAACCTTGGCTGACCGCTTGGCCCAAGCGATAGACCAGTACGGCGTATTTAACGCATTAAACCAATTGCTCGGCGGCGGTTATGCCAGCAGCCAAGAATTGGCCAATGCGTTTATCAATGCCGCTGCTTCAGCCGGTGGTACCAGCCAGCAGATTGCCGATGCAGTCAACGCGGCTGTGGGCAGTATGGGCGGCGCGGCGGAGATTATTAACCAGGCGGCTTCTGCTTCGGGCTCTTATGCAGATAACCAAACGCTGGCTATGGCAGACGCGGCCACTTTTGCAGAAATCGCCGTGGGCTATGGCAGCCAGGTAATGCCCGGGCTGAAATTGGGCGCTAACCTGAAAGTGATTGACGGCTATATGGCCCAAAGCGGCGTGATGGTGCTGAGCGACGATCAGGATATTAAGGATATTTTTGACAAAGCCTATGACAATAAAGAAAGCAGCGTCAATATCGGCGTGGACTTGGGAGCCCAATTTAATTTTTCCAACGCGCTGGACCGGGAAGTGCTGTTTAACCCCCAGTTGGGCTTAACGGTAAAAAACCTCAACGGCCCCAAGTTTGACCGTCCGTCCGCTCCGTCGGATTTGGATCCGGCTATTTTGGCGCATTGGAATACGGACAAATATCAGTTAAAACCCCAGGTCCGTGCCGGCGCAGCGATTAATCCGCTGCCGTTTATGACGCTGGCTATGGACTTGGACTTGACGGAAAATGATACGCTGCTTGATGAAATCAAATCCCGTCAGTTGGCTCTGGGGGTGGAAATTAATCTGCTCAACCGTCCCACTTTCAATATCCCCCTGCGTTTGGGTTTTAATAAAAACCTTTCTTCCAGCGCAGTGTCGCCTTTCTATACGGCGGGCATTGGGTTGAATATGATGCATTTCCATTTGGAACTGGCCGGAGCGATGAGCAGCGGAACTACAGATATTGACGGCACCAGCGTGCCGGATTCTGCCGCCGCTTCTTTAATGCTGGGCTTTTTGTTCTGAGGAATGGGTGTTTGATTTGTCAAAACCCGCGCTTCTTGCTAAAGCGCGGGTTTTATAATTTTTAATTTTTTGGGGAAAATTTCTCGTTTTTATATAAAATAATAAACATATGAATTTTAACGAAGAAGAAAAACTCCCCCCCTTTTACAAAACGCTTAAAAAGTACGCGCGCAAAAAGGCCGCTCTTTGGAGCACGCCCGGGCACGCCAGCGGACGGGGTATGCAGGCCACGCCGGCGGGCAAAGATTTTTATGAGTTTTACGGGCGTAATCTGTTTCTGTCGGATTTGTCCAGCAGCGTGGCGGATTTGGGCTCTATTTTAGAGCACGAAGGCCCCGCCGCTGAGGCGGAACGCCAAGCGGCGGAAATATTTGGCGCGCAGACGACTTTTTTTGTTTTAAACGGCACTTCCACCGCCAATAAAATTGTTTTCTTTGCCACCGTAGCTCCCAATGACGTGGTGCTGGTGGACCGCAACTGCCACAAATCCGTTATGCACGCCATTATTATGAACGAGGCTATTCCCGTCTATTTGCGCCCTAAACCCAGTTCGTACGGTTTGTTGGGGCCTATCAGCCTAGAGGAGATGACCCCCCAATCCATCAAAGAAAAAGTACAACAAAGCAAATGGGTGCGCAACAAAAAAGCCTCTAAGGTGCAGTTGGCGGTGCTGACCAATTCCACCTATGACGGCGTAATTTATAACGCAGATAAAATTAAGGCGCTGCTGGCTAATCAAACCCATTTCTTGCTTTTTGATGAAGCTTGGTTTGCTTATGCGGCGTTTCACCCTTTTTATGACGGACGCTATGCGATGAGCCCGTTTCAAAAAAAGCGCGGCGTGCATATGCCTGCGGTGTTTGCCACGCAGTCCACGCATAAAATGCTGTTGGCTTTTTCCCAAGGCTCTATGCTGCATTTCAAACAAGGCACCGGCAAACAGGAGCTGGACCCGCAGGGGTTGGTGGAAGCGAACTTGATGCACGCCAGTACGTCGCCGTTTTACCCGCTTTTTGCTTCTTTAGACGTCAGCGCGCGCATTATGCGTGACCGCGGCTATGAGTTGATAAATAAGGCCCTAGACCAAGCTATCCGCTTCCGCCACGTAGTGCGCCTGGCTGGGGAGCGCTACCGCAAGAGCGGCACTTGGTGGTTCACTCCGTGGCAGCCGCCCAGAAAACGCCTGGAAAAAGACCCGTCCCAATGGAAAATGCGGCCCGGCGCTTCTTGGACAGGTACGGCTGTAAATGAAGAAGATGATTTGCTGCTGGACCCGCTTAAGGTAACACTGCTTACCCCTGGCGTGCGGGCGGACGCGTCTATGGAAGAAGAGGGCATTCCTGCTGCGGTGGTGCGCAAGTTTTTGGAGCGCAAAAATATCGTGCCGGAAAAAATTGGTTTTTACAATTTGCTTTTCTTGTTTGCGCCCGGCGTGAGTATAGACCGCAGCCGCGAACTCTTGCAGTCTTTGCACGCTTTTAAAACCGCCTACGATGAAAATGAGCCCTTGCAAGACGTATTCCCCGATTTAGTGGCGCAGCACCCGGATTTTTACCGCCCGGAAGAAGGGTTAAAAGATTTATGCGCCCGCCTGCACCGCTTTTTAAAGAAACGGCAAATTATGAAAACGGTCAGCTCTCTCTACAGCACTTTGCCGGAGCAGGCGCTTTTGCCGCATAAAGCCTATTACGGCTTGGTGGAAGGAAAGACGGAGTATGTGCCGTTAAGCGAAGCAGCAGGGCGCGTGAGCGTATTTATGATTTTGCCCTATCCCCCCGGCGTGCCGCTGATTATGCCCGGGGAACGTTTTCCGGCTAAAGGCGGAGAGATTTTGGACTTTCTGCAAATCAGCCAGGACTTTGACAATCTTTTTCCGGGGTTTGAAACGGAATTTCACGGGATTAAAAAAGTGTATGAAAACGGCAAGACGGTCTATATGATAAATTGCTTGAAGAAAATAAAAGACATCAGCTTCCGTATGGACCGCCACCCCTCCGCCCCGCCGGAAGAAACGCCGGATGCACCGGACGCGGCGCAAGAGAGCGCTGCATCTGGCTTGTCCGGCCCCGCCGTCTAGGCGTTTGCAGGCCGCTTTTAAAAGCGCGCCAGTAGTTGTATATCTTATTTAGCCCCCCGCTTGGCAGCCGGGGGTTTTGTTTTATAATAGCCAGCGGGCGCGGAGCCGAATGGGTGCGCAAAACCCGTCCTAAACAAACGGGGTTTTTAAGAGCTGCTTATGCAGAGGCACACAAGAGCGAAGGAGAAATTTGAAAATAAAAATCCCGGGGCAAGACCGGGATTTGAGGAAGACAAAGAGTTAAACCTCAGGCGGTTTTCTTTTGCTTTTTTCAAAACGCTGTATTTCCTGCACAATGCCAGCCGTCAGCACGGCTGTCGTAATGGCAAACAAAATCAGCCCCGCCGCCACTGTAACGGCGGCAATGGCGCGGCCCAAATAGGTGATAGGATATAAATCCCCATATCCCAGCGTGGTAAATGTTTCCACCGACCACCACATCGCGTCTAGCATATTGCGAAATACCAGCGGCTGGGCCACGTGTTCCACCCGGTAAATCATAAATGCGCTCCACACCCAAAGCATTAAGATAAACGCGCCGCAAATCATCAGTTCGGATTTTTTCTTGGTAATTACCGTGTCCATCAGTTCAATGGCGTTGGTGTAGCGCATCAGCATTAAAATGCGAAATACCCGCAGCATACGCAAATATCCCGCCCCTAAAATAAAGAACGGAGAGATGGCCAGCAAGTCTATAATCATCAGCGGCGTGAGCATATATTTAATGCGCCCGCGGATGGGTTTGGCGTAGCGGGGGTCTGCCGTGCAGGTAATCACGCGCAGGGCATATTCCAGCGCAAACACCGCACTCATAAATAAATCCAAATGCAATACCAGGCGTTTTAGACGCGGGCCGGCGTCGCCCAAGCTCTCTATAACATCTACGGGCACGCTGAGCAAAATAAGCAAAATGATAAAGCCGTTGATGGCGCTGGTTAGTTTGCTGCGGTGGTTAAACTGCAAAGTATTGTAAATGGCGCGTTTGATTTGAGACATAGACCCCCCCTCGTCAGGTTAGTAAATAAATGATGTAGAGGGCAAGCGGTTTTTGGGGTCAGATTATTCCTGCGGTTGCTTTTCGGAAAAATGCACCGCGGCCGATATTTTACGCGCGTTGCAAAAAGCCAAAATTTCTTTGCGCGTGCTGCGCCAATAGTCCATATTATTTTGGTGGTAGATTTGTTCATAAAGTTCTTTTAACTGCGGGTGCTTTTGCGTAATATAAAGCAACACACGCGGCAAAGCGGCGGCGCGAAGTTTTAGGTTTTCAAAGGAAAACCGGTCCGTAAAACCAGCGGCCGCTTCCAACAGGGCTTTCCAATCGGAAAGATACGGAAACAGCGGGGAAACGTGCATCCAGTTGCGTATGCCGTTTTCACGCAGAGTTTTTAAGACGTAAAGCCTGTTTAATGTGCTGGCGGCGCAGGGCTCTATTTCTTTTCTCAGGCCGTCATCAAGGGTGTTCATAGAAACACCGACAGTAATGTCGGGTATTTGTTTAAATACATCTAAATCGCGCAACACCAGGGCCGATTTGGTCAAAATACTAATAGAGGCCCCACTGTAGCGCAGTTGCTGCAGCAGTTTGCGTGTAAGTTCGTATTTTTCTTCCAGCGGGTTATAACAGTCGGTTACCGAACTTAAAAATAAATTCTTTCCGTTTAAATCTATTGGGCGGGTGGAAGTACTGCGTATTTTGACATCTACAAAGGTTCCCCAGGGTTCGTCGTGGTTGGAAAAGCGTTTCATAAACTCGGCATAACAGTATATACACCGGTGCGGACAACCGACGTAGGGATTGATAACGTAATCCGACCCCGGCAGTTTGGAAGGGTTTATGTAACCCCTGGCGACGATTTCCTTGACCTTGAGAGAGTTGTTCATATTCGCCCCGATATTATATTATAGCAGGTATGAAGCAAGCGATAAATTTAATTAGAAACGCCCAGCGGGGCGTGGTGTTCACGGGGGCCGGCGTATCGGTGGAGAGCGGCATTCCCCCTTTTACGGGCCGAGGCGGTTTGTGGAACCAGTACGACCCTAAATTCATTGAAATAGATTTTTTCTATTCAGACCCCAAGCGCAGCTGGGAAGAAATGAAAAAAATCTTTTTCACGTGTATGGATGAAGCCCTGCCCAATAAAGCCCACCAGGTGATTGCTGCGCTGGAAGCGCGGGGCGGTTTTTGCGGGGTGATTACGCAAAACATTGACGGCCTGCATCAAAAAGCCGGCAGCAAAAACGTGCAGGAGTTTCACGGCACTATCCAGCAAATGCATTGTATTAACTGCGGGAGCAAATACCAAACTCAACAGGTCAGCCTAGAGGCGTTGCCGCCGCGCTGCAGCTGCGGCGGGGTGCTCAAGCCCGATTTTGTGTTTTATGGGGAAGGCATCCCTGCGGCGGCTTATCAGGCTTCCGTAGAAATGGCTTCTAAGGCCGATGTGATGGTGGTGGTCGGTACAGCGGGGCAAGTTATGCCGGCGTGCAGCCTGCCGCTTTTGGCCAAACAGCACGGGGCCAAAATTATAGAGGTCAACACCCAGCCGTCTGCTTACACGGACGGCGTGAGCGATTTTTTCTTCCAGCAAAAAGCGACGGAATTTTTTGCCGAGTTAGAAAAAAACCTCTAGCTCCGCGCGACTCTGAGCAAAATTTTATGAAAAACCCGCCTAAAGGCGGGTTTTTAGCTATGTACCAATCCGTTTGGGCCAGCGGGCAAGTGTGGAAGGTTGCATATTGCTCTTTTTTAAGTAGTTGTGAACGAGGCAACCCCACTCCAGTTTTCAACAATCACTCCGTCCGGAAATAGGAAAGAAAGAGCTTTGCCTCGCTTACAAGGCGGCGGCTTGGGCGGAAACGGCGTCTTCCGTTTCGCGCATAGCCTGCAGGACCGTATCTAAGAGTTTGTCCAGCTCCCAGCCCAGCATATCGGCCCCTTGCTTGATGACATCGCGCGAACAGCCGGCGGCGAATTTTTTATCTTTAAATTTTTTCTTAAGGCTGGAAAGCTCCATATCTTTGGTGCTTTTGGACGGGCGCATTCGGGCCGCGGCGCCGATAAGGCCGGTCAGTTCATCGGCGGCAAAAAGAAATTTTTCCATTTCACTCTCCGGCTTTACTTCGGACACCAGCCCATATCCGTGTGAACATACGGCGTGCACCAGTTCTGGCTCGGCCTGAATTTCTGCCAGCAGCTGGGGCGCTTTTTGGCAATGTTGCTGCGGGTATTTTTCAAAATCTATATCGTGCAGCAGCCCGCACAAGGCCCAAAAATCGGCCTCTTCTGCGCGGCCCGACTGTACGGCATACCAACCCATAACGGCTTGCACCGTTAAAGCGTGCATAAGATGAAAAGGCTCTTGGTTATATTTTTTGAGCAGAGCCAAAGCCTGCTCTTTGGTAATAGCTGTTTTTAACATATAATCTCCTACAATTAAAAAGGCGCCCAAGTATATTCATCTTGCATAAACAAGAGAACGCGGGGATCTTGAAACATAGCGTCTTTTAAAAATTTCTTTTTCAAACTGGGGCGTACTGTGGTGGCGCTGTAAATGGCCTTATTATAATTGGGAAAATAAGCCTTTAAATAGGGATATTTGCCCAAGCTGCCTGCAATGGCGAAGGGTTGGTAGCGGCGGAGCATTTCCTCCATTCGTGTGTTGAGTTCGGCGCGTTTTTGCGGATCTTGCTCGTCTTCGTTAAAGCCGTCAATCACTTGCAGCAAAATAGGAAAGCCGTTTTGGGTCAGTAAATCGGCGCTTTCCCCTCCGCCGGTTTCAAAAAGCATACGGCGCGGGCTGATGCCAAAACGGGCTGCTTGGGCTTTGATTTCATCTATGTCGGTTTGGGTAAGGGTGGTTTTTAAATCAATCCACCAAGTTTTTTGCTCCGGGTGTTTAATAGCAGAAAAAATGCGCTCTAAAGGCACGGCTTTTTTAAAATCTTTTTCATCGTGCGCCACCATTAGGCGTCCGTCAATGCGGTTTAAATCCAGCTCAAAGCCTTCATAGTGTGCGTCTTTTGCCTGCGCACGCTGAGTGGAGTTGACGGCGTGTATCAAATGCACCTGCGGGCGCGTGTCTAAGGATTGCAGGCTGGAAGCTGTAGCAATAGGAGCAATCGGGCGCATTTGCAGCCATACATAGCCGTACATTGCGCTGGTGTAGAGCAGAGCGGCGCATATAAACAGTAAAAATAAACGGGCAAACAGTTTCATAGGGATATTTTAGCAATTTCTTAGATGCAGCATACGAAAGCCTGCGTTGGGAATGAATAAAAACTGATGACTAAAAGAATTTTTCTTTTATAAAAAACCGCCCATTTTTTCGGGCGGTTTTTAAACTAGTTTTGATTTCCAAAGCGGTTCGGGCCCGGCGTTCCCGGCCAGAGCATAAAGACCAACCAAATCAACGTTCCCAGCATAGGAACGATGAAGATCAGCAGCCACCAGCCACTGCGGTTTATATCGTGCAAACGCCGTACCGAAATGGAAATGGACGGCAATAACAAAGCCAAGGAATATAACATAAAGCATATGAAAAATAAAATCCCTAATATATTATCCATACTGCTTAATATACCCAATACAATATTGACTACGATATAGAACAGAGCATACATCCAATATTGCTTGCGGCTGGCGCGGCCTTGCAAATGGATATATTGCTTTGCGATGACATCAAAGAAATACGTTTTTAGTGCGGACATAAACCCTTTCTCCTCCTGTTATAAAATAAATATCTGATTTACTATAGCACATTTTGCTAAGGTAGGAAAGCCTCTTTTGTTAATAGACATCCAAGAGAAAGGAGTAATTTTACGGCTGGGGTGTTGGGCTATATTGCGTTTAGAGAACTTTTCGTTACATCCACCCACGGTGCGCGGGTGATTTGCTGTAACTGTTCTGGTGTTAGTTTTACGGCATTATTAGGAGCTCCCGCCGCCGGATAGACAAAGTCAAAGGGGCGAATGCTTTCGTCCAAGAACACCCGTACCCCTTCATTGAGTGCAAACGGGCAGACTCCTCCGACGGGGTGCCCGGTCAATTGTTCCACCTCTTCGCCGTGCGGAAAAACGGCTTTTTCCCCGAAAAGCGCCTTAAATTTTGGGTTGTCTATTTTAGAGGTTCCGCATATACAGATAACAATCGGCCCGGTTTTGGTTTTAAAAGCCAGCGTTTTGACAATTTGCTGCGGCGGGCAGCCTATAGCCTTTGCCGCCAGCTCCACCGTAGCAGAAGAAACGGCAAATTGCATATATTGGGCCGCTAGGCCGTGTTTGGCTAAAAAATCTTTTACTTGCTCTACTCTCATTTTAATTCATTTCCCCTTTGGCGCAGTATCTGCGGGGCAGGGCACTAACAGATTATTTATAAAAATGGCTGAACTCCTTTAAACTTTCCGCCAAAGCTTGCGGGCTGACGGATTTGCCTGAAGGAATAAAATCCTCATCATAGTGGGTCATACCTCCATAATTATTAAGCACGGAGATATTGTCCCCTTCCCGTATGGCTTTATTGGTATAGCTTAAAATCAAAGTCCAGGGTCGCGGGGTGGTATCAAATAAATCATAGCCGGAACTGTAGTCCGAAGCGGGGTTGCTGCAGGCAAGCGCGTGCTGCAATAAAGCGGGTACAATATCATAATGAGAAGTGCGGTAATCTAGCTTTTCCCCTTGTTTGCCCGGCCACCACACTAGCAAGGGTACGTGGGTTTGGTATTTGGCAAAATTGCTGTTGTGGCCCCAAAAGTTATTGCGGGTGTCGTTGATTTCTTGGCCGTGGTCCCCGGTTAATACGATAATGGTATTTTTATCTAAACCGCGTTTTTGGAGTTCTTGAAAAAGCGCTCCCAGCAGGCTGTCAATGTAATGCACGGAATTTTTATAACGGTTCATATACGGGGCGGGATCTGTGTTTTTAGTCAGAAGCAGGTAGTTCATCTTGTCGCCGTATGGGGTGAACGGGGCTGGATAATCCGGCGGGAAGTCCTGCCCGTGGGCGGAATCGTAAAAGAGAAAGCCAAAGAAAGGCCGCTGCGGGTCCCGCTGGTCTAAAAAGGACAGAAATTCTTGTTGTGCATTTGCGTCGCGCTGCCATTTATTTTCTCCATCTGAAGAAATGCGCAAGGAATCAATGTGGGAAAAAACATTTTGGTTAAATTCGGGGCTGTTTAATTTAGAGCTGGCATAAATGCCAAACTGGTAGCCCTGATCTGCCAACTCTTGCATTAATATGGGGCGGATTTTGGCCCCAGTTACGCTGTCCCAATATGAATAAGGCATAGAATAAAACAGAGAAAACACGCCGGCCTCGGTGGCATTTCCTCCGGCCAAGTGGTTGGTAAAGTAAAAAGCGTCTGGGGCATTTTGATAAGCCGTGTAAAGATAGGGCGTTATTTCTTTTGAAAAAGAATCCGCCCGCCAAGAGTCTATTAAGATGACCAAAATGTTGGGCTTTTTTTGAGGGCGGCACACCAAATCAGCCAGCGGGTAATTAAGCGTACCGGCACGCGGGGTTTCATAGGGTTGGCTGGCAGGTTCAAAACCCAGCTTGCGCAAGCGGCGGTTCATACTCAGCGGCTGGGCCCAGGGCAAGTAGGGCACTTGTGTCAACACAGAGGGCACCGCCATAAACTTTCCCCACGCATACATACCGTTATAGCCGGCAAAAATAAAGAGAAGCAAAACGCCAGTAGTAATTGCCGTTTTCGTACCCCAAGAGATTTTGCGGGCAGCTTGAGTCAGCCCCCACGTGGCGGCAATAATAGCAACTACGGCTATAGCCAAAATAAAATAAGTGGCTGCCGGAAAGACGAAAATTTCCCGCCCGGCCGGCCCAAAAAATAATTGCAGCATAGCTATACTGATGTGAAAGCGGTATTGCGTATATACAAATAAGTCCAACAGCAGAGCCAAATTAAAAATACTACCTAGGATAATAGCCCCGGCGGCAGCTGTGCGCGGCCCAACCAGTCTAAGCAATACCAGCAGGACAAACAATCCGGCAGCAAACATAAAATTGTTGCCAGGGATAAATAAAACAGTAAATAAGGCACCTGTTGCGCTGGGATAAAATCCGCTGATGGCAAAATAGGATAGAGAGAGCAGACACCACAGGATAAATTCTAGAAAACAAAACCAAAAAATATTTTTATAACTCATAGTATAAATTATAGCTTATTCTTTCTTCTCCCCCTCCGCAGCCGTTTGCTTTTTAAAGAACTAATTGCATTCCTGTTTTTTATAAAAAGGAATAGGTCTGGTAAAAGCAGGGTTAGCGGGCGGCTGCCTGAGAAGAAAAGAGCACGTCTATTATTTCCATTACCGCTAAAAAGCAAATGCGCGCTCCGGCGGGAGAAAGCGGGCTATTTTCCAGCAATTCTTTTCCGGGGTGAATAAAATTGCGTTGTACACGGGCGGTGCGCAACAGTTTTAAGGCGTTTGGCGGCAGCAGCTCTTTTTGGGCACAAATGGTTATCAGCTGATTTAAATGCAAATCCAATATATCCTGTGCCTTTTGCCCTTCAACAGCAATTTTGTGTTTATGCAGCTTTTTGAGTATAAGCAACGCCAACAATATTTCCAGCAGTGCGCCGGACAATGCCGCCACCGCCCGGCGCTGTTCCAACAGGTAACAGCAGGTCAATTCATCCAAAGCTTGCAGCAGGGCTGTGCGGTATTTCAGCGGTGCGCGGGCGAGCTGTTTTCTTTTCTCAAAATAGCCGGTTTGTTGCAATTTGTCCGGGGTGAAAGCTTGCAGCCATTGTTGCCATTTCTGCGGCAAGGCGGACGGCACTGCAGAGCGGTTGGTTTCTTTAGAGGCGGCATATTTGCTTAATGAGGCCAAAGGCGTATAAGAAGGCAGGAAGTTTTCATTGTGGCTGCGCAGACTGCTGGATAGTTTGATTATTTCTGGGTCATTGGGGTTTTGGGCGGCCAGCACTTGGGCGACGAGTCGGGCTTGTTCATATAATCCCAACGATAAAAAGGCCTGCAGTAAGGCGGGATGAAAGAGCCGGTTTTTTTGTTGGTTAGGCACATAGAGTAATAGAAAGTGATAAACTTGCACCGTCCACTCGTGTTTGCCTGCTAGGCGTAAATCCTGATACAGTACCCCCAGCGGTTGTTCAAAGGGCTTGCAATGCAGCATCCGACATTTGATTTCCTCTGCGCGTTTTTGAATTTGGGGTTTTAACAGGCGTTTCATTTTTCAATAGTAGCAATTCCTGCCGGAAATTGACAAATGATGTAAAAAACTTCCGTCGGGCTTCATAAAAGAATATAATAATTCTTATGAGCGAAAACGAACAAACGGTACAAAAGGCACCAGAAGCCAAAACCTCGCTGAAAGAAGAATTAAAAATTATTTTTTCTTCTTCGCGGGCTTTTTGGCTGGTAAATCTGGTCAACTTCGGGGAAGGTATTGCTTATTTCGGCATACTTACCCTGCTTACGCTGTATTTGGGCGGAAGCGTCGGTATGAGCGACGCGATGACCGGTATCAGCGTTTCCACATTTACAGGGCTGGTTACGCTGTTTATGTTTGGCGGCGGATTTGTTTCTGATAAATATGGCGTGCGCAAAGCTTTAACAATAGCGTTGGTGCTATTGTTTTCCGGCCGGGTGTTATTGGGCTTTGCAGAACTTCCTTCTCAAATGGGGCTGCAGCCGGTAGGCTATGTGATGTCTTGGGCGGCTATTGTGCTAATGGCTTTGGGCTCGGGCATCTTGCAGCCGGCTTTGTACGCCGGAGCTAAGGAATATACAAATCCCAAAGTATCCGCTATTGCGTTTAGTTTTATTTACGCGATTATGAATTTGGGAATTGTGTTTGAAAACTTTGTTTCCCCCTTTATCCGCACCGATGAACCTTTTATTGGCAATATACACGGTTTAGGCTGGGGGATTATGGGTGTATTTTTGAGTTGTACGGCGTTGACGGGCGTATTGTTGCTGGCGCATATGACGCTGTTCACCAAAAAGACGGAAAAAGAATGCAGGGTGGCTGTAGCCAATGAAGAAGAAAATAAAAATAAAACCTGGAAGCAACGTATCTCAGAAATGCCGTTCCGGGACGCGCGCTTTATGTGGTTTATTTTTATTCTGCTTCCGGTACAAACGCTTTTTGCGCATCAGTTTTTGACGATGCCGGATTATATTTTCCGCGTGTTTCCGGCGGAAGTGGCGGCTAAGTTTGAATGGATTAACGGCATTAATCCGTTTATCATCGTTATCTTTGTGCCGCTGATTGCTATGCTTACACGCAATGTAAGCGTATTTAAGATGTTGATTATTGGCACCAGCATTTCCGCTGCTACGACGTTTTTACTAATCGGGCAGCAGCCGGACTTGACGTTGCTGATTTTGTATGTGATTATCTTCTCTTTAGGGGAAGCAGCCTGGTCTTCCCGCTTTTACGAATATGTGGGCGACTTGGCCCCCGTCGGCCAAGTGGGTGCTTATATGGGGCTGGCGGGGCTGCCGTGGTTTATGGCTAAGTTCACCACGGGGCTTTATTCCGGATCTATGCTTTCCCATTTTGTGCCCAAAGACGGCATACAACACCCGGGAGAAATGTGGCTGATTTATGCTTTTATTGCTTGTATTTCTCCTATAGGGTTGTTACTGACGCGCAAATGGATTGAAGGCGGCAAGCAAAAGGCGTAAGGCTCTATCTGACGGTATCCGTGCGCCTTGTGGTTCTGTTTTTAAGCCCCGCTTCTGCGGGGCTTTTGTGCAAGCGGCTCTGTAATTTTGTAAAATAAAGAAAAGACGCGCTTTGGCGTTATTTTTATGCCCCCATAGCTCAACGGATAGAGCACCTGCCTTCTAAGCAGGGGATTACAGTTCGATTCTGTATGGGGGTATTTTTATTGTAAAGTCCTCTATCCTAGCAAAAAAGCCAAAATCCCCCCTTCTTTTTCAAAGCCCAAACGCGTAATAGGCAAGCGGCGTGTCAGCAAAATCTCAGTAGAGGGCTGATTTGTATTCAGACTTTTTTTACAAGGCATTTTCTATTATCGTGCGTATAGCGCATTTATTGTTCTTTCTTCATATAATCATTCATTTTGTTCTTTATGTTCTACATTATTATAAATTTCCCTCAAACATCTTCTATTTGGGGAAAATAGCAAAGTCCATTACTGGACTTGATTTTTATATTTTAAATTCCTAAATTCAATTATGGGTATATTATCATACGCTTCTTGATATACTTGCCGATAGGTGTTTTGGTGTAAAACAAGCAATATTTTCTAGGAGGAAACCTATGTTGTTTTCAAAAAGAAAAGCTTTTACTTTGACCGAATTGTTAGTAGTGGTCATCGTATTGGGGGTCTTGGCTGCGGTGGCAGTTCCCAAGTTTGCGCGCGTATTGGAAACCCGGAAAACTTCAGAAGCGGAAGAAATTTTTGGGGCGGTGCGCAGTGAACAGGAATATCGGTGTTCTTTTGGTAAGGTTTATCAAACGGATAAATCACAAATGGCAATGCTTTCTGGAATTAGCAGCCCCAATTATAACTATCAGTTGACCGGGCAGGGGATTACAGCCTCTTCTGATAAAGGCTATACCTTAAAAATGCTTTCTTATAAAGACGGCCGCACGTGCTGTGAAGGAAGCTATTGTGATAGCTTAAATAAAGACTATCCTAAATGCGAAGATATGCCGGTAATAGAGGACGAATGTGCCAATGATGAAGTTGTGATTGAACCGGAACCGGAACCGGAGCCGGAGCCTGAGGGGGGCTGCTCCTCCTCTGAAAAACCGGCAGCCAGCCAGGCCTGCGGAAACTGTGGCACGCAAACCCGTACTGTTAGCTGCGACACCCAAACGGGATCGTGGATTACAGGATCTTGGAGCTCTTGCACGGGGCAAGGCGTGTGCAGCCCGGGTGCAAGCCAATCTCAAGAATGTACTGGTAATATGACTGGAAAACAGTATCGCACGTGCAGCAGCAGCTGCTCTTGGAGTGCGTGGGACACCTCGTCTTGCAGAGAAGATGTTTGTCTGACCAATCCGGATTTGATTGCCAAAGATACAAATAGATGGAAGTATTGCTGTGATGATAAAGATGTGAGCAATGCCCAATGTTATAAACCTTGCTCCAGTTCTTCTGTGAGCTTGGGCTCTTTAGGAAGCACTCAATATGGGTGGATTTCTACGGGAAAAAGTTGCTCTACAGGCGGTGGGTCCTTTGCTACCCATATTAGTTGCACGGGTATGACTTGCAACAAAAATACCTTAGGAACGCTGTGTTGCTCCGGTTCTTCTGAAAAACAGTGTGGTGCTGGTTCTAGCACTGCAACGATCAATAAAGTTACCACAGAATGGTATTGTGCTACCAGCGTGCAGTGCACCACCAATTGTTTAGGATATACCAAAGCGTCTTCCGGCGGTTCCAGCGGTAGCAGCGGTTCGGGTGGGTTCAATCCTGGAGCCGGCAGCAGCGGTGGTTCTACGGGCGGCGGTTCCACAGGCGGCTCTACCGGAGGCGGCTCCACAGGTGGCGGTGGTGGCATTCAGCGCCCCGGCAGTGGCGGCGGCGGGGGTGGAATAAATATCTTCCCTCCAGGACGGTAAGAGTTTTAGATGACTATTGGACGGCTCCGTATAAAGCGGAGCCGTCTTTTGTTTGCCGTTTTGCATTGGTGGGCGTTCCTGCTTTTTCCTCTTTTTTTACCTTAAAATGCTACAATACAAGTAATTGTATAGACAGGGGTTAATGCGTGAAAAAACTTTCCTTTTCTCATTCTAAAATGGGTATGTATAAAGAATGCCCGCAAAAGTATAAATTCCGTTATGTCCATATGCTGCCGGAGCTGCCCAAATATTACTTTGCCTTTGGTACGGCTTTGCACGAGGTGATGGAATATATTTATAATCCGGCTAATCCTGCCTTTCCTACCTTGCAGGAAGCGCTGGCTTGCTTGCAAAACTATTGGAGTAAAACTTCCTTTGAGCAAAAAGGCTATGCTTCGGCGGAAAAAGAAGCCCAAGGCTTGGAGGAAGGCCGCCGTATTATTACGGCCTATTATGGCAAATATGGGAATTCTTTGGTGCATCCGTTGTCGGTAGAAATGAAAAGTACGCTGGATATAGATGGTCTAAGTCTGGTTAGCATTTTGGACCGCATTGATTATTTGGGGGACGGACGTATTAAAATTTTGGATTATAAAACAGGCAAGACTGTCCAGCGGGAACCGGACCAGCTGATGATGTATCAAAAAGTGGCCGAAAACAGCCCCGCCGTCTTGCATTTGGTACAAAAATTAGACCCCAAGGTCAAAGAAGTAAAAGTGCAAACACTTAGTTTTTACCACTTGCCTTCTTTGCAGGAACTGTCTTTTGAGCGCGGCAGCGATAAAGAAATGTATGAGTTCTGGCAGAAAGTGCTCGGCGTAGCCGACAATATCCGCGCCGGAAGATTTGACCCGGCCCCAGAAGAAAATAAATGCCGTTGGTGTGACTATCATAATATTTGCCCAGTTTTTACCGGCAAAGAATATGACGGCCCCAGCGGCTGGGGCGCTAAAATACCCGATGTTCCCCCCCCGGCCTATGACCCGTTTAACTCCAAAACTCCTTCGTCCGCCGTGGAACGGCAGGCCCCCGTGCCGGCGGCCAAAACAGAGCCGGAAATCCTTTCAGACAAAATAGACCGCTTGGGCGAAGCACTGCAGCAAGAGCGCCGTTTGCGTCAAGAGATTATTGCCCTAATGGACAAACTGGGCTATAAACGGCATTTTGGCTCCAAATTCCGGGCGGAACTGACGCAGCGGATGAAGCTGGAATTTGCTGACAAACAAAAAACGATTGATACCTTGCGTGCTTTGCAGTTGCTTGCTAAGACGTTGGTTCCCACGCAGAAAAGTATAGAGGCCCTGTTGGCAGACCCTGCTGTGTCTGCACAAGCCAAAACCCAGCTGCGTGCCCTGGTGCAGGAGAAAAAAGAAATAGATTTAGAAATTACCGAGGCAGAATAATGTGGATTAAAAAACCTAAAAGAAGCGATTTCCGCGTTAAGCTTTCCCTAGCTATTGTGTTGTTTGCGATGTTGATGTTTTCAGCTTTTCGTTTAGCCCTGTTTGTGTTTTATCATTCCACCTTTGCTTCCCTTACGGCAGGGCAAATATTTAGCGCATTTGCAAATGGGCTGCGCTTTGATTTAGCGGTTATTGCTTTGTTTATCGGGCCGGTTATTTTGCTTTTTAATTTGCCGGTGAACTCTGTGCGCTATGTCAAAACCTGCGTATTATTTATGGCTTTTGAGTTAATGGTAATGGCGGGCTTTTTGGTGGCAGATTTAATTTATTTCCCGTATGTAAAACGCCATATTGCAGAAGAAATTGTGCAAATTTCCGCTGATTGGGGCTTTGTGCTTACTTATATGTTCACCAAAGCGCTGCTGCCTCTTTTGCTGTTGTTTGTTCTATTGGGGCTGGCGGGTGTATTTGTGCACAAAATTTTCAAATACCGTTATGTTTTTGACCCGTACTATGCCAAAGGAGAGCTCATTAAGCTGGTGGTCTGCATACTCTTTATTGTGCTGGGCATACGGGGCCATTTGGGTTTTGGCAAGCCCATAGGCATTGCGGATGTGTATCAGTATGCCTCTTCACCGGCGGCTGCGGCGCTGACACTTAATGGCGTATTCACCGCTTATCAAGTGGGACGTAAGGGAACGGTGGATATACAAAGTAATTATCCGGTGGATAAAGCGCTTGCTAATGCCCAAAAATTGTTGTTGGCGCCCGAAGAAATAGTGCCGGATGAAAAATACCCGCTGATGCGTAAGCCCGCTTCCTCGCGTGAGCCAAAAGACATCAACTTTTTCATCGTATTGCTGGAAGGGTGGCACCCGTATTATATAGATTCCCTTTCCGGCAATCATTTCGGCGTGACGCCGGTGTTTGACCAAATTGTCAAAGACGGGGTGAATTTTACTAATGCGTATGCTGTTGGTCTGCGCAGTATGTTTGGTTTTGCCGGGGTGCTGGCGGGGGTGCCGCTGGTGCCGGGGCTGCCAATGTTTGGCTATGGGCTGGAGCTGACCAGCTTTTTCCGTCTGCCGGGTGCATTGGCGGATGCGGGCTGGAACACCTTTTTTGCCCAAACTTCCAACCGGGATTCGTACCGCTTGTGTGCGCTGGCTTCTTATTTGGGGGCCCAGGGCAGCTATGGAAATGAAGATATGAAAGAGCTTCTGCCTTATATTGACAGCGCGCCATTTGGTTATGATTACGATGGGCTGATGTTCGGTGCAGACCAAGTAAAAAATCGTAAAAACCGCAACTTTATGGGAATGGTGTTCACCGGCATTACGCACGCGCCTTTTGCCCGCACGCTGGAGCAATTTGATAAATATAAGGGCAAGACGTGGGACGACGGCTTTAAAAATACCCTCTATTTTGCCGATTGGTCCATTGGGGAACTGTTAAAACGCGCCAAAGAAGAAGGGTGGTTTGACAATACGGTTTTTGTTTTTGTGGCAGACCATACATCCGGCGGGCCGGATTCTGATTCTCTATATAACAAATTCCGCATTCCGTTGGTATTATACGCCCCTAAAATTTTAAAACCCCGCCAGATAGACTATGTTGTTTCTCAGTTGGATTTGGTGCCTACGTTGTATAATCTAGCCGGCCTGGACGTACCTTATACGGCTATGGGGCGGGATATGCTGGACGGACGCAACGCAGAAGACCGCGTGGCTTTGGTGTCCGAGGGCGTAAATATTGGCTTAATTACTAAAGACGGGGCCATACGGCACACCCGCAAAGAGATTTTGTCGGAAGAAAAGCTTAACGATCATTTTAATCCCCAAGAAGCAGAAGAAACGCTGCTTTCCTTGGATAAAGCCGCTTATGCGCTGCTAAAGAATAATACGTGGTATAAAGATGAACAATAAATTTATTATTGCCTTAGACCAGGGCAGTTCCTCTTCACGGGCATTGGCTATTGATGAAAAAGGGCACGTATCCGCCCGTGCCAGCCGTGCCTTGGAAACCCGCCGCCAGAGCGCCGGGCAGGCCGGCATAGCGGAATTTGACGCTTGGGAAATGCTTACCGGGCAATTGGATGCCTTGTTTGCGGTATTGGCGCAAGTAGGAACTGCAAACTGTGCTGCGGTTGCCGTAGCCAGCCAGCGTTCTACCGTGGTGTTTTGGGACCGCCTGACCGGCCGCCCCGTAGCGCCGGCATTAAGTTGGCAAGATGGGCGTGCGGCGGCCCAGGCCGCTGAAGCGGAGTTACCGCAGGAAACCGTGCACCAGCTGACTGGACTGTATAAAACCCCTTTCTATTCTGCCGCTAAAATAGCCTGGACGCTTGAAAATGTGCAGGAAGCCGCCCAGGCCGCTCAGGACGGGCGTTTATGCGTGGGGCCTGTAGCTTCTTATATCATTTGGCATTTAACCGGCGGAAAGACCTTTGCCTGCGACCCGACGTTGGCCCAGCGTATGCTGCTTTTAAATATTGCCAGCTTGAATTGGGATGCCCAGCTGTTGGAGGCTTTTGGTGTAGAGCGCACTTGGCTGCCGCAAATTAAACGTACTGCCGATGACTATGGAATGTTTGAGCACGAAGGAGCTTCGGTTCCGGTGCGGGTTTGTGTAGGGGACCAGCAGTCTGCTTTGTGTGCTCTGCGTGTGGTGGCAGGCGGCTCTTGCATCAATTATGGTACAGGGGCTTTCTTTATGCGCAATACGGGCAAGCAACGGCATTTGCTGCCGGGGTTGCTCACTTCTGTAGGAGCGGCTGCCAACGGCGGAACGGAGTTTTTGTTAGAGGGCCCCGTGAACGCCTGTGGAACCGCATTTGCGTGGCTGAGTGAAATAGGTTTTTCTTTTTCCACCGATGAATTGGACGCGTTGTGTGAGAACGCCAAAGAGCCGGTTTGGTTTCTGCCCGCTTTGGGCGGATTAGGGGCTCCGTATTGGGATTTTTCGGCTTCGCCGGTTTTGGCGGGCTTATCCCCCCGCACGCAAAAGGCGGATGTAGTGGCCGGGGCGGTGCGCTCTATGGCTTTGTTGTTGGCAGATATTGTTTTCTATGCGGAGCGTTTTGGAGTTAAGAGCGGTGAGATAAAAGTAACAGGCGGCCTGTCTAAATGCCGTGCTTTGTTGCGGGCGCAGGCAGATATATTGCAAACGCGTTTATTGCCGTGTTCGGAGTCGGAAAGTACGGCAGTGGGTGCGGCCTTGCTGGCGGCACAGAGTGCCGGAATAGACGCTTCCCAATGGGAAACGATGCGCCTTTTGCCCCCGGTGGAGGCGCATATGGACTCGGAAGAGGCGGAAGACTTATTCCAGGCTTGGCATAACTTTTTAAACTGGTGCAAGCTGAAGAAATAAAAGTTACTTTTTCTGTTGGGCCGTCGGCTGACGGCCCTTTTTTGTACGGTATATCTGTTAGGGCATTGCCGCCCTCTGTAAAAAATCTGCCGGCAGAATTAAAACAACTACAGCGTGGGCGACAATAAGATATAGTCGTTTCAGTAATTTGAAAAAACACTATACAATAATCTGAGATTTATCATATAGAAAAAACCCGCCGTTTAGGCGGGTTTTTCTAGCAATAAACAAACTATATTACTCAGCCAACACAGTAGGCTGCAACGCATCTTGGGCCGCATCTGCTGCGGTATTTAGTTGTTGAAGGCGGGCTTCCACCTGGGCGTTGATTTCAGCTTCCCGTTTGGCTTTAGCTTCTTCTAATTGTTTTTGCAACGCAGCCAATTCCTGGTCCTGTTGGGTCATTTCCTCGGCAATTTGGGCGCGCAATTGCTCTTTTTGTTGGGCCAATTTTTCTGCGTTAAGCTGTTGGATCAGCGCCTCTTCTTCTTTGAGCTGCGCTTCTAAAGCTTTTACTTCGGCCAGTTTTTCCTCTGCTAAAGCAGCGGCTTGTTGGCGGATTTTTTCCTGTTCTTCATTGGCCAGCGCTTGTGCTGCGGCGCGGGCTTGTAACTGGCTTTGCAAGACGGTATGTTTTTTGACTTGCAAAACCGTCATTACCGGAGAATTGGGCATCAAATCTGCCGCCAGAGCAAAAGCGTCTTTGTTTTCTTTATTGACTGCCGTTAAATCTACGTCATTTTTAACTAAGATTAAAGCCGCTTTTTCATTCATATTTTTAATAGCGTGCATCAAAGCTGTATTTCCGTTTTCATCTTGTAAGTTTAAATCAGCTCCGTTTTCTATAAGCCATTGTAAGGCTTCGGTGCCTTTGGCGGTAGTGTACATCAGGGCTGTTTTGCCGTGAGAATCGGCTGAATTAATGGAAAAACCCTGACGCAGCAATTCTTGCATAGAAGGAATGCTTTGTCCTTCCGCAGCGGCAATAAACACATTTTTGCCATTAGCGTCAGTAGCAGTGATGTTGGCTCCCATTCTTACAAGTTGGCGGATCAAAGCTGTTTGTCCGTTTTCAGCAGCATAAAACAAGGCAGTCCGGCCGGCATTGTCTTGCAGGTTGACGTTCGCCCCCTGGCTGACTAACACTTGGGCAGCTTTTTCTTGCCCGGCAGCCGCCGCAGCGCTTAAGGCGGAAAAACCGTTTGCCGGGTTTTGGTAATCTGGGTTTGCTTTATTCTTTAACAAAACACGCAAATTATCTACGCTGCCTTTCTGGGCGGCATAGATAAGCGGCGTGTTGCCCATATTATCGGGCAAATTGATGGCGCGGGTGTTGAGAGAGAGCAAGGTTTCCGTCAGGCGGCGGTCATTGGCAGACATTGCGTGCAACAACGCCGTTTTGCCCAAGTCATCTTTGGCGGTGGCGTCAGCCCCGTTTTTGAGCAAATAATCTACCGCTTCTCTCTTTCCGGCCGCTGCAGCGGCAATTAAAGGGGTTACTCCGTAACTGGATGTTAAATTGACGGAGGCGCCTCCTTCTTCTATCAACAATTTAATAATGTCCAAGTTGCCTTTTTCTGCGGCGATAGTAAGAGGAGTAATGCCGGCATAGTTGCGTTCATTGACATCCACATTGGCATAAATCAGCGTGCGGACGCGGTCGGCATCTTCGGTTTTAATAGCCCGTACCAAAGAGGTATCATAGACGAATTTTGTTTTAGATAATTCCCGGGCGCCTAAGGTATCACTTTCATATTTTTTTTGTGTAGCGCCAAATACTTCCCCGCGGTAAATTTCGCCTTGGATTTCTGATCCATCTTGGGCGGTGGGTCTGTCTCCTAATACATTACCCCGGTAGGTAACTTGCTTTGTGCCAAAAACTTCCCCTTTATTGGTAGGTGTTTTTGTGCCCAACACAGTTCCGCGGTAAATATCCCCTGGTACATTAGAGCGCGCCACTTCGGCTTTAATGAGTTCTTCTTGTGTTTTTCGGGCCTCTTGTTTGGCATCTTCCAACCCTTTAATATAGACGGGCTTTCCATCTACATAAATAATATCCGGCTGTTGCGCAGCGGCAACAGAAACCAACGAAAAAACGAGCACCAACGTCAAGTAGAGTTTATTCATATTTTCCTCCAATGTTTATATTATAGCAATAGGAAAGAAGTTTGGAAAAAAAATTTTTGTCTTTTTTAGCTTTTCCCTGTCTGTATTATGATAATTTAAATTAACTATATATAGATAAATAAAAAGAATTTAACAGAGAACAAAAAAACATTTGCATTTTTTGTGTCATCGTTGTATGATAAAAGTATAGATTTTCTCCCCCCAGAACCTTTCGATTTACCCCCCGAATGGTTCTGAAAAAGAGCAGGGTACATCCCCCTGCTCTTTTCTTTTTATTGTTACAAGCCGTATCTGCAAGGCAAATTTACTTTTGAGTTCTGCATTTCTTCAAGGGGGTTTTAGATGAAGGGCAGGCCGTGTAAAGGGAAAAAAAGATATACTGGGCAGGTGCTTACGCACGCGCCACACGCGGCGGCTTGGGCGGTTGTTTGTAGTGCGCGTTTGTCGTGGTGCTAAGAAAATATTGCCCGGGCCCTGTTTCTCTAATAAAAAACCCCTGCCGTAGCAGGGGTTTTAAGTCCAAGCAAGACGTGTAATTACAGAGCAATCGCGCTGACCGGGCAGGTGCCGGCGCAAGCACCGCACTCAATGCATTTGGCGGCGTCAATGGCGCGTTTGCCGTTTTGTTCGGAAATGGCGCCAACCGGGCAGGAAGATTCGCAGGCGCCGCAGTTAATGCAGACATCGGGGTTCACTTTGTAAGCCATAAATTTGTTTCTCCTGAATAATGAATTTTACGATACTTTATTATAGCAAAAAAGTTTCCAGCGGGCGCGGCATAAAAATAGGGCAGACTTTTTTCGTCGGGCAGAGGCGCCAGGGCCCCCTTGCACTGGTTTGGGCAGGTGTGGTACAATATAAAAGTAAGGAATAACTAACTTTTATGGAACAGCAAATCATTTTAACTCTTCTTGATTTAAAACCCGGCGCTTGCGCCGAGATTAAAGACGTACAAACCGAAGCTGCCCAAGCTGACAAATTGGCGGCTATGGGGTTGGCTAAAGGCCAAACTGTTATGCGCAAAGCCGGCAAAAACCCTTTGGTTATTGCCGTATGCGGCAGTGAAGTGGCTATTGGCCCCCGGACGGCGAAAAAAATTATAGTAACTCCGTGTGCGCATATGTCCTGCCCGACGGATGCTTTCCGCACGCATACATTTCTGCTGGCGGGCAACCCCAATGTAGGCAAGAGCCTGCTTTTTTCGCGCTTGACAGGGATTGGTATATTGTCATCTAACTTCCCGGGGACGACGGTGGGGCTGAACTATGGAACTACTGTTTTTGACGGAGAAACCTATAATATCATAGACATTCCCGGTTTGTACCGCCTGGAAGAGAAATGGCTGATAGAAGGCAAAAAGCGTGATTTGTTTAAAGAATTAAATTACGACTTTATTGTCTGTGTGGCGGACGCTTCCCACCTGGAGCGCAACCTGTATTTTACGCTAGAGCTGATGAGTTTGGGCAAACCCGTGATTTTGCTGCTCAATAAATTTGACGAGGCCCAGCGCAAAGGTATTTCTATTGATGTGCGGGCGCTTTCCAAACGCTTGGGCATCCCGGTGATTGGAGTGGTAGCTACTACTGGAGAGGGCTTGAAACGTTTGGAAGTGACAGTAGGACGTTTGGCTAAAAACGACGGCAAACAAAAACGAGAGTTGGATATTCCCCCCGCCCCGGAAGACAAATGGCGTTTAATTGGCGACATTGTGCGCCACGTGCAGAAAATACACCACAAGCACGCCAGTTTTACAGAGAAGCTGCAAGCTTGGGCTACTAATCCTATCAGTGGGTTGGCTATTGCGCTGTTGGTGCTGCTGGCTTCTTTGTTTGTGATTGTGAATGTAGGAGAGCTGATTATCGGTCTGTTGGAGCCGCTGTATGAAAATTATTATTTCCCCTTTCTGCAGAAAATATTCGGATTTTTAGAGGGAACGCCTTGGTATTTGTTTTTGCTGGGGGATGGCGGAACCCATTATTTTGGGGTTTTGTCGGACGGACTGAAAATTGCCTTGGTGGATGTAATGCCTTATGTGCTGGTGTTTTATTCCCTGCTTGGCTTTTTGGGGGATTTGGGCTACTTGCCGCGATTGGCGGTGTTGTTGGACCGCTTATTGCACCGTATTGGTTTGCACGGGTATGGAGCAATACCCATAATGTTGGGTTTTGGCTGCAAAGTGCCTGCCGTGATGGGGGTGCGCGTGTTGGAAACGCGCCGGGAGCGGGTAATTGCACTGGCGCTGATTTTGGTGCTGGCGCCGTGTATTTCCCAGACGGCTATGATTTTATCTATGCTTTCCCCGTATGGGATAAAATACTTGCTTATCGTATTTGGCGTGTTGTTTATAAACGGTATTTTAGCCGGGACCATTTTAAATAAACTGCTCAAGGGCGACACCCCCGAAATGTTTATGGAAATCCCTTCCTGGAGTGTGCCTCAGCTGCGTCCGCTGGCGCGCAAAATATGGCTGCGAATGAAAGAATATTTCGGCGATGCGCTGCCGCTTATTTTGGCGGGCGTACTTTTTGTGGATTTGATGCAGTTTTCGGGGCTTACGGACTGGCTGGCCAAGATTTTCCGCTATCCGGTGCAGTTTTTGCTTAATTTGCCGGTAGAAGCCACCCCGGTGCTGTTTTTGGGTTTCTTGCGCAAAGATGTTTCTATTGCTTTGCTGGAGCCGTTTGGCCTGCCGCCGGACCAGCTGGCGGTGGCCTGCGTGTTTATGGCAATGTATTTGCCCTGCGTGGCTACTTTCTTTGTGATGTTGCGCGAGAACGGCTTAAAAGATACGCTTAAAATTATTGCCTTAACCTTTGGCTTGGCCCTGCTTAGTGCAACGGTGCTGCGGCTGATTATTTAGCCGCTTGGCCCACCCTATCAGTGGCGCGCAAACGTATTTTGCGCGCCTTTTTCTTGGCTAAAAAATCAGCGCCTAATGGACAAGACCCTGTCTGCGCAAAAAAGACGTGCTGCTGTCCGTTCAAAACACACAAAAAATCCCTTCCGGCGGAAGGGATTTAAAAGCTAGTTGGCGCTTCCGTAGCGGCCAATATCTACCGGGATGGGCACGTCTCCCAAGGGGGTTTCAAAATAAGCCGTGCCTGTTAAGTGGTAATTGACGGTGGCACTTCCCATACTGACTAAGCCCAACAGCTTGCTGCTGAAAACGTCCATTGGCACCGTCAGATAGACTTTTTGGTTTTTGGTGGCGCCGGGCTCTATGCGGACATTTTCAAAGCTGACGTCTGCCACTTTGACCTCTTCCATAAACATTTCCCCCTCAAACTTTTTGATGGCGGCGGCTTCTTTTCTATTGAGGTTCGTAATACCCATATAGACATTAAAAGAAAGGGAATTGACGTTGTAATCCGAAATTTCCACCCCGCGCAGCGCATAGGTGCAATTGGCAAAATTTTCGGCTTGCTGCACGCTGGCGCAGGCACTAAATAAAAAGGGGACAACAAGAAGAATCAAAAACTTTTTCACAATAGCCTCCTTAAAATCATACTATAAAGCTATTTTATAACATTTTCGGCGGAGCTGTTGGTGATATAAGGGCTAAATAGGGATTTTGTATAATAAATAAAACGGCTATGGAGATAATTATGAACGATTTACAGAAAAAAATTTATGATCGTTTTGCCCGTTACGTAGCGGTGGAAACCACCAGTGACGGTAACAGCCAAACAGTACCCACTACCTCCACGCAGCTGGGGTTTGGCAAAATGTTGGCCCAGGAAATGAAAGAGCTGGGCATTTCTAATGTAGAAATAGACAAAAATGGATTTGTTTTTGGCGAGATACCGGCCAATGTATCCACTGCGCCTTCTATCGGATTTTTGGCGCATATGGACACGGTGGAAGATTACTGCGGCAAAAATATCCGCCCAGTAGTGCACGCTAACTACCAAGGCGGAGACTTGGTTATTAACGAAGAAAAGAAAATGTACTTAAGCCCCAAAAGTGCGCCTAATCTGTTGGAGTGTATTGGCCACGATATTGTAACCGCAGACGGCAACACGCTTTTGGGAGGTGACGATAAAATAGGGATAGCGGTTATTATGACGCTGGCGGAACATTTGCTGGCCCACCCTGAAATAAAACACGGCCCGGTAAAAATTTCTTTTACGATAGATGAAGAAACGGGCACCGGCGTGGAATATTTTGATTTAGAGCGTTTTGCGGCGGATTTTGCTTACACGATTGACGGCAGCGTGTTGGGAGATATAGACTGCGGCAATTTCAATGCAGATAAATTTGTGATTTCTATTATCGGCAAAAACTGCCACCCCGGTGCGGCTAAAAACTTTATGGCCAACCCGGTGCGTATTGCTTCGGATATCGTCTCTTCCTGGCCGGAAGACAAACTGCCTGAAACGACAGAAGGAGAAGAAGGCTTTATTCTCTTTAAAGACATAGAAGGCGGCTTGGACCACGTTACGTTGGGCGGCATTATCCGCCATCACGATTTGCCCGCTTTTGAGCAGTTTAAAAAAGATTTGGAAAAACTGGTGGAAGAAAAACGCGCCAAATACCCCAATGCGCAAATTCAGCTGGAAATTACCCCCCAATACCGCAATATGCGTGAGGTGTTGAAGCAGAAACCCCAGGCTATGCAATTGTTGGAACAGGCTCTCAAAGATGAGAAAATAAATTATCGTCTGACGCAGGCCCGCGGCGGAACGGACGGTGCGCGTCTTTCATTAAAAGGGATGCCTACGCCTAATATTTTTGCTTCATATGAAAACCCCCACGGGCCGTATGAATGGCTGAGTTTGCAATGGAGTGAAAAGGTCTTTCAGGTAATGCTGCGCATTTTGGAAGATGCCACAAAAGCATAAACCTCGTTCGTAATTTTTATGCCGTGCAAGACCGCCTTATAGGGGCGGTCTTTTTTATGCCGACAGCGGTATGTTGAAACGGGGTTTTTACAGAAGCGGACGGAAAAACTGACGGCAAGTATATAATGTCTGCAAACAGTAACGAGTTGCGGCAGCCAATAGCCCAGCTTTAGCTGCATAGCGCGGCGGTTTTTTTATTTTATACAAAGGCTGCCGCTGTTTTTTGCCGGCCGCCTTAGGGGTTTGACGTGAGCAGAGGAAAGAGAGGGCCGGCGTATTAACAATGCCTTTGAGGTGGATGCCCACCGTAGCCGGTGCCGATATAGCGCCCGATTTTTTTTAAATTTTGCGCCAGTTGTTCTTGCAGGTTTTGCGGGGCTTGTGCGGCGGCCGCTTTGCCAGGGTACAGGGCGTAATTTACACGCGCTTCCCCCTCCGTTATATTAGGCATAATCACATTAGCCCCGCATTGCAGGGCTTTTTGGCGGCCTTGCGGCTCCAGCGTTTCCATAGCGGTGGTGGCGGGGATATTGATGTCCGGCAGCAACAAACGGGTTAAGGCCATCACTTTGAGTGCTGGCAAGAGTTGCGGGGCCGGAGCGTCTTTGAGCGGGGTGTCCGGGTTGGGGATAAAAGGCCCCAGCCCTATCATATCCGCTCCTAAATGTTTAAAAAACAAAATATCTTTTGCTAAAGATAAGGGCGTTTGCCCCGGAAGGCCGACTAAAATGCCGGTTCCTGTTTCATAGCCCAGCTGTTTTAAATCCTGCAAACAGCGCAGGCGGTTTTCAAAAGACATACCGGGGTTGTATTTTTCATACAGGGCTTTGTCGGTTGTTTCTATGCGCAGCAAATAGCGGTCTGCTCCTGCTTGTTTAAAAGCTTCATAATCGCAGCGGGGTCTTTCCCCAATACTGAGTGTAATGGCTAGCCCTAATGCTTTGATGCGGCGCAGCAGCGGCACCAATAGTTCCGCTGTAAAAAAAGGATCTTCCCCCCCTTGCAAAACAATGGTTTTATATCCCCATTGGGCGGCTTTTTGGGCCAGGGTATATATTTGCTCCACATTCATCCGATAGCGTGTTACCGCTTGGTTTTGGCAACGTAAGCCACAATAGGAGCAGCTGTTGCGGCAAATATTGGTAAATTCTATCAAAGCCCGCAGGTGAACAGCATTACCCACATATTTTTTCCGCACGCGGTCTGCAGCGGCAAACAAAGCTGGGTCTGTCTTGCTATCCTGCAGGATCTGCAAGAGTTCCGCTTCCGTTAAATTATGTGTTGTTTCCGCGCGGGAAATTAGTTGGTAGCTATCCATATACATAGTGTATAAAAAAACCCCTGCCGTCTGACAGGGGTTTAAAAAGGAAGTTCTTTTTAACGTACTGCTTGGGCCGTTTGTATGGAATCAAGCAGGTTTTTGGAATCCGAAATGGTTGGCTCTAACGATTTCGTAACCATATTATAATTAAAGCGGTACGAAATTTTGAAGCTTTGCGGATTCTCGGGCGGCACTTTAACTAAGATGGAATAGTTTTCCGGCTCTACCGCGGTGGTAATATTCCATTCAATTAAGTTTTGAGCCGCCGGATGGCGCATATTAATGAGCTGCTGCAAGGTTTGCCCATTAGACAGCGGGAAATTCTTCACTTCCGCTAAAATCGGATCCAGCGGGTTGGCTGCCGGCTGCGCTATGGGCATCATTTGCCCGTTTTGGGCCATAGCCTGCTGTTGCATATCCCCTGGCATCATTCCTGTTTGCGGCATAGCGTTTTGGCCTGTTCCTTGCGGCAGGGCATACGGGTCCGCCCCCGGTATTTGGCCGTCCATTGGCAAAGGCGGTTGTTGCTGGTTCATATCTGTTCCCAGCATTTCATTTAACTGTTCATCTTGCATCTGCATTTGTTGTTGCTGGGCAGAAGAGTTAATGAAATTAAACTGCGGCGGCAAGATTTCCAAGTAAGCCAACATTACATAGATTAATGCCAAGATAATAATGGACACTAAAGAGCCCAAAATCATTTTGGTCAGCTTGTTTCCGGAAGGTTGCAAATCAGCCGCTTTCAGATCGTGCTGGGTGTTGATATCCAAGTCGGAGTCTGATAAATCCAACCGTTCTGATTCCGCCGGTTCTTGCACCATAGGCACCGTTTTGATGTCCATTGTGGCACCCCGTTTGGTTTTAATCGTGTTTTCCAAGATTACCTTGGACATCGTCAAATCCGTTTGGTCTTTTTTAGCAGGAATAATTTCCTCTACTGCTTCGGTTACTGCTTCTACCTTTACGGTTTGTTGGGCCTGGGCGTTAGCCTGCGCCGCTTCAGCAGATCCGGGCACTGCCCCAAACTCTTTAGCAGTTTCAGGAGAATTTTTGCCGGTAGCTTGGGCCGGTGGAATAAAGTCAGAAATTAAATAAGTAGAGCCCTCTTTTAATTCCACTTCCGTCATATCGTTGGGATTATAAAAACCTTTCCCTTCCGGTACGCTTTCAGTAGGTTGTTGTATGCCCTCGGCGGCAGAGGTTTGCGCCTGCTGAACGGGGGGTTCATTTTCCTGAGGTATTGGAAATTCGGCCGCGGGGGCACGTTCGGTAAAAGCCTCTTCCAAGTCTGCCTGGGAAATAAGCCCTTCGTCTTCTGTCTTTTCCGGCCCTACTTTTTTACCGGGCACCAATTCTTTTATAGTTTCCGTTACTTCTTTTTGTTGTTGCCCTTCCTCGCCTGTGGGGTCCATCGGCGTCAATTCCGCCGAAGCGCTGCTTTGTACGGAAAATGCTTCCTCTTGCTGTTGCGGCGGTACGGTTTGAGCTTGTGGCTCTTCGGATACAATATTCAATTGCGGCTGGTCCGTTAAATCCAGCGGTTTCTTTTCAGTAGGAAGTTTTTCTTTAAACGTATTGGTCTTGTCTTCTGCAGTCTCTTCCGATACGGGCAGAGAAACCGCCTCTTCTTCTTTTTCAGCTATATCTTGGACGGGCTGTTGCTCGGCGGTTTGCGGCACCTGATCTAACGAAGCCAAAGCAGGTTCTTCTTCTTTCTGGGCTTCTTCTATGGCTTGCAAAATTAAGTCGCTCTGTTGGGCGGGCGCAGTAATTTCGTTAATAATTTCTTCCCGTTTTTCTTCCGTCAACGGAGCTTCGGGCTCTTTTTCTTGCGTGGGCGGAATTTGAGGGGCCGCCGGCTCCGGCTCTGCTTCCGTTTCCGCAGGCATAGTCTGCGAAGCATTCTCTATCGCTGGTTCTGGCTCCTCAGATACAGCCTGCTGAGGGGGTTCCTCTACCGGTTTGGGTTGGGCAGGCTCTTGAGGAGTGGCTTCTTTTTTATTTTCGGTCTGTTCTACTGTCGGAAAAGGGGGCTGCGTAATTACTTTGGCAGCGGAAAGCAAATCTTGAAAGGTTGCTTCCTTTTCTTCTTCTGGCTGGGATTTCACATTATAAAGAGAGTCTAAAGCAGAACGCAAGACTACTTCTTCCCCGCCTTTTTCAGACAAACTTTCCGTCTTAGATGCGCCAATTTCAATTTCGTCTAAAAAGTCAACCGGTTTAGCGCCGGCAGAAGAGCTGGCCTGGGCCACCAGTTTTTCTGCGTGATTAACTAAACTTTCCGTATTAGTAATTAACGCTTCTTCCGTGACGGGTTCCTGCGGTTGTGTTATAGCGGAGACCTCTTTTTGCTCGGCAACAGGGATACGGGCAACATTAGCGGCCAGGGCGGCGTCCAACTTGCTTTTTAACCCTTCTATTTCCCGGGTTAAGTTGTCAATCTTGTCAATTAAAATCTGCGTGGAGGCAGCATCGTAAGCTGCCGGCACGGGGGTGTCTATAGAGCTGGCAGTTTTTTCTATGGTATTACCCCGTACGGTATTTAACTCTTCTTGTGTTAAAGGGGCTCGCGTCATAGTCTTGGAGGCTTCATCAAATTCAAAAATAGAAGAAGCTTTTACCCATTCTTGACTGCCGCCCTCTTCAATTTCTTCAGAGCAAATCAACGTTTCCGGCGTAAAGCCATCCAACGTAACGAGCTTTTCCTCGTCGTAAGGACCGTCCACTTTATCATTAATATAAACCCAGTATCTCATTTCTTTTCACCCTAGCGTTTAAAAATAAACCGTCACGATACAAGCATACCAAATTATCCTTCTTTTGAATAGCCCTTTTTCTTGCATTTGTATAGAGGCTTATGCTTCTTTACTGGCGGCGCGTGCTGTTTTATATTTTTCCAGCAAATTATCCAACTCTTCGGCGGATGCTTTGTGGGCCTGTATATTGGCCATCATATCGCCGACTAATTCCAACGAAGATCCGTTCTCTAACATATCCAACACGAAAGAGGATATCCGAGCATTTGACGTTCCGTTTAATTCCCCCACCAAGGCTTGTAGGGCAAATTCGTGTTTATCCCGGTCGGATTTCCAAAAGGTGTATGGCGCTAACGATTTTTCAAAAAAAGCATTAATTTCTTCGGCCGGTTTGGTGCCTAAATAATTTTTCAGAGCCTGCGGCGTGAGCCCCTGTGTGAGCGTTTGGGCTTTTACATCGCGCAAATAAGAAGCTTGTTTGTGGGCTTCTTCTTGGCTTAACGTAC
This sequence comes from uncultured Elusimicrobiales bacterium, assembly GCA_944324645.1. Taxonomy (GTDB): domain Bacteria; phylum Elusimicrobiota; class Elusimicrobia; order Elusimicrobiales; family Elusimicrobiaceae; genus Avelusimicrobium. Next base: position 9,818 of record CALUXB010000006.1, on the reverse strand, counting down.
CTAAAATCACTTTGCAAGCTAATTCTTTATTTTCCATTTCATCTTGGCAATGGGGCAGCTGGGACAAGAGTTCGTTCATTTCCCGTTCAATTTGAACAAACGTTTTTTGCCCGGCAAAGCGTTCTGCCAAGTCATATTCATAACCAGTGTACGCTTCTTTCTTAGCCAGCGCTTTGCGCAGCAAGATGCGTTCCCTGCGCAGGGCAGCTTTCTGCTGGGCTTTTTCAAAGGTGGGCTCTGTGCCGTCTAAAAGCACTTGCACCGCCAAACCCAGGTTCTCTTCTTTTTGGCTTACGTGAGGCAGGCGGGCCAATACCGCCTCAAACGTATCTTGTATATCTTGCGGCGTTTTCACTTTTAAATAGCGGCAGGCAATAATCATCAAATCATCTTCCAAAATTTGCCCTTTGAGCAGCTTGGAAGTCAATGCAATATCTTGGGCATCTTTTTGGGTAATTTGACAAAGCAAAACTTTCGCCGCTAACGAAGCGCACAGTTTGACATCGTCGTTGATTTTCTGCAAGGCTTTCATCAGTTTAGAAAAATCAACGGAAAAAGAAACCGCCCCAGCCACCGTATATACACCAAGCAAGGCAGCCGTTAATTTTACTGACAGGTGGTATTTGTCTGCCGCTTCATAAATGGCTTTTTTGTTCTCTTCCAAAATCTTTTCATTGGAAGGCAAATCTTTCTGGGCTTGCAAAATAAGACAATCTAAAGCGTGCTGGGCTTTGTCAGCATCTTGCATATTCTTATCATCGCGCACATCTTTTAAAGCGTTAGCAAATTCCATATCAAAAAAACGGCGCGAACCAAAAGAAGCATAGTAATTGAGCAACAAATCTGTAGCTTCGGGCGGGGTGTCCAATGCGTTAGTTAATTCCGCTATAGATACGGCATTATTATATACCCGCAGCTGGCGCAAAGCGGCTGGAAGCGTAATTTCATCAAGCAGCATTTTGGCTACAATTGTGTCCGACATTGCACTGGCTTCCCCCAGTTGGGCGGCAAGATCTGCAATATCCTGTTGCAGGCGCGCCAAGGATTTCTTATTTTCCAGCGTATAAACCAGCTTGGCGGCATAATCGTCGTCAATATTTGGAAGCATCTTATAAATAGTACCCAGCATACCGCTGCGTTTGGTGGCTTTTTCGGTCATAATCTCTCGCCTTTAACAAGATTTTAAAAATACGTCAATGTGCTGGCGGAATTTCTTGTTCCAGTCATCATCTTTTATAAATTCCAAATTGGCTTTAATGTTTTCTACACAACACCGCACCGCACATTTCAGCAGATGCTGCCCACAGTATATATCAGACATAATAATGGGGGCAATATCGTCTTTAATCAGGTCAATTTCCCGCAAACATTGTATGGCGGTGGTGGCGGTGTCTGCCGGCACGCGGGCGGCATATACCAGCGCGTCTTGCATTGCTTTTTGCCGGTCGGAATCTTCTTTGGGCAGTTTTTTGGCCACAATATAAGCACTATAAGCGGCCCCATCCTCTTGGATATAATTATTCAACTGGGCTTTTAAGGCGCCCAGTTTGCGCATATGCTGTTCTAATTTTTGCTTTATCTCAGGCAAGGTGGTCTTGCGGTTAGCCGTGGTCTGGGCTGCCATTAAGATTAAAGAACAACCCATCGCCGCGGCCATTGCTGCGGCAGCTCCTCCGCCGGGTGTAGGTTCTGTAGAAGCCAGAGCCTGATTAAATTTTTCTGCTGCTTTAAACCATTCCATACCAATCCCCAATTTACTTTATCTAAAAAAACTTTTGTCAAACGGCCCTCTCAGAAGGGGTTATCCTTACATAATTGTGCCGGAGGGCAAGTCCGAATACTTCTTAATATGCAGCATTTTCAGCCGGTCTTCGTCAATGCCAGTGCGGCTGAAAAACACGTGTTCAATAGCACTGGCCGGCGAAATGTAAATGCCGCGTTTTACGCCTTTGGGGTCGGCGTTGAGGCCGAGCCAAACATAAAACGTTTTTACATCGTTGAAATTTTTAATCTCCAGCTCTGCCGCGGCCCGCTGCAATAAAGCGGCGTCCCCAAAGCCCGACGTAACCGCCGCGCTGTGGTAGCCGCAGTTTTTGGCGGCACAGACATCACGGTGGGTATCCCCCACTACATACACTTGGTCTGGGCTGAATTTAATTTTAAATTTTTTCTCTGCGCGTTTGACGGCGGCCTTGAGCATTTCTTCGCGGGTGTGGCCGTCCTCTCCGTATCCGCCCACGGTAAAATAGGCCAGCAGACCGGAGGGGGCCAGCTTGATTTGGGCTCCTTTTTCAATATTGCCCGTACCCAAGCCCAACACCAAATCTTTTTCTTTGGCAAGTTTTTCCAGCAGTTTTTTAACCCCGGTTACCAGCTTATACGTTTTTTTCTTGCAGGCGCTTTTTACTTCCGCCGGCAGGAGCTCCAAGTATTTATCGTAAATTTTTTTCACTTCCGCTTTGGAGGCTTTTTTCCCCTTGACTAATTGATATACCAAAGCAAAGTTATCCGTATCGGTACGCCCAGAGATTAAACTGTGGTCAAATTTGGGTTCTTTGCCATACAATTCTTTGATGGCTTTTGTTAGTGCGGTCCGTCCGGCTCCCCCCGCATATACTAATGTGCCGTCTAAATCAAACAGTACTAACTTTTTCATTTCTTCGCTTCTCCTTGTTTGCTGACAATGCCCGTTACTATATACGCACCGCCCATAGCCAGCACTAAACCGAGCACTTTGAAAAGGGTAATTTTGTCCAACCCCAGCAAGACCGACAAAATAAACGTCATCACTGGGTAAGATAAAATAATGGCAGACGCCTTGCCCAAATCCATATGGCGTATGGCGTAATACCAAAAAGTGTTGCCCGCAAAATAGTTAATTATGGCGCTGAAAGCCAACGTCCACCACAATGTTGGGGTAGCCTCAAATACCAGCCCCTGCGTGGCCGCTACGTATATTATAAGCAAAAACAGGGCCGGCAGCGCAAACAAAGCGCGTGCGGCGGCTATTTGGGCCGGGTTCATATCCGCAGGCAATTTTTTGGCAAAAATATGGCTCAGCTGGAACATCCACAAACAGCCCACAATCATCAAATCTCCCTTTAACTGCACCGAAAACCCCGCCTGCCATAAAAGCAGCGTCACACCGGTTATGACCAGGGCAGAACCGCCTATTTGCTTGGCTGTTGGGCGTTCTTTTAAAATCAACCAGGAAAGAATAATGGAATAGACAATTTCAAATTGGTTTAAAATGGCTCCGTTCGTGGGGGTGGTATAGTTTAAGGCAATCATAAACACCGTCATCGGAAGGGCAGTCCCCAAAGTGCCCAGGCCTAAGAACTGCCAAAAAAGCTTGCGGTCCAAAATCACATTCCAGCCGCCGGTTTTAATCAAATAAGGCGTAAAAAACAGCACCGCCCCGACACAGCTGAGAAATATAAATAAAGCAGACGTAATATATGGCACAGCGTATTTAGTGACCACTAAGTTGGCGGCGGTGACAAACCACGCTATCCAAATAGCGGCTACGGGTGAGAATTTTTTCATGCATGCTCCTGTTGTTTCTTGACGATAAGACTAACCCAATACGCTCCCGCCAGCGTCAGCATAAGGCCGATAAGCTGATAGAAGTGTAAAGTTTCAAATCCTAATATCAAAGATAAAATAAACGACAAAACGGGGTAAGACAAATAAATAGCGGTTACTTTGCCCAAATCCAGCGCGCGGATAGCCTGGTACCATAAAATCATCGCCCAGCCGTATTTAAAAATACCCGTATATAAAAGCACCCAAACGGCTGTGGCGCCGGGCTTAAACGTAAGCGTTCCCTGTGTGCTGCAGCCCAACAGTATTAAAATGACCGCCAATGCCGGCAGAGCGTAAATGTTGCGGGCGGCTGCTATGACGCGGTGGTCCAAATGTTTGGGCAATTTTTTAGCTAGGCAAGAGGCCGCCTGCAACATCCAGGTGCAGCCCACCACCATTAAATCCCCCGTCCAGCGCGGGGTGTATTGTTCTTTGAGCAAAATAAGTATCACACCGCTTAAAATCAGCAGGCTGCCTAAGATTTGTTGTTTGGTGGGAAATTCCTTTAAGAAAAGGGCGGCGATGAGTAAAGAGTACAGCAGTTCCGATTGCTGCAATATGGCGGCATTGCCCGGGGTGGTGTAATGCAGCGCCCAAAGCAGAATGGAAAAGGGCAGCGCTGTACCAAAAGTGCCGATGAAAAGAAATTTCCAGCGGGTCTGCGGGGCAAATATTTCCCCCCATTTGTGATGGCGCGTCAGCCAGGGAGCGAAAAACGCGATGGCTGTTAAGGTGCCTAAAAATACCAAGAGTACCGGGCTGATAATGCCTACGGCATAGCGTCCTGCTATGGGGGAAGCGCCTACAATAGCCCAGCACAACCAAGTAGCCAGCAGAGGATTCATGTTTGCTCCCAATTAAAAGATATATAAATTATACCAAAATGCGGTCCTGTTTTCCGACGGAAAAATTTTATTTTTGTCAGTTTTTTACGTCGGGGTTTTGCCAGCGGGGATTAATTTTGCTAAAATATACAAGCACCTTATGTGCATTTCCCTCGCAGTACAAACGCTTTTTAGCGCGGGTGGCGGAATTGGTATACGCGTGCGTTTGAGGGGCGCATGCCTCACGGCTTGGGGGTTCGAGTCCCCCCCCGCGCATGATTTTAATCCGGACGAAAGGTCCGGATTTTTTTGTGTCTGCATTTTCTGCCGGACGGGTGCAAATAATGCCTGCGCGGGGAGCGCACAAACTGCTTTGTGCGCGTGGGGAGCAGAAAGGCGGAGCGATGTTTTTGTTTGAGCGAAGCGAAAGGCAAAAACCGCGATCCCGGCCTGCAGGCGTTTGCCGTCAGGCAAACGACCGGAAGGCGAGTACAGTCCCCGCGCACTTTACTACACAAGCCCTTTCTAGCAATAGAAAGGGCTTTTTTGTGGCCGTTTCCCCTATACAGGAAAGGAAGAAAAAGGAAACTCTGCAAAATGCTGGGAATACTTTTTTTGCTTACAAAACGCTACCCCAAAAAGCTACCGGGTTTTTGTGTTACCGGTTGACTATTTTTTCAAAACGGAAAAATTCGTCCCGTCCTAAAGGGTTTTCTCCTTCTTGTATTTGGTAATGTGGGTTTGAAGAAGGGTGGTATTTGTTGACAAATTCTACAATCCGAAAGCCGCATTTATTGACGTAGAAATGGATATTCCGCTTTTCAAAGTATGGTGTGACCAGTTCCCACGTTTTTGCCTGCGGGTATTGCGCTTCTAATGCTTGCCAGGCCAGCTGGTCCAAGCCTTTTCCGTGTTTTTGTGGAAGAATAAAAAACAGTTCTAAGCAGGCCTTGTGTTGGTGGGACAGATATTTTACCACAGCTCCGCCGATTTTTTGTCCATTTGAGCAGATATGATATGCTTCGTTTTCTGCATTAGACAGCGTGGCTTGTATTTCTTCTTTGGGAGGAAAAGGCGCTGTTATCTTAAAATCTTTTTTCAGGGCTAGAGAAAAGGCCTCCTGTAAATTGCGGATGAACTGGGGCCATTGTGAGGGTAAAACAGGGAGTAAAGAAATATTTTGCGTTGTCATTTTCTCTCCAAGATACGCTATTATCCCATATCGTGCGTAAAAAATCAATAAATCCTGCAGTGTTTATTTATTCGGGCTGAGTGGTGGAGGCAATCCTCTCTCTTTTTTACGTGCAGAAAATGTTTATCCATTTTTGTGTGCTTTAAAAGTATTTGAGCAACAAGGGGTGTTTCTTAACGGAACAAACAGAGAGACTTCTTCTGCTGGGGCCTAAGGCAAATTTGGGTCTTTTGGCCCTTGTGGTGAGATAGCCTTTTTGTTTCAATAAACAATATATTCCTATTCAAGGAGAGAGAGTATGATACAGATAATGAAAGCAGGAGTTGCCCTTTTCTGTCTGCTAAATCTTTCTACAATAAGTTTTGCCGCTCTAAATGGAGCCGGAATTCACGCTGCTATTGAAAGAGCGGTAATTAGCCAGGCTCTACAGCAGAAGAAACAGCCAACCAGCGAGAAAATTCTAGAAGCTTATTCCATTCTGGAAAAGAATGATTTGTCAGCCTTGCGAAAACTTTTAAATGCCGGAGTAGAGATTAATAAATATTATTCTGAATACAATGGCGGAACACTTTTGGGACTTGCGATCGTTAAGGGAAACTGGTCTGCTGTAATCTATTTACTTAAACAAGGGGGTAATATTAAACAGCCTCTGCTGCAGGAATTCCCCCCCGATATCCCCGATAATTTGCCTATTGCGGCAGCTTTGGCTGAGGCTCTTAAGTATATGGAGGATATTGATGTGTTAAATCCTGATTTTTGGTATTGCCTCTTGATCGCTTACTATGAGGGATACCCCGTTTCAAGAGTGTTAGATGCTCCTTTCTTATCAAACGGGCGAATTACCCAAGCATACTATACTTGGACTTTAGTAAGAGATTATAATCTACCTGTTGTTTTTGCTGCCTCATTTACCAATTCTGTGCATTTATTACAGGCTTTGGATTATAGAAAAGCAGATGATAAGGTAGTAGTGCTGAAAGCAGATAAAAATATACCTAGTATGATAGATTGGTATGGAATGGATAGACCACAACTAGTTTTTAATTTAAAACCCGGGCAGGCTACGCGCCCTTCAGAATGGGTAAGAAAATGGAGAGATCTATCGGCGGAATCGCTTTTTCCTCCTTTGGATGATGAGGGATACCTAAAACTTTTAAAAAAGTTTGAAAGATAATATTTTCCGTGTTCATAGAAAAACCCGCACTTTTATAGGTGCGGGCTTTTTATTCCTGCGCAACGCGCTGTCTATATGGATTTACAGGATAGCCCGCTAATAAAAAAGGATAAATATATAGGGAACGAGAACAGGGGAAGCCTTTTCCCTGTTTTCTATGCAAAGCAGGAAAAATAGAAGATGTTTTCACGGCAGGAGTATGCTGGAAATATACAAAAAAGAGCCCCCGTCAAACGGGGGCTCTTTTAGGAAAAAGTTACTGAGCTGGATTGACTGGAGCTGTAGGCGCCGGGAGATTGACTTTGTCCAACACGGAGGAAGAAGTCTTTTTATTATAAGACACAGTCAACAGAATAGAAGTAATAAACAGCAAAACAGCCAAGCCGGCGGTTAATTTATTTACGGCGTTAAAAGCGGTGGGGCTGGCAAAGATATTGTCTGCTCCGGAAGCACCAAAGATACCGGCGGCGGAACCTTTACCACTCTGCAGTAATACCAACAAAATCAACAAAATACAAGCAAAATAGTGAATGATGAGAAGAAGCGTCAGCATAAATTTTCATATCTCCTGTAAAAGTAACATATTTATTATACAATTTTTATCGTTTTTATGTGCGGTGGTGGGCTGGGAGATATAGAAGGCCTTGACTTGTTTTTTTTTTTTGATACATTTTGCGTATGAGCAAAATGTATCAAAAAAATATTCCCGACGTAAAAACCTCCGCAAAACCCCATTTAAGCGGCTTTACGCTGATTGAACTTTTGGTGGTGGTGCTGATTATTGGTATATTAGCTGCGGTGGCCTTGCCGCAATATCAAAAAACAGTGGAAAAAAGCCGCGCGGTGGAAGCCTTAACCAATTTGCGCACTTTGGTGACGGCCGAAAAAATATATCAAATGGCTAATGGTACGGCTACGCGGGATTTGACCCTGTTGGATTTGCAATTAAGCGGAGAAATGAAAGAGAACGGTCAAATGGTGCTTTCTTATTTTTCCTATGATATCCATAGTATCGGCACAGGTCAGGAAGGGTTTGAAGCAGTAGCTACGCGAAATAACAATGGGGACGATTTGACGAATTACTATATCTATTATTCTTCTATTGGCCATTATGCTTGTGTAGCCCGGAGCACTCAAGCAAAAACAATTTGTGCGGCTGTATGTACAAATTCCCAATTTGTTAGCCACGAAAATGGACAATCCTATTATTGTAGAATAACATAGAGTTTAAGAGTCCTTGTAGAATGCTTTGTATTTCTTAATCCCTCTTCATAAAGAGGGATTAGTTTGTGTCAGGGTCTATTTCGTCAAAGCCACGAGTCCGGGCAATTCTTTGGGTAAAAATAACCGGGCCCCAACAACGGGGCCCGGTTTGTGTTTATATCGGGGTAAGCCCAAAGACTTGCCTTATTTGGTCAATGCGACCAAACCCGGCAATTCTCTGCCCGGAGCAAATAAAAATCCCCCCGCCTAAGGCGGAGGGATTTGTTTGTGTCAGGGTTTATTTCGTCAAAGCCACGAGTCCGGGCAATTCTTTGCCTTCCACAAATTCCATACTGGCGCCGCCGCCCGTAGAAACGTGCGAAAACGCCTTCTGATCAATTTTGCCTTTCTTGAGCACATTGACGCTGTCTCCGCCGCCAATGATGGAAATGGCGCCGTTTTTGGTGGCTTCAATCATCGCGTTGGCAATAGCATAGCTGCCCGCGGCAAAATTGGGGAATTCAAACACGCCCATAGGGCCGTTCCAGAAAATGGTTTTGCATTTGAGCAGCTCATCTGCAAACAGTTTTTCCGTTTTGGGGCCGATGTCCATTCCTTCCATATCGGCGGGAATGGTGTCGGACACAACGGCTTCTGCCGTTTCGGAAAATTCTTTAGCTAAGCGGAAATCCACCGGCATCAGCATTTTGACGCCTTTGGCTTCGGCCTTAGCCATAACCTGCTTGGCTTCTTCAATTTTGCTTTCATCCAAGAGGGATTTGCCTACTTCCATTCCTTTGGCTTTCAAGAAGGTATAGGCCATACCGCCGCCGATGATGAGCACGTTGACCTTGTCCAACAGGTTGTTAAGCAGCATAATTTTGTCGGACACTTTCGCTCCGCCGATAACGGCCGCAAACGGGCGGGCCGGATTATTGAGGGCTTTGCCCAAAAATTCCACTTCTTTCTGCACCAAGAAGCCCATAGAGCCCGGCAAATACTGCGCAATGGCGCTGGTAGAGGCGTGGGCGCGGTGCACGGTGCCGAACGCTTCCTGCACAAACACTTCGCCGTGTTTGGCTAATTGTTTGGCAAATTCCGGGTCGTTCTTTTCTTCTTCGGGGTGGAAGCGCAGGTTTTCCAAGAGCACAATTTCGCCGTTTTTGGCGCTTTCCACTACTTTGTCAGCTTCCGGGCCGACGCAGTCTTTGGCAAAGTGCACGGGCACGCCGAACACTCTTTGCACTTCTTCCGCCACCGGGGCCAAGCTAAATTCCGGCGCTACTTTGCCTTTGGGGCGGCCCAGGTGGGCCATCAAAACGATGCGGCAGTTATTATCCAGCAGATGCTTGATGGTTTTTTCCGTGGCAACGATGCGTTTGTTGTTGTCTACTTTGCCGTCTTTGAGGGGCACGTTGTAGTCCACGCGCACCAATACTTTTTTGTTTTTCAAATCTACGTCTTGCACTTTTTTAATGCTGTCAAAATTCATTTCTTTCACCCCTTCTCTTCAGATAAAACAAAGGCGGCTTTTGCAAGCCGCCTTTGCTTGTAAGGCAGATTATTTGTTGACCGAAGCCATATGTTTGATCAAGTCAAGCACTTTGTTGGAGTAACCAATTTCGTTGTCGTACCAAGAAACGACTTTGACGAAAGTGTCGGTCAAAGCGATACCGGCTTTGGCGTCAAAGATAGACGTGCGCGGATCGCCCAAGAAGTCGGAGGACACCACGGCGTCTTCGGTGTAGCCCAAGATGCCTTTGAGTTCGCCTTCGGAAGCTTCTTTCATCGCTTTGCAGATGTCTTCATATTTGGTCGGTTTGGCCAAGTTGACGGTCAA
>CALUXB010000005.1 GCA_944324645.1 uncultured Elusimicrobiales bacterium | reverse complement strand
TACCGCGATTTCGGTCTTTGCCGTATCTGCCTGAGAAAAATGGCACACCAGGGTCTTATCCCGGGTCTGAAAAAATCTAGCTGGTAAATTTACAGGAGGAGGCCGCGTTTACGAGTTAACTCCGCAAGGAAAGTAATTTGAGGCGCAGCCTGATAATATGGATCCAATCGCAGATTTCTTGACCAGAATCAGAAATGCAAATATGAAAAAGAAAGAAAAAGTGGATATCCCTTTTTCTAAAATTAAAACGGAAATCGCGCGCATCTTGAAAGAAGAAGGCTATATCTCCAACTTCAAGGCCGTGCATAACGAAACCAAGGGCGGCGTCGTCCGCGTGTTCCTTAAATACACGCCGGAAAACGAATGCGTCATCCAGGGTTTGCGCCGCGTTTCCAAACCGGGCCAGCGGGTGTACAGCGCTTATAACAACATCCCCAAAGTCCGCGGTTCCTTTGGTATTACGATTTTGTCTACTTCCAAAGGCATTATGACTGACGCGCAGGCCAAAGCCGAAAAAATCGGCGGTGAGCTGCTTTGCCAGGTGTGGTAAGGGGGGAATATGAGCAGAATCGGTAAAAAAGTAATCAATATTCCCGCCAAGACCAAAGTGGACGTGAAAGATAATGTCGTCACCGCCACCGGTGCTTTGGGCACTTTGTCCTACACCGTACCGGCCGATATTAAAATCAACATTGAAAACGGCGTGATGACTTTGTCTATTGACGAAGCCAGAAAGAAAGAACTCAACGCCATTCACGGCACCACCCGCGCTAATGTTTTCAACATTATTGAAGGAGTGACCAACGGTTTCCACAAAAACTTGGAAATCAACGGGTTGGGATACCGTGCTTCTGTGGCCGGCAATAAGCTGACGCTGGAGCTGGGCTTCTCGCACCCGGTGATTATGGAAGTGCCCGCGGGCTTAACCGTCGTGGCTGACCCCAAAAGCAACTTGTTGGAAATCAAAGGCAACGATAAATTTGCCGTAGGCGATTTTGCTGCCAAAATCCGCCGGATCAGACCTCCCGAGCCGTACAAAGGCAGCGGTATAAAATATCAGGGCGAACACATTGCCCGCAAAGCCGGTAAGACCGCGGCAGGAGGCAAATAATTATGGCTACTAAACAAGAAAGATACCAATTCAGAAAGGACAGAAGCCGCAAACACCTGCTCGCGGCCGCTGGCGCCCATCGCCCGCGCTTGTCCGTTTACAGAAGCTTAAAATACATCTACGCCCAGATTATTGATGACAATACGCACGCCACATTGGTGTCTGCTACTACGTTGTCTAAAGAACTGAAAGGGAAATTTGAAAAATCCGGTAAAAGCGTAGAAGCCGCCAAAGCCTTGGGTGCTGTAATTGCCAAGAAAGCTTTGGACAAAGGCATTGCCGAAGTTATGTTTGACCGCGGTGGCCGCGTTTACCACGGCAGAATCAAAGCCTTGGCCGACGCTGCGCGCGAAGCAGGCTTGAAATTCTAAGAGTGTAAGGTGAATTTAATGACGAACGAAACGCTGAAAAGCGATATGAAAAAAGAAGCGAAAGGCAAAAAAGCCGAGTTTCAGAAAGCAAAACCTGCCTCTGAAGGCAAAACGACCGTCATCCACGTGGCCCGCACGGCCAAAGTGGTAAAAGGCGGCAAACGTTTTGGTTTCCGCGCCTTGGTCGTTGTAGGCAACGGCGAAGGCAAAGTGGGTGTTGCCATCGGCAAAGCCAACCAAGTACAGCTGGCCATTGGCAAAGCTGAAACCCATGCCCGCAAACACATGGTTACGTTCCCTATTGTAGGGGATACGATTCCGCACGAAGTCATCGGCCGCTTTGGCGCCGCGTCTGTGTGGATGAAACCCGCCGCCCCGGGTACCGGCGTTATCGCCGGCGCCGGTGTGCGCCTGGTGTTTGAAGCCGCTGGTATTAAAGACGTATTGGCCAAAAGCTTGGGCAGCACCAACCCGTGCAACCTGGTTTACGCGACGATGGAAGCTTTGAAACTCTTAAAGAGCAAAGAAGCGGTCAACGTCATCCGCGGCAAAGCCGAAAAAGCGGCTGAAGCCCCCAAAGCGGAAGAAACGCCCGCGGCTGCTGTGGAAGCCAACTAGTTTTGCGGAGAGGATAACATTATGGTAACTTTGAATACACTTTTCCCTAAACACGGGTCCAGAAAACCCAGAAAAAGACTGGGGCTCGGTGCCGCTTCCGGCCTGGGTAATTACTGCGGTAAGGGCATGAAGGGTCAAACCTCCCGCTCTGGTAACAGCCGCAAAGAAAGCAAAGCCGGCGGTCAGATGCCGCTGGTGCGCCAAACCCCCAAGAGCGGGTTCTCTAACAAAGACTTCGCCCGCCGCTTTGACTATGTCAACGTGGGTACGCTGGAAAAAATCTGCAAAGCCGGTGAAGAAGTGACGCCGGAAACGCTGAAGAAAGCCGGTGCCATTCACGATGTCAGCAGCGTCAAAATTTTGGGTATGGGCGCTATTACCAAGGCGCTGAAAGTTTCCGCCCACGGGTTTTCCAAGACGGCCAAAGCCGCCATTGAAAAAGCCGGCGGGTCCGTCACTGTACTTGAAAAGAAGACCAAATAATGGAAAACAATACAGTCGCGAATATTTTTAACGCTCCCGAGCTTAAGAAGAGATTGCTCTTCTTGCTCGGGGCGTTGGCCGTTTTCCGCATTGCGGCCGCCATTCCCATACCGGGAATCAATACCGACGTGCTGCGTCAAATGTTTGCCGCGCACGAAAATGGTATTTTGGGCTTTATGAATATTTTTTCCGGCGGTGCGCTGGGGAGATTTTCTATTTTAGCCTTGGGCATTATGCCGTACATCAACGCCTCCATCATCATCAGCTTGGTGCGCGGCGCGCATATTTTCCCCGCGCTTGACCGTATGCATAAAGAAGGTGAAGCGGGCCGGCGGAAAGAAAACCAAATTACCAGAATATTCACGCTGTTTTTAGCGGCTTTGCAAGGCGCTATGATGACGTTTGCCATCACCAAAGTAGAAGGGGCCGGCGGGGTAACCGCGGTGGTAAATCCGTCTTTCTTCTTCTTTGTCACCACGGTGCTGACGCTGTGTGCCGGCACGATGTTTGTGATGTGGCTGGGCGAGCAGATTACCGAAAAAGGTGTGGGCAATGGCATTTCGCTCATCATCTTTGCCGGTATTGTGGACCGCTTGCCGGGCGCCATTATGGAAGTGATTAACCGCGTGAAAGCAGACGAAATGGATTTCTTTATGGCGTTGGTCATTTTTGCCGCGGCGATTATTATTACCGGTTTGGTGGTGTGGTTGGAAACGGCCCAGCGCCAGATTCCGGTGCAATATGCCAAACGCCAAGTGGGCAATAAAATGTACGGCGGGCAGACCAGCTATTTGCCGCTCAAGATTGACCAGAGCGGCGTAATCGCGGTCATCTTTGCTTCGTCCGTGATTTCCTTGCCGCTGACCATTGCCAGCTTTAACCAGGAAGCTCCCTGGGCGCAGCGCCTGCTGGAATTTATGAGCCATACGAGCTTGTGGTATATGGGGTTGTTCTCCGCGTTGATTATCTTCTTCTGCTATTTCTACAACTCTATGACCATTAACCCCGCAGACTTGGCCGACAATATGAAAAAATGGGGCGGTTTTATTCCGGGCATCCGTCCGGGTGAGCCGACCAAGAATTATATTGAATGGGTTATGAACCGCTTGACGTTCTGCGGTGCTATTGCCGTGTGTTTGATTTCCATTCTGCCGGATTTCTTCCGTGCAGAGTTTAACGTGGACTTCTACTTCGGCGGTACGGCATTGCTGATCGTGGTGGGTGTGGCGCTGGATACAGTAAGCCAAATCCAGGCGCATTTGTTGGCCCGCAATTATGAACCGCTGCTCAAAGGCAGCAAAAAAATTAAAGGCCGCTGGTTTAACGTAGGCCAATAAACCGGGCCAAAGCAGTTTTTTATTTTGCGTTTAGACCCGTAGTGGGTCTAAACGCAAAAATGTCTTAAGAGGTTTTTAGTATGGATATTGTGCTGATGGGCGCACCCGGTGCAGGCAAAGGGACGCAGGCATCTAGATTAGAAAGTGTACTGGGTTTTAAGCATATCTCTACGGGGGATGTGCTGCGCGCAGAAATTGCCTCCGGTAGTGAACTGGGCCAACAAATTGCCCAAGTGATTGACGGGGGGGATTTAATCTCAGATGAGATGATGGTGTCCATTCTAAAAAATGTCGTATCCGGCACGGATAAGAGCATTATTTTTGACGGCTTTCCGCGCACGGTGGCCCAGGCGGAGATGCTGAACAAAATGTTAACGCAGCTGGGGCGCAAACTGGGCAAGGCCATAGAAATTGCCTTGCCGGAAGAAGAAGCCGTCAAGCGTCTTTCTTCGCGCAAACAATGCAAATTGCCCGGCGGGGAAGTGAAACAAATCGGGCCGGATTTTACGCTGGCAGACTGCCAGGCGCAGGGCGGCAAGATTTTTACCCGGCCTGATGATACGCCGGAACATATCCGCCACCGCTTTGCGGTGTATCACCAGCAAACAGAGCCGGTGATTCGTTTTTACCGTTCCACGGGGCTGTATGCGGAAGTGAACGGCAATGCAGAGCCGCAGCAAGTGTTTGAAGAATTGCTGGCGGTGCTGAAGAAATAAGAAGGATTTATGATTGAAGTCAAAAACGAGCACGAAATACAACTGATGCGAAACGCGGGCAAAGTGACCGCGGCGGTGCTCAAAAAGATGACGGAATCGGTGGAGCCGGGTATTTCCACCTTGGATTTGGACGCAATAGCCGAAAAAACGATTCGCTCCTTCGGAGCGACGCCGCTTTTTTTGGGTTATGCGGGGTTTCCGGGCAGCATTTGCGCGTCCATTAATGAAGAAGTTGTGCACGGAATCCCCAAAAAAGATAGAATATTAAAGAGTGGTGATATTATCAGTATCGATACAGGAGCCAAGCTTGACGGTTTCTGTTCGGACGCCGCTATCACCCTCGGCGTCGGCAAAGTTTCCGATGAGGCCCAGAGACTGATGGACGTTACCAAAAAGTCTCTCTATAAGGCAATCGGGCTAGTCAAACCGGGTATCCGACTGGGAGATGTCGGAAACGCGGTGGAAACGTATGCCGAGCAACAAGGCATGGGCGTTGTCCGCGATTATTGTGGGCACGGCATTGGCCGCACGATGCACGAGGAGCCTTCTATTCCAAATTTTGGAAGAAGAGGCACCGGGCCTGTTTTAGAGGCGGGTATGGTGCTTGCCATTGAACCTATGATTACAGCGGGAACTTGGAGAGTCAGGCAGCTTAGTGACGGCTGGACGGTGGTCACGCGGGACGGCAGTTTGGCGGCCCACTTTGAACACACGGTAGCGGTCACAGCTCACGGCAGTGAAATATTTACTGCTTTTGAATGATTCTGCGGCGGTGCCGCGGAGCATTCCGAAATTTAACCCGAACTCGGAGATGTATGAGCGATAAAATAGAAGTAGAAGGCAAAGTACTGGAAGCCTTGCCCAACGCAATGTTCAAAATAGAAATTCCGGGCGGCAAGGTCATTCTGGGCCATATATCCGGGAAAATGAGAGTTCATCATATAAGAATTCTGCCCGGAGACAAAGTAAAGCTTGAATTGTCCCCGTACGACCTTACAAAAGGCAGAATAACTTATAGGGAGAAATAAATGAAAGTCAGAGCCAGTGTAAAAAAGATATGCCAAAAGTGCAAAATCATTAAGCGCAACGGCGTGGTACGTGTGGTTTGCGAAGTCGCCAAACACAAACAGCGCCAAGGTTAATTTACAGGAGTATTTATAAAATATGGCTAGAGTCGCAGGTATTGATTTACCGAAAAACAAAAGAATTGACGTAGCGTTGGAATATATCTACGGTATTGGCAAAAAGAACGCCAAAGAAGTGTTGGCCAAACTCAACGGCCAAATTGACCCCGCTACCAGAGTCAAAGACCTTACCGAACAGCAGGCCGGTCTTTTGAACACCATCTTGCAGAAAGAATACAAGGTGGAAGGCGAATTGCGCAGAGAAGTGGCGCAGAATATTCACCGCTTTATTGAAATTGGTTCTTACAGAGGCCAGCGCCACCGCAGAAACCTGCCTGTGCGCGGTCAGCGTACCAAAACCAACAGCAGAACCCGCCGCGGCAGAAGAAAAACCGTCGGCTCCAAAGCTGCAGCTAAATAATTTTAATTTCAGGATTTAACATATGGCAGAAGAAAAAGAAATGAAAACCGCCGCCGCTGCGGAAGCCAAAGCTCCCGCCGCTGCGAAGGGCAAAAAGAAAAACGCCAAAGCGCCGGCATTCGGCGTAGTGCACATTTATTGTTCGTTCAACAACACCATTGTGACGGTTTCCGACGATAAAGGCAACACCATTGCCTGGTCTACCGCCGGTTCCCACGGTTTTAAAGGCACCAAAAAGAGCACTCCGTTCGCCGCTCAGATTACCTGCAACAAAGCAGCCGAAAAGGCCGTTGCCCTGGGTATGCGCGAAGTGGCCGTAAAAGTCTGCGGCCCCGGTCAGGGACGCGAAACCGCCGTTCGTGCCGTGCAGCAAGCCGGCTTGACGGTGTCTTCCATTAAAGACGTGACCCCCATCCCGCACAACGGATGCAGACCCCCTAAAGCACGGAGAGTATAAGATTTATGTCCAGATACACAGAAGCCAGCTGCAAAAAATGCAGAAAATTAGATTGCAAACTTTTCCTCAAAGGCACCAAATGCTACACCAACTGTGTCATTGACAAGTTGGCCTCCGCCAAAGTGCGCGGCGGTAAAGCCGGCAAAGCACGCCGTGCTAAAGTTTCCGAATATGGCATTCGCTTGCAGGAAAAACAGAAAGCCAGATTGCAGTCCGGTATGTCGGAAATTCCGTTCCGCAATATGTTTGACAAGGCTGCCAAACTGCAAGGTCAAACCGGTGAAAATTTCTTGCGCTTGCTGGAAACGCGCTTGGATAACATCGTGCGCCGCTTGGGTTTTGCGGTGTCCTTGAAAACGGCCCGTCAGATTGTATTGCACGGTTTTGTAACCGTTAACGGCAAAGCCGTCAACGTGCCTTCTTTCCAAGTAAAACCGGGCGACAAAGTGGCCTTGAAAGCCTCTTTGGCCGAAAATCCGACCGTCAAACAAGGCCTGGAAGAAGCGGAAAAACGCAGCCAGCGCCCCAGCTTTTTGGAATTTGATGCGGAAAAATTGACCGGCAAACTTTTGAGATGGCCTGACAGAGCGGAAATGTCCTATCCTGTCAACGAGCAGCTGATCGTTGAATACTATTCTAAATAATAGCGCGGAGGCTGAAATGGCTTTTAATGAAATAGTTCTTCCCAAGAATATCCAGTTGGACGAAAAAACCGCTTCTGATTTCTACGGTAAATTTACCGCAGAACCGTATGAAAGCGGTTACGGCCACACGGTGGGCAATTCGTTGCGCCGCATTTTGCTTTCCGGTATGGAAGGCGCGGCCGTAACGGCCGTACGCATTAAAGGCGCCGTGCACGAATTCAGCACGCTGCCCAACGTGCGGGAAGACGTCATAGACATCTTGCTCAATTTGAAAAAAATGCGCATCAAGATGGATAATAAAAACAGCGAAATCTTGTCCCTGCATACCGAAAAACCGGGCGTGGTAACCGCCGCCGATATTGAAGAAGTAGACGGCGTGAGTATTATTAACAAAGACCTGCAAATTGCCACGCTGGAAGTAGGCGGCAGCCTGGAAATGGAAATTGAAATTTCCCGCGGCAAAGGTTATGTTCCGGCCGAAGACTTGGCCAAACAGCAGCGCCCTGCCGGGTACATTCCTGTGGATGCGCTGTTTTCGCCTATTGTCAAAGTGCATTATGACGTTGAACCGGCCCGCGTCGGCCAGAAAACCGACTATGACCGCCTGATTTTAGAAATTACCACCGACGGTACGCTGGAGCCCGCCCGGGCTTTGCACCGCGCGGCGGTATTGCTGTCTGATTCCTTGCACATCTTCACCATTGAAGGCGAAGAACCGGGTACCGTAGCCGTCAGCACGGGTGCGGATGCCCAGCAAGAACCTGTTTCTACGACTGGCAGCGTCAGCGGTGCAGCCCTCGCCAACTCCAAACTGGATGAAGTATTAAACCAGTCTATTGAGTTTATTGAGCTTTCTTCCCGCTCCATTAATTGCCTGAAATCGGAAAACATCCACACGGTGCGTGATTTGGTCAAAATGTCCGAAGACGACCTGAAGATGATTAAAAATTTCGGCGCTAAATCTATGGACGAAATCAAAGAAAGACTGGCCGAGATGAATTTATCTCTGGGCATGAAAATTTAGGGTATAACCCGTTGAAAGGATTGTAAAAGATGATTAAAAATACAGGATACCGTAAACTCGGCAAAACTTCTTCCCATAAAAATGCAATGCTCAAGAATATGGCTACCAGCATTATCCTGCACGAAGAAGTAAAAACCACGCTGCCCAAAGCCAAAGAAGTGCGCCGCGTGGTAGAAGGGCTGATTACTTTAGCCAAGGCGAATAATCACCTGGCCGTAAAAGACACCTTGAAAGACAAAGCCGCCTTCAAGAAACTTTTTGAAGTGTTGGCTGCCCGTTACCAAAACCGCGCAGGCGGTTTCACCCGCATTTACCGCGCCGGCGTACGCCAGGGCGACAATGCGCAGGTGGCGATTATTAAACTGGTGGACTAAATGGTCATAGATTATCTGGGGGGCTTGTTCTCCTCCGACCTCGGAATGGACCTAGGCACAGCCAACTGCTTGATTTACGTCAAGGATAAAGGCATTGTGCTGCGGGAACCTTCCGTCGTAGCGGTGGAACGCGAAACCGGCGAGGTAAAAGCCGTCGGCGCCAAAGCCAAGCAGATGCTTGGCAGAACGCCCGCGAATATTATTGCCGTGCGTCCGATGAAAAACGGCGTCATTGCCGATTTTGAAGTGACGCAGGAAATGATTCGTTATTTTATCCGCAAGGTGCACAGCCGCAGCAGTTTGCTGCGCCCCCGGATTGTGATTGGTATTCCTTCTGATATTACGGGTGTGGAGCGCCGCGCCGTAGATGACGCGGCCCGCCAGGCCGGTGCGAGGGAAGTCTACCTGATAGAAGAACCTATGGCCTCTGCTATGGGGGCCGATTTGCCTATTGCGGAACCGCACGCCAGTATGATTGTGGATATTGGTGGCGGCACGACGGAAGTGGCAGTCATTTCTTTAGGCGGTATGGTGGTGGCCAAATCCATTGATGTGGCCGGAGATGAACTGACCGAATGCATCGTGCAGTATTTCCGCAAGAAATATAATTTGATTATTGGGGAAACGACCGCAGAGGAAGTGAAAATCAACCTCGGCTCCGTCTACCCGCTCAAAGAAGAGAAGTCTATGGAAGTCAAAGGCCGGGACCAGACGCAAGGTCTGCCCCGCACGTTGACGGTAACTTCGGAAGAAATCCGCCAGGCGCTTATGGAGCCGGTGCGTTTGATTGTAGATGTGATCAAAAGCACGCTGGAAGAAACGCCGCCGGAACTGGCCGCCGATTTGGTGGACCGGGGGCTGGTGGTGGCCGGCGGGGGCTCTTTGCTGCGCGGTATTACGGATTTAATCCGCAAAGAAACCGATATTCCCGTGCACCGCGCGGCGGACCCTTTAAGCTGCGTGGCGTTGGGTACCGGCAAATTCCTGGAACAACTCAATGAGAAAGGTTCCCGCTTTTTTGGGAACCGGGGCAAATCCTACTAAGTTTTACGCCACATAAAGCGGGCAGGGTTCTCTGCGCAAAAGAGAACTTTGTCCGCTTTTTTGTTTTTGTGTCGTCCTGTTTGTGCAGGGCGTGTGCCAACTGAATTTTCGGCGCTTGGCACCGGGTGGGAGCGGACGGAGGTCCTTATCCCAAAAAATGCTTGTTTAATATAAGAGCTATTGTACACTATGCAACGCAAATCCCAGCCTAAAAAACAAGCCAGCCAAGGCAGCCGCCGGCGCAAAATTTTGCCTGCGGTGTTTGTACTTCTTTCGCTGCTTTTAATGGTGCTGCCGTTAGAGAGCCCAGTAGCGTCGGTCAAAGCCTTGCTTTCATATATTTTTATTCCGCAAATTCGGGCCGCCCACGCCGCGGTGGAATATGCAGAAGGGGTATCTGCTGCGGTGCGGGATTTGTTGGATACGCACCGGGAAAATGAACGCCTGCGCGAAGAAATGGACCGCCTGCAGCTGGAGAACGCCCAAGCCAAAGAAGTATTTGCTGAAAATGAACTGCTGCGTGCGGCATTGGGCTGGCAGCCCCCCCGTATTTGGGGCGGCGTATGGGCCAAAACCGCTTACCGCGAGCCCACTCAGTGGAACAGCGTGGTTATAGACAAAGGCGCACAGGAGGGCGTTTCTGAGCGTGCGGCGGCTATTGCTTTAAAAGACGGGCAGCCTGTTTTGGCAGGGGTGGTGGTGGAAACGGACGATCATACCTCCAAGGTGCTGCTGGTGCGCGATGAAGATTTTTCCGCGGCGGTTTCGTCTTCTGTTTCGCAAGAGGACGGCCTGCTGGTAGGGGCGGGTGCGGCGCCGCTAAAGATGTTGTATTTGCCGCTTTTGTCTGAGATAGCAGAGGGAGAGCGGGTCTATACGTCCGCTTCCAGCAGTATTTTTCCGGCTGGGATTTTAGTAGGGGAAGTGCTTGAAGTGGAAGAAGAACACCCCTCCAGCACCTCATTGACGGCACGGGTAGAACCCGCGGCGGACGCTTCAGCCGTGCGGGAGCTGTTTATTTTGACGCCCAAAACCGCGGGGGATAAAAAATGACCACTACATTGAAACTTTTCTTGCTTTTTTTGGCGGCTACGGTGTTGCATTGGGCGTTTATGACGGTGCTTGGGGAAGTGGGCTTGAGCGTTAATGTGATGCTGGTGTTTGCCTGTGCAGTGTGCGCGTATTTAAAACCGCAATATGGATATCCGGCGGCGTTTGTGTGTGGATTGTTTCTGGATTTTTTTGGCGTAAAACTTTTTGGCAATAATGCCTTTACTTTTACGCTGTGTGCTATGGCGATTTATGCGCTGGAGAAACGGCTGGATTTTGACGCTCCCGTTCCTCAAATGATTAGCCTGTGGGGGCTGGGGTTGTTTGCTACGCTGTTTAACTTGCTGTTGCTGAAAGTGTTTGCCAATTTTTCCGCCTGGATGGGCTTTTGGCCTTTGCTGGGCGGAGTGACTTTAAACGCTGTGTTGGCGCCTGCTGTTTTTTGGGCGGTGCGCCGGGCTTTTGCCCGGGAGATAAAGGCATAAATGGCTGCCGTCAAAGTCAGTTTTAATAACCGGTTGCGTTCCCTGTTGGTGCTGGCATTGATTGCCGGTGTGGTGGTGGCGCTGCGTTTGACGGATATACAGCTTTTGCGTCACGACCGCTATTTAAAAATGGCGGAGCGCAACCGCACTCAGGTTTTATATCAAACGGCCCCGCGCGGGCGTATTTTTACCGCAGACGGCAAGGCCGTAGCCAGCAATGCGCCGTCCTTTGATTTATACTATCTGTCTGCCGGACCGAAAGATGAGGAGTATTTTTCCCGCTTGGCGCAGGATTTTGCCCCGCGTTTGGGTATGGACAAAGAAAAAGTGCTGAAAAAACTGCGCCAAGGGGCCAAAAGCGGCAAAGCGGTGGCCCTGGCGGAAAATTTGTCCCCCAACAGCGTGATGGCGCTTAAAGAGCTGCAGCTGTATTATCCGGGCGTGTATGTGATAGAAGAAAATAAACGCGTTTATCCGTACGGTATTTTTGCCAGCCATTTAATTGGTTATTTGGGCAGTATGGAAGGAGACGAGTGGAAAAATAGGGATTTGTCTTTAGATTACCGCTTGGACGCGAAAATAGGCAAAAACGGACTGGAAAAGAAATTTGAAAAAGACTTGAAAGGACGCGACGGCGGCGTATTCTTGGAAGTGGATTACCGCGGGCGCGTCAAACGCGTGATTGAAGACCGCAAATGGCAGCCGGGCAGTGATTTATATTTGACGTTAAATTATGCGGTGCAACAGGCGGCGGAAGAGGGGCTGAAAAATTCCAAGACCGGCCGCGGTGCAGCCGTGGCGCTGGACCCGCGCACCGGGGCGGTGCTGGCCCTGGCGACGGCGCCTGCGTTTGAGCCGGGTATGTTTGTGCCTTATTCTGATGAGCCGCAGCCTAAGTCCAAGCGAATCAGCGAATATAATTTGGCGGTGCAGGGCATTTATCCGCCGGCGTCCACTTTTAAAATTATCACGTCTATTGCGGCTATAGAAAAAGGCGGTTTTAACGCGGAAAAGACGGTGTTTTGCCCTGGGTACTATGATGCCGGCTCACGCGTATTTAAATGCTGGGGTGTGCATCAGGATGACAATTTTTTTGAAGCGATGGCGGATTCCTGCGACGTGTATTTTTATACATTGGCGGCGCAAATTGGCCCAGCCGCTATTGAAAAAACCCAGCAGATGTTTCAGTTTGGCAAGCCCACCGGCATTGATTTGCCCGGGGAAAAAGCCGGAAACTTGTACGGCCCAACCAAGCGTGCGCGCAACCGCTCTTATTGGTTTATCGGAGATACGCTGAACTTGTCTATCGGGCAGGGGGAGCTGTTGGTCACTCCGATTAAGATGGCCCAGTTTGCCGCCGCGGTAGCCAGCCGGGGTAAGATTTGGCGTCCGTATTACTTGGACCGCTTGGTCAATAGTCAAACAGGCAAAGTGCTGCAACAAGGGCAAAGTGAGCTTCTGGGTACGGTGGATATAAAAAACTCCACTTGGGATTTGATTTTTAAGGCGCTTAAAAAAACCGTAGAAGGCGGTACGGCGGCCCGCGTATGGATTAAAGGGCTAGACGTGTACGGCAAAACCGGCACCGCCCAAAACCCCCACGGGGACGATCACGGCTGGTTTATGGCTTTTGCCGCCCGCCCCGGAGAAGAGCCCAGTTTGGCGGTGGCGGTGTTTGTGGAGTTTGGCAAAGGAGGCTCTTCCGCCGCCGGCCCTATTGCGCGGGAGATGATAAAGGCCTATTTTGGCATACAAGATACATCCGCGCCGCGTGCGGTGCGTGCCTCGGCACAAGAAGAACAGCCTGCGCAGCGTTTGCCTGCGGCCCCACCGGAAGAAATAGTGAGCCATATGCAAGATTTGCAAAATGTATTATTTTCTACTGTGCAGCGTCAGGAGGATAGGTAATTTATGGCCCCTTATCCGTTTAGTTCACGCAAAAACCGCATAGATTGGCTGCTTTTAGGCGCTATGGCAGGCCTGACACTATTGGGGGCTTTATGCATTATGTCTGCGGTAAATGCGGTGTCTTTGTCCAACCCGGTGGTGCGTACGCATTTAATTGCGTTGCCGCTGGGGTTTGCGGTATTTTTTGCGGCTTGGAGTTTTAATTACCAAATTTTTGACGAACAATGGAAGCCGCTGTATGGCGTTATTTTGACATTACTTATTGGGGTGTTGTTGTTTGGCACCTACCAGCGTGGAAGCAAGTCTTGGTTTGTATTGCCGTTTTTCTCTATGCAGCCGGCGGAAATTTGCCGCGTGTTGACTATTTTGGTGGCGGCTGCCTTTTTGGACCGGCAGGGCCGGCGCATACGCGATATGCGCACGCTTGTTTTGCTGGGGGGGCTGATAGTGCCTATATTTGGGCTGATTATGCTGCAGCCCGATTTTTCTTCTATTGTAATTACGTTTCCGGCCTTGTTGGTGTTGCTCTATTGCGCTGGCGTGAATATCTTTTATTTGGGTTTGGTATTTGCTTTTGCCGCCGTGGCAGGATTTTTTACGGTAGCTTGGACGTATTTATATTTGCACCCGTCTTTGTTGGATTATGCGCTTCTGGACGTTTTTTACAAATTGGCTTCCAGCCCCTTGTATATGGCGGGCTTTAGCCTGTTGGTGGCGTTGGCTGGATATGCGGCGTGGTGGTTTTTTAAACAGTTGCGCATTTTCTTGCCCTCCTTTTATTTTGTGCTGGCGACGTTGGTGGTGCTGGCGGGGTTTTTTGCCGGGGTGTTTGTGGACCACCAGATGAAGCCTTACCAGCGCAAACGGGTGGAGGCCTTTTTGGCCCCGCAGTCCGACCCGCAGGGCGCCTCTTACAATGTGCTGCAGGCGCAAATTGCGATGGGCTCGGGCGGTATATTGGGAAAAGGTTTGTTTTCCGGTACGCAGTCCCAGCTGGGTTTTGTGCCGGAAAAACATACGGATTTTATCTTGGCGGTGGTAGGAGAAGAGCTGGGGCTGTGGGGCACGCTGCTGGTGCTGGGGTTGTATTTACTGATTTTGTGGCGCGTGGCGGTGGTGGCGTATTTAGCCAGCGACCGCTACGGCTATTTAGTGTGCAGCGGCATATTTGGTATGTTTCTGACTTATATGCTGATTAACTTTGGTATGTTGATTGGACTTTTCCCTGTAGCCGGAATTCCTCTTCCGTTTATTTCATACGGAGGCAGTAACTTGGTGTCCAGTATGTTTGCTTTGGGAGTAGTGCAATCGGTATATGCACGGCGTATTACTTTGGGCTGAAAAGGACGACTATGATAAACACCCCAAAAATTTATAAAATGCGTGTAGAGTTCACTGTAGCCGGGCCGTGGGACCACAAACGTATTTTTGCGGCCTTGCGCCAAGCGGTGTTGGGCAGTAAGCTGCCTTTTGAGCCCGCAAAAGTGAACAAAAATTGGCCCCGGCTGGCATATGGCCCCGTATTGGGGTATGGCCAGTACAGTTTGGGCGAGTATGCAGATGTTTATTTATCCGCTCCTGCCAAAGAAGCGAAAGTGCAGGCCGCTTTGACGCAAGCCGCGCCGCAAGGGCTGCATATTGTACACGTACAGCGCGTGCCGTATGCACTGCCTTCGGTGAGCAATTTGGCGCAAGTGTGCCGCTACGCCGTAGAGGGGGATTTTTCAGCCTACTGCCCCCAACAGCCGGCGGAAGTGTTTTTTAAGAGTAGGCATATTTATGTAACCGTAAGCGCGCCAAACGGTATAACGATGCAACACGATGTAAAACCGTTTGTGGTGGCTGTGACACAGCCGCGCCCGGATAGATTAGAACTGCTTTTGCAAAAATGCGCCGACAAAACGACCAAGCCCGAATATGTGATAGCGGCTTGGCTGGGTGTGGCGGTGCCGGCGGAAGCGGAGTTCACGATAGAACGTTTAAAATTTATTAGAGAAGCGCTGTATTGGCAAGACGCAGCACAAAAACTGCACGCCATATAGCCTAAGAGGATTTGGTTTATGAGTAAAAATTCTGAAGAAGCACCCAAAGTAGAGGTAATCGTTAATACCTCTTTTGAAGAAACGCGCATTGCCATTTTGGAAAATGAGCGTATTAATGAACTGATGTGGGAGCGGCGCGGGTCGCTCAACATCGTGGGCAATATTTATAAAGCGACGGTGGAGAACGTGCTGCCGGGCATTTCCAGCGCGTTTGCCAATATCGGCTATGAAAAAAATGCGTATCTGTACATTTCAGATATTTTGGGTGCAGACCGCAAAAACATTGAAAAGGTGCTCAAAAAAGGCCAGCAGATTATGGTGCAGGTGGTCAAAAACGCCATCAGCACCAAAGGAATGAAAGTAACAATGGATGTAACGCTGCCCGGCCGCTATTTGGTGCTTACGCCGCACCAAAGTTTTGTGGGCGTTTCTAAAAACATTGAAGACAGCGAAGCACGCCACAAACTAAACGAAATTATGCAGGAATTGGCGGAAAAACATTTAAATGGTATGGGATGTATTGTGCGCACCGAAGCCGAAGAAGCCACTAAAGACGAGTTGGAGCGCGAAGTAAAATACCTCTACCGCCAATGGCAGACCATTTTGAAAAAATTTGACACACTGCCAGCTCCCGCCCTGTTGCACGAAGATATGGACGCGGTGTTGCAGGTGGCGCGTGATGTGCTGTCTGAAAATGCGGAAGTGTATTTGTTGGATAACAAAAAAGATTATGAGCGCGTGTTGGATTTTGTAAAGAAAAACTCTCCGGAGCTGGCAGACCGCGTGAAGCTCTACAAAGGCAAAACCCCGATTTTTGAAGCCTACGGCATTGAGCCGGAAATTGACAATTTGCGCAAGACAAAGCTGCCGCTTCCCAATGGGGGAAGTATTATTATCCAGGAAGCGGAATCTTTGTGCGCTATTGACGTTAATACAGGCAAATTTACCGGCAATAAATCCCAGGAAGAAACCGTCACGCAGACCAATATTGAAGCCGCACAGGAAATTGCGCACCAGCTGCGTCTGCGCAATATCGGCGGGATTATTGTCATTGACTTTATTGATATGCGCAAAGCCTCCAGCCGCCACCGCGTGGTGGAAGCTTTGGCCAATGCCGTGCACGGGGACCGGGCCAAAATCCGCATTTTGCCCATCACCCGTTTGGGTCTGGTGGAAATGACGCGCGAGCGCAAACGCGAAAGCACGGGCAGCTTTATCAGCGAAGAGTGCCCGCAGTGCCACGGCTCGGGCCGGGTGCTGTCAGCTGAGAGTATGCGCATTAAAATACAGCGTGAGATTTATGATTTGACCAGCGGCCGCCCGGGCGGCAATTTGCGTGTTGTTTTGCACCCGGTGCTGGCGGAAGCCGTTAAACAAAAACAGAGCGATATTGAAGAAAACATTCACCGCTCGCTCAAGATCCAGTCTGACCCGCAATTGGCGTGGGAAGATTATAAAATCGTTCTGGAGTAATATGCTTGCGCGCGGGCGGTGCCCGGCGTCTGTTTGCTTATGAAAAAGGCCCTATTTGCTTTCTTGGCTGCTTTGTTTTTGCCTGCGGGTTTTGCGCACGCGCAGGGCAAGACGGATATTTATATTTTGGGTAAAGACAAAGGCTCCGTCTCTTCTATGCAGGCCGGCGGCGTGACGTTGCTTGACGCCCGCGCCACCGCCAAAAAACTGGGCGGCAGTGTGGAGCTGTATGCCGCGGCCAAACAAATCAAAGTGGCTTTCCCGGGAATGTATGCCATTTTAAGCGCTCCTTTAAGCGAAGTGATTATCAATGCCCAAACCGTAAAGCTCCCCTCAGAGGTCATTGCTTCGGGCAGTAAAATTTACGTGCCGGTGCAGTTTTTTATGCTGCCGCAGGTGCAAAAAGCGCTGGACCGGCAAATTACCTTTGAAAAAGGCGCCTTGGTGGTAGAGAAAAATTATACGCTGGCTTTTACCGATAAAGAGCAACAAAAAAGCTATGACCGCCTGCGTTTTTTCCGCAAAGGAAACATCTCCTTTACTACGAAGCAAAAAAACAAACATACGGTAGAGGCCCTGTTCCCGGGGGCGGTGCTTAAGCGCAATGCCAGCGTGCGGTTAAAAGATGATTTTGTCCGCTCTTTTTCCATTAATCAGCGTGGCAAAGACGTGCTGCTGAAAGTGATTTTGGGGAAAAACGCCAAAAATTGGCGTCTGATGGAAGAAAACGGGGAATTGGTATTCTCTGTGGGCAGTAGTTTGCCTGCCGTGTCTGCTGCGGCGCCGGCTTTGGAACCGAATGAAGCGGAAGAATTGGATTTAGTGGGAGCGCCTTCCATCTTTGCGGATGGGGAAGAAATGGATACCCCGGTTATGCGTCCGGCCCCTCAGCCGGTGCTTAAATCGGGTGAGCCGGTACTTAAAGAAAAGCGCAAGCTGCGCATTGTTATTGACCCCGGCCACGGCGGCAAAGACCCCGGCGCCACCCGCCGTGGAAGTTCCCAGGAAAAAGTCCTGAACCTGACGGTATCCAAACATCTGTACAATTACCTTAAAAAACAGGGCTTTGACGTCAAGTTGACCCGCGACAATGATACTTTTGTTACTTTGGCCGGCCGCAGCAAAATGGCCAATGAATACAAAGCGGATTTGTTTGTTTCCGTGCATACCAACGCCGCCAAACGCGCTGCCGCCAACGGCTTTGAAGTGTATTTCCGTTCCGACAAAGCCACCGACGCCGAAGCCGCCGAAGTAGCCGCCTTTGAAAACGAAGCTTTGCAATACGAAGAAGCCCATTACAGTTTTGTGGATATGCTT
This sequence comes from uncultured Elusimicrobiales bacterium, assembly GCA_944324645.1. GTDB lineage: Bacteria > Elusimicrobiota > Elusimicrobia > Elusimicrobiales > Elusimicrobiaceae > Avelusimicrobium. Next base: position 51,434 of record CALUXB010000005.1, on the reverse strand, counting down.
TTGGAGTCTATGGCAAAAAACGAGTTTATGAACGAAAGTTCCAAGCTGGCCGGTCATATACGCAACTATGTGTATAAAGAGCCGGGCATTGGCATTGCCGTGCGCCAAAACAATGCAATCCGCCAGGCTAACTTTTATGTACTGCGCGGGGTGAAAGCTCCTGCCGTGCTGGTGGAAATGGGCTATATCAGCAGCGCCAAAGACCGCGCCCGCCTTAACAATAAGGCCGCCCAAAAACGAATGGGCGAGGGAATAGGAAAAGGCATTGTGTCTTATTTGAAGGCAGAAGGTAAGATAAGCAAATAAGCGGTTTTGCAGTACTGTTGCCTATATGTTTTGAAGCAGATAAAACCCCGGGTTTTGCCCGGGGTTTTGTTATTGGTACAAGGATTCGGCTTGTTGTTTCTTAAGGGCTATTCTTCTGTCGTGCCATTCATTTTGTGGATAAGTATCGGTCGTTGTTACTGCGTGTCCGCTTTTGCAGAACCAATCCGGCGAATTTGTCTGCGGGTGTTGTATATCCCAAGAAATAGCTTTTTTCATAGTTTGTACTAATAAATCCTTGTTTGCCAAAAAATTCTGTGCTTCTGAATTTTGAGCGTAGAGTTGTATGCCGGGTTGTAGGAGGTCCATCTGCAATATGCTTAAATATTGTCCTACATATGGGTCTTTGCATAAGGCCTGGTCAGCTGTGGCGCGCAGATGACCGGCACTTGCCCAAAAGAAAAATTCTTCGGCCGGAGCCTGTAAGTTGGCCATACGGTATGCCATAGCATACAGATAAATAGGGTCATAATCTCCCAGATGTCCTTTTAACCAATCAGTTACGTCTTTGTCTTTGTTGGTCATAATAATGCGCAAGGCAAGCTGTTGGTTTTTATCCACCGTGTCAAAAGACGTGATATTGCCATTTTTGGTCATTTGCATCTGCCCCTGATAAGAGCTATTCAAAGCAGCCTTTAATGCACTTAAAGACGAGGAATCAGCGGGCTTTGTTTGCTTAGGCGTAGCTCCTTGGGTTGTAGCGGCCGTTTTTTGAGAGGAGGAAGCAGTCGGTTTTGTTGAAACAGCGACTTGGGTGCTTTCCTTTTTTGGCCATAAGAAGGCTAATAAAAACACAATAATTATAAATAAAGAAAAAACGAAAAATTTTTTCATAAAGGCTCTCTCATATAATAAAAGCTTCTATTATTATACATTTAAATCATTTTAAACAAAGTAAGTAAAGAAACGCTAATGTGCCAAAGAGAAGCAAAACAGAAGAAAAGTACAAATTGTTACAATATAATTATGCGCTATTACCTTTCTCTTTTTTCCATTTTCTTTAAAATAGGCCTATTTACTTTGGGCGGCGGCTATGCAATGCTGCCGCTGATAGAGACTGAAATTGTTACCAAAAGAAATTGGATAGACAAAAAAGAATTTCTGGATTTAACGGCGCTGGCCCAGTCCGCCCCCGGCATTTTGGCGGTGAATATGGCGGTGTTTGTAGGGTACAAATTGCGCCGGCTACCGGGTGCCATAGTGTGCACGCTGGGGGCGGCTTTGCCTTCTTTTGTCATCATATTATTGATTGCTTTATTTTTGCATAATTTCCGCCAATATCCTTTGGTAGAGCGTATCTTTAAGGGAATACGCCCCGCTGTGGTGGCGTTGATTGCGGTGCCGGTATTTACGTTGGCGCGCGCGGCGGGGGTAACTTGGAAAAATGCGTGGTTCCCTGTCTTGTGCGCTTTAGCGGTGTGGGTGGGCAAATGCTCGCCGGTGTATATTGTGCTGTTGGCGGGGTTGGGCGGCTGGCTGTGCTGCCGGGAGAAAGCCAAATGATTTACTGGCAAATTTTTAAAACGTTTTTTAAAATAGGCCTTTTTAATTTCGGCGGCGGATATCCGATGATTTCGTTTATCCAAAACGAGGTCGTTTTTAAACACGGCTGGCTGGGTACGGCGGAATTTACCGATATTGTGGCCGTCAGCCAAATGACGCCCGGCCCCGTGGGGATTAATATGGCTACTTATACCGGCTATGCCGCCAGCGGTAGTGTGTGGGGGGCGGCATTGGCTACGCTGGCGGTGTGTCTGCCGTCGTTTGTTATTATGATTTTGCTTACGCGCTATTTCCTGCGCCACCGGGATAATCCTTCCGTCGGGGCGGTGTTTAAGGCGTTGCGGCTGGCTATTATCGGTTTAATAGCGGCGGCGGCGTTGGTGCTGGTGAATAAAGAGAACTTTGTGGGTTGGAGCAGTTTCTTATTCTTTGCCGTTTCTTTTCTGTTGGTGTTGCGCTTTAAACTGCACCCCATTCGCTTGATTGTGCTGGCGGGCCTGGTCAGCTGGCTGGTGTATTAGGCTACTGGGCTCAGCGCTTTATACCATTTGAACATGTTTAAAACCCCTGCTTGCCAGGGGTTTTTGTTTGAGGCGATGTGGAAAATAAAAACCAGTGGACCTAAAAGTTAGGTAGGACTAAATTTATTTGTTAGTTTAACCTAACTTTTGTTATAATAAATGCATAAGGAGAGAATAATTATGAAAAAAACGATAGTTTTTGTTTTGCTGGGGGTGCTTCCTTCTGCAGTTTTTGCTTTACAGAGTGCAGATAATCTCCAAGTGCAGCAAAAAAGCCAAGCGGTGAGCTCTGCTTTGGAAAAAGCCGTTTTTCAAAAGCAACAGGCTCAGGATTTGGGTCTTTTTACTGTTCAGACTACTTGGGAACAGTGTGAGGTGTTGGTTTCCCGTCCGCGTGGTAATGGCAAACGGGTGCGTGTGGTAAAACCCTGGACCTGCCGGGATGTCTCCACCACGTGTGGTGCCGTCGTCAGTGAGAATAAAGCCTTTGCCAGCGCCGCCTGTTATTATGTGCCTCATAAAGACGACCAACAAGTAACGCTTAAAAATTCATATTTGATTTCTGCTGATGGCAACCGCCGCTCTTTGCTTAAAAATTTGGCCCATAGGGTAAAGGAGTTTGTGGTGTTTCATTTGCAGTAAAAGGTCATAGGGGAAATCGGCGCGGTATGCGTAAAAGTATGGGGAGCCGCGCCGCCTGAATGGGAAAATGCGCCGCATCAGATTTGATGCGGCGTTTTTTTATGCAAAAGGGTCGGGCGGGGGTATGCTGTGCTTATTGCGTTGGATAAAGTGCAACGCCGCGGATTTTTTAGTTAAGCTGTGCCAAAAGCGGTGTTTTTGTTACAATAGCGCATAGGGTCAAGGGAGGAAAGTATGAAAAAAATGCTGATTTATTTTTTGCTTATTTGTGCCGGGGCCGTACAGGCGCAGCCGCTGGCGCCGGTTGCGTTGTTGGCGCCGGACAAAACGCGCGGCAAGGCCGTTATGCAGGCGCTTTCAGAGCGTAAATCTACGCGGCAGTTCGCCCCGGATAAACTGACGTTGCGGGATTTGTCTGATTTGCTGTGGGCCGCCAACGGGGTCAATCGTCCAGACGGCAAACGCACCGCCCCCTCTGCCTTAAACCGCCAAGATATAGACGTGTACGCCGCCTTTGAAGACGGCGCCTACCGCTATGACGCGGGTTCGCATACGCTGATGCCCGTGACGCAGCAGGACGTGCGCCCCGTCAAAGAAGCGCCGGTGGTTTTGCTTTTGGTAGCCAAAGAAGACACCGCCTACGCACCGATAGACGCCGGCATCGTGGCGCAAAATATTTATTTGTTTTGCTCTGGGGTGGGGCTGGCTACGGTCACGCGGGGGCAGATGGACGCAGATAAATTGGCAAAAGATTTAAAACTGACGGAGAAACAAAAAGTCATTTTAAACCAGCCCGTCGGCTACTTTAAAAAGACAGCGGCAGAGTTAAAACAAGACAAGGCCGAAAGTAAATCTGCCAAATAACAAAAACCCCGTCTAAAGGCGGGGTTTTTAAATGGCTGAGTCTAGTGCAAAGAATTTTGCGTATCTGTCGTTTTGTTTTCTGATGGTGTGTTTGTGTGCGGCTGTTGGAGCGGGGCCGGGGCGGACGCTGCGTCCTGCGGGTTTTGCCCGGCCGGGGCGGCCGTTTCCTGCAGGGGCTTTTCGGCTTCGGCCGCGTCCTGTTGCGGCAGGGCTGTGTATTTCAAATCCAGCGCGGCAAACACGGCGCCGCGGTTGTCATTTAGCCAGCGGCGGTGAGTTTTGTAATCCGGGCAATATTGCGCCACCAACTGCCAATATTCTGCCCCGTGGTTCATATGCACCAAATGGGCCAGTTCGTGCACGATTAAATAGTCGCGTATAGCGGTGGGCATTTTAATGATGTGATAGGTGTAATTGATGTTTTTTTTGGCCGAGCAGCTGGCCCACAGCGTTTGCTGGTTTTTAACGGTGATATTGTTAAATTCAACTCCCATTTTTTGCGCCCATTCAGCTGTTTTGGCGCGCAGTACTTCATTGGCTTTTGCGCGCAGCCATTGGTCTGCCAGGGCATTGGGGTCGGCCTGCTCCGTTTGCAGATACACGTCAAAAGCCGCTCCGTCAAAATCCACCCCTTCTTCCTGATCGGGGGTCAAATGGACGCGGACGGGGTAGAGTTTGCCCTCATAGAGGATTTTGCCCGCCTCAGTTTCGGCGTTTTCAGCCGGGCCGCCAAACACTTCGGGCAGCTCTTTTTTGAGGCGCTCAATAAAAAGTTTTACATCGCTGATGACCGTTTGTGTATCGCTCATAATTTTATTATATCAATTTGCCCGGCCCGCTTGGGCCGGAGTGTTGCGGGCCGGGTTTGAGGCTGTTTGGGGCAAACCGCGGGTGCTAGTTAGAGCGGCGGCGGGTGTGCGTGGGCGTGGGGGCGGTGTATTTGAGCCCGCGGGGTGTTTGCCCCTGTGGGCGAAATTGGTTTTGGTGGCGTGCCCGCGGCCCTTTGGGCGGACCCGTGCGGCGTGTGGGCGGGATATTTATAGGCGGGAAATAGATGCAAAGGAAGTTGTTTAAAAACGCGGAATATTTTATACAATACTCCTATATAATGGAGGAACCGTGACCCTAGATAACCTCAAAAAAACTCCGCTCTGCGCCGCCTGTGAGGCCGCCGGCGGGAAAATGGTGGATTTCCACGGGTGGCTGCTGCCCGTGCAGTTTGAAAGCATTATTGCCGAGCATAAAGCCGTGCGCGAAGGGGCCGGTATGTTTGACGTGTCCCATATGGGCCAAGTGTTTGTGGAAGGCAAAGACGCGTGGGCCTTTTTGCAATACGTGAACACCAATAACATTAAAAATACGCCCGGTGCGGGCACCTATTCCCACATTGTCAACGAGCAAGGCTGTATTATTGATGACGCCATTTCTTTCTGTTTAACCCCTGAGAAATTTTTGGTGGTGGTCAATGCCGCCTGTATTGATACCGACGTGGCTTGGTTTGAAAAACACGCCGCTTCTTTTGACGTCAAAATTACCAACGACAGCGCCCGCTGGGGCATGATAGCCCTGCAAGGGCCCTCTGCTATAGAGAAGGCCGCGGCTCTGATACCGGGCGTAGCGGAAATGGCGCGTTTTACTATTCAAGAGATAGAACTTTTTGGCGCCAAAGGCTATGTCACCCGCACCGGATACACCGGCGAAGACGGGGTGGAAATTATGGCCAGCCCCGAAGCCATTGTAAAGGTATGGGACGCCCTGCTTAAAGCCGGCGTAAAACCCTGTGGCTTGGGCGCGCGCGACGTGCTGCGCCTGGAAGCGGGATATCTGCTCAACGGCACTGATGCAGACGGCAGCCAAACCCCCTATGAGGCTGCCTGCGGCTGGGTGGTCAAGCTGGGCAAAGAAAATTTTATCGGCAAAGCCGCTTTAGAAGCGCAAAAAGCCGCTGGCCTCAAACGCCGCCTGACAGGTTTTGTGCTCACAGGTGCGGGCGTGCCGCGCGGCGGCTGCAAAGTATTTAAAAACGGCGCTGAAGTAGGCACGCTGACCAGCGGCACCTATTCGCCGCTATTTAAAGGGATAGCCGTCGGCTATGCCGACACCGCTTTAGAAGAAGGAGAAGCTGTAGAAATAGAAGTGCACGGGCGCAGAATTGCGGCCAAGAAAGTCAAAACACCGTTTTACAAAAACCGGGTATAACATTTAGTATAAGGAGAAAACTATGCATACGGCAGAAAACAGCAAATACGCCAAAACCCACGAATGGGCCCATATGGACGGCGACATAGCCACCGTGGGTATCAGCGACCACGCCCAGCAGGAAATCGGCGATATCGTTTTTATTGACCTGCCCCAAGTGGGCCAGCAGGTGAGCGCGGGGCAGAACTGCTGCGTGATTGAGTCCGTCAAATCCGCCAGTGAAATTTACGCTCCCGTCAGCGGCGAAGTGGTGGAAGTGAACGAAGCGTTAAAAACCGACCCTGCCTTAGTCAACCGCGAAGCGCACGGCAACGGCTGGCTGTTTAAAATTAAATCTTCCGCTCCGGCCGATTATGAAGCGCTGATGGACTTAAGCGCATACAAACAAACCATCGGGCAGTAATTCTTTCTCTTTCCCCCGCCCAAGCGGCGGGGGATTTTCTAAGAGGTTTTTTTATGTTTATTCCCCATACTCCTGAAGATAAAAAAGAAATGTTGCAAGCCATTGGCGTCCGCTCCGTAGAAGAGCTGTTTGCGCATATTCCGTCTGCTCTGCGCTATCCGGCTTTTGATTTGCCCTCCGCGTTGGACGAAAACGCCCTGACGGCGCATATGCAGCAGCTGGCGGCTAAAAACAAACCCCTTTTACAGTTTGTCGGGGCGGGCTGTGAAGAGCATTTTATTCCAGCCGCCGTCAATGCTTTAAGCAGCCGCGGCGAATTTTTAACCGCCTACACCCCTTACCAGGCTGAAGCCAGCCAGGGCACTCTGCAAACTATTTATGAGTTCCAAAGCTGCATTTGTGAGCTGTTTGATATGGACGTATGCAGCGCTTCCCACTATGACGGCGCCACCGCTTTGGCGGAAGCCTGCGCCGCCGCGCTGCGCGTGAACAGTAAAAGCAAAATTTTGTATTCCGCTGCGCTGCACCCACATTACAAAGAGGTGCTGAAAACCTATTTAAAACACGTGCCCGGCCTGCAGCTGGAAGAAGTGCCTTTGCAAAACGGCACGGTGGATTTAAATGCGCTTAAAGAAAAGTTGACGCCGCAGGTGTCTTGCTTTGCAGTGGCGGGGCCGAACTTTTTGGGCCAGCTGGAGCCGCTGGAAGACATCAGTGCGCTGGTGCACGGGGCGGGGGCTTTGCTGGTGTCTGTAGCCAAGCCGCTGGCGCTGGGCATTTTGCATACGCCGGGGCAGTATGGGGCAGATTTTGCCGTGGCGGAAGGGCAGACACTGGGCAACGCGATGAACTTTGGCGGGCCGGGATTGGGCATTTTTACCTGCAAAAAAGAGTATGTGCGCCAAGTGCCGGGACGCATTGTAGGCATTGCCAAAGACAAAGCCGGCAAACGCTCTTTTGTGCTGACTTTGCAGGCGCGTGAGCAGCATATCCGTCGCGAGCGGGCCGCCTCCAACATTTGCTCCAACCAAGCATTGTGTGCATTAAACGCCGTCATTTACCTGACGCTTCTGGGCTACGCCGGTCTGCGCGAAGTGGCGGAGCTGAATTTGGAAAAAGCCCATACGCTAAAAGATATGCTGGTGGCGGATGGACATAAACTGAAGTTTGACGGGCTTTTCTTCAATGAATTTGTGTTGGAGCTTAATACCTCGGCTAAACAAGTTATTAAGAAACTTGCTAAAAAAGGCATTGCCGCCGGCTTTGATTTGGGCGCCGTACGCAAAGAGTGGAAAAACTGCCTGCTGGTGTGCGTAACAGAAACCAAAACCCCGGCGGATTTAGAAAAATATGTACAGGCCATAAGGGGGTTTTAATATGCAAGAGATTATCAAACAAAACGCGTTAAGCATAGAAAAGTCCCGCTCCGGCCGCCGCGGCGTGCGCTTTGAAAAGCCGCAACACACGCCGGATCACTATATTCCCGCCCGCTATTTGCGCAGCCATACGCCGCGTCTGCCGCAGCTGAGCGAGCTGGACACGGTGCGCCACTTTACCAACCTCTCGCGCCAAAACTATTGCTTGGACAGCCATTTCTATCCGCTGGGCTCCTGCACGATGAAATACAATCCCAAAGCCTACGATGTGCTCAGCGTACTGCCGGCTCTGGCGCAGGCGCACCCGTTTGCCCCGCAGGAAGCGGTGCAGGGTACGTTGGAGATTTTGTACAACCTGCAGGAAATGCTTAAGGAAATTACCGGTCTTTCTGCTTTTACGCTGCAGCCGGCGGCCGGTGCCCAAGGGGAGCTGACCGGCATTTTGACGGCGCGGGCGTATTTTGACGCACAAAAAGACAAAAAACGCACCGAGGTCATCGTGCCAGACACCGCCCACGGCACCAACCCGGCCACTTCCCATATGGCGGGCTACAGCGTCATTAACATTAAATCCGGCCCGGACGGCTGTGTAGATAAAGAAGCCCTTAAAAACGCCTTGTCTGACAAAACAGCCGTCGTAATGCTGACCGTGCCCAATACGGTAGGCTTGTTTGAAAAAGACATTTGCGAAATTGCCAATATGGTGCACGCCGCCGGCGCGCTTTTATATATGGACGGAGCCAACTTTAACGCGCTAATCGGCGTAGCCAAGCCGGCTTCTTTTGGGGTGGATTTAATGCATTTAAATTTGCATAAGACCTTTGCTGCTCCGCACGGCGGCGGCGGGCCCGGCTCCGGCCCGGTGGGTGCCAGTGAAAAACTGGCCCCGTATCTGCCTAAACCGCTGGTGGAAAAGAAAGACGGCAAATTCTTTTTAAACGCCAAAATGCCCAAAAGCCTAGGCCGTATGAAAGCGTTTTACGGCAATATCGCTGTTTGTATGCGGGCGTATTGTTTCCTGCGTCAGTATGACGCGCAGACGCTTAAAGACATAGCGGAAAACGCCGTGCTTAACGCCAATTATGTGCGCGTGCTGCTTAAAGACGCTTTCCCCGCTTTCTTTGACGCGCCGTGTATGCACGAGTGCGTGCTGACCCTTCAAAAAGACAAAATGAACGGCGTGCGCACGGCAGACATTGCCAAGCGGCTCTTGGACTATGGCTTTTACGCGCCGACCATTTATTTCCCGCTGATTGTGCCCGAAGCGCTGATGATAGAGCCAACGGAAACGGAAAGCAAAGAAATGCTGGACCTGTTTGTGCAGGCGATGAAGTGTATTTTTGAAGAGGCCGCGCGCGAGCCGCAAACCGTGCACGAGGCGCCGCACGCCCAGCCCGTGGGCCGCATAGACGAAGTAAGCGCGGCGCGGGAGCCCAACCTGCGCTGGTAATTTAAACGGCGCGGCTTGGGCCGCGCCGATTTTTTGCAGTTGAGGTAGAAAAGTGCATTATGGGCATTACCCTTTTAACCCCGCCGCTAAACGTATATGAACAAATGGCGTTAGATGAACTGCTGGCCCAAAGTGCGCCGGCAGAGCCGGTGCTTCGTTTTTACCATTGGGCCGCAGGGCCGGCGGTTACTTTTGGCTACAGCCAGTTCTGGGATTTTGTGCGCCGCCAGACCCCGCCGCAGGCCGGCCCGCTTTGCCGCAGGCCCACAGGCGGAGGGGTGGTGTATCACGGGCAGGATTTGACCTTTAGTCTGGTGTTTGCCGGGGCGCAGCCGCGCCCCAAAGAAATTTACGCCGCTTTGCACGCCGCCATAGAGCGCACACTGGAGCAAACCGCCGCGCTGCACAGCCAAAGGCAGGGGCAGGTTGCGGCTGCCGCTTATGCCCCCGCACAAGGGGGAAGTGCCAGCGGGTGTTTTATTAATCCGGTGGAAGATGATTTGCTGCTTAATGGAGAGAAAATTTTGGGCGGCGCCATACGGCGTTTTGGCGAGCGGGTGCTTTATCAAGGCTCTTTGCAATGTGCCGATGCGCGCAGCAACCCGGCTTTGCGCCGAGCGGTGGCGCAAGGGGCGGCAGCGTTTTTGACAACAAAATGGCGGCCCGATACTGTTTCTGAGCAAACTCTAGCGGCGGCGCGCGCGCTGGCCCAGAGCCGCTACGCAAACGCGGCGTGGAACGAAAAATTTTAGCCGGAGCCGCTTTTAAGGCTGCTGAAATAAAATGCCTCCGGGCACGTCAGAAAGAAAAGCCGTTTCTTTTTTTAGGGCCCTAATGGGAAGTACGGAAAAAGAAAAGCACTTTCGTTTTTTGTGTTGTAGTGAGGGACGAAGAGAAAGAAAAATGGCCTCTGCTTTTAATCTATAATGAGGGCGGTAGAAAGACGGGAAAAGAATCTTTTTTGTAAGTTGCATCCGGGCGGGCAAAAAATGAAAAACTTCTTTAAATTAGTCATTGCTGTTTTGCTCATACCCACCGCTTTTTTCGGTGCGGCGGAAGTGTTGGGCGGTTTTTGGAATGTGCTGAAAGATTTTCAAACGGCCATAGAATTGCTGGCCGGCGGCGCGTTGTATTTGGCTATTCATTTCTGCGGATACCATTTTGACCGAATGTATGTGTTCGGGCACGAAACCACGCACGCCACCGCGGCTATGCTGTTTGGGTTTCGGGTGCATTCTATGCAGGTGGGCAAAGACAGCGGCTATGTAAAAATGGACCGCACCAACGCCGCGGTGGTGTTGGCCCCGTACATTGTGCCTTTTTATGCGGTGGTAACGGCGCTTGTTTATGCCGCGGCGGCTATTGTGCTGCCGGATGTAACCCCGTATCTCCCGGTATTTGTATTTCTAGTCGGATTTTTTATGATGTTTCATTGGGTGCAAACCTGCAAGACGCTGTGGGAAACCCAGCAGCCGGATTTAAAGCTGGCCGGGGGGAATATATTCTCGGTGGTGGTGATTATTTTAGCCAATGCGGTAGTATTGGCTTTGGTGCTTAAATGTTTATTCCCGGACAAGGTACTTTTGGGGCAGATGGTGCGCGGCACGGCGGTTTCCACCTATAATGCCTGGAAAATTGTGATAAACTATATAGTAGAGCAAATAATGTCCTCGCGCGCGTAGAGTGAAATGAGCAAGAAAGAAAAAGAACAAAAAAAGCAGGCTGCGCAGAAGAAACGTCCCCTTTGGAAACGTCTGGTGGGGGGGACGTGTTCGCTGTTTTTTAAGACGGTTCTTTTTGCGATAATGCTGATTTTGCTGTTAGGGGGAGGCTTATGGATATGCGCGCTAAAGATGTTTAATGCACAGCAAATCAGCGAAGCGTTAACCCACCGCCTGCAGCTGATGTTTGACCGCCCGGTGGTTATTTCTTCTTTTGACCTAAAATTTATTAATACCGTAGAGCTGAAAGGCTTTGCCGTGCTGGACAACAAGGTCCACCCGGGGGAGCCGTTTTTATCTGCAGAGTCTGTATTGATTCGCTATCAGCTGTTACCGCTTTTAGAGCAGAAGTTGGTGATTGATGAAGTTACCTTGCAGCGCCCGCGCATTAATATTATGCGCGGGGAAGACGGACATTATAATACCTCTCCTGTGAATGTTTCCTCTCAGGGCACTTATGTCAGCGAAGTGACCGGAAAAAGCATACAGGTCAGTATTGAAGACTGGCGTATCAAAGACGGCGTGCTCAGCTACCGCGATTTGGGCAGCGGCGTCAGCCACGCGGTATATGGGCTGAATATGCACTTTCAGCGTTTGCGCTTTAATGAACTCTCCCGCTTTAGTTTGGAAACCGTGCTGCGCAACCGCTGGGGGGATAATATTTCCGACTTGGAAATACACGGCACGGGGCAAGTAAATTTTGCCAATTTTGACTGGACCCGGTTTGCTCTGCGCAATTTCCAAACCCAGGTGGCGCTGTTTCGCAAGCCGGTAGCGCTTACGGTGGATATAGATAATTTGGTCACGCCCTATTTTTCTGTGCAGGTGTCTGCACCGGCCTTTGACAATCAGGATTTGTCTGTATTTAAAAAAGATTTGCCGACGTTTTCTGTGCCACAGGCGCAAATTGCTGCGCGCGGTATGTTGGATACGGGCTATACCCGCCTGACTGTAGATGAGCTGACGGTGCAGACCGATAATATCCAAGCCACGGCTTCCGCCTCTTTGGATTTTGGGGCAGAGCCCTTTTCGGCGCAGGCCCGCGTACAGACGGATTGGCTGGATTTGGCTCTGCTTTCCAAACGCTGGCCCGCCATTTCGCATTTTAAACTGAAGGGGCAGGGTAAGCTCTCTGCCGATATAAAACGCGAAAACGGCAAATATACCTTGCCGCTGGCGGAAATAGCGGCCCAAGGGGTGTCTGGCTCTTTTTGGGGTTTTCAAACCGCCGGCGTGAGCGGCAGCCTGACGGCAAAGAACAACTTTACTGATTTGTATGCGCAGACGACGAATGGCAAAGTAACCGTGGCGCAAAGCGTATTTGAAAACTTGAAAATGACGGGCACCTACCGCAAAGGAAATGTGTATGCCTATATTTCTTCGGCCTTGCTTAATACGGTGCCGCTGAAGCTGCGCCTGTCTATTAATAATATTAAAAGCAGTCAGCGCAAAATTGACACTTCTATTTATCTGAAGCATTTTGAGCCGATGAAGTTTATTGATACGGTAAAAGACTTTGCAGAGGTTATCTCCGCCATTTCCAAAAAACAGAGCAAATCCAACGTGCAAACCGGAGAGCTGGCCTGGATGCGCAACTTCCGCGACCGGCTGCCTAAGTTTATGCCCAATTTCTCCGGCACGCTGTATGCAGATACTTTTTCCAGCACGGTGCTCTCCGGCAACCGCTTCAATGCGGAATTTGCCTTTACCGGGCTTTTGCCGGGGGCGGCTAAACTTAACGGCACGTTGGATATGAAGCTGGAAGAGGGCGTCATTCACCAAATGGAAAAACTGGCCGAAGAACAGCAGGCTTTAAACGTTACTTTTACGCCTTTTATTATGATGCACCGTATGGAGCGCAGCGGAAGCTTTAAAGTGGGAGAAGTGCTTAAAGACGTGGCGTTTGATGAGATGGCGGTGTCGGTGGATTTTAAAAACGGAACGATGATTATTAATAATGCCTTTACCCAGGGGCCGGTGATTTCCGCTGCGGTATCGGGCTGGACGGACTGGGTGAGAGAAACCTTTGAGCTGGTAATCTGGACGATGTTCACCCCCGGCTCTAAGGGCGGGCTGCTAGCGGAAAATTTAACCGATGAGTCCGGCAACCCTGCGTTGGCGTTTAAGGTGTCTTCCTCTATGCTTAAGCCGCGTCTGGAGATGCTGCGCGCCAAAAAAACCGGCGAGCAAATAGAGTCTGCCCGGCGGCGCGGACTGCGTACGGATTTTAATAAAAGCCGCGAATTTGTCAAAGGAGAGTTCAATGCCAAGAAATAATTTAGACTTGCTGTCTTTGTTGCAGGAACACGGGGCCGTAGTGGAAGGCCACTTTGTGATGCCGTCAGGTTTTCACAGCCAGACCTATATTCAGACTTCGCTGCTGCTGCAGCATCCTAATTTGGCGCAGAAAATTGCGCAGGCTATGTCTGACAAATTCCCGGCTAAGGCCGATGTGGTGATGGCGCTGACGCCCTCTAACTCCGTACTGGCCCAGGAAGTAGCACGCGTGCGCGGCGCGCGGGCCATTTTTGCCTCTAAAGACGACAAAGGCCAAATGATTTTAAAACATAATTTTGTGATTAAGCCCGGCGAAACGGTGCTGTTGGTAGACGACGTGACTGTGGGCGGACGCAAAGTGCTGCGCGCAGAAACATTGGTCAAAGAAGCCGGAGCTAAAGTGATGGGTATTGCCGTGATGGTGGACCGCTCTATGGGCATTTTGCCGCTGACGATTCCGCTTCGCGCGCTGCTCTCTTACCCCATTCAAACTTTTACCGCCAAAGACTGCCCGCTGTGCGCCTCCGGCGTGCCGGTGCAGGAAGTGGACGATTTAAATAAGGAAGCCGACCATGATTGAAATTAAACTCAAACCCAAAGAACAGCGCCGTATTGCGGCGGGACATTATTGGATTTTCTCAAACGAAATAGACGGGCTGGACACGTCGGTGGAGCCAGGCTCTTTGGTCTGCGTAAAAGACAGCGACGGCAACACCGTAGGCACCGGGTTTTTCAATCCGCACAGCTTAATTGCGGTGCGCCTAGTGCAAAAAGGCCCGCAAGAGCTGCCGGAAGATTTTATCTTTCAGAATTTAGACGCCGCCTATGACTGGCGCAAAGAAATTGGCGTGCGCAAATACGGCCGTATGTGTTATGGCGAGTCTGACAATATGCCCGGCCTGGTGGTGGACCGCTATGGCGATGTGTTGGTGGCGGAAATTTTAACCGCTGGCATGGAAAAACAAAAAGATGCCATTACCGCGGCGCTGAAAAAGATTTTTAAACCCAAAGGCATTTTGTACCGCGCCGACAGCGCTTTCCGCGCGCTGGAAGGCCTGGGCAATACGCCGCAAACGGTGGGCGAAGTGCCGGAAACGGTGCAAATAGAAGAAAACGGCGTTAAATACGAAGTGCCGCTTTTGGTGGGGCAAAAAACGGGCTTTTATTATGACCAGCGGGAAAACCGTGCTTTCTTAAAACCCTATTTTAAAGACCGCCTGGTGCTGGATTTGTACAGCTACATCGGCTCTTTTGGCATTACGGCGGCGCTGGCCGGCGCGGCGCAGGTGTGGGGGTGTGATTCTTCCGCCGCGGCGGTGGAATTTGCCAATAAAAACGCAGAGTTAAACGGCGTCAAAGACTTGGCGGTGTATCACCGCGATGATGCCGAGCGTATTTTGTCTGCGATGAAGAAAAAAGAATTGCCCGACCAGCCCGATTTTGTGCTGTTGGACCCGCCGGCCTTTGCCAAAAGCCGCAAAAATCTGCCCAAAGCGGTGGGCTTGTATGTGAAATTAGTCAAAATGGCGCTGGAAGGCCTAGAAAAAGGCGGCTATTTGGCTTTTTCCACCTGTTCGCATCATATTTCGCGCGAGCTGTTTGCCGATATTATCCGCCAAGGCGTGAGCAAAGCCGGCAAACGGGCCGTGCTGGTAGAGCTGCGCGGGCAAGCCAAAGACCACCCCATTTTGCTGGGAATGCCGGAGACGGATTATTTGCACTTTGCCTTGCTGCAAGTGCGCTGATTGCCCGCCGGGAAAAGCCGTATTTTTCAAACCTGTTATATTTTTGTATAATATAACAGTAATGCCGAGGTAGCTCAGTGGTAGAGCACTGGTCTGAAAAACCAGGTGTCGACAGTTCGATCCTGTCCCTCGGCATTTCTTTTTGTCTTTTTTCTGCTGTTTTCTTGCTATCCTCCCATTGTTTCTAGAATGCTTTTTGATATAATATATTATCTGTAACTGATTTATTAAAAGGAGGGGTAAAATGCACCGTTTTTCAAGAATTTGCTCAGCCGGATTTACGCTAATAGAACTTTTGGTGGTCGTGTTGATTATTGGCATATTGTCTGCCATTGCCTTGCCGCAATATACCAAAGCGGTTGAAAAGAGCCGCGCTGCTACCGCAGAGGCGCTTCTGGCCAGTATGCGTGCAGCTGGAGAGGAATGTGTATTAAACACGGGCAACGCTTCCAAGTGCTATGAATTAGGGCTAGACGGACTAAGCTTGGCATTTCCTGTGAACTCAGCCGGGGAGAACGGGAATGAATATTTTCAGTGCCGACTAGGCGGATATGATATGGCTAACGGTAAGAATGTGATGTTGATATACTGTAACCGAAAAACAGACGATTATTCTCTAAGAATGGAAGCAGGAACTAATGCAGATGTGATGGCCTGTATGGAGAAAAAATATAAGGCCTGCAGAAATTTGGGATTTACAGAACTGGTGGATGACCGGGGAACGTACAAGCTTTATGCCCGCCCCTAGTTAAACCCGGGCTCTTTGTTATTAACCGCGCTTACAAAAGCGCGGTTATTTTTTGCAGGAAATCAGCGTCTGTTTCATCAAAGCGGTTTAAAACGGGGGCGTCTATATCCAGCACGGCCCACACCCGTCCGTTTTCCATAAGCGGGACGACAATTTCACTCTTGGAGTCCGGGTCGCAGGCGATGTGCCCGGCAAAGGCGTTCACATCGGGCACAATCAGCGTATGCCCTTCGCGCACGGCGGTGCCGCATACCCCGCGCCCAACGGGTATTTCCGTGCAGGCGGGTTTGCCCTGAAAAGGCCCCAGGCGCAGCATTTCCCCTTCTAAGAAGTAAAAGCCGGCCCAGTTAATCTCCGGCAGGCCCCGGTAAAGCAGAGCGGCCAGGTTGGCCGTATTGGAAATACGCCCAAACTGGGGCTGCAGCAGCGTGCCGGCTTGCTGCAATAAAAGGGAGTAAAGTTGGTTTTTGTTCATACCCGTATTGTAACAAATTGTCCTTTCGGGTTATTGCGCAAATCCCAAAAAAAGACATATACTTTAATGGAGTGCTAGTGAACAGAAGGAGGCCTCATGCCTAGAATAGAAGTAGACGCCAACCGCTGCAAAGCCTGCTACTTGTGCGTCAACGCCTGCCCGAAAAAATGCTTGGGCAAGTCTAAAACAATCAGCAAAAAAGGATATTTTCCCGCCGAAATGGTTCACCCAGAGAATTGTATCGGCTGTACGATGTGCTATATGGTATGCCCGGACGTGGCCATCACCGTAATTAAATAATTTTAGAGGAATTCCATGGCAGAAAAAACATTACGCAAAGGAAATGAAGCCTTAGCCGAAGGCGCTATCCGCGCCGGCTGCCGTTTCTTTGCCGGTTATCCCATTACCCCGCAGAACGAAGTGCCCGAATATATGGCGGCCCATATGGCAGACGCCGGCGGCGCTTTTGTGCAGGCGGAAAGCGAAGTATCAGCTATCAATATGGTGTATGGCTCTGCGTCCACCGGCACACGGGCAATGACGTCGTCTTCTTCTCCAGGCGTGAGCCTTAAGCAAGAAGGCATTTCTTATTTAGCCAGCGCCGATTTGCCGTGCCTGATTGTCAATATGATGCGCGGCGGCCCGGGGTTGGGCAATATTGCCGGGGCGCAGGGGGATTATTTCCAGGCCACCCGCGGCGGCGGAAACGGAGATTATCACATTTTTGTGTTTGCTCCCAACTCTGTGGAAGAATTGGGCAATTTCCCCAAGATGGCCTATGAACTTTCCGAAAAATACCGCATTCCGGCGATGATTTTGGCAGACGGTATTTTGGGGCAAATGATGGAGAGTATGTCTTTTAATTTTGACCCCATTGACCCCAAGACGCTGGGCAAATTTGATTGGGCGTTGGATATCCATAAAAACGGCGCTCCCAAAAACAATGTGTTCTCTTACAAAGGGGACAATTTGTCCGCCGATGTGTGGTCCCGCGCCAAACGCTACGGGCAAGTGGAGCGCGAAGAAGTGCGCTTTGAAGAGCGCAACACCGAAGACTGCGACGTGCTGTTGGTGGCCTACGGACTTTCTTCCCGCGCGTGCTTGGAAGCGTTGACCAAGGCGCAGGAAAAGGGCCTCAAAGTGGGCCTGCTGCGCCCGATTACCTTGTGGCCTTTCCCGTCCAAACGCATTCACGAACTGGCGGGCAAAGTAAAAGCGGTGCTCACCGTAGAGCAGAGCCTGGGCCAGCTGGTGCAGGACGTGCGCCTGGCGGTCAATGGCAAAGCGCCCGTTTATCTCAATGCTTACCCCGCCGGAGATACACCGAGCGGAGAGAGCATTTTAACCGCCGCCGCCTCTGCCTTAAAAGGAGAAGGCGAAGGGCTGTTTGATTTGCAAAAATACAGTGAAGGTTTTGATTATAAAGGGGGTAGAAAATAATGACTATTATTGCACAAAAACCCCACAGTTTAACCGATGTGCCCATGCACTATTGCCCGGGCTGCGGCCACGGCATTGTGCACCGCTTAATGGGCGAAGCTATTGACGAGCTCAACATCGGCGATAAAGTGATAGGCGTGGCCCCGGTGGGCTGCGCGGTGTTTGCAGACAGCTATTTTGCCTGCGATATGATACAGGGCGCCCACGGGCGCGGCCCGGCTATTGCCACCGGTATTAAGCGCTCCAAGCCCGAAGCCATTGTGTTCTCTTACCAAGGGGACGGCGATTTGGCTTCTATCGGTATGGCAGAAATCGTGCACGCCGCCGCCCGCAGCGAACATATCACCGTTATTTTTATTAACAACGCCATTTACGGTATGACCGGCGGCCAAATGGCCCCCACTACCCTGGTGGGCCAAGTGGCCACCACCGCCCCCAAAGGGCGCGACCCGCTTTTGCAGGGCTGGCCGATTAACATTTGCGAAATGTTAAGCGCACTTAAAGGCGCCAAGTATTTAGAGCGTGTGGCGGTGGACAGCCCGCAGCACGTGATGGCTGCCAAAAAAGCGATTAAGAAGGCGTTTGAAAACCAGGTTAAAGGAATAGGGTTTTCTTTGGTGGAAGTGCTCAGCCAGTGCCCGACCAACTGGGGCGTGGACCCGCTTAAGTCGCTGGAGTTTGTACGCACCAAAATGATGCCCCAGTATCCGCTGGGTGTGTTTAAAGACGAGGGGGCCGAATAATGTACCAGGGAATCAGAATAGCCGGTTTCGGCGGGCAGGGCGTGGTCTCTGCCGGTATTTTGCTGGCGCAGGCCGGCGTGGAAGAAAAAAAGAACGCCAGCTGGCTGCCTTCTTACGGGCCGGAAATGCGCGGCGGCACGGCCAACTGCTCCGTCGTCGTCAGCGACGGCGAAGTGTTCACCCCTATCGTGTCTGTGCCGGATACGGTGATTATTATGAACGAGCCGTCCCTGCCTAAGTTTGAGCCGCTGCTCAAAAAAGGCGGGCTGATGATTATCAACAGCTCACTCATTAACTCCCGCCCCACCCGCACCGACATTACGGCGGTTTGCGTGCCTTGCAATCAGATTGCCGAACAGGTAGGCTCGGCCCGCGTAGCCAACTTGGTGGCGTTGGGTGCTTTTTGCAAGCTGACCGGCGCGGTGGAAGTGGAAGGCATTGTACACGCAATGAAAAAGGTGTTCAAGCGCGCCAAACCCGAAATGCTGGAAATCAATAAAAAAGCCTTGCAGGCCGGGTTTGATTACGTCAAATAAATTTTGACAGAAAGCCATTAAAAAAGCCACCCTTTTTGAGGTGGCTTTTGTGGATGGCAACAAGTCCAGCGGTGTGTGATTAAAAAGGATAGCAGAAAAGTGTTTCTTTGAATAGAAAATATCAGTTTAATCATAGTTTGGACAGAATGTCTGGGAAAGTAATTTATGTGCAAATGCTTTAAACAAATGCTCTGGCCCAAAAAGCGGCGCATCACTTGTTTTTGATATATTTTGTTTATGAGCAAAAGGTATAAAATTATTCTATTTGTTAAAAACGCTTCTAAAAGTGAAATGGCGGGTTTTACATTATTAGAGCTTTTAGTGGTAGTTCTAATTATTGGTATTTTGGCCGCTGTTTCTTGGCCCTATTATCAAACCGCATTGGATAAAAGCCGTTTAGCTCCTTATGTGGCTTTAGGCAAGTCTATCCGCGATGCGCAAGAAGTGTATTATATGAGCAATGGAAAATATGCATTTGATTTAAGTGAATTAGACATTGCTTGGCCAAAAAGCTGTAATACGAATAATTCTAATATGGTTTCTTGCGGAGAGGGCGTTCTGTTTAATAATCATAGCGGAGGAAATTCGACAGGCTATGGGTTGTTATTTGTTATATTATGCCAAAACGGGGGAAAACAAAACTGGAGCACTTGTTCCCAGTATAATGGTATAGCTACTGTTTCTATTTATTATGCAAATGCGCCCACCAGCAACGCAGGAAAAATCATTTGCTCTGCTTCTAACACAAATGCCAGAGGAAAAAGATTGTGCGCAAGTAGCTTATTTTAGTCTGAGCAAATTGTATTCATACTTCCATCGCGTCTTGTGCGTAATAGCGTATCAACCGGCCTTCGGAACGGGCATACTTTGCAGATAAATGCAAAAATACACAGGCCGGCAGCAATATTGCTACACAGGCTAATACTGCCATTTTTAGCCCAAATACGTCTGATAAATGCCCAATAATGGCGGGGGAAACGGCATCACCCAATGCGTGTATTAGGAATATGTTCACTGCAAAAGCCATAGAGCGTATTTTGCGGCTGCTCAGCGCCACCAGCGTGGCACTGATAGGCCCCAGGGGCACAAAGATAAATACCATTGCGATAAAAAAAGTAATCAAAGAAAAAGGCATACGGTGGCTGACTACGCCCGCCCCGGCAAACGGGATCATTAAAATAAAACTGGCCGCAATGACAATAAAGTAAGCATAGTCGGTTTTTTTAAGCAGACGGTCCGCTGTTTTGCCCCCGATAAATGTGCCCAAAGCCCCCGCCGCAATCACCATACTGCCAAATACCAGCCCCGCCTGAGCCACGTCCATTTCAAAAAAGCGGTGGAAATAAGTGGGCATCCAGGCCGAAAGCCCCCCCAGCGTGAAAGTTTGCATAGCGTGGGCCAAACACAGAAAGAGGAAAGATTTATTTCTTAACAGAGAAAGATATTGAATGAGGCCCGGTTTTTTGCGTTTATCCAGCTGCCGGTGTTCCCGGTCTTTGATATGGGTCAGCGCCAGGGTTCCTAATAACAACCCGGGGGCCCCCACCAGCATAAACGCAGCCCGCCAGCCCCAACTGCCGCCTATTACACCTCCCAGCAAATATCCCAAAGCAGCCCCTGCCGGCAAAGCCAGGCCAAAATAAGCCAAAATAGTGGCACGTTTGTTTTTAGGATATTGCTCTGCCAGAAAGGGTTGGGCGATAGTGGTAAAGCCTCCTTCTCCTATGCCGATAGCAGCGCGTGCGGTGAGCAGAGAAGCATAGTTTTTGGCTAATCCGCTTAAGAAAGTGGCCGCACTCCATAGCAGGGCGCTGGCGGCTATCCAATATTGGCGCGGGTGCCGGTCTGCAAAAAAACCGACTACCGGTGCATAACACATATAAACAATCATAAACACCGAAGCCAGCGTGCCCAATTGAAAGTCAGTAATATGCAAGTCGGTTTGAATCAGCGGGAAAACAGAAAAAAGAACCTGCCTGTCTATATAATTAAACAGGTTTAAGAAAAACAAAATCCAAAATAGCCGTTTGGAGTTCATTATTATTTATTCTATAAAATATCTTTGGATAAGAAGCGGCGCGTTTAAGAGCGTAAATTTATATAATAAACCGAAAGGGAGGATTTATGAAAAAAGGATTTACGCTAATAGAACTTTTGATTGTAATGGTAGTTGTCACTATTCTAGTTACGGTGGCGCTTCCTGCTTATAAAACTTCTATGGAAAAGGGCCGCGCTTTGGAAGGCGTTGCCAACGCCGCTGCCGTAAGTGATGCAATTAATGCGTTTTATGTCCGCAACGGAAACAGCTATGGATCGCAAAGTGCGCTGAGTGAATTTGCCTTGGGAACTGATGACGATGGCGGCGTGGCGGGCATTACCCGGAATAAAAATTTTAATACTCCGGTAATTGCTGTTTCCGGCTCTACTGCCACAGTTACTGTAATGCGTTCTACCCAGAGTTATTCCATAACCTATACTAATTCCTATGGACGTACAACGGGGCGTTCCTGTTCCGGAAATAGCAGATATTGCAAAGCGATTGGTCTGTAACAACGAAAATAAAACCCCGGCTTTGCCGGGGTTTTTTATGGGTAGAAATGAAGCGTCAAAAATTAGTTTAGCTAATCTGCGCGGTTTTGACGCAACGCTTCAAAAAGTGTAATAGCTGCCGAAGAAGATAAATTTAAAGAACGTACCGGCCCGGTCATAGGAATAGTAAAAAGACGGTCTTTGTAAATTTCGTAAAATTCTTTGGGCAGACCGCAGGATTCCGCCCCAAAGCAGAGAAAACTGCCGTCTTTAAACTCCGCGTCCCAATAATTTTTTTGTCCTTTAGTGGAGAGAAAGAACAACTGGTCGCGCCGGGGTTTGTTTTCTTCTAAAAACTCTTCCCACGTTTCATAACGGCGGTAATCCAAATTGGGCCAGTAGTCCAGGCCGGAGCGGCGTATTTCTTTGGAAGCAATTTTAAAGCCCAGTTTTCCTACCAAATGCAGACGCGTGCCCGTTGCCACGCAGCTGCGGCCGATATTGCCGGTATTAAAAGGGATTTCCGGATTAATTAATACGATATGCAGCATAAGTTTTGCCTTGGTTTTGTTTTGTATTACATCCCCCAGGCCGGCGCCTGGATTTTTGTTGTTTTCAACCCTTTTCTTTATTTTGTTTGGCCTGTCGTCCAGCCACTTATCAGAGTCCGCCGCGTTTTATAGAGGGGGGAACTCTTTCGTTCTCTTGGGCGTATTGCGGGTGAGGGGTTTATAAATACAAAGCCGGGCTAAGCCGGCTTTGTATTTTGTGGTTTTTCTTTAAATTATTCTTCCCAACGCAAGTAGAGCGGGGTCAGAATATTGGGCACTTTGTCGCAAGCGGGCAAAATGCGCAGCGCATAATCTTGGCGGCCGCTGTTGTAAGGGGCAATTTGCACTTCGTAGATGTAAGCATCTCCGTCTTGACCGGTGCAAATCATATCCACGGCGTCCTCTTTTTCAATATCGCCCAAAGTGCCGCGCTGGCCCAGGTAGAGCTCTACCTGGATATCTTGCGGGGTTAGCCCGCCTAAAGAAACGCGTGCCTTGAAGTTGATTTTGTCCCCCATTAAAATAGCTTTATCAATAGCCGGTGTGGCGTCTGTTACGCTGACGCGGTACCAGTTGTCCGCTATTTTCTTGCGCCAAGCGGCTACCTGGGCGGCATTGTCATCTTGGGCTAAAAGCTGACCGAAATTATGCGCTCCGATGTAGAACTTTTCATAATATTCTTTGACCATGCGGTTGGTGTTAAACACCGGGGCAATTTCATGAATGGATTTTTTCATCAAAGCCAGCCAGGTGGGGGAGAAGCCTTTGTCGTTTTTAGCATAATAGGCCGGGGCGATTTCCTGCTCCAGCAGATTGTACAAAGATTCCGCTTCCACAGCGTCGCGCTCAGCGTCAGAAGAATATTTCTCCGCCCCGCCGATAGACCAGCCAAAATCGCACGGTCCCACTTCGTCCCACCAGCCGTCTAAAATAGAGAGCATCAACGCCCCGTTGACGGCGGCTTTCATGCCAGACGTGCCGCTGGCTTCCATCGGGCGGATGGGGTTGTTGAGCCATACGTCTACCCCTTGCACCATATAGCGGGCCACGTTCATGTTGTAATCTTCCATGAACACGATTTTGTTTTTAAAGCGCGGGTCGTTTTGGGTCAAATTATAAATCGTCTTAATAAACTCTTTGCCTGCGGTATCAGCCGGGTGTGCTTTTCCGGCAAATACAAACTGTACCGGGCGCAAGGGATTGTTGACGATTTTGTCCAAGCGGTCCAAATCTTTAAACAGCAACGTGGCGCGTTTGTAGGTGGCAAAGCGGCGCGCAAAGCCGATGGTCAGCACGTCTTGTTTGAGCACCTTGCTGGATTTGTTGACCGTCATTACGTCAAAGCCTTGGCGTTTGAGCTGGCGTTTAAGGCGGGCGCGGGCCATATTAATTAATTTCAGTTTGCGCTGGCCGTGTACGGACCAAAGCTCTTCGTCTGGGATATCATCAATTTTATCCCAAATGCCGGGGGCGGAAGGGTCCACCTCATCCAATTGGCTGCCGCCCAGTAGATAGCGGCGGTAGAGGTCGTTAATCTCGTGCGAGACCCAGGACGAACTGTGTATGCCGTTGGTAATACTGCCTATGGGCACTTCGTCTATGGGCAGACCGGGCCACAGGTTATGCCACATTTCGCGGCTGACTTTGCCGTGCAGCTTGGCCACGCCGTTGGCATAGGCGGTCAAGCGTAAGGCCAGCACCGTCATACAGAAGGTGGCAGAGTCTGCTTTTTCTTTACCCAAAGCCAAGAATTCATCCCAAGAAATACCCATTTGCCGGGCGTAATATTCCATATATTTGCGCACCAGCATTGGGTCAAAGTGTTCGTTTCCGGCAATGACGGGTGTATGCGTGGTAAAAACAGAGGAAGCCCACACCATTTCGCGTGCTTGGGCAAAGTCCACGTGGCGCTGCTGCATAATGTCAATAATGCGCTGGATAAGCAAGAACGCGCTGTGCCCTTCGTTGATATGATAGACGGTGGGATTAAGCCCCATTGCATTTAATGCTTTTACCCCGCCGATGCCCAACACAATTTCTTGGCGGATGCGGTTTTCGCGGTCGCCGCCGTAGAGCTTTTCGGTGATTAAGCGCTGGGCGGGGGTATTTTCCTGCAAATTAGTGTCTAACAGATACAAGTTTGTGCGGCCTATTTCCACCCGCCACACGCAGGCTTTGACTGTTTCATCGGCGCCCAGGGGCACTTCCACCACAATTTCTTTGCCGTCTTTGTCGCAGACGTGCTCTACAGCCATATGGGCCCAGTCATTGTCCGGGTATTCTTCGTTTTGCCAGCCTTCCCGGTTGAGCAGCTGCTGTACATACCCTTTCTTATAAAACAACCCCATTCCAATAATGGGCATTCCCAAGTCGCTGGCGGATTTCATATGGTCGCCGGCTAACATACCTAAACCGCCCGAATAAATGGGCAAGCCTTCCCCAATGCCATATTCCATAGAAAAATAGGCCGTGAGCATATCGCCTTGCTCTTTTCTGTTCTCTTTGTACCAAGTGTGGGGGTTATTTTTATAATTATAATAGGCTTCTTTTACCTGGTTGACTTGCTCTACAAAAGCGGCGTCTTTGCTCAGTTCTTCCAAGCGTTTCTGCGGCACGCAGCCCAGCATCCATTTGGGGTTGCGGCGGGAAGCAGTCCAGAGTTTGGGGTCTATTTGTACAAAAAGCAAAATGGCGGGCCAGTTCCAGGTGAACCACATATCGCTGGCGAGTTCTTCTAAAAATTTGATGTTATCGGGCAGATTGGGCTGCACGGTAAAAGAATGAATTTTCATAGACGTTCCTCTCTTCCAAGATTCTTCATTATATAAAAAATGTACGGCTGCGGCCGGTTTATAATGCCGTATGCAACAAAATAAAGTATGCTACCATCAGCACAGCTCCCAGTGGTACGGCTATTTTGGCCCATTCTTTGCTGTTTATTTTGAGCTTAGATGCGCAGATGATGTTGGGAATATTGCCGGGGATTAACATTCCGCCGGAAATAATTAAGCTCATTAACAAGAAAGTCAAATTGCGTATAGAAATGTCCGGCGTAATTTCAATGGCGGCCAGGGTGGCGTTGTCTAAAATGGCCGACAGTACGTTGATGAAATAAAGTGAATTTTCAGACAAGTGGGAAATAGTCATTACAGCCAAAGGTTTCAGCCCGTCGCCTAGCAGGACCAAAGCCATCACAAATAAATACACTTTGGCCGCCCGTACGGCAATACTTTTGACGGTATGTTCTGCGCCATTTTGTGCCAGTGCTTGGGTGGGAGCGGCTGTTTTTTCTTCTTCAATGCGCATAGCCAGCGCTGCCAGCAAAATATTGCCTCCTAATACCAGCCAGCCCAGGTGTTTTAATAAAAACCAGAAATCTGCATAATGCGGGGCCCCTTTTAGCTTAGAGAGTACAATTGTGCCCAGCGGTTCCCCAATAGAAGTAAGCACCGCGCCCATACCAACGGCAAAGCAGCTGTACACCACCAACTGTACGCGGCCTTTGCGGCTGATAGGCAGAAGGGGAACTATCTCTGCCAAAATTAAAGCGGCGATAATGGCAGTCATTACACTAGAGGTAAGCCCCAGTATCAACACAATAAGCGCCACGGTGGCACGCAACCCCAAAAAGGATACCGTTTGAGTGGTCGCTTTTTGTACGGCGCGGTGAAAGCGTTTAAATAATAAACCGGCTACTAAAACGGCTAAGGTAATTTTGATGGGGTCTTCCAGGGCGGTTTGAATTAAATTCCAACTCCACATTCCGGTTACCGATACGGCCACTGCCCCGCAGACAAACAGAAAGGCTTCCAAATTTTCTTCTACTTTATGCACACTCAGCGGCAGCACCAAAACAAGCAAAATCAATAAACAGAGCAAAGCAATTTGAAAAACCGACAAGTCCATATATCCCCCCACGAAAAGTACTTTTCTAAATTGTATGAAATTTTAGAAAGGGGCCGCCGGAGAAATTGCAATCCGAGGTTTTGCCCCTTTATCTGCAGGCCCAATAAAACCCGGTGCAGCCAAAGCGCGGCAACCGGGCATAAAAAACGTCCCGTACGAGATTCGAACTCGTGATCTCCGCCTTGAGAGGGCGGCGTCCTGGGCCACTAGACGAACGGGACTTAACTTTTATATTTTAGCAAATTCTGTGCGCGCCGCCTAGGGTTCTGTTTTTTGAAAAGAAACAAGAGCCTGCCTCTAGATACAACAGGCTGGCGTTTGGGGGCTAACAGACAAGGCAGTGGCAGACCGAGAGAGGGGAAGGACTTGTATTGTTTTTTTTTTTTGATACATTTTGCGTATGTGCAAAATGTATCAAAAAACCATTTCCCGGGTGGAAAAGCCCGCTAAAGGCAAATTGGGCGGTTTTACGCTGATAGAGCTTTTGGTGGTGGTGTTAATTATCGGTATTTTGGCGGCGATTGCTTGGCCCAAATATCAGGTGGCGGTATGGAAAAGCCGCTATATGCAGCTGATGAGCTTGGTGGACCGTTTATCTGAAGCGCAAGAGGTATATTATATGGAAAACGGCTCCTATGACCCCGACGGCACCAGCCTGGCGGTAGCCAAGCCGACTAAACTACCATTTAATTCTTTTATAACAGTAGGAGAAAGCGGAAGAGTGTATATAGCAAGCTTTACCAATAAATCCTTATTTTATGTGCGCTATCAAAAAAGGTATGGCGGCAGCCGCCAATGCCGGGTGTTGGGCACAGACAGAGTGGCTCACCAGGTGTGCAGTTCTTTAACCGGGGTTGCTGTCCACTCCTCAGCAGATGATGCGAGTGGCTATACCTATTACCGCTTTTCTAATTAATCAAGACACAAGTAAGAAAGCGTTGTTTTCAGCTCCGCCGTTTGGCGGGGCTTTTGTATGGCTAAAATGCTAAAATATACTTTATACACATCATTATTCCCGTTTTTAAGGAGTTTATCCTATGGAAATTGGCATCGTCGGCCTGCCCAATGTGGGCAAATCCACCCTTTTTAATGCACTTACCTGTGCCGGGGCGGAAGCGAGCAACTATCCGTTCTGCACCATTGAACCCAATGTGGGCATTGTGCCTATACCGGACAAACGCCTAGATACCCTGTTTGATATGTTCAAACCGCCCAAGAAAACCGCCGCTTTTATCAAATTTGTAGATATTGCCGGCATTGTCAAAGGCGCCAGCCAGGGGGAAGGGCTGGGCAATAAATTTTTGGCCAATATCCGAGAGGTGGACGCCATTATCCACGTGGTGCGTTTGTTTGAAGATGAAAACGTAACGCACGTGATGAACTCCGTAGATCCATTGCGCGACATTGAGGTCATTAACACGGAGCTGATGTTGGCAGATTTGGAAACGGCTAATAAAATTTGCGACCGCCTGGGCAGCAACGCCAAAAGCGGCAAAAAAGAAGCCGTAGCCGCCTTTGAAAATATGAAACAAATCAAGACCGCGCTGGAAGAAGGCAAGCCGGTTTCTTCTTTGCATTTGGAGCCGGAAGTGCTCAAAGAATACCAATTTCTTACCGCCAAACCCGTTTTGTATGTGGGCAATAATTCCGAAAAACGCAACACCGCCAACGCCGAAAAAGTGGCCCAATACGCCCGGGAAACGGGCGCGGGCTTTGTGGAGCTGTGCGTAAAGTTTGAGGCGGACATTGCCGAATTTTCCGAAGAAGAAAAAAAGGCGTTTTTGGCCGAAACCGGCAACGACTACACCGGCCTTGAAAAGGTGGTGCGCGAGGGTATGAAGCTTTTAAATCTTTGCACCTATTTTACCGCCGGCAGCGAGGTGGAAGTGCGCAGCTGGCTGATACCGGTGGGCTGCACGGCGCCGCAGGCGGCGGGCAAAATCCACAGCGATTTTGAAAAAGGTTTTATCCGTGCCGACGTGTACACCTTTGACGACTTGGTCAAATACGGCGACGAAAAAGCCCTGCGTGAGCACGGTCTTATCCGCTCCGAAGGCAAAGACTATATTGTAAAGGATGGCGATGTCTGCCTGTTTAAAATCAATGCCTAATCTTTGCAAACATTTCAAACAATGCGGCGGCTGCGCTATGTTGGATTTGCCCTATGAACAGCAAGTGGCAACAAAGCAGGCGCGCCTGAAAGAAATTTTAAAAGATTTTTGGAGCGGGGATATCCCGGTAACCCAAACCGACGACCCGTTTTACTTCCGCAATAAAGTGGAGCTGGGGTTTTGCCGCCAGCCGGTGTGGAAAGAGCCGTTTGACAAAAAAGTAAAGCGCGATAAAACCTTGCCGCTGGAGTTTGAGCAAACGCTTGGTTTTAAGCTCAAAGGCCGCTGGGACCGCGCGGTGGATATAGAGGAGTGTGTCCTTTTTGACAAGCACCTTATCCCGCTTTTGCAGGCGGTGCGCGCGTGGGCCCAAGCGGAGAATTTGGAGTATTATGACCACCGCAAACATACCGGCGTGCTGCGCCACCTGATGCTGCGCGTGGGCAAAAATACGGGTCAGGCCATTGTGGTCTTGTTTGTTACCGATGACGTGCCGGAAAAAACGTTTGTATCTGCCGTGCAAAGCGTATGGCCGGAGGCAAACATTATGCTGGCGGTCAATACGTCTTTAGCCGATACCGCCGCACCGGAAAGCCTGCGCGTACTCAAAGGCAGAGATTTTATAGAAGAAAAAATTATTTTAACTTCCCCGCGGGGCGTTCAAGAGCGGGAAGTGGTGTTTAAACTTTCGCCGCAGTCTTTCTTTCAAACCAATACTTTAACCGCACAAAAAATGTACAGCCGCGTGCGCGCTTTAGTCAAAGAAATTGAGCCTAAAGTAATTTACGACTTATACGGCGGCGCGGGCAGTTTTTCGCTCTCTTGTGCGGATTTGTGTGAAAAGAGCCTGTGTGTGGAGTCTGTAGCGCCGGCGGTATATAATGGTATAGAAAACGCCAAACTAAACGGCGTAAGCAATGTGCAGTTTTTCTGCGCCAAGGTGGAAGATTTTGTAAAACAGCAGCCGATTAATAAAAAAGACGCACTGATTATTTTGGACCCTCCCCGCTCCGGTATGCACCCCAAAGCCGCCAAAGCGGTGGCGGAGTCCGGCGTGGAGCGGATTTTGTATATTTCCTGCAACCCGGTCACCCTGGCGGTGGATTTGCAAATTTTAACCCAGCACTATGAACTGACGGCCGCGGAAGCGTTTGACTTCTTTCCGCATACCGACCATATAGAAACGCTGGTGCAACTGAAGAAAAAATAACCTTCTGCCTTTTAGCAAACAGGACATAGCAATTTATGAATTTGGAAGACGCTTTAAAATCATTAAACCCGCAGCAGCTGCAGGCCGTCAATTACGACGCGGGCCCCTGCCTGATTGTAGCCGGCGCCGGCACCGGTAAAACCAAAACGCTGACGACTAAAATAGCCAAGCTGATTGCAGAGGGCTATTCCCCGTACCGCATTCTGGCGGTTACTTTTACCAACAAAGCCGCCCAGGAAATGCGCGAGCGCGTAGAGGCGTTGGTGCCGGGGCAAAGCCGTAATGTATGGATACATACCTTTCACTCTTTTGGCGTGCGTTTGCTGCGCCAAAACGCCGAAAAGCTGGGTCTTACGCGGGATTTTGCCATCTATGATGAAAGCGAACAGAAGCGCCTGGTGACACTGCTTTTGGAGCAAATGGGCGTAAAAGAGCCCAAAAAAGAAGTGGGCCAGATTGTCAGTTTGATTTCCCGCGCCAAAGACGACTGTGTCAGCCCCGAAACGCTGATGACTTCCGCCACCGCCAGCGGTTTAGACGGCCGTATCCGCGCCGCCGAAGTATATAAACGCTATGAACAGGAACTGCAAAAAGCCGGCGCGCTGGATTTTGGCGATTTACTGGTCAAAACGCTGCAGCTGTTAAAAGAGCACGAAGACGTGCGCGAATATTACCAACAATTTTTCCAATATGTACTGGTGGACGAATATCAGGACACCAACCATACCCAATACCTCATTACCCGTATGTTGGCGGAAAAAAGCCGCAAACTCAGCGTAGTGGGCGACCCGGACCAAAGCATTTATTCCTGGCGCGGGGCGAACATACGCAATATTTTGGAATTTGAAAAAGATTTTAAAGACGCCAAAATTATCACGCTGGAGCAGAATTACCGCTCCACTAAAGTAATTTTGGACGCGTCCAACAAACTCATTGCCAAAAACGCCCAGCGCAAAGAGAAAAATCTTTTCACCGAAAAACAGCACGGCGATGATATTGAAGTCCGCTCCACCCCTACCGAGGGTTTAGAGGCCGCCTGGGTGGCCCAGCGCATAAAAGCTTTGGTAGATGAAGGGGGCTACTCACTAAACGATATTGCCGTTTTCTATCGCACCAATGCCCAAAGCCGTAACTTTGAAGAAACATTCCGCCGTTATCAAATTCCTTACCGCTTGGTGGGTACGGTCAGCTTTTATAACCGCAAAGAAATTAAAGATATGCTTTGCTATGCGCGTTTGCTCATTAACCCCAACGACAATATGAGCTTGCTGCGTGTAATCAATACTCCCACGCGCGGCTTGGGCAAAACGGCGCAGGAGCGGCTGCTGGCTTATGCACAGGCGCAAGGGCTGTCTGTGTATGGCGCGTTAAAAGCGGCCCAAAGCGTGCCGGATTTGACGCCTATGGCCCGGCGCGCGGCGCTGGAGTTCGTGCGGTTGGTGGAAGGGTGGCGGGCGGATATGTTTGTTGTGTCGCCTACGGAAGTGATGCATAAAATTTTAAAAACTTCCGGCTATGAGGCCGCCGTGCAAAAAGATTTAGACGAAGAAAAAGACCCGGAAGCAGAGAGCCGCCTGCAGAACTTAAACGAATTAATCAACGCCGTCAAAGAGTATGAAGACCGCTGCCAAAAAACAGAAAAGGAAGCCTCTTTGTCTGATTTCTTGCAGGAAGTGTCTTTGCTTACCGGCACGGACGAAAGCCAAAGCGCCGAAGGCGGCGCCGTTACGCTGATGACGGTGCATCTGGCTAAAGGACTTGAATTTAACGCCGTGTTTGTAACGGGCTTAGAAGAGGGGCTTTTCCCTATTAACCGCGACGACAGCGATGAAATGGAAGAAGAGCGCCGTTTGTGTTATGTGGCTATGACGCGCGCCCGCGAAAAACTTTTTATGTCGTATGCGCAATGCCGCCGCACCTATGGCAAAATGTATGATAATGTGCCGTCGCGCTTTTTGTTTGAAAGCGGCCTTTTGGATGAAGAAGACCGCGAGCAACTGGAGCAAAGCCAGCCCCGCTATGACAATTTTAAAACCCGCTACGGCCTCTACGGGCAGGGCGGCGGTTTTTACGGCGGCGCCAAGAACAAAAGCGGCTACCAGGGCTCTTTCGGGCGCAGTGCAAACAGCTATAACGGCTTTGAAGGCTTTGTCAGCCGCAGCCGTTTCCAAAAGAAATACGACGAACAAGGCTACGAAATAGAAGACGACGACTTGGATTATACCTCTTCTTCCTTTCACGGTTCTTCGGGCCTGGGCTCTTTGTACGGGGCGCGCAGCGCCTCTGGCAGCGGGCGCCGGCCCGGGTTTTCGGCTTCGGACGGGCGCAGGCATTTCCCCGGATCGGGTGCTTCCTCCGGCCCGCAGAAACAGGCCGAAGGCACTTCCACCACCGCCGGCACCGGCAAGACCGTAGCTGTAGGCGGCAAGGTCAAGCACGGAGCTTTTGGACTGGGCACGGTAACGGCGGTGGCCGGCTCGGGAGACAGCTGCAAAATTACGGTGCAGTTTTCTAACGGCGTGCAGCGCACCTTTATGCTCTCTTTTGCCCCGCTGGAAATCCTTTAAGTTAAACAAATAAATTAAATAAAACCCCGCCTTTTTGTGCGGGGTTTTTGCTATATGGGCTGGCGAGTGTAAAATGGCTTGACTCGTTTTTTTTTTTTGATAAATTTTGCGTATGAGCAAAATTTATCAAAAAGAGAACCTGCACATAAAAAAAGCCGCAGCGCGCAAATTTGGTGGCTTTACGCTGATAGAACTTTTGGTGGTGGTGCTGATCATCGGCATCCTAGCGGCCATAGCTTTGCCGCAATATGAAAGGGCAGTAGCTAAAAGCCGGCTAATGAATTATTATCAAATGGCACTAGGTATTCGCCGCGCACAAGAGACCTACTACATGGCCAATGGTACATATAGTGCACAAACTGATGTATTGGATGTAGATTATTCAGGAGCCTGCAAACGAATTACCACATCGGATAGTGGTACTTATGAATGTCCTTTTGCATTTATAGATAATATTACGTCCGGGACTGTTAGTAAAGACTCCAGTAGAATTCTTATTAATTATTATAACAGCGGGTATACGTACGGAGAAACGAAAGTACCAGATGTAACTTTGTATGTTTGGTTTCTTCATTCAAATTCACCCAATGAAATAACATGTACTTCTTCTACTTCTTTGGGGAGATCCCTTTGCAGTAATTTGGAAATTTAATGAAACCCCGCCGTTTTCTGGTGGGGTTTTGTAATGTTGGCTGACTATTTTAAAAGGGCTTGCATTGTTTTTTTTTTTTTGATAAATTTTGCGTATGAGCAAAATTTATCAAAAAAAGAACCGACGCATAAAAAATCCCGCAAAACACAAATTAGGCGGGTTTACGCTGATAGAGCTTTTAGTGGTGGTGCTGATCATCGGCATCTTGGCGGCTGTGGCGCTGCCGCAATATCAAAAGGCTGTGGCTAAAAGCCGTTTTGCAGAAATGATTTTGATGACCAAAAGCATTGAAAATGCCGAAAAACTCTATTACATGGAAAACGGCACTTATACCGCTGATTTCAGCGTTTTGTCTATTCAATTGCCGGCCGGTGGAACCTTAAACTCTTCCCGTATGAGTTATGCCGATGGAACTTATTATGAAATTAACGGACCCGATGGAGGTTGGCGTATCAATGGAGGGGGGAGTAATATCGGGGCCATATATCAGCGTTTATTGCAGGTTTCTGCTTTTGACCAATGTATTGCCAAAAATGAGATAGGGGAATATTTATGTAAAGATTTGGGCGGTTCAGCTTCGAGTGAAACCATAGAGGGAAATAAAGTTTACCTCATTCCCAAATAAAAAAACCCCGCTAAAGGCGGGGTTTTTATTTACAAACTTATCAGCGCGCCCAGCGCGGCCAGTATCGCCCCGCCGAAAAAGATAAACACCAAAATAGGCAGCAGGGATATGATGACCGTTATCCAGCCAAACAGCGCCGCCCACCAGGCGGTGGATGCCGCTTCCAGGGGCCGCCCCTGGGAAAGCTGGTCTTGGGCACGTAGAGAAAAAATCAGCGCGGCCAGCCCCAGCGCAATAGTAAAAAATCCCGCAAAACAAGATAAACATACTGCCACCACCGCCAGCGCAAAATGGGTGTTGACGCCAGCCCCGTTTGGGCCAAACTCCGTGTTTGGCGGTTGTGTTTGTGCAGGTGGTATATTTGTTTGCTGTCCAGTCATAGGTTATTCCCCTTTCTATTTTTATAAATGCTATAGCGCAAGCATATATTTATTTGAAAGAAATCGCCGGTCTGTGTTTGCGGCGGCTAAGCTGTTTTCTTTTTTCTCTTATGGTTTTTGTGCAGATGCTTCTCCGGGCGGTATAGAAAACTGCCCCATTATTATATAAAATGTATTTTCAAGGGAGCGTTTTAAATGATACTAGAAAAAGACAATGCCGCCCGCTGCGCCCGTATGGCGAAAGTGCGCCTTAGCGCAGAGGAAGAGGCTTTATATGAAGACCAAATGAAAGAGTTGTTTGACTGGGTGGAGCAGCTTTCCTCAGTAGATACCAGCTCGGTAGAAGAAACTGCCGCCCTGCGCGCCGCTTATTTGCGCCCGGACCAGCCCATAACGGACGAGTCTTTGGCTCAAACGCTGGTCAGCCAATTTAATGCCCAGCAAGACCATTGCGTCAAAGTAAAGAAGGTGCTGTAATATGAAAACCGTTTTTGAAATTGCCTCTGCCGTGCAAAACGGCACCCTGACCGCGCGGGAAGCGGTGTTGGAATCTTTGTGCAAAATCAAAGAGCTCAACCCGCAGATTAATGCCTTTGTAGAGGTTTGGCCGGAAGAAGCCTTAAAACGTGCCGAAGACATAGACGCCCGGCGCGAAAAAGGCGAGAAGTTGGGCCCGTTGGCGGGTGTGCCGGTAGGCATAAAGGACAATATCCTTTACAAAGGGCATAAAGCCACTTGCTGTTCTAAAATGTTGGAAAACTATGTCGCCCCATACAATGCGACTGTGGTGGAAAAACTGCTCTTGGCGGATGCGGTCATTGTGGGCCGCACCAATATGGATGAATTTGCTATGGGCAGCAGTAACCAAACTTCCGTCTATGGCCCGGCGCATAACCCGGTGGATTTTGACCGGGTGCCCGGCGGCAGCTCCGGCGGCAGCGCCGCAGCGGTGGCGGCGGGTATGGTGCCGGCTGCTTTGGGGACGGATACGGGCGGCTCGGTGCGCCAGCCGGCTTCTTTCTGCGGTATTGTGGGGGTGAAGCCGGGGTATGGGCGCATTTCCCGCTATGGGGTGGTGGCATTCTCTTCCGGGGCGGACCAAATCGGCGTGCTGACCGCAGATGTAAAAAGCGCCGCACTGATGCTGGAAGTGCTGTGCGGGCGCGACACCAACGATTCCACTTCACTTGAAGATGCGGTGCCGGCTTTCAGCCAACGCTTTACCTCGGATATCAAGGGTCTTAAAGTGGGTATGCCCAAAGGATTTTTAGATGATTTGGGTGAAGAGGTTAAAGAGAAAATTTTAGCCGCCGCTGATAAACTGAAAAGCTTAGGTGCCGAACTGGTGGAAGTGGACGTTCCCCACGCCAAATATTCCGCCGCGTGCTATTACATTATCACCAGCGCGGAAGCCAGCTCCAACCTGGCCCGTTTTGACGGCATACGCTACGGCTACAGCGCTCCTAACGCCAAAGATTTAAACGACCAGTATGAGCTCAACCGCGCCCCGTTTGGGCTGGAAGTTAAAAAACGCATTATTATCGGCTCTACGGCTTTGCGGGCGGAAAACTATAAGGCCTGCTATTTACAGGCGGTCAAAGTGCGTGAATTGATTAAACGGGATTTTGCTGAAGCGTTTAAGAAAGTAGATGTTATTTTAACACCTACTTCGCCCACCACGGCTTTTACGCTGGGCGCGCATAAAGACAACCCAATGGCAGTCTACTTGGCAGATTTGTACACCTGCCAGGGCAATATCGGCGGGCTGGCGGGTATCAGCGTGCCGTGTGGCAACGATAAGCAAGGCCTGCCGGTGGGACTACAGTTTTACGGGCCGATTTTGCAGGAAGAAAAAATACTCAACGCAGCATATCATTTTGAGAAAGCGCTATGATTGTGTCTGAATTTTCGTGCGGCGGCGTAATCTTGGACGGGCGCAAGGTGCTCCTTGTGCAGGTCAAGAATATGAAAGGCAAAAAAATCTGGACGTTTCCCAAAGGGCATATTGAAGCCGGGGAAACGCCCCGTCAGGCCGCGCTGCGCGAAGTGTTGGAAGAAACCGGCTATAAGGCTGTCATCGTGCGCCCGATGATACGCGTCAAATATGCTTTTACGTTTCAAGGCAATTACGTCAAAAAAATGGTGCAGTGGTATTTGATGAAAAAGCTGGGCCGCATTGGCAAGCACGACGCGTCGGAAATTATTTCCATACGCTGGGTGTCTTTGGCCAAAGCGCGCGAGCTGGTGCAATATCCCAGCGATATACGCCTGGTGGATATGCTGATGTCCTCTTTGCATATGGAGCAGACGGAAAACCCGGACACGGAAGAAGCCGTCTGATTATTGCCGATATTCTTGCCCGCCCCTGTTTTTCAACAGGGGTTTTTTGTTGTTTAGGCTGTTTTTGCAGGAGGCCTTGCGCTGTTTTTTTTTTTTGATACATTTTGCGTATGCGCAAAATGTATCAAAAATGATTCCCAAAGAGAAAAACCCCGCAAAACGCAGTTTTGCCTCTTTTGCGTCTATTTTCTCTTTTCTTTCTTTTCCTAACAATATCTGCGCACATCGCGTGCGCGGGTTTACACTCATTGAACTGTTGGTCGTGGTGTTAATTATCGGCATATTGGCTGCGGTGGCGGTGCCAAAATACCAAAAAGCGGTGCGGCGTGCCCAACCCCAACCTTTTACAGACAGGTTTTTGATATAAAAACCCCCGGTTTAGCCGGGGGTTTGGGTTTGGTCAAATAAAACTTAGCGGATTTTTTTGGCCGCTTTTTCCAGCCCGTCCGCCGCTTTGTCGCGCAGGTCTTCGGTCTTGTCCCAGGCCTGCTGTTTTAGTTCGGCGGCTTTGTCTGAGAACTTGTCTTTCAGCTCCCCGGCGCGTTCTTTGGCGTGCTGTGCGTGAGCGGAAAATCTTTCTTTGATTTCCTCTGCGTGGCCCAATACGCGTTCTTTTAGGTCGCGGGCGTGTTCTTCCAGTTCTTCTTTGCCTTCTTCGTACGCGTCCTCGGCCCAGCGTTTAAGTTTGCGGCGGGTGGTTTCCCCTTTAGCAGGTGCCACCAGCACCCCCACTGCTACGCCTACCAGCGCACCTAAGATAAAAGTAGCCAAGCCTTCGGCGTGGCAATTGCATCTGTCGCTCATAACCCCTCCTGAACTATATCTGTATGTTTAAATATATTTTATAACAAAAACCACATTTTTCAATATACTATAATAAATATAACACACTGCCGCTTTAGGGGACAGTAGTTTTTTAGATTAGGAGGTATTGTATGCCCAATCCGTCCACGCCGCGCAACAACGGCCGCCAGCAAGACCCCGCCGTGCGCCGCCGCAATTTTGAAGAAGTGGCCCACACCTTTACACACGAAGAAGCTTTAGCTGAAGCCGACCGCTGTTTGCACTGTCCCACGCATCCGTGCCAAAACGCCTGTCCGGTAGGGGTGCATATTCCCGATTTTATTGCCTTGATTAAAGCCGGCGACGTAGGCGCCGCCGCTTCCGAAATTATGAAAACCAGCCTGCTGCCCGCCATTTGCGGCCGCGTGTGCCCGCAGGAAAAACATTGTGAGGGGCATTGTGTACTTAAAGCAAAATTTGGCGCCGTCAACATCGGCGGGCTGGAGCGTTACGCCGCCGATACCGCCCGCGCTCAGGGTGCGCTCAAACCCCCCGTGCCGGCTGCCGACACCGGCAAAAAAGTGGTGTGCATTGGCTCGGGGCCGTCCTCTTTGGCCTGTGCCGCTGAACTGCGCCGCGCCGGGCACGATGTAACCGTGTTGGAAGCGCTGCACGCCTATGGCGGCGTGCTTCGCTACGGAATCCCTTCTTTCCGTCTGCCGCGCGAAGTGATTAACAAAGAAGTGGAAACCGTACAGGCGATGGGCGTAAAATTTAAAACAGACGTTTTGGTAGGCGCTACGCTGAAAGTGGATGAACTGCTTAAAGAATACGACGCCGTATATATCGGCTCCGGGGCCGGGCTGCCCACGATGCTTGGCATCCCCGGGGAAAACGGCGTAGGCGTCTATAGCGCCAATGAATTTTTGACCCGCATTAATTTAATGCAAGCCTATAAGTTCCCGCAGACGGATACGCCTATCCAAGCCGGCAAGCACGTGATAGTGTTGGGCGGCGGCAACAGCGCTATGGACGCGGCCCGCTGCGCTATGCGCCTGGGGCCGGAAAGCGTGACAATAGCCTACCGCCGCAGCCGCGAAGAAATGCCCGCCCGCGCCGCCGAGGTGGAACACGCCCAGGAAGAGGGCATAGAGTTTGAATATTTAGTCACGCCTAAAGAAATTTTGCAGGACGAAAAAGGCCACGTTACCGGCATTCATTTTACGCGCAACGAGCTGGGCGCACCGGATGAAAAAGGCCGCCGCCGGCCGGTGGAAATCCCGGGCTCTGACTTTGTGCAGCCGGCAGACACTGTCATCACCGCTATTGGCCAGCGCCCTAACCCGACAATTACCAAAACCACCGCCGGTCTGCAAACGACCGAGCGCGGCGTCATCGCTTTAAACGATAAGGGCGAAACTTCCCTGCCGGGCGTATATGCCGGGGGCGATATTATCCGCGGCGGCGCTACGGTGCTGCTGGCGATGAACGACGGCATTGCCGCCGCCGGACGGATTAACGAATACCTGAAGGGGAAATAATATGCGCGAAAATGAAATTTTACTGAAAGAGCAGTTAAACGACGTAGTCGTAAAGTTTGTGCTTTATAAACCGCTGGTGGCGCAGTCCGCCAAAGCGGGGCAGTTTGTCATTTTGCGCGGGGCCGAAAACGGCGAGCGCGTGCCGGTGACTTTGGTGGATTGGGACGCTAAAAAAGGCACCATCACCGTCATTATCCAGTCCATCGGCAAATCTACGTTTATGTTTAATTCGTTTAAACAAGGCGATTTGTTCTTAAATGTGCTGGGCCCCTTAGGCACGCCGGTGGACATTCAAAATTACGGCACCGTGGCGGTTGTAGGCGGCGGGGTAGGTATTGCGGAAGTATATCCTATTGCCAAAGCGCTCAAAGCTGCCGGCAACAAAGTCATCTCCATTTTGGGCGCACGCACAAAAGAGCTGGTGATTTTGGAAGAAGAAATGAAAGGCGTGTCCGACATTACGCTCCCGTGCACCGATGACGGCTCCTACGGACAAAAAGGAATGGTGACCGATGTGCTTAAAGGCATTGTGACGGCGGGGGAGAAAATAAACGCCGGCTTTGTCATTGGGCCGATACCGATGATGAAATTTACTTCAAAACTAATGGTGGAGCTGGGGGTGGAGCCTTACGCCAGCTTAAACCCCATTATGCTAGACGGCACCGGTATGTGCGGCTGCTGCCGCGTAAGCGTAGAGGGCAAGGTGCGCTTTGCGTGTGTGGACGGGCCAATGTTTCCGGCGCGCACCATAGACTTTGATGAGCTGATCCGCCGCACCAGCGAGTACAAAAGCGAAGAAAAACAGGCCGTGCAAGAGTACGAAAAAGACCATAAATGCAAAATTGGTTTGCATTGACGGCTTGGCAAAGGCCGGCGCTGTTTAGCCCGTATTTAAAATGCCCCGCTAAAAGCGGGGTATTTTATTAAAACGGACGGAGCAGACGGTGGCTTTTTCGTGTGTGGTATGGGCCGGTTCTTTTCGGATTTTTATTGTGGCGCAAAACGGTTTGGTAGGTGCGGAGCGTATTTATTGAAAATGTTTTTGGGCAGCCGGTGGTAGAAGGGCTTGACTCGTTTTTTTTTTTTGATACATTTTGCGTATGTGCAAAATGTATCAAAAAATGATTTCCGAAGAGAAAAACCCCGCAAAACGCAGTTTTGCCTCTTTTGCGTCTATTTTCTCTTTTCTTTCTTTTCCTAACAATATCTGCGCACATCGCGTGCGTGGTTTTACACTCATTGAGCTGTTAGTGGTGGTGTTGATTATTGGCATATTGGCTGCGATTGCTTTGCCGCAGTATGAAATGGCGGTGGCCCGGGCGCGTTATCAGCAGGCGGTAGTTATTGGCACGGCGCTTTTTCAAGCCCAGCAAGTATATTATATGACCAACGGTACTTGGGCGGGTGATTTTGACGAA
Source organism: uncultured Elusimicrobiales bacterium (assembly GCA_944324645.1). Lineage (GTDB taxonomy): Bacteria > Elusimicrobiota > Elusimicrobia > Elusimicrobiales > Elusimicrobiaceae > Avelusimicrobium. The sequence continues at coordinate 11,854 of CALUXB010000005.1, read as the reverse complement.
CTGGATGTTTCTATCCCTGAGCCCAATCGCCTAACCAATGGAAGTAATTCTTCAGGAAATTATAGTCAAGCAACATATGATTGGGGATATTGTTGGTTGAGGGAATATGTCGCTGGTTCCATTCAGTGTAATATTACTGACGTGGCTACTTTTGGTATTACCCCAAACGGACGCTCTTGCGCCACTTCAACTACTAACAGGATTGGACAAAAAGTATGTATTAGTGAAACCGGCAAGACAAATCCGACCGACAGAGGATCAACCTATATGGAATGGCAGTATTAAAACACCCCGCTCAGAAGAGCGGGGTGTTTTATATTCCAACCGTTCACAGTAATTTGGACGCCAAATCCGCCAGGCGGCTGCGCTCCGTCTTGGTGAATGTGATATGCCCGTAAGAGGGCTGGCCTTTGAGGCGGTCCACCAAGTAGGTCAGGCCGTTGGACTCAATGTCTAAGTAGGGGGTGTCAATTTGGTACGGGTCCCCGGTAACGACGATTTTGGTGCCTTCCCCGGCGCGTGTGAGAATGGTTTTAATCTCGTGCGGAGTGAGGTTTTGCGCATCGTCCACAATCATATATTGCCCCGGCAAAGAGCGCCCGCGCATATGCGTCACAGAAGCAATTTCTATTTTGCCGCTGTCTAAGAGATAATGGGCTTTTTCTTCGCCCTCATCAGGGTTTTTTCGGTCCGCCAGGAAGGCCAAGTTGTCGTAAATGGCGCCCATCCACGCTTCCAGCTTTTCCTCTTTGGTGCCGGGCAGGAAGCCCAAGTCTTTGCCTACGGGCACAATGGAGCGGCACACCACCATGCGGCGGTAGGCGTTTTCATCCATCGTGCGCTGCAGACCGGTGGCCAGCGTCAGCAAAGTTTTGCCGGTGCCCGCGGTGCCGACCAGCGTGACAATGTCTAAGCTGTCGTCTAACAACAGCTCCATCGCAAAGCGCTGTTCTTTGTTGAGCGGCTTAATGCCCCAAGCCACTGGGTCTTGCGCGGAAAGCGGTTTTAACACGCATTCGCCGTTGTTGCTTACGCGGCCTATGGCGGATTTTTTGCTGCCGTCATTGGCTTTTAAAATTAAAAACTGGTTGGGGAAATATAAATCTTTTGCCAGGGGGAGCTGCTTGTTGCTGTAAAAAATATCAATTTGCTCCGGGTCCACCTCCACTTCCGTTACCCCGGTGTAAAGCTCATCGTAATTTACTTTGTCTGACGTGTAATCCTGCGCCGAAAGCCCCAACGCCTCTGCCTTTAGGCGCATATTGATGTCTTTGGTCACCACAAAGACCGGGCTCTGGTTTTTCTTATAGGAGCCCTCTTTTTTTGCCATAGTGTAGGCGATGTTTAAAATAGAATTGTCAGATTTATTAAAAGAAAATACCTGCGGCAAGATATTGGGTTTGTCCAGCTCTATTTTTAAATGTCCGCCTTTGGGCAGCTTGATGCCTTCGTTGAGGCGGCCGTGTTCGCGCAGGGCGTCTAATTCGCGCGATACCATACGCGCGTTTTTGCCGCGGGTGTCGCCTTCGCTTTTAAACGCGTCTAGCTCTTCAATGACAACCATCGGGATCACAACATCATTGTCTTCAAACGCATAAATGGAATTTACATCGTGCAGCAGTACATTGGTGTCTAGGATAAAGGTTTTTTTCATATGTTCACCTCAGCAGCCGTCGCAACGCAGGCGGGTTATTTATAGTATAAAGTTTGCGCGGCGTTTAATCAAGTATTTTTTTCGGCGGGCAACCCGTGCAAAAAAACCGATTAATTGCTATAACATATATATGAAATATCTTTGCATTCACGGACATTTTTACCAACCCCCGCGCGAAAACGCCTGGCTGGAAGAAATAGAAGCCCAGGACAGCGCGTCCCCTTACCACGACTGGAATGAGCGCATTACCGCCGAATGTTACAGCCCCAATGCGCTGGCGCGCGTACTTAATGAGAAGGGGGAGTTGACTGATTTGTCGGACAATTACGCCCACATCAGCTTTAACTTCGGCCCCACTTTGCTTTCGTGGATGCAGCAGCACGCCCCGGAGGTATATCAAGCGGTGCTGGAGTCGGACAAACAAAGCCAGGAGCTCTTTGGCGGGCACGGCTCCGCCATTGCGCAGGTGTATAATCATATGATTTTGCCGCTGGCGAATGCGCGTGATAAAGAAACGCAGGTTAAATGGGGGCTGGCGGATTTTAAGGCGCGTTTTAAACGCGACCCGGAAGCCATATGGCTGGCGGAAACCGCCTGCGACACCGATACGCTGGAAGTGTTGGCGGCGCACGGTATGAAATATGTGATTTTAGCTCCGGGCCAGTGTGCGCGCGTGCGCAAAATAGGGGACAAAACGTGGACCGATACCTCCGGCGCGCGCGTGGACCCCAAGCGCGCCTATCTGTGCAATTTGCCCTCGGGCAAACAAATTGCTTTGTTTTTTTATGACGGGCCTGTTTCGCAGGGAATTGCTTTTTCCGATACGCTTAAAAGCGGCGAAAATTTTGCCCGCCGCCTCTTAAGCACCTACAACAAATCCGATGAACCGCAGCTGATGCATATTGCCACCGACGGCGAAACCTACGGCCACCACCAAAAATTTGCCGATATGGCGCTGGCGTACTGCTTAAAATATGTGCAGGCGCTGCCTGATGTACAGCTGACGGTGTATGGCGAATTTCTGGAGAAATATCCCCCGCAGTATGAAGCGCAGATTTATGAAAATTCTTCTTGGAGCTGCGCCCATGGGGTGGAGCGCTGGCGGGCCGACTGCGGCTGCAACTCCGGCGGCCACCCGGGCTGGAACCAAAAATGGCGCGCCCCGCTGCGCAAGGCGCTGGATTTTATCCGCGATGAAATGGCCAAAGATTTTGACACCAAAGGCCGCGAATATTTCAAAGACCCCTGGGCCGCGCGTAATGATTATATTTCTATAGTTTTGGACCGCAGTTTAGACGCGCAACACGTTTTTTTTATGAAGCACGCCACGGAGAAAGCCTGGCGCGACCGCAGCGGCGCGCTGATGTTGTTGGAAATGCAGCGCAACGCGATGCTGATGTACACCAGCTGCGGGTGGTTCTTTGATGAAATAAGCGGCTTGGAAACGGTGCAGATTTTGCAGTATGCCGCCCGCGCGCTGGAGCTTAAACGCAAAACCGGCGGGCAGGATATAGAGACGGCATTTGTTCGTATGCTGGAAGCGGCCCCCAGCAATATCAAAGACCTTAAAAACGGGGCAGTGGTGTATGAGCGATTTGTCAAGCCTTCCGCTATGCCGGCTACCAAAGTGGCCCTGCAGCAGGTGTTGCAAGATTTACCCGGGGATAAGCCGGAGCCGCAAGGGGCGTATATGTGCGAAGTGTCCGACTATAGCTGCGAACGCCTGCACCAGGGCGGCGGACATTTGTGCGTAGGTGCGATGAAGCTGAAAAACCGCATTACGCTGGAAGAAAAAAAGATTGTTTTTGCCGTATGCCAAAGCCAAGATACCCGTTTAAGCTGCGGCGCGGCAGAAGCCGGGCAAATAGACCGTACGGATGTGTTTAAGAGCCTTAAAGAGCAGGTGGAAAGCAAAGGATATGATGCCGTGCACGAAGAAATTAACAAACGCTTCCCGGACGTTTATCCGTTCACTTCACTTTTTAAAGACGCCCAACGGCGTGTGATTGACCACGTATTAAGCGGTATTTCGCATCAAACGGACAAAGAATTTACCCGCATTTTTGAAATGCAATACCCGGCGGTGCGCGGCCTAAAATATATCGGCGCGCCGCTGCCGGCGGCTTTTATGACGGTGGCAGAGTTTGTATTAACTTCCGACTTAAAAGCGGAGCTGGAGCGCGACCCGGTGGACATCAACGCCCTAGAAGAGCTGATGGACGATGTGCGCACGCTGGGGCTGAATATAGACCAAAAACAGGTAAGCGCCGCCGCCCAGGCACGCTTGATGGAATATGTGCGTGTTTTTAGCAAAAACCCGATGGATTTAAATGCCGCCGTGAAAGCGGTGGAGTTTTTGAACTATATGGATATTTTTGGCTTTGCGCCGGACACTTCCCAAGCACAGCTTTTGGTGTTTGAGGGGCTTGAGAAATTGTCCGCCGCTCAGCGCGATAAAAGCATTTTAAAAGCCTTGGCGCGAAAACTGGCAATAGCTATTTAAATATTCAAAATAAGAATTAAAGTATAAAAGTACATATTATAGACAATAAAGGGGTTTTTATGAGAAGAAAAAGAACTGCAGGTTTTACACTAATAGAATTATTAGTAGTTGTATTAATTATTGGCATTTTATCTGCCATTGCTTTGCCGCAGTATAATAAAGCGGTGGAGAAAAGCCGCGCCACAGAGGTTTCTGTTTTTGTAAATGCGGCGGAAAAAATATCCAAATGGCTATTTTAGAGACTGGGCTGACGGCGGCTATCCCCGGGGAGGAGCTAGTTGGTGTGGCAGAATTAAGCGGGGGAGAATGGGACGCAACAGATACATCTAAATATGTAACTAAAAATTTTGAATTCTGGGTAGGTTGTGTGGTTGGGCATTGCTATACGGAGACCTATCGTTTGTCTCCTGAAAATAACTGGAGTCTTTCCGGTACGTATTATCCCGATGGTAGTACCGTTAAAACTTGTCATACCCAATTGACAGATACCGGCCGTATGATCTGCAAAGATTGGGAAAGCCGAGGATATACATACCTGGATGGCGAACTTTAATAAACCCCTGCTCTTTGGAGCGGAGGTTTTATTTGGCCATATTTCTTGTGGGTTTCTGGAAGATAGGGCGGAAATATTAAAAGGGTTTGCATTGTTTTTTTCAATGCGGCCGGCTAGACAGAAGATGCCGGGCGTTTAAATGGTAGGGATGGAATAACATCTGCAAACTGTATTGTAAAGTCCGATAGTATGTTGGCAAAGCCAATGCCTCTGTCGGGCTTTGTATCCAGAAATTATCATTGGGCGTATGCAGCTAAAAGGCAGGCATTTTGCTATTTGCGTCGGTCGGGCACAAAAAACGGATCCCCTTTATATGAATCGGCCATATGGTGAAACCCTAGCCCCCGCCCCGCGCCGGAAAATACCTTTATAGGGCCAGCGGGAGAAACACGCGCACGCTCAAAGGCAAAAGAAGAAAATCCTAAAAAGAACAGGATAAAAATTGCATCTTTTGGGCCGCCCGTAAATAATTAAAAGCCCCGGACTTTTTGCCCGGGGCTTTTTAAGAGTTGATTTTTTGTTCGGGCCGGGTTTAATTACATAGGGCCGTGGTGCTGCAGGCGCGGGTCGCGCGTTTTAAGGAATTTAACGGCCACAGGCTCTTTCTGCGCGGCGGCCAGCGCGTAATATTTGAGGCCTTGCTGTTTGTCTATCGGTGTGCCGATGCCCGCATAGTAAAATTCGCCCAAAATCCGCTGGCCCAGCGGGCTGCCGCCGTCGGCGGCTTTTTTCATCCAGGCAAAGGCTTGCGCGTCATTTTGTTTGGTGCCCGTGCCCATACGGTATAAAATGGCCAAATTGACCATTCCTTCAAAATCCCCGCTTTCCGCCGCTTTCTTATAGCAGGCCAGCGCTTTGGGTTCGTCCTTTTCCGTTCCGTGCCCGGCTAAGTACAGCGCGCCCAAGGCATTGAGCGCTTTTAAATGCCCGGCTTGCGCGGCCGCCTGCATATAGGTAAATGTTTGTTGATAATCTTTGGGTACGGCTCGTCCATAGTAATACAGAATAGCTGTTTCATACTGGGCCTGCGGGTCGCCTTGTTGGGCTTTTTGCAATTTGCTTGCCAAGCGCATACGGGCCGCTTTGCGGATAAGCCAAATGGCCAGCAATACGGCAATCAGCGTTAGCAAGGTAATAGATAAAATGGGGTGGTTCATTTACGGCTCCTTTATTTTTTGGATAATTTCTTGGGCGTTTGGGTTGCCATTGGCGCGGGCCTGCACCGCCCAAAACAACGCCTCACGGCGGTTGACAGGGCCGCCGATGCCGTGCAAATAGTTCAGCGCGGTTTGTGCTTGGGCGTCTGCGTTATCGTGCAAAGCGGCGGCGTGCATCCAGCGAAAGGCGCCATAATCATCTGCTTTAACGCCTAGGCCGCGGCGGTACATATCGCTCAGTTCCATTTGGGCTCTCACCAGCCCGTCTTTGGCGGCTAGGCGCATAAAATGAAAAGCGCGTTTTTCGTTTTTTTCTGTTCCTTGTCCGTTTAAGTACATATGGGCCACATTATAGCGTGCTTGCGGGTTTTCCGCTTCGGCGGCGCGGAGCATAAGTGCAAACGCTTGGGGCAGGTCCGGCTGGATATAAGGCGGGTAGCCCTGCGCATAATAGAGCGCCAGCTGGGTTTGCGCCGCAGGCACCGGGGTGGCGGCCTGGGCCGCGCGCTGCAGCCACGCCAGCGCGGTTTGGGCTTGCGCCGGGGTGCCAATACCGTCTGCATAGAGAAAAGACAGCGCATATTGTGCCAGCGGATAGTCTTCTTGCGCCAGCTTGAGTACGGTTTGAAAATGCGGGATTTTGTCGGCTTCTTTTTTAGCGCTGTCCAGCTGCAGCAGAGCCAAAAGCAGTTGGGCTTCGCGCTGGTTTTTCCGGGCGGCTTTCTGCCAGTATTTGCGGGCTTTTTTTATGTCTTTTTTGGTGCCGCGGCCGTAGTAGTAAATTTTGCCCAAGGCCAAAAAGGTTTCGGGCTGTTTATCCCAGCGGGCTTCGCTTTTGGCTTGCTGGAAAGAGGGGGTGGGGGTTAAGGCCGCACGCAGGCCGGGCTCGTTGAGCAGTTGGGCGGCCTGGGCGCAGAGCGCGGTACAGAAAAAAAGAGCAAAAAGATTAATTTTTTTTATCATTTTTTTGGTTTAACTCCGCCAGGCGTTTTTCTGCTTCGGTGCGGATCCATTGGTCTGCCGCATTCGGGTTCACCCGCATCATTTGGTGCAGTTGGGATAAAATAGCTTCGGCGTCGGGCTGGCCGGCCTGTTGGGCCCGGCGCAGCCAGCGGGTGGCTTCATTAAAATTCTTAGCCGCGCCATAACCGCCGGCATAGATGAGGGCCACAATCACTTGGGCTTCCCCGTCGCCGCTGTGGGCCACGCGGCGCAGGTGTTCAAATTGGGAGTTGGTAAGCGGAATTTTATATTCCAGCTCTTCCAGCGCGACCGTTTCAGCCGGGTCTGCCGGGGTGGGGGCCTCCGTGCGGCCGCAGGCGGGTAAGAAAGCGGCGGCACACAGACAAATTATCCAAAGCCATTTGGTCATAGAACCCCCACTATTTATTTTGTGCGCTCTAATTTGCGCTCGTGCAGGGTATAGACGGCGTCTGCATAGTCGGCGGCGTGCACATCGTGCGTGACCATCAGCACCGTCAGCCCTTCGCGCGCCAGGGCGGCAAAATCTTGGAAAACTTGCTCTTTGCGTGCGGCGTCTAAATTGCCGGTGGGCTCGTCTGCCAAAAGAAGCGTGGGCTTATTGCACAGCGCACGCGCAATGGCGGCGCGCTGTTTTTCGCCGCCGCTTAAATCAGCCGGCATTTTGTGGCTGATGTGCCCAATGCCAAATTGGTCCAGCAATTTTTGCGCGCGGGAACGCTCATCTTTGCCGTGCATCAGGCCCGGCAGGGCCACATTTTCAAGCAAAGAAAATTCCGGCAGGAGCCCGTCAAATTGAAATACAAAACCCATTTTTTTGCGCCGCAGGGCGGAGCGTTTGCTTTCGCTTTTCATTTTGGTAATGTCTTTGCCTTCAAAGAAAATTTCCCCGGAGGTGGGTTTATCCAGCATACCAATTAGATTAAGAAGTGTGCTTTTGCCGCTGCCGCTGGGCCCGAGCAAGACCACAAAAGAGCCCGCGCTGATCTTCAGCTCGGCGTTGTCTAGCACGCACAGGTTTTCTTGGCCCTGCCCGTAAATTTTGGTCAGATTTTTAATTTCCAATATATCAGCCATAACGTATTGCGTCTGTAGGGTGTACGCGCGAAGCTTTCAGCGCCGGGTACAGCCCCGCCAAAAAGCATACCAAATAACTGCCGCCGATGACGGCCAGCACATCCCATACATCTATGCGCACGGGCACTTTGGTCAGGTAATAAATATCGCCGGGTAGTTCTACAATATTAAAGGTGGCAATAATCCAGCACAAAAGCAAAGCCAGCGCCACCCCCAAAATGATGCCGATGGTGGCGGTCATCATCGCTTCCCACATAAAAATGCCGCGTATCATTTTGGGGCTGGCACCCAGGGCGCGCATAATGCCAATGTCGCGCAGTTTTTCGGTGCCCAGCAAAATGAGGTTGGAAGCGATGTTTAACGAAGCCACCGCAATAATTAAAAACAAAATAATGAACATTACGGCCTTTTCCAGCTTCAGCGCGGCGTAAAGGGTGCTGTTCATTTGCGCAAAAGTACGCACCGCATAGCCGTAGCCGACCGCTTGCTGTATGGCAGGGACCAGCCTTTCGGCTTGGTTCATGTCGTGCAGTTTGACCGCCAGACCGGTTACCCCTTGCTGCAGGCCCAAAAAGTCGCTGGCGTCTGCCAGCGGGGCATAGACGATGGTATTGTCAAACTCATAATATCCTGTACGCAAAAGCCCACTGATGCGGAAGCGTTTCATTTTGGGAAACATACCCGCCCCGGTGGAGATGGACTGCGGGGAAATAAGCACCACTTCATCTCCGACAAAAAGGTTTAGGTTCATCGCCAGTTCCGTACCCAGCACCAGCGGCGGGGGGGCGTCCTCACTCCAATCGGCCGGAGCCGTAAAGGAGCCCTCGGTTAAAGAATCGTTTAAATTGTTTATCTTGGCTTCCTGCGCCGGGTCTAAGCCGCGGATAATCACGCCCAGGCTTTGGCCCCGGTAGGAAATAATGGCCTGCCCGTAAATGTTGGGCGCGGCACCTTCCACCCCTTCCAGGGTTTCAACGGCTTTGAGTTTTTCGGGATAAACGTCCGCACCCATGCGGCCGAAAACCAGAATATGGCTTTGAGCGCCGATGATTTTTTCTTTGATGTCGCTTTGAAAGCCGTTCATGACGGACAAGGTGGTAATCAAAGCCGCCACGCCCACGCTCACGCCTGCCACACCAATAAGCGTGGTAATAAGCGCAAAGAGGCCTTTGCGTTTGAGCATATAGCGCATAGCCACAAAACGTTCAAATTTCATGGATATATTTTACTTTATTAAAAGAAGCTTTGGGCAACGGCTTGCGGTGCCAGCCGTGCCGTTTGTTGGGGGAGGCAGGCCGGCAAAACCAGAAGGGCTTGACTTGTTTTTTTTTTTTTAATAAATTTTGCGTATGAGCAAAATTTATCAAAAAAACATTCTTCATTTTAGAAACCCCGTAAAACGCAAATTTGGCGGCTTTACGCTGATTGAACTTCTGGTTGTGGTGCTGATTATCGGCATATTAGCCGCCATTGCATATCCTATGTATCAAAAAGCTTTGCTAAAGGCCCGGGTGGTTAAAATGGAAATGTGGGCGCAGCAAATTTGCCAGGCAAAAGAAAGATATCTTATGGCTAATGGGAATGAGGCTACATGTTTTAATGATTTGGATATAGAGTTAGCCGCTGCCTTGCCGACTGTAACAGCCCAAAGTGGCAACTGTATTACGCAAATATCTTCTGGAGAAGGGGGCGAGTGGGCTGTAACGGCCTATATACGGGGCCCGGCCCGGGTCGTTTTTGATGTGGATTCTTCTTGGCATGGAAATGGATTTGGGTGCTTTGCTTCGTTCAATCATCCCGGTTCTTTTCAGGCAGGCGCTTTGAAAGGGATGTGCAATGAAACGCATGCCGGCCGCCAGCGTGAATGGCGGAAATTTGTGGAGAGTTTGGGGTATGTCAGAAATGTAGTAGGAAATTGGAATTGCTACGGACAATTTATTAAATAGAATAAAGGAAATACTTGATTGTAAAAAGCAACCCCCCGCTTTTTTGAGCGGGGGGTTGCTTGAGTAAAGTTATTTCTCTTCTTGGGCTTTGAGCGTGGGGAAGAAAATAATTTCGCGTATGGAATCCTGCTGGGTGAGCAACATAACCATACGGTCTATGCCAATGCCCATGCCGCCGGTGGGGGGCATGCCGGACTCTAACGCTTCAATATAGTCGCCGTCTAAAATATCGGCGTTTTCAGCGTCTTCGCCCTGGGCTTTGGCTTTTTCAATAGCCTGGTCTTTGAGGCGCTGCAGCTGGTCGGCCGGGTCATTGAGCTCGGTATATGCGTTGCCCAATTCACTGCCATTGACGAAAACTTCAAAGCGCTCCACAATTTCCGGGTCGCCGGGTTTGGTTTTGCTAAATGGGCTGACTGCGGTGGGGTAATCCAGCGCGATGACGGGGCAGTTGTAGCCAGCCAGCAGCTTGGTTTCAAACAAGTCGTCAAAGAGTTTGCTGTCCGGGTCACTGGCGGAGAAAGAAATGCCCTGCTCCTTAGCCAGTTTGGCCAGCGGTTCGCGTTTGAATTGGCGGCCGTCTAACACGTCGTGAATGTCCTGACCGAATTTTTCTTTCCACGCTTGCGGAATATGCAAGCGTTTGTACGGAGGCACCAGGTTGATTTCCTGCCCGCGGTACATCACTTTTTCTACGCCGACGGCTTTGGCAGCGTTGCCTAAAATTTCTTCAAACAGGTCCGCCATAGTGTTCACATCGCCATAAGCCTGATAAAGTTCCATCATGGTAAATTCGGGGTTATGGGTGGTGTCAATGCCTTCGTTGCGGAACATGTGACCAATTTCATAAATACGGTCAAAGCCGCCCACGATGAGGCGTTTGTGATAGAGTTCCAAGGCTATACGCAAGCGAAGCGGCATTTTCAACGCGTTGTGATAGGTCTGGAACGGGCGCGCCACCGCGCCGCCGCTGTCTGGCGTGAGTACGGGGGTTTCTACTTCCAAAAAGCCTTTTTCGTCCAATGTTTTGCGTATGGAAGAAATAATTTTGGCGCGTTTGACAAAAATGTCTTTTACTTCTTCATTGGCGATTAAATCCAAGTGGCGTTTGCGGAAGCGCACTTCCGTATCCTGCAAGCCGTGGAACTTTTCCGGCATGGGGCGGATAGCTTTGGAAATTAAATCCAGTTTGGTGGCTTTAATAGTGCGTTCGCCGGTTTTGGTGACAAACATATGCCCGGTGACGGATACAAAGTCCCCTACCGCCATGTGTTTTTTAAAAAAGGCGTACGGCTCATCGCCCAAATTGTCTTTGGCAATATAGAGCTGCACTTTGCCGGAAAAGTCACGCAAATGCGCAAAGGCGGCCTTGCCCATCAGACGCAGCTGTACTAGGCGGCCGGCGGTGCAGACTTCGCTGTCGTCAGGGGAATTTTTGGCTTCGGCGCAGGTCTGCTTTTTCTCGCAGCGGTTGGGGTAAGGATTGATGCCGGCGGCCTTGAGTTCGTTGGCTTCGGCGTAGCGTTGGGCGATGATTTCGTCCAGCGCGTTATTATGTTTTTCTGCGGGTTTAGCGGTGTTTTCCATAATAGCCTCTAAAAGAAATAGCCGCCGCCTTATGCCGGCGGCGGCCCAAATAAATCTGGTTCCGGGACTAGGACTCGAACCTAGAATTAATGCTCCAGAGGCATCCGTGTTACCATTACACCATCCCGGATCAACATTTATATTTTAACATTTGCAGAGGCGCGGCGCAAGTGGCACAAAAACTGCAGCCGTCTGTCTTCTCCCGCAAACAAAGAAGAGAACGGACTAAAGAGCCGTTCGGGCCCTGCCCAGGCCACTCTGTGAAAAGAGGGGGAGAGGGCTCGCGGTTTTGGCCTTGGCTGTGCCAAAACCAAAACATCGCTGTGCCTTTCAAGTCCGGCCGCGGGCCAAGCAGTTGGCCCGCTTGGGCAAAAAAAATGCGCCCACCAGGACTTG
>CALUXB010000004.1 GCA_944324645.1 uncultured Elusimicrobiales bacterium | reverse complement strand
CGCTGTGCCTTTCAAGTCCGGCCGCGGGCCAAGCAGTTGGCCCGCTTGGGCAAAAAAAATGCGCCCACCAGGACTTGAACCTGGAACCCACCGATTATGAGTCGGTTGCTCTAACCGATTGAGCTATAGGCGCGATACTTCTTCTCTATTATAACAAATTCCCATTTGTTGCGTCAGCACGGAACTGCCTGCCAAACAAGCAGCGGCAAAACTAGGCCCTAAATTGCTACAATAAAAACACGGGGCATGGCCCAATGGTAGGGCGTCCGCTTTGGGAGCGGAAGGTTCCCGGTTCGAGCCCGGGTGCCCCGATTTTCTTTTATGAACACTGCAGAACTGAAACTGCCATATCTGACATATTTTCATCGTCCGTGTCGGGGGTATTTGTTCCACGGAGACGGGGAGAGCCGCACCATCGTTTCTCCTATATTTGAAACGCCGGTGGATTTTTCTTCTCTGATATTATCTGTTGTTTTAAAAACCATTAAAAAAGGGTGGCTGCTCTCAGAAGTACAAATCCGCCAAGGAGGGGTTTGGAGTCCGTTTTTTAAGCTGGCATTATACTCGGCTAAGCTGAATCATAGTTTTGGAGAGCAGGAAGAAGATGCCGCCTCAGTGACAGTAGATGTGCTGCGGGCCAAAACACCCGCGCAGGCTTATCGTTTCCGACTCTCGTTGCAAGGAGAGATGGATATACCCGATGTGTTTGTAGCTTTGACAGATGCTTCTGCACAATATGACGAATGTTCCGCCATATTGCCCGCGGGGAAACGCAAAATTGCAGTACGGCCTCTTTCTCAGATGCGCTTGGATGTTTCCGTTACGGACCAGATGAGACTTTGCAGCCCTACTTCGTTGACTATGGCTTTAAACGCTTTGGGTATCAAGGCAGACCCTTTGCAAACCGCTTCTGCCGTATATGATGACCGCGCCCGCATTTATGGTAATTGGACGATAAATACAGCCTATGCGGCCCGGTGTGGCTTGCAAGCTTTTGTAACCCGGTTTCAGACATTAGCGCAGTTGCAAGAATTTTTAACGGAAAAAAGCCTGATAGCCGCCCCTATTGCCTACCAGCGTGGGGAATTGACGGGAGCTGCTATTGCGCAAACGCCGGGGCATTTCGTCCTTTTGTGCGGGTGGGAAAATGGTAAAATACGGGTGGCTGATCCGGCAGCTGAAACGAAAAGGGAAGTAATCCGTTTTTATGACGCAGCCGAATTTGCCCGTGCCTGGCTGCAGCGCAAACGTGGGGTAGCGTATCTAGTGAGGAAATTATGAAAAAGACTTTGTTGTTTTTACTTGGCATAATACTTTTGTTGGGAGGCTGTGCCAAAAAACAAGATTTAGAAACTTTAGTGGTGGCACACGGTGGGGAAATGCAATCACTAGACCCTGTATTTTCCTATGATGGGGTAACACAGGGAATGATGCTTAACGTGTATGACACGCTGCTTAAATTTAACGGCAGTTCTATGACCGATCTCTTGCCGTCTTTAGCCACCCAAGTCCCTACGGTGGAAAACGGCTTAATTTCTGCCGATGGCCTGACCTATACTTTCCCTATCCGCAAAGGGGTTCGGTTTCACGATGGCACCGAAATGACCCCTGAAGATGTGCGCTATTCTCTGCTTCGGTTTATATTATCGGACGTATCGGGCGGCCCCTCTTCTTTGCTGTTGGAGCCTATTTTGGGCTATACATCTACGCGCAATGACCAAGGGGAAATTGTTGTAGATTTCAAACAAGCGGCCCAAGCCATACAAGTTCAAGGAGATAAGGTGGTCATTAAGCTAAAAAAACCCTTTGCTCCGTTTCTGTCGGTATTGGCGCGCTGGGGGTATGTGATGCCTAAGGCTTGGGTGGCGGCTCACGGCGGTTGGGACGGAACGGAAGCCACCTGGAAACAATATAACAATTTTGACAAACAGTCTTCTTATCTCTTTGACCATATGAATGGCACGGGCCCTTTTAAACTGGTGCGTTGGGATATTTCGGCCCGCCGCTTGCAGTTGGCCGCCAATGAAGAGTATTTTGCCGGAGCTCCTAACATTAAAAATATCCATATGATGACCGTGACGGAGCCTAGCACGCTGCGGCTGTTGTTAGAAGGAGGCGATGTGGATATAGCAGAAATTCCCACCCAGTATGCCGACCAGCTGAAAGGAAACCCGTTAATTACCGTGTATGATAATTTGCCTCGTCTGCGTACTGATCCAGTCATCTTTTTTACCTTGGATATTAATGCCGCCGGCAATCCGGATATTGGCTCTGGCAAATTAGACGGCAACGGGATACCCCCCAATTTCTTTTCTGATATAGATGTACGCAAAGGTTTTGAATATGCTTTTGATTATGTGGCCTTTTTACAAGAGGCTTTGGGGGGGCGCGGAACGCGTGCTTTGGGGCCCGTGCCGGAAGGATTGGTTTTTTATGACGCTAATGACCCATATTATTTTTTTGATTTAAAGAAAGCAGAAGAGCATTTCAAAAAAGCTTGGAATGGAGAAGTGTGGGAAAAAGGCTTTGCATTAACGATTACTTATAACACGGGGGGCCTGCCGCGCCAAATGGCGGCAGAAATGCTCAAGCGTAATGTGGAGAGCCTCAACCCAAAGTTTAAGGTGGATGTGCGCGGGGTAATGTGGGCTTCTTTCTTAGAAAAAACCGCAGCCCGGCAAATGCCTGTCTGGGTGCGCGGCTGGGTGGCTGATTATGCAGACCCGCATAATTTTTACTTCAACTTTATGCATAGTGATGGCCGGTACGCTCTTTCCCAGGGATATAAAAATCCAAAAGCAGATAAATTGGTAATGAAAGCCGTGGCGGAAACGCGCCCTTCTAAGCGCGCCCAGTATTATAAAGAACTGCAGAAGATTGTCTATGAGGATGCTATGCAAATTTATACTGTACACCCTACCGGTTTGTGGGCTATGCGCAGCCGGGTCAAAGGGTTTAGTGATAACCCGGTTTATATGGGGTTGTATTTTTATCCGATGTATAAAGTGCCGGACCCGCAATAAATTAAATTCTCTTTTCAAAATGCGCGGGGCAACACCCCGCGCATTTTCTTGGCTGATTGATTTTTATGGGCTTGCTTTGTTTTTTTTTTTTGATACATTTTGTTTATGAACAAAATGTATCAAAAAAGCAATCTACGTCTTAAAAACTCCGTAAAATGCAGATTAGGCGGTTTTACGCTGATTGAACTTTTAGTGGTGGTGCTGATTATTGGCATCTTGGCAGCTATTGCGTATCCCCAGTATAAGAAAGCTGTTTGGCGCAGCCGCGGAGCGGAAATGATTTCTTTGGTCCGCTCTCTAGGAGAAGCACAGCAGCGCTATGTTATGGCCAATGGCGCTTATGCGAACAAAATAGAGGACTTGGACATCTCATTGGACCATTTTACAGTTCCCAAATCCATCTGCGGTATGGCCACTTCTTCTGCCGCCCAAAGAAAAACAAAAAATTTTCATCTGATCCTGCATAATACCGGCAGTGAGGCTTCCCCTAATATGCGGGTGTCTTCGGCTGTATTTACTAGTGAAGGAGATTCAGAGCCTTACCGCTGTGCGGGTATAGCGTATGTGCATTATTTGCCGGGCCTTCCTGTAGGGAAACAGAACAAAATTTATTGTTGGTACCGGGCCGGCGGCGGTGGGGAGAACTGGTGCAAAACAATATGGGGCACTTCTCAGGTAGTGGCGCAGGCGGAAGGTTGGTATGCCTATGAACTGCCCCAATAAGTTTGCGGGGCGCGTTATAATTTGCTATACTTATATTGCGGGGTAGAGAAGCCTGGTATCTCGCAAGGCCCATAACCTTGAGATCACTGGTTCAAATCCAGTCCCCGCAATAGATTTGATAAACCGCCCACCAGGGGGCGGTTTTTTTATGCCCAAACCCGGTTGGATGAGGGATTTTTTATTGGGCCAAATCTATTTCTGTTTCGTTTGATGGTGCCCAGACACAGCAAAACAAAAAAACAATAGTACACCAAACGACATTTTGCCCTCGGCTTTCATTTGCAGCAAGACCAGTGTTAATAACACCAAAAAACAAAAAATACCGCTGGGCACCGTGCGATATCTCATTTGTCTGCGCTGTATTTGCGTACCACCGTGCGCAGCGGAACGGCTCAACCTCTCAGCAAGGCCATAAGGGAGGCAAAAAGCAGCAGTAAAAATAAGGGCGTCAATAAGGCATTTATATATTCCGTTGGGCTGTTATATACAATGTCACTTCGGCTGTATATTATGTACAATTTAAAAAACAAGACAAAATAAATAGGGTTTGGCTATAAAGCCAAAAAAGAAGGGGATGCGTATGAAAAATATTGTATTTGTTGGAAATCATAAACATTTTTCCGGGCTGCGCCTGGGGGGGCGGCTGGCTAAAGTGATGGCCGAGAGCGGAAGAGAAGTGGTTTTGGCGGGCATTAAAGGCAAATTGCCCAAAAACAGCGGTTTAAAAACATTGGAATTTGCGGCGGCTGCTAAGCCGAAAAGCATAGCGGAGGCTTTTAAAAAAGAAGGGGCCGAGCGGGTAATTTCTCTGGTCAGTCTCTCTGCGTGTGAGGCCGCCGCTTTGGCAGGGATACCGTATGTCTATTGCGAGCCCGAAAATTTCAAAGAAGAAAAAGCCGTCAAAAATAAAAAAGCGCTTCTGAAAAAGGCTGAGAAAGTGGTGGCTATCGGCAAAGGGGAAAAACCGCTGGACAAAAAAATCTACTCTTCCAATACTGTCCGCGTACAGAACCCTGCTGTGTGGGTGGAACATTACAATTATGATAAACCCGCCTGCTTTAAGAAAGAAAACAATATCGTGGCGGCCGGAAAGTTGGCCAAAAGCGGTGGTTTTGACGTGCTTTTAAAAACCTGGGCTCGTTTGGCCCCGGCCCATACCACGTGGCACTTGACCATCGTGGGGGACGGCGTCAATAAAGCCGCGCTGAAAAAATTTATTGAGAAAAATCATTTAAACGACAGCACCGAAATTGTGCCTTCAGACAGCGACCTTTACAGTTTGCTGCGCAATGCAGACATTTACGTTAGTCCCGCACGCGAAGCCGAGGCGTTAGACGAACTGTTAGACGCTATGGCCAGCAAACTGCCGGTGGTGGCCACCGATGTGCCGGGCGCCGATGAGCTGGTGGCAAATGCTGTCAGCGGTTTATTGGTCAATGCCGGGGAAGAGGAGCCTTTAACAATAGCCTTAGATGATTTGATGGTCAATTGGGGCAAGCGGGTTGGTATGGCTATAGAGGCTTCCCGGATGAAAGAGCGTTTCCCATTTGAAGCTTTTGCCGCTTTGTTTGAGGAAAAATAAAACCTGTAATGAAATTAAACGACAATAAAACGCGGTTGGATTTGGCGGCTTTGCAACATCTGCCCCGTATGTACGGACGGGATTGCCGCGTGGTCCGCTGGGCGTTTGCCTATAGGAAATGGCGCAACAAAATTTGGTGGGAGAGCCGCCGTCGTTTTTTGTCGTATTTAAAAAAAGGGCCCCCAAAGGATAAACGCCTGCACGTTTTCTGGCATTTGCGCGGCGGTTTGGGAGACTGTGCGGTAGTCCGTTTGGCAGTACTGGCTATGCGCCGGCAGCTGCCAAATGCCGTTTTTTATTTTCATACCGATTCTCCCGGCGCTGCCGCGGCTTTGTTTGAGCCGGACGCTCACAATGTATTCTTACCCACCGGCCAGCCGCTTTGGTATAAATACGATATCGCATTTGAAACGTGCCAATCTTTTAAAACCGTTCATATAAACCGCAAACGTGTCTTGGCTGTAGCGCCGGATTTTTTGCCGTTGTTGGATAAAATGACACTGCGGCAACAAGAATTTGCCCCTTTCTTAGAAGATAATTATTTATTGGAAGATGTAATGGGGCTTTTTTTGGTGCGGCGTGGTTTGCCGCGGGCAACGCTGCTGTCTTATCTAAGCGGTTTAGATTTTGATCCCAACGCAGCCCCGGCTTTGCCCCCGGCCTTAACGCAGCCGGCCCGTTTGGCGCGCTTTGGCCTGGCTGGCCAGAAATATATTACGCTGCACGATGGCATAGACGCTACGTTTGGCCTGCAGGGGCAGCGGCCGCTTAAGTGTTGGGCTTTGCACAAATGGCGGGAGTTGGCCGCCTTGCTTAAGGCGTGCTACCCGGATGTTTTGTTGGTGCAGTTGGGGGGCAAAAACAGCCCTGTTTTTGATTTTGTAGATATCAGTTTGGTAGGAAAAACCCAAGTGCAAGATTTGCCGGCTATTTTAAACTCCTCTTTGCTGCATATAGATGGAGAAAGCGGCCTGGTGCAGCTTTCGCGCGGGCTCAACAACCGCTGTGTGGTGCTGTTTGGACCAACGGATAAAAACTTTTTTGGTTTGGCGAAAAATATCAATTTAAAAGAAGAGGTTTGCGGCAGCTGTATGTGGCTGTTGGGCACCTCTTGGCACGTGCGCTGTGCGCTAGGGTATGATACGTGTGCTAATTTGGACGCTTTAACCGCGCAAAAAGTTTTTCAAGCGGCCCAGCTGGTGCTGGATGAAAAATTAAAATAATTTTTTAACAAAGCGGGATATTTCCGTAGATTTTAAAAACAGCTGTAAATCCCGGCTCTTGTAAGATACTAGTAATAAGACCGTTAGATACACCGAGCCGCCGAAAAGTAAATTTAAGAAATAATCGTCCTCCCCCATAAATACCCGCACGGCGGCGGCCGGCAGCAAAGCAATGATATTGATAGCCAGCAGGCGTAAAAGTTCCCAAAAAGCCCGGAAATAATTGATGAAAGGAAAATATTTGCGGAATAAAAACGCATTGATTATAAAGCTGCATATAAATCCGCCCAATACAATATACGGATAGCCGTAAGGCCCTAAATGCGGCAACAAAAACCAGGCCGCCATCAAAATCAATACGGAAACCAGCATATACGGAAAAGCCTCTTTTACTTTCAGCCACGCTACAATGGTGTTGCCTTGTAAGTTAGAGGGCACGATAAAAATAATAGAGAAAATCAGCGGCCGCAAAAAGCGCGCCGTATCCGCCGCGGCGGCGGCGGTAAATTTGCCGCGTTCAAAGAAAAGGCCCACAATGTCTGTGGCAAAATAAGAGGTAAATACCGCCAGCGGGGTTAAAATAAAAAGCAGCAGATGATTAGTGGAGAGAAAATTTTTGTTAAAAACATTAATCTGCCCGCGGGCGGCATTTTCCGTCAATTCTATTTTAGAGATATTGGTAATGCGGTTAGTAATAATTTCGGTGGGGGAATCCGTTAGCTGTTTGCAATAATTCAGCGCGCTGACCACCCCGGCCCCCATACCGCTTAGTAAATACAGCGGCAGCAGATTGTTCACAATGTCCAATGCGGCCAGTGTTTGACCGCTGAGCATATTTTTCTTAGCACCCGGCCGTATTGTGCAGGGACGGGGGGTAAAACTCCAATGCAGCTTTTTTTTCAGCAGCCAGATTAATAAAATAATCTGGATCAGGTTGGCCCCCAAAAAACCATACATCATACTAATAATGCCAATGTGCTTGCCTAAAAACAACAAAGCCAAAAGCGGGCACAAGGCATTGAGGGGACCCAGTAAAGAGACGGCAAAAAATTTGTGCATTTCTGCTATAGCTGTTAAATAGTAGCTGAGTAAATTGGTGGCAAACAAAAAGAAGGCCGCGCAAAGCAGCATTTGGTCATTTTTAAGCAGCGTAATGTCAAAACGGGAAACGCCGGCAATAATTTGTGCCGGAAAGGTTAACCCCAGCACTCCTAATCCCAAGCCTAATAAGACGTAAAAATAAAAGCCCATTGTCAAAAAACGGCGGCTTTGGTTTTCATCTTCTTCGGCTAAAAACATTGCTTCCGGAATGAGGATGGTGTTGTTGAGCCGCTGCATAAAGGTAACCCCCAGGCCCATCAACATAATCAGATAAAAATAGACATCCGTGCCGCTCCCCGCGCCAAAATACAGCGCAATCAACACGCCGTTTAAGAAGGAAATCAGCTTCCAAACAGCGGTTGCGCCCACCGCCAGCGCGGCGCCGGTTTTATAAGAAGTGGTCTTAAAAAGAGAAAACATATTTGATATTATAGTAATTTAGGAGAGAATGAAAAGTGACTACCCAATTTGAACCCGTTATCGGACTGGAAATACACGTACAACTGGCCAGCAAAACCAAAATGTTTTGCACCTGCCCCAATGGAATGGATGAAAGCGCCGGGCCCAATACCGAAATCTGCCCCCGCTGCAGCGGCCAGCCCGGCACTTTGCCGGTAATTAACGAGGGCGCCGTGCGCCTGGCGGTGCGCGCCGGTTTGGCGCTGGGCTGCCAGACCAACGAAGTGTCTTCTTTTGAGCGCAAACATTATTTTTATCCGGATTTGCCAAAAGGATATCAAATCACGCAAAATGCACACCCGGTCAACGGGCGGGGCGAAATAGAAATTACCTTTGGCCCCAAAGACCATTTGCAGAAGAAAAAAATCGGCATTCATCACGCCCATTTGGAGGAAGACGCCGCCAAATCTTCGCATTTTGCGGACTATTCATTGGTGGATTTTAACCGCTCCGGCTGCCCGCTGTTGGAAATTGTGTCTATGCCGGATATGCGTTCAGCCGATGAAGCCTATGCCTATTTGACGGAGATTAAACGCCTGATGCAGTGGGTGGACGCTTCCAACTGCGATATGGAAAAAGGGGAGCTGCGTGTAGATGTGAACGTATCTTTGCGCCCGGCAGGGCAGGAAGCGTTTGGCACCCGCACGGAGATTAAAAATTTAAACTCGTTTAAAGCGGTCAAAGACGCTATCAATTATGAAATAGAGCGTCAGACGCAAGTGCTCAACAAGGGAGAAAAAGTCATACAGCAGACTTTGCTGTGGGATAAAGAAAAAAACGTAACTAAGCCGATGCGCTCCAAAGAGGACGCCTTGGACTACCGCTACTTCCCGGAGCCGGATTTGCCGCCGCTTATTTTGCGCAAAGACCGCTTGGAGCAAATCAACGCCGCTATGCCGCAGCTGCCGGCAGAAAAAGAAGCCAAGTTTATGGGGCTGGGTCTGTCGGATTATGATGCGGGCGTGCTGACCATTACCCGTCAAACGGCGGAATATTTTGAAGCAGTCTTAGCCGCCGGTGTGCCGGCTAAAGCAGCCGCCAACTGGATTACTACCGACTTAATGGGCTTTTTAAACGCCGATAAAAAAGAAATAGCCGACAGCCCGGTAGCCGCGGCGGATTTGGCGGAACTGATTAAGCTGGTGGAAAGCGGCAAAATTTCCCGCAACCAGGCTAAAACCGTGTTTGAACAAATGTATAAAACAGGCCAAAAAGCGGGTGCTTTGGTGGAAAAGCTGGGCCTTTCGCAGGTAAGCGATGAGGGCCAGCTGGTGGCTTGGGCCCAAGAGGCCATAAACGAAAACCCCAAAGCCGCAGCCGACTTTAAAAAAGGCAACCGCGCCGCAGTGGGTGCGCTGGTGGGGGCGGTAATGAAGAAAAGCAAAGGCAAAGCCAACCCCCGCCGTATGAATGAAATCTTGGTGGAGTTACTTAGCAAATAAAGCACTGTGTGTGTTGTGAAAGAGCGGAGCCCGGTTTTTTGGGGCTCCGCTTTTATACGGCATTTTGTAAAACTAAGTTTTTAGACTTAGCCGGACAGCATAATTAAAACGTTAGAAAAGAAAGATTTCCTGTCAAAGTCTTTTCCGTTTTGTTCCAACATAGGCTGGCGGCCTAGGCAAGCGTCTGAAAGAGCGTAAGAGAGCGCCGGGCTGACTGCCAACCTGGCAAGCCTCTTGCACGGGCTTTTGCTATCTAATATAATAATCAAGTTGGCAGCCCACCGGCCAATGTCCTATAACAAGGATAAGCACATAAATGAGGGGAGCGGTGTGGGCGCTGCCGTGATAGTGGCGGTTGACCGAAGCCCAAAAAGTCTGCTATTATTTATGTGTAGAATTAAATATACGTAACACGGAGACACACAAATGAAGAACTTGTTGAAAGTAACGCTCGTGATCGCTTTGGCTGCCGGCTTGACCGCCTGCAAAAAGAACGTCAAAGACGACGCCAATGCCGATATGATGACCGGCACCACCACCGAAATGGTGTTGCAGGAAACTACGGTAGTGGAAGAAGAAGAAGTGCAAACCGTCCAAGCTGCTTTGGGCGTGGTGCACTTTGCGCTGGACAAATATAATTTGTCTGCCGAAGCCCGCAAAATCGTAGAAGCCAACGCCCAAGCCATTAAATCTCAGGCCGCCGGCGCTCCTTACACCGTCGTGGTGGAAGGTAACTGCGACTCCAGAGGCACCATCGCCTACAACATTGCTTTGGGCGAAAAGAGAGCCAATGAAGTAAAAGCTTACTATGTGCGCCTGGGCATCCCGGCTGCCAACATCAGCACCGTGTCTTACGGCAAAGAAAAACCCATCTGCTATGAAAATACGCAGTCTTGCTGGGCCAAAAACCGCCGCGCTGACACGATTCTGACCATCAACTAATTGTTTTAAGAAGGAGGCCCGAACCGTATGAACATAAAACTGAAAATCTTTTGTTTAGGCGGTTTGGGCCTTTTGTTGTCCGGCTGCTTAGCCAGCGAACGTGATATGGGAACCTTAAAATTGCAGCTTAAGGAACTCAACGAAACGATTGCCTTGATGCAAACCAATCAGGCGGAGCTGGCCAGCAAAATGGAAGAGTTGAACCAAAATTTAGCCGTATCTAATGAAAATCTTTCCCAATTAGACGCACAGATTTTTAATCTTTCCTCCAAATTAGACGATATCAATGCCGCCGTGCAAGGCGGGCAAGGGGCAGAAGGGCAGACCAATGCCGTAATGTTGCCCTCTGATATTTTTAATGAAGCCAAAAATCATTTGAATAAACAATCTTATGATTTGGCGGTAACCGGATTTAAGCTCTATATTGATAAATATCCCGACGGGGAAAATATCCAACAGGCCTATATTTTCCTGGGGGATGCTTATGCCGCGTTGGGGCAGGCCCGTCCGGCGGCTATTGCGTATGCGACGGTGTTGCAGAAATTTCCGGAAAGTAAAGTTATTCCTACCGCGCGTTTAAAATATGCACGCAGTATTATTCCTCTGGGCAAAACGGAAGAAGCCAAACGCTATTTTAACTCTATTGTGCAGGACTTTGGCCGCTCTCCGGAAGCACAGCTTGCCAAAGAAGAACTGGCTAACTTAAAATAATTCACTATGAAAAAATTGTATAAATCACTGTCTGCGGTTTTACTGACGGGGCTGTGTGCTGGTTTGTTGTGGGCCGCACCCAAAACCGATGTGTACATTGGTATTACTTCTGCCGGCGCCAAACGTTTGCCGGTCATCGCGATGCCTGCTTTTACAGCCAAAGAAGACGCAGCATCTGCCGCCCAAGAAGTGCACGATACGCTGCGCGCCGATATTTTATATGGGCGTTACTTTGAAGTGTCAGAGGACGGCCCCGCTTATAATGCCAAAGAACTAAAAGAAACCCTTTCCGGCTGGGCCAAACAAAGAGCGGCCTATATGATTGGCGGGGATATTTCGTATGAAAAACCCTACTATACCATTAAAATTTATGTGTATGATGTGACGACACAGGCTCCGGTATTTGCGAAGGCCTTTAAAGGCAATCAAGCCAGCCTGCGTCGTTTGGCGCATATCGCGGCGGACCAGATTATCCAAACCCTGACCGGCCGGCGCGGTATTGCAGACACCAAAATCGCTTTTGCTAATAACTCCACCAAACATAAAGAAATTTATGTGGTGGATTATGACGGTCAAAATATGAAAAAGCTGACCAACGACCGCAGCATCGCCTTGCTGCCGCGTTGGAGCAAAGACGGGCGTATTTATTACACTACCTACCGCTATAAAAATCCGGACATTTTTGCCATTGACTTAAAGGCGGGCAAAATAGCCCCGGTAATTATCCGCGGGGGGCTGTCTTTGATCGGCGGCGTGTCCCCGGACGGCAAAGCGTTGGTATTTACCAGCTCTAAAGGGCCCAACCCCAGCATTTATATTTATAACTTGGAAACGGGGGAGAAGAAACAAATTACCAACCGCCAGTCGGTGGACGGGTCTCCTTCTTATTCTCCGGACGGCAAATACATTACGTTTGTTTCTAACCGCGCCGGTAACCCGCAGATTTATGTGATGGAACTGGCCACCGGGCAAACCCGCCCGCTGACCAAAACCTTCAACTGGTCCGACAGTCCGCAATGGTCCCCCACCGGGGAGTGGATTGTGTTTGCCGGGCGCGAGTCCCCGTACCACCCGTTTGATATTTTCTTGGTGGATTTGACTGGGACGCAGCTGCGCCGTTTGACGACCGACGCCGGCAGCAACGAAGACCCCACCTGGTCCCCGGACGGGCGCTTTATCGCTTTTACCAGCACGCGCGACGGCGGAAAGCGTAAATTGTATGTGATGGATGCAGACGGCAGCGCCCCGCATCTGGTAGCGGATTTGCCCGGGGAAACATTTACCCCACATTGGTCCTTTTAGTGAAATAAAGACAAGAAAGCGCAAAGCGAATATGCTTTGCGCTTTTTTGTTTGATGCGGCGGCCTGGTCCAGCAAACAGGCAGATATTTGTAGCAGGCGAAGATAAAATAGGCAGGGGAAATTTGCTGCTGCAAAGAGAAAAGTCGGTCGTGCACCGCCGCTTGTTTGCAAACTGTCTATAACCAGCGTCTTGGGGGCGGTTTTGGGCACACAACCAATCAAAATAAAAACCGCACCGGTTTTTGCCGGTGCGGAGAAAGAAGGACGCTGTCTTGACAGTTTGGGCTAAGAGTTTTTTATCACCCGTGTGCCCGCAATAAAATCGTGCAGCGCCCGTTTTTCTTTAGTCCAGCCAGCCATCATAAAACCAATATACATAATGGCGTACGACAGAATTTTAGCAAACGTGCGTCCGCTGGCCCGAGCAAAGCTGATGCGTTGCCCGTGCCCGTCTGTTACGCGCAGCCCGCATATTTGTTTGCCCCAAGTGGCTTGTTTGGAAGAACTTTCAAACAAAGCGAAATAGAGCCAGAATACAACCAAACTAATTAGCTGAAACAGCGCAATAATGCCCATAAACAGAAATAGAGCGGCTGCCATTTCCGGAGAAATGGTTTGAGTTTGGTTGTACTCTTCCATATACGATATCACCGGAAACATTCCGTATCCCAGCAAAGGAATGGAAATCAGGGTTAAGGGAATAGAGAGGATGATTGAGTCTATGATAAAAGCCACAGCGCGTATCCAAAACCCGCCATACAGGGTCTGCCCGGATGAAACGGATATCGTTTTTTGTTCTACAACAGTAAAATTTTTGTTCATTTTTTCTTCTCCTTGGGTTTGCGGTAGCAGCGGCGGCAGCGGGCTTGGTAGGCATCTGTGGTGCCTACGACAATGCGCCGCGTGTCTTTGGTCATACGCTGGGTAAAGCTGGCCGGATTGCCGCATTTAGTGCAAACAGCCAGATTTTTAGTCACATATTCCGCCTTAGCCAGCAAAGCGGCGGTTACTTCAAAGGGTTCGGCCCGGTAATCTGTGTCCAAGCCGGCCACAATCACGCGTTTGCCCATATTGGCCAGTTTCTCGCATACTTCCACAATCCCTTTATCAAAAAAGTTCACTTCGTCTATGGCAATTACTTGTGTATCTTTCTCTATCAACGGCAGGATTTCGGCGGAATTTTTTACGCAAGCTGCGTCCACCTTGTTTTGATTATGGCTAATAATGCTGCCAATGCCGTAGCGGGTGTCCAGTTTGGAATTGAACAGTTGTACTTTTTGTTTGGCAATCAGTGCGGTGCGCACCCGACGGATTAGCTCTTCGGTTTTGCCGGAGAACATACATCCGCAAATTACTTCTATCCAGCCTTGCTTTTTAAACATTAGATTCGGGGTCATAGGTTCCTCTCTTTAGGGTACTTTTAAATCATATCACATATCACGCAAATCGTTGGCGCTGCGCCACGGATACCAATATTGGTCTTGGGTTTGCATTCGGGCTTGTTTTTCTTTGGCCTCTGTACCGCATAAGATATTAATGCGGAAAGCAAAAGATAAATTGTCATTGCGGTCACGTACGGTTAATTCTACGATAGCGTCGTGAAAACGTTTGGAAAAACGCGCCAGTTTATTAAACGCCCGCCAGCTGCCGCTTTGCAGTTGGAGGTCCGTTCCCAGGTCTAGACTCCAGGTAGCGTCGGGCAGGCGCAAACCAAAATAGGTTGTAAAGGTATAGCGGTTAGAATAGGTGCGGTACAGAGAATAAGGGTCTTGGTAGGTGTCGTAATTGGTCAGCCCAATGCCAAGCTGTTGGCCTTTAATGACAAAGTTAGTCTGGGCCACTAAAGCTTGGTTTTTCTCTATTAAGTCATACAGGTTTTGCACAAAAAGATTTATTGTGCCATTGGGGGAGTTATAGCCCGCTTCCAGTAAAATGGGGTCTATGCGGTATTTTAAATGATCCCAGGATACTTTGCCCTCTTGGTCATACTGACTCAGGCTAAAGCCGGTTTCCAAGCGTACATAGGTGTTAAAGGAAGGGCGGAAATAATCTTCAATATACAGCCGGTTGAGTTCCTCACCGTGGTCCGGGGAGGCGGTGTCGGTGGAAAGCGTGCCGGTGGAGAGGCGTTTGGTGTATTGATACCCAAAATCCAAGGTGCCCAGGGGGGTGTCGGTTTGTAAATTTAAATCGGTGCCAATGCGTCCTACCCAAGCGGTTTTGCCATTATAGTCTTCATCGTCTAGCGTAACGTGCTGGTCGTAAAATACGCTGGGCAGGAAGGTCAAGTTGCGCGCTAGGCGGATAGACTTTTCCGTCGTCCAGCGTGCGTTGCCTTCTTTTTGCCAAGCTTCTTCCATCAGCGAGGTATTGTTAAAACTAACCTGCATACGGTGGGTTAGGCCTAAGAGGGGGTCTGTAAAGGGCATAAGCGTATATTCCAGCTGGGGCAGGTTGCGTTCTTTGGCTATAAATTCCCCGCGCTGCCAATCAAAGATATCCTGCTGAATATAGCTTAAACGCAGCGTAGAGCGGCGGCTCTGGCGCGAAAGAGAAAAATTGGTTTCTTGGTCCGGCGTGAAAATATACGGGTTGCCGCGGAAGAAAGAATCGTTAAAATACGGGTCGGACACCATACGAAATTGGGTCTGAAACTGGTACAAGGCGCCGGTGGGGTTGTTAAAATGGTCGGAGCTGTCGTACATCTCCCACCAATATCCGCCGCGTATGCCCCAGCGTTTGGTGTCCTGCAGTTGGAAAGGGTGGCCATCTACGGTATAGTCCTCATCTTTGCTGGAATGGTCATTAATGTAATAAGCCTCTGCGGTACCGCGCAAGGTTTCGGTTTCCACCGCCATAAGTTCGGTCCCCAGCCCAATACCGGATTTTGTGTAAAAATCCAAATTAATCTTAGGACGGAATCCCCACACTTCGTCAAACACGGTAGAAGTCAAAAGACCAAAACCGGTGTTGTTGCTTTGTGTAAAATCCACATAAGTCGTCCAAGGTTTTTGGCTTTGCAGAGAACGCCAATACACCGGCAGCCACAGCACCGGGAATCCGTCTAAACGAAACACCGCATTAGTACCAAAAATACGTTTCTGTGGGGATACTTTTACATTACCCAGCGTAATGGTGTAGTGCGGGGGCTCTAAATTGCAACAGGTTAGTACCGCGTCTTTCAGCCGCTGGGTACCGTTTTGTGAAGAAAGCTCTGCCGCGGAAATGACCCGCAGCGGCGGATACTCGGTAGAAGTATTTTGGGCGTAAAAACCTTTGGTCTGGTAATTGACAGAGAGGTTCTCCCCTTCCAGTTTGCCGCTTTCTGCCGTTACAGTCATAGGACCAACGGAAGAAACAGTAGTGTTTAACTGGTCCAGTGTGATGTCCTCCCCTACCGCTATCCGTTCCTGTCCGTCTTGGGTGTGTTGGGTAATGGTAACATCTCCCTGTAAATTAACTTTTTTCGCGGCCGGGTCTGCGGAAGCTTGCTGTGCCGTAAAATAGACAAAACCATTCTCTTCCTCTGGCGGGGGCAGGGTGTTATCGGCCCCATAGACAAAAGCAACGGGCCCGTTGATAAGCAGAAGCAAGAGGGGGAGAATGCGTTTCATTTATTTTTTAGATTCCTGATGAATGGCGTACATAGCCGCCCCTACGCCGCCTATATTGGGATTTTGCGACACCAAAAGTTTCAGCTTTTTAAACGGCGTTTGAATTTGCTGGTGGTGCAGCACATTTTCCACCGCCGGCAGGAAATATTTGGACGCGCCGGAAACCCCGCCGGTGAGCACTACGGTATCTACGTCCAGCACCAGGCACACATTGGCTATGCCAATGCCTAAGAAAAAACCGGTGTCTTCCCATATTTTCAGCGCCAGCGGGCAGCCCTGCTCTGCGGCGCGGGACACAAGCTCTATTTTAAAGTCCTGCTCTTTTTGCACCATTTTGGCTAAAATAGACTGCGGGTGTTCCAAAATGCCTTCCATCACGCGCCGGCGAATGCCAATGGTGCCTACAAACGCCTCTAAACAGCCCCGCGCACCGCAGCCGCATTGGGGGCCGGTTTTGACATTGGCTATTTTGGCGTGCCCAATTTCGCCTGAGGTGCCGTTGGAGCCTTGGTAAAGTTCTTTGTTAATAATCAGCCCGCCGCCTACTCCGGTGCCCAGCGTAATGACCAGCACATTGGTGGCCTGGCGCTGAAGCACGCTTTCATACACGCCCCAGGCGGCCAGGGTGGCGTCGTTGGCTACATAAGGCCGTATGCCGGTATGCTTTTCCAAGATGTCTGCCAGCGGCCAGTCGTCCACGTCTTTAAATTTTAAATTGGGATTGTAGCGCAAAATGCCGCGCTGGTTATCCACATCGCCCGGGGCGCCAACCCCTACGGCGATGGCCTGGTCCGGAAACTGGGCTTTGATTTGGTTAATAAAACCGGCAATTTGTTTTAAAAATTCTTCCGCGCCGTGTTCGTAGTTGGTTTCCACTTTTTCTTTGCGGATAATTTCACCCTTTTCGTTCATCACATACAGCTTTACAAAAGTACCGCCAATATCCACTCCGATTCCAATCATATTTCCGGCTCCTTGTTTTTCGGATGAGCGTGTTGGTACACGCTTTTTAGTTTTTCCAGAGACACGTGGGTGTACACCTGCGTGGCCGCCAGGCTTTTATGTCCCAGCATTTCCTGCAAACTTCGCAAGTCACAGCCGTTGTTGAGCAAATGCGTTGCAAACGAATGGCGCAGGCTGTGCGGGCTGATTTTGCGCGCTATGCCCGACTGTATGGCTAAATTTTTAAAAATATAGGCCAAGCCGTCCCCGGTCAGCGGTGTGCCGTTTTTGTTTAAAAACAGGGCGTCTTGCCCCCGCGGGTGGGGGCGCGTAGCTAAATAATCTTTAATGGCTTTCAGCGCCGCGTCCGTTACCGGAACGTAGCGCTCTTTGTTGCCTTTGCCCAACACCTTAACTACGCCGTTAAAAAAATCCACATCGGCTATTTTCAGCCCCGTCACTTCGCTGCGGCGCAGGCCGCTGGAATAAATCAACTCAAAAAGCGCCCGGTTGCGCGCGGCGTAGCGGCCTTTTTCCGCGGCAGTATCTATTAAGCGGTCTGCCTCATCAGTAGTCAAAAATTTGGGCAGCAGCCGCTCCCGTTTGGGCGCAGGCAGCAGTTTGAACGGGTCCTGCGTAATATATCCCTGCTCCAGCAAATAGTGGGTGAAACTGCGCAGCGCCGCTATTTTGCGCAACACCGTATTGCGCGCCGGGTGTTTGTTTGAAAGGGTAGCTAAAAAAGAACGTACCAAGGCGGGACTAAACCCCTTGGAAACATCTGCTTTGCGTGCGGTGCAAAAAGCGGCAAATTCCCGCAAATCTTCTCCGTACCCTTGCCAAGTATGGGGGGAAAAATTTTTATTTTGCAAATGCAGCAAAAACGCTTCCGTCCATTTTTCCACGTCCTGCCTCCGGCTTTTAGGCTTTTTGTTCGTGCTGGGCTTTGATTTTTTCAATTTCCTGCGGGGAAATGGTTACAATATTGCGGCATTTGGGGTAGCCCGAGCACCCCAGGAAATAGCCCCGCTTGGAACTGCGCAGCACCATTTTTTTGCCGCATTTATCGCATATATGGTCTGTAAGTATCGGCCCGGAAGACACCACTTTGTTGCCTTCTGCGTCTATGGAATAGGTGTTCTTGCATTTGGGGTAGGCAGAGCACGCCATAAATTTGCCCCGCCGCCCGGTGCGTATGACCATAGGGGCGCCGCATTTGTCACAAATTTCATTGGTGGTCTGCGGCGTAATTTTTTCGCCTTCTTTGCCTAAATTGATTTTGCCTTTGCAGGCGGCGTCAGAGCAGACCAAATACTGCCCAAAGCGGCTGGTTTTCAGCAGCATCGGTTTGCCGCAGAGGGGGCATTTTTCATCTGTCTGTTTGGCGCCGGGGCGCTGCATTTCTTTGTCGGCCTGGTCCAGCTCTTTTTGGAAAGGGACATAGAAATCGCTGAGCAAGTCCACCCATTTTTGGGCGCCTTCGGCCACTTCGTCCAGTTTTTCTTCTACGCCGGCGGTGTAAGAGAGGTCCATAATCTCTTTAAAGAATTCTTTCAAACTCTCCGTTACGGTAATGCCTAGCTCCGTGGCTACCAGCTTATTGCTTTTAGGCTGGCGGGCAATGTATTTGCGGTCCAAAATGGTCTTAATAGTCGGCGCATAGGTGGACGGGCGGCCGATGCCGTGTTTTTCCAGCGTTTTAATCAAGCTGGCTTCGTTGTAATACGGCGGCGGGGTGGTCTTATGGTCTTTGGTGGCAATTTCTTTTAAGTTCAGCGCGTCCCCTTCCGCCAGTTCCGGCAGCAGAGCCGATTCTTCATTCTCTTCTTCTTCATCGTCTTTATAAACGGACAAATAACCCGGGAACTTGACGGTGCGCCCGCCCGCGCGCAGCAGGCAGTCTGCATTGGTGCCGGCCTGGATATCCACGGTGACGGTATTAAACACCGCCTCTGCCATTTGGCTGGCCACAAAACGCAACCAAATCAGCTCATAGAGTTTGTATTGGTCTGCCGTTAAGTATTGCTTTATGCTTTGCGGGGTGCGGCGCACATCGGTGGGGTGAATAGACTCGTGCGCTTCCTGCGCGCCTTTGACTTTGCTTTTATACACAGGCGCGTGCGCCGGGGCATATTCGGAGCCGTATTTTTCAGCGATAAATTTTTGGGTTTGCTCCTGCAGCAGTTTGGAAACGTTGAAAGAGTCCGTTCTCATATAGGTAATCAAACCGATGGTCTGCCCGGCTATTTCTATACCTTCATAGAGGTGCTGGGCCGTCATCATCGTTTTTTGGGAAGGGAAACCCAGCTTGTTGTAAGCGTCCTGCTGCATAGAGCTGGTGATAAAGGGCGGTTTGGGCTTTTGTTTAACCGCTTTCTTTTCTATTTTAGCTACCGTGCACGGGCCCTGGCGCAGCAGAGTGCTGACAGGGGCCAATGTTTCAGGTTTGTCAAAAACGGTGTTTTTTACTTTGTAGTCTTCGGCAAAGAGATGATAGGTTTTGGTCTGCTCCACATTTTTGCCCTGCCACTTCAAAAGCCGCGCCCAAAACAGCGGCTGGGCGCCCGGTTTTTCAAACTGGGCTTTGAGAGACCAATAGGGCTGCTCCTGAAACTGGGCGATTTCTTTGGCCCGCTCCGTCAATAGACGCACCGCCACAGACTGCACGCGCCCGGCAGAAAGGCCGGAGGTGATTTTCTTCCACAAAAGCGGGGAAAGTTTGTAGCCCACAATGCGGTCCAAAATGCGCCGCGCCTGCTGGGCGTTAACTAAATTGTCATCAATTTTACGCGCGTGCGCAAAGGATTCTTTAATGGCGGCCGGCGTAATTTCGTGAAAGTAAATGCGCTGGTAGCGGTCTTTGGGCAGTTTTAACAGTTCCACCAAATGCCAGGCGATAGCTTCCCCTTCGCGGTCAGGGTCGGTGGCCAGGTAAATTTCAGAGGCGTTCTTGGCGGCGGCCTCCAGTTCTTTAATCAATTTTTTGGCCCGCTCCACCGGCTGGTAGGTAGGCTTAAAGCCGTTGGCAATATCTACGCCCATATCGTGCGAGGGCAAATCCCGCACGTGGCCGAAAGAGCTGCGCACCAAATAGTCACCGCCCAAAATTTTGCTGATGGTTTTCTGTTTGGTCGGGGATTCTACGATAACAAGTTTTTTGCCTTTGATATTGTTGGTAGCCATAAGTATCCTTCAAATAAAAATTAAAATTTGCTCTTGCTGTACAGCCCGGCGCGGCAGCTGAGCAGGCCCTGCACTTCCAGTTCAAACAAAACCGCCGCCGCTTCCGGCACGCTCAGCCCCAGGGCTTCTACCAGCTGGTCTGCGGGGATTTCCTGGGTGCCGATATATTCCAGCACGCGTTTGTGCGTGTCCGGCAGCTGCGTTTGCGGCGGTTGCTGCTGCAAAGCATCGGCCGGAGCCTGTAAATCAAACAGGCCGGGGTTCGGTATATAGTCTATTATATCTTTTACGCTGGTGACAACGCCTGCCCCGTCCCGTATTAAATTATTGGGGCCGGCGCTTTGCGGGCTGTCTATAGGGCCGGGCACGGCCAAGACGTCTTTGCCCATTTCCAGCGCCAGCTTGGCGGTAATGAGCGCGCCGGATTTTATTTCGCCTTCTACGACGACTACTACCTCAGACAACGCCGCAATAATGCGGTTTCTGCGCGGGAAGTGAAAGGCGTTGGGCGGCCTGTTAAAAGGAAGCTCTGACACAATGGCCCCGCCGTACTGCAGTATGGCGCGGGCCAGCTCGCGGTTCTCCGGTGGATAACAGCGGCCCAGGCCGGTGCCGATGACGGCTACAGTGGGCTTTTTAAGCCGCACCGCGGCGGCGTGGCATTGGCTGTCTATCCCGCGGGCAAGCCCGCTGACGATAACCGCCCCCGCCTCAGCCACCCCTTCTGCCAATGTGGCGGCGGCACGCCGCCCGTAAGCGGTAATCTTGCGCGTACCCACCATGCCTACGCACGCTTGGTTGGCCCGGGGCAGCTGCCCCAGCACATACAAAGCCACCGGGGCCTCTTTGATGTTGCGCAAAGCCTGCGGGTATTCTTCATCTTCTGGGATAAGAATGCGTCCGCCGTATTTTTCGGTCTTTTCCAGCTCTTCCTGCGGGTTAATGGCAAAGGCTTCGCGCAGAAAATGCGCCGCGGTAGATGGGTTCATCTGCGCCTGGCGGGCTAAAGTGTCGGCGTCTTGTTTGAGTATTTCTTCAGCAGAGCCGAAAATGTCTATCAGCCGCGCCAGCCAATCGGCCCGTAAATACAAAAAAGCATTAATGCGTATGCGCGCCAGGCGCTCCTGCAGAGAAACGCTCATAAATCAGGCACCCCCTTGCGGTCCAGCGGGCGGTATTGCAACACTTCCATTAAATGAGTGTTTTCTATTTGCTCTTTACCCTCTAAATCCGCAATCGTGCGGGCGGTTTTAAGCACTTTGTCTAGGCTACGTGCGCTAAGGCCAAACTTGCGCATAGCCGCCTCCAAAATAGTGTCCGCTCCAGCAGGCAGGGTGCAAAATTTTTTAATTTGCTGGGGCGTCATAAACGCGTTGGCGGTGGTGGCGGTGCCTTTAAAGCGCGCTTGCTGCCGCTGGCGCGCGGCCAAAACGCGCGCGGCAATTTGGGCGGAGGTGTCGCCTTCGGCGGCTTTATTCCAGTCGCCGTACGTGACGGGGTTTAAATTCACGGTTAAATCAATACGGTCCAGCAGCGGGCCCGAAATTTTGGCCTGGTAGCGGCTGATTTGTACCGGAGAGCAGGTGCAGGCTTTATGCGGGTGGCCCAAATTGCCACACGGGCAGGGGTTCATAGCCGCAATAAGCGTAAAGCGGGCCGGATAGGTGACCGTTTCTTTGGCGCGGGAAATGGTAACATAGCCGTTTTCCAACGGTTGGCGCAGCACTTCTAAGGTGGAGCGGGAAAACTCGGCAAATTCGTCCAAAAACAGCACGCCGTTGTGCGCCAGGGACACTTCGCCGGGGCGCGGGTTGCTGCCGCCGCCGATTAAAGCGGCCTCGGAAATGGTGTGGTGCGGGTCCCGAAAAGGGCGGCTGCGCAGGCGGCGGGTCATTTTTCCCAGCAAATTGCAGACGGAATAAATCTTGGTGATTTCCAGGCTTTCTTCTTCAGAAAGCGGCGGCAGTATGCCCGCAAAACGCTTAGCCAGCATACTTTTGCCCGTGCCCGGCAGGCCAATCATCAGCACATTGTGTCCGCCTGCGGCGGCAATTTCCAAGGCGCGTTTGGCTACGGCCTGCCCTTTGACGTCAGAGAAGTCCAGCGGGCTAGGCTCTGTGTCCTCTGGCGGCGGCACATAGGCCATTTGCACTTTTTCCTGCGGCAGTTTGCCCTCCAGCCAATCTGCCAAATCACGCAGGGTGCGCGGCGTAATAAAAGAGCCGCCGGCGCTTTGCCCTTCCAAAAAATTATCCGGCGGGATAACAGCGGTGCGGCCTTGGTTTTTAAGGGAAATCAGCATAGGCAGCACCCCGGCGCAAGGGCGCAAAGAGCCGTCTAAGGCCAGCTCCCCCAGCAGAAGCAGGGTGCTAAGTTTTTCCGCCGCTTCTTTAGACAGCGCCCCCGAAGCGGCCAAAATGCCGGCGGCAATCGGCAGGTCAAACTGGGTGCCGCTTTTGCGTTTTTCGGCGGGGCTTAAATTGACGGTAATGCGTTTGAGCGGGAAATCAAAACCGCTGTTGCGTATGGCGGCTATGACGCGTTCTTTGCTTTCTTTTACCTCAGCGTCTGGCAAGCCCACGACGGATAAGGTGGGCATTCCCGAAGAAATGTCCACCTCACTCACTACTTCAAAACCGTCTATGCCCCGCAGGGCGCAGGTACGGACGCTGGCAAGCATATTAAATAAAGTTCAGTACAATTTGCTGCGGCGAAATGCCCATTACCGTAAAATTTACATTATAACTGCGGATAATTTTGGCGGTCAGCTCTTCGCCGGAAGAAATATTGGCCGCTATTTCAAAGTAAGCGTCTGAATTGGTGTATTTGACAAGGTTAAAATCTTCAATTTCGCGCATTTCTTTGAAAATATCCTGTATCTGTTTGAGCCGCTCAATGCTTTTTACGTTTTGCACCACCACATTGAATTTAGCGGCAGAATTGATGGCGGCGTTAATGGGTTCTATCAGCTGTTTGGCGGCTGACTCACACGCGGCGGAAACGGATTTCTGCGCGGCGATGTCTTCCATCGGGTCCAAACCGCTTACCTGGTCCGCTGCTTCGGCCACTAACTGGTAATTTTTAGTGGAAGCCACCTTTAAATTGGCCCGGGCGCGGTAAGTTTTAAACGGAGAGGAAATGCCCGGCAGCGCCTGCAGTGGCGCGGTGTTGACATCGGCCATAATGATAAAACGCGCCCCGTCCAGGCGGGCCTGGTCAATGACCGGGGTCGGGTTATCTAAATTGTTTTGGCTCAAGTTGTCGCCGTTGACCAAGGCGTAGGGTTGGTCTTTTAAAGCGCGGTAAATGGCTTGTTTGCACTCTTGTTTTAAAGACACCTCTTCACCTATCATTTCACGCGAGGTAATTAAAATGGTGGTGCGTTTGGCAAAAGCGTCGGCTTCAGACTCTTTGATAATATCGCTGATATCTTTGACCAGCACCATCACCCGCACGCGGGTGTACCACTGGTCCCCTTTGCGGTAGGCTTTTTGCACGTAGCCGCGGCGGATAAAGCCGGCGGATTTGGAGGTAATTTTGTCCTCTACCAGCTGGGCTTGCTCTACCGTAGTGGAAGAAGAGATAAAGATGCCGGCCACTTTTTCCACCGCGGCGCGCTGGGCGGCCAGCTCGCCTTCTTTTTTCATAGCGGAGATATTGTTCTCATCATAGGGAACCAACGATTCCGCCACCACATATTCGCCTTCCCCTTTCGGGCCGATGTGCAGCCCGCGGCAGGCAGACAAAGTGAGTACGCCAAGGCACACGATAAGTAAAAGTTTTCGCATTATTTATTCTCCTGCGTTTGGGGGTTAAGCCCGGCCGCCTGCAGTTTTTGGCGGGAAATGCGCATAATAACGGTGCAGCCGCCGTCGTCTAAATATTCGGTGGAGACCAGCTCCATATCATTTAAAATGCCGCTGGAAGAAGTGTGAATGGTGGAGCCTTCAGACACGGCGTCCACGATTTGCACATTGCTTTCCAAATTGGCGCCATAGAGCACTTCCGTCGCGCGCTGGTAAGCGTGCGCGATAGCCGCTTCGCGCGAGAGAATGCGCCGCTGGGAGTCGCTCTGGTGGGCCGGGTTGGCCGCGCCAAAACCGCGCACCCACAGGTATTCATCATCGGTTAACGTATCGTTAAACTGCGGGGCGATAGCACCGTCTTTGACGGCGCTTTTCATATGGGCCGAGCAAGCGCCCAAGCAAAGAAGTCCAGCCAGTAAAAGGGTCAGTTTTTTCATCTTAACAGCTCCGAAAGTATTTTGACATAGGTGCTGGGTGCGCAGACGTTTTCATAGTTAATCACGCCGCAGCGGATCAGCATGATCTCCAGCATATGGGTCAGGATATCATAGAAATTCTCTCTGACCGAAGGCTCGCAGTTTTCCGTTTCCGGGCCTAAAATGACGGCCCCTTTGAGCTTTTTATTATCGCACAAGTTGGCGATTTTGAAAGCAGAGGAAATGATGTTTTCCGTAGAATAAGAGGAGCGCACCGCCAGCTCCGGCCCGCCGGGAATGCCCAGCTCTTTGGCACGTTGCTGCAGGGCAAACACCAGCCAGTTCATCATATTGGAATGATTCTGCGGGTAGAAAAAGCCGATGCGGCCCCATTCCCCGTTGCCTGCCACCGGAGCGGAGTTGACTTCGTCCGGGAATTTTTGGGCGATGAGGCTGTGTTGGTCTTCTCCGGTGGTGGCCAGCAGTTGGTCAAAAATGGCGGTGGCGGAGCGTTTTTCCTTAGCTTCATTGGGGAAAATCAATTTTTCCAGCACGCGTACGCGGCGGATAGCGCGTGACACCGTGCCCAAGGACATATTGGGGTGTCCAAAAAAGCGGTTGAT
The DNA here is from genome assembly GCA_944324645.1 of uncultured Elusimicrobiales bacterium. Lineage (GTDB taxonomy): Bacteria > Elusimicrobiota > Elusimicrobia > Elusimicrobiales > Elusimicrobiaceae > Avelusimicrobium. The sequence continues at coordinate 100,158 of CALUXB010000004.1, read as the reverse complement.
GTCTTCATTGGTAATATCAATGCCGTTGCTGTTGAGCATTTTTTGGATAATGCGCGTACGCGCCGGCCCGGAAGCCGGTTTTAAATCGGAAATCCAACCCGAATCCAGCTTGAAATTGAGCAGCTCTTCCAACTTGGCCAAACTCTCTGGCGGATATTTGGAAGTGATGACAATCTGCTTTTGTTGTTTGCGGAAATCGTTGAGCAATTTGGATAAATGCGCGCGGTTTTGCTCATTGATGGCAATTAAATGAATGTCATCAATGAGCAGTGCCTTGACCGAGCTGACAAAGCTTTCAAATTTGTCCATATTGCCTTCCATTACATAACGCTGTATCCCGCGCGAAAGGCGCACGCCGTTTGTAATGAAAATATTTTCCTGCCCGTATTTGTTAGACAAAGCATAACCAATAGCGTGCAAGAAATGTGTTTTGCCGGTGCCGCTGGCGCCGTGCAAGACGAGCGGGTTGTAGAGTTTGCCCGGGTTGTCAATGACGGAGATAGCCGTGGCGTGTGCAAAACGGTTGATGGAGATGGTCATATTCTCCAGCGTATAAGTAGGCACCAAAGGCACTTCCAGCGGCCAGTTGTGTTTTTTAAGTTCTGACAAGGGCAGCTCAATGGAATGGTCAATAGTGCGTGTTTTTTCTAAAAATGTGCCTGCCGGCCGTTGGCGGCGGCGCAGAATAGTAGTGCCGTGTTTCTCTTCTTGAAAAGACGCAGCCGACGTGTGCGGTGCGGCCGGGGCTGGAGCCTGCGGCGCAGCCGGCGCGGCCGGAGCCGGCGGCTGAGGTTTAGGCGCTTGCGGCGGTTGGGGCTGCTGCGGCTGAGGTTTGCGTTTGATACGGAAAATTGGTTTTTTATCCCCGTTATTTTCTGGCATTTTTTTCTCCGTTATAGGCATAGGCGGCGGGACAACCCTGTTTTCCCGCAGCGTTTGAGATTCTGTTATGGCCGGAGTCTCTTGCTTAGAAGACGCTTCGGCGTCATCTGCTGGCAGGTTATCGGTTTCTTCTTCCTGCAGCTTTTGTTGCGGCAATGTTTCCACCGGCTCCTGTGACGGAATGGAGTCAACTCCCGGCTGAGCTTGAGAGGCGGAAACAGCAGGTGCCGACGGTTTTTCTTCCGCTATAACCTGCGCTTGTTCTGCCGGCATTTGCGGCTGTTGGGGCTCTTCTTGATGAACCGGTTGGGCCGGAGCCTCTTTCGGCTGGGAAGCCGCCAGCAGCTGTTCAAAAGGATCCATTACTTCTTGATCTTCCGCACTATCGGCGTCAAAATGACCGAAAGCCGACGGAAGCGGCATATAGGCACGTGTTTTATCCAGCTCTATATTTTCTGGTGCTGTCTGTGGTTTGGCTTGGGTGTTAGCTGGAACAGCAGATGCAGAATCCGTGCCGGTATGCACCTGGGCGTGTTGGAGAAAGCTTAAGTCTTTCTGTGTGATACGCTCTGTAATATTTTGTACATCTTCTAAATCAATAAAGTTGGTCTGGTCTTTGATTTTTTGGTCAAAAATATTGAAAGACTCCGTATCTTTTTCCGCAGAGATATTTTCCGTCTGTATTTCATTTTCAGACGATTTCTGCTCTTGTAAAGCGGCCGGCTCTGAAGCGGCCGGAGCCTTTGGCTGCGGTGTTGCCGCTGGGGCTTGTTTCCCTGAAGATTTGGGCTGCTGTATTTTGCCTAAATCTACAAACATATCGTATTTGGTTTCCGCCAGGAAAATGTCATCCAAAGACTGGCCCAGCATCGTGCCTTCCATATCTTTAATAAGCATATCCCGGTCACTTAACGGTAAATCCGGGTCTTCGCCGGGAACAGTTTGTGCCGGCTCCGGGACGGCTGTTTGGGGGGTTAAATTTTCCGGCAGGGCGTCTGCCTCAACGGCTTGTACTTGCAGCTGAATATCTTCTGCAATAGGGTCAGCGGCAGCCGGGGTTTGTATTTCTGAGGCCGGGGGTTGATCCGACCAAAATTCATCAGCTTCCACAGAGGTTAATCCTTCCGCTGCGGCGGGTTCCATTTCAGGTAACGGCGGTTCCGGCTCGGCAGGAGCAGCCGCCGGACTGTCCGATATTGGCTGTTCCAATTCAGCAGATACAGGGGCTTGCGGCATAGGTGGCTTGGGCTCAGCCTGCACCGGCTTTTGTGGAATTGGCTGGCTGATTTCTGCCGATGAGCGGTCTTGTTTTTCTTCTGTTTGAGAGAGTGGGGCCGAAGCCGCTGTATCCTTTCGGAACGAAATGAAATTATTTTTCAGTTCCGGGGCGGCCTCATCATCTGACAAATCCGGCTCTTGAAGCGGGGTGGGCTGTCCAACCGGGTCGGACCGATAGCCCGCATTGTCTATTTCTTCCAGCGTTTTTGCAATTTCAGGGGTTTCTTCTTCCGGTTCGTTTAAGTCTATATGTTTTTGCTCAAACTGTGTCACTTCCGGGTTAGCCGGCAGGGGCGCGGTATCTGTATGCTGTGCAGAGCGAAAGAAACTTTCAGATGGATCCAAGGTAATAAACGTAGGGAAATCTTTATCTTCTTTATCCGTATTGGCGCTAAACAAAGGATTGCCCAACGCTCCCCCAGGCACAAATTCATTGACTTTTTTGGCCTGTTCAATGCCTTCACGCACGGCAACGCGTATTTTTTCCAGCGTATCCTCATCTAAATCGGCAGGCAGTGCAAAACGATATACATACGGCGCCAAAGCCGGCTGCGGGGCTTGCACATACCCTTGCAGTTTTTTGGCAATTAAGCGAGCGTCGTGCTCTGTCCCGTCAATAAGCAGGGCGTAAAGAATAGCATTGTCTTTTGGACGGATGCTGGAGATAATATCCCAATGGGTAATCATTTTCCCTCTATGATTTTTACTCCCGCACTGGCACCAATGCGGGTGGCACCCGCGGCAACCATAGCGTCAAAATCTTCCCGCGTGCGGACGCCGCCGGATGCTTTTACTTGCATATGCGCCGGCACGTGGGCCCGCATTAAAGCCACATCGGCGGCGGTGGCGCCACCGCCGGTAAAGCCGGTGGAAGTTTTTACAAAATCAGCGCCCGCTTGGGTGGAAAGTTCGCAAGCTTTTATTTTTTCTTCTTCTGTTAATACGGAAGTTTCAATAATCACTTTGAGCGTAAAATTCGTTCCGGCTTGACGTACGGCGGTAATGTCTTTTAATACCGTAGCATAGTCTTTGCTCTTTAAAGCGCCGATGTTGATGACCATATCCAGCTCATCGGCGCCGTTTTTCAAAGCGTCTTTGGCTTCAAATACTTTGCTTTCCGTCGTGTTAGCCCCTAACGGGAAACCAATGACCGTGCACACTTTCACTCCGCTGCCTTGTAATTGTGCTTTGCAAAAAGGCACCCAATAAGGATTCACACATACGCTGAAAAAGCCGTATTGGCGCGCTTCATCGCATAGGGTTTTGATGGAAGCCTTATCGGCTTGAGGTTTGAGTAAGGTGTGGTCTATGTATTTAGCCAAGTTCATAGCAGCCTCTTTTAGTTGAAGTTGATAATGCGGATAAATTTTTCCGCGATTAAAGCTTGTCCGCCCACCAAAGCGCCGTCCACGTCGGGCTGGGCCATAATTTCATCTACGTTGCTGTCTTTTACGCTGCCGCCGTACAGAATGCGGGTGGCATCAGCAAAAGCCTGACCGTATTTATTGGCCAAGAACTGGCGGATAGCAGAGTGCACTTCTTGTGCCTGGTCCGGCGTGGCGGTTTTGCCGGTGCCAATAGCCCACACCGGTTCATAGGCGATAATTAAGCCTTTCAAATCTTCTGCCGTGAACCCTTTTAAACCGTTTTCCAGCTGGCTGTTAATAACGGCAATGGTTTCGTTGGCTTCGCGTTGGGCCAGGGTTTCGCCTACGCAGAAGATGATGGTTAAGTTGTGGCGCAACGCAGCGGCCACTTTTTTATTCAAAATTTCATCGGTATCGCCAAATACGCTGCGGCGTTCGCTGTGACCCAAGATGGTGTGTGTGGCGCCGGCGTCTTTGGCCTGCACGGGGGAAACGGCGCTGGTAAATGCGCCTTTGTCTTCCCAATGAATATCTTGAGAGGCCACTTCAATAGAAGAGCCCTTGGCTAGTTTTGCAACTTCAGCTAAAGAAGTAAAAGAGGGGGCAACGATCACTTCTGCCTGATTTTTATTTTCAGCTTTTTTCAGAGCTTCAATGAGTGCGGCCGATTCGGCCAGCGTATTGTGCATTTTCCAGTTTCCGGCAATGATAGGAGTTCTCTTCGTCATAATGTTTTCCTCATATTACAAAATAAAAGACTTTTGCCGTCTTTTGCCAAGGCGGCCTATAATAGATAGTATCATAAAAAATTATGTTTTTAAAGAGGAAAAACAGTTTGTTTATCAAAAAACCTATAAGCCAAAAGATAAGGCGGAACTAAAAGGAACGGCTTTACTGCGTATGTTAAAACTTAGAGTAACAATATTTGGAGCTGTATTGCCGCGGAGGTATTTAACTGCAGGCAGAAAAATTTATTTTCGGGGTTTTACAACTTTGGGAACGCTAATGCCATAAAAAACCCCGCTTCTAAGCGGGGTTTTTGTTGCAAAGAAAGTGCTTATTGTACGCCGTGCATCCACTGCTTGATTTTGCGGGCCATAATCCACATAATCACACCAAACAGCATAGAGCCCACAGCGGGCACGGAGAACAAGGTAGTAAGACTCCAGGATTCATAATAGCTGGCGAGCCAACCTGCCAACAAATTGCCAAAGAAGCTGGCAGCTAACCAAACGCCCATTAACATAGACATAAATTTGGCCGGAGCTAATTTGGATACCATAGACAGCCCTACAGGAGAAAGACACAGCTCTCCCATTGTGCAGAACATATAGGTGATCACTAACCAAATGGCGCTTACGGGGCCGCTGGAGGCGTAAATGCTGGCACCAATGACAACGGCGGCAAAACCGACGCCTTGCAGAAATAAACCCCAGCCAAATTTGGTGGGAATGCTCGGATTTTTATCTCCCAGGCGAATCCATAATTTGGCAAACAAGGGCGCAAATAAAACCACGAAAATAGGGTTCACTGCCTGGAAGTAAGACGCTTTCAAAGTCACTTCGCCAATGAAAGGAAGTACCGGGGTTAAGTCTGTAGCTTCTTTAGCAAAGAAGTTTAAAGACGTACCGGCCTGCTCAAAGAAAGCAAAGAAGAAAATAGCAAAGAACACAAAGGTGAAGATGGCTTTAATCTTGTCCCACTCTTCAGAAGTAAGCGGCTTGTTAGCTTCTTCGGCGCGGGCTTTTTCTGTAGAGTCGTTGGCTAAGTCAGTCCCTTTTGTGACAGGGTGCAAGCCAATGTGTCCCAGATATTTGTTTTGGGAGACCAAATACCAGATTAAACCAATAAGCATACCCGTACCTGCAGCCATAAAGCCGTATTTCCATTTGTAGGCTTCCAAGGCGTTCAAAGGATCATGCGGCTCGCCCAAGAACCCACAGATAAACGGAGCAAAGAAGGCACCCAAGTTAATTCCCATATAGAAGATAGTAAAACCGCCGTCTCTTCTGGGGTCATTGGGTTCATAGAGTTCGCCTACGATGCTGGAAATATTCGGTTTAAAGAAACCATTGCCGATAACAATCAGCGTTAAGCCGGTAGCCAAAGCTACAACCGGGGAAATGATTTCATACGAGGCCAGCGTAAACTGCCCCAATGCCATCAGAATGGCGCCGATGGTAATAGAATGGCGTTTGCCGATGTATCTGTCGGCTAAGTAACCTCCCAGCACTGGGGTCAAATAGACCAAGGCGGTGAACATACCGTAAATTTTGCTGGAAGTGGCCTTGCTGAAACCAATGACGGTGCTGATCATAAACAATGCCAGCAACGCGCGCATACCGTAATAGTTAAAACGTTCCCACATTTCAACCATAAAAAGCATATATAAAGCTTTCGGTTGACCTTGTTTGGTTACGTTGTGTTTTACTTCTTCATCAGTCATTTATTTCTCCTTCATATTTACAAGGGTACTCCATATTGTACAAAAAAATAAAGAAGAAATTGGGATAAAATTTATAACCCGGCAGGCAGGAAATATAAGAAGGCTTCTTGCATAAGAAGAAAAGAGCGGTATAGTGTGTATATAACGTAGCCAGAAAAAAGAAGAATTGCGGCCGTTAAACACCATTTGGCACGTAAGCTTAATTTGTGGGAGAGCCATACTGTAATTAAAGAGAAAGGACCTGCAATGAGTGTTAAAAGCGCTATGCCGCTATAGTCATACCAAAAGCCTGTACCAGGCAAAAGCGGCTTGCCGCAGTAACGGCAATAGCAATCGGTTTCTTCTATGGTTTGGCGGCAGCGCGGGCAAGTGGTCATCAAATATCCTCCCCCCGGCTGCGCAGCGCACGTTTAATGCGGCTGCGGGCATTGGCGGTTTTGGCAAATTCCAGCCAGTCGCGTTTAGGGACGGCGTTTTTCTTGGTGATGATTTCACACACGTCGCCCGTTTTAAACACATAGTCCATACTGACCATTCGGTTATTTACTTTGGCGCCCATATAATGGTCGCCGATATCGGTATGAATGGCGTAGGCAAAATCAATGGGGGTGGACCCTTCCGGCAGGGGCTTTACATCTGCCTGCGGGGTAAAGACAAATACTTGCTGTAAATTGATGTCTGTTTTGAACCCTTCCAAAAATTCGCGCGGGGCGGTCAAATCCCGCTGCCATTCAATCCATTGGCGTATCCAGTTAATTTTTTCGTCAAAGTTTTTGTCTTTTTTGCCCGCGCCCAGTTTGTATCTCCAGTGGGCGGCAATACCATATTCGCAGGTGCGGTGCATTTCTTCGGTGCGGATTTGTATTTCGACAATGTCGCCGGTGGGCACCAGCACGGTGGTGTGTATGCTTTGGTACATATTGGATTTGGGGGTGGCAATATAGTCGGTAAACGTGCCTGCCAGCGGCTTAAAGCGGGAATGCACCACCCCAAGCGCCTTGTAGCAGTCTGATAAATTTTTGGTGATAATACGCACACCCAAAGAGTCCTGAATTTCCGCAAAGGTTAAATGTTGCTTTTGCATTTTGCGGTAGATGGAATAGTAATTCTTTGCGCGGGAAAGCAGACGATAATCTATTCCTTCTTCTTTCAGCGCCGGCTCCAATAATTTTTTAAATGCGTTTAAGGTGGCTTCGCGGTCTGCGGTACGTTTTTCCACCTGTTCTACTAGGTCTTTAAATTCTTCCGGGTGGAGATATTTAAATGCCAAATCTTCCAGCTCGGTTTTTATAGTGAACATGCCCAAACGCTGGGCCAACGGAGCATAGAGGGTGATGGTTTCGTAGGATTTAAATTGCTGTTTTTCCGGCGGCATAATGTCCATCGTACGCATATTGTGGGTGCGGTCAGCGAGTTTGATTAAAATAACGCGCACGTCTTCTGCCACCGCCACCAGCATTTTGCGCCAGTTTTCCACGGTTTCTTCATCGGTAGACGAAAATTTCAGGTCGCTGATTTTGGTGACGCCTTGCACCATGTGGGCAATTTCTTTGTTGAATTCCTTTTTTAATTCTTCAGAGGTAACACCGGTGTCCTCCACCGTGTCGTGCAGCAGCCCGGCACAAATGGTCTCTTCGTCCATTTTAAAATCCAGCAGAATTTGCGCCACCGCGCAGCAATGGTTAAAATACGGCTCCCCAGTTTCGCGTTTTTGGTCTTTGTGGGCATTTTGGGCAAAGCGGTAGGCCTTCTCCAACATCGCGGTGTCTGCGTTGGGGTTGTATTCTTTAAATTGGGCTACCAGTTCGCTCAGTTGCATAGACTATTTTTTTACCATGTCGTCCAAAATTTCTTTGGCGGCGCGGGCGGCTACGCCTTTTTCGCCCAAAGAGGCGCGCAGCTTTAACAGTTCGGCGCGCTGGGCGGCTAATTTAGCCGGGTTTTGAAACATAGCCATCGTTTCTGCCGCTAATGCGCGGGCGGAAGCGTCACCCTGAATGAGTTCTTTAACCAGCGGCTTGCCCGCCAATAAGTTGACTAAAGAGATGTAAGGCACTTTAATGACCATTTTGGCAATCTGGTACGTAGGCCAGAACAGTTTGTACGCCACCACCATCGGCACGCCCAAAAGCGCATTTTCCAGCGTGGCGGTGCCGGAGCAGGCCAACAAGAAGTCCATTTGGCTTCTGAGTTCGTAGTTTTTGTCTTTGACAATATGAAAGTTCGGGTGGGGGGCTTCACCTAACAAATCTAAGATGATTTTTTCGTCCCGGTCCGGCAACAGGAACAAATAGGCCTGAGTGTTAGGAAACTCTTTAAGCACTTGCTTAAAAGCTTGATAATAAACCGGGGTCAGGCGTTTGATTTCCCCCATACGGCTGCCGGGCAGCAGGCCCAGCTTCCAGGCTTTGTTCTTATCGGTAGATGTATCTGCCGAATGCGGGCTGGGCTGGGGCATAATGTCTAAGAGCGGGTTGCCCAAAAACACGGCGTTTCCGCCAAATTTTTTATGGAAATCAGCTTCAAACGGATAAATGACAAACATCTTTCTGGTCAGCCGCGCCAGCTGTTTGGCGCGGTATTGGCGGCTGGCCCACACTTGTGGCGTGACATAATAATAAGCGGGAATGCCCCGGTGCGCCGCCATGCCCAATACCTGATGGTTAAATCCGTAAAAATCCACCACGATGACCGCCGAGGGATTTTGCGTTTCCATATAAGCGCGGATTTTTTTCATCAGCTCCAGCCACAGCGGCATTTTTTTCAGCGGCTCAATAAATCCGCTGGCCCCCTGGGAAGCCAAATCATATAAAAATACGTCCGCTTCCTTTTGCATCAGTTTGCCGCCCACGGCGGTGATGCGCACGTCCGGGTCGGCTTTTTTCAGCTCCCGGATCAGGCCTGAGGCGTGCAAATCGCCCGATACATCTCCGGCGACAATCAGAATGTTTTTGGTCAAGGGGGTAATAGTCGGCATAATTATTTGTCCTGTTTAAACTGGCCCAACGTTTCGTCTAACATAATTTGCGCCGCTTTGGCCACGTCGTGCACTACTTGAAAGGGCTTGGGCGTGTGCAGATGACCGGTTTTGGGAATGTCGTAGCGGTTGATTTTATCGGTAATTTTTAGCGCCAGCTCTAAGGCTTTGCTGCCTTTTTCTCCGCTGGGGGCCGGGGTTTTGTTGGTGTGAATGCAGTCAATAAAATGCAAAATTTCCGCCGTAATGGGCAGTTGTTTTTGTACGGGGGGATAGAGCACCGTCAAATCCTGCATAGACTCAATGACGGGTTTTTCTTTCTTGTAAATCTTTACCCGCGCATTCATAAAATCTACGGAAATATACGCGTCCTGCTGGAACAAATGCATAAAGCGGGCCCGCTCAAAGCTGGCGCGGCTGGCAGTTAAGTCGGCCAGAGCTCCGTTGGCAAAACGTATGCGCACGTTGGCAATATCTTCGTGTGCGGAGAAAACGCTCAGCCCCGTGGCGTCAATGCTTACTACTTCGCTGTCAACCAGCGTCAGCAGCAAGTCAATATCGTGAATCATCAGGTCCAGCACAACCCCGATGTTAGACATACGCGGGTCATAGGGCCCCAAGCGGTTCATCGTCAAAAATTTGGGGTTTTCAATGTATTTGACCGCTTCTACAACAGCCGGGTTGAAGCGTTCCACATGGCCTACCTGCAACACGAGGTTATGTAATTTGGCAGTTTGAATTAAATCGCGCGCTTGGTCTAAGGTGGTGGCAATCGGTTTTTCCACCAGGGTATGCACGCCATGTTCCAAGCAGTACATACCGATCTCGTGGTGTAAATGCGTCGGGGCCGCCACGATAACGGCATCCACCTGCCCCACCAGCTCTTCCATTTTGGAGTAGGGCGTGGCATTGTATTGCCAGGCTAGTTTTTGGGCGCGCATTAAATCGGGGTCACAGACGCCGATTAAAGATACGCCTTTCATCTTAGATAATGTACGCGTATGAAAAGTGCCAATTTTGCCGGCGCCGATGACGCCGAATTTCAGGGTGTTTTGCTCTGCCATAGGGGGTACCTCGCTATATTTATTTTATTATATCATATGGGCGCGCAGGCGCATACGCGGGTTTATGCGGGTGCGCGGGGTATTTTTAAGGTATAATATCCCTATAGGTTTTAGTAAAGGAAAACATATGGAACGAACGCTTATTTTAATTAAACCCGATGCCATTGAAAAACGCCTGACGGGGCTGGTGCTTTCCCGCTTTGAGGCGTTGGGGCTGGAAATTGCCGGCGCCAAAGTGGTGCGCGCCACCGAGGAGTTGCTACGCCAGCATTACGACAATTTGAAAGGTACGCCGTTTGTGGACGGCGTAGTTAAATTTATGATGGGCGATTATAATCACTTGCCCGACCACCGCATTTACGCCTTTGTGCTGCGCGGGGATAATGCCGTAGCGCGCGTGCGCGCCGCTTTGGGTGCCACCAACCCGGAAAAAGCCGAACCCTGGACGCTGCGCGGCCAGTTTGGCTGCATTAAAGACGGGGTGATGCAGAATGCGGTGCACGCTTCCGGCACGCCGCAGGAAGCGGAGCGGGAAATTGCGCTGTGGTTTAAACCCGAAGAAGTATTGCTATGAAAAAATATCTTGTACTAGGCGTCTTGCTGTTTGTCCTTTCACCGCTGGTATGTGCACAGGTGAAGGGGACGGCTGTTTCTTTTTCTACGCAGGACGGCTGGAATATTTCCGCCATTTATCAGCCGGCGGAAACAGAAAGAAAGACGGTCGTTTTGTTGCACGATATTGGCAAAAGTAAGAATGAATTTACCACCTTTTCGGGCAAACTGGCTGATAACGGCTTTGGCTATTTGGCCTTAGATCTGCGCGGGCACGGCCAAAGCCTCAACAAAGGCAGTTATGAAACCTTTGCCAAAGAAGGCGTGGACAACGATTACAACAAAATGGTGCGTGATGTAGAAGCAGGGATTAATTTTCTGCAAAAAAAAGGCATTGCTGATGAAGATATCGTGCTGGTGGGGGCCGGTATGGGCGCCAATGTGGCGGCTAAAGCAGCCAGTATGGTGTCCACAATTGGGGCGATTGCTTTGCTGACGCCGGTGACAAATTTCCGCGACGTATTGTCTATCCCGGCGCTGCGGGTCTATAAAGGCAAAGTGTTTATTGCCGCCGCCGCAGATGACAAGAAAACTTTTTTGGAAGCCAGCCTGCTGCGCAATGTGGCGTTTTTAAGTTCGGGCGAAGGGCAAGTGGTGTTTGCCACCGCTTATGACCAGTCCGGACATAATTTATTGGACCGCTGGATAACGCCGGAGCTGATCCAATGGCTGCTTACGCCGCAGCGGCCGGAAATAAAACCCGATATACCGCCCGAACAGACACAGCCGGACCCATATGGCACATATGAGCCGGTGGCGCCGTCTGCCACGGAAGACGCTTTAGTCCCCTCGGTGCTTTATTAGCTGGCCCGGGGCGGCTGCGTCAGGAGGATATATGAAGCCTGCCCGCATAGTTTTTCCCGGTTTTTGGTTTGGTACCAGTGAGCTTTCTGCCGCCAAAAAAGCCGCCGCGCGCGGCGTGGGCGGCTTTTGTGTTTATGGGGGCACGGCCCGGCAGACCAAGCATTTTGCCGAAGCGGTGCGGGAAGCGTCCCCTTATGACCATTTGTTAATCTGTGCAGATATAGAAGAAGATTTATCCGAAGTCATCAAAGATGCCCCGGCTCTGCCTTCTAATGCCGAACTGGGCGCGGCCGATAATACAGAAGGCGCTTACCGCAAAGGGCTTATCAGCGCGCGCATAGCGCGCAGCGTAGGGATAGACTGGCTATTGGCCCCGGTGGTGGATATTGGCTACCAAAGCCCGGCTTTTGGTGAAGGGCCTATGGCAGTGGCGCGGCTGGCGGGGGATTATGTGGCGGGTGTGTCCAACGGCGGGGCGCTAAATTGCGTCAAGTATTTCCCGGGGGTGAGCGGTATTTTAAAAACGTTGGCGCAAATGGAAGATGCGGAGTTTGTGCCTTACAAACATATGTTCCGCCGCTGCGACGCTATTATGCCTTCTGATATGGTGTTTGCCAATATAGACCCTTCCTGCCGGGCTATGATGTCGGAGAAAATTGTAAGAGGCCTTTTAAAAAAACGCCTCAATTACAAAGGCTGTGTGATTGGCGCTCCGCTGTTTAAGAGCCATATTAAAAACGAAGCCGCCGCCGCTTTGAAAATGATAGCCTGCGGGGTGGAAATGATTTTGGCCCCGCAAAACGCCGAAGAGGTGCTGGACGCTGTAGAAAAAGAATTTGACAAAGGCCATATTACCGAAGAAGTGATACACAGTATTTCTAACCACGAAATGTTCACCAGCAAGGTCATTACGTCCACCGCACCGCTGTTTGAAACCAAAGAAGCTTTTGCTATGGCCAAAGAATTTAAGAAATAAGTGTTCTGTTGACTATACAAAACCCCGGATTTCGTCCGGGGTTTTGTTATATATAGAATGGGAGCCTGCCCGATTTGCGCACCGCAAAGGTTTGGTGGGGGCCGGGTTTTTATATTGCTGGAGCCTGCCCGATTATAATGGGCTTGACCCATTTTTTTTTTTTTTTGATAAATTTTGCTTATGAGCAAAATTTATCAAAAAATCATTCTTCGTCTTAAAAATCCCGTAAAACGTGATTTTGGCGGTTTTACGCTTATTGAACTTTTGGTCGTGGTGCTGATTATAGGAATATTGGCCGCAGTTGCTTTACCTCAATATCAAACAGCGGTAGATAAAGCGCGTTATAGCACAATCATTCCGCTGGCACGTGCTTTTAAAGATGCACAAGAACGTTATTATATGGCAAACGGCAGTTATGCCTCATCTATAGAAGAATTGGATGTATCCTTCCCGGGACAAGTTCTACCATCAGGAGCTTGTATAAGACAGGATGATGGTTTGCGCCTGTGCGTAACAGTCGATTATGTGTATATACTCCCAAATGACCGCTTAAATTCACTGGTCGTAGGATATGATTTTGGAAATGCGATGTGGAGCAAACAAGTTTTATGCCAAGCCCGCTTAAACAATGATAGAGCTGCACGGGTCTGCCGTAGTTTTGGGGGAACGTTGACGACCCCTAATATGACGAACTGCGTGATTGGTAGCTGCGATCAATATGAATTGTCGTTGTAATAGGTTGTTGTAGGAATGTTTCAACTTAAACCGCCAGCAGGCAAATATCGTTCTTATCTGCCAGTTCCACCACTTCTTCCAAATCCAGTACCAGCGTTTTTTCCGCTTCAAAAGCCAGCACCTTAAGACCGCTTTGTTGCAGCGTTTGCAGGGTGCCTTTGCCAATGACCGGCAAATCAAAGCGGCTGTCTTGGTTGGGCCGCGCCACTTTGACTACTGCTATGCAGTTTTGTTTTTGGGCGGATTTTTTATAGAGCTCTGCCGCGCGGCGTATGCAGGCGTCTGTGCCCTCCATTCCTTCTACGGCGATGACGGCGTTTTCTCCCACCACGCAGGTTAGACCAATATCTAAAGCGGCAATCGCTTTGGCTATTTTAAAGCCGTATTGAATAGTCTTTTGTTCTTGTTCGGTAGGCTGGCGGCGGCTTAAAACGCCTTTAGGCGGCATAAAATGTTCCAGGTACAGCGCAGAATGGACAAATTCTATGCCTTCTTTTTTGAATTCTTCAATGACGCGTGAAAGGATATGCTTGGTTTGCATAGATTTGAGCGAGGCCAAAAACTTGGCCCCGCGCAAATCCGGCATTAAGTTGGAAAATACAGACGTATGCTGTACGCGCCCCGCCATCAGCAGGCGTGTAACGCCGTGCTCTTTAAAAAATGCAATGCCTTTGCCCATTTGGCCCAGGCGCATTTCTTTATAAACACAAGCCACGCCGCGGAAGTCTTCTTCCCTCGCGTTTCCTTTCAGCCCGGCCACCACCACTTGTACGCCTTTTTGGGCGGCTTGCTGGGCAATATAAACGGGCATTTTGCCTTCACCGGCAATAATGCCCAGTTTTTCAGTCGTCATTGGCTTCGTTGATTTTGCGCTTGGCCGCTGTTACGCCGCGTTTGGTGTTTTTACAAAAATCCACCATTTCCTGCACGGCGGCAATCGGCTTTTCCGCTTCCAGCTGGGCAATAGCGTCTTTAAGCAGCATTCTGGAACGGAAGAGCACTTTAAAAGCCCGTTTCACGGCGGCCATTTCTTCGCGCTTCATACCGGCGCGGCGCATACCCACCACGTTTAAGCCCACCAACCGGGCGCGTTCGCCCTGGGCGGTGCAGAACGGGGGGACGTCCAGCGGCACCATCGCTCCGCCGGAAAGCATCGCCAGCCGGCCCACGCGTACAAACTGATGCACTCCTACCATACCGGAGGTAATGACGCGGTCAGCCAAGTGAACGTGCCCTGCAATACCGGTGCTGTTAGCCAAAATGATATGGCTGCCCAGTTGGCAATCGTGTGCCACGTGGGAGTTTGCCATCAGCAGACAGCCGTCCCCAAGGCGGGTGGGGTTGTCTACGCTGGTGGAGCGGTGTATGGTTACGCATTCGCGGATTTTATTTCCGTTTCCCATAATAACCATACTTTGCACGCTGTCATCGTATGACAAGTCCTGCGGCTTCACACCGATAGACGCGTGTGCAATTACTTCGTTATCATCACCCATTACCGTGTTTTCAATAATGCAGAAAGGCCCGATGTGGTTGTTTTTGCCCATCGTCACGTTGGGTCCGATAATCGTGTAGGGCCCAATAACGGTGGACGGATCAATCTTTGCACTTGGGTCTATAATCGCGGTGGGGTGAATGTGGGTGTCAGACATTAAGGTTCTCTCCTAATATAAACGTCAGGTACGCCTGCGTGCAGAGTTTGCCGTTGACATACGCTTCCGCGTAAATGCGCGAGAGCTTGCCAAGGCGCAGAATTTGCACGGGCATTTGCAAAGTGTCCCCCGGTACGACCATCCCCCTAAATTTGGCGCTTTCCACACCTAAGAAAAGAGGCAATCCCTTTCCGCCGCTGACGCGGTTCATAATGGCCCCGCCAAAAGCCTGGGAAATGCTTTCTAGTACCAGCACCCCCGGCATAATGGGTTTCTGCGGAAAATGCCCCTTAAAAAAATATTCTTCTCCGGTTACTTTTTTGATACCGACGCACGTCTTTCCGTCTTCAATAATATGCACTTCATCTACCAGTAAAAACGGGTCCCGGTGCGGGATATTGCGTTTGATTTCTTCTTGGTCCATAATTTGAATGGGCGCTTGATCCAACAGCGCCTTCAAGGACGGGTGCTTCTCGTTCATTTCTCCTCCGAATTGGCCACTAACAGGCGTGCAAAAAGCACATTGTGTTTATGCCCGCCCATATGGCAGGTGATTTTCAGATTGCCCAGCCGTTTGCCTGTTAAGCTAAAATCACCCACTAAGTCTAAAATCTTATGCCGCACCAGTTCATCGGCGTAGCGCAGCTCGTTTAAAAATTTGTCTTTGCCCACCACTACGGCATTTTCCAAACTGCCGCCTTTGGCCAGGCCGTGTGCTTTAAGAAAGGCCAATTCCTCTTCAAAGCCAAACGTGCGTGCGCGGGCAATTTGCTCCAAATAATGTTCGGTATCAAAGACCACGGTATATTCCTGCCGTCCTACCAGCGGATGTTTGTGCTCATAGATAAAAGTAATGGTCAGTTTGTCAGCCGGTTCGGCGCTGTAAGTAATGGGGCCGCAGCTGTAGCAAACGGGCTGTTTAAGCGTTAAAAGAGGTAAATCCCCGGTTAATTCCCGCAGGCCGGCTTGCTGTAAATGCTGGGTATAAACAGAGGCTGATCCGTCCGTTACCGGCGGTTCCGGGCCATCCATTTCTACCGTTGCATCCGTAATGCCCAGCGCGTTTAATGCAGACAGTACGTGTTCCACGGTCCACACTTCAGCGGTATCATTTTTTAAGTTGGTGCCGCGCAGCGTAGAGCCCACGTGATTTAGGTCTGCCTTTATGGGCAGCGAACCGGGGATATCCGTGCGGACAAAATGAATGCCGTCCTCGGCGGGTTTAAAAGTCATCGTGGACTTGACCCCGGTATGCAATCCCACTCCGCTGACGCTGACCGGCTGATTGATGGTTTTTCTCATATTATTTTTCCACGGCTTTTTTAATCAGTTTCAATTCTTTGTAAATCTCCGGCAATTTGCCCTGTACGGCTAAAATGCGCAGCATTTCTTTCATTGGTTTAGCCGGCGTGCCGAAATAGGGCACTCCGTCCGGAATGTCGCACGTAACGCCGGACTGGGCGGCAATTTGCACTCCGTTGCCGATGTGCAAATGCCCAATAATACCCACCTGGCCCGCGGCCACGACGCCGTTGCCCAACGTGGTGGTGCCGGCAATGCCCACCTGAGAGCACATAATACAGCTCTGTCCCACTTTTACATTATGCGCAATTTGCACCAGGTTGTCCACTTTCGTATTGGCGCCCACTATGGTATGCGCCAGCTTGGCGCGGTCCACGCAGGAGTTGGCCTGTATTTCCACATCATCTTCAATGATGACATTGCCAATTTGCGGGATTTTATGGTGGCGCCCTTCGTGAAAGATAAAGCCAAAGCCGTCATTTCCGATTTTGGCCCCCGGCTGCAAAATGACGTGGTTTTTAAGTACGCAGTCTTCCCGCACCACTACTTGCGGATACAGAATGCAGTTTTGGCCGATTTGGGTGCGTTTGCCCACATAGACGTGTGGGAAGATAACGGTGTTATCCCCAATTACCACGCCGTCTTCAATGACGCTGTAGGCCCCTACGGATACATTTTTGCCCAGTTGGGCCAGCGGGCTGATGACGGCAGTGGGGTGAATGCCCGGGGTGTGCTTGGGGGTTTGGGCGTCCCAATACTGCACCAAAAGGGTGAAAGCCCACTCGGGGTTTTTGGCGTAGAGGAAATTGGTTTTAAGCGGCAGTTCTTTGCCTTTGGCGGCCTGGGGCACGATGATCGCTCCGGCGGCAAAGCCCGGCGGTACGGTTACGTTTTCTATACGGCTTAAATAGCAAATGCCGTCCGGTCTGGGTTCGGTTAAATCGCAGATGTGTTTAATGACAAAGTTTTCATCTCCGGCCAGTTCGGCGCCGGTAATTTCGGCCACTTTTTTCAGCGTCAGTTCCATAGGTTCCTCCGGTTATTTCTTTTTCCGGTATTTTTTGGATTTCTTGAGCGTGCTCACGAAATCTTTTGTTACGTTGACGGGCTGCTGTCCGTACAGAATTTCATCTTTGCGTACTATTGCGCCGATATTGCGCTTTTTGGCAAAAGATTTGATTTCCGTGTAAATGTCCTGCAAAATATTTTTTACTTCTTCTTTTTCCAGGTTCAAAATTTCTTCCCGGGTCTGATACTTATAATTATCAATAAAAAAGTTGCGCTCTGCAATAATTTTTTTGTTGGCGCCGATACGCTCCGTCACATCGTCCAGCCTTGCCGGCGAATTGAGCGGGGAGGTGCTGAGCACCTCGCTGCCGGCAAAGGTCAGCCGGTTTAACAGGTTGCCCAGCTCCAGCGTGTCTGCACTTTCCGGCACCCGGGGCAGCAGCTGCTGGTCCGTTACAATACGCTCATAGAACGGCTTTAAATCCGCCAGCTGGCGCGAGAGCAGTTTGTTTTCCGCCTCCAGCGCGGCAATAATATCTTTAGCGCTTTCCACTTCGCGCTCTTTGGCCTTTATTTTGATGTCAATCTGTTGTTTGACAGCCTGCGTGCGCGGGTGTTCATTAAAGGCAATATCTATATCTATAAAAGCCACCGTCAGGCATTTTTTGAGCTCTTTGGCGTCCTCTTCCGGGTCTTGCGCGGGCAGCACCGGGGTGGCATCTTCTGCAGAAAGTGCTTGGGCCGGGCCGTCTGGCTCCTGCACCGGCTGGGCCGGTTGGGCGGCAGCTGTTGCATCTTGCGCCGGGGCCGCCGTGTCCGCCGCGGCAGGGGCTGTTTGTTCAGAAGAAATTTGTTGGGCTTCTTCGGCCTGTTTTTGCTCTTCCCAGGCTTGCTGTTTGGCTTGCTCAGAAAGGGTAATGTCGCCGCTTTGGGCCGCTTTTTCTGCTACGGACGGTGGCGCCTGCATAGGGGCGGTTTGTGCGGCAGCAGCGGCAGAGGGAGTATCGGCCGCGGCTTCTTGCGGGGTTTGGTTTTGGGCTTTAATGGCCTGTACCACAGCCAGCTCCTGCGGCG
Source organism: uncultured Elusimicrobiales bacterium (assembly GCA_944324645.1). GTDB lineage: Bacteria > Elusimicrobiota > Elusimicrobia > Elusimicrobiales > Elusimicrobiaceae > Avelusimicrobium. The sequence goes on along the minus strand of CALUXB010000004.1, from coordinate 81,981 downwards.
TCAGCTCATCTATGGATGCTTCCTGCGCCGCCGCCAGCGTGGCACTGCCTAGGAGTAAAAAGCCCAACCAAAAAACGTGTCGCATACATATATCCTACATCATATTTGAAACATTGAAGTAGAAGTGCGAGCGATCCTCATTGCTCTTATGGTTCAAGCCGTACCCCCAGTCAATGCGTATCGGCAGCGACGGGGTGGTCAGCCGCAGGCCTACGCCCACGCCGGCCTTGAATTGTTTTTCATTAGGTCCAAGCGAGAAGTCCACATCGTCAAAATGATTCCACGAGTTGCCCAAGTCAAAGAACAAAGCAAATTGCGCCATCGTGCGCCGTCCTTCCCGCGCCAAGGGGAAGCGCAGCTCCGCATTCATTACATAGTAGGTGGTGCCGCCATATTCGGGGCCCACTTCGCCGGCGCGGTCGTAGCCGCGCACGGTGTCGGCGCCGCCTAAGAAGAATTTTTCATACGGGGGCACTTCGTCCGTGCGTCCGTAAGAGCGCACCGCGCCGATTTTGTTGGACAGCACAAACACGATGGGGTAATTGCCGCCCACATTCCACACCGTATAGTTAAAGTTGGAAGCGGCGTTTAAGTACCACAAATCCAAATCTCCGCCAATGGGGCCGCCGGCTAAAGAGAGCCCCAGCGAGTTGCGCCAGCCGCTGGTCGGGTCCCAAATATTATCGCGCGTGTCTATGGCAAAATCTACCCCAAAGGTGGACATATAGGTATCGCCTTTGGCGATACACTGGTCTGAGGGTTTACCCGGTTCACATTTAAAAAGATCATCAATATCATAAATATCAATGTTTTCAAATGCATAGCTAAAGCTTAACTGGTAAATATCATCATTAAAACGCGGGCCTACACGCACGCGTCCGCCGATGCGTTTTTCGGTATAGGCTTGGTTTTCATCAGCAAAAGAGCGGTAGCGGCGGGTGTTGTACAAATCTACGCCCAGAGAAGTAGGTTTGTCATAGAGCCAGGGGGTAGTCCAGCTGACGGTATAGTCCAAAATTTCTTTACCAAACATCGTGCGTAAAGACAGCCGCTGCGCCCGCCCAAACAGGTTCATATGGTTAATGGACACCTCGCCATACAGCCCGTCCATAGAGCTCATAGCCAACCCGGCGGTGAACATACCGGGGCGGCCTTCTACGACGTTAAAACCCAGGTCCACTTTCTGCGGGTCTGCGGTGGGTTGTATATCCACCTGTACGTCATTGACAAAGCCCAAGTTTAAAATCTTGGATTGGCTGCGCTGTATTTTTTGGGAGTCATACAAATCGCCGGGTTTAATGGAAATTTCGCGCGTAAAGACGTATTTTTTGGTTTTTTCGTAACCGGTTACGTCCACGTGGTCCACATAGAAAATATGCCCCTCGGAAATATCATAATTTACGTTTAAGCGGCCGTCTTCTATGGTGGTTTGCGGGTCTACGCGCACCTGCAGGTAGCCTCTGTTGGCGTATTGCTGCTGAATGGCGACAACGGTATCGTCAAAGTCTTTTTGGTTATAGAGCTTGCCTTCGCGCAGATAAACATATTTGTCCAGCTCTTCGGTGGTAAAGACATTGTTGCCTTCAAAGGAAACGGTGCCAAAGTCCACTTTGGGGCTATTGGTGGCGTCATAAGAGAGGGTGACTTCGGTCTTATCCTCATTAAAATCTATTTGCGGCTGGCTTAAATTAAATTCGGCAAAGCCTTTGTTGCGCGCGTATAAAATCATTTTGACCCAATCGCGCTGCAAGTTTTGGGGTTTAAACACTTTGTCTGGGCGGTTGGACGCTTTTTTGCGGATTTTTTCCAGCGGCAGGGAGGTGTCCTGCGGCAGGCCGTTTAAATTCAGCGCCGCCACGCGTACGCGAGGGCCTTCGTCTATAATGAGTTTAACGGTGACGGTGTTGGTCTTTTCATCCGGGATTACTTCATAGGTAACGTCTGCGCTGACGTAGCCTTTTTCGGCGTATTTGGCTTTAATGCGGTCCAAATCTCCTTCCAATTTGGCTTCATTGAAAGGGTCTTTGACCTTCAGCGTCATAGCGGAAGTAATAGCGCCTTTGCCCAATTTTTTGCGGCCTTCGTAAATAATGCGGTCAAAAATCGGTTTTTCTTCTACAATATAGGTAATACGGTGGCAGGGCTGGGGGACGCCGGCTTCATCTTTGCGCGTGCCTTTCATCAGCGATACGTCCACCTGCACGCTGTCAAAGTTGCCTAGCGCAGACACGTCCATAATATCTTCGTTGACAGTGTAACGCTCGTAGTATTTGCCCTTTTCGGCGTGGGCGGCTTTGGTAACGGTGCGCTTGCTGATGTTTTTGAGCCCGTCCACCGCCACATCGCAGACCATCCAGGGCCCGTTGGGGTCAATATCGTCAGCTGCGTCCTGGGCGCTGAGCAAGCCGGGCAGTAAAAGAATGGCCAACAAAGCGGCCCATTTGGTAGAAGTAAAAAAAGAAATAACCCACCCCTTCTGTCGTTTGCAATACAAAGCCCGCGCAGCGGCTGCGGCGCGGGCTGACGTCAGAAAACAAAAACGGCGCGTGACCGGGTTTATTTGGCCGGTCTTTTGGCCAGTCCGCTTTTAATGCAGTTGGTGCATACGTAGGCCGTCTGCGTTTTGCCTTCCAAGACCACTTTCTGCTTTTGCAGGTTGGGGCTGAAGGTGCGTTTCGTTCTGAGGTTGGAGTGGCTGTAAGAACCGCCGGACACGGGGCCTTTGCCACAGATTGCACATTTATACGCCATAAAGTCCTTCCTTATACAATGAATTAAATTGGGTCTTTATATTCTAGTAAATAATTGCGCTTTTGTCCATTAGCGGGCGGTTTCTTTAGGGGGGAAAACTTTGCTGGCTAGAATGGACAGGGCCAGTATGGCCACAATGACGCCCAAAGAGAGCGGCACCGGGATTTTGACGTAGTGGGAAATAATCATCTTTACGCCCACAAAGAACAAAATGACGGAAATGCCGTATTTAAGATACGGAAACCGCCCCGCCATACCTGAAAGTAAAAAGTAAAGCGAGCGCAGCCCGATAATGGCAAAAATATTGGAAGAATAGACTAAGAATGTATCGCGCGTAATACCCAGTACAGCCGGAATGGAGTCCACCGCAAAAATGACGTCCGACATTTCAATCACCAGCAGCGCAGCAAACAGCGGTGTGGCCAGCCATTTGGCGTTTTCTTTGACAAAGAAATTATTGCCGTGGTAGTCTGTTTTAATGGGCATAATCTTTTTAAACACCCGCAGGATAAACGAGTTGCCCGGGTCCATTTTTTCGTCTTCTTTTTGTAAAAGCATTTTGGCGGCGGTAAAAATCAGCAAGGCGCCAAACACATAAATCATCCACGCAAAGGCGGAAATAAGCTGTACGCCCACAAAGATAAAGATGAAACGCATCACCACCGCGCCTAAAATACCCCACAAAAGCACTTTAGGCTGTAAATCGTGCGGAACGGCAAAATAGCTAAAAATCATAATAAACACGAACATATTATCTATAGAGAGTGAATACTCCAAAATATAGCCCGTGTAAAATTCCAGTGCGTGGCGCGGTCCTTCAAAAAGCCATATGGCTCCGCCAAACAAAGCGGCCAAAGAGATCCACGCCGTTACCATTACGGCGGCCTCTTTAATAGACACGTGCCCCTGGTGTTTGTTTAAAACCGCCAGGTCAATAAACAGGGCCGCCAAAACTACAATCCAAAAAGCAACCCACATCGCTACCGATACAGTGGTGGTGACAGGTTCCATACGCTCTCCAATTTAAGTGAAAAATAAAAACCGGGGACGAAAAAAGCCGAGAATGGGACTTGAACCCACAACCTTTCGCTTACAAGGCGAGTGCTCTACCAGTTGAGCTATCTCGGCATTAGTTCCGTTTTTATTCTATCAAATTTATCCCTTATCCCACAAACGGGGGGTTAAACAATTGTGCTACAATAGACATATATATTCTGGGAAGGAGTCTGATATGAATAAATTTTTCACGGCGTTTGCCCTGCTGTTTTTGGCGGCGTGGGGGTGGGCGAATCCTTGTGATTTGGGCCAGCAAACCCCGCTGCGCCTAATGGAGCAGGAACTGCAGCGCAGTTTTAAAATATTAAAAAAACAAAAGCCGCCTATTTATTATCTTTCTTATACCTATACGCAGGGGGAAGAACATAGTTTGTTGGTTTCTTTTGATGGGGTGGCTGTTTTGCGTAGCAGCCCGCTGTCAGCGGCGGAAGTGCTGGCCCGCGCCGGCAGCCCCAAACTGGATAATACCCATATGTTGCGCGGAGAGCGGGAAAATTGGTCCGTGGCGGTTGGTACGGTGCCCGTTGCAGACGCCGCCGACAGTAAAGGTTTTTTGTCTGTTTGGTGGAATGCCACGCAGCAAGCGGCAGAAAGAGCCCAGCGGGATTTGAGCCAGGTGGAGTCCAATGTGCGTTCTATGGCAGATACGCGGGATAAATCAGACGATTTTGTTTTTCCTCCTCAAACCAATTACTGCCATACGGAGCCTTTGCAGTCCGTGAACTTGGAGCCGTTTATAGAGCGCTTAACGGCCGCTTCCCGCTTGGCGTTAGGCAAAGAATTTGTGCTGGATGCTTCTTTTGCCATTAACGTTACCCAGGGGCACCGCTATTTTGCAGACAGCCAAGGCAGCCGCTTGAAGACGCCTTATTCTTTTTTCCGTCTTTCTTATCAGCTTAGTGGCCGCAGCAAAGACGGGCTGGAAATCAGCCGTGACGGAATTTACGATGTTTCCTCTACGGACCAGTTCCCTTCCCAAGAACAGTTGTTGGCCGATGTGGCACAGTCATTAGATGAGCTGGAAGAGCTTTCAAACGCTCCGGAAGGCACCCCTTATAATGCCCCCACTATTTTAAAAGGCCGCGCCGCGGCGGTCTTTGTGCACGAGGTAATGGGGCATCGCCTGGAGGGATACCGTTTAAAAAGCGCAGACGATGGACAAACTTTGGTGGGTAAGGTGGGTCAGCCGGTTATCTCTGAGCTGATTACCATTACGGCAGATCCAACACAAACAGAATTTAAAGGAGAACCTCTGCGCGGTCATTATGAATATGACGATGAAGGGGTGCAAGCCCGCCCTGTGGTGCTGATAGAAAACGGCGTACTTAAAAATTTCTTAATGCAGAGCAGCCCTATTGAGGGTTTTGCCTCTTCCAACGGGCACGGACGCAAACAGATTGGCTTTCGCCCAGAATCGCGTATGAGTGTCATTCGCGCTACGGCCTCTGAAACGGTGCCTTATGATAAATTGGAAGAAATGCTGATTGAGGAAATTAACAAACAAGGCAAACAATACGGTTTTATTGTGGAAGATTTGGGCGGCGGTTTTACGCTGACCAGCACCGGGCTGCCGCAGAGTTTTAAATTGGAAGCTAAACGGGTTTTTAAAGTGTATCCGGACGGACGTAAAGAAGTGGTGCGGGGACTAGATGTGGTGGGTACGCCGCTGGTCAGCTTCAATAAAATTATAGCCGCCGGTGACGACGATACCTTATTTAACGGAACCTGCGGGGCTTCCTCCGGCTGGGTGCCACAGAGCAATATCGCCCCCAGCTTGCTTTTTGAAAATTTGGAAATGGAAAAAACCCGCAAAAGCGATTTTAAGCCGCCAGTATTGCCGGCGCCTGACGTGAAAGGGGGCAAAAAATGAAAAAATATATCGGAATTTTTTTACTAACCCTGGCGGGGCCTTTGCTGGCGGCTCCCTTGCCGGACAATCTTTTCTTTAAAGCAATGCAAGATGAAATGCAGCGTACACAAAAAGAATTGCGTGTGCCGGGCAGCCCCAAACCGTTTTTTACGGCCTATAAGATGATTTATACCACCGTACAGTCTTTTTCTGCTGCTTTTGGGGTTCCGTATGCTGCTAAAGCCGAGCCGGAAAGCGCATTGGAGGCGGCCGCATATATTTATGCCGGCAACGCCAAAAACAACAGCTCCGGTTTTGATAATAATGTATATTACTATCAGCCGTTAGTATATACTTCGGTGCCCCTAAGTTATGAGGCAATCCGGCGCGTGCTGTGGCGTTTGACCGATACGGAATATATCGTTGCTTCTACTTCTTATGAGAGAAAAGAAGCATATAAAAGACAGAAAAATATTATAAACCCGGGGCCGGATTTTACGGCTTCCCCCAAAGCCTCTTATGTGCAGAATATTGAGCCAATGCCCGCGCCGGATGCGCAAGCCAGTCAGCAATTGGTCAATGTGCTCTCAGCGTTGGGAAAAGAGTTGCCCTTTTTGGAATATTTTGGCGCCAGCATTCGCTTTTCCCAGCGGGATACCTACTTTTTGGACAGCGAAGGCGATTTCTACCAATACAGCGTACCCTTGGCTGTGTTATCGCTTTCTGCTACCCTGCGCAATAAAGACGGCTATGAAGAAAAAGCCCAGGAAGAACGGCCATTGGCTTGGGGGCCGATGCCTGACCAGGCCGAGTTAGAAGGCTGGACCCGGCAATTTTTGGCGCGTCTGCAAGCTATGCACGACGCCCAAAAGGCAGAGCCCTATTTGGGCCCTGTGTTGCTGGAGCCAAAAGCCGCCGGCGGTTTTTTCAATCAGTTGTTTATTCGTAATGCCAACCGGCCCAAGCCTTTGCTTTCCGCCCAACGGGAGACAGATCCTACCTCCGGTCAGTTTAAAGACAAAGTAGGAATGCGCGTCATCAGCCATTTGTTAGATGTCTATGACCGCCCTTATGTGCGGGAATATGAGGGGAAGCCTTTGCAGGCTTTTATGCCGATAGATGATGAGGGGGTGGAAGCCCAAGAATTACAACTGGTGCAAAACGGCAAGTTGCTTACCCTTCCTTCTGCGCGCAGCGTAACTGAAGGGCAGAGCCATAGCAACGGTCACGCCCGTATGAATGGAAAAACCTATCCGCGCGCTATGCTCAGTAATGTGTTTTTTGTGCCTAAAAATCCAATGCCGGAAAAAGAGCTGGAGCGGCAATTGTTAGACCGCTGCCGGGAATTAGGGTTGGAGTATGGTTATATTTTTCCGCGTTTTCCAGCCATTAACGGGGGGAAAGGGGAAATGTCTTTTGCTTGGCGTATTTATACAGCGGACGGACATAAAGAACCGGTGTATGGCCTTCGGCTGGAAGGGGTAACCACCCGCAGCCTGCGCGATATATTGGCCGCCGGGGACAATGAGGAGGTGTCTTATTTTTCTGATGCCGCCAGCGGTATAGGTTTTTCTGTGGTGGCTCCCTCGTTGTTGGTAGATGAGATAGAAATACTGCCTACGCAGCGCAAACCGGACCGGGCGCCTTTTGTGCCGCTTCCATAATTTGTTTTTGGGCCCTGTGCAAAACAAGAGTCCTAGGACTTTTGGTCAGTTAAAACAGGGCCCAAATACTCTTTTGGTATATCCAATTATTTTTCTAAAATATTTTTGTGTAGAAAAAGCTGCCTCTAGATAATGGCAGATGAAATATCAACTGCTACCAGGGCAGAGAGGAATATTTATGAAAAAAATAATGAGTTATATGAACAAAGCTTTGGCGTGCGTGTTGTCTCTTTATTTGAGTGCTGCGCCTGCTTTTGCCAACAAACATTCCCGAGCTGAGCTTGAGAAGGCTAGAGCCCAGCAACAGGCGGATTTGGCGCTTGTCCAGCATAAAACCGGAGGCGTGGAAGATTTTGAAGTGGGGCAACTGGTGTTGGCTACGTTAATTGGCGCTACTACCGGGGTTTTGGTGGGGGGCGCGGCGGCGTTGGCTCCGGAAGTTGCCGCGTCGTTAAAATATCGCAAGGCAATTGATGAATTTACCAATAAGGTGACCAATCACTTACAAGCCGGGGACGGAATTTTTTCTTCTGTGAAAGAGATGTCTTCGGTAAATTCTGCAACGGCGCAGGTGACTGCGGAGGAGATAAAGCCGGTCAACTTTCGGGCTATGCCGGCGGAAGAATTTTGGTCAGATGATGTATTTGCGGCCAAGATGAATGAAATTTATGCCCGCCACTCTGAGCTGGCGCGAGAGGCTCTTAAACGAAAAAGCAAATGGTATCCCGCCTCTAAATTGGGAGAAGAGAATGTTCAATTCTTAAATGAAGTGCTCTACCGCGGCATTTATAGTGGCGGAGTAGATTTGCCGGAATTTTATCCACTGGCTAAAAACAGCACAAATCCGAAAGGGTATTTAGTTAAACCGGGAAAAGAAGGAGAATTTAGCCGGGAAGTTTTACGGTTGTTTAAAAAATATAGAGAATTTAACGGCAAAGTAGCCATTCCCGTCAGCTCCAGTGAAGGCGTAACGCGCCGGGTATTTACTTCCCAACTTTCTGATCAGTTCGTGCAAACTATACGGCAAGAATTGGTACACGGAAACAAAGCGTTGCTGGACTGCGTGGACTTGGTGGTTTTAAAAGAAGCCTCTGCCAAGAGGACCATTTTTCCGCGGGGGTTTAAAATTTTAGGAGATAGAGTGATAGTGAAAGTACTTCCCCTTGCGGCTGTAGCCGGTGTGATAGGGGGGTGGGCTTGGCTGAGCCAAAGCCGAAAAGAAGAAAAGATGTTGCAGCGGGTACAACAAAACCCGGCAATGTTGCTGAATTTGTCTGATGAGGATTTCGCTTTGGTGAGCGAGTCGGAAAAATTAAGCGAGCAGTATTTGGCTGTCTGCCAAGGGCTTCACTCTTTAGCTCAATTGCCGCAAGCTTCCATCAAGCAATTACAGCAGCAATATGGCTCGGTGCTTGACCAACAGAAAAAGCTAGCCAAGGCGGCCTTGCTCAAAGAGTTGCGTCTTCAGGCGAATTAATGGTTGTTGTTTTTGAAAAAAGCCCGGGATATTCCCGGGCTTTTGTTATATGAACGCCCCGGCAGAACAGGGGCTTTTTAAATTTCTGTTTTTGGACAAAGCGGTAGTGAAAACTACGGCCCTTTTACTTAATCTTGGGGCTTTTGGCCGTTCTTTTCTTGTAACAGCCTTTGTGTAACCCGGTGCGCAAAGGAGTCTTTTCCCAGAGCTTGTATTTTCTGAAGTTGTTGGCGGGCCTTGGCGGTTTGCCCCATTTTTTGCCAGTTCATATAGGTCATAAACAGGGCCAATTCATTTTCCGGATTTTCGGTCAGTAACTGTTGGGCTTTAGCCAAAGAAGCATCATAATTGCCCGCCTGATACAGCCACATAGAAGCAATCGCCCGCAAGTCTTCCCGTTGTGGTGCCAGCAAAACTGCTACATCTAGATCTGCCAAAGCATCTTGTAAAAGCCCCAACCCTTTATAGGCGCGCGCGCTGAGCAGCCAGTAGTTGGGATCATCTGGATTTTCCAATTTAGCCATAGTGATATTAATAAAAGCATTAGGATAATCCCGCTGGCGCAGAAAGGCAAATGCATAGCGGGCCCGGTTGACAGCGGGAGCTTGTGGGTTTAGCTGGAAGAAAATGTCATAGTATTGGCGTGCTTTGGAATAAAAACCCATCGTAATATAATTTTCCGCCTGCCCGGAGAGGGCTTCCAAATTATTCGGCTCCAATTCCAATACCTGTTCATATAAGTCAATGGAGCGGTCGGTCAACTCTGTGCGTTGGTACAAAGAAGCCGCCGCTAGAAGCAGCGGTACGTCTTTTTTATGAAATTCCAATGCTTCCAAATAGACTTCTAAGGCTTTTTCCGGGCTGCCTAATTGCTCGTAGGCCAGGCCCAGCAAACGGTAAGCGCGGGCTTCGCGGCGTTTGATATTTTTGGTTTTATAAATGTACCTGCTTAACTCTACAACGGCCTGTTGATATTCTCCGCGGTTAAAAGTCTCCCGCGCTTGCACAAATTCCTGCCGGTCTTGGGGGTTAATGCCAAAAAGCCCCGCTTGCAAAGGCAAGGTAAGCGTAAGAAATAACAGCAAAAAGGATAATCTATTTATGGACCACATCGTCTATCGCAAAAAGAATCATATCTTCTTCCAGCGCCTCTAAATTTTCATTGGCCGAGCGGATGCCCACTTCCCCGGCTTGGTGCAATTTATCCAGCTCCAGGGTGCTTACTCCCAATACCCGGTTCTGAATGACAAAATTGGCTTTTTGGGAGGATTCATCTATCATCGCCGCCCCACGCACGTCGCCCACCCGCAACAAATAGGCTGCCACGGTTTGTGGCGCCTGGGAGGCGAAATCCGGCGGTGTTACAGAAGCAATAATATAATCAGCTCCTTTTTGTTTGACTAAGTTGACGGGCAAATAGTTCACTACCGCTCCGTCCACCAAATAACGGTGGCGGTAAGACACCGGGTCAAAGACTCCGGGCAAATTCATACTGGCGCGTACGGCAATATCCACGGGGCCGGAGTCAAATATAACCTGTTCCCCCGTTTTCACATCCATAGCGGCCGTGGCAAACGGAATAGGCATATCTTCAAAACGCATATGTCCAATTTGTTGGTTGAAAAATTTTTGTAAATTTTGTGAGGAAGGCAGCTTTTGCAAAAATAATAATCTAAACAGCCCTATTAAATTAAAGTCGGGCGTGATGGTTTTCATTTTGATATGGGTGCCAATCTCCCACAGTTGGTCTGTGGGCAGGCCGGCCGCATATAGGGAACCTACCACTGCGCCCATAGAGGTCCCTGCCATAACATCTATTGGCACACCGGCATTGTGCAATACTTCCAATACGCCTACGTGGGCAAACCCCCGCACACCACCGGCGGACAGAGCCAGGCCTATTTTGGGGCGCTGAGCGGGGGGGAGAGAAATAAATTCTTCCCACAGAAAATTACGCAAAATGCCGTCTTCAGTTACGGGGGGCAAGGCAGAAGAGGGGACAGAAAAAACCGTAAGCAGCAGCGGCAGCAAAAAGGCAAATCGTATTTTCATAATCCCCCGTTATGCGTATGGCTGATTTATAAGTCTTGGCCAATGGCCCATTCTAAGCCGGCTTTGGCGGCCAAATTGTTGCGGACGGCCTGATAATAATTATGTCCTGTTTGGTAATATGCGTCCAGCGCTTCCAAGGCGGTAATATCCGGCCGGGCCGTTTTTTCTGCTTGGGCCAGCAATTTTTGCACTTCTTTCCAGGCTTGTTGGCGGCTAAACACTTCCGCCTGCCAGAAGACCAAATCAGCATAATTTTCTGCCACTTGTACGCGGATTTTATCTTCAATGGCGGCCCGGTGCAGCGTGCTTTGTTTTTGCTCGGCTTTACGTTGGGCGTTTTGCGCAGAAAAAGTGTAGTTGAGCGGCAAACGTATGGCTAAGGAGATTTGTTTGTTCACATCATCTAAATTGTCAAATCCCAGCTGTTCGTAGCTTCCTGTTAAAATTAAATCCGGGTAACGGCGGGAAAGAGCCAAATCAATAGCCAAATTGTCCAGCTCCAGTTCATAAATGGCGGCTTTGAGTTCCGGGCGGAATTCCATAGACCAAAGGTTCAGTTTGGGCAAGTCCAGCTTTACTTCCACCGGTTTAAAATCCCCCTTGACGGTAATAGTAGAGTTCAGCTCTTTGTTTAATGCCACCAACATACCCAACTGGGCTTTTTGCAATTCATTTTTCGCTTCGTTATTTAAAGAAGCCAAGTGCGAAAGCAAGTATTGGGCTTTTACCTTTTCCCAAGTGCCGGCGTGTAAAGCGCGGGAATAGAGGGTGGCTTTCTTTTGCACATCTTGGGCCAGCTCCACATTATATTGCGTGTACAAAAGACGGAAAAACGCCTTTTTAATATTCAGCACGGTAGCATTTTTGACGGCTTCATATTTGCTTTGCACTTGTTTTAAATTGGCTTGCGCCATTTTTAGTGCACTGCGAAAGCGCCCCCCGGCATAGAGGTATTGCGTGGCGGTAACTCCGACACCAAAGAATTGGTGCTTGTTATCTTCAGATAATAAATCATTGTTCGGAATAAAACGGTTTGCAACGGAATCTGGCAACACCATTGGGTAATCCAAATCATACCAAGTGGCTGTGCCCTGCAGGGATAATTGAGGCAGAAACAAAAATTTAGCTTCTTTTACTTTTTGTTCCGCAATAATAATTTCTTGCTGTGCGGAAAGAAATTCGCTGTTGTTTTCTAAACCTAGGCGAATAGCGTTTTCCAATGTCAGTTCATCATTGATTAAGCTGGAAAAGCGCAACCCATATTCCTTTTGGGCTGCCGCCGGCAAAGCCAGGCAGAGCGCCAAACCGAGCCAAAATAATTTCTTCATACGCCCCCATTTTTGTTTTTATTTATTTCTTCTTCTACGCGGTCCATCATCTTGTTAAATTCATCTTGCAAGTCTGTCAGCTGATCCCCTTTGCGCAGATGTACCCGCTGGGAAAAATCCCCTTTGGCAATGGCCTTGCAGGTTTGTTCAAAGCGATAAACCGGCCCGGCCATTTTATGCGAAACAATGGCCGAAATTAAGACCACAAAAATAACATAGATAATAATTTTGTAGATAAAGCCGTATGCAATAGAAGGAAAATGATCATACAGCGGCTGCAAAAGCACAGGGTAGTGGTCAAAAATTTCATTTAATGTGAATGTCAGTTCAAAGGCCATAATAAGCAGCCCGGCCAGTACGCTTAAAATAATCAGCGTCATATAGCTGAACTGCAGATTTTTTTTAATAAAAATAGTGCGTCTTTTAAATTGCGGCGCGGCCGCAGGCTGCTTATTCATAGGTATCCTTCTTGTTAGAAATTTGTAACGTAACGCAGCTGTAAAATGCGTTCATTTTCATCGCCGCGTCCAATGCGTCGCGCTGCACCCGAAAGTACCAAGGAAGGGGTAATATATGCATTTGCACCGATATTGAAACGAGAATCGCGCATATTATTAATATTATCCCATTCTGCGGCTAAAGAGAACCATTCCGCCAATCTCCAGGAGGCTCCCAAAAAGAAATATACATCGTGCCGGTCAAAGTCGGAGAGGTTGACCCCGGCAGAAGCATTCAGCCCCGGGGTGAAAATTTCCCGCGTCATCGTGATATAGCCTCCTTTGCGGTCGTCCATATATTCTTTGGAGGGGCGGTCGTATCCGTAGCGGCGGCCGTCGTATCCAATGGCAATGGCAGGCAGATATAGACTGCCGTCAAAGAGTTTCCATTTCACTTGGAAATCCGGGTTGAGAACTTTAATGTCGTCTGAATTACCCACCAATTCATATACCGCCAAGGAAAACCCTAAGTTAATTTGAGGAATAACTCCGAAATCCAAGCTTTCCATAATGCTTCCGTCCGCATAAGAGCGGGTTAAAAAAGAAGCTTGGTATTTATCCAATACATTTGCGGTAGGCACGTCAATCAATAACGTTTCCGGCGCGTAGCCGTCATAGTCTTGTGCCGGCGCAGCCAAGGGGAAACAAAACGCCAAAACAAGCAAGATACATTTTTTCCAAGTCATACGGGGTTTCTCCTTATTTCTTACAGCCACGTGCGCGGTTCTTTTTGTTCCGGCTTTTGGATATAGCGCACATTATGGATAAAAATAAATTCGCGGGAAGCCATAAAATCATTTTTATCCCGAGGAAATTCCAATTCCACCACTCCTTCATCTATGCGGGAAGTGTCATACACCACACCCCGGTTCCAGCGGTCCAGCTGGGAGGTGTCTTTGTCTAATTTACGCGGGTTCCAATAATTGCGCAGGACCACTTCCCCTTTGAGTAATTGGCCTCCTCCGACCGGCGATGTCCGTTCAATTACATCTTGCGTAAAAATGGTTTTCCCTTCGCAGGGGCCATTGACGAACGTTACTTTGTAATTTGGGTCGCAATCGGTGGGTTTGCGGTTTAAACGGGCCAAAGAATAGGTGGCGTAGGGTTTGCCTTCGTTTAAGCAGGCGGCAAATACATTGCTGGTAAAGTTGCGCTCATAAGAATCGGCGGTAAAAGGACGGTTGTAGGCAGTAGGCTGTTTTTCTTCGTGGCAGCCGGCCGAAAAAACCAGCAAAAACAAAACCGGTAAAACAAATCTCTTCATAGTATTTCCTCTTGGCAAAAAGTAAAAATCCGGGCAAAAAACCCTTATTTCCAGTATAGCTGTTTTTGGGAGAGATTTACAAGAGATTCTAAATGCGTGTACGGCACGGGTACAGGTTTTGAGAAAAAGAACGCTTGGCTAAGAGAGGAAAATACCTTTTAGAAAGTTTATACCAACCTGCAGGGGATGCGTGGAAAAAAGGCGGAATGATAGTATGGAGGCGGATTAGTTTTTTTCCCGTGGACACAGGAGAAATTTATAGAAGAATAATTGGGTAATATAAAATGCCCGAGACCTATGTTTGGGTTTTCTGTTATTTCAAGATTTCTATCTTGCGCTGTTTCGTCCGCCGGCGAGTCTTACTAAGAGAAAAGGTTTCTCTTATGGCGTTTTTTACTCACGCCATCTTCGCCTTACATCCGGGGGCTTTGTGAAAAGGATTTATAAAAACGCCCGCTTTAATAGCGGGCATTTTTATTAGGAAGCATAATTATTTTTTGGAAGTTACGGCGCGTTCTGCCTCTTCCATATTTTGCAAATTGATTTGTTGTAAATCTTTTCGCACTTGTTCGGCGGAACGGCTTAACAACTCTGCCGCGCTCTTTTCTTCCAATTCGTGGCGTTCTTTCTTAGCCAGGTCGGCGCCGTATTGCAAACGTTGTATATACAAATCCCGTATTTGCTCCCCACGTTCTTTGACCGAGGATTTGGGATTGGCCTGGTCTAAGATGAGGCTCTGCTTGTCGTCATAAATTACAAAATAGGGATAAGGCAACACTTCGCGTGCATCCAAGAGGTTGGCTGCGGAGGGCACATACACCACAAACGGGTTTTCTGGCTTTTGCATTTTCCCGTTGACTGTTTTGCTGGTATTGCGTTGATTTACCTGATCCATATTTTCTTTGGTATAAGGTACATAGTAGAGCGTATGCTTCTCCAGCATTTGGTTAAATGACTTCATAAGATCATCGGTTTCTTGCCCTTTATTGGCATCGGACGTGTTTTCAGCCATTTCCATCCATTTTTCGTTTTGGAACTCGTTGAAAAGTTTCGGATGAATGCGCAACGGGTCAGACAGATATTCCATCCCGGCGCTTTGTATGGTATGGCGCAGCGAAGGATTGGGCATATATTCTACGCCCACCCAATAGCAGTCGTGTTTATCACACCCCTGTTTGGTGTACATATAGTTGTAAAAATCTTTAAACATTTCTGTTGCTTGCGGATCTGCTTCTGAGTCTTCCACCAGTTGCGCTACGGCATTTTCCCCGGCTTTTGTTTTGCTCAAGAGCACCAGCATATCAATAGGCTCTTTGGATTGATAATTTGTGCCGGTTAATTCCGAAATTTTCTTGTCAATAATTTGGCGGGAAGCTTTTTGGTTTTCTTCTGCCTGTTGGTTTAATTGCGAGCGCTGCGTTTCATCGGGGATGGATTCCGGCAGCAGACAGCCAGATTGCTGCTTATATAAGCCCGATGTGCTGCCCTGGCAATCGCGGGTAACGGAAACCAACTCTTTAGGCTCTGAGCCTTGGGCATCTTGTGTAATATCGTTTAAAATTTGTTTTCGCATAGCCAACAGACGTTGCGCTTTTTGCTGCTCTACGAACTTTGTAAATTGTTTTTGATCTTGCGGATCCAGTATAGAAGAGGCGGAAGCCGTTAAGCCCTCTGCCGATTCTTCTATGCTGGAAAAAGGATCCAGCAAGTCAAACTGAATTTGATTACTGCTTCCTGCTCCGCCCATCCCATTTATAGAGGGCATAGAAAGAGCTCCTCTGCTGGCAAAACGCTCTGTTGGCGTGCGGGAATCGTTGCGCCCTAAACCGCTGGAGGCAGAGGCTAAAGCAAAAGCTTCGGGGCTGTTTTTGTCTTCAGATAAATTGGTTTCTTTCTCTCCCAAACCAAACAATTTTTTAATCGGGCGGAACAGACGGGCCCATTTAGAATCCGGGATAGGGGGTTGAACGGCAGCCGGCTGGGGGGTGTATTTAGCGGCACGCTGCAGACGTTGGAATTTGTCGTAGGCAGAGTCAGAAGAATTAATTTCGTGCATTCCCCGTTGGGAAGCTTCCGGCACGGTCTGTTGTACCAGCACCCATTCTCCTTCTTCATTAATAAAGCCGGCATCTCCATATTCATAGTTTCCGGGAACATATGAGGTGGTGGAATTGCCGCCAGCACTTGTGGCGTTTCCCTCGGCAGTTGCGTAACGTTGAAAATCGGCTCCGTCTTCTTGTGGGATTAACTCATCGGAGCCGGCTGCATAAAGCGCCCCTTGAGAGGGGGAATGTTTCTTATTGCCGGCAAACAGAGAATAGACTTTGCGAACCAATTCACTGAGCGGATTGGACGTAAAAATTTGAGGGGTTGCTTTTTTGGTTGTCCCTTGGGAAGACGAAACGGATGAATCCTCCAAAAAAGGCAACAATAAAAAGAATAAAATAGCAAAACAAAGCATAACAACAATAAATTTGCCAGCGGTTTTGGCTTTGTCTGTCTTAGGCATAACAGCTCCTTACTGACTTGAAAATAAAATGTATTTATAGTGTACCCGTTTGCCGGCTCTTTTTCAAGGACTCTTTTTCCCAGAGGCCGGGTAGGCCCTATTGGGTCAAACGGGCAAATAAGCGTTTTGTTATTTGCCAAGATTTTTGCAGATGGGCGGTTATCCTATCCCATAAGGTCTGCGGTACCTCTTGGCCCTCCGGGCTGGCAACGGCCGGAGTATAGCCGTTCTTTTGTAATAGGCGCACTAAATAGTTAGAGGGAACTGAAAAATTTAAATTTTGGTTTCCTTCCCCTTGATAGCTGGAAAAAGCAACCGAAATAACTTGCCCTTGCTCATTAAAGACCGGGCTTCCGCTGGAACTGGGGGAAATAGGGGCGCTAATTTGATGCCAAATAACCCCATCGCTTTTGCGCCGCACCTGGCTGATGAGGCCGGAGGTAACCGTATTGTGCAAACGCCGGGGATTGCCGATGACGGTAATATCCTGCCCGGGCAGGACAAAGTCAGAGTCTCCCAATACAACAGTGGGCAAATGACGGGCGCCTATTTTAACAATGGCTAAATCCACATTCGGGGCGATATCCAGCAGGGCAGCCTCACCGGAAATAGCGCCTGTATTAAAGGTAATATTGACATACATCGCATCTTGTACTACGTGGCGGCTGGTGGCTATTACTCCATCTTCTGACACAACAAAACCCGTGCCCGTAAAGGTAGTGCCGTCTTTTTTAAGCACATTTATAGCCACAATGGCGGGGGAGTTTTCTTCTGCTATTTCTACGCGGGTTTTTGCGAATGCCCCTGCACCGAAAAGCAGCACCAATAGAATAACCAGTAGGCGTTTCATTTAATGATTATATAAATTTCCAGCTTTTTTGGCATTAAGAGGGAAAAAACCTGATATTTGCCAACAGAGTGTATAAATTGTACACTTGTAAATAGCAGGAGTGCCGTTTAGGAGTGAAGTTATTATGGAAAAAGTGTATATTAGCCGCAAAAAATATGAATCCCTAATGGGGGAACTGAAAAATTTGAAAGATACCAAAGCCCAACTTTCCCAGGAAATAGGCGAAGCGGCCGCCCAGGGCGATTTGAAAGAAAATGCGGAATATCACGCCGCGAAAGAAAAACAGGCCGAAACGCTGATTCGCATCCAAGAGCTGGAAAATACGCTGCGTAATGCCGAAATTACGGACAATTTAGATGTGGACCGCAGCGAAGCGCGCATCGGCGCTACAGTGACGATTTTGGATTTAGAAGCGGAGCTGGAATTTACCTATACGCTGGTGGGGTCTATGGAATCCAACCCGGAAAAAGGGCTTCTTTCCGTAAAAAGTCCGCTGGCTTCCGGTGTTTTGGGACATAAGGAGGGCGATGAGTTTGAAGCCCAGCTGCCTAAAGGCCCGCACAAATATAAATTGGTCAAACTGGAATATAAATAAAAAATTGTACGTCTTTTAAACCCGCGCTTGGCGCGGGTTTTTTGTTGTTTCTTAGCTTTGGAAGATAAAATACGTTTTTATTTGGTCCTAGTCTTTAAGTAGGTCTAATGACTCTGGTTTGTGCGGTTTAAGTTTATTTAAATAATTTTAGGAGGCTGTCTATGAAAAAAATATACCTGTTCTTTTTGTTAGCAGCCATTTGGCTGCCGGTGCAAGCCCAAGAAAAAGTTATTTATGTTGACGGAAATAATTTGAAAAACGAAATTACTCGTTTATTCAAACGCGCCGACCTGGCTTATAATGAATGGGAGAAATCTTTATTGTCTTCTCCCGTTTCATCGCAGGAGAGCGTTTTGTCTTCCCAAAAACAATTTGTTTCTAAAAATAATTTTTCCCGCCCTTTCGGCGCAAAACAGGCCGTTTCGCAAAGAATGGACAGGGTAATGGCGGATATTACCTCGCAGACTATACAAGACGCCTCCAAGCAGGCTGCCAAAGCGGCTCTTGGCAAAAAATGGCAGGTGGCTTTTATGGCAACGGATTTTTTGCCCTCTACTGCCTTGCTTCGTTTGCAAAATAAAGTGGAAGACGGTTCCCTGGCCCGGGCTTCTTTTCTGGTTTGGGAAAAGTTGGAAGAACCAAAGGGGGAAGGGCTGAGCCTTTGGGAACAGTTGGATTTAATAGATCAGCAAAAAATCCGGGGGACTTTGTATGTAATTTATCCTACGGTTGAAGGCGCGGTAACAGAGAAAGTTCGTTTTGAATGTACTCCTCAGGTGGGAGAATTGCTGGACTTGCTGTTCCAAAATATGAATTTACATTCAGATCAGTTTTATACGGCTGTTATTTTATCTGCCCACGGAGATGGAGACGGTATGTTTGATAGAAAGGCTACCTTCTCTTACGAAATATCAGAAGTGTTGAGTAAAATAGAAGAAGTGGGCTTGCAGGTGGATGTGCTGAATTTGGTGGCTTGCCGTATGGGCTCCTTGCTTACTATGTATCAATTAGTCAAAAGCGACAAGATAGACTATGCCATTGTTTCTTCTGATGATGCGGTTACTGGGGTTTTGAAGAGAATCAGCCATTTGCTTCGTTTTTTGCGTGGAACTCCCCGAAATGCAGTTATCAGCAGCGTGACACACAACCCTTCTATGCCCCCGGTTGGGCAGGCCAATGAATTGGGCTATGATTTGCAAGCGCTGAAAGAACCGCTTATGCAGTGGATAGAGCAATATGCCGCTATGATAAAACACGGCCCGGAAGGGATGCAGCACGAGCTGTTTGATTTGACGAATTCTGAAAAAAGATATTTACTAGATGATTTTATCAAACAGCAAATGAACTATGTGCGCAGCCATTTGGATATTCACGATCCTATAAATAAAGCTTTTATGCAAAGCAGCGGGCATTTGCTTCAAGCCCTTGCAAAAAGCAAAATGGCTCAGTGGTGTTTGAATGATTCAAAATGTACCAATGGTATTTATGTCCGCACGGGAGATATCCTTGCGCTGTGTGCTAAATACGATATTTATTGGGCTTAGTTTAATAAAAAATCCCGTCAAAAGACGGGATTTTTTATGGCAGGCGGCTCTTGCTTTTTGAGTCCATTTGCTGCAGTTGCTAGGGCAGCCTAATCCAGGAAAGCATTTTAGGCTGGCGTCTTTTAAAAGGCTTGACTCGTTTTTTTTTTTTGATACATTTTGCGTATGTGCAAAATGTATCAAAAAATGATTTTGGAGAAGAAAAACCTCTTTAAATGCAAATTGGACGGTTTTGTAGCTGCCAATTTGTTGGCTTTGTATTACGCTATTTTCCACAAGTCCTGCCGCCGCGGCGGTTTTACGTTAATAGAATTATTGGTCGTGGTGCTGATAATCGGCATTTTGGCGGCTATTGCATATCCACAATATGAAATAGCCATAATGAAAAGCAAAATGAATACGGCCTTGCCGCTTATGCGTGCCATTAAAGAAGCTAATGAGCGTTATTATATGAACAATGGCAAATATACAGATGACTTGGGCCTGTTAGATGTGGATTTGCCTAAGGCAGACCGTTTTTCAAATGAGGTGGCCGGGCAGGTGTGTTTTTCAAATGGGGTTGGTATAGATAATTTGGGAGGGGGTTCTATTCATTATATAATAGGTGGCATTGGGTGTTATTGGCGTAATGAAAAAACTTGCTGGATAACTATGTATTATGACGATTCCACTAAAGCTGGTATTATGGAATGTGGAACTAAGTACAGCAGCCACCCCAAGTGTGAACGAGTTTGCAAAAGTTTGGGCTATTGATACTTTTCCTTGGAGATATCCTTTTATATAGAAATAAAAACCCGGTTTAGGCCGGGTTTTTATACATACCGCTCACATAAATTCCAAGGTAAGCCCGGAAAATGGGCCGGGGCCCCTTGCCAAAAGAAACGGAGCTCTTTTGCCTAGAAACGGGCGGCGGGCAAAATAAAACAACCGCATTTTATCTTTCGTACGCCCAATTCTCTGGCCCGGAGCTAGGCGGCGGACAATATGGAGCAAACAGAGATTTAGAAAATAAAAACCCCCGGCTTAGGCCGGGGGTTTTGTATGATAAGGCTTTATTTATATTGGTTCAGCACCGCATCTTTGGCTGCAGAGGAATAGACATTGTAGTCTATTTGCTGGAAGATAGAGTCGCTGTTTTCCAGCCCGTACACATAGCCTTCGTCAATGCGGTTGTGCTTGACTTGCTCATAGAGCTCGTTAAAGCGTTTGATGTGGTCTTTGGTCCGCTTGGTGGAATATTCCTTAGCGGTGCCGGTAGTCATCAAGAACGCCCAGTCTGAAGACTGCATCAGCAGCAGCTCGCGCGCCATTTGGTTTAAGGTGCGTTTGAGCAGGCCGTCTGCGTTGGGATAGCGGTTGGCCAGCTCCGTCATGCGCTCAGCCGATTTAATGAGGTGGCGGTAAATCCAGTCGTTGCCGGCATTAAGCCACACATCGTGGTAGCCTTTGTCGCCCCAAGAGGACATAGACGGCTGCACCGTTTGGTTGACCGGATACATTTCCAAATATTCCATCGGAGTAACTAGTTTGATGTCGGTCTGGTCGTAATAGATTTTCTTAAACAAAAATTCCAAGAAGTCTATGCCTTCATACCACCAGTGTCCGTACAGTTCCGCATCATACATAGACACCACCAGCGGTTTGCGGTCCATCAGCGTGGCAAGATATTCAATCTGTTTTTGGCGGTTGAACATAAAGTTGCCTGCGTGCATAGCCGCTACATCGCGCGCTTCGTGCGGGTTGTAGGGGGCTTTTTCGTTCAAGGGCACTTTGCCGGTAATTTTGCAGTATTTCATACCGATGTTGCGCCGCACGCCGTCGCTGTGCAGGTAAGGCTTAATGTAATCGTAGTCCAAATCATAGCCCAGGTCGCGGTAGAACTCGCGGTAGCGGGCGTCGCCGGGGTAGCCGGAGTCTGCACTCCACACCTGCTGGGCCGATTCCATATCGCGCGCAAAGGCGGCCACGCCGGTTTGCGGGCAGTACACGGGCGCGTAAATACCGTATTTGGGCCGCGGGGTGCCGTGCAAAATGCCGTGCGATTCTAAGAAGAAAAAGCGAATTCCTTCATCACGCAGGAATTTATCATCACCCGGGTTATAGGCGCATTCGCCCAGCCAGATACCGCGCGGGCTTCTGCCAAAGCGCAGGCGGTAATCGGCCGCGGCCACTTTGACCTGGGCGTTGACGCTTTCCTTGTGCACCATCAGCGGCAGATAGCCGTGGGTGGCGCCGCAGGTGATGATTTCCAGCTTGCCCATATCCTGAAATTTTTTAAAGCCTTCCAAAATATGGTCGTGATACACATTTTCAAAGAGGTCTTTGAAGCGGCGGAATTTGTCGTAATACATATGCGCCACAGCTTCAAATTCGGTGCCTTTAGTGCGTTCTATCTCTTTGCCGGAAAGTTCCACCCGCTGGTTGAGATAATGTTTAAAGCGGTCTATGAGCAGCGGGTCGCTCATCATATTGCACAAAGGCGGCGTGACGGACATCGTCAGCCGGAAATCCACCCCTTCCGCCGTCAATTTTTCAAATACGTTGAGCAGCGGCAGATAGGTTTCCACCATCGCTTCGTAGAACCAATCTTCTTCCAAAAAGTCAGGATATTCCGGGTGTTTGATAAACGGCAAGTGCGCGTGTAACATCAGCGCCAGATAACCTTTTTCCTGTCCCATAATTATTTCCCCTGTTCGCGCAAGGCTTTAATGTGTACCTGGCGGGTCTTATCGCCTTTTTTGTTGCTGGCTTTAATGGGCAAGTCCAGCACCGCACCGGCCGGCAGGGCCTGGCGGAGCGAGAATTTGCCGTTTTGCAATTTAATTTCTTTGCCGTTAATAGTCACAAAAGCATTGGGAGAGGCAGAACCATAGACAATGATTTCACAGTCAGCCTGCAGCCAAATGTCTTCGTCTTCCTGCGGCACCGGGGCCGGCACCGTGTGCAGGGCAAAAGAAGTCCAGGAAGAGCGGGCGGAGCTGGGCGCATTGCCTGCGCCGGCCAGCTCGGTCAGCCGCCAGCGTTGGTCCACCACCTGCATCAGTTCGCTGGCGCCCATACCAATACGGTCCGCGCCGGAGAGCTGCAGCAGTTTAATAAAATCGCCTTCCACGCTCATCCATTTGTCGTCAATGACGTCGGACACTTTGCCCGGTGGCAGCGTAATCATATTGCTGCGGGTGAGCAAAATAAACTGGCCCTGCGGGGTAATAAAACCCAAATCGGCAATATAGCCGCGCCCGGCCTGCGGGGCGTGGATATACCAGCTTTTGGCGTCAAAAATAACGGGCATATCATAGTAAGCGTTGGCATTGGTGCCGTCAAAATACTCCACCCCGGTCACATCGTAGAGGCGGATGACCGTGCGGGAATGGTCCAGCACGTCGGCTCCATACTGCCCGCGGACATAATCAAATGTTTCGTTGGTAATTTCCCAAAACAAGAACATCCAAGCCGGATCTTTTGGAAGCAAATAGCTTTCGGTGGTGCCATAACCGGAAGGGATATCTCCCTGTTCCTGGGGCACCGAGGGCCGCACTTGGTTAAACGCGGCGGAAGATAAATTTTTCTCCATAATAAAACCTCACCCTTTTTTAAACTAAATAAGAAAGCTCTATATTCTTTATTATTTTAGCATTTATACAGGGAAAAAAGGGACTTGAAATTTAGCGGGTCAAATTCCGTATAATAGGGATAAGCTGTAGTGCTTAATAGAATGCGTAGTTTTGTAGGAGAAAATATGAACAACCAAAAAGGTTTTAGTTTGCTGGGTATGCTGCTAACGGCGGTTTTGCTTGCGGTGTTGGTAATGGTAGTGCTCAAACAGTATAGCGCCAGCACGGCCCAACTGCTGCCTGTGCCTGCAGCGCCGCGCACGGACCAAGCCCGGCCCGAGGCCCCGGTGCCTGAGGCTGAGGAATGCAAAGGCCGCAAAGTTGGCAATATGTGTATCCCTACCCAGCTGGAGAGCAGCAGCCTGGAAGCTTTTGAACAACTAAGCCGCTAAGGCCGCATTTGTTTGATTTGGCAGCAGACAGAAATTAAATGTAGAATGAAACAAGAGGCCCGCCGGGCGGGCCCGGAGGACATATGAAAGCACTATGCAAAACTAAGCCCGCCAAAGGCGCGCAGTTTATAGATGTAGATATTCCTAAAATCCAAAAAGACGAACTTCTGGTCAAAATTTACAAAACTTCCATTTGCGGCAGCGATATCCCGGTCTATAATTATACCGGTTGGGCTCCGCAGCGCATACCCATTCCCTTTATTTTTGGGCACGAATTGTGCGGCACGGTGGTAGAAGTGGGGGCCGACGCGCACGGATTTGAAAAAGGCGATTTTATTTCTATAGAATCCCACGTTTGGTGCGGCAAATGCTATGAATGCCGCAATAATCACCGCGACGTGTGCGCCCATAACCAAACCATTGGCTTGGACCGCCCCGGCGGCTTTGCCGAATACGCCGCCATTCCCGCCCGCTGCGGCTGGAAACATAAAGACGACAGTTTAAAAGATATTGCCTCTATTATGGAGCCGCTGGGCAACGCTGTCTATGCCACGCTGGCAAACGACATTGCGGGCAAAGTGGTGTTAATCAGCGGTATGGGCGCGCAGGGCTTGTTTGCCGCCAATGTGGCCAAAGCCTGCGGTGCGGCCAAAGTGATAGCGACGGAAATGTCCTCTTTCCGCAAAAAACTGGCCGAACAAATGGGCGCCGACGTCATCATTGACCCGACCGAAGCGGGCGCTTTGGAAAAAATCATCAAAGCTTCCGGTGATGAAAAAGGTGTGGACGTGGTAATAGAAATGTCGGGCCATCCTTCCGGCATAGATTTAGCGTTGCACGCCATTAAACCGGCGGGGCACTTTGTGGCGTTTGGTCTGCCCGGCGGCCCGGTGACGATAGATTATGCCAATTTAATCGTATTTAAAGGCGTGCAGGTGCAGGGGCTGACCGGGCGCAAAATTTATGAAAGCTGGTACACGATGGACGCCCTTTTGCGCAGCGGCAAAATCAATCCGCGCCCCGTCATTACCCACGAATTTGAGATGAAAGATTTTGAAAAAGCCTTTGCCGCTATGACCGACCCCGAACATAAATGCGGCAAAGTCATTATGGTGCCGTAAGGAGAAACTATGAACGAAAAGTTTGCTTTTTTAGATGAAGAAATTGCCCAGCTAAAGGCGGAAAACCGCTTTATTAAACTGCATATTTTACAGTCGGCACAGTCCCCGGTGGCGGTGATTGACGGCAAAGAAGTAGTCAATCTGACCTCCAACAATTACCTTAATTTAACCACCCACCCCGCGGTGAAAAAGGCCGCCGTGGAAGCGGTGGAAAAATACGGCATCGGCACCGCCGCCGTGCGCACCATTATCGGTACGATGACGATGCACGAAGAGCTGGAAAAACGCCTGGCCGCCTTTAAAGGGGCCGAAGCCTCTATTCTCACGCAGTCTGGTTTTACCGCCAATACCGCCACCTGCCAATGCTTGATGACTTCGCCAGAAGATGTGCTGATTTCCGATGAGCTCAACCACGCCTCTATTATTGACGGCGGACGCCTGGCTAAAGCTAAAAAGAAAGTCTACCGCCACAGCGATATGGCGCATTTAAAAGAAATTTTGGAAAGCGACGAAGTAAAACACGCCCGGCGCAAACTGCTGGTAACCGATGGTGTTTTTAGTATGGACGGCGACATTTGCAACCTGCCCGACATTGTGGAGCTGTGCAATAAACACGGCGTTATTACGATGATTGACGATGCGCACGCCTCCGGCGTATTGGGCGAGCACGGACACGGCACCGTGGAGCATTTTAAAATGCAGGGGCAGGTGGATATTCAGATTGGCACCCTTTCTAAAGCCTTTGCCGCCGTGGGCGGTTATGTGGCCGGCCCGCAGAAACTGCGCGATTATATGGTATCCACCGCGCGTCCGTTTTTATTCTCCAGCTCCCAGCCGCCCTCTGTCATTGCCACCTGTTTGGCGGGCCTGGACGTGATTGAAAATGAGCCGCAGCGCCTCAAAAAACTGTGGGACAATACGCATTATTTCAAAACGGCCCTGCAGAAAGCCGGCTTTGACACCGGCCACAGCCAAACCCCCGTTACCCCCGTCATGGTGGGCGACAGTGCCAAAGCGCAGCAGTTTAGCCAGCGGCTGTTTGAAGAGGGAGTGTTCGCGCTGGCTATCGTATTCCCCACCGTGCCGTGCGGCAAAGAGCGCCTGCGCACCATTGTAACGGCGGGCCACGAACTCAAAGACTTGGAATTTGCCGCCGCCAAGTTTGCCAAAGTGGGCAAAGAAATGGGGCTGATTAAATAAGCTGTCTTTTTATACTACGTTATGTACGCCGCCGTGCCCTGTCCAAAGGGCACGGCTTTTTGCGTTTGGCGCCCAGCGGGCGCGGCAGGAAATGCTGAGGGGCGTGCTCACTTTGTCCTCGGCCCTGCTAAAAGGAAATGCACTTTTGGTGGCAGGGTGGCGGGCTAATGTGCAAAATTACTATTACCCTGGTGTTGGCGGGTTTTGCCCGAGTTGACCTCCGGGGCCTTTTTTGTCTGGCGGGGCTGCTCCTTGGTTTGTAGTACGGCGCCCGTATCAAAAACTACATATAAAAAGTTTATCGGTTGGTCGCTGAAACTAGGAGGCCTTGCATTGTTTTTTTTTTTTGATACATTTTGCGTATGTGCAAAATGTATCAAAAAATGATTTCCCGTCTTAAAAATCCCGCTAAAAGCAAATTTGGCGGTTCTCTGTCTGTTTCTTCTAAGCAGGGTAGCCAAAATGTCCGCCCGCTTAGCTTGGGCGGTTTTACGCTCATTGAACTTTTGGTGGTGGTGCTGATTATCGGCATATTAGCCGCTATTGCTTTGCCGAAGTATGAAATAGCCGTTGAAAAGAGTCGGGCGGCGGAACCGTTGGCGGTTTTACGTAGCTTGCGTGATGCCCAAGAGGTTTATTATATGGCCAATGGAGTATATGCTACAGATCCAGAAGTATTGGCTGTGACTATCCCCTCTCAAAGTAAATATTGGGAATACTATGTTCGGGGTTGGGCTGGCGTATTTGCAGAACATAAAACGAAAGGATATCTGTTAGGTTTTCGTTGGCAGAATCAAGATGATGGTGAAACTAGAGGAAGAATTGTATGTGGATATGACAAACCAGAGGAAAAAGAATTTGCGGAGAAGATTTGTCCTGCTTTAGGCTCGGTAAAAAAAGAGGGCGATAACCGTTGGGTTCTATTTCAATAGTAAAAGGAGCTTTTGGATATCCACCCGCGGTTTGTGTAAGCCGCGGGATTTTTGCGCCCCGGTAAAATGCTAAAATACTTACAATATATGCCGTGGGGGAATGTATGCAGAAAAAAATAACAGCTATTTTGCTTTTAGTTATTTTAGCCGCGTTTGCTTTTTGGTGGTGGCGGGGGGACAAACCCGCCCCGGCTGCGTATTTGCCACCCGCTCCGGCGGAAAAATTGCAGGCAACGGCCTCTGGCTATGTGGCCTATACGCTGCTTAAACAAATTGGCGGGGACCGGGTGCAAGTGCGTATGCTGGTGCCGCCGGGCACGGAGCCGCACAGCTTTGAGCCTACGCCAGGGACCATTATTGCGGTAAGTGCGTCGGACTTATTTGTTTATGTTTCCCCGCGGGTGGAGCCGTGGGTGCCGGATATTTTGAGCGGTATTTCCGACGTGAATGCGCTGGAGGCCGGCCCCTCTCATAAAGACCAAGACCCGCATATTTGGATGACCCCCTACGGCGCGTTGGAAATGGCCCAGCGCATAGAAAAAGCCCTCATCAAAACAGACCCCGCCGGCAAAGCCTACTATAAAGAGCGCTACAAACAATTTGAAGAGGAAATCAAAGCCTTGCACCAAGCCTTTAACCGGGATTTGGCGGACTGCCAAAGCCGCGCCGTGGTGCACGTGGGGCATTTGGCTTTTGGTAATTTAGCCAATGCTTACGGGCTGGAATTTCGGGCGCTGAGCGGCACTTCGCACCAGGGGGAACATTCGGTACAGAAATTGGCGGAGCTGGTGCGCTTTATCCGCAAAAATAAAGTGCAGGCCGTATTTACGGAAGAGATGATAGCCTCTGATTTGGCAGACACCGTAGCGCGGGAGACCAATGTGCGCGTGTTGCCGCTTTATACGGTGGAAGAAGTGAGCAAGACCGATTTTGACTCCGGCGTGAGCTATGGCGATTATATGCGCCGCAACCTGCATAACCTCAAGGAGGGCCTTAAATGCCGGGTGCAATAGAGGCGGAGCATCTTTCTTTTAAATACACCCGCACGCTGGTGCTGGAAGATGTTTCTTTTTGTATTGAAGAAGGCGACTATGTGGGGCTTATCGGCCCCAACGGCGGCGGCAAAACCACCTTGCTCAAGCTGGTGCTGGGGCTTGAGAAAGGAGCGGGAAAAATAAAGCTTTTCGGCGTGCTGCTGGCTGATTTTAAAGAGTGGCAGAAAATCGGTTATTTGGCGCAGAAAAGCCCCGTTTCCCAAACGCGCTTTCCGGTTTCGGTAGAAGAAGTGGTGCTGATGGGCCTTTGCTATGACAATGCCCACAAAGAGCCCACCTTGGCCAATTTAAAGGAAGTCTATCGCGCCCTGACGCAGACCCGCACGCGCAATTTGGCTAAGCGGATTTTTTCGGATTTATCTGTGGGGCAGCAGCAGCGCGTCCTGTTGGCGCGCGCTTTAGTGAGCAAGCCCCAGCTGCTGATTTTAGACGAGCCGTCCGCCGCGATGGACGCGGCCAGCCGGGAGATGTTTTTTAACCTGCTAGGTGAGTTAAACCAAAAGCACGGCGTCACCATTCTGCTCATTACCCACGATACCGGCGAAGTGGGCAAATACATTTCCAAATTTATGTATATAGACAAAGAGCTGGTGTTCTTTGGCGATAAACAGGCATTTTGCCAATCTAAAAAAGTGGCGGAAAAACTGGGCCCCTTTGCCCAGCATACGATTGACCACCTGCATAACCACGGGCATTGTCCTCTGGGGTGCCATTGTGATGACGTGCATGGCGGTGTAGGCCACTATGCCGCCCACGGCGCAGAAGCGGCGCACGGGGGAAGTGAGGCTCAGACCACTGAAAAATCCGCCGGCAATACCGGGGCCGGTTTTTCTGCCGCTGGGGCAGACACGCCTGCTTCGGCTAAGGACGAAAGCCGTACCGCCCCCGCGCCGCAGCCGGACGCAGAAAACAGCACTCCTGCCCAAACGGCAGATGGAGGCCAACAATGATGAGCGAATTTTTAAGCTACGGTTTTGTACAGCGCGGTCTGTTGGCAGGGTCTTTGGTGGCGGTGGTGTGTGCGCTGCTGGGTGTATTTTTGGTGCTCAAGCGCCTCTCTTTAATTGGGGACGGGCTGAGCCACGTGTGTCTGACGGGGGTGGCGCTGGGGCTGCTTACGCAGACCAGCCCGGTGTATATGTCTATTCCGGTGGTGCTGGCAGCCTCTCTGGGGGTGCTGAAAATAATGGAAAAAGTCAAAATCTATGGCGACGCCGCCATCGGCATTGTCAGCGCGGCGGGGCTGGCTTTGGGTATTTTAATTACTGCGCTGGCAGGCGGGTTTAATGCCGATTTATTTGGCTTTTTGTTTGGCAGTATTTTGACGGTGGATAAAACCGAAGTGTTTTTATGTGCCGCGCTGTTGTGTGCGTTGCTGCTGTTTTTGCTGTTTTTTTACCGGGATTTGGTAGCCGCCAGTTTTGATGAGGCTTTTGCTCATACGCGCGGAATAAAAGTACAGCGCTTAAATGCGGCGTTGATTGTTTTTACCTCAGTAGCGGTGGTGCTGGCGTTTAAGGTGGTGGGAATATTTTTAATCTCCGCGCTGATTATTTTGCCGCCGGTGTCTGCGCTGTTACTTTCGCGCACATTTAAGCAGGTGCTGTGGCTGAGCTGTGCGCTGGCTTTGCTCAGCGTGTGGAGCGGGGTGTATTTGTCTTTTGTGTTTAACATCCCCTCCGGCGCGACGATTATTTTGATTAATTTGCTGTTTTTGGCGGGGGCTTTTGTGTGCTCGCGCTTAGGGCGCGGATACGCCAAAAAGGGGAAAAAATATGCTGATTAAAAAGGCAGACTTGCCCGCCGTATTGGCGGAGTTGAAAAAGCTTTACCCCAAAGTCATTATCCCGTTAAAGCATAAAAATGCCTGGGAACTGCTGATGGCGGTCATTTTATCTGCCCAATGCACCGATGAGCGCGTGAACCAGATTACCCCGCATTTATTTAAAAAATACCCTACGCCGCAGGCATTGGCGGCGGCGGATATCAAAGAAGTGGAGCAGATCATTCACTCCGCTGGGTTTTACCACAGCAAGGCGCTCTCTTTAATAGAGAGCTCCAAGCGCATTTGTGAGGCCTACGGCGGGCAGGTGCCTCAGAGTATGAAAGAGCTTTTGACCTTGCGCGGTGTAGCACGCAAAACCGCCAATGTGCTGCTGGGAGACTTTTTTGGCACGCCGGAAGGCATAGTGGTGGACACGCACGTCAAACGCCTCTCTTTCCGGCTGGGATTTTCCAAACAAACCGACCCGGTCAAAATAGAGCAAGACCTGATGAAATTAATCCCGTGCGAGCGCTGGCAATGGATAGGCATTGCGCTTATTCTGCATGGGCGCAGCATTTGCCCGGCGCGCAAGCCTTTTTGCAGCCGCTGCCCGCTCTTGCCCTGGTGCCCCCAAAACGGGGTAAAAACTGCTTTATAAATCTATCTCTTGCAGTGCAGCAAAGCTTTTATAAGATAAAGAACAAATTTGAAGGGATATTGTGCTGGATTGGGGGCTACCTGAAAGAGCGGATATTTCAGCAATCCCCATTTTTTTAATATTGGAAAATTATTTTCACAGGCAAAACCTGTTTCTTGCACCCATTTTTTATAGGTTTCAAACCATTCATCAAAATAATAATACTTCCAAAATTTCCGGTGCCCAACGGCGTGTATCAAGGCGGCTTTTTTTAGCGCAGAACAATTTCGGCGTGCTTCACAGTTGTATTTTTCATCCAGCGGATCAATAGTCAAGCCAAAATGCTGGCACATTAAAAGCAGGATGCCTTGGTCCGGGTAATACAGAGAAGAGGCGATTTCGGCCGTTTTCTGATAGCACCAATCAGATAAAGTATCCTTATCTGGAAGCAGGGCTTTGCTAATGGCCATAATGCCGGCATTATAATGTGGGGCATCCATCATAAAATTAGGAATGTCTTGCGTAAAATTGACCCGTACGCGTTCATCATAGTATTCCCGCCGAAAGCCAATCCCGTGCGGGATCTGCCGGCGCATATCGGATATATCGGCTTGGATTAAGATATCTGCGTCCAGCCACAATACATATTGGTACTGTTTGAGATAGCGAAAACATTCATAACGGACGAAAGTCATTTCTCCGTAATCCCGTAAAATATGTGCGCGCATATGCTGCATATGCGGAAATTGATACGGCACGAAATGACAAGGGGTAATCTTTCCTAAGGCGTCGCGGACGGATTGCTCCATATTCTGATAATAAATGATGATTTCCGCTTCATTAAGCAAAGATTGGTTGTGTTTCTTTAGACCGTAAAGCACGACTGCCAAGGCATAAGACAAATTGCCTGTAGCTCCTAATATAATGGCGGTATTTTTTTGAGGAGAAGAAGGAGGAAAAGGTATATTCATTGGAGTATTGTAGCAAAGCAAAAAACCCCGGTCAAGGGCCGGGGTTTTATATCAAATTAGCAACAGACAACTATTTAAGCAGGGCCAACAGTACACCCGCGGCTACCGCACTGCCGATAACGCCGGCCACGTTGGGGCCCATAGCGTGCATGAGCAGGTAGTTGTTTTTATCATACTGCAAGCCGATTTTGTTGGACACGCGCGCCGCCATAGGCACAGCCGATACACCGGCAGAACCGATAAGCGGGTTGATTTTTTCTTTGCTGAACACGTTCATCAGTTTAGCCAGCAGTACGCCGGAGGCCGTAGCAATGGAGAACGCGATAACGCCCAAGAGCAGAATGCCCAGCGTTTCGGTTTTGAGGAACTGTTCAGCAGAGAGTTTGGACCCTACCGACAGACCCAGCAGAATGGTTACGATATTGCAGAAGTCGTTCTGCAAGGTTTTGGACAAGCGTTCCGCCACGCCGGACTCTTTAATCAAGTTGCCAAAAGACAACGCGCCAATTAACGGAGCGGCATCGGGCAGCAAGAGCGCGCACAGCAGCAAAAGCACGATGGGGAACAAAATCTTCTCGCGCTTGGACACGGGGCGAAGTTGTTTCATCACGATTTTGCGCTCTTGTTCGGTGGTCAGCAGTTTCATAATAGGCGGCTGGATAATAGGCACCAGCGCCATATACGAATAGGCCGCTACAGCAATAGCGCCCAACAGCTGCGGCGCCAAGCGGCTGGTGAGGAAAATAGCCGTCGGGCCGTCCGCTCCGCCGATAATGCCGATAGAGGCCGCTTCTTTAAGCCCAAAAGCAAAAGGCGTCGCATCGCCAATGTGAATGTAGGACAACCCAATAGCGCCAATGAGCGTGGCAAAAATACCAAACTGCGCCGCACCGCCCAAGAGGGACATTTTCGGGTTGGCAATCAGCGGGCCGAAGTCCGTCATCGCGCCTACAGACATAAAGATAAACAGCGGGAACAAGCCCGTCTGAATACCGAAGTTATAGACAATGCCCAAAAATCCCGTCGGGCCGGCAATGCCGGCCAGCGGGATATTGGACAAAAGACCGCCAAAGGCGATAGGGACCAAAAGCAGCGGTTCAAACTGTTTTTTAATACCCAGCCACAGCAGGAACAAGCAGACACACATCATAACCAGCTGCTGCCAGGTAATGGAGTTGACCGCTGTGGTTTGCCAGATTTGATTTAGTGCTTGCAAAATATCCATAGGGTCGCCTCTTATTTGATTTCAGCCAACGGATGACCGGTTTGCACCTGGTCGCCTTGTTTGACAAGCAGGTGAATGGTGCCCGCGGCAGGCGCGCTGACGACGGTTTCCATTTTCATCGCTTCCAGCACCAGCACTTCTTGGCCTTCGGCCACGGTGTCACCGTCTTTTACGCTAATGCGCAGCACCGCACCCGGCAAGGGGGAGTTGAGCGTTGTGCCCGCGCCGGCGGCTGCGGCAGCCGGTTTGGCTGCGGCGGCTTTGCCCTCAGAGGCGCCTACACCGATGTTGTAGCGTTTGCCGTTGACTACGGCCACGGAGTCGCTTTCAAAAGACACTTCATAAGCTTTGCCATCTACGGTTACTTTGCAGGCGTTGCCGGACACTTTGGGCGTTACTTTGCGCACGCCGTTGATTTTGCCTTCGCCTTTCAAATAGGTTAATCCCTTGTCGCCGCAGGTAGCCACGATGAAAACGTTTTCATCGGTGGTGGGCAGGCCGGCCGCCACAAGTTTTTCTTTGGCGGGTTGGAGGCCTTTTTTAGGGTTGGCGTCGTTGATTTCAAGCGGGGTTTTCTTGGTGGGTTCCAGGCCCAGCTGCTGGCTGGCTTCTTTGACCACTTGCGGGTCCGGTTCCACCGGGGTTTTGCCGAAGTAGCCCAGCACCATTTTGCCGTAGCCGTCGGTAATTTTCTTCCAGGGGCCGAACATTACGTTGCTGTAAGCCTGCTGGAAGTAGAACTGGGACACCGGGGTAACGGACGTGCCGAAACCGCCCAGTTTCACGCATTCGCCCATCGCTTTGACCACTTCGGGGAATTTGTCAAAGGTGCCGTTGTCGCGCATCATCTGCGTGTTGGCGGTCAAAGCGCCGCCCGGCAGCGGGGAGAACGGAATAATCGGGTTGACTTTGGTGGCCTCAGGCGGCAAGAAATAATCTTTCATACAATCTTGGAACACATTTTCCGCTTCCTGGATTTTCTTGGGGTCAATGTCCAAGGTATATTCGCTGCCGCGAAGCGCGTGCCACATCGTCAAAATATCGGGCTGGCAGGTGCCGCCGGAAACGGGCTGCATAGACAGGTCCAAAGAGTCGGCGCCGTTTTCAATAGCGGCCAAGCAGCAGGCAATAGAGTTGCCCGCCGTTTCGTGCGTGTGGAACACGATTTTGGTGCCTTTGGGCAGCAGTTTGCGCGCCATAGCGATGGTTTTGCCCACCGTTACCGGGGTGGAAGTGCCGGACGCGTCTTTAAAGCAGACGGAATCAAACGGCACGCCGGAATCCAAAATAGAGCGCAGCACTTTTTCATAGAAAATTTCGTTGTGGATTTTGCCGGTCGTGTCCCAGCCGGGGGCCAAAGACATCATAGACACGCAGACTTCGTGTTTCAAACCCGCTTCGGCAATGCATTTGCCAGAGTAGATGAGGTTGTTGACATCGTTTAACGCGTCAAAGTTGCGAATGGTGGTGGTGCCGTGTTTTTTAAACAGCTGGGCGTGGGCTTTGATAACGTCGGAGGATTGGCTTTCCAAACCGACCACGTTGACGCCGCGGGCCAAGGTCTGCAAGTTAGCATCGGGGCCGGCGGTTTTGCGGAACGTGTCCATCATATCAAAGGCGTTTTCATTGCAATAGAAGAACAATGCCTGAAAGCGCGCGCCGCCGCCAAATTCCATATGGTTGATGCCGGCGTGTTTGGCCGCTTCTACAGCGGGCATAAAGTCTTTGGTTAGTACGCGCGCACCATAGACGGACTGAAAGCCGTCGCGGAACGCGGTAAGCATAAAGTTTATTTTTTTCATTTTATCCCTCTAAAATTAAATTATTTGCCTTGAAATCTTTTAGCTGCTGCTATGGCTATGGCTACCAGGCTGTTATCAGCCGCGGCAGCCGCCGGTTGGGCAACGGCTTGCGGAAAATATTTTTCCAATACCTTCACCAGCCACGCCAATACGTGCATCATTTCCACCATAATGATGAGGAACACAAACACTATCAGCATACCGATGATGGTGATTACGACGCTTTGCATAATAAGACTTTCTGCGCTCATACCATCATATCTCCTATTGATATTTCCGCCGGGCCCTGAGGCGTTTGCAGCACCAAAAGCCCGTCTTGGGAAATGGTTTGTACTGTACCTGCAGCGTCTAGCGCGCCGTTTTTAATCTGCACGTTTTTCCCAATGTAAGGGAAGCGCTGCAAATATTCGTCGCGTATCGCTGAAAATCCGTTTATAAGCACCGGTTCATATTCTTCAAAAAAGAACCGCAACACGCGGTCCAATACCTGTTGCGGTGTAGAAGAAATGCCCAGCATTTTTAAAGACACGGCGGGCTGGCCCACCTGCAAGTTGTCTTGTAGAACATTAACCCCCACACCGATGATTAAAGCTTGCGGGCCTTCCGCCCCGGCTACGGCCTCACTAAGCATACCGCAGATTTTTTTGCCGTCTGCATACACATCGTTGGGCCATTTGATAGAGGCATTGGCCCCCAGCTCTTGCAAGGTTTTGCAGACGCAAAGGGCCATCAGCTGGGTTAAATTGGGTAAATGGTTTAAGTGGCTGTTTTTAAGGATAAGAGAGAAATACAGGCCGCCTTTGTCAGAGATGAATTTCCGCTCCATGCGTCCACGGCCGGCGGTTTGGCTTTGCGCTACAATAACGGTTTTATCCGCTAAATCTGCACAATGATTTTTAGCGTAGGTATTGGTGGAGTCCAACTGCTTGAAGCGGATAATCTGCTGCATATCTTTATTTTATCAAATTAAGAAGAGAAAAACAGGGCCGCAGACCGGGAATTGTAAAGGGGGCTTGCTTTGTTTTTTTTTTTTGATACATTTTTCGTATGTGCAAAATGTATCAAAAAAGAAACGCAGACGAAAAAAACCCCGTAAAACGCCGTTTTGGCGGTTTTACGCTGATTGAGCTTTTGGTGGTGGTGCTGATTATCGGCATCTTGGCGGCTATCGCGTTGCCCCAGTATCAAGCGGCAGTAGATAAAGCCCGCTTTAGTGAATTTATTACATTGGCTCGTCCTATTTATGAAGCTGAGCGTATCGTTTATCTTCAGAATGGAAGTTACGCACAAAGTTTTGACGAATTGCCTATACAGGTTCCTTCCGGCGGTACGCTGTCTGTTGCGGATAATAATAACCCAGTTATGACGTATCCTAATGGGACTAATGTAGAAATTAATATCAACAACGGCAACGTGTATGTCTACAATACTGCCTTGCTCAATAATCAATATTCCTTAACCCCCTATTACCGTTGGTGCTGTGCAAAAAGCAACGACGTTCGCGCTGAAAAACTTTGCAAGAGCGTGACGGGCAGCACTACTGTTGCCGGCACTGAGGTCTGTTCTTTTGGTTCCTGCAATTGTTTTGCCTTTCCTGATTGGGGAGTATAATCTGATTGCTTTAAGAGCGGCCTGCGGCAAACAAAACAGCGGCTGTCATACTGGACGGGTCCGCCCTATTCTGTCCGGCAATGTCAAAAGCCGTGCCGTGTGTGGGGGATGTGCGCAAAAAGTCCAGCCCGGCGGTAATATGCACAATGGGCTCTTCTGCCGCCAGTTTCAGGCCCAAAAGCGCCTGGTCGTGGTACATACACAAAATGCCGTCAAAATTGCCGCGCGCGTGCGCCAGCCACAGGCTGTCCACCGGGTAGGGCCCTTCGGCCTGTATGCCGCCTGCGCATAGCGCGTTTAGCGCAGGGATAATGACGCGGGCTTCCTCATTGCCGAAGCGTCCGTTGTCGCCCCCGTGCGGGTTTAAGGTACACAGCGCAATATGGGGTTTTTTAACGCCCAGTGTGCGCAGCGCCTGGGCAAAATCTTCTCCGGCACGCACAATGCGGGCCTTGGTGAGCACTTTGTGCAAATCTTTAATGGCAAAATGTTCGCTGACCAGCGCGCAGCGCACCGGCCCGCTGACAAACATCATCAGCGCGGTGTTACCGTAATGGGCGCGCAAGAATTCGGTATGGCCCGTATAAGGCACTTTGGCTCTGGCCCAGCTTTGTTTGGAAATAGGAGCGGTCACTACGCCAGCCCCTGCTTTTTGGCTGGCTAAGCGGCAGGCCAGCT
Organism: uncultured Elusimicrobiales bacterium; assembly: GCA_944324645.1. Lineage (GTDB taxonomy): Bacteria > Elusimicrobiota > Elusimicrobia > Elusimicrobiales > Elusimicrobiaceae > Avelusimicrobium. Next base: position 45,542 of record CALUXB010000004.1, on the reverse strand, counting down.
GCAGAGATTTAAAAGAAATCTCGCCGCCCCAGGCGCTGGGCTCTGGTCTGCGGGGTTTTTTGCATAGGGATTGCTGGATAATAAGCGGGGCCAAATCCGGCGTGTAGCCGGCCGCTGCCAGGCTGTCCGGCTCCCCAATCACAACGGGGCGGCAGGCGGCCTGTACGCGCGGGTCCTGCAGGGCTTTGACGGTAACTTCCGGTCCAATGCCCAGCGGTTCTCCGGCGGTAATAAATAAAACGGGTTTTTTCTTCATCAGTTTAATAAAAAGGCGGCTCCCGTTTGCGCGGGCGCCGCCTGATAAGCAAGTAATCTAATTATTTTTTGGCGCCTTCTTTTTCAGCTTTGGCTTCTTCTTTTTGTGCTTTTTCGTCTGCCTTTTGAGCGGATTTTTCTTCTTTAGCACTTTCTTTTTTGTCTTCTTTGGCTACTTTGTCCGCTTCTTTTTTGGCTTCCTCAGAGGCGCGTTTGGCGGCTTCGGCTTCAATTTGGGCGTCCACTTCAAAGGTTTTGGTTACTTTGATGTCGGCTTTGTCAGCCAAGCCGTTGACGTATTCCGCCAGCGCGGTCTGGATTTTCTGCTGGGCCACATATTGGGCCAAATCTTGGGCGATATCGTCGTAGCCGATTTCTCTTTCGGCGCGTTTTTCTTTGATTTTAATGATGTGCCAGCCAATGTCGGTCTTAATCGGTTGGCTGACTTTGCCCACGGCTAAAGAGAAGGCCGCTTCGTCCACTTCTTTAGGAGCGATGCCTTTGATTAAAATCATATCCCCGCCACTGGCCAGCGCGGCTTTGTCTTCGGTATATTTTTTGACGGCGGCGGAAAAGTCCATTCCTCCGTCCAATTCTTTTTTAATTTGTTTGGCCAGCTCTTCTTTTTTCTTGGCGTCTTCTTTGGAGGTGTCAGGGGTGAGGGCTAAATAAATGTGCCCCACACGCACCTGTTCGGCGGAGAGCTGTTTAAGTTTGGCGGCAATCAGCTGTGCTTCGCGCAGTTTCACCGGGTCCTCTTTTTCCAACTTTTTGAGGGCCTTGGTATTGTTTTTCATAACGGCTTCCACGTTGGCGTAGAGGGCTTTGACGTCGGCTTCTTCTACGGGTTTGACGGTGGACTGGATTTGCGCTTCCATTAATTTTTTAACGGCAATATCCTTTTTGATTTTTTCTTTGTAGGATTTGAGCGTCAAGTGCTGTTTTTTGAGCGCTTCGTTAAAGCGTTTGTCGGCTCCTTTGGGGTCCTGTTTGCCGTTTTCATCTACGATAAAGCGGGTTTTGATTTCGTTAATCCCCTCGTCTATCTCCGAGTCTTTGACCGTAATTTTGGCCTCATCGGCGGCCTGGTATAAAAGTTCTTTGGAAATAAGTTCTTTGAGCACCTCTTTGCCCAGAAAATCTTTGGCATAGGGTTGTTCTAAAAACTGCGGGGCGGCGGCCTGGTATTGCTCTATAACGCCTTCATAATAGGAGTCATAATCTGAGGCCAGCACCGGCTTGCCGTTGACTGTAGCGACGGAAGATTCCATCACTTTCCCCTGGGCTCCCGCCGCCAAGCACAAGGCCAGCGCGGGCAATAAAAATTTACTCATCTTGTTCATAAATAACCACCTTATATTTGTTTTGCAAAGCGTTTAAAGCCGCGTCTTCTTTTTGTTTTTCCAAAATGGCGCGGATGCGCGGGGCGGCGTCTTTTAAAGAGAGGCGGCGTTCCCGCGTCTTCATTATTATATGAAATCCTTGGGCGGTTTTGACAAATCCCTGCACAGAGCCGGTGGGGGAATTGGCGGCAATTACTTCCAGCTCCGGGATAAATTCGCCCGGCATAAAGGTAATTTCCTGGCCTTTGCTCTGCTCAGGCGCTTTGGAGTATTGGCGTTCCAATTCTTTCCAGCGGCTTTTGGAGCGTTTGAGCTCGCGCCAAACGGCGTCTGCCGTTTGGGCGTCTGGGATAATGAGCTGCTTAATGGTCATTTCATAGGGGTATTTGTCATAATAGGCCGCTATTTCTTCGTCGGTTACAGCTAAAATGCCTTTTTCAAGCATACTCTCTTCCCACAGGCGGCCTAAGAGCAGGGTGGCATATTCATTATAAATATCTCGCAGCTGGGCGCGTTTGTCTTCCAGGGCGGTTAAATAGACGTCGGATTGGTCTATTTCTTCGTCTTTGGCGTCTAGAGCAATCAGCTGTTCACGCACCAGCAAGTGGATAAAATTGCGTCTGCCGACGGAGGTTTTGGCAAATTCCTGGTCCTCTTTGGACAGTACGGCCAGGCGGTCGTCAAGTTGTTTTTGGGTAATGGCCACCGGGCCCACCTGGGCAATGACGGTATCGGCTGATATAGCCTCAGCGTCTGTGTTGGCCGGCTGGGGTTTGTCGCAAGCGGAAAATAAAATGGACAGCAAAAGACAAATAGATAATTTCTTCATATTTATACTATAGCATTTTGGGATTTTAAGAGGGTTTCAAAAAATGAAATGGCTTTTTCCGCTTCGTGCACCGGGTCGGCCCCTTTGGGCAGACGCAGGCGCACACCGTCGCCATTGCGCGATTTGATAAACTGCACCTGCGGGCCGTATTTTTCCAGCACGCGTGCGGGCAAATCGGGCGGCATTTTAAAGTCGCTGGTGAACAACAGGTCCAGCGCGCCGTAGGCAAATTCCACATGGTAAATTTTAATCAGCCCCGCCCGGCGCGAAAGCTGCAGCACGCGGTTTAAGTTATTTAGCTCCTGCGGCACCGGGCCGGCCAAGTCAGCCAGTTTGGCTAAAATGTTCTGCGCGCGCTGTTCATCTGCGCTCATCAGTTCTTTGTAGTATTTCAGGCGTTCGCTGTCGTCTGGCAAATAGTCCGGCGGGATATAGGCCGCCAGCGGCAAATTGACGGTGGCGCGGATTTGACGTTTGACGGGCTCTCCTTTAAGCTTTTTAACTTCGTTTGCCACTAAATCACAATAAAGGCTTAGGCCCACTTCATTGACATAGCCATGTTGTTTGACCCCCAACAGCTCCCCGGCGCCGCGTATTTCCATATCGCGCAAGGCCAGCTTAAAGCCGCTGCCCAAATCGCTAAATTCCATAAGTGCAGCCAGGCGTTTTTTGGCTTCTTCGGTGGGGTCTTTTTCTTGCGGGGCTTTGTAAGGCATAGCCAAAAGCTGTGAGTAGGTATTTTCCTGCGGCTCCGGCGTTTTTTTGAACAGCCAGTCCGGGTGGAACAGATAGCAATAGGCTTTTTTATCCCCGCGGCCGATGCGCCCGCGCAGCTGGTAGAGCTGGGCCAGGCCAAAATTTTGCGCATTTTCCACAATTAAGGTGTTGGCGTTGGTAATATCCAGGCCGGACTCAATAATAGTGGAAGCCAGCAAAATATCATACTTGCCATTGTTAAAATCCCACAATGTTTGCTCTAAATCACTCTCTTTCATTTGCCCATGGGCCATGCAAATGCGCGCCTCAGGCACCAGACGTTTTAAAAACAGGTAGCGGCTTTGCATACTTTGCACGCTGTTATATACATAATATACTTGCCCGCCGCGGGCCAGCTCTTGGGTAATGGCGGCGGCGGCCAGCTCGTTGTTCCAGGCGGTAACAACGGTCTTAATGGAGGTGCGCCCGCGCGGGGGGGTGTCTATGAGGGAAATATCGCGCAGGGCCGAAAGCGATTGGTTGAGCGTGCGCGGAATAGGCGTGGCGCTGAGCATTAAGGTATGCACGCCGGCGCTTTTAGCTTTGATTTTTTCTTTTTGTTTCACGCCAAAGCGGTGCTCTTCGTCAATAATCACCAGGCCCAGCTCTTTAAAACCAATGTCTTTAGAGAGCAGGCGGTGCGTGCCGATAATAATGTCGCATATGCCGTCTTTGACTTGCTGGATAATTTCTTTTTGCTCGCGCTTGGTTTGGAAGCGGCAGAGCATTTGAATATTGACCGGAAAGCCCGCCATACGCTTGCGGAAGGTTTTGCAATGCTGGTCCACCAAAATGGTGGTAGGCGCCAGCATCATAACCTGTTTGCCGCTCATCACCGCGTGCAGCGCTGCGCGCATAGCCACTTCGGTCTTGCCAAAGCCTACATCGCCCACCAGCACGCGGTCCATCGGGCGGTTGCGCGAAAGGTCGCGCAGTACATCTTCTATGGCTTGGGTTTGGCCCGGGGTTTGCACGAAAGGGAAAGAGTCGGCAAATTCTTCTTCTATGCGGGCGTCGCCCGGCAGGGCTTCGCCCCCGGCGGCTTGGCGCAGCGCTTCCATACGCAAAATTTCTTTGGCGGTTTTTTGCGCCTCTTCTTTGACGCGCTTTTTGACGTCTTTCCACGCCACGCCGCCTAAGGCGGACAGCGCCGGCGCTTTGCCCCCGGCTCCAATGTATTTTTGCACGCGCTTAAAATCATACATAGGCACATAGAGCTTGCTGCCGCGGCGGTATTCAATAATTAGGCAGTCGGTGGGGTTTTCTTCTTTATCCATAATTTCCAACCCCAGGTATTTGCCGATACCGTGGTTTTGGTGCACCACATAGTCGCCGGGGCGCAGCTCTTTAAAGCGCACCTTTTGCGCGCCTTCTACATCAAAATGCTTGAGCACGCTGCCGGCGCGGTAGCGGCGGTTTAAAATCTCAGCCGAAGTAATGAGGGCAAATTTTTCGTCCGGGCTGTAAAACCCCTGCGTCAGCGGAGAGATTTTAACAGGCAGGTTTTTGAGGTGCTCATAGTCTTGCATCAGCTCGCCCAGGCGGTCCAGCTCGCCGCGGTTTAAACAGGTAATCATTACCTGCATACCTTGGCGCTGCAAAGAGGCGGTCTCTGTGTCCAACAGTTTAAAATTGGCGTTAAACTCTATATTGGCTTTTAAATTACAGTTGGTGCCCAAATGCGTGGGCAGCTGGGTCAGTACGGCGGCGCCGGGATATTGGGCAAAGTCAAAGTCCTGCGGCGGCTCGTCAAAGATATATTGGGCCCCTTTGACATAATCGGCCAGGGTGGCGGGCTCGTGTTCAAAACGAAGAGGCAGAACCGTTACCTCGTCTTTATGTTCTTTGGTATTTTGGGTGTCTATGTCAAAACTGCTGATGGTTTCCACCCGGTTGCCCGCAAAATAAAGGCGCAGGGGGCGGCTTTGCCCCGGGGGAAAAATGTCCACCACGCTGCCGCGCACGGCGTAGTGGCCGGGCAGCTCGGTGTAATCTTCGCGGCTGTAGCCGCGGTGCTGCAAAATGTCTAACAGGTCGCCGCGGCGTAGGGTGTCGCCGCGTTTGACGGTAAAAGTGTTGGCCTGAAAGTCCTGCGGCGCGGGCAGGGGCACTGTCCAGTCTGCATATTGGGCACAGATGGCAAAGGGCTTTTGGCCTAAAAGCAAGGCGTGCAGGGCTGCCATTTGCCCGGTTTTCTGCTCCGGGAAAGACACCAGGCAGACTTTTTGCCCGGCGGCAAACTCTTCCAACGCATTTTCAAACAAGTCCGGGTCTTGGGCGGTTAAATAAAGCACGCTTTGCCCAGCGGAAAGGTATTTTTTAAACGCAAAATAACCGGCGGCACTTTGGTTAGCCAGGCCGTAGTAAAAAGAAATATCGGGTTTTGAAGATGCGTTTTGGCTCATACTATAGATACACCGCCCGCCTTTTGGCGGGCGGGAAAGGGGTTAGAAGCTGGTCGGCTCGGTGCCTTTTTTGAACGCTTCCAAAAATTTGTTGGGGTCGGTCGGCGTGGCCAGTTTGCCCGTGTTGGGGTTAATGTAAGAGAAGGAAATGCCTTCCGGCACCGGGAAGTCGTCTTTGGGCTCGTCTTTTAAAATCTGCTCCATAATGTCTGCCCACCAGCGCGCGGTGGTGCTGCCCTGCCATTGGTATTTTTCTTGGGAAGTGTCGTCATCATATCCCATCCAGGCGGCGGCTGCGGTGTGCGGCGTCATACCCACAAACCACATATCGCGGTGGCTTTGGGTGGTGCCGGTTTTGCCGGCCAAGGGGCGGCCTAAGCGGTTGGCGGCGCGCCCGCTGCCGCGCTGCACCACGCCTTTCATCATATTAATAAGCAAATAAGAATCCTGCGGGGAGAAAGCCTCCGTTTCCTGCCCGATATGCTCTTCCAGCACGCGGCCGTTGTTGTCTTCCACGCGTTCAATATAATAGTTGTCTGTGTGAATGCCGCCATTGCCAAAAGTGGTCAGCGCGGCCAAATGTTCGTCCATATGCAGCACGTTGACGCCCAGCGCCAGCGCCGGCACATTGGGCAGCGGGCCGGTCAGGCCGGCTTTGCGGGCTACATTGATGACTTTGCGCGGGGTGATGGCGTCAATTAAGTTGACGGCTACCAGGTTTTTGGATTTTTCCAGCGCTTTGCGCAGGGTAATCCAGCCCTCGTTTCTGCCTCCTAAGTTTTGCGGCGCCCACACGTTGAAAGATTTGTTGCCGATAAAAGACTGGGACGCCAGCTCCAAAGAATACAAATCGGAGTTTTCATTGAAGGTGTGCCAATTGCGCCCGTCAAAATAGAACATACTGGGCAAGTCTTTGACCAATGTGGCCGGCGTATAGCCCTGCTGCAGGGCCGCCATCCATACATAGGGTTTGAAAGAGGAGCCTGGCTGGCGGTTGGCTTGCGTGGCGCGGTTAAATTTACTTTCGGTGAAGCTGCGCCCGCCAATCAGCACGCGCACGGCGCCCGTTTTTACGTCACGCACCATAAAGGCCCCTTGCAGACGCGGGAAATCCGGCTCTTCTTCATCTTGTGCTTCTGGTGTTTCCGCCTCTACTTTTTCGACTTCGGCGTCTGGGTCTTCGGGTTCTATTTCTATGCCCAGCCCTTTGGCTACCACCATATCCAGCTCATTTAATTTCTGGTTCATAATTTCTTCGGCTATGGCTTGCTGGTCAATATCTACGGTGGTGTAAATGTTGAGGCCGCCTTTCCATAAAGTTTCCGTGCCGTATTTAGGTTCTAAAATACGGCGCACCTGTTCAATAAAATACAGGCCGGGTTTGTCCCCTTCTGGGGCGGGTTCTTTTTCCGGCAGAGGCTCTTCTAATGCTTTATTCAAATCTTCTTGGCTGATGTAGCCTTGTTCATACATTACCTGCAGCACCAGGTTGCGCCGGGCTTTGGCGCGCTCCGGGTTGGCAAAGGGGTTGTAGTTTCCGGGGGAAGGAATTAAGCCTACGATGAGAGCCGCCTCGCCGGTGGTCAGCTCAGAAAGCTCTTTATTAAAGTAGCGTTTGGCGGCGGCTTTGACGCCGTAGGCGCCGCTGCCCAGGTAAATTTCATTAAGGTAAAGCTGCAAAATTTCAGGCTTGCTGAAGCGGTGCTCTATTTGAACGGCCAGGATAATTTCGCGTATTTTGCGAATAATCTTTTTTTGTTGGGTTAAAAACACCCCGCGCGAGAGCTGCTGTGTTAAGGTAGAGCCCCCCTGCTTGGCGCTGCCGCTTAAAATATCGTGCATCAGCGCGCGCAAAATGCCGCGTACGGAAAAACCGGCGTGTTCAAAGAAATCGCGGTCTTCCATAGCCACTACGCCGTTTTGCAAATCTACGGGGATTTCTTCCAGTGGCACCATACTGCGTTTTTCAATGGAAAATTCGTGTATTAACTTGCCGTTTCGGTCAAAGACTTTGGTGGTTAGAGAAGGGGTATATTCTTCCATCTCATATACGGGGGGAATGCCGGAGAAAATATAACGCATAAATACCGCGCTGCCGATAATGCCAACAAACAGCACGCCCAGCACGCAGAATAAAAAGAATTTGGAAGTGATAAATTGCCCCAGCTTTCTCATTATTTAAATTATACCAAACTTATGTGCGCCACGCCCGGCGGTCTGCGGCTGCCAAAAGCGGCGCAGTCTTGGTGTGCCGGTTGGTTTTAGAGCGGGACAAACGGACTTGAAAATAACGAAGCCCAAATGGTTGGAAATACGCGTTATGCATTAAGAATGTTTTTGGGTTTATGGTGAGGAAAATAGTAAAGTATTATGTGGAAAATAAGCCAAAAAATAGTAAAATCTAACTATCAGATTTTAATATAGAGCCTATGACTAAATCTCAAAAAGACAAAAAAAGCTGTATTTATCCGTGCCCGGACGGGTGCGCGGAAGCAGCTTTGTTTGTGGATAATCCTTCCTCTTTTGCTTCCATTAAGGAGAAAGGAGTAGAAGGGTATGATTTGGTCTATGTAGCCGATATAGCGCATAAGCAGGTCTTTATGTTTGGCAAGCCCGAAGGGTTTTCCTTCCACTCTTGCATAGATCCCAGCCAGCCGGTACACCAGCGTGCCCACGAAAAAGCCGCGGCGGGGGAAGTGGTCAGCTATGAATGGAGCGTGTGCAAAGACAAAGATACCTGTTTTTTTCAGTCCACGCTTATTGCGCTGCGCGACAGCGAGGGCAAAATAGGCAGTGTGTTGGGGTTGGTCAAAAATATTACGCCCTGGGCGTATAATTATTCCCATACCCATTTTTTAAAAGAAGTCGGCGGGCGGACTTTCCCGCAGCTCTTGCTGATGGCGCGGGAAGAAGAGCGTAAAAAAATTTCTTCGGCTTTGCACGATGAAATTGGCTCTGCGGCGGTTATTTTAACCTCGCTGCTCAGTATGGTCAAAGAGAGCGTCAAAGAAGGCGACCAGAAACGGGCTTTAAAAGATATTGCCGATTTGGACGTACAGATAAAAAACTGTATAGAGCGGGTTAAAAATATTGTGGTTAATTTACGCCCGCCCAATTTGGAAACGGTCACGCTGGCCGATGCCGTACAAGAACTGCTGGATAATATGACGCAGTATAAAGGCATTAAACATACATTTAAAGCCGAAAGCGCCGACGGAGTCAGCGTATCTGAAGAAGTAAAAATTATTTTATACCGCGTGGCGCAGGAAAGTTTGAACAACATTATCAAACATTCCGGGGCCACACGCGTAGAAGTAAGCATTAAGCGGGGCGTCAATGACGTCACGCTGAAAATAAGCGACAACGGAAAAGGCTTTAAGCCCTCTTCCCAACGTTCCATTAAGCATATTGGGCTTTTGTCTATGCGGGACAGTGTGGCTTATTTAGGTGGAAAACTTACCATTAAAAGCGAACCGGGCAAAGGAACTGTTGTGCAAGCCAAGTGCCCTAAAGTCGTGTACGGGGTGAACAAAATATGAATATAAAAGTAGTATTGGCAGATGACCACGCTATTGTGCGCGACGGCGTGCGCGCCGTGTTGGAACGCAAAGGAAAGGATATGCAAGTGGTGGCCGAAATTTCCAACGGGAAAGAGCTGGTGGAATGGGCCGCAAAAAATGAGGCTGACGTGTATGTGGTAGATATTTCCATGCCGGTTTTGAACGGGATAGAGTCGGTACAGCGGCTGGTAAAAATGCAGCCCCAGGCCAAAGTGGTCATGCTGAGTATGTATGACGACCGCGTGTCTGTGGAAAAAGCGCTTAAAGCCGGGGCCAAAGGTTTTATTGTAAAAGTTTCTACGGCAGATGAGATTGTGGACGCTATTAAAGAAGTGGCCGCGGGCCGTTTCTATTTGTGCAGCAAGGTGTCTAAATATATTGTGCAGGGCTTTTTGGGCAAGACTTCTTCGCGCAAACGCGACGTAACGGGCCTAACCCCGAAAGAAAAAGAAGTGTTGCAGCTGATTGCCGAAGGGTACAGCAGCAAACAAATTGCCAAAACATTCAATTTGTCTTTAAATACCATTCACGTGCACCGCAACAACATTATGAAAAAGCTGGGCATTCATAAACAAGCCGAGCTGGTGCGCTATGCCATTAAAGAAGGCATTGCCCAACTGTAAAGGATTCTTATGCGTATTATTGCCGGAACGGCGCGGGGTAGGCGGATTTTTTCCGTTTCTAAAAACCTGCCGGTAAAACCGATATCGGACCGTATCAAACAGTCTGTGTTTGACATTTTGCGCCCGCGTTTGGCAGGGGCTATGTGGCTGGATTTGTTTGCCGGTACGGGCAATGTGTCTTTGGAGGCGCTTTCACGCGGTGCGCTGCGCGTGGTGTGTGTGGACCGAGAGCCCGCCTGCATTAAAAACATTCACCGCAATTTGGCCCATTTGGGCTTTGAGGACCGCGCCCGCGTGATAAAAGGCGACGTGCTTAAACCGCTGGATTATCTGCTTTCTTACAGCGATAATGAGGGCTATGACATTATTTTTATGGGCCCCCCGTACCGCGACCAAAACAATAAAATGCTGGCCCTTTCAGAGCCGGCCCTCAAGAATGTAGCCTCGGCGCGCCTGCTGGCGCCCAACGGCGTGATATTATTGCAAACGCATAAGACGGAAGAGTTTGCCATTCCGGAAGAGCTGGAAATTTTCCGCGTGGAAAAATATGGCGACACGCTGGTGCATTTTTTGAAACACAAGGAAAAGTAATATGTACAGCGACGTGTATGAACTGAACTATTCCAAAATTAAAACCTATATGGAGTGCCCGCTCCTCTATAAATATAAATACATAGACGGACACAAAGAAGGGTTGGTGCCGGCCTCGTCGTTGGGGGTATCTATTCACCGGGCGTTGGAGGAATACCACCGCAACAGCAATGACCCCTCAGAACTGCTTTCCTATTATGATGACTGCTGGCTGGGCGCCGGTTATACCAGCGCCGGCGAGCAAATGGAGTATTACCTAAAAGGTAAAAAAATGTTGGAAGTTTATGCCCAGCGGGAGTATGAACGCAAAACGACCGTAGACAGTACGGAGCGGGAGTTTATTTTTCAGGAAGGGAAATGGACGCTGCGCGGCAAAATAGACCGCATAGACAAACACCCCGACGGCAGCTGGGAAGTGATAGATTACAAAACCGGCGATGATATAGATTTTGACGCGGCGGTGACAGACTCTTTGCAGCTGGGTATTTACGCCATAGGAGCGCGCCGCGCGTGGAATTTGCAAAAAGGAAAAGCCACTTTTTATTTTACCGCCTTTGACAAAACCGTCAGCGCGCCGTTTGACGCGTTTGACGAGAAAGCCATTTTAGCCCAGTTTATATCCGTGGGGGAGAAAATAGAGGCCGGGCTTTTTGAGCCGGATTTGTCCCACTGTAAAGACTGTGCTTTCCGCAACCGCTGTGAAAAGTCTGCCTGTGCGGACCCGGAGCCGCAGGGGCCGGATTTCAGCGGCAATACCCCGGCGTAAAAGATATTTTAAAAAGTAAAATAACAATAGCCCCGCATTTTAGTGCGGGGTTATTGTTTTAGTTATCCTAAAGGATAGTTAACCGCTGGCAGTTTTTATTTTCCGCAAATTAAAGAGGGAGTGTAGGGCCGTTTAAAAAGATACCCCCGGCAGATACTTGCCCGGGGGATGTCTTGCATAAGAAAACAGGCCGTTTTATACGGCAAACTACTTCATAAGCCCCTTTTTCTTCAACTCTGCCCGCACGGCGTCCATATTGGCGGGAATTACGTCTGGCTTGCTGACGGATTTTAAAGCGCTGTCTATGTCTTTTAAGCCGTTTCCGCCAATGATGAGCACCACGGTTTCATCGCGCTCTATTTTCCCTTCCGCCGCCATCTTTTTCAAGGCGGCATATACGGCGGCTCCGGCCGGCTCTGCAAAGATATTGGCTTTGCGCGCCAGCTCAGGAATAGCCTGGATGATTTCTTCGTCCGTTACGGTCATAGCAAACCCGTTGGATTCTTCCAGCGCTTGCAGGGCCAGCTGAGCGTCGCGCGGATAGCTGACCAAAATGCTGTCTGCTACCGTATGCGCCTGTACCGGGGTTACTTCCATATTGTGTTCAAAAGCGTTTTTAATGGCGGCGCTTCCGGCGGCTTGCACGGCAATCATCTGGGGCATATGTTCAATAATGCCCAGTTTATTAAAATCTACAAAACCTTTCCATAAACCGCTTAACACGGTGCCGTCTCCGGCGGCTACAATCACTTTGTCAGGGGCTTCCCATTCCAGCTGTTCGCAAATTTCAAAAGCACAGGTCTTTTTGCCCTCGCGGGTGTAAGGGTTAAAACCAGCCGCACGGGAATACCAACCGTTTTCTTCTACAGCTTTGCGGCAGAGGTCAAAGGCGTTGTCGTAGGTGCCTTCTACGGTAATTACTTCCGCTCCGTACACCAGCAGCTGCACCAGTTTGGGCTCCGGCACAAAAGTGGGGGTGAAAATGACCGATTTCATCGGCAAACTGGCGGTTAAACAGGCCAAAGAATCGCTGGCGTTGCCGGTGGACGCGTCGGCAATAATTTCTTTATCCAGCTCCAGCGCGCGCGCTACCGCTACGGCGCTGCCGCGGTCTTTAATAGAGCCGGTGGGGTTGCGCCCTTCGTCTTTAATGAGCAGAGTGGAAATGTCCAGCTCGTGCGCCAGCTCTTTGCAGTTGTACATCGGCGTCCAGCCTACGTGCACGTGGGGTACTTTGTCGTGATCGTTGATAGGCAGCAAATCCATATAGCGCCACATATCAAAATGCGTGTTGTCCTTGAGTTTGCTGATGCTAAAACGCCTGGAAATCAATTTATAGTCATAATTGACTTCCAAGTTTCCCCCGCAGGCGGTGCATAAAAAGTCCGCCTCGCTGGTTTTATGTTCTTTGCCGCAGTTAATGCATTGTAAATTTAATATTTTTTTCATTTAGTTTCTTGTAAGGGGCGGACGGGTTTTTGAATCAGGAACAAACTGATAAAAATAAAAACCAACCCCGCTATTTCGTTAGTGCCCGGAAAGCGGCCAAAAGCAATCATATCGCTGGCCATAGCTACTACCGGGGTAAAATAGGTAACAGACGCCATACGCGTAGCCCCCCAACGGCGGATTAAGGCCACCATCAATAGGAAAGCTACCGCAGAGGAAAACACCCCTGCGCTGGCGATGGAAATAATTACCTTGGGCGTAAAAGAAGCGGCTGAAGGCACCGGTTCCAACACCAAAGATATAAGCAGCAAAACAACTGCAGAAAAGAGATATTGGTGGAATGTGTTAGCTTCTGGGGCTACGCTGGTGTTGTCCACCATAATCTTTTTGGTAAGCACATTGCCTAAGCTGTAAGACCAAGCCATCAGTAAGAAAGCAATACACCCGTATAAAACATTGGGGTCAGAGCCAATTTGCAGCGAAGGCCACATAATAATCAGCAGCCCCGCCAGACCAATTAATACACCGATGGCTCTTCTCCAAGTAAAGCGGTCCACTCCTTTCAGTAATATGGCCCCGGCAATAAAAGACCACAAAGGTACGGTGCCGTTAAAAATACCGCCAATGGTGGGCGCCACAAAACGCTGCCCCCAGGAAATAGCGGCAAAAGGAAATAAAATCAGCAATAAACCTATTGTCCACGGGCGCCACAGTTCTTTGACTGGGCAGCGCAGGTCTTTGCGTTGTACACCATATAAAACAATAAAGAAAATTAACCCCGCCAATACGCGGAAAAAAGTGCCCCAATAGGGCGGCAGGACGTCCACAATATTCTTGGTAGCTAAAAAAGCCGTTCCCCAACACAAGGCCAAACAAACCGCTAGTACGTAACTCATCGTTCCTCCTTATTCTATATTTCCATTATATAAAATTCACTAAGGGCTGCCTGTTTAGTGCAAATGCCAATACCAACCTATAATCACAAGCCCCAGCAATAAGCGGTAGATGACAAATACGTTAAAGCTGTGTGTTTTAATGTATTTCATTAACCCGCAGATAACCACTAGCGCCCCTAAAAACGCGCTGATAAATCCCCACACCAGCGGAGCATTGATGTCGGCCCAGCTCAAGTGTGTCAGCTCCAGCATCGCCGCCCCGCCTATAACAGGGGCGGAAAGCAAAAAAGAAATGCGCGCGCTTTGGCTTCGGGAAAATCCTAAAAATAATGCCGCCGTAATGGTAATACCGCTGCGCGATACCCCGGGCATTAAAGCCAGTGCCTGGGCACAGCCGATGATGAGCAATGTTTTTAAATTGATTTGCGCCCGGTCCGTTTCGGAGGCGTTGCGGTCGGCCCACCATAAGATGACGGCAAAAACCATTAAGCATACGGCAATCATCAGCGGGCTTCTAAACACCGTTTCCACCCAGTCTTTGCAAAGTACGCCAACGAGTCCTGCCGGCACCGTGGCCAGCGCCAAAAGCCAAAGGATTTTTCCTTCTTGGCTGCGGGGCTGCGTCAGGCCGTTTTTAATGATAAAAAACCAATCTTTGGCAAAATATAACAGCACTGCCAGCAAGGTGGCAAAATGCAGCATTACATCAAAAGTAACCCCTTGGTATTGCGCCCCGCGGAAAAAAGGCAAAAGCACTAAATGGGCTGAACTGGAAATAGGCAGAAACTCCCCTAGCGCCTGCAAAAGCCCCAATAATACTGCATCAAATACCGTCATTTATACCTCCCCAGCAATAATTTGGGTTGTTTGGCGTCCGTCCAGTCAAATACGGCGTATCCGCCGGCGGAAAGAGAAATATATTCCTGTTGCAAAATGCCTGATGCCAAACTGACATTGGGGTTGTGCCCCACCAGTATGACACAGTCGGCCTTTTCCAGTTGTTTTTGGGCAAAATCCAACAAGCCGTGCGCGCTGAGCCGTCCGTCCAGTAACGCTTCCGTTTGGGCCGGCACGCCTAAAATCTCCGAGGCAATTTGTGCGCTTTGCCGCGCCCGAAGCAGCGGGCTGCATAACAATAAATCGGGCTGATAGCCCGCTTTTTTTAGGGCTTGGGCTGCGGCGGCTATTTTTTGGCGTCCTTCGGGTGTTAAAGGACGTTGCGTGTCTGTTTGGGCGTAGGGTTCTGCTTTGCCGTGGCGCATAAGGATTAATGTTTTCATCTAATTGTTGGGCGGCGCAAAAACTGCGTCAAAAATGTAATAATATGTATGAAAATACCTTATTACTATAGCATTTTATGCAAGTTTTTTACGCGCCCTTTCGGGCTTTAGAACAACAATTTGCCGAATATACAACTGCTTTGCAGCCCGGGCCGCAGCGGCGGGTGCTGGTGCTGTGCCCTTCCCAGCGCGTGGCAGGGCGTCTGCGGCGGTTGTGCGCGCAGAAAGCGGGGTTTATCAGCAATGTGTTTTTTGTTACATTTTCCCAGTTGCTTTCCCGCTTGGATGCGGAAAACTGCGCCGCCAAAGCCCCCCTGCTGCCATCAGACGGTTTGCACGATTATCTGCTTAAGACTTTGCTTTTAGAGCCGGGTTTTGCGCGTTATAAACCCAGCCGGGGATTTATTGAGACGTTAAAGGCTTCTTTGCGGGATTTGGCAGACTCTTTGGCGGCCCCAGATGTGCTGGAAGAGCAACTGCAGCTGACTTCAGATCCGCTGCTGGCGCCTCAGCTGCCGCATTTGCAATGGTTGGTGCGGGTATATAGGGCCTATTTGCAGAAAATGGACCAAGTGCCAGGTTATCGTTCCTATAAGCAGTATTTTGAAGACGCTCTTTCTGCAGCACCTGAAAGCGCTTACCTGCATTCTTTTTGTGAAATTGTAGTGTATGGATTTTATGAGCTTACAGGCCGCCAGTTGGAGTTGTTTAATGCCATAACGCGTTCGTATCCCACAGCGGTATTTTGGGTATATGCCAAACATCCGGCTTTTGAGTTTGGACGGAAATTTTTTGAAACCAATATATTGGGGGCTGCAGGCACGGCCGCGCCTTTGCCGATAAATTGGGACGGTTTGGCCGGGGGGGAAGCCTTGAGAAATCTGTTTTCTGCCCAGCACGCTGTTCAGCCGCCGCAAAGTTTGCACTGGACCAGTGCCCCCGACCCCGAGGGGGAAGTGTTCGGCGTGGTGAAAGAAATGCTTCGCCTGCATACACAACAGGGCATTGCTTACGAAGATATGGCGGTATGTGCCCGTTCCTTGGAAAAATATAAGACTTGCCTGCCGGTGTTTTTTGCGCAGAACGGTGTGCCGCTTGCGGCCTCTTTTAGTTTCGGTTTTTCTTCACGTCCTTTAGGGGTGTTTTTAAGTAATTTGTTTGCTTTGGCGCGCAACGGGTTTGACCGGGAAGATATCCTGGCGGTAGTTACTTCCCCATACTTTAAAATAAAAAATTCCTGGCGTTATTTGATAGAGGAATGTTTAGCCCAGCGGGATTTTAGCCAATGGGCTGATTTGGTGCGCAAGGATCTTGCCTATTATGACCCGGAGTTTTTGTCTTGGCTGACCCATATCAAAAGCAGTTTGGGGTTTTTGGAAAAACCTTTGCCTTGGAACACCCTGTGCCAGGCTGCCCAGCAGTTGTTGGAAGAACAGGTCAAACAAGAAGAGCTAACCCCGTCGGAAAAAGCGGTTTGGCAGGAAATGCAAAACATTTTAAACGGTTTTTCCCGCTATGCGTGTGTGACGCCCAAAGCCAAAGAAGGGGAATTTTTGGACGAGCTCTTTTCTTCGTTGCAAGGTGTTTCTCTTTCTCAGACGTTTTCTATGCCGCAAGGAGTCAGCGCCTTAGATGCTCTGTCTATGCGCGCAATGGGATTTAAAGTGGTGTTTTTATTGGGGATGAATGAAAAGAGTTTTCCGCAGGCTTTGTACCAAGACCCCTTTTTGAAAGATTATTACCGCCGTATTTTGCGCGACCAGCTTGGCTTTTGGCTCAACCAAAAAATGGAGCGTTTTGAAGAGGAGCGTTTGTTGTTTTTCTGTGCGTTGGAAGCGGCGCAAGAACAGTTATATGTGTCTTTCCTGCGGGCTGATGCAGAGGGCAAACCCCTTGTTCCTTCGGGCTATTTGGTAGAGTTGGCCCGCGCCGCGGGGACGGATTTGCAGGCGGCTGCAGTGCGCTATATTAGCGGCCGTTTGATAGGGCGTTTAAAAGAAACGCCGCCGCAATGGCTTACCGAAAAAGAGATGTCTTTGCTGTTGGCAGCAGAAGGGGCGGATATTGGAGAATATGAAAGAGCCGGTTTGGACCGGCCCGGCATACGGGAAAGCCTGCAGGCGGCCCGCCAAGATGCTTCGTGGGGGGCGTTGCACGGGCGGGACGGTATGGTCGGCTGCGGTCCAGAAATATTGGAGTGGCAAAATGAGGAAGGGTTTTCTCCTACCACATTGCAAGATTTGGCCCGCTGCCCAATGAAATATTTTTTGGCTAAAGGGGTGGGGTTGAAAGAAAAAGAAGACGCCCTTTCCCGTGCGGAACTTTCTCCCAATTTACGCGGCAGGGCTTATCACCAAATCTTAATGGATTATTATAAAACGCTGCAACAACAAGGGCTTCAGGGGGAATTGTTTCCATCGGCTTTGCAACAAAAATTAGAAGAAGCGGTGGAGAAAAATTATACGGCACAGAGCTACAAACAATTTGGGATTTATCCGGTGATTTGGGAGCTGATTTTAAAAGATATCCGCGAAAAACTGGCTGATTTTGTGGTGCAGGACGCGCAACATTTAGAAGGTTTTTTGCCTACAGTGTTTGAAACTTTGTTTGAAAAGATGTATCATCCGGCGGCAGATCTTCGGATCAAACTGAAAGGTATTGTGGACCGTATTGATGTGAACCCCCAAGCCCGCACTTTCCGCGTGTTGGACTACAAGACAGCGCGTCTGGGTGGGAAAGATTTGTCGGCCGATTTGTTTAAAAAACTAATCTTACAGCCGCTGATCTATTTGCTTTTGGCGCAAGACCAGCCGCAAACCCGGGGGCTGGCCCCAGATGGGGCGGCCTTGTTAAGCATTCATAAAGGCTATGCCCGGCAGGAGCTTTCTGCCGCTTCTTTTGAAGCGGTGTTGCCGCGGGCAGCACAGTTTATGACTTTGTTGATGGATTTGTTGCGCCAAGGGGCTTTTTTTATTAATCCCAACGATCATTGCCAGTATTGTCCTTATGCGTCTATTTGCCATAAAGATGCTTACCGCGCCTTGCTGCGCGCCAAACACGCACCGCAAGCCCGTGCTTTGGAGGAGGCAAAACAATGAACCTAACCGAAGATCGCCAGCGCGTACGCACCTTGTTGGGTGTCAATATGGTGGTGGAAGCCGGTGCCGGCACCGGCAAGACGACTTTGCTGATTGACCGGCTTTGTTTGGCCTTATTGGCACAAGGTATTTTGGCCCCGCGTTTGGTGGCGCTGACTTTTACCGAAAAAGCTGCCGCAGAGATTAAAACCCGGCTGATTTTTAAATTGCAGGCCGTGTTGCGTGCGGCGCGGGAAGGAGAAAACGGCGGGCTCTTAGACATTTTGAAAAAAGTGTTTGAAGTGCCGCAACCGCTTATTATAGAGCGGGCGGAAAAGGCCCTTTCCCAGTTAGATGTCAGTCCTATAGGCACCATTCATAGTTTTTGTGCCGATATTCTGCGGGCTTACCCGTTGGAAGCGGGTTTAACGCCCGGTGCGGAAATAGACAAAGGTCCGCGCGCGCGGCGTTTATTTGAAGCGGAGTGGAACAAGTTTTTAGACAGAGAATTGGGGGAAAACGCCCCCCGTGCCAGCCAATGGCAAGAAGTGCTCTCTAAAGTGTCTTTGGCAGATTTGCGCGCCTGCGCCACAGAGATGTGCAGCGGGAAAATACAAAACTTGGAAAGGAATTTTCCCAAGGAGTTGCTTGTGTCTGTATGCTCTGCACGGGCTCAGCGCGCACGGGAATTGGCGGAGCATTTTAGCACCGGCAAGAAGGCACCGCGTGTAATAGAAAAAGCCCTTTTTCAAGCGGCGGAGCGTTTTGCGCGCGCGGCTGCCTGGCTGGAAAGCGGACATTACGACGGCAAGACAGAAGAAACTATTGCTATTAAGTCTGTGCCAAAAGATTGGGACGCTTCTAGCGAAGAGGAAGCCAAATCGCTTTGTTTTTTTGCAGCCCAGGCAGATCCTGCGGTGCAAATTTTTGTGCAGAAAGCCTATGATTTGCTGCGCGATGTAACGCAAACAATCCGCACGCGGATGGCGGCGGAAGGTATTTTGAGTTTTGATGATTTGCTGGTCAAAACACGGGATTTGCTGAAAAATAATTTGCTGGTGCGCCGCTATGTGCAAGAAGAATATGACGCCCTGTATATTGACGAATTTCAGGACACAGACCCCGTGCAGGGGGAGCTGCTTCTTTTTTTGGCGGAGCAAAAAGGCGGCGGGGCTACCCGCTGGCAGGATGTAAAACTGCAGCCAGGCAAACTTTTTGTAGTGGGCGACCCCAAGCAATCCATCTACCGTTTCCGCGGGGCGGATATTACGGCGTATGAATTATTTACGGATTTAATTTTGAAACAAGGGGGAGAAAAAGCCTATTTGCGCAAAAATTTCCGCAGTGAAAAAGAAATTGTGGCCGTAGCCAATGGTGTTTGCTCTATAGTGATGAAAGCAAAACCGGCTTTCCAACCTGCGTATGAGCCTATCTTTACGGATAATACCCAACTCTGCGGCGCTGCCGAGCTGGCTTTGGTGCGCGGTGGGGAAGAGAAGATTTTAGCAGAGGCATACCGCCATAATCAGGGCCGTTTTGTAGCGCGCTGGATTGCTGAGAATGTGGGCAAACTTACGTTGAAAGACGGACATAAACTGCAATATAAAGATATCGCCCTGCTTACCCGGGCCGCCACCACTTTGTTGCCGTATGCCGATGCCCTTAGGCGGGAAGGCATTCCCTTTTCTTTAGAAGAAGATAAAGATTTTTACCGGCGGCAGGAAATTGATGACTTTTTAAATTTTTTACGTGCAGTAGATGACCCGCTGAATAAAATAGCACTTACCGGGGTGCTGCGCAGCCCTTTGGGGGCTATGCGTGATGAAGATATTTACCAACTGGCTTTGCATCAAGAGCTGGATTGGCGCAAAACTTCCACTTGCGCGGCGGCGGAACGGATATTTGCCTTGCTGCGCAGTTATGCCGCCCGGGCCGGGCGGGAGCCGCTGCACCAGTTGCTGCGCAGCCTGTTGCAGGAGAGTTTTTTGGCGGAGGCCTGTGCCGCTGCTTATGACGGGCAGAGAAGTATTTCCCATTTGGAAAAAATAGTTTCTCTGGCGGAAGGATATGCGCTGCAAACACCGTTGACGCTGGGGCAA
This sequence comes from uncultured Elusimicrobiales bacterium, assembly GCA_944324645.1. Classification (GTDB taxonomy): domain Bacteria; phylum Elusimicrobiota; class Elusimicrobia; order Elusimicrobiales; family Elusimicrobiaceae; genus Avelusimicrobium. Next base: position 25,613 of record CALUXB010000004.1, on the reverse strand, counting down.
TTTTTAAGCCGCGTGCAGGAGATGATGGAGCAAGATCTTAGCCGCTTAAGTGCATTGCCGCCGGGGGAAGGGGCCGACGCCGTCAATGTGATGACGGTGCATAAAGCGAAGGGATTGCAATTCCCGGTAGTGATTTTGGTGGATATTTCTAAGAAAGAAACCTCTTCCGCGGCAAACCGCCCGGCTCATTTATATTCTTGGCGTTACCATTTGCACGGCTTTCGGGTGGGGCCGTACGGGGATTTGGCCCTGGCGTGGCTGGAAGAGGAACATAAAGAACATTCCCGTTGTGAAGAGGTGCGTGTTTTATATGTGGCGCTCACGCGTGCGCAGGAAAAACTTTTAGTGGTAGGAAATGAACAGAGCGAGCGGCGCACAATAGCGGAAATGTTTGGTCAAAGCGGGTTTTTCCCTCCGCAGGGAGCATATCCTGCCGTGTTGGGTGCTGAGAAAGAATTGCGTGTAAGTTATGTTCCTTATCAGAAACCGGAAGAGTTTATTTATACCTACCGGCCCGCTGTAGTGGAAGCGCGCCAAGACAAAGAACTGGCAACCTGGCGTCAGGACGTTGCCGCCCGCCGCGCTGAATATGAGAGCCTTCGCACCGCGGCAGGGGCTTTGGCGCCGTCTGCTTTGGCGGAAGAAGAACTGGCAGACCCGGCAGCCGCGCAGTTGGGAACGCTGGTCCACGCGGCGTTGGCTCAAGGTTGGACGGAGCAAAAACCCCCCAGCATTTGTTTGCAGACGGCCGTGCGGGAAACGGGGCTGGGCAGCCAAGCGGCGCAGGCGGCGGGAATGTTGCAGACATTTTGTGATTCCCCTCTTTATCAAACCCTAAAAGCAATGCAGGTGCTAGGGGTGGAGATGCCGTTTTCGCAACACACATCGCTGGGGGTTGTAAGCGGCGTGATTGATTTGCTGGCGCAGGACGCCAAAGGGGATATATGGGTGTTTGATTTTAAAACAGACCGCACAGACAACCCGGTGCAAAGTGCGCAAAAATACCGTTCCCAGCTGCAAGCCTATGCGTGTGCGGCGCGGCATATTTATCCACAAGCCCGGGTGCGGACGGCAGCGGTGTTTGTGCGGGCGGCCCAGCAGGTGGAGCTGGAGCCAAGCGGCCCCGGTGGTGAAATTGGTAAAATTTAAGAAACCCTTTAGGAGGCATATATGTTTGATAAGTTAGGACAGCTTAAAGATTTGTGGCAATTAAAAAACCAAATCCAGGAAATTAAAAAACGCTTGGACAATATGGTCATTAAAGTAGACAGCCCGCACCATGTATTTGAGGTGACGGTGTCCGGCTCCCAAGAAGTCAAAGAAGTGGTGGTGTCTGAGCTGGTGCAAAATTTCTCGCGCGAACAGCTGGCTGAAGAGCTAAAAGACGTCATCAACAAAGCCGTGCGTGACAGCCAGGCCATGGCCGCCCAAGCCATGGGCGGTATGGCGGGTATGAGTGGCAATATGCCGCAGGCCTAATATGGAGCCCCGCCGCGTCTATGCCGTGATGGGGGTGTCTTTAACAGACCCGTCTAAATACGGCACCCGTATCTTTAAAGATTTGCGCGCGGCAGACTATAAGGTCTTTGCCGTCAATCCCAAAGGGGGGACTCTGTTGGGCGCCCCCGTCTATCAAACTCTAGCGCAAATTCCAGCCCGGATTTACGGTGTTATTATGGTACTGCCGCCGGCAGCTTTGCAGGCGGCGGTGCAGCAGTGCATAGAAGCCGGCGTGCAGGAAATTTGGTTCCAGCCCGGCGCGCGGGATGAGAACGCCCGCCAACAAGCTCAAACCGCCGGTATAGAAGCCATAGAAGATTGTTTTATGGCGGCTAATGGGGTGTGGTAATGAATTTTGCGCCGCTTATTATCCAAGGCCAGCAGGCCAGCCGTATTGGGCTGGGCACTTGGGCATTAGGAGGCGGCAATGACTGGGGGCCGACCGAGCAAAGCGCGGCTGTTGAAACGGTGGAGGCCGCCTTGGCGCAAGGGATTAATCTAATAGACACCGCCCCGGTGTATGGGGACGGCACGGCAGAGCGTCTGCTGGGGAAGGCGCTTACAGGGCGCCGCCGCCACGTGTTACTGGCTACCAAATGCGGCATTGTCCTTAAAGGCGGGCGGCCGGACCACGATTTGCGGGCGGAAAGTATTTACGCCCAGTGTGACGCTTCTTTGCGCCGCCTACAAACCGATTATATAGACCTCTACCAAATCCACTGGCCCGACCCAAAGGTGCCACTGGAACAAGCAGCTCAAGCGCTGGCGCGTTTGCAGGAGCAAGGCAAAATACGCGCCGTCGGTTTATGCAATGTGGGGGTGGAGCAGCTGCGGCTTGTCTGCCAAAACACGCCGGTGGCTTGTGTGCAAAATCCGTTTTCTTTGCTGGACAATTCCCGGCGGGACGTAGCGCAATTTTGCCGGGAAAATAACATTGCTTTTTATGCATATGGGGCGTTGGGCGGGGGGATTTTAAGCGGCAAGTACCGCCAAATGCCGAACTTGCGCCGCTGTGATGCGCGGCGGTATTTTTATAAGTATTATTTCGGCACCTCTTTTGAGCAAGCCCAGACAGTTGGACGGCGGGTCCAAGAGATAGCCGCCCAACGCGGCGTGCCCGCCAGTGCGGTGGCGTTGGCCTGGGTGCTGGCGCAGGAAGGGGTCAGCGGGGTGCTGGCCGGAGCGCGCAGCGCCGCACAAGCCCGGCAAAACAGCTGCGCCGTACAGCTGGTGCTGAGCGGGCCGGAGCAAGAGTTTTTAAGCACTACTGTGAAAACTGAAAAGGCGGAGTAAGATATGGCAACGGTGCAAGAAATTTCCATATATTTAGACGGGCTGCTGCCTGCTTTAGGAATTAATAAAAAGCGGGAGCTGCTGCGCCTTATTTATGAGATTTCCAAGCGCGACGGCAAAAGCCCGGTGGATGTTTTGCCCGCGGAGAAAAATTTAAATTTTGAGCGCGCTAAAAAACAATTGCTGCTCAAACGCTATCCAACCAGCTTTTCCACTGCGCCTAAAAGCGCTTTTTACTTGCCCAAGCTGGAGCTGGACCCGGCCCAACGGGCCGATTTAACGCCGCGGCCTTTTTACCCCCAATATATTTATATAGAAGAAAGCGTGTGCGAAAGCGGCCTGGCTCGGCGTGCGCGGGAAAAGTTTCCCAAGGCGCAATTTCCCAGCTGGGACGGAAAAGAAATGGTGGGGAGCGACAATTTCTCCCGCCGGACGGACACCTTGGTTATCCACCGCGAAAAATATGACTTTTTAAAACCCTGCCCTTGTTCTTCGGGCAATGCCGGGTGCGGGTACAATTTGATAAATTTGGGCTTTGGCTGCCGCTTTGAATGCGAATATTGTTTCTTGCAGCAATACCAAAATTTGCACGCGATTTTGCTGCCGGCCAACGTGCAGGATTTTTTAGATAAAATAGACGGGGCGTCTTTTCGCAAAGGTCCCTTTGACCGCCCGCGCATCGGCAGTGGGGAATTTACCGATTCTTTAGTGTTTGACGAGCTGACGCAGTACAGCGCGCAAATTGTGCCGTTCTTCCGCGCGCGCCCGCATTTGCAGTTTGAATTTAAAACCAAAAGCGTTTGCATAGAAGGGCTGCTGGCCCAGGGCGGGGCGGAAAATGTGGTGGTCAGCTGGTCGGTCAATGCGGCGCAGTTTATAGAGCGGGTGGAGCATTTTACGCCGTCTTTGCCACAGCGTTTGGCGGCGGCGGCCTCGGTGGCGCAGGCGGGATATAGGCTGGGGTTTCACTTTGACCCGGTGGTGCCCTTTGCCGGCTGGAAAGAAGCCTATGCCCAAGCGGCAGAGCAAATAGCCCAAAGTGTGCCTGTGGATAAGGTGGCGTGGATTAGTGTGGGGCTTTTGCGCTTTTCGCGCGAATTAAAAAAAGCGGTGGAGAACCGTTTCCCGGACAATAGTATTTTAGACGGGGAATTTTTGCTGGAGTTTGACGGCAAAATGCGCTATCCTGAAAGCTTGCGCCAGGAAGCCTATGCTTACTTTGTACCGCTTTTGCGCAAGTTGTTTCCAAAAGCCGTAGTCTATGTTTGTATGGAGAAAGCCGGTATGTGCCCGCTGGCTTAAATGAAATACTTTGTAATAGCCCCGGGTTTTTTGCCCGGGGTTTTTTATGTGTTTGCTGGGGAGCGGCGGAGCCTGTTTCCCTGGTTATTTGCAGGCGGGGACTGGCACTGCTTCTTGTATATATTTTCAACAACGGCCTGTTTCCTAATTATTTACGGGAGCTGGCGCTGCGTTCTTGTGTATATACCCAACGACTGCCCGTTTTCTCAATTATGTGCAGACGGGCCCGGCAGCGGAAAATAAAAAACGCTCCGGCAAAGCGGAGCGTTTTTATTCAGACGGAAAGCTTAGAAGAGCCAGCGCAAGCGGGCCGAAAGGAAAATTTCCGTTTTGGCTCCATCAGCGCTGTGGGTGGCAAAACCCAACTGGCCGCCTAAATCCATATCTTGGGTCAGCACGCGGCTGTAGCCGCCGGCTAAGCGCAGGGTGGTATCGTTGTCAGCGCCGTCTGCACGTTTGCCGCGGAAGCCTAAGCTGGCTAAACCGTCCACGGAATTAATATCGTCAATATAGTATTTGCCTAAACCACCGACGTAAAAGTCCGTCGCGCTTTTGCCGTTATCGGTACTGCCGATGAAGTCCAACGCGGCAAAGCCGCCCCAAGTCCATTCCTGGGCGCCTGAAGCTTGGCGGCCTACCATAGCACCTACGCCAAAATCGGTGGAGCCTTTGGCTACGCCGTCGGGGTGGTTGTCTTCGGGAGAGTCAAATAAAGAGGGGCTGAAATGAGCCGTAAGGTCTAAAAGCCACCCTTTTTGCAGGAAATCTTCCGAAGCGCGGTATTTGACGCCAAAGTCGGGGTCGGTCAGGCCGTTTTCGCTATAGCCGCCGTCCATCTTTAAATGAGCCAAACCCAAAGAAGCAAACACTTCCCAGCGCGGAGCCAAACCGTAGCGGAAAGTTTCTTTGAGCAGCCACTGCTTTGCGCCGTCTCCGCCTTCGTAATTATTGGAAAAACCAAGCTCGCTGTCTAAGAGTTTGGCGGATTTATCCAACATAAAAAAGGGATCCGTCGCTGTGGGTTGGGCTATGGCCGGAAGAGCCAAAGCGCATAAGGCGAAAAGGACTGCTATCTTTTTCATACATCCTCCTGATGATAAGATATTTCATTATAACTATTTGCTTTGGACTATGCAAATGAAGCCTGCAGGTTTTTATAAAGCGGCTTGCGGGGGCGGGATGTATATTTTACAGAGAGGAGCGTGGTGGTGGATATAACTTTTGTGGTTAGGCCTGACGTAGCCGGGGATTTGCCACCCCCACTAGCAGGACCTAAAAAACCCCGCCTTTAAGCGGGGTTTAGTGGGTATTTAATCTAACAATTTGTTTATTTCTTTTTCATACTGCTCTGCCAAATTGTCGGAATAGCCGCTCCAAAGACGGACTAAATCGTGGTCTTGGTCAAAGAGCATAATATGCGGAAAGCCTTGCACCATCAAATCTTCTGCCGTTTTGCCGCCTTGGAAGAGGATGACGCTGTGCAGGTCGTAATCTTCAATAATTTTTTTCACGGCCTCTTCATCATTATCTACATAAATGCCAATGACTTGCACACCCTTATCTTTAAATTGAGCATTGGCGCTTTCCAACGCCGGCAAAGAACGCTTGCACCAACCGCAGTAAGAGGCCATTACAGCCACCAATATGGGCTGGCCTTTATAATCGGCTGATTTCCAAACTTCTTCGCTGCCGGCTACCGGCAGTGAAATATTGAGTTCCGGCGTTTTGGGTATATTCACGCAGGCGCCTAAAGCAACGGCGGCAAATAAAGTAAGAAGTATTATTTTCCGTTTCATAAAAGTCCTCTTATTATAAAGATATTTATATTGTACTTAAAAATATGGTGAGATGCACTAAGAACATAAGAAAGGAGAAATGCTTGTTATTTGATGAAGTCTGTTTAGCAAAAGAGAGGGGCCTCTTCTTGAACTGTTTTTTCAATGTATGATATATTATAAACAAGTAGGAAGTTGACAAAATAAATAATTTATCTACTGCCTTAAAGGAGAAGAAATGAAGTCAATTATAGAGAAAACAAAAGGCCATCCCCGTAAGGTGAAACGGAATGGTTTTACGTTGATAGAGCTATTAGTCGTCGTATTGATTATAGGCATTCTATCTGCTATAGCGTTGCCTCAATATACCCGTGCTGTTAAAAAGAGCCGGGTATCCGGTGTAGTTACTAAATTAAAGACAATTTTAGAGGCTGGGGAAGTATATGCTATGGCAAATTCCTTAAATAACGGGACAAGTACTGTCACAGTAGATTTGGATTTGCTGGATATTTCATTGCCCAGTACGACGGAAGATTTAAAAGGTTTTTCTTGTGACTATGCATTCAAAGTATTGCCTGCTTCTGCCAATGTGAATTATGTGGCCACTTGCAGCGGCACGGTGACGGCGCGGGGGATAAGTCAGCTGGAAAGCCCTATTCGTATAGCGCAAAATGTGGTAAATGAAGCCGATTATGCAATCAGTACGGCTCTTTATAAAGTAATGGCGGCCAAAAGAACGTTTGATAAATTGTATGCGTTGGCCAGTTTGCGTATGGATTGGGCCGATCTGCGTTTGTGGAGTGCAGAATGGTTCGATAGCCGAAATGACGGATCCGACAGCGGTGGCAGTAGCAGTGGAAGCGGCAGCGGTTCGTCCTCTATCAGTATGACACTCGGCCTAACTAACCAAGGGAATTTGTTCTGTGCGGGGACCTCTTGCAAAGAGTATGGTTTTGCGCAGATAAGCAGCCTTTCTGCCAGTGCAGATTTAGGCGGTATAGTCAGCGGCACTTTATATACTATGTAAAGTTATGATGCAGCCAAAACACACAAAGAGGCGTTTAATCTTTATTTTGGTTTTATGTGTCTTTTGTGCTTTGGCTGCAGTATTTGGGAGAATGAAAAGAGAGGATAACTTCCCTATAGACATAGTCTATACTTGGGTGGATGGGAATGATCCTCAATGGGCCGCAAAGAAAAATTATTGGCAGAAAGAATATGGAATTTATCAGCCGGAAGTAGCCGGTCCGGCGCGATATAGAGATAGAGAAGAACTAAAATATAGTCTGCGCTCTGTGGAGGAGAACCTCCCTTGGGTGCGGACTATATTTATTGTGACGGACAACCAGACGCCCAAGTGGCTTAATACCCAACATCCTAAAATACGTATGGTGGACCATAAGGATATTTTTCCGGCCGATGCCTTGCCTGTTTTTAATTCTTTGGCAATAGAAACGCGTTTGCCCTTTATCCCCGGTCTAGCAGAACATTTCATCTATTTTAACGATGATATCTTTATAAATAAAAAGCTGGGGCGGGATTTCTTTTTTACCCAAGAAGGGTTACCCATCTATTATAGTGATATACGGGTATATAAAGAAAAGGAGAGGGTGCTTTCTTTGCCCGGAAATGAACGAAATCGGGTAATGTATGAAAAAGGGAAAAAAATATTAGAAGATATATATAAAATAGATTGGAATGACGTTCCCGCATATGGGGACACACACTCGGTTACACCCTATCGCAAGAGTGATTTTCTAGAGAACATAACTATTTTGGGAGATTTGTGGACAAAAACCACTTATTCCAAGTTTCGGGATGTTAATAATGCCAGTAGAGGGCTTTTTGAATTACCGGACCATATGAAAGGAAAAAATGTTATTAAAGATGCGCTGAATATTCCCGGAAAATGCGGCGTAGCCGGAAAATTAATTATGAGCAATTTGAGTGACTTGGAGACGGAAGATCCGTGTACTTTTTGCTTAAATGATACTCCTCTTTTATCGGAAGAAGCCTCTGCGGCGCAGATAAACTATTTGCGTAAAAGGTTTCCCAGAAAATCTTCTTTTGAACTCTAGCTCTTGTTGTTTGCTGAAGTAAAAAATAAAACTCTGCCGTGCTCTTTTAAACAACCTTTCTGGGTGGAACATATTTGCAGCGTGGAAGAAACGGTTCTAGGTGAAAATCTGAATGGGGTTGTTAGATTGCCAAAATGCTGCCAGTATAATCGCCTTATCTGTTTGCAATTTCTTAATTTTATAATATGGATTTACGACGATAAAAAAGGCTTTTTAGCGTGTTTATTATCTTGCTAAAAAGCCTTTCAAAAAATATACCGGGGAAGGGACTTGAACCCTTAAGCCCGAAAGGGCAATGGTTTTTGAGACCATCCTGTATACCAATTCCAGCACCCCGGCGTAAAACTGTATATTTATTTTACTAAATTTCAGCCGTTTTGGCTATACCCGTTTGTCTTTTTGCAGAGGACGGGAATGGTTCTTATTAAAAACGCAGCATAGAAGTGTACTCTTGCAGGCGTTTTTCTATTTCACCTTTTTTAATATTAGCCAAACGTTTTACGCTGAACGATTCTATAGTAAAAGACGCCATTACATTGCCAATCATCATCGCGCGTTTAATGGCGGAAAGCGTGTCCCATTTGCGCAGACTGGCTAAATAGCCGGTCGCACCCCCGCCGAAAGTATCTCCAGCACCGGTGGTATCATATACGTGTTCTAATATGTACGGGGGGAACTGCACGATGCCCAGTTTGCTCACCAACATAGAGCCGTTGGGCCCCAATTTGATAATTACGTGCTTGGCGCCCAGCTTTAAAATCTTTTTCCCGGCGGTAATTAAATTATATTCCCCGGTCAGCTGGCGGGCTTCGGCTTCATTTAAGAAGAACAAATCCGTTTTTTTAAGCACTTTGAGCACAGATGCTTTTTTGGAAGTAATCCAATAGTTCATTGTATCACAGGCTACCAGCTTGGGGTTTTTGACTTGTTTGAGCACGGACAGCTGCAAATCCGGATCAATGTTGGCCAAAAATACGGCTTTAGCTTGGCTTTGTTCGGAAGTGAGTTTGGGATTAAAATCCTGAAAAACGTTCAAATCCGTAAAACGGGTGGTGGCGTTTTTAAGGTCTTTGTCATAACTGCCGCCCCAGTGGAAGGTTTTTCCTTCTTTTACTTGCAGGCCCGATATATCCACGCCACATTTTTTAAACGGGGTGCGGTAAGCAGGGGCAAAGTCCGTGCCCACCACCGCTACCACGGCGGGTTGGGCAAAATAGCTGGCGGAAATAGAGGAATAGCTGGCCGCCCCACCCAAGACGCGGTCTGCGCGCCCGTGGGCGTTTTCTATGGTGTCAAAAGCGACGGAACCGACTACAAGTACGTTATTTTTCACGGTTAAGCCTGTTGATCCAGATAAGTTTTAATTTCTACGCGGTTGTTAAAATCATCAAAGAAAGCTTGTTGGGCTGTTTCCATTTTTGTTTCAAACAGCTGACGTTCAAAGTCTTTTTTGTTCTTTTCAAAATCTTTCATATTCCCATTTTGCACTTGATAAGAGAAACGCACTTCTTCGGGAGTAAGTTTATAGAAAGAGTACAAAGCCATACGGAAGCGGTCCGAGAGTTTGCTGCGGCGGATTTGCTCTTCAAATTGGGCCGGTGTTACGCCCAACTGATAGCGTACTGCGTGCTCATAGGCGTTTTTATCAAACACACCGTTTTGATTAAACATAGGGGAAGAGTGAATATCCATAGCCACTTCATAGTCCGCCACCTCCATACCAAATTCTTTGGCGGCCTGGTTGAGTACTTCCTCGCTGATGAGTGCACTAAGCATTTGTTGGTTCAGATATTTGTTCAAGTCTTCATCTACATCCACACCGTTGTTGCGCAGCGCGCGGGCTTGGGCGTCGGTAGCTTTGTAAAGCGTGCGGTAGGTAATAGGCTCGCTGCCCACCATAGCCACATTTTCATTAAAAGTACCGCGGCGGAAAGAATCCAACCCGATATAGCCGATGCTCCCTATAAAGAAAGCCAGCGTGATGATAAGAATGCTCTTTTTGTATTTAATCAGAAAAGAAATCATACTGCTAAACGCTCCTTATTTATCCTCGTCTTCTTCTGTTTCTTCTGGGATATGTGCAGTCTCTTCTCCGCCAATTTTGCACATTCCTTCAATGCGTCCGCCTTCTTCTACAATCATTTTCTGGGCGCGGATATCGCCTTTGATAGAGGCTTTGCCTAACACTTCCAACATATCAGCGCACACATTGCCTTCAATGTCTCCGCCGCAGACTACGGTCTGTCCGGTTACGTCTCCGGTAATTTTGCCGCCTTCTCCCACAATCACTTGGCGGGCATTATCTACCGAGCCTTCCAGTTTGCCGTCCACGCGCAAAGAGCCCTGTACGCTTAAGGTGCCCTGAAAATAACATTCCGCACTGACGATGGAGAAATGTTCTCCGGATGCGAAATCAGAATCTTTTTTTAAAAAACTCATACTTCCTCCCAACTTTATTTAAAGTAATCCCTTGGATTTACGGGTCGCCCGTCTTTCCATACTTCGTAATGTAAATGCGTGCCGGTGCTTCGGCCGGTGGTGCCCATAAACGCAATTTGCTGGCCGCGTTTGACCACATCACCGGGTTTTACCTTAATGCCTGTTGCGTGGGCGTATAAGGTGGAGTAACCAAACCCGTGGTCCACCAATACGGCCTGCCCGTATCCATTGACCCAACCGGTATGACGCACAACGCCGTCTGCGGTTACCACAATGGGGCTGTCGGGCTTGCCGGCAAAATCCAATCCGTTGTGCATATGGCCTACCGCATTGCCAAACAAGTCACGGCGGTATCCAAAACCAGAGCTAATACGCGCCGAAGAAGGCCGTATAGACGGAGTGGAATGCAGCCCTTCGCGGCGGTTGGCATAGTACCAGGCGATTTCCTGAAAAGAGGCCAGCCGCTGCTGTGCGTCTTGCTGCATACTATTGATATATTTTTCAAATTCTTCCGTGTCAAAGTCTTTTAAATCCGAGTCAAATAACGCTTTAGCCCGTTCATCTTCTTCGCGGTTTTTTTCTTCCAAGCCTTTGGGTAAATTGATAAATTTCCCGCCAGGCATTCCCAACATTTGGCGCATTTGTTTTTCGGTGGTTTGCGTTAAATCCAAATACTTGCGGCCGCGTTCCAACTCATCGGAAATCAATTTCATCTTTACACGCATAAGTTCATTGTCCGCTTTAGTTAAATGATAGTCATAGGCGCGGCTCCAAAGCCATAAAGCCCCCAGCGTAACTGCCAGCCAGACCAATATTAATACCACCAACGTCAGGCCCGTCAGTTTAAATTTTCTAGACGTTCCTGCCCGCGGCATAAGGATGATATCCACGCGGTCACTTAAAAAGCGGTTTAGTGAACTTATTTTTTTGCCCATCCTTTTCATTTTATCATATTGGGCGGCGGCTTCGGGGGGTGTTTTGGTGGAAGTTTTGGGAAAAGGGGGTGCTGCTTTCAGAACAAGGAATCTTTTAATAGAGAGGCAAGGAGAAATCGGCCCAATCGGGGCGGATTTGCCTGCCGCGAAATGGTTTAAAAGGAACCATTAGCGGCGTTTTCCTTGTTTTTTGGTCCGCTTAACAGGTTGTTTAACCCCGTAAAAAGACAATATGCCTTGGTACAGAGCTTGAGCAAATTGTTCCCGCCCTTGGGGGCTGGCCACCAATTCTTCTTGTTCAGGCAAAATGAGGTAGGCGTTTTCCACCAAAACGCTGGGTATTTCCGGAATGCGGGGGATGAACAGCACATCATTGGCAATCAACCCATTATCCGGCAGAGCAATCAGCTGGTTGAAGGCCTGATAAATGCTTTCCGCCAAATCAAAACTGTGCGGATAAGTATAATAAACGGAATAGCCGCGCGGAGCTGCCAGCGGATTAACTGTTTCTGGCAGGGCATTATGGTGCAGACTGATGAAAATATGGGCTTCTTTTTCCAATGCCAACCGGTAACGCGCCGGCAGGCTCATCGCATTATCTCCTTGCCGGCTCATAATAACCTCTGCTCCGGCTGCCTGCAATTTGGGTTTTAGCGTTTGCGCCAAAGCCAGGTTAGCTTCATATTCCAAAAGACCGGTCGGGCCAATGGTTCCGTCATAGGGGGGGGTGCGTTTGGGGCTGTGTCCAGCGTCAATTAAGATGCGTACGCCCAAAAGGGGCTTGTCTGCAGAAGGAGTGATAAGCGGACGGTGACGCAGCTGGACGATAAAATCATTCCCTTCGTAATGGTAAGCGTGCCCCCAAGGTTTTTGACCCTCTTTGAAATAGAGTATAAATTTAATCACGCCGTCTTGCGGGTCCTCCCATTCCACCCGGTCTAATAGCGGGCTGGTGGCATCAAAACTAAAGTTTTCTGTAAAAGACGGGGTGTAATAAAAAGTAACTTCCATACGGTTGGAAAATTCGTGAATAGAAACCGGCACCTGTTTTTGACCGCTCCAGCGCAACTGGGTGGCGGTATCTGTTGCCAGGGTATCCATCGCATAAAGTTGGTTGGGCAGATAGTCTTTTTCTGCGAAAAAATCTAGTTTTTTCTCTTCCAGCCAAACTTGTTCCCCGCGCCCTAAATTAAGCCGGAACAAGCCGTTATCTCTTCCGTCTATTAACACCTCCCCATAGGCCCGGTAATACGGATAAAGACTTCCTTGCCGCACGGCAAGCTGGCGTACTTTGACTCCCGGGTCTAAAACGCGCGCCGGCCGCAGCTGGGCCGGATCTAAAACGCGAATGCGGTTTTTAGCGGTAATTTTAGCTCTAGAACCGGTGGACGGATCTTTGAGTGTATAGGTCACTTTAGCCTGGCGGGGTTTTTCATTTTCCTGTACCACATATTTAGCCCGGTAAATGCCGGGCGTGCGGGCATCTTCTTTCAGTTTAATATTTCTTGCGTTTTTTAATCCAGACAGGCTGGCCGTTACTTGGGCACCCGGCGTGCCCCGGGCGGAAAGATTGACTGTATCTCCCGGCAATACCCATACAGGCCGGTGCGGATAAATTTCTTCTTCATCAAAGCGGGCTTCTTGCGTAAAATTTTTAATAGGCTCTCCCGGCACGATAATGTGCCGTACGGCCCGATATTCCTGTTGGGGGGTTTGGGCCACCAGCTCAAAGCAAAAAGTGCCTTGCTCTACGGGTAAATAAGCGATAAAGGCTCCGTTGGAATGGACGGGCACTTTTTGCCCGTTGATCAGCAGCGTGGCATTTTCTATATTCAATTTTCCAAAAAGATAGACGTTTTTTGCTCCGCGCAATACCGTCATATTTTCGTGTGGATATTGCACAGTAATAGGGGCATTTCGGTCTTGCGGGGCATTCATAGCAGGCAGATATGGCGCAACGGTTGCTTGCTGCGCAAGGGCTAAAGTACAATAAAAAAAGAGCGCCGCCGCCCCTAAAACTATTCTTTTCATCTTACAAAAATGATAACATAAATCTATGGCAACGCGCGAGGACGTAGTCCATTTCTTAAATGAGTATTTGCACAGCGCCGAAATTCCGGACAGCAGCCACAACGGCTTGCAAGTGGAAGGGCGGGCGCGCGTGCGGAAAATTGTATTCGGCGTGTCGGCAGGATTGGAGCTTTTTAAAAAAGCCTATGCCGCAGGCGCGGATATGATTGTGGTGCACCACGGTTTATTGTGGGGCAAAGAACAGGCGCTGACGGGCACTTTTGGTCGGCGCGTAGGATTTCTGCTGCGTCACGATATTAGTTTATTGGGCTATCATTTGCCCTTGGATAAACATCCGCAAATAGGTCATAATGCACTGTTATTGCAAGCCTTAAAAGCGCAAAATATCCGTCCGTTTGCTTCTTACCACGGACAAGAAATCGGCTTTTGCGGAGAAATAAAATCTACGGCGTTGCCGACGGTTGTACGCCAGCTGGAACGTTTCTGTTCTGCCAAAGCAATGGTGCTTGCTTTCGGTCCTAAGCAGGTATGTACGGTAGGGGCCGTTAGCGGGGGCGGTTGGAGTATGATCCCGGATGCGGTAGCCTTAGGGCTGGATTTATTTGTGACAGGCTCTTTAGATGAGCCGGCCCAAGAACTGTGCCGGGAAAATAAATTAAATTGTATTGCGTTGGGGCATTATAATTCTGAGAAGCCCGGTGTGTTGGCTTTGATGGAAGTGGTGCGTCAGCGTTTTGGCGTACAAACGCAATTTATAGATGTGCAAAATCCAATTTAGGAGATTTCTATGAAGGACGTAAAAGATGTATTAAACAAAATAGACGGATACCGTGATTTTATTATTGACGTGCAAACCAAAATGACGGCTTGCCCGGCCATTACTCCGCACGAAAAGGGGGGCTTAGGGGAAGCCGCTAAAGCAGAAGTGCTTTTAAAAGTATTGAAAGGGATGAAATTTGATGAAATTAACGTGTTAGAAGCCAAAGACCCGGCTTCTCCTACCGGGGTGCGGCCCAATATTGTAGCCAAATATTATGGGCAAGACCGCTCTAAAACATTGTGGGTAATGGCCCATATGGATGTGGTGCCGCCGGGAGATTTGTCTTTGTGGAAAACAGATCCGTTTAAAGTGGTAGTCAAAGGAGACAAAATCTATGGCCGCGGCACGGAGGACAACCAACAGGGCCTGGTGTCAGGACTGTTGGCGGTGAAAGCAATGATGGATGCGGGAGTACGTCCGCCGGTTAACTATGCGCTGCTTTTGAATGCAGACGAAGAAGTGGGCAGCGATTATGGAATTGTAACCGTACTCAAAAAATACGGAAAAATTTTCGGCAAACAAGACAGCTTTATTGTGCCGGACGCCGGCAATTCCAAAGGGGAGATGGTGGAAGTAGCTGAAAAAAATATGCTGTGGCTTAAAATTACCGTTTATGGCAAGCAAACGCACGCTTCTACCCCGCAAAATGGAAACAATGCTTTTGTAGCTTCCAGCCATTTGGTGGTGGCCTTGCGCGATTTATATAAAAAGTTTAATAAAAAAGACCGCTTGTATGATGTGCCCAACAGTGTATTTGAGCCGACAAAACACGAACCGAATGTGCCCAACGTCAATACGATTCCGGGCAGGGATGTGTTTTATTTAGATTGCCGCATTCTGCCCAGCTACAGCAATAAACAGGTGCAGGAAGAAGTGGCGAAAATTGCCAAAACTATAGAGAAAAAGTTTAAAGTGAAAATTACGGTGGAAACTATTATTAATGATAGCTCCAAACCGACCGATAAAAACGCCCCTATTGTGAAATTGCTGACGCAGTATGTGAAGCAAGTTTATCGCAATCACCCCAAAGTGCAGGGCGTGGGCGGCGGCACGGTGGCGGCTTATTTGCGCAATGCAGGGTTCCCAGCTGTGGTTTATTCCAAGTTGGATGATACAATGCATCAGCCTAATGAGTACAGCAGCATTAAAAATACTATAGGGGATGCCAAAGTGTTTGCGCTGGTGGCTATGAACCTGAAATAAGGTGGACTTATGAAAAAAGGTTTTACAGTAATAGAGATAGTGATTACGCTGATTGTTTTTGCATTGCTTTTAGGGCTGACGGTGCCTAAGTTTATGACTTTGCTGCATAAAGCCCGCGAAGGCAGCACCAAGCACCAACTGGTGCGTCTGCGCAGCGCCATAGCGGCCTATTACGGCGAAAACCAGGGCACTTATCCTACAGATGATTTAAGCAGCTTAGTGCCTACATACATAGAAGCTATTCCGCAAGCGCAGGTGCCGGGGCTGCCGCCTAGCAATAAGGTTTCGGCCGGGTCGTATGAAAGCGCTTTTACCAAAACGGGGGGCTGGGCGTATGTAAATGATTCTTCAGACCCGCGCTTTGGAGATGTTTTTGTCAACAGCGATAAAGAAGACAGCTATGGCAAAGTGTGGAATACACTTTAAATATGGTTTGTTCAATCCCTGCGTTATGTAACGCGGGGATTATTTTACCAATACGGGGTGTTTATGGAAAGTTTAATTCTGTTTTTTTCGGCGTTATTCGGGTTGATTATAGGCAGTTTTTTAAATGTTTGTATTTATCGTATCCCGCTCAATAAATCTATTGTTTGGCCGGCTTCTTTTTGCCCAAAGTGCGGAAAACATATTAAATTTTATGACAATATCCCTGTGTTGAGTTATATCCTGCTGTGGGGAAAATGCCGCCATTGTAAAGAGCCAATTTCCTGTCAATATCCTATCGTGGAATTGCTCAGCGGCCTGTTGACGGTGTTGTTTGTGTGGAGATGGGGGCTGACGGCTTGGAGCGGGGTATTATTGGTAGCAGTATATAGTTTGATTATCCTGTCGGTAATAGATTTGGAACTTATGATTATTCCAGACCGCTTTTCCCTGGGCTTGATTGTATTGGGGTTGGCTTTTAGTTGGCTTAATCCCAATTTTGACGGCAGCGGCTGGAGCCATTTTTTGCAGAGTTTGTCGGGTGCGGCAGTTGGCTTTTTTGGCACGTTGGCAGTAGCTCTTTTGGGATATGTGATGTTTAAGAAAGAAGCTATGGGCGGCGGCGACGTCAAACTGATGGGGGGCATAGGCGCTTTTGTTGGCTGGGAAGGCGTGATTACAACGATAGTGTTTGCCTCCGCCTTGGGGTTGGTCTATTCTGTTTTCTTAATGATTTTTAAAGGAAAAGGAAAAGGCGATGCTATTCCATTCGGGCCTTTTTTAAGTGCCGGGGCATTGATTAATTTGTTTTATTTAATCCGTCCTGAAATGTTGGCCATTAGATTTTAAGTGGAAGGAAGGTAAAAAAACAGCGTTCTTTTAGAACGCTGTTTTTTTTTTTTAAGAAAATATTATTTGTTTAGTACTTGTAAGTGCGATGCCAGTTGTTGAAATGCCTTGCCGCGGTGGCTGATGGCGTTCTTTTCTTTGTCCGTCATTTCCGCCAGGGTTTTGCGGGTGCCGGCTACAATAAAAATAGGGTCGTATCCAAAGCCGTTTTCTCCGCGGTAGCCAAAACCAATGAATCCGTCCAGCGCTCCTTCAAAACTGACCACCTTTCCCTGCGGCGTGGCCAAGCAGGCCACTGTGCGAAAGCGCGCTGCGCGTTTGCCTAAAAAAAGCCCTTCTAACTCACTAAGCAGCTTGCGGTTGTTGTCGTCTGCGTCGGCCTGTTCTCCGGCGTAGCGGGCTGTGTGTACGCCGGGCCGTCCGTTGAGAAACTCTACCTCCAGCCCCGTATCGTCCGATATGGCAGGCAGGCCGGATTCTCGGGCGGCATATACTGCTTTTAGTTCGGCATTTTCAGCCAATGTATTGCCTGTTTCCGGCGGCAGTTTTAGCCCGCCGATGCCGGCTAAGCTGACATATTCAATATCCTCCCCCATTTTAGTTTTATGAGGGAGGATTTCTGTAATTTCTTTGAATTTATGTTCGTTGCCAGTGGCAATAAGAATTTTCATATGGTTTATTTTATGTTCATTTGAGCCGCATTTTTAACCATATTCATTACGGTCTTAAATCCCAGGAACATATCTTCTTCGCTCAGCCATTCCGTAAAGGCGTGAGGATTATTCTGCCCAGTAAAGACGGTGTAGCCGCCAAAACCGAATTTGGCCATAATCATAGAAGAAGTGGTGCCGGCGCGTTCTTTTTTCAGATTGGGGGTAATGCCCGCTTCTTTCAAAGAGGACGTCAACAAGCTTAAGGCTTCCGGTTTCACGCCATATTCCACGTTTTCATATTGCTTAATTACTTCCTTGGTAAGGGCGACGTCAAACTTTCTTTGGGCGGCTTCAATGGCTCTGTCCAAGCGTTTGTGCCAGCGTTTGCCCTCGTTTTGATTGAAATAGCGGAAGCGGAAATCCACCGAGTGCGTGTTAGCTACGGGGTCGTAATCAAAATGATGCGGTTCAATATAGCCTTCGTAACCGGAGCTGTTGTTGGGCAGGTTTTTCTCGCGGGCTACTCTTTTGGTTACAAAAGCGATAGGATCGGTGGAATTGCGGTACCCGTTTTCCGCCGCGTAGGACTGGTGTCCATTGATGCCTTGGGCCGTAACCACAATGCGGTCTGCGGAGAAGTTGCCTATAATCACTTCCCCATTGACGCCGGCATCAAAATCATAAGCATAATCCGGGTGATAATATTCCAGTTCCAAACGCTCTGCGCTGCGGCCCACGTCTTCGTTGGGAGTCAGCACTACTTGAATGGGGCCGTGCGGAATGTTCGGATTTTCTGCCAAAGTTTGCAGCAGCGTTACCAAAATAGTTATACCGGCTTTATCGTCGGCCCCCAAATTGGTGGTACCGTCAGAAGTAACGATGGTTTTGCCAATCATTTGGGCCAAATACGGATCGCTTTTTAAATCAATCACGTGATTGTTTTTTAGCGTAATAGGTTGCCCATCGTATTTTTCAATAACTTGCGGTTTGACGTTGTTTCCAATGATATCCGGGGTGGTGTCATAGTGTGCGCTAAAGCCCAATGTTGGGGCTTTGCGATCTTTTAAGTTGGACGGAATATTCACATAAATGTATTTATCTTTGGAAAAATAGGTCGGCAAACCAAAGGCCTTGATTTCTTCATATAAAACCTGGGCCATTTCTTCTTGACCGGGGGTCATCCATTCGGCATTATTGTCGCTCATACTGCCGATTTGTACATATTTCACAAAACGCGGTATCATTGTTGCGCGGTATTTGTCTGTGATATTGCTTTGGGCAAACGCTGCACCGGTACTGATTAGTAGTGCCGCTACAACGGGCCATGCCAATAGTTTTCTCATAATATTCTCCTGTGTGAAAATGATCAAAAGGTGCGATCCTATGCCTTCACATTTTTATTGTAATTAATCGCTTCAGTTTTTCACAAGGGCCAAAGGACCTATAAAATAAATGGGCCCCGCTCCAATAGAAAACCCCGCCTGTTCGGGCGGGGTTTGTATAGGAGAAATGGAGCTTATTGCGCGTTTTTTTGCCCCACCCAATTTGCTGCCGTACTAATGAGGGAGCGAAGCGAAGCTTCCATTATATCTACATCTGCATATTCCAGCAGGCTTTGCGTATTGAATGCTCCGGAAAAAACAGCCACCGTGGGCAGGCCGCCAAAAGACAAAGTCATACTGTCTGTGCTGTCGCGTACTGCAATGCGTTTGGGCTGTATTTCCTCTTGGCGCATCGCGTTTTCTGCGGTATGGATAATAGAGGCGGGAATAACGGTTTTAGCGTTTTTAAATTGGTCTTGAAACGTTAAAGAAGACTCTTTGTTTCTTGGATTTAACGATTTGGCTGTATTGAAAGATTGAGTGACCAGCTG
Organism: uncultured Elusimicrobiales bacterium; assembly: GCA_944324645.1. GTDB lineage: Bacteria > Elusimicrobiota > Elusimicrobia > Elusimicrobiales > Elusimicrobiaceae > Avelusimicrobium. Next base: position 6,439 of record CALUXB010000004.1, on the reverse strand, counting down.
GGTCAATTCTTGCATTTCTTCTTCTGTAAAAGCGCGTATTTCACCCGTAACTGTGCTGACGTCTCCATCCGTAACAATGGATTTTACCCACACAAACCCCCGGTGCTCTGAGGTGTTTTCCGGCCGGCGGTGTCTAGGCAGAAGCGTATGAAAGTCTGAAGCCATTAACAAGTTATCTGCAAAGTCGGAGCCCATAGCATACCCGCTGCGGACCGAACGCATCCCATTAAATACGGCGGTAAAAGCGCGTCCATTAAAATTTTCCGTAACGATTTCTCCTAAATCAGCTCCGCTTACCATATATGCATAATCTGCCTGCAAAGCCTTTGCATCTACCTTTTCAATGCCGGTGTGGGTTTTCCCGTCCGGGAAGAAAACGATTTTAATGGGGCCGTGTTCAATAGACGGGTTGCCCAGCAAATAGTCGGCCAACGTCATAATAATGGCAATGCCGGCTTTGTTGTCCGCTCCCAACAGCGTATCACCGGAAGCGGTAACCAAATCGTGTCCCCGCGCCTGTAACAACTGGGGGCTGTTATATTCTGTCAGACGTACATTATTTTCTTGATTAATTACAATATCCCCGCCTCTATACTTGGCGTGCACTTGCGCTTTGACGTTTTTGCCCGGCAAGGTTTCAAACGTATCCAGCTGCGCCAAAAAAACAAGACTTGGCGCGGGTTTTGCGGTGGTGGCTGGGAGGGCTGCCGTTACAACGCCTTCTTTGCTGGTTTGCACATCCGTTGCGCCGATGCGTTTGAGCTCTTTGGCTAAAGCTTTGGCAAAAGCCAGTTGTCCTTTGGTGGAGGGAACTTTGCCCGCGTGCCGATCCGATTGCGTATCGTACGCTACATATTCCGTCAGACGGCGGGTAAGCGCTGACTTGGCGTCTTGTTTGTCATAGCGCATCACCGCTTTCCAGTTTTGCTGGGCGCTGGCGCACAGCGGCAACAGCAAAGAACATAAAACAGCAAATAAAATTTTCATATTCCCTCCTTTATAAAAAGACTCCCCGTCCTATACTGGGCGGGGAGTCGGAATACTTTAGGCCAAATCAGCCAATGCGGCCTGAGCCTGCACCAGCAGAGTTTCTGCGGCGGCTAGCTCCGCTTTGGTTTTGTCAATTTGCTCCTGGGGGGCGTGCTTGATAAAGTTTTCCTGCGCCAGGCGGGCCTTGCGCGAAGCAATATTGGCCTGCGCGGCGGCAATGTCTTTTTCCAGGCGTTTCTTCTCTTTATCAAAATCAATCAGCCCCGTCAGCGGCACATAAACAGCGATTTTGCCGTAGGTGGCGGTAGCGGTTTGGGCGGGCTTTGGCAGATTGACGCCGATTTGCAGCTCATCAATTTTTGCCATTAATTTAATATACCCTGCGTGCTCACGCACGACAGAGAGTTCCGCCTCGTTTGCGGCAGAAAGCACTGCTTTGATTTTCAGCCCCGGCGGCACATTAAACTGGGCGCGTATGGTGCGGATTTCTTTGGTCACGCCCTGCACCGTTTCCATTTGTTTGACGGCCTGCGGGTTAAGCAAGGAAGCGTCAAACTGCGGATATTGCTGTTGCAGCAAGAACTCAGCCTTCTCATCCACATACGGGCGCAGGCTGGCGGCGATTTCTTCGGTGATAAACGGAATCAGCGGATGCAGCGCTTTGAGCGTGCCGTATAAAATGTTGACGCATAGCGCCATCACATATTCTTTTTCCTGCGTTTGGAAGCGCTGTTTGGCCAGCTCTATATACCAGTCGCAAAAGTCGCCCCACAGGAAGTGATAGAGCGTGTTGGCCGTCAAGGCAAGGTTGTATTTTTCTATGCCTTCGCGGGCGGTTTTAATAGCATTTTCGTAGCGGTCCAAAATCCACTGGTCGGCCAGTTCTTTGGCTTCTTTGGGCATAGCCAGCGGGCCTTGGATACCTTCCATATTCATTAAAATAAAGCGGGAAGCGTTGTAGATTTTGTTGCAGAAATTGCGCGCGCCGGTAATGCTTTCCTCAGCATAAGGAATGTCTTTGCCGGGCACGGCCTGCATTAAGAGCGAAAAACGCACCGCGTCTGTGCCGTATTTGGCGGTCATATCCAGCGGGTCAATGACGTTGCCCAAAGATTTGGACATTTTCTTGCCGCGTTTGTCACGCACGATACCGTTTAAAAATACGTCTTTAAACGGCAGCTGGCCTTTAAATTCCAGCCCCATCATCACCATACGGGCCACCCACAAATACAAAATTTCATAACCTGTGACCATAGAGGTGGTGGGATAGAAATAGTTGAGCTCTTCCGTTTCGTCCGGCCAGCCAAAAACGGACATCGGCCACAGCGCAGAAGAAAACCAGGTGTCCAGCACATCGGGGTCTTGCACCAAGTCGTGCCCGCCGCAGAGGGGGCATTTTCCCGGCTTGTGGTAGGAAACAATCGGCTTGGCGCCGTCTTCAAAAGATACTTTGGTCAGCTGTTCTTTGCCTTGTTTGTCCGTGGCAAAGGTTAGGCCTTTTTCGCTGCAGTGGCGGCAATACCATACCGGAATGCGGTGCCCCCACCAAATTTGGCGGGAAATGCACCAATCTTGAATGTTTTTGAGCCAATTGATAAACGGCGTTTTCCAGCTGGCGGGGTGGAATTGCAGCGCGCCCGATTCCGCCGCGGCAATAGCCGGGGCAGCCAGCTTGTCCATTTTAACAAACCATTGTTCGCTCAAATACGGCTCAATAGCGTTGTGGCAGCGGTAGCAGGAAGAAACGGCGTTATTGTATTTTTCTTCTTTGACCAACAAGCCAGCCGCTTCCAAATCTTGTACGGTTTCTTTGCGGCAGAGGTCGCGGTCCATCCCGTTGTATTTTTCGGGGCAGTTCATCATTTTGCCTTTGTCATTGATGACGGTCATCATCGGCAGATTGTGGCGCTGGCCCACTTCGTAGTCGGTGGCGTCGTGCGCCGGTGTGATTTTTAAAGCACCGGTGCCGAATTCCATTTCCACCGCTTCATCGGCAATAACGGGAATGGCGCGGTTGGCCAGCGGAATGATGACTTTTTTGCCTACTAAATCTTTATAGCGTTTGTCGTTGGGGTTGACAGCGATGGCTGCGTCGGCAAAAATGGTTTCCGGGCGCGTGGTGGCGATGACTACGCCTTCGCTTCCGTCCTCCCCTTTATAGCGCAGGTGCCAAAGTTTGCCGGCGTGCTGTTCGTGTTCTACTTCAATGTCAGAGAGTGCCGTGGAGCAGCGTACGCACCAGTTAATGAGGCGTTTGCCGCGGTAAATATACCCCTTTTCCCACAGGCGTTTGAAACATTCATAGACGGATTTGGCCCGCTGTTCGTCCATCGTAAAGCGGATATTGTCGGGGTTTAAATCCAGGCTCCAGCCCATTTTTTTGAACTGGTTAAAAATGGCGTTGCCGCATTCGTGATACCAATCCCATACGGTTTCTACAAATTTTTCGCGGCCTAAATCGTGCCGGGAGAGGTGTTGCTCTTTGGCCAGTTTCTTTTCAATGACGTTTTGCGTGGCAATGCCGCCGTGGTCGGTGCCGGGCACCCAATAGGCTTCTTCTCCAAACATTTTGTGCGCGCGCAGCAGGGTGTCCTGCAGCGTGTCATTTAGAGCGTGGCCCATATGCAGAGCGCCGGTGATGTTGGGCGGCGGAATGACGATGACAAAGGGTTTTTTGTTTTTATCTACTTTAGCGGTAAAAAGGCGGGCTTTTTGCCATTTTTCTACGAGTTTAGCTTCTACTTCCTGCGGTTCATACGCTTTGGGCAGCATAGTGTTCTTCCTTCGGTTTTTGAATTTGCGTGATGTGACTTCACGCGTAACCTATATATATTTTACCAATTTGCCGCGGGGCTGGCACGGGAACTAACTATTTGTTTTGTGGCAAAGCGTTTAAAATTATGCGACAATATATTTATGGAAGAAAATAAAAATATTGTTTCTACTGCCGAAGTAATAGAAGCCGAAGTGCTGGACGAAGAAGGCCGCCCGGTCGGGCAGCAGGCACAGCAAGAACAGTTCCAGGAGCATATGGCCCGGGCGGGGTTTTTTGCGGGGTTTGTGGCGCTGGCTTTTAGCGTAATTATGATTTTGGTGATGGCGGTGGTGACGGTATTTGTTATTCTGCCGTTGATGCTGCTGGGGCGGCTGCTTGGGATGCAGGTAAAAACTTTCCGTCGGTAAATTCCAAACTTACTATAATATAAAAGAAGAGCCTACCCGGTACGGAGGCTACTTTGCCGTAAAATCCAATGATGTGTTGTCAGGCTGCGCTTTCGGGCGAGCCAAGACCCAAGGAGATGTATGCTGCTTACCTTAGACATAGGCAATACGCAAATTTTTGCCGGTCTGTTTGACCAAGATGAGTTGTTGTTGCGCTTTCGTAAAACTTCCAAAGATATTTTTACTTCTGACGAGCTGGGCCTGTTTTTGCGTTTGATTTTGCGCGAAAACGGTTTTTCTCTTTCCGATATACAGGACGTGGCAGTTTCTTCCGTAGTGCCGGACGTGTCACGCACGGCGGCGGTGGCTTGCGCGCGTTATTTTGGCAAAGAGGCTTTCTTTGTGCGCCCCGGCATTAAAACCGGCCTTAAAATTAATACGGCTTATGGGCAAAAGCTGGGCGCCGACCGATTGGCGGACGTGGCAGCGGCCCAACAGCTGTTCCCGGAGCAAAATTTGTTAGTTATTGATTTTGGCACCGCCAACACCTATGACGCCTTGTCTAAAAATAAAGAATATAAGGGCGGCGCCATTACGCCGGGGTTGGGAACAGGCTTAAAAGCCTTGTGCCAGCATACCGCTTTGCTGCCTAAGGTGGAAATTGTCCGCCCGGAAAAGGCGGCGGGCCTAAGCACGGAAACGCAAATGCAGTCCGGCCTTTATTATGGACAGCTGGGAGAAATTAAAGAATTTATATACCGTTTTAAACGGGAGGTATTTACTAAAGAGCCGTTTCGCGTGGTGGCTACCGGCGGATTTGCTCGTATGTTTGAAGAGGCGGGCGTATTTGATTTGTATGAGCCGGATTTGGTGCTGCGCGGCATAAAAGCTTTGTGGCAATATAACCAAACCCCGCGTGCTCAAAAAAGAGCCGCCCAAAATACTTCTAAAGGAGCCAACTGTGCCCGGTAAAAATATTTTGTTTATGCTTAGCGCTTCTATAGCGTGCTTTAAAGCGTGCCGTGTCATTTCAGCTCTGGTAAAGCAAGGCCATTCGGTGCAGACGGCCCTTACCCCGCGTGCGCTGCAATTTATTGGCCCGGCCACTTTGCAGGGGCTGACGGGCCGGCCGGTCTATGCCGATATGTTTGCCCCGCGCCAAAGCGGCACGGAACATATTTCCCTGTCTAAGTGGGCCGATATTACCGTCTTGTGTCCGGCTTCTGCCGATGTGTTAAACAAAATGGCCGCCGGCGTGGCCGACGACTGTGTAACCACCTTGTTTTTGGCGCATAATTTTGCCAAGCCGTTTCTTGTAGTGCCGGCGATGAATAAGCAGATGTTTTTGCACCCGGCTACGCAAGCTTCTATAGAAAAACTGCGTTCTTGGGGAGTGCAGGTGCTGCAACCGCAAACGGGGCGCCTGGCTTGCGGAGAGGACGGCCCGGGCCGTATGCCGGAAGCAGACGATGTGCTGCAGCGTATAACGGAGCTGGCGGCGTGAAAATATTAATTACCTCCGGCGGCACCGCTGAGCCGGTGGACGGCGTACGTTTTTTGACTAATTTTAGCACCGGGCACACGGGTGCCGTCTTGGCGCGCCGCTTGCAGCAGATGGGCCATAAAGTGACGCTGCTGCGTTCGGCGCGGGTGGAAGCCGCCCCCAAAGCGGAGGAGCTGCTGTTTTCTGATTTTTACAGTTTGGACCAGACGCTAAAAAAGATTTTGGCCCGTGAAGATTTTGACCTGGTGGTACAGGCGGCAGCGGTGGGGGATTTTGCCGTAGAAAGCGTACAGATAAACGGACAAGATTTTGTCCCCGCTCAGTTGCCCAAAATCCCGTCCGGCGTTTCCGTGCGGCTTTTATTAAAGCCTACCCATAAAATTATTGACCGCCTGATTTCTTATGCACGCAACCGCCCGGTAGTGGTGGGTTTTAAGCTGACTAACGGGCTTTCCCAAACGGCAGCCCAAGAGGCCGCCGCCCGAGTGCAGGCGGATTGGGTGGTGCAGAATGATTTGACGGATATCCAAGCCGGCAAGCGGATTTTTACGCTTTATTGTAACGGGCAAAGAATACAACAGATAAATGGGGTGGATTCTTTGGCCCAATGGTTGGGCGCTCTAGGGGGGAGTGGGGCGTAAATGTAGTATTTTTCAAACAGATTTGAATTTGGTATAATCTATATATACTTACCGATAGACATCCCTTTTGGAGAGGTGGCCGAGCGGTTTAAGGCACAGTCCTGGAAAGACTGCATACGGGAAACCGTATCGAGAGTTCGAA
>CALUXB010000003.1 GCA_944324645.1 uncultured Elusimicrobiales bacterium | reverse complement strand
GTCTTACCGTGGTCCACGTGTCCTATCGTTCCTACGTTCACGTGCGGTTTGCTGCGCGAAAATTTTTCCTTTGCCATTGTTAGTTCTCCTGTTTTGAGTTGACTACGGTACTTCTATTGTTTAGTTATGTCAAAAATAAGCTGGGGATGGGAATCGAACCCACGACCTTCTCCTTACCATGGAGATGCTCTACCAGCTGAGCTACCCCAGCATTTGGCGTTTCCCGTTTACACGGCGCCTGAAATTGTTCTACGGACAGTTCCGTAATTAAAAGCGGGCGATGGGAATCGAACCCACGTGACCAGCTTGGAAGGCTGACGTTCTACCATTGAACTACGCCCGCAAAAGGACGTCCTGTATATTATACAAAAAATCCGTGCTTTGCAAAAGGGCCGGCAGTACAGCGCCGCCACCGGACGGCAGGACAACAGCGGAACTTTTATTTATTATAGCAAAATATAGGGTCATTCCGCCGGATTTTTCCAAAACGTTCTCTTTCCCTCTACCCAAATTAATACCTGCTTCTTACAACAACAAAAAACCCGCGCCTAAAGCGCGGGTTTCTATCAAAAGAAAGGGGAGGCCGAGGCCCTTTTACGGGGCATAACCCTAAAATAGGTTCGCTGTTTGGCCATCCCTTACTCAGAGTATAAAAAGATTTTGATTATTTTTCAAGGCCTTATTTGGGCCCACCGTTTTCTTTTTTAAACAGAACTAGATGCTCCCCGACGGGGAACAGCCTCCCATTTCTAAAACAGCCCGTTTTTTGCTATAATATTTTTACTCAATTTGACGGTGCGGTGGCCAAGTGGTAAGGCGTGAGTCTGCAAAACTCATATTCGCGGGTTCGATTCCCGCCCGCACCTTTTCTTTAAAAATCCCGCCACCAAGCGGGATTTTTTATAGCCCTCTCTCACAAAAACCCGAAACGTGCTTCCAAAAAATAAAATATGCCCTCGGCCTCAAGAGGCAAACTATCTGAGAGAGGGGTAAGGCAGGACTAACAGAGTACAACAGAAATTTTGGGGTATCAAAAACCCTGGGCGAATGCCCGGGGTTTTTCACAAATGAAACTATACGCTAAATAAAATCAGAACTTGCTTCTGTTTTCTTACCAAGCAGGATACAGCTCCGGCCGGCGGCTGTCAGATTGCAATGCAGCCCCTGCGCCTACCAAGGCAGCCCCTTTCCAGCCGCTTTGCTGCAAGATAGCCCGTATGCTTTGGCGGCCCCACCTCATAACGGCTTTGCCCCCTTGCTTGGCAGCTACTTGGCCCACCCCTAAGTATAATAAAGCCCGTGGAGAAAGCGTTTTTGTTACTTGTCTGCCCACGGCTTTGGCGCCGCTTCCTATCCCGCGGCCCACCCAGCTGAATACTTTGCCTAAAGCCATCCATTCGGCCGTAACCTCACACGCTCCTTGCACCCCGGTGCAAACCACTTTCCAGGGGTAGCCTTTGCGCAAAGTGAGATACAATTCTTTCTGCAAGGCGGCCTCTTCTCTTTCCCACCCATATAAAGAGCTCGTATCGTGCAATACCATACCAAAACGCATTGCCTGCAGCGGAATATAGAGATAATGAACAAAATGGCGTTGTGCATCGGCTTGTAAATAACCGCGTATAAATTGTTGCATCAGTTCAGAGCTTTGGGTTGTTTCCCGCATATGATAAGAGAAAAACAACGCTTGAATGAGTGTAGATAAAATGAAGTGGCGCCGGCCATTTACACTATCTACAAAATGGCCTTTGCCATCGGTGCCGGGCGTGGGGGAGTGCAGATAAAAACTTTCCCCTGTAGAAGAGAACCGTCCGGGCGCATTTTCTTCATCACTAATTATTGCCCGCCCTACCGGATTTAACCCCCCGGCACTGACCATTTGCTTTAAAAAGCCATCATCGTCCTGCATAGCAAAAAAGCTGTTGGCCTGGGCAAAGAGTTGAATTAATGTGATTTGGTTGCTGGCGCCTAAAACATTCTTTACGCCGCGCAAAGTATAGTCTGTAGGCATATCCTGCAGCCAATCAAAATCTTTAATGGCTTTTTCCAAACGCCGTTCAAAACTTTCCCGGCGGCTGACGGGCCAAGATTCCCCTTCCATTTCTAAAGCTAAATCAGACAATACAACCGCCGCCCAACCGCGCCGGGCGGAATCAAGGCGCTCAGAGGCGGACTTCATTTGTTTAAAGGCCCAATCTTCTATTTGGCGCCCTAAATAAGGGTGATGCCCCAAAGAAACTGCTATTGCCGCATACAATGATTTCTCTGCAAAATCCGGCGCCTGTGTATTGTAGTCTCCTAATTGGGAACAGATGCGCTCCAGCAAGGCTTTCTCCCAGTGGGAATAAGGGTTTTCTTTAGACGAAGAAACAAATGGGGCCATATAAGCCAAAGACGTTACTTCTTCTAAAGATAAACTGTACAGATATTCTCTATCAGACAGTATGGCAGTAAAAATATGCCCGTCCACCTTTCCCGTGTGATACAATTGCTCTTCTAATTGTGCCACGGTCATATCAGAACGGCGGGCAAAAACTTGCGTTTGCAGCGCCTGCAAAAAAACATCAACCGTATTTGTTTTTTTAGCAGGGCGAACAAAAGGCGAAAAAGCCCCTGCCTGCGCAGAAGGTAGATTTTGCGCCAAAATAGGGGAAGAAAAAAACAATAGGCCCGCACTAAACAAAAAATATAAGAAGCGATACATTTTTTCCATATATATATTTTTTAAAAATAGCCGGTCCTAAACAAGGGTCCTAAGGCCCATCCCTGGCGGGAAAAAAGGCCCATCTTTTCCCCTGCCGGAGGCCCTTACTTTTCCTGCCGACTGTTTTTTGGTGCTAAGATTTAGCAAATTGTTTTTTGCCGCACTACTTTGGCTTTGCCTTCCATTTCCACTCAAGCGATATTAAAACCTAACAGCCATTTCCCAGCTTCAACTAAACACAAGAAAAAGGGCCCCGACAGGGGCCCTTTTTATCAATAACTTTCAAACAACGCTTATTGTACCGGCACTTCAGGCAAAATAACGTCTTGGTCTTTGTCGGCCGGTATAGGAATGCCGCGCAGCTTCCAGTTTATCCAAGCGCCCAAATTATCCATCAAGATATAGGTAACCGGCGTCATCAAAAGCGTCACCAACAAAGACAGCGCCTGTCCGCCTACGATGACGATGGCCAAGCTGCGGCGCGACTCGGCACCCTCGCCGTTGGAAATAAGCATCGGCACCACGCCCACCACCAACGTCAGAGTCGTCATCAGGATTGGGCGCAAACGCACGCGGTTGGCCTGCAAAATAGCATTGGTGCGGCCATAGCCGCGGGCGCGCAGCTGGTCTGTGTAGTCCGTCTGCAAAATAGCGTTTTTACTCACTACGCCCACCAACATAAACATACCCAGCAAGCTGAATATGTTGAGCGTCTGCCCTGTAATAAGCAGCGAGAAAATGGCAAACGGAATAGTCAGCGGCAAGGAAATGATAATGGCCACCGGGTGGGAATAGTTTTCAAACTGGGCCGCCAAAATCATATATTTAAACAAGAACGCCAAAATAAACGCAATCAAGAATGATTGAAACATACGGCCCATTTCTTTGGCGCTGCCGCTCATACCGCCGGAATATTCATTAGATACTTCCAGCGAATTAAACGCCTGCTGGATAATGCCCAGCGCGCTGCGCATATCAATGCCGTTCAAGTTGGCTTCCACCGTAATCTGGCGCTGGCGGTTAAAGCGGTCAATCTGCGTAGGCCCGAAGCCTTCTTCAATGCTGGCCACGCTGTCCAAACGCACAATGCCTCTTTCTCCGTTAACCTCAGAGGGCACCATCAATGCGCTGACCGCTTCTTTAGTGTCGCGGTATTCTTCGCCTACGCGGATGCGCACCTCATAAAGTTCGTCGCCTTCTTTGTATTTCGTGATGTCGTCCTCGCCGCCTACCATTGTGCGCAAAGCAGAAGCAATGTCTGTAACGCTTACGCCCATATCATAGGCTTTTTCGCGGTTAATAACCACGCGATATTCGGGCTTAGCCAAATCCAACGACAAGTCTAAATCAATAAAGCGCGGGTCCTGGCTGAGTTTGTTAAGTACAGCGTGCCCATATTCTGTCAGTTTATTGATATCCGGGCCGGAAATAACAAACTCCACTTCTTTGCGGCCGCCGCCGGGGCCGTCAGACACGATGTAAGAGCTGGTTTTCAGCCCTTCATATTTCTTCATCATCTGACGCGTTACTTCCAAATATTTGGCTGTGGTAATACCGTGGCGTTTTTCGCGGTCTTCCAGCTCAAAGCGGATATTGCCCTGGTTACTGGGGCTGGAGTTGGAAAAGCTGCTTTCCCCTACACCGGCAGATATCAGCACGCTTTTTACATACGGCATACGGCGGATATCATCTTCAATTTGCATCAGGATTTTTTGCGTATCCTGGTAGCTGGTGCCCACCGGGGCTTCTACGCTGACCTGGATTTTGCCGCTGTCATCTTGCGGGAAGAACTCACCCCCCACAATTTTCATCATCGGGAACATAGACGCGATGCATAACACTCCCACCACTACCATTGTTTTGCGGTGATGTATAGACCAGTTAAGTAGCGGGATATAAGCGTCCACCAACGTATCATTAATGCTGTCCACCATCTGGTCAAAGCGGCTTTTGCCTTCGTGTTTGCGCAGCATTTTAGCGCAAAGCATAGGCGTCAGCGTCAACGCCACCAACCCGGAAAGCGCAATAGCAAACACCACAGTCATACCATAACTGCTCACAATGCGGCCTACGATGCCGCTCATATACGCAAGTGGCAGGAAAATGACCAAAATAGACAGGGTGGTTGCTACAACAGTAGAGGTTATCTCGCGCGAACCGTCCAACGCCGCCACCAGCGGAGATTTTTCGTATTTCTCCATATGGCGGTATATATTTTCCAGCATTACAATAGCATCGTCAATGACGATACCTACCGCCACCGTCAGACCTAACAGCGTCATAGAGTCTATGGTAAAGCCCATCATATTCATAAACAAAAAGGAGCCAATGATGGAAATGGGCATAGCCAAGAACGCAATAAATGTAGAACGCAGCGAGCCCATAAACACCAATACCATAATACCCGCCAAAATACCGCCCAAAATTAAGTGTTCCAACACCGTATTGACTGAGGCGCGAATCGTGCCGGATTGGTCCAGCATTAGTGAAATCTGAATATCTTGCGGCAGGGTGGACTGTATTAACTCCAGTTTATCTTTGACACCCTGAATAACTGCCAGCGTATTGCTGCCGGACTGTTTTTTCACTTCCAGCGTGACGGCACGGCGGCCGTCCAAATAGGTAGATTCGCGGTCGTACTCCCCGGAGTCTTCTGCATAGCCGATATCAGACACTTTAATAGAGGTGCCATTCTTGCGGGCGATAAAGATATCGTTAAACGAAGGCACATTGTCCATACGGCCTAAAATACGCAAGCTATATTCGCGGTGTTGCTGCTCCACGCGGCCGCCCGGCATTTCTACGTTTTGGTCCTGCAAAGCCTCTTTGACCGCGTTAATGGAAAGGCCCAAAGAATAGAGTTTGAACGGGTTCACAATAACGTGCACCTCGCGTTCGCGGCCCCCCACAATGTTGACAGAGCCTACCCCGCGGATATTTTCAATATTTTCTTTGACTTGTTTTTTGGCAATCTCAGTCAAGTCAATAATATCGCGGTCACCGGAGACCACCACGTTTAACACGGAAATGGCGTCTGCATCCAGTTTCATAATAACCGGGGGATCTGTACCGTCGGGCAAATCATTGGTAACCAGGTCCACTTTGTCGCGCACTTCCTGTGCGGCTACATCGCGGTCTTTGTCCATTTCAAACTTAATGACTACCAAAGATACGCCTTCCGTGCTTTGGCTTTCCAGTTCGTCAATGCCTTCAATTTGGTTGACAGACTCTTCTATTACTTTACTGACAGACGTTTCCATCTCTTCCGAACTCGCCCCAGACAAAGTGGTCTGCACCAATACATAAGGCACATCTACGTTTGGATATAAGCTCACCCCCATTCCGCTGTAGGCCATTAAACCCAAAATGACTAGCGCTACCGAGCACATAATCGTCAGCACGGGACGTTTAATAAATACGGAAGAAAATCCGCCTTTGCGGTAAGCCTCTGCAACCGCTTGTTTATTCTCTTCTTGTTCTTGCATACCTATTGCGCTCTCTTACCCTCTGATTTCTATTTTGCTCCCGTCTTTAACACCATAAGCAAAGGAAATAATTTCCTCTCCGGAAGCGAGCCCTTCGGTAATTTCCACATAATCATTATCTTCAAATCCCACCTCTACGTTTTGACGCTGGGCGGTTTTGCGGTCCGCTGAAGGCAAATAAACATACTGTTGGCCGTCTTCATCGGTATAAACGCTTTTCTTGGAAACAGAAGGAACGTCTTTCTTTTCAGACAAAGAAATATCCATTTTCGCAAACATACCCGACTTCAGTAACGATTTGGGGTTATCCGCCACAAATTCCACTTTCATAGAACGGCTCATAGAATCCACCACTGGGCTTAAAATATTCAGCTTAGCCTGGAACGATTGCCCCGGCAAAGCGTCCACCCGCAAAATAGCCGGCTGGCCTTTGTAAAGTTCCCCAATATAACGCTCCGGAATATCCACCTCAATACGCACCGTACTTTGATTGACTACCAGCGCCACCGGGGTTGTTTTGGTCACATTTTCACCGGGGTCCAAATATACGCGGCCCACCACCCCCGTAATAGTAGAAGGCACCACCACCGGTTCATACACCGCGCCTACTTCATCGCGTTCAATTAAAGAAACGGTTTGGTTGCGCTTAACAGGGTCTCCCTCTCGCAGCACATTGCGCATCAGTTTGCCCTCCACGCGCGGATAGAGCGTGGCCTCTTCCTGCGCTTTAATACTGCCGGAAGTTAACAGTTGGTGTTTTAAGTCCCGGTTTTGCACGCTTTCCGTTTGCACCACAAAAACATCCATTGGCACATCTCCCAAAATTTTCTGGGAAGGATCTTTGCGAAGAATAAACATTACTGCCAGGCCAATTATGATGAGGCCTATTAATCCGTAATTTAAATGTTTAATTGTCTTTTTTCTCATATAAAGAAACCTCCACCCCTACGGCAAATTTCAAATCAGACAACGCGATTACCGCGTCATATACGGCTTGAACATATTGTAAATCAGACTCATTAACATTGGCTGTAGCGTCGTTGAGTTCCAACCGGCTGGAAAGCCCGTTGCGGTAACGCAACATTTGCGCGTTCAAGTTTTCACGCGCTTGTTGCACCACGCCGCGCGTGGCTTCAATGCGGCTTTTGGCTTCTTCCAAGTTTAAATAGGCTTCTTTTACTTGGATACGCACATTTTTAAGCTTATTCTGATAAGCTGCTACCGCTTGTTCATAGGCCAGCTCCCGCTGGGTAACCTGGGAATTGATTTTAAACCCTTCAAACAACGGAATGCTCAGCGATACACCGGCATTGCTGGCCCAATAATATTGATTATGGTGCTGTGGAAAACCGTTTTCCGTATAAGCGTTATAGCTGTAATCGGCGTTTAAAGAAAGAATGGGCATATGTCCGGCCTTGGCGATTTTAATATTATAATGTGCCGCGTCCACCGCCAATTTGGAAAGCACCAGCTCCGGGCGGTATTTCATCGCTAAGGCATACAACTCTTCCAGCGGAGGCGTAGGCGGCACGCGCAGGTCTTGCTTTGTCCAAGTCAAATAAATGGGGTCTTCCGGGTCGCGGTTTAAAATCTGGCGCAAATAGAGGTTGCCCAATTCAAAATTTTTCTTAGCTTGCATTACCTGCGGCTCAATATTTTCCACTTGTACTTTTTGGTTGAGCACGTCCAAATTGCTGGAAAGACCTTCTCGGTAGCGGGCCTGCGTTTCCGCCAGGTGCTGTTTGGCAATATCCAAATACTCTTCCTGTACGCGGATTAAAGCGGAAGCGTAAATAATGTCATAGCAGAACTTGACCACCTGTTGGGTCACCAAGCTCTGCATATGCTTAAGTTGATAGAGGCCCGTTTCCGCATTGACTTCTGCCAATTTGGAATTGTTGCGTATCTGCCCGCCCGACCACAGCACATAGTTGAGCCCAGCCGAAGCGGTAAAAGTATTTGTTTTGCCAATTTCCATCAGCGTATCGCCAATAGGCATACGGCCTTTTTTTAAGGCACGGCTGTAGCTGCCGTCTAAACTGATGGTAGGATAAAAATAAGAATTCGCCTCTTTGAGTTGCTGCTCATAGATTTGCATCGTTTTGACGGCATCAATAATTTGATAGCTGTCTTTGAGCGCAATATTAATAGCCTGGTCAATGGTAATTTTTTCCCCGCTGACTTCCGGCCGTTCTTTAAACAAATCAGAAGCCGGGTCTTTGGCTGAAGGCGGCGCAGCAAAAACCTGCACTCCCCATAGGCAAACGCCTATCAAACCCACAATACGTTTCATTTTATTTTTTATTCCTCTTATAATATTCATTAATACCTAAAGTGATGATTTGGGCCAAACGGCCAACCGCCGCTTTATCATAACAACACTTATCTTCGGTCCATAAAGCTTCCCGCGCGTTTAACTGCACATATGCACTAAGCATAATCTGCAACATTACTGCCCGCACCAGTCGCTCAAAATCAGTTAATCCTTGCGGGTTGATTTCCCCTTTTTGGGCTGCTTGAGCAAAAAGTTCACTTAGACGGCCCATTCTGCCGGTATCCTTCAGCTTCTTGCTTTTGTTGTTAAGCACATAGGCAATCGTACGCACAATAAATTTGGAATTACGCGGGTCATTTTGAAAAAATTCCAAATGCCTCTCCAATACCGAGGCCAACAGCGGGGTGACACTCAATCCCTGCTGCCATTCCTTTTCCAAAAACTCGTCAAACTGCCGCGCACGCTCTAGAATAATAGCGGAACATAAATCCTCTTTATCCTTAAAGTAATAGTATAGCACCGGCTTAGTGACGTGCACCTTCTCAGCAATTTGGCGCATAGACACATTTTCAATGCCATACTCTGCCATCAGCTTGAAAGCAGCGCTTTTAATACGCGCGCGCATTTTCTGCTCGTGGAGTTGGCGGTTCTTAGTAGAAAGTTTTTTTGTTTGTATCATAAATTCTACCTACCGGTAGGTATTTATAGTATAACAAATTCATTTCATAAAATACAGTGTTTTATTGTTGGATTATCCTGCATAAAAGGGCTCCCGTCCGGTTTATAACCGGACGGGAGCTACTGTTTCCAATGAGCCAAATCAAAAGAAAAACGCAACTACCAGCCCCAAGGCTCCCAAACACAAAAACAGCCCTGCTGCCACTGGCACGAGTGCAAAACATAAAGCAGCCGCGCTTTTGCCCAGGCTAACTTGCGCAGCACGCGCGGTATTGACTGCCACAAACACCAGACGCAGCATTTCCACTATTACCAATACCAAAGCAGCCAATGGCTTTAACCACGGCACAGCGGCTGTTAATACCGAAAAACATAACAGTAAGCCCTGGACGAAACCCGAAAGCCCCAGCACCACAAACAAGGCTGTAGGACCGTTGCCGCCGGAAAAGAAATTCAAAAATAGTCCCGACAAGGCCGCCCACAAATACCCCAGCGTCATCTCTAACAACCAAAAAAAGGCAAAACGCCACAAAAGCCCCCACGCAGAAAGCTCGGCGCCCGTCCAAAAAAACACCACCCAACACAAAGCGGCCACGGCATATCCTGCCACCGCCACCCCAAAACGCCGTTCTTCTACCAAAGAGGATATCGCTTGAGCAGGGTTTTTATCATATGCAAAATAGGCATTTAAAAGCGTCATCATATGCGCTCCTTACTGCACCCACAGATAAGACACCCGGGGGGTGCTGATGCTCTGCAACTGTTTGGAAATATTTTTGTTTTCCATTCCGGAGCCAAAAGAGAAAATCAGCTCACGCAGTCCTTCGCTCTTGCGCGTAATGATTTTAGGGTCCTCCAGTCCGGCCAGTTCCCCGGCTAAAAGGCGGGCGGTTTCCTCGCCGCCTAATTTATCAATAAAACCTAAATTATATGCGCGCTGACCCGTAAAAACACGTCCATCAGTATATTCTTCCAAATCAGACGGAGTTACTTTGGGCCGGCCTGCTTTTACCACGGCAAAAAACTGGGAATAGGTATCATTCACCATATCCTGCAAAATCGTTTTTTCCGCTTCGGTCATTGGGCGGTAGGCAGAACCGATGTCTTTGTATTTGCCCGAAGTAATAGGCGTAACTTCCACCCCCAATTTATTAAAAAGGCCCACTACATTGCCCACCTGCATAATTACCCCGACCGAACCGGTAATGGTGCCCGGCTCGGCTACAATTTGGTCTGCCGCCATAGCAATATAAAAAGCGCCGCTGGCCGCCACATCACGGAATAAAGCCACCACTTTTTTGCCTTTTTCTTTGGCAGCCAATATTTCAGAATAAATATCCTGCACCGATGCAACCGTACCGCCCGGCGAGTTAATATCCAGCACAATGGCTTTTACATTGTCATCTTTGGCTGCTTCCCGGATCCGCTTGGAAATAGAAGAAGCCGTGGAGGGGTTGCCAAAAAGGCTGTCGCTGTCTGACTCGGCAATTACACCCCGGACTTTAATCCAAGCCAACCCCGGGCCGGAAGTGCTTTTTTTAGAAGAAGTCAAAGACAAAGACGGTCCGGCAGAAGCCCCGTTCTCTAGGCATCGCACTCCCGGTTTGACAGTTAAATAGACGCCACAAACCGCAGAAACGCAAAAAGCCAACAACAGCAAAAAGAACCAAAAATGCCCGCGCCCTTTCGGTTGCTGTTCTTTGTTCTTTTCCTGGCCTTCCGGAGACGGAGCAGCAAAACCCGTAGCGGTCTTTTCATTCTCTTCCAATCTTTTTTCCCAAGCCTTTTGCGGCATACCGGCCGCATCTGGGCCAAAAATTTCTTTTAACTCGTCCGTGTTCTCTGACATAAAGCACCCCTTTGTTAAAAACTCTCTCCATTATAGCAATTAATGCTAGAATAAATAAGTAAATGCGGCTGCCTATAGCGGCCCAGAGGAGGAAATATGTTCACAGGTGTATATACTGCACTAGCCACCCCGTTCACCGCCGGTGGAAAAACCGATTTCCAAGCGCTGGAAACTTTGATTGAAAAACAAATCGCCTCCGGTATAGACGGCTTGGTACTCTTGGGTACTACCGCCGAAGCCGCCACAATGGACGAAGCAGAAAAAGACGAACTGCTCTGCGCCGCTGTTAAACAAATTGACCGCCGCGTCAAAATCATCATCGGCACCGGCACCAACTGCACCCGCACGATGCTGCAAAACACCGAAGCCGCATTAAAGCACCACCCTGACGGCGTATTAATCGTTACCCCGTATTACAACAAACCCAATCCTTCCGGCTTAATAGAACATTTTCGCCGTGCCGGCGAACTGGGCGCGCCTATAGTGCTTTATCACATTCCGGGCCGCACCGGGCTCAAACTTTCCGCCGACGTATTGCGCCAGCTGCTGCAAAGCGTGCCGGAAATCAAAGCCGTCAAAGAAGCAGACTACGATATGGCGCGCGTAACCGATACCGCCGTGGAATTTGCCGGCCCGTTGGATTATCTGTGCGGCAACGACGATTTGTTTCCGCAGTATTTAGCTATTAATTCTTCCGGCATTATCAGCGCCGCAGCCAACGTACTGGCGCCGGCTTTTGTCAAAATATATAAAGCCTGGCAAAAAGGCGAAACGGAAAAAGCGTTTTCCATCTTCCGCAAGGCGTACCCGCTGATTAAGGTCTGTTACTGGGAAACCAACCCCACTTGCGTCAAGTATCTGCTTTCCCGTTTGGGCGTAGGGGGCGCCACCGTTCGTTTGCCTTTAGGTGAAATATCTGATGTACACAAAGAAAAATTAGACGCTGTGCTAAAACAAACCGATAAATCTTTATTAATCTAGGAGTCGTTATGAAAACGGTAGGCATTATTGGCGCCAACGGCCTGGTGGGCCGGACGCTGCAAGAAGAATTTAAAAAAATCACCATTCCCTTTGAGGTCAAACTGTTTGGCCGCAACGATGAAATCCCGGCCCTAGACGCCGCCGTACTGTGCACCGACAATGCAGACAGCGCCCGCCTCTACGAACAGTTAAAAGACCGCATAGGGCACATAGTGGATATGTCCGCCTACTATCGCCAGGACCCGCAGGTGCCGTTGGTTATCCCGGAAATCAACCCGCAAACGATTACGAAAGACACGCGTTTGATTGCCAGCCCCAATTGCACCACCACCGGTCTAGTGATGACGATGGCGCCACTGATGCCGCATTATCATTTGACAGAAGTGTTTTTCTGCTCGTACCAGGCCATCAGCGGCGGTGGCAAGAAACTGCTGGAAGATTTCCATACGCCCGGCTCTTTGTATGAGAATAACTGCGTGCCGCTCATTGGCTCCGTGCAGGACAACGGCTATACTTCTGAAGAACTGAAAGGGCTGTACGAAACGCGCAAAATTTTGGACTTGCCCAAAGTCAAAGTTTATCCGCATACCGTACGCGTGGCGGTGGAAAACGCCCACTCCTTGGGTGTGACGCTCAAAGCGCAGGAACCATTTGATTTAGAACAAGTCAAAAAACTGTGGAACGCTTTCCCGCATTTGGCCTATAGCGAGGAAATCATTACCCCTAAACAAGCCAGCGGGCAGGAAACCACCTATGCCTGCCGCCTGCGCCGCGATGTGGAAGAGCCCAACATTATTCACTATTTCATTACCTTTGACAACCTGCTTAAAGGGGCCGCCATGAACGCGCGGCAAATCGTGCAGCTGCTTTTGGAGAAATACCTGTGAAAAAAGTAATCATCAACGGCGCCAACGGCAAAATGGGCCAAGCTATCGCCCGCATTATTGCACAAACACCGCAGCGGGGGCTGGAAGTGGCCGCCCTGCGCGAAGCGGGCCAGCAAGTCACCCAAAAAGCGGACATCATTATAGATTTTTCTTCCCCACAGGGAGCGCAGGAAGCGTTGTCTTTGGCGCAGGAACAAAAAGCGGCTTGTCTGATTGGCACCACCAATTTGCCGGAACGGTTTTTGTTTCAAATGCAGGAAGAACACCATATCCCCCTCTTTTACGCGCCCAATGTGAGTCTGAGCGTATATTTCTTTGGGGAATTGCTCAAAAAAGCCGCCCAAATGTACCGCGGTTATGAAATGGCTTTGCACGAAATACACCACGTGCACAAAAAAGACGCCCCCTCCGGCACCGCCAAAAAACTGGCCGAAAGCCTGGGGCTTCCGCCACAGCGCATTTCCTATGAACGCTTTGGCGAAGTGCCCGGAACGCATATTTTAACCCTGCTGGGGAGCTATGATAAAATTGTACTTAAGCACGAAGCATTAAGCCGGGATTTATTTGCCGATTCTGCCGTGCAGGTGGCGGCGTGGCTGGTGCATCAGCCGGCGGGATTTTATACGATGCAGGATTTTGCTTCTTTTATACTTAAATCTTCTAAAAAGGACAGAAAAGAATGAAAATTCATTTTATAGGTATTGGCGGCGTGGGAATGAGCGCGCTGGCGCAGCTGCACGCTATGGGAGGAGACACGGTTACCGGCTCCGACCGCTTGATTAGCAAAGGATACACCGATTTAGCGTTGTGGGATTACCTCAAAAAGCTAAATATAAAACTTTACCCGCAAGACGGCAGCGGGCTGGACAAAGATACCGACCTGGTTATTCTCTCTTCCGCCATTGAGGGGGATAACCTAGAGCTGCAAAAAGCCAAAGAGCTGGATATTCCTACTATGCACCGCTCTGAGCTGCTGGCTAAACACGTGGCAGAGCACCGCACGATTGCCGTGTCCGGCACCAGCGGCAAAAGCACTACTACGGCTATGGTGTATGAAATTTTAATGTATGCGGGCAAAAGCCCCTCCGTCATTACCGGGGCGGCTATTTTGTCTTTGCAAAAAGAACAGGGCGTATTCGGCAATGTGTATAAAGGAGCGTCCGACTTGCTAGTCATTGAAGCCGACGAGAGCGACGGCTCCATCGTCAAATACCACCCCTATTTGGGGCTGTGCCTCAACCTGCGCAAAGACCATAAAGAAATTGACGTTTTGCAAGGCTTCTTTACGCAGTTTGTAAAGAACTGCCAAAACGCCATCGTCAATGTGGAAGAAGACAATTTAAAAGCCGCCGGAGCCGGGGCCAAAACGTTTGGTCTGCACAGCGGCGATATTCATCCGGAAGATATCCGCGCAGACGGCTTTGGCTCTGATTTTACTATTAACGGGCAGAAATTTCATTTAAATATTCCCGGCCTGCATAACGTAGCTAACGCTACCGCCGCCGTGGCGGCCGCGCTGGAATGCGGGGTGGATTTAAAAACGGCGGCCGAAGCGCTGGAAAAATTTTCTGGCATTGCGCGGCGCTTTGCTTCTATTGGCAGTTACAATAACATTGAAGTCATTGACGACTTTGCCCACAACCCCCACAAACTGCACGCCACCATTGACGCGGCGCATTTGCGCGGCAAACGGGTATTGGCATTTTACCAGCCGCACGCTTTTGTTTCGGTCAAAATGCTCACGCCGGAATTTGTGGAAAATTTAAGCCTTTGCCTGGGCAAAGACGACCATATTTGGCTGACGGAAGTGTATTATCCCGGCGGCACCGTGCCTGAAGGGGTAAGCAGCAAAAATATTTATGAAGGCCTTAAACGCAACGGCGTCAATGCGGACTTTGACCCCTGCCGCGAAAAAATTCTTTCTGCTATGGCAGCTGCGGCACAACCCGGCGATATCTTGCTGGTATTGGGCGCGCGCGACCCCACGCTGACGGACTTTGCCAAAAAGCTCCTCTCTGCCATAGAGAACACTCCCAAATGCACCTGCACCTGCCAAGAGTGTATGCTGGGCAACTGCTGTATGGCGTATAAGAAATAAACTGCAAATATACTTGGATATAAAACAGCCGCTTTTAAAAGCGGCTGTTTTATCTAAGCAAGATGAATTTTAAAGCGGCTGCTATTTATTTAAAAATCCCCTTCCACATACTGCCAGCCCTGGCCTTCCAATCCTTTGCAAATTTTTGTTCCAATAGCCGTAAAACCATTGTAGCAATAGCGTTCCGGATTTTTCACATTTCCAGCAACCCAGAATTTGTAATATGCGCTACTATCGTCGCGAGAAACTTCTATCTGCAAAGTTCCCTCATCGTCAACATAAGGATGTGTATAATAAAAGAGCTTTGTTTCATAGGTAGAGGGAGTATTGTTATCCCACGTTCCACCGGACAAATCCACATTGGTCACGTCTTTAAAAAATCCTTCCGTTCCGGGATTCTGTAGGGCATAAAACTTTAATTGTTCTTCTATAACCCGAATATTTTGCAAAGCTTCCGCCGTGCGGGCCTTTTCCACCGCCGCAGCATACTGCGGCAAGGCAATCGCAGACAAGATGCCGATAATCAGCACCACGACTAACAGTTCTATAAGGGTGAATCCTTGCGCTTTATCAGAAAAATAGTTTTTCATAACCCGACTTCTTGTTAAGAAATAGTCTTCTATATAATTATAAAGATTTCCAAACAAAAGAAAAGGGGCATTGGCTCCCCTTTATTTACTAATCAAACAACTTTTCAAAAAAACTTTTCTTGCCGCCGGTTTCTTTGGCCAGCTCTTCCAGCAGTTCTTTCTGCCGGGCGGTAGGACGTTTGGGCACTTCTATTTTGACGTTGACAAGCAAATCCCCAAAGCCTTTCTTGCCCAGTTTGGGCATACCGCAGCCCTGCATTTTAAGCACTTCGCCAAATTGGGTGCCTTTGGGGATATCCACTTCCACTTCTTTGCCTTCAATGGTGGGCACTTTGATACTACCGCCCAAAACCGCTTGCGGATAGGTAATTTGCGCGTCTATGACCAAGTTGTCCCCGTCGCGCTTAAAAATTTTATGTTCTTTGACGCGGATTTCCACATACAAATCCCCATAGCCGCCGCCATTGGTGCCAATATCGCCGCCGTTATTGACGCGCAGCGTAATGCCGGTGCGCACGCCGGAGGGGATTTTGACGGTAATGTTTTCTTTTACGTTTTCCACCCCGCTGCCGCGGCATTTCTTACACGGTTTTTCTACCACCGTTCCTTTGCCGCCGCAATCGGGGCAGGTTTGGCGCATACTGAAAAAGCCCTGGCGGTACACCACGCTGCCGCTGCCGTTGCAGGAACGGCAAGTTTTAACCGAGCTGCCTTCTTCGGCCCCGCTTCCGCCGCACACGGCACAGCGGTCCACGCGGGTATAGGACACTTCTTTCTCTAATCCGCTGTAGGCCTGCTCCAAGGTTAAATCCACATCCACTTTTAAATCTTCTCCGCGCTGGGCCCGGGGTTTGCCGCCGCGGGCAGATCCAAAACCGCCGCCAAAGATATCGCCAAACATAGAGCCAAAGATATCGCCCACATCGGCAAAGCCGGACGCATTAAACCCGTTAAACCCGCCGGCACCGGCGTTCACGCCGGCGTGGCCGTATTGGTCGTACATTTGTTTTTTGGAAGGGTCCGACAAGACGGAAAAGGCCTCATTGATTTTCTTAAATTGTTCTTCGGCCTGTTTATTGCCGGGGTTACGGTCCGGGTGGTATTTCATAGCTTGGCGGCGAAAGGCGGATTTTATTTCCGTTTCGCTGGCCGTGCGGGAAATACCTAAAATCTCATAATAATCTTCTTTCATAGCTGTAGGCATAAAACAAAAGGATAAATTAAACTAAATTTTGCTTTCTTTCTCTATATGTATATTTTATTAAATTTGGCAGCCTTGCGCGCACGGTGCCATAAATAAACTGATGTCACATAAAACAGCCCCTTTTGGAAAGGGGCTGTTTGTTAATTCGAAAGAAGCTTCCTTACCATAAAACATAGACATTACATTTTTTTTGTCCTTGCCCCAAATTACACTCCTCATTGGAAGCTTTCAAATTTCCGCCTGCTGAAAGACAGGCTTGATTAGCCGCTTTGTCATCTGCTATCGCATAGCAACGCGCGACATGGCCTCGGAGTTTGGCCGCGCTGGCAAAATACATTGTAACAGCCACTTTTTGAGGAATGCTCCCCGCCACAAAACCGCCGTCATATTCTTCTCCTGCATATAAGCGAAAAATATTTCCATTTGAAGAAACTCGTTCTTCTTCAACGTTTGTTGCCTGCCCCACAGAAATATCTAAATTGTTCCAATCCGAAGTATACTCCCCAGTTGCCATAAAATACCGCTCTTCGGCGTCTCTTATGCTGCGGACTCCCGTTACCAGCTCTGCCATACGGCTACGCAACACGGCCGCCTCATATTGGGGCAGCGCAATAGCAGCCAAAATACCGATAATGAGAACCACCACCAAAAGTTCCACAAGCGTAAAACCGCCAAAATGGCATTTTGTGGGGATTTTTACATCGGAGATATTTTTTTGATAAATTTTGCTCATACGCAAAATTTATCAAAAAAAAAAAACAATGCAAGCCCTTTCTATTGACTCGCACCAAAGTTTATCATTAAAAACAAAAAACTATCGCTTTTCCAAAATAGCTTGGATAAACATATCCGGCCCAGGTCTCTTTTTCTCTACAAAAAACCCGCCTGCATTTCTGCAGGCGGGTTTTGGTATGCTAGCAAGTCTTATTATTTATCTACCACTTCGGCTTCTACCACATCGTCTTTGCCGCCGTTGGCCCCTGCGGCCTGTTGGGCCGCATCCGGGCCGGGCTGGGCACCCGCTTGCTGCTGGGCGCCGGCCGCACCGGCTTGGGCTTGCTGCTGGGATTTATACATTGCTTCACCCAGTTTTTGGCTGGCTTGCAAAGCCGCGTCTTTGGCGGAGCGGATTTTGGCGGCGTCTTCGGTCTTGAGCGCGTCGCGCAAGTCGTTTAACGCGCGGTCAATGGCCAAGCGGTCATCCTGAGACACTTTGTCGCCGTAGTCTTTCAAGGCCTTTTCGGTCTGATAGAGCACGCTGTCGCCTTCGTTTTTGGCTTCCACAAACTCTTTGTGCTTTTTGTCTTCTTCGGCAAATTTCTCTGCGTCTTTGACGAATTTTTCTACTTCCGCATCGCTGAGTTTGTTGGGCGAGCTGATGGTGATGTGTTGTTCTTTATTGGTGCCCAGGTCTTTGGCAGATACATTCAAAATACCGTTGGCATCAATATCAAACGTCACTTCAATCTGCGGTACGCCGCGCGGAGCGGGCGGAATGCCGTCAAGGTCAAACTTGCCCAGGGGCACATTGTCTTTAGCCATCGGGCGTTCACCCTGCAAGACGTTAATGGTTACCGCGGGCTGGTTGTCAGACGCGGTAGAGAAAATCTGCGTCTTGCGCACCGGGATCGTGGTGTTGCGCTCAATGAGGCGCGTGCACACGCCGCCCAAGGTTTCCAAACCCAAAGACAGCGGGGTCACGTCCAACAAGAGCACGTCTTTCACTTCCCCGGTCAAAATACCGGCCTGCACAGAGGCACCGATAGCCACGCATTCCATCGGGTCAATGCCGCGTTCAATTTTCTTGCCCACGTGGTCTTCCACATATTTCTGCACAATCGGCATACGGGTCGGCCCGCCGACCAAGATAATGCGGTCCACGCCGGAGGCGCTCAGTTGCGCGTCAGACAAAGCCTGGTCAATAGACTTGCCGCAGCGTTTAACAATGCCGTCCACCAAGCTTTCCAGTTTGGCGCGGGAGAGTTTGAGCTCCAGGTGTTTAGGACCGGTGCTGTCGGCGCTGATGAAGGGCAGGTTGATGTCCGTTTCCATCGTGGTGGACAGTTCAATCTTGGCTTTTTCAGCCGCTTCTTTGAGGCGCTGTTGGGCCTGTTTGTCAGCAGACAAATCAATGCCGGTGCTCTTTTTAAATTCATCTACCATCCAGGCAATAATGGCATTGTCCATATCTGTGCCGCCCAACTGCGTATCGCCAGAAGTGGCCAGCACGTCAAAGGTGCCTTCTTTGCCCATTTCCATAATGGTTACATCCAACGTGCCGCCGCCCAGGTCAAAGACCAAAATCTTTTGCTCTTTGCCGGCTTTATCAATACCAAAAGCCAAAGCGGCAGCCGTCGGCTCGTTCACCAAGCGCACCACTTCCAACCCGGCAATGCGGCCGGCGTCTTTAGTGGCTTGGCGCTGGTTGTCGTTAAAATACGCAGGCACAGTGATGACGGCTTTTTCCACCGGTTCACCTAAAAACGCCTCGGCGTCTTTTTTCACTTTCTGCAACACGAAAGCAGAGAGCTGCTGCGGTGTAAATTCCTGTCCGCGCAGATTATATTTGTAATTTTCCCCCATTTTGCGTTTGAACGCGGTGACCGTGCCTTCCGGGTTGGCAATAGCCTGCCGGCGGGCCGGCTCACCCACCAAACGCTGACCGTCTTTGGTGAACGCCACATAAGACGGAAACGCTTTGCCGCCGATGGAGCTGCCTTCGGCGGAAGGGATAATAGTCCCTCTGCCTCCTTCCATAACCGCCGCGGCGGTGTTGGAAGTGCCCAAGTCAATACCAATAATTTTAGCCATATGTTTTTCTCCTTACTGTTTGAAAATAGTTAAATTGTTTTTACTGCTTACACTGTTTTACTGCTTATGCTTGCTCTTTTTTGTTTTCTTCCTCCGCTTTTCCGACCACTACCCGGGCCGGACGCAATACCTTTCCGTCCATCATAAATCCCATTTGCACCACTTCCAGCACAACGCCGTCTTGCTCTGCCTTGGCCGGGATAACCGCTATCGCTTCCGAGGTCTGCGGGTCATAGGGCTTGCCCATCACGTCTATACGCTCTATACCCTCGGACTTAAAGGCTTTGTCCATTTCCCCCAACACCATATTTAAGCCCCCTAATAAATTTTTCAGCTCTTCAGAGGTTTTTTTGTCTGCGGCTTGCTTTTGCATATTCTGCTGTTGGCGCAAAAGCACTTCATAGGCGGGAAGCAACTTTTCTACAAAATCCTTTTTGCCATACGCCAGCAGGGCGGCTTTTTCCCGTTCGGTGCGTTTGCGGAAATTGTCAAAATCCGCACTCAAGCGCACATATTTTTCGTAATAGTCCGGCTGCTGCGGGGCGGCAGACTCTTCTTGTTCTTCCTGCGCCTCTATTTCCGGCTCGTAATCAGCCGGCAAATCTTGCTCTTCCTGTTCGCTAAGCCCATCGGTGTGTTTGTGGTGTTTCTTACTCATAGTCTTCTTCCTTTTCCGGCAGCGCGTTCCACGCGTTTATGCTGCCTTCCAGTAGGTCCCCCATAAATTTGACCAAAGACATCACTTTGGTATATTGCATATGCTTGGGGCCGATAATGCCCAGCATGCCTACGGTTTTGTCCCCCACGCGGTAAGCGGAAGATACAATACTGACGTTTTGCAATTCTTTCAGTTCATTTTCACTGCCAATGCTGACCGCCACCTGCTTGCCGCTGCGGCGCAAATCTTCCATTTTCTCCGCCAATAAACCAGACAGCCGCTGGCGCTCTTCCACCACGCTCATCATTTGTTTGAGGTCCTCATAGTCGGTCTCTTCGGTGTTAGCCAGCATGCGGCCAATGCCTTCCACGTACAGCTCTTCGGCGGAAGCCTGCGGCTTTTGCATATCTTTAAGCACCTGCACCGCCAGGTCTGCCACGTCGGCAATTTCGCGGTGGCCCGATTCTATATATTGCCACAGGAAACGCTGTGCGTCTTTGAGCGTCATACCCTCTATTTCACTATTAATAAAGTTGCTCAGCAGGCGCAATTTGGCGGGGGCCAAATCATACCCCAAGCGCACCGGCCAATGGCGCACCAAGCCGGATTCGGTTACCAATACCGCCAAAATCAGCCCCGGGCCAATGGGCAAAAAATCCAACCGCTTGACCACCTGGTCCTCTACGTTGGCGGCATATACAAACCCGGCCGCGCCGGACAGCCGCGCCAACAGGCGCGAAGTGTGCACCATTACATTGTCCAACTCGCTGACGCGCTCATCGTATTGTTTTTCAATGCGTTCACGCTCTTGGGCCGCCATACGCTGCACGCCGGTCAAATAATCCACATAATAGCGGTAGGCTTTATCGGTCGGGATACGGCCGCCGGACGTATGCGGCTGGTAGAGGTAGCCTTCCTCTTCCAAATCTTTCATAATGTTGCGAATGGTGGCGCTGGAAATATCTTTCAGCGCACTGGACGCAATCAGCTGCGACCCCACCGGACGGCGGTTTTCTACAAACTGCTGCACTACCCAGCGCAGGATTTTTTCTTTTCTTTCTTTGGCTACTTCCGGCTTTAATATTCGCATATTTTTCGTCCGTTCCCGTCTAAAAGAATGGTTTTATTTTAGCACTCTTTATTTTTGCCTGCTAATATTGTAGCCTATTATTTTATTTTTGTCAACCCCTTTTTTAGATTGCTAATTTTGAAAATAAATTCCCTGGTCAAAGACCGACAAAAAACCCTCTCTACAGAGTATAGAAAGCGGCAGTGTCAAGAGCAAGCAAAGTTTTGTATTAGAAATCTCTCGGCTGGGTGCTTTTATAAGGACCTTATAAAAAGATAAAATATAGTTATGCAATTTATAGACTCCCACGCCCATATGAACGATGAAGCGTTTGACGCAGACCGCTCCGAAGTTATCCAGCGCGTCTTTGAAAGCGGCGTATATAAATTTATAGAAATCGGCTGTGAAACTGCCGAGTGGCAGCCGGCGCTGGACTTGTGCGCCCAATATCCACTTCATACCGCCGCCGTCTTAGGGGTGCACCCCCAAGTGGCGCAAACCTATACGCCGCAAGCGCGCCAACAACTTTTAGATTTATTTAAAAATCCGCACGCGGCCGCGGTAGGGGAAATTGGCCTCGATTACGCCTACTTACACGCCTGCCCGCAGGACGTACAGCTGCGCGTGTTTGAAGAAATGCTGGCTTTTGCCTCCCAGGTGCAAAAGCCGATTGTTCTGCACATACGACGCGAAGGGGAAGATTACACACCCTACGAGCAGACCTTTGATTTATTAAAACACAGCTGGCAGCCCGCTCCCGGCAAATACCCGGGCGTACTGCATTGTTTTTCCGCCCGGTATGAAGAGGCTAAAAAAGCGCTGGACCACGGGCTTCTTTTGGGCATAAACGGCTGTTTTACCTATAAGAAAAATGAATATATCCGCGAAGCGGTCAAAAAAGCCGGCGCCGATAAACTGGTGCTGGAAACGGACTGCCCCTATCTTTCCCCGCAGGGCAAGCGCGGCACCCGAAATGACCCCTCCAATATCCCGCTGATTGCCCAATGGATGGCCGACTATTTAAATATGCCGGTGGAAAAACTAGCAGAGATGACCACCCAAAACGCGCTGGATTTATATGGACTAAAATAAAATTGGGTTTCATTCAAACGCAAAAACCGCCTTCTTAGGCGGTTTTTTGTATTTAATATGATTTTGTGTTGCAGTGGAATCCGGCCCCTTTAAAAACAAAATCCCCGGGCCACGGCCCGGGGATTTTATGTAAAGCCCATTACAAACCAATTCGCTCTTGTTTTACACGCTCATTGACTATGCGTTTAAACACGCGCCCGCGCTCTTCATAATCTTTAAACTGGTCAAAAGACGAACACGCCGGAGACAACAGCACCACATCGCCTTTTTTGGCGTGGGCCATAGCAAAATCTACCGCTTTATCCAAAGTGCCGCAGCGCGTAATGGGGAACTGACCTTTCAGCTCGCGCTCTATTTTGTCCATACATTCCCCTACGCTAAGCACTGCTTTGCAGTAGGCCTTTAAATACGGCAGCAACACTTCATAGGAGGCCCCTTTGTCACGCCCGCCCAAAATCAGCCAAATATGCGGCGTTTTGTCAAAAGACTTCAGCGCAATCATCGTGGAGTCCAAATTGGTGGCTTTGGAATCGTTCACATACACCACCCCGCGGTGATAAGCAAACGGTTCTATGCGGTGCTCCATAGGCTCAAAGCGGTCAAACACCGTTTGAATAATATCTGCCGGCACCCGCACTGCCAATGCACACAAAGCCGCGGCCATTGCATTTTCTATATTATGAATGCCTTTTAGTTTAGGCGGGCGCAGGTGGTGCCCTTCGCTAAAGATAATTTCATCTCCGTCAAAAAACACATCCGTCTTTAACACGTGGTTAGGCTGGGCGGAAAAAGCGCTAAACTCCCCTTTTATGGCAGGCACCAGCCGCGCGCAGTATTCATCGCCGCCGTTGAGTACGGCAAAATCATTGCTGCGTTGGTTTTTGAACAGCCGCGCTTTGGCTTTGATGTAATTTTCCATACCGCCGTGGTGGTCTAAATGGTCCGGCGTGATATTTAACAAACACGCCACTTTGGGGCGGAAAAAGGAGCTGTCTTCCAGCTGGTAGCTGGACACTTCTATTACCAAAAAATCTTTGGGCTTTAGTTCATCAGCCGCCGCAGATACGGGCGCGCCGATGTTGCCCGTAACAAATACGCGGCGGTTGGGCTCCCGGCGGGCGCAATATTCTTTTAAAATTTCCCCCAGCAAAGTGGTGGTCGTCGTTTTGCCGTTGGTGCCGCTGACCGCCAGCACGCAAATATCTTTGGGGGCAAAAGCCAAGGCCACTTCCAACTCGGAAAACACCGGAATTTTGCGCCTGCGCGCTTCTTTGAGTACTGCACTTTTAGGAAATATACCCGGGCTTTTGATAATAAATCCGCACTCAAACACCCGCGCGCTGTGCCCGCCCGTTTCCACGTGCACCTGAGGGGGCAAATCTGCCTCCGCCGCCCGGGGCAGGGTATGTTCTTCGCTAATTAAAACCTCAAACCCGTGGCGCGCCAGCAGCGCAGCCGCCTGCCGGCCGCTTCGCCCAAAGCCCAACACACAGGCCTTTTGGCCCTGGAATTTTTCCGGCTTAAACACCTCTCCCCCTTATCGCCTCACGCGCGGTTTGCTGGTCGGAAAAAGGCAACACCTCGTGCCCTATTTTTTGGGTTTGCTCGTGGCCTTTCCCGGCAATAATAACAATATCTCCGGCCTGCGCTTTGGCTATGGCTTTATAAATAGCGGCGCGGCGGTCCGGCTCCACTTCATAGTTAGAAAATCCGTCCATTCCTTTCTCTATATCGGCAAAAATCTGCCGCGGGTCTTCCGTGCGCGGGTTGTCGTTGGTCAAAAATACCCAGTCGCTGTTGGCGCAAGCGGTGTGACCCATCAGCGGGCGTTTGGTGCGGTCCCTGTCGCCCCCGCAGCCAAATACGGTAATAATGCGCCCGGATTTAAAATGTTTTACCGTTTGGTACGCCCGCTGCAAAGACTCATCGGTATAGGCAAAATCTACAAATACAAAAAAGTCTTGCCCTTCGTCTATGCGCTCCATACGGCCCGGTACGCCCGGCAAATCCGCCAGCCCCAAAAGCGCGGTTTTTTCATCAGCGCCGTTGGCTATGGCAATACACAAAGCCGCTAAAGCATTATACACATTATGCCGGCCCAATAAATGGATTTTGCCCGGCAAGCCATTGACGGTAAATGTGGTGCCGCTCAAGTTCTCTTTAATATCTGCCGCGCGGTAATCCGCCGGGCCGTCTAAGCCGTATGTCATCAGGCGCACTTTGCCCTGCAGCATTGCTATCAAACGCTGTCCGTAGGGGTCGTCTGCGTTGATGATGGCGGTTTTATGCGGCTTGGTATTATCAGCAGAAAGCAGCTCTTCAAACAGTTTTTTCTTGGCGGCAAAATAATTTTCAAACGTGTGGTGGAAATCCAAATGGTCCCGCTGTAAATTGGTAAATACCGCCGTATCAAAATGAATATGCCGCACCCGCTGCTGCTCTAAGGAGTGGGAAGACACTTCCATCACCAGGGCCTGTGTGTTCTCGTCCTGCATTTGGCGCAGCAGTTTAAACAGCGGCAACGCCAGCGGCGTGGTGTTGGGCGCGTCTTGCACCGTCTTGCCGTTAATGCGGTAATTGACGGTGCCCAGCACAGACACTTTTTTCCCGGCGCGGTGCAGGGCGGCTTCGGCCAAATAGGAAATGCTGGTCTTGCCTTTGGTGCCCGTCACGCCGGTAATGCACAGCGCGTCTGAAGGGCGGGCGTAAAATTCATAGGCGGCGTCCGCCATATCCCGGTCCATATCGTCGGACTGGAAATAGGCCGCCCCATATTCCCGGCTTGGCGCCTGGGCCGACACAAGCAGCGCCGCACCCTTTTGCACGGCGTCATCTATAAACAAATTACCGTCGTGGTGCACGCCTTTGAGCGCAAAAAAGACATATCCCGCTTTTACTTCGGCGGAATTATACGTCAGCCCCGTTGGGTTTATGCCGCGGGAAGCGGCAAAAGCAAGCACGCGTGAAATCATTATGTATATATTATCAAATTGATACAATAGGAGTATGCGTAAAAATAAAGCTTTTTTTGACGCCCTTTACAATCAATACAACCGCCGCGGCCTGCTCCACCCCGACCCGCTGGAATTTCTGCATCGCTGGCCGGACGTGCGTGAGCGGGAAGTGGGGGCCCTATTAGCCGCGTGTTTTGCCTATGGCAACGTCAAAGCCATTTTAAAAAACCTGCAAAAGCTTTTTGCCATTATGCCCCTGCCGCGCACATATATACTGGCTGCCACTCCGCAAAAACTGCGGCGGGACTTTAAGCATTTTAAATACCGCTTTACCACCGCGCAGGAACTGGCGGACTTTTTGCTCTCTATACAGAGAATCCTGCGCCGTTATGGTAGTTTGGAGGCGTGTTTTACAAGCGGACTCAAAGACACGGACCGCACCGCCTGCCCCGCTTTAAAAAACTTTGCCGCCCAACTGCGCCAAGCCGGTGCCGGCGGCAGTTTGGTGCCAGACCCCCAGAAAGGCAGCGCGCTTAAAAGGCTCAATTTATTTTTGCGCTGGCTGGTGCGCCAAGATGAGGTGGACCCAGGCGGCTGGCAGGTGCCGCCGCGCCTGTTAATCGTGCCGCTGGATGTGCATATGCACCGCTGCGCACGCTGGCTGGGCCTGACAAAAAGAAACAGCGCGGATATGAAAACCGCACTGGAGATTACCCGCTCTTTAGCCCGCTTCTGCCCGCAGGACCCCGTCAAATATGATTTTTGCATTACCCGTTTTGGCATTCACCCGGATTTGCAGGAAGAAACATTAAACGCAAACTCCCCCCGCACAAAACAAAGAAAAAGCCGCAAGCAGGCCCCGTGCCGCACCGCAAAAAAACAAACCCTTTCACACCTAAGTCCCGTTCAACGCGCCGCGCGCAAAAGCCAAGGCAAAACCAACCGGCAAGCGAACCCCGCACGGCCCGTAAAAAAACAGCGACTTTCTCCATATACGTCGCCACGGCCTGCCGCCAACAGCAAAGCCCCAGGTCAAAGCCGTCCCCCCGCAGGCCCGGCGGCCCATATACAAAGAGTTCCGCCGCGGCGCAATGCCAAAACCGCCGCCAAACGCCGCAGTGCACAGCTATGATACGCCGCTACGGCAAAGCGCCTTTTCACGTTCTTTTCTTGCACGGGGGGCCGGGCGCGGCGGGCTCCGTAGCGGGTGCTTGCCAAGAACTGGGCCGATATACCGGTGTGCTGGAGCCGTGGCAGAGCAAAAAATCTGTCTCTGCGCTGGCAGAAGAGCTGGAAGAGCAAATACGGGATTTTGCCCAAACGCCGCTTACGCTGATTGGGCATTCGTGGGGGGCGTGGCTGTCTTTATTGTATGCGGCGCAACACCCGCAAAAAATAAAATCGCTTATTTGGATTGGCTGCCCGCCGCTGGAAGAAAGCTATGCCGCGCTGATTAACCAAAGACGCCTGGCCAATTTAAACG
Source organism: uncultured Elusimicrobiales bacterium (assembly GCA_944324645.1). Lineage (GTDB taxonomy): Bacteria > Elusimicrobiota > Elusimicrobia > Elusimicrobiales > Elusimicrobiaceae > Avelusimicrobium. Next base: position 120,909 of record CALUXB010000003.1, on the reverse strand, counting down.
CAGCAGAAGCCGCCGCTTTCCAGCGGGCGCTGGGCATTTTGCAAAACCCACACGCTCCCAACCGCAATGAAGCCTTGCACACCCTAGACACCTTAGCCCAAAAGGCAGACAGCGTTTGCCCCCTGCCGCCGCCGGAAGACATACCGCCGGCGGATGAGCAAATTTTCTCTGCCGTATGGCCGCAGGCTGCGGCCTTGCGCGCGCAAGGCACGCTGCTCAAAGCCGCGCAAATGCTGGCCTGCCCGCTGACTCTTATTCACGGAGAGCAAGACCCGCACCCGCCCCAGGGCGTCAGCGCGCCGCTGACGCGCTTGCAAATTCCTTTTACGGAAATTATTTTGCCGCGCTGCGGCCACACCCCGTGGGCAGAAAAATACGTGCGCAAGACGTTCTTTGACATCTTGCGCACGCTTATACAAAAACTTTGACTATATATTTAACTTATAATAATCCATAGAGCCGTCATTTCTGTCGTGTACACCGCCCAAACTTTTGCACAGTTCATTCCCTTTCTCGGAATTAACGGCACATACAACATCTCCCACCCACTGGGGACTTTGTGCTAAACGCATACCAATCCAAACAGAATCGGAGGAAGGCAAAAACCTTTGTACAAAAACATGTCCTCGGACAGACAAAATAAACAACTTGAGATCATCATAGTAGGCGGTTTCTCCTGTCCATCTTCCATCCATTCCACCGTCTGCCACAATCTTGTTTGGAACAGGTATTTCTATATCCAAAACATCAAATGTCTCGGCATATTTGCCATTAGACATATAATAGCGTTCCTGCGCATCTTTTACATTGCGCAGCAAAACAAAATCATTGGCGGTGCGTGCCTTAAAAACCGCTTTTTCGTACTGCGGCAAAGCAATCGCTGCTAAGATGCCGATAACCAATACCACTACTAAAAGCTCAAGCAGCGTAAAGCCGCTTATTTTGCCCGTAGCGGCATTTTTTGAGGGGGAAATACTTTTTTGATAAATTTTGCTCATACGCAAAATTTATCAAAAAAAAAAACAATGCAAGCTTTTTAAAACCGGCAGGACAAAACCGAATACTAGTTGCAAAATATTACTTGATTTTTTCTGCCAGCTGCGTCGCCATACCGGCTAAATGCTGGCGGATTTTGGGTTGTTTTTCTTCCAGCAGCGGCAGCAGCTGGTGGCGGATCCAGTTGCGGGTATACGCGTCGTCCATATTCGTCTGATCGGTAACAAAAGAAAGTTCATTAACCTGCAGGTATTGTTCCACCTCAGCGCGCGTTACGCACAAAAGCGGGCGTACAATTTCCGTGTTTTTAGTAAGCGCGCGGCGCAGCGGAATGCCGCACAGCCCTTCGGCCCGTGTGCCGCGCAGTAAGTTAAGCAGCACGGTTTCCGCCTGGTCGTCTAGATGATGCCCCAGCGCTATTTTGGACGCACCCGTTTTTTTGGCGGCCTGCGCAAATGCTTCATAGCGGGCTTTGCGCGCGGCGTGCTCCACACTCAAATCCAGTTTTTTAGCCAAAGCGCGGACATTTTTTTTATACAGCAAAAAGGGCACCTGCCACTCTTTGCATACGGCGCGGCAAAAGCGGGCGTCTGCGTCCGCCGCCGCCCCGCGCAGGCCATGATGAACGTGTACCGCCGCTAATTCAAAATGTTTCTTTTGAGATAAATAGCGCAAAAAATGCAGCAAGCAAACCGAATCCGGCCCGCCGGAAAACCCTACCAATACCGTCTCTCCGCGTTTGAAAAACAGCTCTGAAAATGCGAGCATATTTTTCCACGTGCTGGCGCCAAAGGTCCTTTTTGTCATATAAAAAAGTATAATAAAATAACCTAGGGTGATACAAAATGAAAAAAAGAATTTTAATTGTAGAAGACGAAATGACCATTTTGCAACTGCTTACTATGGTCTTAGCAAAACAGGGTTATGAAGTGCACACCTGCCAAACGGGCCGCGACGCTATAACGCGTATGAAAGAAGTGCGCCCCCATTTGGTGCTTTTAGACGTGATGCTGCCCGGGCTGGACGGGCGGGCGGTAGCTTCTATTATGGAACAGGACGACGAACTAAACGGCATTCCGGTTATTGTGACTTCTGCCTTGGTGGAATCGGAGCATATGTTCCAGCCTTTCCCGCAAGTCAAAGCTTTTTGCGCCAAGCCCTTTGTGCTGAAAGATTTGGTGGCTAAAGTAAAACAATGCTTGGGCGATGCTTAAAATAAAAAATTAGCTCCGGCCAAAAAGCACGCATTTTAACCACAAAATTCCCCCGGCTTGCCCGGGGGTTTTTGTAAAAATTATTTATAAAGCATTCCGTTGTAAGCACAATAAAAACCCCGCCGAAAGTGGGGTTTTTATGTATTATTTATAGCTGTTGCCCAGGTGCATAGTGCTGCCAAAAATTCTCCAGAGTTTCCTGCAGTACCCATTCCGGGTCTATCTGCCGGCCTAATAGTTTTTTTACGCTGACGGCACCGGCGGCGGAGGGCAGTTTGTTATTGACGTGCACCCCCACGCCCAAAAGCAAACAAATGCGTCCTTCTAAAGATAACACGCTTTGGCAAAGCGCCCCTGCTATTTTCTGCCATTTTTTGGCTTTGCCGTTCCACACCTGCACATCACCGGCAGAGGTTGTTTTGGTCTTAAAACCAAACAAGTCTTTTAAGCCTTGTGCCACGGCGCAGGCAGCCGCCCGGCAAGCCGTTTGTTCCGCCAGTTCTGTTTTGGCAGGGCAAAGCACCAACGAAAAATAAACGCCCCCGCGCGCGGCGGGCCAGGCTTTGCCATCGCGGCTGCGGCCTTGGGTCTGTTCATACGCCAACACCAGCGTATTAGCTTCGCAGCCCTGCAGAGCCAGCTCCTGGGCCAAATCCTGCGTGCTTTCCAGCACATCTATGCTTACCATACGGCTGACGTATGGCAGAGAAAGGGTAATTTCTTGCATAAATATATTTTAACAATTAAGCCTGCAGCGGGGCAAAATGCCGCGCTGGGATATTATAAAAAGCGGTCCAACTATTACACAACCCCTATTTATCTTTGATATGTTGCCCCCGCCCAGACAACCCGCTCCAACCGCTTTGCCGATAACAACGCGCAGCGGCAGAACTTCAAAAAATTACATCCCGATAAATCCACCACACCAACAAACTCTCTGCCTGCAAGATAGTTGCTCTACATAGAGATTTACAACCAAGCCGCCCACAGAGGATAGAGCCGTTGCGCCTCAAACGAAGCATCTTTAATTCAGCCAGGTTCACACAAGAAAAGCACGGCTACTTCAGCTTCATTTGTTTGATTTCAAACAAACGGTCGCGCAAGTCCGCTGCCAGCTCAAAGTTTAAGTTATCTGCGGCTTCGCGCATTTGCCGCTCCAATTCTTGAGCAATTTTGTGAATATTTTTGGCCGTAGGCACCGGCAAGGCGGAATGCAAAATGCCCAAGCCTTCGTTTTTGCTACTGTCTTCAAATTCTTTCAGTTCCACTTCGGCTTTTTCAATGGTGCGCGGGGTGATGTGGTGTTCTTTGTTGTAGGCTTCCTGAATAGCGCGGCGGCGGTTCATTTCCCCCAAAGCATATTTCATACTTTCCGTTTCGCGGTCGGCATAGAGCACCACTTCGCCGCCTACGTTGCGCGCAGCGCGGCCGGAAATTTGAATCAGCGTAGTGGCGTTGCGCAAAAAACCCTCGTTGTCGGCCCCCAAAATAGCCACCAGCCCCACCTGCGGAATATCTATCCCTTCGCGCAGCAGATTAATACCCACCAGCACATCAAAGACGCCCTGGCGGAATTGTTTTAAAATTTCCACCCGCTCCAGCGCGTCAATATCGGAATGCAAGTAGCGGGTTTTGACGCCTTTTTCTATCAAAAACGAGCTTAAATCTTCCGCCGTTTTTTTGGTCATAGACAGCACCAGCGTGCGCTGTTTTTTGCCCATATGCTCTTTAATTTTATCCAGCAAATGGTCTATTTGCCCGGCGCTGGGATGCACGATTACTTTCGGGTCCACCAGCCCCGTGGGGCGAATGACTTGCTCTACCACCTCGCCGCCGCTGGTCTGCAACTCATACGGCCCCGGCGTGGCGGAAACGAAAATGGTGGAGGGAAGCAAACTTTCAAACTCGTCAAATTTTAGTGGGCGGTTGTCCAAAGCCGAAGGCAGACGGAAGCCAAAATCCACCAGCATTTGCTTGCGGGAACGGTCCCCGTTAAACATACCGCGCACCTGCGGCAGGGCCACGTGGCTTTCGTCCACCACCATTAAAAACTGGTCATACTTACGGAAATAATCTATCAGACAGTTAGGCCGCTGGCCCGGGGAGCGCCCGTCCATATAACGGGAGTAGTTTTCTATACCCGGGCAAAAGCCCGCCTGCTGGAGCATTTCCAAATCATATTCGGTGCGCTGTTTTAAGCGGTAGGCCTCCAGCTCTTTGCCCTGGGCCTGCAGCTCGGCGTGGCGTTTGGCTAAATCCAAGCGGATTTGGTCCAGCGCGCGTTCGCGGTCTTCATCTTTAACCACAAAATGTTTGGCAGGATACACCCACGCCTCATTCAGCTCCGCCACCACATTGCCGGTAATGGGGTGGATTTCATACACGCCGGCAATCGTTTTGCCTTTGATTTCCACGCGCACGGCATTGAGCCCATACGGCGGGAAAATATCCACATACGGCCCGCGCATACGAAACATACCCGCCACAAATTCCATTTCATTTCGTGCGTATTGGATTTTAATGAGCAGCCCGCCCAGCTGCGCGCGCGTCATCTCCAGCCCCTTTTTAAGATACACGCACAGCTCGCTGTAGCTGTCCGGCGAGCCGATATTGTAAATGCACGACACGGACGCCACCACAATGGTATCGCGCCGCGTCAGCAAAGAGGTGGTGGCCTTCAAGCGCAGCTTGTCTATATGGTCATTGACGGCGGAATCTTTTTCAATATAGGTGTCCGTCTGCGGGATATAGGCTTCCGGCTGGTAATAGTCGTAATAGGAAATAAAATATTCCACCGCATTGTGTGGAAAAAAGTGTTTAAACTCTGCATACAGCTGGGCCGCCAGCACTTTGTTGGGTGACAAAATAAGCGTGGGCAAATTTAAATCCGCAATTACATTGGCAATGGTAAAAGTTTTGCCCGAGCCCGTCACCCCCAGCAGGGTTTGGCGCTTTTGCCCTTCGCGCACGCCGCGTTCCAAGGCGGCGATGGCTTTGGGCTGGTCGCCGGAGGGCTTAAAAGAAGATACCAGTTCAAAATGGTCCATATGTGTATATTGTATATCAAAAAAGGGGCGCTTTCGGCGCCCCTTTCCCTAAGACCAAAATTTTATACCGCTCCGTGAATAAAATTGGCGTTGAGCACACCGGGCAGCAGCTGGGCCACGCCGTCAATCATAAACTGCATAGCAATAGCGCACAAAATCATACCCATAAAACGAATAACAATCTGCGTGCCGTTGGTCCCCAGCAAACTAAAAATACTGCGTGATACCACCAAACACGCCCCCACCACAGCCGTAGCCGCCAGCAGCACCAAAATCATCATTACAAACATCGGAAATGTTTTTACCTTTTCGGCGTACAGCACTACCGTCGTAATAGAGCCCGGCCCCATAAAAAGCGGCATCGCCACCGGCACCAGAATATGGCTCAAACGGTTGCGCGCCTGCGTAAAAGTGCCGCCCTGGGCAGAAGCGGTTTCAATACCGGCGGGATCAAATTTGCTTTTCCCCTGTAACATACGCAAGCCCACAATTAAAATAATAACAGACCCCGCCAACCGAAACGCCGGCAACGTAATGCCAAACAAACTTAAAATATGCGTACCAAAAATAAAGAACACCGTCAGCATAATAAAGATAGACAGCGCCATCAAAATAGCCACCGCGCGCTGCACTTTGGGCTCGTCATTTTCCACGTGTTCCAAGAATATGGGCACGTTGCCGATAGGGTTTAAAATAGCTACGATACCGATAAATGCGTTGAACAGCAAACTCCATTCCATAAGGTCTAAACTCCGAAATAAAATTTATACTCTTATTAGTAGTATAGCAAATAAGCATATGGCCCGAAACAAGCCCGATGAGAGAGCGCCAAGAAGCTTTTTGCCCAAATGGTTTCCCCGGCTGCAACCCTTTGCAAAACATCCAAAAAGGCGGCCATTGTGATGAAGCGTTTGAAGCATAAGGCAAAAAATTGTTATAATAAAATATCTTCAGATTTCGGGCAGTTGGCGCAGTGGTAGCGCGTCCGCCTCACACGCGGAAGGTCACAGGTTCAAATCCTGTACTGCCCACCATTTATACCCCGCCTTGGTGCGGGGTTTTTTATGGCTAGCTGGAATAACATCCACCCGTAAAGAGATACCACACAACGCAAAAATACGTTTGAGCATCTTTCCCACGGCACCCCTCTGCCCAAAACAAGGGGCTACTTTCAACATCTTAAGACGCGCGTCTACTGGCAAAGCACCACAGATTGCGCCCCCAGCAGTAGCTTGTTAAGAGCGATGGGAGTGGGTATGGTGCAGGTCCGGGCGGTGTTCGTGGCTGTGCGTCAGCGGTTCGTGCACGTGGTAATGGCTGTGCTCGCCGGATACGGGATAAGGGTGTGTATGGGTATGGTGCCCGTCTTGATGATTATGCCGGTGCGTATGCGCCAAACGTGGATGTGTATGCATATGGTTGTGTTTCTCACAGACAGCTAAATAAGCGCCCAACGCCATCAGCACAAAGGCTACAATAAAAGACACACTCAGAGTTTGCCCCACCAACACAAAAGAAAGCAACACCCCTACAAACGGGGCTAAAGCATAATAAGCGCTCGTCCGCGTGGCCCCTAAATCCCGCTGGGCCAAAATATAAAAATAGACACTGCCTCCGTAAGCTACCGCTCCCAACAGCAAAGCAGCCAAAATAGCAAGCACCCGCCAGGCAAGGCCGTGGCAAACTGCCGCCAACAATAAAGCCCCCAAGCCGGATCCTACCCCTTTTACCAGTACAATTTGTAACGGATTTTTAAGGGAAAGCATACGCGTGCAATTATTTTCCAGCCCCCAACACAAGCACGCCAACAAAGTCAGCAACGCGCCAACAGAAAAAGACAACTCCCGCCAGCTTTCTACACTCAGCAGCATACTGCCCGCCGTAATAAATGCCAGCGCGGTCCAAATCCTCCGTCCGACCGCTTCCTTAAACACTAACCAAGCAATTAAAGCCGTAGCCACTATTTCAAAGTTATTGAGCAAAGACACCGTAGCCGGCGTGCTGAGCATAAGCCCCCACATAAGTAACACAGGGGCGGCCACATTAAGCAAAACCATTCCCGCCGCATACCACCTATCGCTCCAGGCTAAAGAGGCCTCTTTTCCCATCTCTGCTTCCCGCCGCACGCAACGCAAAACAAGCATTGCGCACGCCGCACCCAAATAAAGAAGCGCCGCCATAAACGTAGGAGAAAGATACCGCAGCAGTAAGGTAGAAAACGGAATGCTAAGCCCATAACATACCGCCGCCAGTACGGCATAAAAAATGGCTTTTTGATTTTTATCCATATACACCAAAGAACAGCCGCCGGCGCACGGCGGCCAAACTAAAATCTCGCAAGCCTCAACGCTCGGACCATTCTTTTATTTTTTTGCTAGTTTGTGAGCAACTGCAGAAACCGCTTCCAACAACAAACCGGCATTTTTTTCAAAAGCCCGGCCAGACAAAGCAATAGGGTCCGGAATGTCTTTTTCTTCTGCAAAAGCAAAGTCGCGCAGCAGCCACATCTTGTCACTATACTGGGCATAGCGGTCTGCCAATACATCCAAGTGCCGCTGTTCCATCAGTAAAATAATATCCGCCCGTTCCAAATCTGTTTTCATCAGCATTTGAGGAGTATGGCTGGTGCGGGGCAGGCCTCTTTCTGCCAAGAAATGCCAAATTTTTTCCGGCACAGGCAAAGCCGGGTCTGCATATAACCCGCGGGAGAATACTTCCGCTTGCGGCAGTTGTTTTTGCAGCCAGCGCTGCGCCATAAAACTGCGGCAAACATTGGCGTGGCAAATAAATAGGATTTTCATCGTTATCACTATATCAAATTTTATACAATAGGCTCTATGGATGCGTTCCTAAAAATTTTTTTGGCTGGGCTTCTTTTCTTTATCACCTTTGCCTTTGCCGGCACAGAGCCGTGGGCGTTTAGCATTCTGCAGGCAAGCATTGTGCTGGGCTTGCTGGCCCTGGTGTTTTCCCGCCGCGCTTTACTTATAACCCCACCGATGAAACCGGTGCTTTTCACTTTGGGTTTTCTCATTTTATTAGCCCTAATACAATGCTGTTTTCCGCAAACATTATTGGAAAAACCCACCTGGCATCCGGTAACGCTGATGCGTTTGTTCACATTAGAACACGTTTGCCTGTTTGCTACCTATATGGCTTTGTTTCTTTGGGTGCCGCAGCTATTGCAATCTTCCCGTTCCCTGCGGCTTTTTGCTATGCTCATTGCGCTATGCGGCCTGGCGGTGGCTTTATGCGCTTTATGTTTCCCGGATGGGGAATATATCCGCCTGCTGGCCGGACGCCGCGGGGGGATAGGCCCTTTTTTAAACCGCAACCACGCCGGGGCTTTTATGGGAATGAGCGCCATTTTGACTTTGGGTTATTTAAGCGTCTCCTTTTTAGATGGCTCCCGCTTTGCCGCAAACGGACGCAAAAGTCAGTTCTATCTACGGCAAGGTTTTTTTATTTTGGTCTTTATTGGGCTGTGCGCCGGCGTTATCTATACGCGTTCTCGCGGGGGGATGCTGGCTTTATTTAGCGGCATTTTTTGCTATGCCTTTTTGTGCGCCGGTTTTATTGCCCGCCAACCTAAAAACCGCCTAAAATGGTTGGCTGTGGTAACAGCGGTGTTATTGATTTTCTCCGGTTGGGTGTTCACTCACACAAAAGAAATTAATATCTTCGCCCGCCGGGCTACCGGGGCCTCGGAAGAAACACGCAAAATGCTGTACCGGGCTGCCTTGGATATCTTGCAAGAACGGCCTGTATGGGGCATTGGTTTAGGGGCAATGCCCGTAGTAATCAGCCCTTATATGGAACGCCAGCTCAATCAATATGTGGACCGGCTGCACAGTGATTGGCTGGAAATCCTGTTAGGTACCGGCTATGTGGGTTTTGTGCCTGTATTAGCGGGAATGCTGTGGTTTATATGGCTGGTATTGAGAAGAATAGCAAAACTAGAAACCAAAAAAAAATTCCTTTTTGCTTCTTTACTCTCCGCCTTGTTGGTAATGGCGCTGGGCTGTACGGTAGATTTTGATTTCTTTATTCCGGCTGTTGCGTTTTTGTTTTTCTTAATCTTAGGTATGGTTTGCAGCCCTTCCTATCACAAAGGGCATATCCACAACATCTACTGCTCGTGGCAGCTGCGTCTGGTGCTGTTGGTGTTATGCCTGGCTATTTGCTGGCTGCCTTTACAGAAAACCATCGCTTGGCGTTTGCGCCAATTTGGACGCGGCTTTAAAGCAGAAAGCCAACTGCAAGCCTACCAACAGGCCCTTTCGCATTACCCTTCCCCGCGCTACGCTCTCTATTTAGGAACGGCTTATTTAAACCATAGTGTTTATACAGAAGACGCTTCCCAAAAAGAACAATGGCGCCGTCAAGCGCACGCCTTGGCAGAGCAATATCTGCAGAAATACCCTAAAGAGAAAGAACTCTCCCGCTTGTATTTGCGTTCACGCCCCTTGGAGTAACTACTCAAATCAGACTATATTTGATAAAATATAGGTAATTATGAAAAAAGCCCTTTTTATGCTTTTAGGTGCAAGCGGCTTGTTGGCCGCCTGCGCTCAGGCGCCTGTATATGTAGAAGCGCCGCAAAATACCAGCGTGCCCCAGGAAATTACCCAGGGCATTGAACAAATCCGTCTGTCTTCTGCATATGTCCTTCAGCCGGGTGATTTGTTAGAAATTAAGGTTTTTATGGAAGATGATATGGAACGCACCCAACGCATCAGCGGCAGCGGGAATATCACTTTCCCTTTGGTAGGCAATATTCATATTGCCGGCTATACCGTAGCAGAAGCGGAAACGCGGCTGTCTAACGCTTTGAAAACCTATTTGCGCAACCCGCAAGTTTCTATGTTGATTAAAGAATATGGCAACAAAACGGTCTATGTATTGGGGCAGGTCCAAAAACCGGCTGCCATTGAAATTCCGCCAGAGAAACCTTTAACTGTATTGGAAGCTATTACTTCCGTGGGGGGCTTTACCGATATTGCCGCCACCAGCAAAGTGCGGGTGCTGCGTATGGAAAACGGCCAGCAGAAAGCCATAGATGTGGACGTTACCCAAATCACCAAACAGGGCAATAAGCTGATGGATATTGCTTTAAAACCGGGTGATGTGGTTTTTGTGCCGCAAAGTATGTTCTAGAGGGTTGTATGGATAATATTAATAACAATGAAGAGTTAGACTTCAGCTACTATATCAATGTCATTTTCAAACGCTTTTGGCTCATTGTGGCTTTTGTAGCGTTAGGCTTAGTGGGCGCCATATTGGTCAATGTCTTTATGCGCCCGGCGTATAAAGCCACGGTGCTGATGATGATTAACCAAGAAGACGCCGGCAAAATAGACGCCTCCCCCTATGGTTCTTTTACCAGCGAAGAAGATTATTACCGCACCCAGTACCAACTGCTGGAGAGCCGTTCCTTATTAGAAAAAGTCTACCGAAATATGGACTTGGGGCAATATGAACAATTTGCCAACCCGGACGGACTGAATAAATTTAAAAGAGCCTTGGACATTGCCCCTATTACGCGCAGCCGCTTGGTGAATGTATCGGTTACTACCTATGACCCAAAACTTTCGGTAGAAATAGCCAACACCTTAACCAAAACCTTTGTGGCAGACAATATCAGCAACCGCATCTTTATGGGGCAAGACGTGATTGCCGCGTTGGAAAACACCGAACGCAGCCCCGAAGAACAAGAACTGCTTAATTCTATGCCGCAAGTGGTCAATAGCGACTTTATTAAATCCCTTAAACAGCAGGCGGCGCAGCTGTCTGCCGAGCGGGCCAAACTGGCGGCTAAATATACCGAACAACACCCGGATTTGCAATCTGTGCAAAACCAACTCAACGCTATTAACCGCCAAATCAACACCGAAACACGCCGCCTGGTGCAAAGCATTAAAATAGAGCTTTCCGGGCAATTTTCCGGCAATAATATCCGCATTATAGACCCCGCGGTGACACCCGAAAAACCGGTGCGCCCGCGCAAAATGCTCAATCTGGCTATTGGGCTGCTAGTAGGAGGAGCGCTGGGGTTGCTGGTAGTGTTTGTATTGGAATTTTTAGACCAGAGCGTCAAATCTTCCGAAGATTTGGAAGAAAAACTTAAACTTCCTTTCTTAGGTTTTGTGCCGTATGAAAAAAGCAAGAAGAAAGAAAGCGAATATGCCACGATGCTCAAAGAAGGCAACTTCCTGCTGGCGGAAAACGTGCGCAATGTACGCACCATGTTGGATTTTGCACTGGCAGATGACCACAATGCCCCTATTTTGATTTCCAGCTCTTTGCAGGGGGAGGGAAAAAGTCACCTCTCTTCCAACTTGCTGGTCGCTATGGCGCAAGCCGGAAAGAAAGTGCTCTTGGTAGACGGGGATTTGCGCCGCTCCCGCGTGCACCGCGTATTTAAACTCTCTACCGAAAAGGGCCTGAGCAATATTTGGGACGCCGACCCCAAAAAAGCAGATTACGCCTATAATGTGCAGGCCGTAAAAGACGTACCGAATTTGTATGTGATGACGTCTGGTCAGCGCCCGCCCAACCCGGCGGAGCTGTTAAACACGCCCAAACTGGCGGACTTTATTGAATGGGCCAAGAAAAACTATGACCAGGTGGTCATTGACTGCCCGGCTATTTTGCCCGTATCCGATACGCTGCTTTGGGGTAAATACATACCGCGCGCAGTATTTGTAATTAAATACGGGCAGACCAATGCCAAACTGGCGCAGGTTGCGCTGGATAAACTGCAAAAAGCCGGTATTAAAATACTGGGAGCCGTTATCGGGCATTACCGCCCCGAAGGCTTGTCTTACGGCAAATACGGTTATTACAAAAGCTATAGCTATTACAGCGAAGATAAAAAATAAGCATTCCACTAGCAAAACCCCGGGCCGTATCCAACAGTGCCCGGGGTTATTTTAGATAATGAAAAAAGAAAATAACAGAATAATTTGGCTGGATTTAGCCCGTATTTTCGCAGCATTGGCCGTGGTGCTCATTCACGTAACCTTGCGTTCCTATAACGTCCAGCCTTTTAGCGCCGCTTGGGGAATCATTGACTTTTATCAATTATTTCCCCGTTGGGCTGTGCCTGTTTTTTTAATGATCAGCGGTACTTTTTTTCTCCATCCGAAAAAAGACATCAGTAGCAAAACAATATATACCCACTACTTGCCCCGCATTCTCTTTATCTATTTGGCTTGGTCTTTTTTCTATACGCTCTTATTGTGGAGTTTGAATTATATACAGCACGCTGTAAAACCTTGGGATTGGTATCTGGCACATTTTTTGCAAGGGCATTATCACTTGTGGTTTTTCTCTGTACTGGCTGTTTTATATGCATTGACGCCGCTGCTGCGCAAATGGATTTTTATACTTTCCGCTAAACAATATGCCGCTGTTTTAGGTGCTTGTCTATTAACAGCGGTGTTTTGGTTGGGATTTACGCAAGCAGATTGGCAGTGGAAACGCCTGTTCCCTTTTACGTGCGGTTACTTAGTTTATTTTTTGGCAGGGCATTTTTTTGCTTCTTTTTCACTTTCTGCTAAAGTAAAATGGACGGTGTATGGAGCCGGAATGCTAAGCTTTTTGGGAGCTGTTTTTGTCTCTTGTAAGCTGGCGCTGGAAAACCGCTTTGTGGTTGTATTGCCGCCGCTGGCCTTGCCCACATTTTTTATATCTGCCTCCGTCTTTCTGTTTTTGCAAAACAATTTGCAGTCGTTAACTTGGGCCACACGCACTCAAGAGCATATTATTTATGCAGGCAGACTCACGTTGGGCGTCTATCTGATACACCCGCTAATCCTTGCTGTTTTTGAACACTTAGGTTGGTTTTCCGGCCGCTATTTAGGGGCAGAAGCAGCCTTTTGGATCCCGCTGCAAACCGCCCTCGTTGTGGCAATAAGCTTTGCCCTTATTGCGTTTTTATACCATTTCCCGCTTGTGCGCAAATACCTGCTATAGCGGCCCTATGGAGCACCAGAGGGGAGAGACGCCTCTCTTAATCAACCCCTTTTGCCTATACCGCAAATTATCTAACCAATTAGCAAATTCTCTTTTTTAACCTTATAAGAAGCAACTAGTCTAACATTAGGTTTAGGCAGATTTCCAAAAAGAAAAAGGCTGTCAAATACCCTGGCTTATTGACGGTGGTTGAGCAAACGCCGCCATTTACCAGCCAGCTTATTTGCTATTTTTGTCAGCAATAGGATAGGCCAGGGTTTTGCTTTTTCAAGCTGCACAAGTAAGCGGTTTAACGGCTCTTGGCGATAGCGTGCAAAAAAGGCCGAACGTTGGGCAGAAGCCTCAACCGATGCGGCATAATAAGGGTTATGCTGAAGGACTTTTTCCAGCGGCACTTCCGTATAGAGCAAAAGGCCTTGGGCTTCCTCCACCGCCCGCTGCCCTTTATGTGTATTAACCAGCAGCACACTTACTCCGTTTTTGTCATACTGTTTAGGACAAATTTCCGCAATGCCCCACAAATCTCCCATCGTTATATCTGCCGCACGGTGCTGCCCTTTAAAGCGGCAGGCGTGGCAAGAGGGGCGTTCATACAGATTAGAAATACCGAAATGTAATTTAAAAAAAGAGCGGAAGAGAAATGCTTTTTGGGCAAAAAACAACTTGCGTAGCGGACGCAAATAAAAGGGGAGCGAAGGATATTTCTTATTCTGACAAGTAACCGACAAATAAGAGGAGTCCCAAGAAATGCTTTTGTCTCTAAAATCTATTGCCTTAATAAGCGAAGACGAAAAATTCTCCTGCAGGAATTTTTGCCATACCGCCGGAGAAGGAACCCCGTGACAAATAATATCTGCTGTTAGTAGGCGCTCATACTCCTTGCCCAAATAATTTTTCAGCCCGGCCACCTGGCAAGGGGTTCCCGTAAAAAGCACCAAGCGCCCCTGCTCCAAAAAATATTGAGCCTGCTTAAAAGTCTGCCCGATATCGCTTTGCACATACTTAGAGCGGCGCAGTTTGTCTAAAGCCTCTTCTGTTTCGGCATATTGATGACAGACATTCCAGTTTTCATCAAATCCGGCGCCAAATACCACACCCCCTGCTTCTAAAATGGGCTTTGCCAATGCAAAAAATATTCCCCCGGAAGAACTTTTCTGCCGCACAGAAGCGTCTTTTAATTTAGCAGCATAGGCAGCGGGTGAAGGCGCAAAAAAAGGCGGGTGCAAAACCGGACAGATTTTTTCACACAGGCCGCAATGAACGCAGCGGGCAAGGTCCACTTGCGGGTAAGAAAAGCCTTCCCCGTCCGGCTGCATACAAATACAAGCCTGCGGGCATATCTGGCTGCAGGCCCCGCAGCCACAGCAAAGGCTTTTATCCTCTATATGTATCATCTTTCACAAGCCTACCGGCTTTCTGATAAAGTGCGCCGGGCCAAAGCAAAAGCGTCTTTTACCGCCGTTTGCATATCGTAATATTTATAACCGCCTAAACGGCCAAAAAAGGCCACTCCCTTTTCTTTCTGCGCCACTTGCAAATATTGTTGGTACAGCGCGGCGCTTTTTTCGCCCGGGACGGGGTAATACCGCTCGTTTTCGCCCAGCTTAAAATCAGACGGATATTCAAAAGCTACTACTGTTTTGTTGCTGGACAACGGAAGAAAGTGCTTATATTCCGTAACGCGGGTATAATCATAGTTGTTGGGATAGTTAATAACGGCCGCGCTCTGATATTGTGTTAAATCCAACTTGCGCAAATCAAAACGCAGACTGCGGTAGGGCAGCGGCCCAAAGGCATAATCAAAATACTCATCAATAGGCCCGCTGTAGAAAAGGCGCTCATATTCATAATCTTTGCGGACCGCCGAAAATTCCGCATTCAAGCGCACTTTGATGTTGGGGTGATTAAGCATATTTTCAAACAGCGCCGTATAGCCATTAGCGGCAATGGCTTGGTATTTTTCTTGGAAATAGCGGTCATCACGGCTGATAAATACCGGCACCCGTTCCATAACCGAAGGATCCAGCTCCTGCGGCTGCAGGCCCCATTGTTTCAGCGTATAGTGAAAAAATACTTTTTCGTAAATATATTCCGCCAAAAACGACAAATCTTTATCTTCGGTTTTACGCAAAGTCAAAATGGGCACTTTTTTATTAAAACCAAACTTCTCTATCAGTTTATTTTCCATCCGGGCTGCATATTGGGGAGGAAAAAGCATATACAGGGAATTTAAATTAAAAGGAACCGGCACTTCCTGCCCGTCCACATAGCCTTTCACTTTATGCATATAGGGCTGCCAAAGCGTAAAACGGCTTAAAAAATCCCAAATTTCTTTATCATCTGTGCGGAAAATATGAGGGCCGTATTTATGGACAATGATACCACAGGGGTCTTTGTAATCATAACAATTTCCCCCCACATAAGGCCGCCGGTCTATTACCGCGCAGCTCTGTCCCGCTTCGGCCAGCATACGCGCCAATACCGCACCGGAGATGCCGGCCCCTACAATCAAATTTTGCACTTTTTCCATCATATAGAAGAACGCTCCCTTTTTCGTAATCTCACCAGATGCAGCCCATATTGCCACAATTCTTTAGCTAAATTTTTCTCGTATCCGTTTAATCCCAAAAGCCACATCAGCCCCCCCCATAAAGCCGTGTACAAGGTCACTTGTAAGCCAAAAGTTATCCAACCGGGGGGCACCGCCCAGGTTCTTTTTATCATATAAAATATCAGCCCCGCCAACAGCGTAATGAGCGCAATTTTAATCAGGCTTTGCCAAAAACCTTTCATCTCAATCCCCATCCTGGCATAATAAACATTCATTACCAGCCCACCCAGCAACAAGGCTATGCCGGTGGCCCAGGCACAGCCCAAACCGCCATAATAATGGGCCAAAACAAAAGACACCAACAGGCTGACCGCAGCCAAACTGACATAAAAAGCCGCATAAAAACCTAATTTATTCGTCGCTTGCAAAATAACCAGCCCTGTATTTTGCACCGAGGGGATAAAAAAGCACAACATCAAAATCACCCCATAGGTGTAAGCCGGCTCAAAGCCGTTCCCCAGCCACAAAAAGATAAATGTTTTCCCCACCAAGATAAAACCAGAAACCAATAAAGCCGAAATAAGGGTCTGCAAGCGGGAAGTTTTTAAAAAAATGGCATTTAACTGCTCCCGATTTTCCCCGGTGGCTGCTAGGGCTGATAGACGAGGCAAAAACACCTTGCTGATAATAACCGAAAACCAGCCGTAAAGCACTTGCATTTGCATCGTGATAGAATAGACCGCTACCGCCGCCGTGCCTACAACCGCGCCCAGCACCAACTGTCCGGATCTCCAAAAGATTTGATCTACCAGCGCCACCAAAAACCACAGAGAGGAAAACAACAAGGTCTCCTTCAAAATTTGCCGGTCCATCCCGGCCCATTCAAAAGAAATGACCAGTTTCTTTTTACAATAATATATATTGCAAAGAATTATTCCTATATTGCACAGCGTTTGGGTAATAACCAGCGCCACCACCGAAGGATGGGCAAACAAAACGGCACAAACCACCAAAGGCTGCAAAAGGGTGTTGGCAATAACTAATGTTTGGGCAAATATAAAACGCTGATGGGCATTGATAACTGCTTTGAAAATATTGGCCGGAACAACCAAAGCCACATTAATCAACAATATATAATACACGATCTTAGCGGTTTGCAGTTCTTGAACAGACAAGGTCTTTTCATATAAAGGAAGCCCCAGCCAGAGCAGGATTATCCCCAAAATAATAATCAATGCCGAAATGGTACTGTACACCACCCCAGCCGTAGAGAGCAGCTTGCGTAATCCTTGTGTATCGTTGCGGGCGGCATAGTTGGAATAATACCGGGTAATGGTATCAGCCAACCCGAAATCCATTAGCATCAAATAAGAAATGATAGACCCCACCAACTGGTAAAGCCCATATTCTTCTTTGCTAAGAAAAAACAGCAGCAGCGGCACATAAATCAAATTCACTGCGCCGCTCAAAAACATTTTAATATAAGAGAGAATGACCCCTGCTTTGCGTTGGTTCATATTATTTATGACCCGAAATCCACTTTTTAAGCTCCCATTTTTTTGTCCTCAGCCAAAAAATGGCACTTTGGCAAAACCGTGCTAGCACATATTGCTTCTTTTCCAACAACCAAACAATAAGAGCCTGCTGTTTGGGCAAATAGTTTTCATAACCGGGTTTTAAATAAGTTTTTACCAAATCCTGCTCCATAAAAGCTTTTGCTTTTTTCAGGCGTTTCCAAAAAGGCAGCGGGTTGCCTCGGTGCATATAGCTGTTAAAGGCCTCCTGCAAATCTCGGGCAAAGCGGGCTTGCACATAAGGCAAATACACAGAACCTTCCAACGGGGCAAAAATATCCTTGAGCGCAGTAAAATGCTTTAGCGGATAGTCAAAAGCGTCAGAATGAAACGAATGAGAAAGAGATTGCGGATTATACACATAATGATAAAAATGTTTATCTTTTAAATAATAGATATTTTGGGCATAACGTCCGTAATGCAACACAAAAAACAAATCGTCCCCCCGCTTAATTTCCGGCCGGAAATGGATTTGGTGGCGCCGGATAATGTCCATTCTAAAAAGCTCCACGCAGACCGAAGGCCCCATCCCTCTGTTTAAAATACTGTTGCACAGTGCTTGTTGGTAGGCCGCGCCAGACAAAAAACCTGCGGGCAGATAGGTCTTTTGCACACTCATATTCCACATCACCCAATCGGCTTTTGTTTGCACCAGTGTTTCTAAAGCCACTTGGTATGTTTCTGCAGAGATAATATCGTCGCTGTCCACAAACCCGACATACTCCCCTTTTGCCGCCGCCAGCCCTGTATTGCGGGCGGTGGCGCAACCGGCATTTTCTTGGTGAATAATACGCAGGCGGCTGTCTTTGGCGGTATATTCCTGGCAAATTTTTAATGAATTATCTGGCGAACCATCATCTACCAAAATAAATTCCATATTTTTATACGTTTGTGCCAACAAACTGTCAATACAGGCCGGCAAATATTTTTCTGCCTTATAGACCGGTACAATTACTGAAATCAGGGGGGTGTTTTCCATATATTTTTCTCCTAAAGGGTGGCGCTTACAAGCCGGAACAAAACGCCCATCAGGCTTGAAGGATCCGCATTAAATAGTTTTCGGCTTCTTTTTTATAGCCTTCTAAAATAGCATTGACGTTTGCCCAACAGATGGGCTTTTGAAAATCATCTTGAATGGTACTAACCAGTCTGTCTTGCAAGTGAATTAAATGTAATAAATTTTCCATACGGGAATTTGTTCCAACAGGAGGAGGAAGCAAATCCACAAAAAAACTTTTGTTAAAATTTACCGCAAAAGCCAAACCGTGAAAAGAATTGGTCACCACATATTTTGCCTGTAAAAAATATCCCAGCCATTGTTGTGGCGTAGGGCATACATAAGAGGCCTCCACCCGTTTGATAGGGGAACTAGTCAACACCACTACCGGCAAATTTTCTTTTTTAGCCAGCCGTTTAATAAAAGACAACGCACTAGGAGTAGGCATAATCAAATAAGCCAAAATGTATTCTTTTTTAGCGGGAAGACAGGCTATTTTGGCCCATTGTGACGCGTTAAGCAGCAAAGTAGGGTCCAGGTGCATCAGCGCTTTTTTATCTGTCAGTTTTTCTACAATAGCACAGCCTGTTTGCTCCCGACAGGAAATCTCCTGAAAAGAGGCGAGAAACTCTTTCAATAATTTACTCTCCTGTGTGGTAGGAACGGAAATGCCAAAACTGGCCGCATAAGAGAATTTTTTACTTTTGTCAGATACAAATTGCAAAAAATAATTTCCATCCCCCTCTGTAAGTCTTAGATTAAACACTTGGTCGCTGCCTGCAATAAAAGCATCAAAACGAGATTCTATCTGCCCGATAGTAGCCGCATTGAGCAGCGGGGTATCCTGCAGAAACTTCTTTCGGAAGGGACCAAATTTTCTTCTGGTCCGCCATACAAGAGGGATTCTTAGGCTGTTCATCGGCAAGTCTGCCAAGCGACGGCTCCTTTTAAACGGGGAAAGCGCATATACATTATCAATAGGGGGACAGGCATAATTTAACAGCGAGGCGTCTGCTCCTAACTGTTTTAATTTGTGTTTCAAGGCATACGCCTGCAATACAGCCCCATAATTATTCGCCCGGCTAAATGTAATAATCCCTATTTTTTTCATCGCTTTATTTTTCCCGTTTGCAACTGGCATAAATTTTTTCCATCTCTTTGGCTACATTTTGGTATGAAAAAGAGTAGACTTGCCGCGGGCAAGGTCCCTCTCTCTTGGCTGTTTTAGTTGACAAAACAGCCTCCGCCCACTGTATGGGCGGTTGCTGCAAAGAGCAAGCCTGTGCTTTGCCGGCAAAAGCCTCTTGGGGCAAAGCCTCGTTTAATACACAAGGCAAATTGCACGCTTGGGCTTCTATTGCCACCATTCCCAGCCCTTCATACAGGCTGGGCAGAACGAAACAATCCATCGCATTGTATAAAGAAGCCACATCTTGCGTTGGCCCCAGAAGAATCATTCGGCTCTCTATTTTATATTCTTTGGCTTTGGCAACATAAGAATCAAAAATCTTTTCCATCGCTGGATTCGTTTTCCAACCGACCGATAAAAATTTGCTGTTTTTGTCCAAGCGGGCGATTTCCCTAAAAATTTCTATTAGAAATTTGTGATTTTTTTGCGTATCATACCGGCCTATATGTCCTACTAAAAACTCATTTTCCTTAACATTTAGCTTTTTTCTTGTTTGGGAGCGGGTGTCCTCTGAAAAGGCAAATCTCTCCACTAGAATAGGGTTATTTACCACGCAAAATTTTCCCCGCCCATACAAGGCTTGCCCGGCCATTTTTGAACAGGCCACTTTATGCGTAGCAAACCAGGAAATGAATTGGCTCATTACAAAGCGGTATATTCTGCGTTTCAAAGTTAAGGGTTTATGGTCTTCTGTGTTGTGGGAATGAGAAATACGCACCGGAATTTTGTGCCACCAGGCAACGGCCAAAATAATTCCATTAAAGAAATGGCAGGGGGCCTCAATCACATCATACGGGCCGTGTTGCCGAATAATAGCAGACAAATTGCGAATATATCCCCACAGCGATTTGGTTGCTTTTGGAAAAACAATCACAGAAACGCCCTTGTTAGATAGTTCCTGAACTAAAAAGCCGCTCGGGTTTTGTAAGAACTCCACACTAATATCAAAAGCAAACCGATTTTGGTCTATCCCCTGATATAGATTATGCACATACATTTCAATCCCGCCGGATTCAATAGTAGCCAATGTATGTAAAACTTTGATCTTAGAGTTAGCTCGTTTATGGGTGTTTTCGTTCATATAAAATTTTTATTCAAGGCACATCTCAAAAACAAAATTCATACGGAAACAAATGATTCCACTCCGGCCGGAAAATGAATACCATACTGGCATAAGAGATAAAAGCGCCTAAGACAATAGACATAATTATCGGTTGGATTTTCGCCGGATATAGCTTCATACAAAACGGCAAAGCAATAACTTCAAAGGGAAAGAAGTATTGCGCTATTCTTTCCAATACAGAACCACGTATGGAAATCATTTGAATACACGCACCAATTAACACCATTAGCAAAAGAAAAGGAACCGGTAAAGGGCTGGCCATATTCTTGGCCCGGGCAGCAAACCGCTGGTAGGAAAAAATACAGAAAAAAGCAACGGTAAAATGAATCAACGTCTTCCATATAGAAGCATCTTTTATTTGTTCCTGCAACAAGCGATTGCCAAAGTAACCGCCATACCGGCCTCCCAACATATCCACTATTTGGTATAACAGAGGCGCTAAAAAAACCAAACACACTACACTTCCCAACAAAATTAACAATATATTGCGCAAATTATATTTCCAAAAATAAAGAGGATACATAATCAATGCAATCATAGCCGTCATATGGAAAGTTGTTGCAATTAGCACACACATTAAAAAAGGCAGTAATTTGCGTTGCTGCAGGAAAGGCAAGGAGAGCAGCACAAAACCTAATGCCATTTCTTGTCTTATTGCGCTAAGTGTAGATGAAAAACAAAGAAGAACAAACAAAAGCACACTCAAAAAGATGGAAGTGCTGTATTTACGAATAAAAAAGTACCAACAAGCCATAATAAAAAAGGAAGAGACAATCAACAAACCTTGGGGATTACCCGTTATTTCGCTTACAAGGGAATTAAACAAAATATAGCCTTTTTCCATATAAAATTGGGACACATCCACTTTATCCGCTATCAACCGAAAAGCAGATACGTACTGTATGGTATCGTTTCCTATGGTCCAGGCACGCAACCCGGCAATTAAAAACAATTCTCCGAAACAAATCCCCAAGAAGAGTCCTTTTTTATTAACAAGACACAGCAACCCTTGCAGAAAGAGCAAAGCCAACAGAAAATAAAACTGCCAAATTTCTACCATATCATTTCTCTCTTCTTTTTTCTTTTACAACGCAGTGGTTCCAGCCCAGCGTCAAATTATTTTTTCAATGGAAATAAACTCAAATAAAACTGCTCTAATTGCCGCGTAGTTTGCCGCACATCAAACTGCTCTATGCTGCCTCTGTTTTCTGTTTCCTCGGCAATTTTTGGCCAAGATATAATGGCTTTCGCCCAACTGAGAGGACCTGCTGCCAGGGGCATAACCCGGGTTTTTCCACACAAAGCCTCTGCGGTAATCGCATCTGAAAACAGACAGGGCAAACCGACGGATTGGGCTTCCAGCCCGGCCACAGGCAGTCCTTCCTGCGTGGACGGGAGGACAAACAAGTCCATCGCCTGATAAAAGCGGGAGCACGCAGTCTGTAAGCCCAAAAATTTCACTTTATCCTGCAAATTCAAACCGCACGCTCGGCGTTGAATTTCCGGCAAGAGGGGGCCGTCCCCCACGAGCAAAAGAAATGCATCCTCTCTTTTTTTAGCAACATTGGCAAAACACTCCAACAAAAACGTATGATTTTTTTCCCTGGTAAAGCGGCCCACGTGCCCTATTACAAACTTATCCGTCAACCCCAATTCCTTACGTATGTTTTCCCGCATATTGGCATCAAAAGAAAACTGTTGCCGGTCTATACCATTCAAAAGGACAGTATAATTTTTCCCAAACATAAAACGACCCGCCGCCTCTGAGCAAGCCAACGAGTGGTCTATGTACCTCCATACACTATGCAGCAGCATATAATTACGTATGGCTGCCCCAAGCCGGGTGCTCCATCTAGTACTGTGAGCGTGTTGTATGATTTCCTTTGTTCCATACAGCTTGGCAATAGGATAGTACACGCAATTTAGGTGGGTAATATGGGAATGGATAATCCGATAAGGGTGCTGTTTAAAAAAACCCTGCACTCTTTGTACAAAACGCCAAGCGTGGAGTAACCCTGGGTAGGGTACTTGATACACCTGCCCTCCTAAGGCATAGGCCTCTTTCTCTAGGCTTTCATACGCAGGGCAATCTGCAAAAAGCAAATAATCAAATTGAAAGCGCGATTTATCTATATGGCGGTGCCAATTCAGCACTACGCTGCTTATTCCGCTATTGCAACTTAAACTTTGCAAAATATGCAAAATCCGTTCCGGTGCAGGTTGGGTCATAGGTTTATACATCCATCCTCTTGGCACGTAAAATGCTTTGGTACAACCATTGTCTAACGCTTGGGGGCATTAATACCTGTACACTAAAACGTATTAAAATATTAAAAAGATAATACGGGAAAGAAATAATGCCGCGTTTTAACATTTCATTTTGCAGAGCTAAATTGCTCTTAAAATACTTCCAGCCGCCGCGGCGGCCATACATCGCCGCATTAACGCGGGCTCTAAGCACAATATCGGGCAAATTGCCAAAAACATATCCTTTTGCGGCGCAACGCACCCACAAATAATAATCTTCCATCAAATGAAAAGACTGATAATTGCCCGCTTGCAAAATAAGACTCTTTTTAAACATCACCGTCATATGATTAAACGGACAGCGGGTTTTTAAAAACTTTTTACATCCGGCGTCTGTATAAGGAAGCCGACGTATGGCAACCGATTGTAAGGACTGGGCCTCCACCTCTTCAATAGTTCCCCCTAAAACAGCTAAATTAGGCTCTTTGGCAAACTGGGCCAGCTGCTTTTCAAAGCGGTCCGGTAGAGAGATATCATCTGCATCCATACGAGCCACCAGTTCATAGGAACATTGTTGTAGCCCTATTTGCAAAGCCAGCCCCAGCCCTTTGTTTGTTTCCAGAGGAAACAACTTGATTTGCGCATACTGGCGCGCATAACGAGATAACACTTCTTGCAGATCTTCAGGTATAGGCCCGTCCACCACAACCACCACTTCCGCGGGGCATACGGTATTAGTCAAAACGCTGTCTAAAGCGGCAGCCACCCAAACAGGCTGGTCTTTGGCATAAACAGACATCAAAACAGAAAAAGAAGGGTTTATTGCATTCATATAGATAACCAGTTTAAATTATACCATTTTACACACTCAGTCATATAGCCGCCAAACACGGCCTAAGACCTCAAATGCCAAACGGAATTTAGTATAATTTAAATATATGGAAGGAAAAAAACTGCTCGCTTCAAAGCAAACTTGGTTAATTACCGGTGGGGCCGGGTTTATTGGCTCTCATTTGGCAAAAGAGCTGGTCCGGCAAGGCCAGACCGTACGTGTGCTGGATAATTTTTCATCTGGGCGGGCGGAAAATTTGGCCAGCTTAGAAGACAAAATACAGCTTTTTACCGGGGATATCCGCGATAAACAGATTTTGCGCCAGGCTATGGCCGGGGCAGATTATGTGCTGCACCACGCCGCCTTGGTATCCGTGGCAGAATCTATGGAAAAGCCATTGGAAACAATGGATATTAACGTACAAGGAACGGCTAATGTATTGGAAGAAGCGCGCCAAGCCCAAGTGAAGCGGGTGGTATTTGCCTCTTCCAGCGCTGTATATGGAAACGGAAAAGATTTGCCTTATAAAGAAACCAGCCCGGTAGATTGCCAATCCCCCTATGCGCTCTCTAAACAAATGGGAGCTGAACTTTGCCAAATGTATTTCCGCCTATACGGGCTGCAAGCCATTGCCCTGCGTTATTTTAATGTATTTGGAAACGGACAAAACCCCAACTCCGCCTATGCCGCCGTTATCGCCAAATTTATGCAGCTGGCCCGCCAAGGGGGACCTTTGGGTATTGATTGGGATGGGCAGCAAAGCCGCGACTTCGTGCACGTAAGCGATGTGGTGCAAGCCAACCTCATAGCAGCGCTTAAAGCCCAACCCGGGGAAATCTACAATGTAGCCAGCGGCAAAACATATTCCCTCTTACAATTGGCTGACATTATAGAAAAAATAGCCGGCCGGCCGCTGGAGCGGGTGTTTCGCCCCAAACGGGCAGGAGACGTCAAACTCTCCTCGGCCGATATTTCTAAATTAGCCAGCCAAGGCTATGTCCCGGCTGTCTCTTTGGAAGAAGGCTTAAAGCAAATGTGGCAGGGGACAGAACCGGTATGAAACGCCGTTTTTTCTTTTTACTGGATTTTATTGCTTTTTTTACCATTCTGTTTATAGCCGTGGCAGTGCGCCGTTTGGAAATAAACTGGCTAGTCTATGTCAACAATTGTAAAGTGTTCCTTTTTGTTTTTGCCTTCTGCACCTTCGCCTTATGGCTTTTTTCTTTCTACGATGTTAAATCCTTACGCAAACGATTTATCAGTTATAAATCATTAGGGTTGGCTTTCTTGCTTTCTACCTTTTTATCGGTTTGTTTCTTTTATTTCTTATCCGGTCGTTTGCCTCTGCTCACACCCAAAGCCATCTTAATGGCGGTGTTATTGTTTTATTTTATCTATATCTATTGGGTGCGCAAGTCTTATTTCCAGTTGGATTTTTCCAGAATCAACTTACTCTTGTTTGGTAACAGTGCCACATTAGACGAAATAGCAGCAGAAGCCGCCTCTTCCAACGGTTTTGCAGTCCGCGCACAAGAAGCAGAGCCGCAGGCAGATAAAAATTATTCCTTGCGCAATTTGGATTTTGTCGTAGTGGGCAGCAAATTGTTCTCTGAAAATCCGTTAGCCTGGAATATAATTTCCGAAAAATTTATAGCCAAAGGGGCTTGCGTAGATACTGATTTTAATATTTTTGAACAAATTTTCCGCCGCGTTTCCCGCGAAAGCATTAACGACGGTATGTGGTTGCTACGTGGCATAGGCAACCGCCGCGAAAGTACCACCTATAATATGCTCAAACGCACCTTAGACTTGGCTTTGGCTGTCGTAATGCTTCCTTTTTTGGCTCCTATAGGGGCTATTCTGTGGCTGGCAATTAAATGTTTGGACCGAGAGGAGCCCATTTTTACCCAAAAACGTGTGGGATATATGGGCAAAATCATCACGATTTATAAGTTTCGCACCATTAAACAACAAAACCAAGAATCGGATAAAGAAGAAGTTACCCTCACCGGAAATTGGTTGCGGCGTTTTAGATTAGATGAAATTCCGCAAATTATCAATGTACTCAAAGGAGATATTTCTTTAGTAGGGCCCCGGCCTATTTGGAGCCAAGAGCACGATTTTTTAAATCAGTATATCCCCAATCACGCCATACGCACCATTGTAAAACCAGGCATTACCGGTTGGGCCCAACTCAATTTTAAAGCACCGCTCACCTATGTCAACTTCCGCAACGGAAAACCGGAAAATATTGAAAACCAATCTTTTGAAGGGGCTTTTACCCGTTTTTCCTACGATGTGTGGTATATTAAAAACCGCTCTATTTGGCTGGATTTGGAAATTTTGGTTAAAACCGGCCTGAGAATGTTTATCAAGGATTCCAATGTGGCCTCGTAACCTATTCTGCTTGCTGCTTTTTGCTGTTCTTACAATGCCGTTGGGAGCAGCGGATTTTGTGCGGTGTATGTACGGGGTAAATAACCCGGCTGATTTAAAAACTGTAAAAAAAGCGGGGTTTAACTGCATTCAAACCTATCGCCACGAGCCGGAAATCCTGGCTGCCCTAGCTCAAGAAGCCCAAAAACAGGGTTTGCAAGTTGTTTTTTACCCCAACAAAGTCATTGGGTCCTCCTATGAAAAAGCAGCGCAAAACTGGCCCATTTTGGCTTGGTATTTAGTGGACGAGCCAGACGTAGCCCGCTGGAGCCGCGCCCGCGTATTACAAGCCTATAACGCCGCCAAAAACGCTTTTCCTCAACATCAAACGGCCTTAGTCATTGGCCAAGGAAAAACTGCCATCCCTTTCTACGATTTGCCGGATATTTTGATGGTGGACTGGTACCCGGTACCTCATTTGCCGCTGACTTCCTTTGGTGATCAGCTGGCATTAGCACGGCGCGGTATGGTGGCGCACGGTGCAGCGCAAAACCCGCTTTGGGGCGTAGTACAGGCGTTTAATTGGAAAGAATATAAACAATACCGTCCGGATAATGACCGAATTGGACGCTTTCCTACAGAGCAAGAACTCCGTTTTATGTCTTATCACGGCATAGTGAACGGAGTGAGTGGCTTGTTTTATTTTATTTTTACAGTAGAAGGCGTGCCTATGCCACAGGCACAGCCGGATTGGTGGCAGCGGCTCAGCGCTGTCAGCCGGGAAATAGCCCGCTTTGCTCCGGTGTTGGAAAAAGGTACGGTGGTTTCTACTCCGGCTGTTCTTTCTTTGCCGTATTTGGCCAAGACGTGGAAATATAGAAACCGGCTTTATACGGTTTTATTAAATACCTCAGCGCAGCAACAACCGCTCCCTGCTGAATTTTTGCAGAAAAAATATAAATCCTTGTACGGACACCAAAAAACGCCGCTAATGTCCCCTTTCCAGGTTCTTGTGCTGCGCAGTAAATAGTCTTCAAGCAAACAGTCTTTTGAAGAGCTGATTGCACGCAAACATAAGATGTGATGTGTGTTTTTATTTCTCCTTGTTCATATAAATTTCTTTCCTTATAGCAGCTGCAAAATTTTACCGCGGCTAGGTTTCCTTTTTCATTTAAAAGACTTCTCTTCGGCAACGCCATTACGTGCGGCTTTCCCTATTAAAAGATTTTTATTTTTCATTTTTGCTTCTGCAGTGCCCTGCCTACTAAAGGTTTTTTGTATATTGCGCAGAGGAGAAACTAGCCCCCATTAATGATGAAAGCGTGTCTTTTACCAAAAGGCACGCTCCCAATAAACACTATTTGCCAACCGCCTTGCAAGCAATAAAAAACCCCGCCCGAAGGCGGGGTTAAATTTGGCTTTAACCACAATTAGAACATCGCTTTGGCGTAGACACCAAACTGGTTGCGGTCGTAATCAAACCAACCTTTGTTGGAATCGCGGTTGCGCCACTGATACCACACACCGGCAGACAGCCATTCTTTGAACTGGTAGTCCACAGCCGGGCGGATGGTATAGAGGTCGTCGTCTCTCTTGTTGCCAGCAGAGCTATACGGATAGGCCATATTTTCCCAAGACAAGGTCAAGGAAGCGGTCCATTTGTCATAGATCTTCTGAGCCCCATACAGAGATACGATGGTGTCTTCAAAATAGCGGTTGTCATCGTACAACGTTTCTTCCATTCTGCGTTCGCCAGAGAGGCGGATGGTGTTCTGCGTGGTCGGCTGCCATTCCAAAGCCACATAATAACCTAACAGGTCGTTGTAGCTGTTGGTGCCTTCTACGCTGTGGTCATAATCACGCATATCCCAGGTTACTTTGGCGGTACCGGTTACTTTAGAAGCAATTTGCCCGTTCACGCCCAAGCCTACGCTGTTGCCGGTGGAATCGCTGATGTCATCTTCTTGGTATTGAATGTCAGAATAGACATATTCCAAGAAGAAGTTCGTTTTGGGAGAGAGGTTGTAATAAACCTGCGCACCCAAGTTGACGCGGTTGCGGTTCAGATAATCATAATCCGCTTTCATATAGCGGTCAAAAATATCATCTACGCTCAAACCCAAACCAAACATTTTTTCAGAAGAGGTTTTGAAAGCAGCGTAACCAATATTCTGAATACGTTCTACACGTTCGGTCAAAGAGCTGTTCGCCGGGTCAGAGGTATAGATAAAACGATCGCCAATGTTCATCCAATCGTTTTTGAGCTGCACGGCACCCAAAGCGTCCCAATAGTTATTGGTAGAGCTGTCTTTGGTATAGGCGTTGTAACCAACCAAGCCCTGGGCAGAAAGTTCTAAACCGCTGCCCGGGATGTTGGAAGCATAGTCAGCACCGACGCGGGTCGTGCTGATCATAGAGCCTTCCGTATCGTCTTTGGTCAGATAGATGTTGTCATCATAGCTGATGTCTTCAGACACCATAAAATTGACCGGCGTTTTAGCGGCCACAGGCCACGCCATCAATACGGTTAAAAATACAATTGCCAGTTTTTTCATTCTTGCTTAATCTCCCTTAGTTGTTCGGAGAGGAAGGGCTGAGCATTTCCTCAACGTCCTGCGTCGCCTGTTGGGACGCCGTATTTTCACCCAAAACCGCTTCATTTACAAAAGCCGGTAAGGAAGAAGAGGCAGCTACAGCCTCCGTAGCGGAGAAGGAAGAACCAGCGGCTACCGTCGTGGTATTGCCATAAGCGTCCTGCACTACCAGCGTACCTTTATTGACGGTAATGTCTTTAGTTTTAGGCGATACGGAAAAAGACACAGCTCCGGTGGAGCTTACGGTGTTGTTTTCCACTTTAACGCCGGACAAATTCGTACCGCTGACATTGACGGAACCATCTGCATTTTCCGCAATCGTCACAGCGACACCCGCCGGAACGGAAATCTTCACCCCATTATAGTTGACTACAGCAGCGGACTGCCCGGTTACGCGGACCGTGCTGCCATTTTCGTATTTAGACGTTTTGCCGTTGCGCGTTACCGTAACAGCAGCGTTGGCTACGCTGAACAGAAACAAAGCGCCAAATACTAAAGCAATGCTTTTTTTCATTTACTTTTTGCTCCTTGTTTTTTTGTTGTACAAAATTCCTACTGCTAAAAGGATACCATTTTTACAACAAGCTAGCAATCTTTTTCTGCCCCAAAAACATATTATTTTTCGGTTTTTATTTAGAAAAATCATATTTTTAACAATAGTTTTATGATAATATAAATAAAAAGACTCTTCTATATGTTGGCTAGGAGCCCTTATGTTTAAACAAACCGCCTCTTCGGTCTATGCGCCGATTAACAACGCTTGCTTGCTCATCTTGGCAGGAACAGCATTAACTTGGATTTTAGTATATGCCAAAGCTGTGCTGATGCCTTTTGTAATCGCCTTATTTCTCTCTATTGTTTTAAATACCATCGCCGATTGGATGAAAAAGAAATGGAAAGTGCCCCATCTGTTAGGCTTTCTTTTGGGTATTTTGCTCTTTTTGGGTTTGGCGGCCCTTTCTGTAATTTTTGTATCCAATTCTATCTCCTCTTTTGTAAATGGAGCCAATATATATGCAGAAAAATTAAACGATACAGTGACGTGGCTGCTGCAAACGGCCCAAAAGTTCGGCATTCAAGCCAACTCTGAATTGCTGTCCGAAACATTGAACCGCGTTCCTTTATTTAATATGCTGCGCACAATGGGGGGAGGAGTCGTATCGTTTGTATCTAACTTAACGCTGATTTCCCTGTTTTTGATTTTCCTGTTTATGGGCCGCGCTTCCGGAGACGAAAAAACCGCTTTGGTCAGCAATATTGAAAAACAAATCTCTTATTACCTTATTGTTAAAATTTTTGTGTCTTTATTAGCCACACTGTTGACTTGGATTGTTTTGACCGTGCTGGGAACGGAGCTGGCTATTATGTTTGCCGTCATTACGTTTGTGCTCAATTTTATTCCCAACATCGGGCCCTTTATTGCCACTTTGCTGCCGATGCCGGTCTTATTTTTGCAATATGGGTTTGACTGGCGTATGATTTTAGCTATCTCTTTATTATCTGCCATTCATTTTGTAGTAGGAAACATTCTGGAAACCAAATGGTTGGGCAAAGGAATGGATTTAAACCCGGTGGTGGTAATTGCTTCTTTAATCTTTTGGGCCCTGGTTTGGGGCGTTATAGGCGCCCTGCTGGCGGTGCCGCTTACCTCTATTATCAAAATGATTTTAGAAATGAGCCAGCCCACCAAACCTTTTGCCGATTTGCTGGCCGGCCGTTTGCCTTTTAAATAAGGAGCTGCTATGCGCGCCAACCCTTCCCCCTGGACATACATTCCTTCCCTATATTTTCTGGAAGGGTTGCCTTATATCATCATCAACACCGTTTCCGTCGTGCTGTATGCAGACCTGGGCTTTCCCAACGACCAAATTGCATTTTGGACCGGGTGGCTGTACCTGCCCTGGACGCTGAAAATGTTTTGGAGTCCCTTGGTGGACGGACACAGCACCAAACGCCGCTGGCTGCTGGGCGCACAAACAGCAATGGCCGCTGTTTTCTTGTTGCTGGCGGGACTTACCACCTACAATGCCTTCTCTTATGCCCAACACCTCAACAATCTGACTTTCTTTTCGCTGTCTCTGTTTGGTTTTTTGGCGGGGGCTTTTGTATCTGCTACTTTAGACATTGCTACAGACGGCTATTAC
Organism: uncultured Elusimicrobiales bacterium; assembly: GCA_944324645.1. Classification (GTDB taxonomy): domain Bacteria; phylum Elusimicrobiota; class Elusimicrobia; order Elusimicrobiales; family Elusimicrobiaceae; genus Avelusimicrobium. Next base: position 90,048 of record CALUXB010000003.1, on the reverse strand, counting down.
CTGCTGGCTTTAAGCGCGCCTCAGCAAGGGGCTTTTGTGGGCATACGCACTATTTTCTACCGTTTGGCTATGATTTTTGGCAGCGGAATTTTGGTGGCGGCCACCGGCTCTTTGACCAACCGCGCAAGCACCGGGTCTTGGGATATCGTCGCTTGGCCGTATAACTGGGCTCTAATGTTTTTATTTCTGGCCATATTATTTGCTGCCGGAGCATTGGCCCACCGTTTTGTTTTGCCCCAACCCGCCGCAGACGGCCCCGCACAAGCTCCAGGACGAAACGCTTGGAGTGATGCATTTAAAACCTACTTTACACAAAAGAATATGCTCTATATTTTAATTTTCATTTTATTCTACCGCTTGGGAGACGCCCTGCTGGAAAAAATCGTGCCGCTGTTTTTGCTGCGCGGGGCCGAAGAAGGCGCCTTGGGCTTGTCTGTACAAAGCTATGGGCTAATCAAAGGAACACTGGGGCTGGGGGCCATTATTGCAGGCAATTTAGCCGGCGGCTGGTTGCTGGGACGGTACGGATTTAGAAAATGCATTTGGCCCTTTGCCATTATTTTAATTTTGCCCAATTTCTTCTATATTTATATGGCCTATGCGCGCCCCGGGGTAGCCCTTACGGCAGTACTCATCACGCTGGAGCATTTGGGCAACGGTTTGGCGCTAATGGCTTTTTCTGTTTTTATTATGTACATATCCCAAGGCAAATACAAAACCTCACACTATGCCATATCCACCGGAATTATGGCGCTGGGGATGATGGTGCCCTCTATGCTTTCGGGCAAATGGCAAATGCAGCTGGGATACGGCCCCTATTTTGTTTTAGTCGCGTTTATCAGTTTATGCACGTTGGCAGTCATTCCGCTGACGAGAAAAATCAAGTCTATAGAAGAAACAGAAAAAGCCTTCCAAACCCATAAAATGCATATAGGAGATGCTGATTAATATGAAAAAAACTGGACTAATCCCTACGGAATCAGTTAACCCGCGCACCAAAAAACTGGGAACAGCCTCCCCCCGCCAAATTGCCCACCTGCTCAATGCAGAAGATTTTAATGCCGCGCGCGCCGTACGCCAAGCCGCCCCCGCTATTGCCAAAGCCATAGAATGTGCGGCAGAGACTTTTGTATCCGGACATAAAATTATTTTTACCGGAGCCGGCACCAGCGGCCGGCTGGGAGTATTGGAAGCGGTGGAATGTGTGCCCACTTTTGGAACAAAAGCCTCGCAAATTATCGGCATTATGGCAGGTGGAAGAGACGCTGTTTTCCGCTCTATAGAAGGAGCGGAAGACGACGCCGTACAAGGCGGCAAAGACCTGCTCAAGAAAGCCCGCAAAGGAGATTTTGTATTGGGCTTGGCTGCCAGCGGCAACACCCCCTATGTGCAAGGGGCCCTGCAAGCGGCGCGTAAAGCGGGCTGCCGCACGGCATTGGTTGCCTGTAACCCCTGGGCAGACACCCGCTACGCCGATATTTTTATCTGTTTAAACTCCGGTCCGGAAGCTTTAAGCGGCTCTACGCGGCTTAAAGCGGGCAGCGCCACCAAAATGGCTTTAAACGCCATTACCACCGGGGCGATGGCTCGCGCCGGTAAAATATATGAAAATTTGATGATAGACGTCTTGCCCACCAACATCAAACTGACAGCCCGCGCCCTGCGTCTTATACGCCTGCTGACCAAAACAGACGAAAAAACGGCCCGGCGTTTATTGCAGGATTCCGGCCAAAACGTAAAAACCGCCGTTCTGATGCACCGCAAAAAATTGACCTGCAAACAGGCGCGCGCTTTACTAAAAAAACACCGCGGCTTTTTGGCGGAGGCTCTGCGTGAAAAATAAAACCCGCGCCTCCCTGTTCAACAGCTCCCCGGCGCGCGGCTTTGTGCTGGGGCTGATGAGCGGCACCAGCTGCGACGGGCTGACCATCTGCGCCCTGCAGCCACAGCCTTTTCAACTGCTTTGCTTTAAAAACTACCGCTACTCGCCAGCCCTGCAAAAGAGCCTGTTGCAAGCCAAAGACTTGCGCGCGGCGCAATTATCTGCGCTGAATTTTGAACTGGGCCGACTCTACGCACAAAAAGCACGCGCTTTTTTAACCTGGTCCCGCCTGCCCCAAAGCCGCCTTTTATGTATTGGCAGCCACGGGCAGACGGTGTACCACGGCCCCGCAGACGCCACAGCCAACACCCTGCAAATAGGGGAGCCGGCTTTTTTATCCGTCGCTTTTGGGGTGCCGGTGGTGGCGCACTTTCGGGAAAAAGACCTGGCCCTGGGCGGACAAGGTGCGCCGCTCATTCCTTTTTTTGATGAATATATTTTTGGACAAGGCCAGCCCAACATCTTGCTTAATTTAGGCGGCATTGCCAATTTATCCGTAGTGGGCAAAGGCATAAAAACGCTGGGTTTTGACTGCGGCCCGGCTAACACATTAATGGACCTGGCCTGCGTGCGCTTTTTGGGCAAACCCTATGATAAAGATGGGCGCCTGGCGGCCCAAGGCAAAGCTGATGAAAAATTAGTGCAAAAACTGCTCAAACAACCCTTTTTCCGCCAAAAACCGCCTAAAAGCTTGGACAAAAATGACTTTGCAGAGAGCTATCTTAGCCGCCACTTTAACGCCTTTGGCCCACAGCGCGCGGCGGATTTGCTGGCTAGCTTAAATCTCTTTACCGCCGCGGCGGTGGCAGAGGCCATTAAACGCTTTGTCCCGGCCCGCGCGCGGCGGCAAATCATCGTATCCGGCGGTGGGGCATACAATAAAACGCTATTGCAAAATATACAGCGCCTCAGCGCTCTTCCGGTTGTCACTTCCGAAGCCGCCGGGCTCAACCCGCAGGCCAAGGAAGCCGCCGCCTTTGGGCTGATGGCCTATTTGGCGCTGCAAGGCAAAAGCAACCATTGCGCGCGGGCCACCGGCGCCAAGGAAAACACGATACTGGGGCAAGTGGTTTTATGAATATAAACCGTTTGATTTATCCGGGTTTTTGGTTTGGCAAATCCCGCATAGAAGACGCGCTGGAAATGGCGCGGCGCGGCGCAGGCGGCTTTTGCATATACGGCGGCACGCGGGCGGAAATCCAACAGTTCATCCGCACCATCAAACAGGCCTCTTGCTTAGAGCGGGTGCTTATCTGTTCCGATTATGAAGACGGCTTGGGCCGTTGGATAAACGGGGAAAGCTGGGTGCTTTCCAACTTGGCCGTTGGCGCTAACGGCACCGAAGAAGCCGCCTATCAAAAGGGCCTGACGCTGGCGCGGGAAGCCCGCAGCGTCGGGGTGGACTGGGTGTTTGCCCCGGTGCTGGATTTATGCAATGAGCCACAAAACCCCATAGTGAACACCCGCTCTTTTGGCAAAGACCCGACAGCCGTAGGGCGTTTGGGGGCGGCCTTGTGCCGCGGCCTGCGCGAAGGAGGGGTGCTTAGCAGTATCAAGCACTTCCCGGGACACGGCAGTACAAAAACAGATTCCCACCTCTCTTTGCCGCTCTTAACACGCTCTTTGGCGGAGCTGGAGCAAGAAGAGCTGGTCCCTTTTGCCGCCGCCCTTCCATACACAGACAGCGTAATGGCGGGGCACTTGTGCGTGCCGGCGCTGGACCCGCAGTATCCCGCTTCCCAGTCCCGCGCTATACTGAGCGGACTTTTGAAAGAAAAAATGGGGTTTGGCGGGCTGATTTTAACGGACGCACTGAATATGAAATCCGCCGGGGACGTGTGCCAAACCGCCTTAAACGCGCTGCGTGCAGGGGCGCATATTTTGCTCTCTGCCACAGACGCGGTGGCCCTGTCTGATTTTCTGCAAAAGCAAACCGGGCTGGAAGAAATGTATCAAACATCCCTCCAGCTGCAAGAGCAACTGCTCCGCACCTTCCCTACCGTACACCAAGAGGGTTTGCCGGCGCGGGAGTTTAACGCGCGCTACGCCGCCTCCTGTGCGGTGTGGCAGGGCCCCGCGCTGACGCTGCAGCCGGGAGAAGAAATTGCATACTTGGAACTGGGCAACGAAGAATCCTTTGCCGCACAACACTTTTTGCAGGCGCTGCAAAACTGCGGCATACGCCTCAGCCGCCACCCCAGCCCGCAGCAAAAACTGCTGGCGGTGTCTTTCTCCAATTACAAAGCGTTTAAAGGGCACATCAATTTATCTGACCGCGAAAAACAACAGCTTGCACAGCAAGCGGCCACGCACAGCCAAAGCGTTTTTATCAGCTTTGGCAGCCCGTTTGGCGCAGAAGCCGTGTCTAATCTGACGGCGCGGCTGTTTTTGTTCAGCCCGGCGCAAGAGGCCCAACAATGCGCCGCCGCCATTTTGACCGGGCAGCAAAAACCCGGCGGGCATATGCCGGTTTAACGGTTTGTTCTTCTTTTGCGTGCCAAGGCATATATACGGAAAGAGAGCCCTTTTAACAGGCGCCGGTGCCGCCGCCCTTCCTTAAAAAATAGGACTATGGCAAACACCCCGCTTTCCCGGGGTATTTTTGTTCAAAGATACCTTCTTGCCACCAAAACAAAATCTGCTTTCCCTGGCGCAAAAACAAAAAATAACCCCGGCTAAGCCGGGGTTTAACAGAAAGTTTTTGCCGTTTTTCTCGCAACGACACAGCTAAAACAGCGGTTTGTTAATACTGCGTTTTATCTGTTTTTTGGTCCCACCGCTCAAACGGCTCTTCGTTGTCCTCTAATGCCAAGCAGACGGTTTGGATAGAACGCTGGGCCGGATCTTTGACAATTTCATCATAAATAAACTTGTCATCAAACCCGTGCCGCGCCGCCGTATGGCGGTCCGCCGCGAAAAACAGCGCTTTGGGCCGCGCCCAATAAATAGCACCCAGGCACATAGGGCAAGGCTCGCAAGAAGAATAAATCACGCAGTCTTTAAGTTCAAAATGGTTTAATTTTTTGCAGGCGTTGCGTATGGCGTCCACTTCCGCGTGCATAGTAGGGTCTTTGCAGCCCAACACTTGGTTGCTGCCGCGGGCAATAATTTGCCCGTCTTTAACAATAACCGCCCCAAACGGACCGCCGCGGCCGGTGGCCACATTTTCCCGGGCCAGTTTGACCGCTTCGCGCAAAAATTTTTTATGCATTTCCAATTCTTTTTCATCCATAAGAAACTCCTTATTTAGCGTGCCCCTATATTATATTACAAATGCAGCGTGCGGGTGGCATTGCGTATATTATCATAAATTTCCCCGTCGCAGAAAATAAAGCGGCTGTTGGCGGCGGCAGTAAAATGCATACGGCCCTGCGCCGCTTCATAAGACAAACTGTCTCGCCCGCCGCTGTAGCCGCGGTTGCTCCACAGTTTGCCTTGGCGGTTAAGCAGCAGTCCCCAGCGTGCTCTCAGCGTCAGCGCATTTACTTGCAGCTGGTCCCCAGGCCAAACATCTGTAAAAGGCAAAACCACTTTTTTGACGTGCACCGCCTTTGAAAGCGCTTGCACCTGCTTTTGTTGTTGGCAGATGTCTTCACTAAGTAACACCACATCCAAGCTGCGCCCGCCGGAAGCAAGCACCGCACGGGCCAGTTTATCCCCGTCTATAGCCGCACCGAACAAAACGCGTGTTCCGTCGGGCATACGCAGCAAAATGGCGCTTTTGTTCCATTCGTTTAAAAGCCATACCGTCGGCCCGTTAAAGAAAAAACTCTGCACCGCCACAGCCACTACGGCTACAGCCGCCACGCCTTTGCACACCCGGCCGGCAAATTCTTTTTGCGGCAAATTAAAAAGCAAAAACACCCCGGCATAATAGGCCGCTATCCAGCCGGGCCGCCACGCCGCCGCCGTGATGGAAGCCCCCGGAAAAGAAGCAAAACACTCCACCAGCCATTGAAACGCAAACAGCACTGCCCCGGTCAGCCCTTTGAGCAAAAAGCCTATATGCGCCACGCAAAACACATAATACGCAAAGCTCAGCCCCATTAATACCGAAGCCAGCGGCACCAGCAGCATATTGGCTAGCAGCCCCACAAAAGACACTTTATAAAACACATTGGTGAACACCGGCAGCAGCACCAGCTGCGTGCTTAGCGTAGCCAGAAAAATTTGTACAAAAAACTTTACCCAGCGCGGCCACCGGTAGGGCAAGGTATAGTTGTTTAAGCAAACAATAATGGCCAACGTGGCCAAAAAAGACATTTGAAAGCCCGTCTCAAATACCGCAGCCGGGTTGATAAGCAAAATAACAAAACAGGCAAGCACTAACCCCTGAAACACCCCGCTGTTTCGGCGCAGGAAATACCCCGTCACGGCGCATACCGTCATAAAGTACGCGCGCACCAAGGGTGCGTCCGCCCCGGCAATAAGTGTGTAAATCCCGGCAATCAGCAGAGCCAAAAGAACCGTCTTTTTGCGTCCGGCGCCAAAGAGTGCACAAAAAGCAAACACCACCAGCGTCACAAACCCCACATTGCCGCCGGAAGCCACCAGCAGATGAATGGCGCCGCTGTCTTGAAAATCTGCATACAAAGAGGGGTCTATTTCGCCGCGCTCGCCCAGCAGCACGCCGCCGGCAATAGCAGACAAATTACGGCTAAAGCTCTGCTCAAACACCGCCAAAATATCGGCGCGCACAGCAGAAATGGCCCGCGAGAAAAAAGAAGGCGCCCTCACCTGCCGCACCGAAGAAACGGCCATTTCCGTAAATACGTTTTTCGTAGCCAGGTAGGCGCCCCAGTCAAAGTTGCCCATCAGCGCAATAGAATAGGGCTTTTTCAGCCGGCCCTCCAGCTGTACGGTTTCGTGCCAAAGCGGCGTGTATTCTTTAAAACGGGCATAGACGTAGCCGCTGGTTTTTTCTCCGTCAACGCTATAGACTTTGACTATCACGTTGCGGCTTTTGGCTTTCTGCACCGCAAAGCCCACCACTTTGCCGGTAAGCGTGACATTTTTAAGAGGGATTTTGTGGAAAACGTCGTTAGAAGAAGGCGCCGGTTTGTAGAAAAAAGCTAGCAGCGCCACATACAAAACAAGCAACAGAAAAAGCGGCCTTTTGTAATAACTGTAATGCATTTACATTTTGGTACGGCCTTTGAGCGAATAGCCCAGCGTCATTTCATCAATATAATCTATATCTCCGCCCAACGGAACGCCGTAGCCAATGCGGCTGACCCGCTCCACCAGCCCGTGCAGCAAGTCTGCCAAATACAGGGCGGTAGTTTCGCCTTCGGTGTCTGGGTCGGTGGCTAAAATAACTTCCCGGATAGGCACGGGGGAATTTTGCACGCGCTGCAGCAGTTCTTTGACTTTTACTTGCTCTGCCCCGCGGCCTTCCATAGGGGAAATGGCCCCGTGCAACACGTGGTAGAGGCCTTGAAAAGCGCCTGTCTTTTCAATAGATTCTATATCCTGCGGGTCTTCCACCACACAGATGACGCTCTTGTCCCGGTCCCGATCTGCACAAATTTCACAAACATCATTTTCGCTGTAGGCGTGGCAAACGCGGCAGAGTTTTACCTGTTTTTTCACGCCTAATACTGCCTCTACAAATTCTTCCACTTCCCCTTGCGGCGCACGCAAAAAATAAGCCGAAAAACGTTCCGCCTGCCGCGGGCCGACCCCGGGCAGTCTGCGTAAAGCGCGCACCAAACGTTCTAAAGCTTGCATATCAGGCTAACACTTCTCCGCCAATAATATCTAAAATTCCTTTCACTTCTTCCGGCACTTGCGCCGCGGCGGGCTCTACATCGGCTGAAAAATCCGCCTGCACAAAAGGCTCTTCTGCGCTGATGCTTTCTGCGCGCGCAGACGCTTTTTGAGCCGCGGGCTGAGCGGCCGGTTGAGCCGCCGGTGTAACAAAAGCTGCCGTCGCCACCGGAGCAGATTTTTGCTCTTTCTGCGCCGTAATTTGTATTTGAATGCGGCGGGAGCCTAATTTAAAAGCCATTTTTTCTATATCCGCCAATTTCGTTTGTGCAGGCACTTTGTAAAATTCTTTGCCTTTGCCAAAGCTAATCTGCCAGCAGTCCCCCTCAAAATGCACCGAGCAGTTGGTCAGCACGTCATAAACAAAGGGGCTTCCCTCAAAGGCTTTGACCAGCATATCCCACAGCTGGCGGTTATCGCTAATCTGGGCTGGCTGCCGCGCTGCAGCCGCCTGCACAGAAGCTGCTGGTTCAACGGCAGGCCGCGCCACAGCGGCAACCGCGGAAACAGCCGTTTCTTGGAAGTAAGTTTCAGAAGCAGTAGGTTTTGCCGTAGAAGGGACGGGCTTGTTTTGTATGGCATTTTCTGCGGCAAAAGAAGCGGTATGGCTTTGAGAAGCCCGCGCACCAAACGCGGCCGCGGGGGCCGCAGGGCTCTGCGCCGGAGCGGAAGCCGCCGCAGAAACAAAAGGCTGCGCCGCCGAAAGCGGCTTTTGGGACGCTTTGCCCGTGCGCGCGGCGGAAGCCGGCGGCAGGGAAGAAGCACCGCCCTCTCCGCGCTCCAGTGCTTCCAAACGGCGGATAAATCCTTCTACATCAAAGCAACTGTCCATTACCGTAACAAGCCCCACTTCCGCGCTGAGCAGCGCATTGTCTGAAAATTTTACTTCTTCGGCCAGTTTATTGACTTTGCGCGAAAGCGCCGCCAACAAACCCGCCGACGCTTGGGCCGTGATTTCTTGGGCGCCGTCAAACGGGGCCGTGCCCTGGTTCTGAGAAAAATAGAACAATTCTCCCAGCGCGTTTTTTACGTCTTTCAAAAAAGCATTGGCGTCAAACCCTTCTGCCTGCAGCGTTTCAAATACGCCGTGCAAGGCGCTTGCGTCTTTTTGTACCAAGGCCAAAATAGTTTTTGCCAACAAGTCCTGCGGGGTCAGGCCCAGCATTTCTCCCACTAATTTTTCATCAATTTTTCCGTCGGAATAGGCAATGGCGCGGTCCATCAACGTCAGCGCGTCGCGCATAGCGCCGCCGGCGTTTTTGGCAATGATGCGGGCCGCTTTTTCCGTCAGGTCCAACCCTTCGGCCTCCGCCAAATCCATCAGATGATTGGTAATTTCATCGCTGGTCATCGGGCGGAAACGAAACGTTTGGCAGCGGCTGACAATGGTAGCTGGCACTTTATGTTTTTCCGTCGTAGCTAAAATAAATACCACGTGCTGGGGGGGCTCTTCTATCGTCTTTAAAAGGGCGTTAAAAGAGCTGGCAGAAAGCATATGCACTTCGTCTAAAATAAATACTTTGTAGCGGTCACGCGAAGAGGCCAAAGCCACCGTGTCAATAATGGCTTCGCGTACTTTTTCCACCTGGGTATTGGAGGCCGCGTCCAGCTCCAGCACGTCCATATCCGCGCTTTGCGCAATTTCGCGGCATTGCGGACACTCTCCGCACGGCTCTGCGGTGGGTTTATCCTGCCCGTGTCCGGTGCAGTTTAATGCTTTAGCCAAAATGCGCGCCGTCGTGGTTTTGCCGCAGCCGCGTGGGCCGTAAAATAAATACGCGTGGGCGATACGCCCCAATTTTAACGCGTTTTGCAACGTTTTGGAAATACTTTCCTGCCCAACCATATCCTCAAAACGCTGCGGGCGGTATTTGTTAGCCAGGCTGACATAGGGGGTGTTTTCGCTCATAGATTAACCTCTGAAAAAACGACGGGCCGCCCGCTGGCTGCGTTTATAGTCCAAGCTAATCAAGCCCGGGCCCAAAAGCATCAGCGTACATAAAGGGGCAAAGCACAGCAGACATAAAGCCACAAACGCTTTATTATAGCCGCCCGCGAAAAATATAATAGCACATATCAGCGTCAGCGGCAAAGCCGCCAGCGCGCTGAGCCGCGTATGCCAGCCCAGCAGCAAAAAAAGTCCCAAAAACAACTCCGCCCCCGCCAGAAAAAAGGCTACCGGCACGGAAAAAGAAAACCCCAACGCCGCCGTATTAACCAAAAACTCCCGCCAATAAAATAAGCTGCCCAGCGCAAAATACACCATAGACAGCCCGGTAAAAAAACGGCATAAAAACATCGCTCTAGAAAAAGATTTTTCATCTACATTGCAATGTAAAGTCACGTCGGCATTTTGGTTAGCCATATACTCCCCCATCGGTTAAAATTCGGTACTGGCAGACATAAAAAAATACGTTTTGCGGTGATCGTTGCGGTTTTGCTCAAAAATTTCCACACCGCCGCTGATAGTCGCCTGTCCTAAATGCAGAGCCAACCCGCCCGCTACCGAAACCGTATAATCGCTATATTCCAGGTATTTATACCGGGCATACACAGCGTACGGCGTAATCCAACGCGTACGGTAGGCCACGCGGGCGGCGGCCATATCGCTGATAAAACCCTGCACGATAGCCGTCATATAAGGGATTTCCGTCCAATTAGAGGTCACCCCCTGCGGCGGCTTATGTGTATATTTTATCACTTTGTCATAGCGGGCTTGAAGCCAAAATTTGCCCAGCTCACTGCCCAGCTCTAAGGAAGCCGCCGTAGCGGTGGTTTTGAAAGCAGAAGGGAGCGTTTCTCCGTGTTGGTTATCCCCTATATCATACAGGGACTGCCCCCCCTGCACCCGAATATACGGATATTTAAACAGCCCACAGCGATAACACAATGTGTAAGTTAATCCTGCTCCATACATCCAGTTTTCAAAACCTAAACGCTGAGGAATATAGGCCCCAGCCACATCTGCTACTAAATTATCCGTTATCTCGTACGCCGCAGAAAGAGCAAATTTAGTGGTGGCGCCGGCTTCATCTTCTTCTTTGTCGCTCATACGGTAATAGCCCACCGCCGGAGTCAAAATTAATCCGTTGTCTAAATCCAGCCGGTAACTGCCGCGCAGGGCCGCATATCCCCGCTCGCCATTAACACCTGCAAAATGGAGCTGCCCGTAGGACACAACCCACGGGCAGACCAAGAGTACAAGTGTTAAGACTATTTTAAAACGCAGCATTTATTTTTTAGCTTTGTTCTGTTTGGCCTTCAACGCAGCAACCTTTTTATCTTCATCTTGCAGGAATTTTACATAGTTGGCCGCTTTGCGTTTTTTCCAAGCGCCTTTGTGATAGCCGTAACCGATGATAAGCGGAATCAGCGTGGTGCATTCGCCATACACCATCTGCTCCAGCGCGGTGGATACTTTGCCCCAGCTGGACGCTTCTTTAAGCGTAGAGCCGGAGAGTGCGCCGTCGCGTTCGTCCGCCACGGTAATTTGCACGGCGTATTTGTGCATAGGAGCGTCCGCCCCCAAAATTTCAGCCGCCACCACGGTGTCTTGGGCAAAGTTCTTCGGTACGCCGCCGGAGAACATCATCAGCCCCGTTTCTTTGGCTTTGATTTTGATTTTGGTCAGTTCCAAAAAGTCTTTGGCGCTGTCAATGGTCACGTGGGCCGTCGGGTTTTCCGTCTGGTGCGCCACAAAGCCGAACCCGGCAGAGCAGTCGGAGAAAGCCGGCACAAACACGGGCACGCCGTATTTGTAGGCGTTATACACTACGCTGTCTTTGCCTTTTTTATTCTTTTCCAGCCATTTGCCCATTTCCCAGATAAATTCGCGGGAAGAGTAGGGGCGCGGCTCCAAAGAGTTGCAGATTTTGTGTACGGTTTCGTCGCACACTTTCAGTTCGTCTTCGTTGATGTAGGTGTCGTAAATGCGGTCAATGTGCAAGTCGCGCAAAAGGTTGTCGTCTGCATTGTGCGGAGTACCTAGATAGTGTTTATAGCCCAAAGCTTCAAAGAAGTCTTGGTCCACAATGTTGGCCCCGTTGGAAACAATGGCGTCCACCATCTTGTTCTGAATCATATCCACAATAATTTTCTTCAAACCGGCAGAAATCAAAGAGCCGGCAATGCACAAAATAATAGAGCAGTTTTTGTCGGACAACATTTGGTGGTAGATTTTGCTGGCGCGGGCCAGGTCGCGGGAAGAGTACGCCATATTTTCAAAGGCCTCTACCATAGGAACCACATTGTATTTTTTCATATCAATGTGTTTAATGGTGCCTTTGAGGAAGTCTTTTTGCGTGAGTTTTGCCATTTTTTATTACACCTCTGCTTGTGGGAATATGCGCCGCAAAAACGGCGCGTTTTTACTTTTTTCTTGTTTATTAAATTATATGAAAATTCAAGCGTTTTTCATAGTAAAATATAATAAAAAGCGCGGCTCCAAAAACTGTGCGCGCAAAATTGTTTTTTAAAGGAGTTTTTATGTACCCCGAATTGGAAAAAAATGACCCCGAAGTTTTTGCCGCGGTAAAGGCGGAGCTAAACCGCCAACGCAACAAGTTGGAGCTGATTGCTTCTGAAAATTTTACCTCGCTGGCCGTGATGCAGGCGCAAGGCTCCGTGCTGACCAATAAATACGCCGAAGGGTACCCCGCCAAACGCTATTACGGCGGCTGTGAATTTGTGGACGTAGCCGAAAATTTGGCAATTGAACGCGCCAAAAAAATCTTTGGCGCCGAGCACGCCAACGTGCAGCCCCATTCCGGCGCCCAGGCCAATATGGCGGTGTATGTGGCGCTGGTAAAACCCGGCGACACCGTGCTGGGGCTCAACCTCTCCCACGGCGGACATTTAACACACGGACACCCGCTCAATTTCTCCGGAAAATATTTTAACATCGTGGCTATGAATGTGCGCCCCGACACCGAAGAAATCGATTATGATGAAGCGGCGCAGCTGGCCTTGCAACACAAACCCAAACTGATTATGGCGGGGGCGTCCAACTATTCGCGCGTATTTGACTGGAAGCGCTTGCGCGAAATTGCAGACTCCTGCGGCGCTTATCTGGCCTGCGACGTGGCGCATTATGCCGGGCTGATTGCTGCCGGAGAATACCCCAACCCTGTTCCGTATGCCGACGTAGTCACCACTACCACGCACAAAACCTTGCGCGGGCCGCGCGGCGGGCTGATTTTATGCAAAGAAAGCTTGGCTAAAGCCATCAACTCCTCCGTATTTCCCGGCGTACAGGGCGGACCTTTGATGCACGTGATTGCAGCCAAGGCCGTCTGTTTTGGCGAAGCATTAAAACCCGAATTTAAAGCCTATCAGCACCAAGTGGTCTTAAACGCCAAAGCGCTGGCCCAGGCTTTGCTGGACAAGGGATACCGCTTGGTGGCCGGGGGAACTGACAGCCACGTGATGTGCATTGACTTGCGATCTAAAGGCCTCACCGGCAAAGCCGCCGAAGCCGCCTTGGACAAAGCCGGCATTACCGCCAACAAAAACACCATTCCCTTTGACCCGGAAAAGCCGTTTGTTACCAGCGGCTTGCGCATTGGCACCCCGGCAGTTACTACCCGCGGTATGAAAGAAGCTGATATGCAAAAAGTGGCTGATTTTATAGACGGTGCCATTACACATCATCAAGACGAGGTGTATTTGGCGGCAGAAGCCAAAGAAGTGGAAGCGTTTTTACAGAACTTTCCGCTATATCCTCAGTTAGGATAAACCTAGACTAAAATCCCCGCTCTTCTGAGCGGGGATTTTTTAAAAACCTTTTTCCGTGTCTTAACCTACTGCCTCAAAGGTTTGGCAAAGGGTCTTGCCTAGATCGGATTCATAAAAACAATACCGATACCAACCTTCGTCCATAGGCAGCCTCCAAGCGCGGCAATTAATTCGCCCTGGGCCGGATAGCTTGCACGCCAGCAAAAATTCCCTGCTTGGCTGTCTGGATAATATTTGGCATTTTTAGAATAATACCAGTCGTCATCTTGAAGTGTTAATCCAGCAAAAGCATCCGAATAAATTTCTGCAAAATCTATTGTTGAAAGCACGGTCCCATTTTCTAAAATATAAATTTCTGCAGATTATTCTATCGCTTTTGTACGCACCGGGATTTCGCTCATACGCGCCTTATGTACGGCCTTCTCATATTGCGGCAAAGCAATGGGCAGATAGAATACCTATAAAGCACTACTGCTAACAGCCCAATCAGCGTAAAACCCGCTGCTTTAGCGCTAGAGAAACGAGACGGAAAAAAGCTAGTTCTTTGGATATTTTATTCACAAATAAACTTTATCAAAAAGAAAATCAAAACAACTCTTTTACAAAAAATTTATAAAAACGGCGGGCTATTTGGTTTGCCCGCCGTATCCTATTTATTGTCCGACTTCCTTCAAAAAAACTGCGGCTTGTTGGTGTCCGTTTTGGCTGGCTAAGCGCATCCATTGCAAAGCTCTTTTGCGGTTTTTGCCTACGCCATTGGCACCAAACCAATAGTTTTGTGCAATAACATATTGAGCCTCCGGATGCCCTAAATTAGCCGCCTTTCTAAACATCTTTTGGGAAAGAGTCCTGTTTCTGGGCACCCCTCTGCCTTCCAAATACATTAGACCCATCATATATAAAGCGTCTGCATTATTTTGTTCTCCAGCTTTTTCAAACCAAGAAAAAGCCTCTTTTTCCTCTGCAAAATTTCGGGATACTCGATATATTCTGGACCCCATATCATATTGGGCGGGGGCATATTCCCCGTCGGCGGCAAGTTTTAAATAATCAAAGGAGGCGGAGTTATCTTGTGGCAAGGGCCCATTCTCCAAACCATACAGCAGCGAAAGAGCATACTGAGCCTTAGGGGAGCCTCTTTGAGCGGCTTTTAAAATATAAGAGGAAGCGGCTTTGAGATTTTTTTCTAAAAAATCCCCCCGCATTAATATCTCCCCTGCCTCTGCCATCGCTTGCACATCTTCTGCCGCGGCGCGCTGGAAAACTTCATCTATCTCCTGTACTTGCTGATACAGCTGCAGCTGTGTTTGCTGGGCTTGTTCCAGCGCTTTCTGGGCTTCCGTGTCCCCTTGGTGAGCTGCCTGCATCCACCAAAAGAATGCTTGGGCTAATTGTGGCTCTTTTTTTTCGGTTTTAATTTGATACAACAACCCTAATTGAGACTGCGCAGGAGCGTAACCGCCATATGCCGCTTGTTTTAAAAACGAAAGGCCTTTCCCCGCGTCACGACGCACCGCTTTGCCGTCCAAATAAAGTTGGGCCAATTCATACGCCGCGGTGGCATTTTCTTGTTGAGCCGCTTTAGAAAACCACTCCAATGCTTGTTTTCCATCGGCTTTTGTGCCTTTTCCTTGCGCATACATCCGTGCTAAAGACAATTGGGCTTGTGCATCGCCTTGTTGGGCAAGAGCAAGCGTTTGGTCAAAGGCTCTGCGTTGGGGCGTTTTATAAAGCAAAGCCCCCGCAATAAGCCCTAATATTAGCAATACTATGACAATTTTTAAGAACGTTTTCATTATTTCACCATTACAAACGGCATTTGGTCTCCACCCATATAGGTGGGCATACGGCCATCCCATTTTTCAATGGCTTTCAGCTGTGCTTCCACCTGGCGCAAACGGATTAAGTTGTCAGACACCACTTCCCGCTGCAAACGCAAAGACTGAGCCTCCGCCTGCGCCTGCAAAATTTTCTGCTCTGCTTCTTTCTTCACTTTTTCCACCAAATTGGTTGCCCGCTTGGCCTCTTGTTCGGCAATTTGTTTTTCTTCCACCGCTTTTAAAAACTGGGGAGAAAACTCAAAATTGGTAATAGCTACATCAGAAATTACCACCTGTTTTTCCGCCATTTTTTCTTTTAGGATTTCGTCCAGCTCTTTGGCTACTTGCACCCGGTTGGAAATCACGCTCTCTGCAGAGTACTTTGCCAACACCGCTTTGGTCCATTCTTCTACCGCCGGGCGAAGCACCGTATTGGTATAATCCGGCCCTAAATTGCGATACACGGAAATAATGGTCTCAGGCAAAATACGGTGGTTAATAGCCAGCGTCAGCCCCACGCTCTGCAAGTCTTTAGAGAACGCTTCCGTTTCAAAAGAATCCTTTTTAATACGCACGGAAAATTTTTCTACTTTATCAATCAAAGGCAGTTTTAAATGCAACCCTTCCGTATAAGAGCCCACAATTTTACCAAAACGCAGTTTAATAGCCACACTGCCTGCGGGCACCGTAAAATACGCCCCCATTCCTACTACTAAAACAGCCAAAATCACAATAATCCAAACTAATTTTTTTACATCAAAATCAAAGTTTGTCACGTTACGCATTCCTATCACCCTCCTCTTGCTGTGTCTTTTTCATTGTATAAAAAAACCCGTTTCCGCGCATAATGGAAACGGGTTTTTTATCCAAATACTTTAAGCAGCAGCTTTAATCTTTTTTACTAAAGCCAACAAATAGAGCACCGCCACCGCCATTACCAACACAGAGCCCGTCTGGCTGCCCATTGCATCCGAAGCAAAACCCATCAGCAACGGGAACACCGTCCCGCCAATGAGGCCCATAATCATCAGGCCGGACGCTTCGTTCTTTTTTTCTGGTTTGTGCAGCAAAGCCTGAGAGAAAATGATAGAGAAAATATTAGAGTTTCCAAGACCAATCAAAGCAATGCAGCCGTAGAGAAACCATTGGTTGCGGGAAAAGAACATTCCGCACATCGCCGCCAACATAAAGAATACGCTGGCCACAAATACCTTTTTGGCGGAAATTTTAGCCAACAAAAAGGCCCCTAAAAAACACCCGACGGTACGAAACATAAAATACACGCTGGTGGCATAAATAGCCTGGGAAAGATCCCACCCCAGCCGTTCCATCAGAATTTGCGGCGCAGCCGTATTGGTGCCTACGTCAATGCCCACGTGGCACATAATACCAATAAAGCACAGCAAAATCATTCCATCACCCAACAGAGAAAAAGCGTCTTTAAAGCCCGTAATTTTGCCGCTAATTTCTTCCTTAATTTCTTCGCGGCCCAACAGAATCAGCGCAACAAGAGCTTCCACCGCAAACACCGCATACATTAAAGCCCAGTTGTTATATTTTGCTGCAAACCACGCAGCCAAAATCGGCGCGATAAACGACCCAATAGCTTTTACAAATTGCCCAAACGTCATAAAACTGGCCAATTTCTCTTCGCTGACAATATTAGACACCAGCGGATTTAAAGACACCTGCATTACGGCATTGCCAATACCCAAAAGAGCAAAAGCCAACATCATCGTAGCAAAATGGTAATACAGCAAGGGCAACACCAGCGCCGCCAACGTAACCACTAAGCTAACCAGCACGGTTTTGCGCCGGCCGATTTTGTTCATCAGCATCCCCGTAGGAACAGAGCAAACCAAAAACCAAAAAAACACCATAGACGGGCACAGATTAGCTACCGTGTTAGATAAATTAAAGCTTTCTTTGACATAGTTTGTTGCCGTACCGACAGAATCAACAAAACTCATCGCAAAAAAAGCAAGCATAACCGGAATCAGTTTTGCAGCCAACGACGATTTTTGCTTCTCTTGAGTCATAGTTGCTCCTTATTTATCGTACGCAGGCCAAGCCCCGCTCTGGGTACAAACAAAGGCCGCCACCTTTACGGCCTCTTCGTGCGCCTCTTTGAGGCTTTTGCCCGTCAAAATATTATAAACAAATGCTCCGGAAAAACTGTCTCCCGCTCCTACTGTATCTACTACTTCTACTTTCGGGGTGGGAAAGAAAGATTTTTCCGTCGGGCAGTAAATAGCGCTAAATTTATCCCCGGCGGTAAAAACCACATAACGCAAATCAAAACGATCCAACAGCGTGCGGCACACTTCATCATCGGTTCCGTGCAGGGCAAACATTTTGCGTAAAACTAAAATTTCCTCATCATTTAATTTAAATGCATTTGCATAGCGTAATAATTTTTCAATCAATTCCTTGCTGTAATACTGCTGGCGCAAATTGATATCAAAAAAACGCAGAGCTTCCCGCGGGGCCAATTCTAACAAGCGCTCCGCCGTTTGGCGTGAATCGGCGTGCCGCAACGCCAAAGACCCAAAACACACACAGCCGGCCCGTTTTACTAGGTCGCAGCTTTGCTGGGTCAGCGGGATATGATCCCAAGCCACATTTTCCACTATTGTGTAATCCGGAATACCGTCTTTTAAAGAGACCAATACTTTACCCGTGGGATAAGGCACTTCTGCTGTTTGATGTTCAATGCCGGCTTTGGCCAGCTCCTGCAAAATTTCCGCTCCCAAATCATCTTTTCCTACGGCACTAATGGCATATCCTTCTGCCCCTAATTGTGTGGCGTGATACACAAAATTAATCGGCGCGCCTCCCGCTCTTTTGCCAGAAGGCAGCATATCCCACAGCAACTCTCCAATCCCTACTACTACCGGTTTATGATTCATCTTTTTTTCTCCCAACAAGACTTCTTTTTTATTGTACACCAAATCATCAAAAGAATCCTCCCTCCTGAGCATATGCCAACTCATATCACAACATCTTCTCTTCTGAGGATTCCTTTTTTTCCTGTGACAATCTGACCAAAAATTCTGTTCTTCAGACAGAACCCCAACAACAAGCTGTTTTTTGTTGTCTTCTCTTTTCCAAAACCGCTGTTAACATAAAAAACCGCGCCGTTTTAGCGGCGCGGGCACACATACTGTTTGGCAAAGATTAATTGCGATGATGTTTTTTGACTTTCATACGGGCAATGGCCTGCTTAATTTCCAGTTCCGCCAGTTCAAAGTCAATATCTGCATCTTTGCGGGAAAGAGACTCTTTGGCTTTTTTAATCTTCTGTTTTTCTGCTTCTTCGTCTATTTCATCTGCCAAATCCGCCCCTTCGGCAAAGACATTTACGCCTTCACGCAGGATTTCCGCCAAGCCGCCCAGCACGGCAAATTCTTCTTCTTTGCCGTCTTTTTTATAGCGCAAAGAGCCAAAGCCTAATTGCACTATCATCGGCAAATGCCCGGGCAAGACGCCCAGCTCCCCCGCCGCTGCCGGCAGCACGACAGACTCTACCGCCACGCCGTCCAGCAGCTGTTTTTGGGGGGTTACCAGGTTTAAATAAAGCGTTTTTGCCATACATTACTCTTGTTCTTTGGCTTTTACTTTTTCATAGTTGGCTAGCACGTCTTCTATGCCGCCGCACATAAAAAAGCACGATTCAGGAATATGGTCGTATTCGCCGTTGACAATCCCTTTAAACGACTTAATGGTGTCTGAAAGTTTGACGTATCTGCCCGGACGGCCCGTAAATTGCTCACCCACCGTAAAGGGCTGGGAGAGGAACTTTTGGATTTTGCGGGCGCGGTTAACTGTCTTTTTATCTTCATCAGACAATTCGTCCATACCCAAAATAGCAATAATATCCTGCAAATCTTTGTATTTCTGCAAAATACGGCGTACATCTTGGGCCACTTGGTAATGCTCTTCCCCAATGATGCGCGGGTCCAAAATGCGAGAGGTGGACTCCAGCGGGTCCACCGCCGGATAAATACCCAAGCTGGAAAGCGCGCGGGAAAGCACGGTGGTCGCGTCCAAGTGGGAGAAAGTGGCCGCCACACCGGGGTCGGTCAAGTCGTCTGCCGGCACATACACCGCCTGAATGGAGGTAATGGCGCCTTTTTTAGTAGAAGTAATACGCTCCTGCAATTTGCCGATTTCGGTATTGAGCGTAGGCTGATACCCTACGGCAGAAGGCATACGCCCCAGCAGGGCCGACACTTCCGAGTTAGCCAGCACAAAGCGGAAAATATTGTCCAAAAACAGCAGCACGTCTTGGCCTTTGACGTCGCGGAAATATTCCGCCTGCGTTAAAGCCGTCAGCGCCACTTTGGCACGCGAGCCGGGAGGTTCGTTCATCTGCCCGTACACCAGCACGGTTTTATCCAGCACGGAGCTGCCGTCGCTGAGTTTATTTTCCTGCATTTCCAGCCACAAATCGTTCCCTTCGCGGCTTCTTTCACCCACGCCGCCAAAGACAGAGCTGCCGTGGTGTTCGCGCGCCACGTTGTTAATCAGCTCCATAATCAGCACGGTTTTGCCCACGCCGGCGCCGCCGAACAAGCCCACTTTGCCCCCTTTCATATACGGGGCAATTAAATCCACCACTTTAATACCGGTTTCAAACAGTTCCGGGGTCGGGTTTTGGTCCTGCAGGGAAGGAGGATCGCGGTGAATGGGCATTTTTTCCGTTGCTTCAATCGGCCCGCGGTGGTCCTGCGGTTGGCCCAATACGTTCATCAGGCGGCCCAGGCAGCCTTCTCCTACGGGCACTTTCAAAGCGGCTCCTGTATCGCGCGCTTCGGCGCCGCGCTGCAAGCCGTCGGTGCTTTCCAGCGCCACACAGCGCACAATGCCGTCACCCATTTGCTGGGCCACTTCAGCCATAATGACTTTATCCTTGGAAAGCTGAATTTCAATTGCGTTTTCAATAGCCGGCAAATGGGCGGCGTCAAAAGCGATATCTACGGCCGCTCCGATTACCTGGCTTACTTTTCCGGTATTCATATGTTATTCCCCTGCTGCTTAACTGTTTAGGGCCTCGGCCCCGTTGACAATATCTAAAATTTCGTTGGTAATGCCCGCTTGGCGCACTTTGTTGAGCGTCACGCCCAAGGCTTCCGCCAATTCGCCGGCGTTTTTACTGGCGGCGTCCATCGCGTTCATTGTGGCGGCCAAGTTGGCGGCTTGGCTTTCTAAAAGGACGCGGTACATATTGGCCTTCATCAGGCGCGGCACCAAAATGCGGAATATTTCTTTTACACCCGGCTCAAAAAGAAATTCCGTTTCGTCTTTTTTCTGCGTTTCTTCTTGCAGCGTAAAAGGCAATAGCTCATACTGTGCCAGCCGCTGGCTGCCCATAGATTTAAAATCATTATAAATAAGCGTAACAGAGGAGAGTTTGTTTTCAAAAAACTCTTTCATCACCGCTTCGCCCAACAGCTCGGCGTGGGCATAAGTCACTTTAGGGAAAATCCCCACGCTTTCATACACAATATGGATATTTTTGTGGCGCAAACGGCCAATAAAATCCCGCCCTTTTTTGCCAATGCAAAATACGGAAACTTCTTGCTCCTGGTGCTCTTTTAAGAAAGCCAACGCCGCACGCAGAATAACCGCATTAAAAGAACCCGTCAGGCCTTTGTCGCCGGTAATAACAAGGAGGCCTATTTTGGACGGATCGCCTGTTTTATTGACAAAAAAGCGGCTGGCCCAGGTTTCTTCCCCTTCCTGCAAAGAGGGAAAAGCCAAAACCTCTTGTTTTAAGTCAGACACCATCTCCAGCATTTTCTTGGCAAACGGGCGTGCATTATCCATAGCCTGCTGGGCCTTGCGGATACGCGCGCTGGAAATCATCTTCATCGTCTGCATGATTTGCTGCGTGGAGCGTATGGCTTTAATGTTTTGGCGTATATCGCGAAGCGACTGCATACAATGTCCTTATTTGTTCTTTCCTTCCAAAATGCTCACATAATCAGCGATAGCCTCTTCCAAAGAGAAGTCCGGCTTATAGCCAATTTTTTCAAACGCCAGGCTCATATCCGCTTCGGTTTTGTTTTGGAAGAACGGATAGGGGTTGTCTATATATTCTGGCTCCAGATTTGTGCCCAGTTCGTGGTTTAAGCATTTAATCACGTCGTTGTAGCTGCGCGCAATGCCGGTGGCGCAGTTATATACCGCGGTTTCTTTGCCGTTTTGCAAAGCGCACAGATTGGCTTTCACCACGTCTTTTACATACACAAAGTCGCGCATTTGCTCTCCATATTTAAACACGCGGGGGCGTTTGCCGGCTTTCATTTGGTTATAAAGCTGATAAACCATACTGGCCATTTTGCCTTTGTAATCTTCACCGGGGCCGAACACGTTGAAATAGCGCAGGCCGATGATTTTCATATCCTGGTGGTCGTGGCTGAACATACGGGCCACATTATCATCAATGACTTTAGAAAAGCCGTACACGTTTTCCGGGTGGGTGGGCTGGGACTCTTTCATCGGCACCGCCCCGTTGCCGTAGGTGGCGGCGGACGAAGCGTAAATCACTTTGGGGATTTCATTTTCCGCGGCGTAGTTGAGCAAATTGCGGAAGGCTTCCACATTTTGTTCCATCATCACTTTTTGGTCCATTACCGTAGTATCCGTGATGGCCGCCTCGTGAAAAATAGCGTCAAAGTAATCGTTTTCCGGCAAATAATTAAACAAATCTCCGGCAATAACGTCCCCTTTAAACCCAATCAGGTTTTTAAAATGTCCGTTTTTGGAAAAATCATCAATGACCGTTACTTCGTGCCCTTGCGCTTCCAATGTTTTGGCGATATTGCTGCCAATAAACCCGGCGCCGCCGGTCACTAAATATTTTTTCTTTGCGTCCATAGATTGTTCTCCTTATTTACCGTTAAAAACAGTTTTAAACTCGTCTAGCGCACTGCTGAGTTTTTGGGCCAAATCATCGGTCAGCTCTTTGGCCGCGTCCAGCTCTTCCATCAACTCTTTTTTCTGTGCGCTGGCCCAGGCAATCAGCTGCGCTTCATAGGTGCGCACCTGCTCTACTGTGATATCGTCTGTATATCCGTTTATGCCGGCATACAAAGCCAACACTTCCTGGCACAGGCGCATCGGTTTATACTGGTCTTGCTTGAGCAGTTCTTTCATACGCTTGCCGCGGTCAATTTGCCGCTGGGATTCTTTGTCAAGCTCAGAGCCAAACTGCGCAAAGCCTTCCAGTTCCTGATACTGCGACATATCAATACGCAGCGTACCGGCCACTTTGCGCATCGTTTTGCGCTGGGCCGAGCCCCCTACGCGCGACACGGAAAGCCCCACGTTGACAGCCGGCTTAACGCCGCTTAAAAAGAGGCTGCTTTCCAAATAAATCTGCCCGTCTGTGATAGAAATAACGTTGGTCGGAATATAGGCAGACACGTCGTTGGCCTGCGTTTCAATAATCGGCAGAGCGGTTAAAGAGCCGCCGCCGTTTTCATTAGAGAGTTTGCAGGCGCGTTCCAACAAACGGGAATGCAAATAAAATACGTCGCCGGGGTAGGCTTCGCGGCCGGGCGGACGGCGAAGCAGCAAAGACATCTGGCGGTAGGCTTGGGCGTGCTTGGACAAATCGTCATACACAATCAGCACGTCTTTGCCTTTCCACATAAAATATTCGCCGATAGAGCAGCCGGCATACGGCGCAATATAAAGCATAGAGGCCGGGTCCGCCGCGGTGGCGGCTACGACGGTGGTGTATTCCATAGCGCCAAAGTCTGTCAGCGTTTGCACCACTTGGGCTACGGTGCTGTTTTTTTGCCCAATGGCTACATAAATGCACAGACAGCGCTGGTCGGCTGGTAAATTCTTTTGGTTAATAATAGCGTCTATGGCAATAGCGGTTTTGCCGGTTTGGCGGTCACCGATAATCAGCTCACGCTGGCCTTTGCCGATAGGCACCAAGGCGTCTATGGCTTTTAGCCCGGTTTGCAGCGGCTGTTTAACCGGCTGGCGCTCTACAATGCCGGGGGCCACAATGTCCAGCGGCATATTTTTATCGGCTTTAATCTCTCCTTTTCCGTCTAAGGGGCGGCCCAATGGGTCCACCACGCGGCCGATAATGCCTTCCCCTACGGGAATGCTGATTACCTCGCCCGTGCGTTTGACTGTACCGCCTTCATGCACCAAATCGTCCGACCCCATCAGCACGCAGCCGACGTTGTCATATTCCAGGTTCATCGCCATTCCTTTGACCCCGTTGCCAAAGTCCACCAGCTCAGAGGCTTTGACCTGGTTCAAACCATAGACGCGGGCAATGCCGTCGCCGACTTGAATGACGGTGCCGACTTCGCTCAAGTCCGCTTTGGTCTGAAAATTTTCTATTTTCTCTTTAATAATACTTGTTATTTCTTCCGGTCTGATTGCCATATTTGCACCGTTATTTAGTTAATTCTTGTTTTAACTTTTCAAATTGTCCTTTCAGCGTGCCGTCAATTAATATGTCCCCTATTTGGGCGCGCAAACCGCCCAGCAAAGCGGGGTCCGTTTGATATTGCACGCACGCTTTTTTGCCGCTGAAATGCCCCAGGGCTTCTTCCACGCGTTTTTTCTGCCTGTCGGAAAGCTCAAACGCCGTCTGTACCTGGGCGCGCACGCGGCCCAACCGCTCGTCCAACAGTCCGCCCGCTTCCGCCACGCATTCGTCAAGCAGATAATACCTTTTGGCTTCCACCAAAGCGCAGACAAACCCTGCCACGGCTTTGTCCCCCTGCAGGGTGCGGGCAGTCCAAGCGGCTTTCTCTGCAGAAGATACTGCCGGGTCCTGCATATAAGCGCGCACCGCGCGCAAAGCCTGCGCCGCCTGCTGCAGTGCTTCAAAGCGTGCCGTGGCCTGCGCGCTGTCTTGACTTAAAGCGTCAAAAGCGCGGGCATAACGGAGGGCTAAAATACGGTCTGCACTTTTCATAACTCTTTATACACGGGCCGATGGGCTGCTGACTTGCCGCAGCACCTCGTCCACCACTTTTTCAGCCGATTGGGCATTTAACTGCTGCTGCGTCACCTTGGCTGCCGCCAAAAGCGCCGTGCTGACCACTTGCTCACGCACGTCGGCAAGCGCTTGGTTTTTCTCGGCCTCTATTTGCGCTTTGGCCTGCTCAATCAAGCGTTGCGCCTGCTGTTTGGTTTCACTCAGCAGCTGTTCTTTTTGCGCGTTGCCCACGGCCACCGCTTCCTGCATTTTCTTGGCGGCTTCTTGCGCTATTTGCTGCAGGCGCGCGTCCAGCTCGGCTTTTATATTTTGCGCTTCCTGGCGGGCTTGGGCGGCGGCGGCTTTATCGTCTGCTATTTGCTTCTCGCGTTTTTCTAACGCGCCGATAATGCTTTTCCACGCAAATTTGTGCAAAAGCCATACCAGCAGCAAAAAGTTGACTATCGTCAACGCCATTACCCCGAAATCGGGATTTAACAGTTTATCCATTCTTTCCTCTTACGGAAAAAGATTACATCACCATCGTCAACAGACAAATGACCAGACCCAACATCGCAGCGCCTTCCAACAGAGCGGCGATAATAATCATTGTCGTGCGCAGTGCGTTGGCGGCTTCCGGCTGGCGGGCGGTGCCTTCCAAAGCGGCATTACCGATTTTGCCTAAGCCCAGCGCAGCGCCAATTACCGTCAAGCCTGCGCCAATACCGGCGGCGATGAATTTCAAGACTTCCAGTTCCATATGTTTTCTCCTTTGGCGGGCAGACCCGCCTGTTAAATTAATGCGAATGAATGACCAAGCCTACATAAATAGACGTCAACAGTGTGAACACATACGCCTGCAAAAACGCTACCAACAACTCCAACAAGGTCATAAAAATTTCCAGCCCCATAGCCGGTATGGCAGAGCCGGTGCCGGCAATTTTGCTCATACCGCCGATGATGAAAATAATCAACAGCAGGCTCAGCAGCACCATATGCCCCGAAAGCATATTGGCAAAAAGACGGATAGCCAATACACATACGCGAATGAGCAAGCTGATTACTTCCAGCGGGAAAATAAGCGGCACCAGCCACCACGGCGTACCGCCGGGCACAAAGGTTTTAATAAACCCCCACAGCCCGTGAAATTTAAGCCCGCAATACACAATCAGCGCGCCGGAACACACCGCCAGCCCGCCGGTAACGGAAATATTGGACGTAATAGTTTTCATTTGCGGAATTAAGCCCGCCAGGTTGGAAAAAAGAATAAATAAAAACAATGTGCAGAAATAAGAAAGAAATTGTTTGCCTTCTACCCCCATACCGGGGATTACAATGCCGTCGCGCATAAACGCCACATATTCTTCTCCGGCCGTATGCAGCAGGCGGGAGAAAATACTTTTGCCGCGCCGCGCCATCAAAATACCGGTTAGCAGCAGCACCAAGCTGACGCACACCATCGTAACCGTATGTGCGGTAATAGGTAAATGCAAGGTGCCCACCATGACGCCAAAGTCGTGGTCTAAAATATGATGTGCTATAGTTTCAGATACTTCCATTGTTCTTTCCGTTCTTATCCGAAGTAGTTGTACGGCCCATACGCCGGGCCTCTTTGACTATAATATACATCCCCAGCGCAAACCCGGCAAATACGCCAATTATAGTCAGCCACGGCGCAGTGGCGTAATGTCTGTCCGCCCAATATCCGCCGCCGGTGCCCAGGGCCACCGCTACGGCAAATTCCAGCCCCAGCGTTGTAATGACCACGTGGTCTTTGGCTGAAAACGGACCTAGAGCCATAACGGCCTCCATTTATTTACCGAGCGGTAAGTTATTACTTATATTATAAATTAATTTGCTGCAAAAAGCGATCTTTTTTTCAACAGAGAAAGCTCTTTCTTTTATTGTAGTAAATACGACAACAGCAGAAAATAGTTTTTTAGATTCATTGGACAGAAAAGAAAGTAAAACACAAAAAACTGGCGCCAAACACCGACGATGCTGCACAAAAAACACCCCTGTTAATCTGGGGTGTTTTAAATGGCGTAAGTAAAAATTTTGCTTTCAAACGGTTTTAGCTCCACTTCAAAGCCTTGCTGTTTAAGCTGTGGGGTAACTGCTTGCGCAGCGCCGGAAAACTCTTCAGTAATTTGGGCGTCCTCTCCGCCGGCGGCTTTTACTTTAAGCAAGCACTTAGCCGCTGTATCACTGTAATTGATAACCACCGTGGAAGCAGTGTTCATTTGCTTCCAGGTCCAGCATAAAATATTGCGGCAAGAAGCGCTGTCCCCCCCGGCAGGACTCACTTCCGTTAAAGACCACTGCCCGCCGTGGAAGGCCGGCTTGGAAGCGATTTTTAACAACCGGGCGTAATAATCCCGAATGGCTTCGTCTTCTTTAAAGAAATCTTTCACATACTGTATCGGCACGCGCACCGGGTGCCCCATCATTTGAAAGAGGTAAATCATACGCGCACCGGGCAGCGTGGCAATAATGGTGCTGGCCGCCAAGGATTTTCCCCGCCCAAAAGCTTTTAAACTCTCTTCTTCATCGTGGTTGGCGGTAAAACGAATAGAGCGCATTTGGAACAAATGCTCCGCGCCCAAATGGCCTTTAATATTTTCAGAATTGGAAAAGCGCAGGCGGTCATAAAGCACTTTGTCATAGGTGTAGTCAAAACCCATTTCCTGGATTTCCCACTCCAATCCCCAGTACACTTCGGCTATAAATTTAAAATCTGCGTGCGCTTCCCGCACTTTTTGAAGCGCCATAGACCAAAATTCTTCTTTGGGCAAATTGCCGCCAATAAATTCCCACCACGTGTCGCGGTGCACTTTGTTTAAGGTCAGCATCGCCATATCGCAGCGCACGCCGTCGCACAAATCCGCCACTTTGAGCAGATTGTGAAGCATAAATTCTTTGGTTTTGGGATTAAAATAATTCAGCTGGGCCGTGTCCGTCCACGGGGCAAAATACGGGTCCCGCCCGTGGGCAATCCATACGCCGTTTGCATTTTGGAAAAACCAATCCTTGTGCGCGTGGGGCTCTTCTTTGCCGGTATTAATATATAAATCGGGGTCCGCATCTACGGAGGGGCTGTCTATAGCGGTATGATTGGCCACAAAGTCTAAAAACAATTCTATTCCTAACCCGTTTAGTTTTTCGTGCAATTGGCGCAGCCCTTTTTCACCGCCTAAATCCGGCGCGGCTTCATATTCATATACGGCATACGGGGAGGCTATAATATCTTCTGCTTTAAAATCGGGATATACTTGTCGGATTTGTTGTTGGATTTCGGTGTTAGTGCGGGCAATTTCTGCGGCTTTGGGGCTTTGTTTCCATACTCCCATTAGCCATACGGCATCAAATCCGCGGTTTTTAAACTCTTGCCAATACCCATCGGGGATTTCGTGCAACATAAACCGCCGTCCGTGTTTGGCCTCTAGACGGGCCAGCCACGCACGCGTATTTATTTCTAAAATATGCGGATTTGTCCTCATACCACACTCCCCTAGTTATTTTATAGCACTTTGGGCAGAAAAAGTAAAGCTCTTTTTTCTTCCTAGAAAAAGTCTGTTTTTCCGCTGCGGAACGCTGCCCAAAAAGAGCGTTTTTTCACCTCTAAAAACCTTCTTTAACGTGGTGCTGTGCTATGCAGGGCTCTGTAGGTTACTAGCCGCGTAAGAGACTTTCCTGCCGGGGCTCCCGGCCTGCCGCCGAGCCTCCTTTGGCATATCCCCGCAAGCAAAAGAAAACCCCGGCATTGCGGGCCGGGGTTTTAAAAGAGAGGGAAATTATTTCCCTTCTAGTTCTTCTTCGTCCTCTTCGTCTTTGACGACGGGGGCAATACGGGCGATTTTGTCGCCTTCTTCCAGCTTCACCAGACGTACGCCTTGGGCGTTGCGGCCGACGGAGCGGATTTCTTCGCAGCGGGTGCGGATGGTCATTCCTTTTTCCGTCACGACCATCAGGTCTTTGCTTTCGTCCACCAGTTTAATACCTACCACTGCGCCGTTGCGTTCGCTGGTTTTGATGGTGATGACGCCCATACCGCTGCGGTGCTGGCGTTTGTATTCGCTAAACGCAGTGCGTTTGCCAAAGCCGTTTTCGCACACGGACAGCACATCGGGCTGTTCGCCGTCGTTGGGGGCGTGTTCCATACCCACTACTTCGTCGCCTTTAGCCAGCGCAATGCCACGCACGCCTTTGGCCGGGCGGCCCATAGCGCGCACTTCGTTTTCGTCAAAGCGGATGGATTTGCCGTGTTTGGTGGCGATGATGATATCGCTCTTGCCAAACGTCATCTGCACGCTGATGAGCACGTCGCCTTCGTCTAAGCCGATAGCGATAATGCCCGTCTTGCGGATATTGGCAAACTCATTGAGCTCCACGCGTTTGACGCTGCCCATACGGGTGCACATCGTCAGGTAGGCTTTTTCCTGGTCTGCATCGTGTTTCTTGGGGTCAAAGTCTTCTATTGCCAGCGCAGAAGTTACTTTTTCTTCGCCGGTCAACT
Source organism: uncultured Elusimicrobiales bacterium (assembly GCA_944324645.1). Taxonomy (GTDB): domain Bacteria; phylum Elusimicrobiota; class Elusimicrobia; order Elusimicrobiales; family Elusimicrobiaceae; genus Avelusimicrobium. Next base: position 61,369 of record CALUXB010000003.1, on the reverse strand, counting down.
GCAAGAGGTTGACAATGGCCTTGCCCTTAGACATACGCGTGCCTTCCGGTATTTCAAAGGCGCGCAGCGCAAACACGCGGCCGCGGTTGGTGAACATCAAAATGGTGGAGTGGGAAGAAGTGATGAACAAGTGTTCCATAAAGTCTTCTTCTTTGGTCTTGCCGCCGATAATACCCTTGCCGCCGCGGTTCTGGCTCTTGTAAGTAGAGAGCGGAATGCGTTTGGCGTAGCCGTCGTTGGAAATGGTGATGACCACGTCTTCCTTTTCAATGAGGTCTTCCATAGAGAAGTCCGTCATATCCGGGCCGATTTGGGTGCGGCGCGCGTCGCCGTAATTCTTTTTCAGCTCCGCCAGTTCGTTGACAATGATGTCCAAAATTTTCTGCGGGTCGGCTAAAATGCCCTGCAGCTCTGCAATGAGTTTGAGCAGTTCTTTTTGTTCTTGCTCAATAGCCGCAGAGGACAGCTGTGTCAACTGGTGCAAGCGCATATCCAAAATAGCCTGGGCCTGCACTTCCGAGAGGCTGAATTTATTCATCAACGCAATTTTGGCCGCCGGCACATCTTGGCTGTTGCGAATGATGGACACCACTTCGTCCATATGTGCAATGGCAATTAAAAGTCCGGAGAGGATATGCTCTCTGCGCTGGGCTTTGTTGAGGTCAAATTTGGTGCGGTTGGTAACCACTTCTTGGCGGTGTTTGACGTAGGCTTTCATCACGTCTTTGAGGGAGAGAATGCGGGGCCGTCCGTCCACAATCGCCAGCATATTGACCGCAAAAGAGGTCTGCAGCTGGGTATGTTTAAACAGGTGATTGAGCACCACCTGGGCATTGCCGTCGCGCTTGATTTCAATAACCAGGCGCATACCGCGGCGGTCCGACTCGTCGCGGATATCGGAAATATCGGTAATCTTTTTGTCGCGCACCAACGCCACAATGCTTTCTATCAGCGCTGTTTTATTGACTTGGTACGGAATAGCCGTTACAATAATGGCTTCCCGTCCGCCTTTTCTTTCTTCAATTTCGGTAGAGGCCTGCACTTTGACGCTGCCGCGGCCCGTTTCAAAATATTCGTAAATGCCTTTGGTGCCGCGGATCCAGGCGCCCGTCGGGAAATCGGGCCCTTTGATGATTTTCATCATCTCTTTGGTGGTAATGGCCGGGTTTTTAATGTAGGCAATAATCCCGTCGCACACTTCGCCCAGGTTATGGGTGGGAATGTTGGTAGCCATACCTACAGCAATACCGGAAGACCCGTTGACCAGCAGCGCCGGCAGTTTGGCCGGCAAGACGGAAGGCTCTTGCAAAGAGCCGTCGTAGTTGGGGATCATTTTGACGGTGTCTTTGTCCAAATCGTTGAGCATTTCGTCTGAAATGCGTTGCAGGCGGCACTCGGTGTAACGCATAGCGGCGGCGGAGTCGCCGTCAATAGAGCCGAAGTTGCCCTGTCCGTCAATCAGCGGCTGACGCAAAGAGAAGTCCTGCACCATGCGCACCAGCGTATCGTACACGGCGGTATCGCCGTGCGGGTGGTATTTACCCAACACATCGCCGACCACGCGGGCGGATTTTTTGTAGGGCTTATTGTATTTGAGCCCCATTTCGTTCATGGAATAGAGCACGCGGCGGTGCACCGGTTTTAGGCCGTCGCGCACGTCGGGCAAAGCACGCCCGACAATGACGCTCATCGCGTAGTCAATATAGTAGGAACGCATTTCGTTGGCGATATCGCGCTGTTGGATATTGCCAAACAAATCCACGTTGTTTTGCTGCGGCTCTTGGGCCGCGCCCGTCATCTCTTCACTCATTTTGTTCAACTCCTGTTAAACCGTTCAAATCGTTTCCCCGCGCACCCATATGGCGCGGAGAATAGGTTAAATGTCCAAGTTCTTTACTTCCAACGCGTGCGACTGGATAAAGTCGCGGCGGGGTTCCACTTTGTCACCCATCAGCATAGTAAAAGCGTGCTCCGTATCGGCGGCGTCATTGATTTTGACTTGGATTAATTTGCGTTTGGCCGGGTCCATCGTGGTTTCCCACAGCTGTTCGGGGTTCATTTCACCCAGACCTTTATAGCGCTGTATGCTGGCACCGGCGGAAGCGGCGTCTTTGACCGCTTTTAACAGCTCCGCCAAGCTAAATACCAGCACGTCGGTTTTGCCGTTGTTGACGGTAAAGAGCGGCTTGACGCGGTCTTTTTCGTTTTCAATTTTTGGATATTGCTGGAAGTTGTAACCCAGCGCTTCCAGTTTCTTTTCACAGGCCAGCAATTTACCAAATTCAAACAAGCTCTGATGTTCTGGCTGCAGGCTTTCATCGTCCAGCGTAGTAATGTCCACGCCATCGGCGGAGAGTTCTTCTTTTTTCTCCAGCACATATTCATCTGCATAGGCGCGGTATTCGGCTTCGTCAAAGAAATATTTAAAGCCGCCGCTCTGCAGCGGAATGCGGTACACCGGCACGCGCCCTTCGGCCAGGAAAGCCTGGAAATCTTTAAACGTAATGTTTTTGACTTCCAGTGTGGCCAGCACTTCTTCCATATCGCGCAGGATTTTAAGCATATCCGCCAGCGCCTGCCCTTCCAGTTTGGCGCCTTTGGCGTCGGTCACTGCCACGGTGGCCAAGCCTTCTTTCATCAGCCACTGCTGCATTTGCTCTTCGGTCTGCAGGTATTGCTCCAGCTTGCCTTTTTTGACTTTATACAAAGGCGGCTGGGCCAAATAAATGTGACCGGCCTCAATGAGCGGACGCAGCTGGCGGTAGAAGAAAGTAAGCAGCAAGGTGGAGATATGTTGTCCGTCCACGTCAGCATCAGCCATTAAAATAATTTTGTGGTAGCGCAGCTTGGAGATATCAAAACCACCTTCCCCTTCGCCTACGCCGGTGCCCACCGCGGCAATCAAATCACGCACTGTATCACTGGAGAGAATTTTGACCAGCGGGGCTTTTTCCACGTTTAAAATTTTACCGCGCAGCGGCAAAATGGCCTGGAACACGCGGTCGCGCCCTTGTTTGGCGCTGCCGCCGGCGGAGTCACCCTCCACCAGAAACAGTTCGCATTTGGCGCTGTCGCGTTCTTGGCAGTCGGCCAATTTGCCCGGCAAGCCGCCGCCTTCAAAGGCGCCTTTGCGGCGGGTCAAATCACGCGCTTTGCGCGCCGCTTCGCGCGCTATGGCTGCGTTGATACATTTTTCACAAATAGAGCGAGCCGTTTTGGGGTTTTCTTCAAAGAAAGTGGCCAGCGTTTCGCCCACTACCGAGCGGACAATACCTTCAATTTCGGAGTTGCCCAGCTTGGTTTTGGTCTGCCCTTCAAACTGCGGGTGCGGAATTTTAACAGACAGCACCGCCGTCAGCCCTTCTTTAATATCATCTCCGCCTACGGACACTTCTTTGTGTTGTTTGGAAAGGTTGTTATTTTTGATATATTCGTTAATAATACGCGTCAGCGAAGAGCGGAACCCGCTTAAATGCGTACCGCCTTCTATAGTGTTAATGTTATTGACGAAAGAAAATACGTTTTCACTGTATCCTTCGTTATACTGAATAGCGAAAGAAATATAATTGTCGCCGACGGTTTTAGTCAAATAAATCGGCTCGGGATTAATTACCGTTTTATTCGTGTTTAAATATTTGGCAAACTGGGAAATGCCTCCTTCGTAATGGAAGGTGACAGCCTTGGCTTCTTCGCCGCGCTCATCGGTAAAGAGTATTTTTACCCCGGCGTTTAAGAAAGCCAGCTCGCGCAGGCGGTTGGCAATGGTTTCATACACAAAAGCCACATCACCAAAAATTTCTTTATCTGCGTGGAAGGTAACTTTAGTGCCGTGCTCTTTGGTAGTGCCGATTTCTTCCACTTTTGTAACCGGCTTGCCGCGTTTATACTGCTGGCGGTAAATTTTGCCGTTTTTCTTTACTTCCACTTCCATATCTTCAGACAAAGCGTTCACGCAGGACACACCCACCCCGTGCAAACCGCCAGACACTTTATAAGCACCGCTGTCAAACTTACCTCCGGCGTGCAAGACAGTCATTACCACTTCCAGCGCGCTTTTGTGGCGGAGCTTGGGGTCTTTGGCGTTACTCATTAAATCCACTGGGATACCGCGCCCGTCGTCTTCCACAGAGCAGGTCATATCGTCTTTGATGGTTACTTTAATGGTAGTAGCGCCACCGGCCAAAATTTCATCTACTGAGTTATCTACCACTTCATACACCAAATGGTGCAAACCCGGCAGGCCGGTAGAACCTATATACATAGCGGGGCGTTTGCGCACCGCTTCCAGCCCTTCTAAAACTTGAATTTTGGAGGAATCATACTGCTTATTTTCTTCGTCACTCATTACTGGCTCCTAAATCATTCACAATTTCTATTTTTTTAATCCACGGCTTATCAAAATGTTTATTAATTTCTTTCACTAAATTCTGTCGGCAGCCAATCAACTCATTACGCGCTACCGATAATTTAACTGACACTAACAAACATCCATTTTGTACGGCTAATAAATTCCAAAAACGCTCTTTATCTCCCACCAACCTTTTCCATATATGGTCCAATAACATCAGGCGGTTTATCTGCGTATATAAACGCCCGTGTTTTTTATTTAATTCGGAAGCACAATGCCATATTTCTTTAGGACGAGCGCCAAATTTCATTTTATATCCGTGCAGGCATAATCACATACTTTAAATCTTCACTGCCCACAGGCTCAATAAGAACCGGCTGCGAAGCATTTACAAAAGAGAATGCCACTTTTTCACTCCCCACATTTTTAAGCACATCAATAATAAATTGCGGGTTAAAAGCAAAATCAAAAGCTTCTTGCGTATACTCTACGGGCAATTCATCTGTAAATTCCATATTTTGAGAAGTAGATGACACCGTCATCACATTATCCTGCATATGAAATTTCACCATACTACCAAACTCTCCAGAGCACAAAGAGGCCCGGCGTGTAGAAGCCAACAGTTCTTTAGTAAAAACTTCAAACCCAATATTTTTCTTTGTGGGAATAACTTGTTTATAGTTTGGAAAATTGCCTTCTATTAAACGCGAAATAAACGTCGTTTCGTTTAATTCAAAGCTGACTTGGTTAGATGCCACATTTACCTCAATGGTGGCTTCTTTATCCGGTTTAGCCAAAGAAATAAAGCGCACCACTTCATTTAAAATTTTAGTAGGAATAATAATTTTAAATTCACCGGAATTAGGCAGCGCCGCGTGGCTGGCCACAGCTAAACGCCCGCCATCGGTGGCAACTACTTCAAAGGTATCGGCCGTATTATTCCATAATAAGCCGTTTAAAATATAGCGGGTTTCCTGCGTAGAAGCAGAAAAAGCCGTTTTATCTATCATATTTTGCAAGGTAAGCGGATTTAATTGAATACTGTTTGTTTTTTCTATTTCAGGAATAGCCGGATATTCTGATTTTGGCGTGCCAATTACCCAAAATTTACTTTTTCCGGATTTAATATGAAATTTATTATTATCCCCGGTAAAAAGATTAATTTCTTTACCGTCGGGCAAATTTTTAATAATTTCGGAAAATTCCTTGGTAGGGACTGTTAAGCTTCCTTCTTCTTCCACTTCAGCAGCAATGTAATGCACCACGGCCATTTCCATATCTGTGCGGACTAATTTTAATTTATTGCCTTTGGTTTCAATTAAAAAGTTATGCAAAATAGGCATAGTAGTACGGGAGGCGACCCCCGTGGAAATCACTTGGATTCCTTCCAAAAGGGTTTCTTTAGTAATATTTATCTTCATATTTTTAATCCTATTATTATGTGCTGTTAATGATGTGGATTTAGTGTACTGCCCAATACAAATCTGTTTTTTGTTTTGTGCATAACTTTCAGTTTTTATACACAATATGCACAATTATTTTTTTTATGCGCTGTTTTTTTATTTTATAAGCTGTTTATCCACCGTTTTTTATTTTTTATCCACAGTTTTAATATCGCTGATAATTTGATTGATTTCAGCGGCAAAGAAAGGATCATTTTTTACCTTTTCTTTTACCAAGTCGCGCGCGTGCACGACTGTGCTGTGGTCGCGGTTAAATTCCCGTCCAATTTCCGGCAAAGACAGGTCTGTTAATTCCGTGCATAAAAACATAGCTATTTGGCGCGGCCAAGCAACAGACTGCATTTTGCGTTTAGAAGTAAAATCTTCCGTATTAATTTTAAAATGTTTTCCTACTACTTTTTTAATAGCGCCTACATTAATAGCCAAACGTTCTTCTTCCTGGCTTAAAATGTCAGCCAAAAGTTCTTTAGCTATAGGGATAGTGGGAATAACACCGTGCGTGCTGCAATAAGACACTAATCTAAACAAAGACCCTTCCAATTCACGGATATTGGTTTGTATTCCTTCTGCTATAAAAGAAATAACATCATCGCCTATATCAAAATGGATAGAGTCTCTTTTTTGGCGTAAAATAGCAATACGTGTTTCTAAATTTGGTTTTTTGATTTCCGTAATAATACCAGACAGCAGGCGGGAGGATAAACGTTCGTCCAAATCCAATTGCTGCGGGGTGCGGTCTGAAGATAACACAATTTGTTTGCGGCTTTCAAATAAAGCGTTAAAGGTATAAAAGAATTCCAGCTCACTGGCGGACTTTCCGGCTACAAATTGAATGTCGTCCATTAAAAAACAATCCAAAGAGCGGTATTTTTTGCGGAAACTTTCCGAAGATTTGTTTTGCAAGGCTTCAATATATTCCCCTACAAATTCTTCCCCGGACATATATAGTACGCGCGCTCCGGGATTTTGCTGTAAAATTTGGTTTCCAATTGCGTGCAGCAAATGGGTTTTGCCCAGCCCCGGAGTGGAATAAATCACTAGAGGGTTATTTTCGCGGTTACCCATTTTATTAACGACAGCCTGCGCCGCTTTATACGCAAAGCGGTTGGAAGGGGATTCAATAAAATTATCAAACCGGTACGATGAATTCAGCCGCGCCGGGAAAGGACTCTTTTTAATTACGGGCGCCGCGGCGGGCGTTTGCGGGGCATTTTCCAATACAGCCTGTACCGGGTCTTTTACTTCCTTTATAATATAAGAAACTACAATATCCAGCCCTATATGTTTTAAAAAAGCGTCTTTAATAATATGTTCGTAACGGGTCTGTATCGTTTTTTGCCAAAATGGATTGGGCAGTTGTATAGTAAGGGTTTGATTTTCAAAACCAAATACTGCCGGCCGCAGCCACATATCATACGTATCTTTGCCTAAAATAGTTTCTATTTCCGAAAATATAGGGGCGAGGTTTTCGCCTATTGAAAGAGTATCCACTTCTGTGCCGCCATTAAATATAAGATATATTTAATCTTACTATTTATTATTACAAGCGTCAACCAAAAAAAGTTCATTTTGGCATTAAAAAAGGAAAAACGCACAAAATAGGCGTTTTTTTTAAAAACCGCTATATCCCCCTTTAATAAAATAGAAAAATGAAATTTTGTAATTTTAACCCGCACAAAATAAAAAAATAGAGTTATCCACAGTTTTTATTCTTTATCCTAATTACTTTTTTAGCCTGGCGGAGGGTTGGAAAAGGTTTATAATAGCAAATATAAATATAGTATAATTAATTAAGAAAAATTCTTATTTATATTGTATTTATATAAAATATCATCTAAAAACGTATTTTTTACCGGGAAAGAATGTATAATACGGTAAGGATGATAGAAGTATATAAGCAATAAAAATTTTAAATAGCAGTAGAGGGAGTTTGTTATGACGCAAATAAATGAAATTTATAAATGCAAAATCTGTGGCAATATGGTAGAAGTGGTACACGAGGGAAAAGGGGAGCTGGTTTGCTGCGGCCAACCTATGGAAAAACAAACAGCGGGCACTACGGACGGCGCTACGGAAAAACACGTACCCGTGATTGAAAAAATAGAAGGCGGCTATAAAGTAAAGGTAGGCTCTGTAGCTCACCCGATGTTGGAAGCGCATTGGATAGAATGGATAGAGCTTATTACCTCCTGTGGTCGCGTGCAGCGCAAGTATTTAAAACCCGGGGAAGCGCCGGAAGCGTCTTTTAAATGTGATGCAGATAAAGTAACCGCCCGCGAATATTGTAACTTGCACGGGCTGTGGGAAAAGGAAAATTAATTTTAGTTTCGTCCCCCGTACAATTGGGGGACGGTTTTTGGCTTAAGCAAGACTTCGCGCATAGGAGAAAATATGAAGGCAGTTCAAATTACAGACAAAGTATATTGGGTAGGGGCGATTGACTGGAATATACGGGATTTTCACGGCTATTCCACCAAACGCGGCACTACATACAATGCTTTTTTAATTTTAAGCGGCAAACCTACGCTTATTGACACGGTAAAAAAAGAGTTCTACCCGGAAATGATGGCGCGTATTGCCAGCGTGATAGACCCCAAAAAAATAGAAATTATTATTTCCAATCATTCCGAAATGGACCATTCCGGCGCGTTGCCCCAGACAGTGGCGGCCATAGAACCGAAAGAGATTTATTGCTCCGATATGGGGCTTAAAAATTTAACCGCCCAACTCTACCCCAACTTTGAGATGAAAGTGGTAAAAACCGGTGACAGAATTGACGTGGGAGGGGATACTATTTCTTTTGTAGAAGCCCGTATGCTGCACTGGCCCGACAGTATGTTTTCTTATTTAGAAAAAGAGAATGTGCTTTTTACCAACGATGTGTTTGGTATGCACTATGCTACCAGCAAACTCTTTGACGATGAAAACGAAGAGCGCCTGTGGCTCTATGAAGCCGAAAAGTATTATGCCAATATCGTACTGCCTTATTCCGATATTGTGCTGCGCTTTTTAGACAGCGTGCAAAAAATGGGGCTCTCTCCTAAAATTATCGCCCCGGACCACGGGTTTATTTGGCGCAAAGATCCGTCTAAAATCGTCAATTTGTACGCTAAATGGGCGGCCCAGGCGCCGAAAAACAAAGCCATTGTCGTCTATGATACGATGTGGGGCAGTACCCAAAAAATGGCGGAATATGTGGTGGAAGGGCTGCGCCAGGGCGGAACGGAAGTCAAACAGCTTTCTATGCATTCCTGCCACCGCAGCGATGTGGCGACGGAACTTTTGGACAGCAGCGGTCTGTTAATCGGCTCTCCGGTGCTTAATTCGGAGATTTTCCCGGCGATGGCCGATGTGCTGTGCTATCTCAAAGGCTTAAAGAAAAAGAATTTGGTCGGCGGGGCGTTTGGCTCATACGGCTGGAACCCGGGCCCGGTCAATACGCTTTCGGATATGCTCAAAGCGATGAATGTAAAGCAGGTGGCCCCGGTGGTCACGTCTAAATTTGTGCCGAACGAGAAAGTCTTGCAGGCGTGTACGGAGCTGGGATTGGCGGTAAGTAAAAAAATAGCGGAAAAACTGTAAAAGAGGGGCCTATGTCTGAACAGGAAATTGCAGAAGGATTGCATTTTATTACCTACGGGCTGTATATTGTTACTTCGTCTTGGCAAGGGCGCGATAATGCAATGATAGTCAATACGGTTTTTCAAGTAACGGCCCAGCCGGCGCGGGTGGCAATTTCCGTCAATAAAGAAAGCCTTTCGCACGAGCTCATCAGCCAAAGCCGCGTTTTTGCCGCTATGCCGCTGGCCCAGAGCGCTGACCTGGTTTTTATAGGGCGTTTTGGTTTCCGCAGCGGGCGGACATTTGATAAATTCGCCGGGCTGAAGATAGAACGCGGTGCATTAGGCTCGCCTATTATTAAAGACCATACATTGAGCTTTTTGGAAGTGCAGGTGGAACAAACGCTGGATGTAGGCACCCATACGCTGTTTATCGGTACAGTAAAAGACGGCGTATGTTTCCATACGGAAAAGCCCGCCCCAATGACCTATGAATATTATCATACGGTCATTAAGGGCAAAGCGCCCAAAGGCGCCACCCACGCCTAAGCACTACGGCGTGCATAGGCGGTAGTAGCTTAGGGAAAGGGCCGTATCTTCTAGGAAGAGCGGCTGAATACATTTTAAAAATCCAAGGGAGGTAGTTTTATGAAATACGTTTGCGAAGTTTGCGGTTATACTTATGACCCCGCCACCGGCGACCCGGAGCACGGCATTGCCGCCGGCACGAAGTTTGAAGATTTGCCGGCGGATTGGACCTGCCCCGTCTGCGGCGTAGGCAAGGACCAGTTTAAACCGGCCGAATAACTGCTAAACGCTTTACTGCCCGCCCTGTTAACAGGGCGGGCCTTTTTTGGGGATGAAAAGCAAGACCTCAGAGGTTGCGGCGTTAGCTGCGGTACGCCGCAGCTACAAAGAAGAAACACTCCTTCCCCTTTGGCGGGCAGGTTTTGCTTGTGCGCTATTCTACAGCAAACACGGAATATTTGGGCCTCATATATGGTTGCTTCCAAAGCGGAGGCGGGGCATACGGTATCCTTTTGCTCTCCATTTTTCTTGTCAATAAACGATATAGAATACAGAGGCATCCTGTCGGTGCCGGGGAAAAACCTATATAGAAAAACAGCAGGAACTTTTCTATTGCTTTAATGAATCCCTGCAAGACAAAAAGTGTTGGCCAACCCTTTTTAAAGGGCTTTTTCTTTCGTCTAAAAAGTCATTGCTCTATACAACAAGCGGTTTTTGTTTTTGCCCGTTTATCCCGGCTGAGGCGGGGCAACTTTGCTATAATGAAAATATGAAAGTTTTGTATGTGTGCACGACGACTGATATGGGCGGGGCCGAAACGGCTTTGCGCACGTTGGCGTTGTGCGCCAAAGAAGCAGGGCATAATGTAAAAGTTATCTCTTTAAAACCGCTTGGCTCCGTGGGAAAAGATATGCAGGAGAGGGGGCTTTCGGTATTGTCTTTTGATTTGGCCGGCAAATGGAACCCCCTGGAAACAGCTGGGGTGTTGGCGCGGCTGGTGCAGGAAATAGAACAGTTCTCCCCCGACGTAGTGCACGCCTTTTTATACCGGGCCATACAGCTGTGCCGGCTGGCTAAAAGACGTACTTCGTTTAAACTGATTACCACCCCTCATTATGATTTATCCCATAAAGGGTATTTTTTGCGCTTATTAGACCGGGCCTTAAAAAATGCCGACGATATCAGCTGTGCCGAATCACGCTCTACGGCTGATTTTTTAGAGAAAAAACAAAAATACCAAACAGACAAAGTGCGTTTGGTCGGTAACGGGGTGGATTTGGCGGTGTTCTGCCCTAATGAAAACACCCGCAAAGCCGTTCGGGAACAGTTTGGCTGGAAAAAACAAGAAGTTGTTTTTTGCTGTGTGGCCCGTTTATCACCAGAGAAAAATCACCGGCTGCTTATAGATGCTTTTTCTGCGGTACAGGCCCGAAATCCGGCTGTTCGCTTAGTGCTGGTGGGCGATGGACCGGAAAAAGAAAAACTATGGGCGCTGATTTGTAAAAAAGGGATAGAAAAATCCGTATTGTTGGCTGGAGAAGTAAGTAATGTGTGTGATTTTCTGTTAGCATCTGATGTGTTTGTTTTGGTATCTTCTATTGAGAGTCTACCTATTTCTTTATTAGAAGCCTGTTCGTGCGGCAAACCATCTATTGTTAGTAAAGCAGGGGATATGCCCCGCGTGGTAATGCACGGGCAAACTGGCTTTGTTTGTGCGGGTTCGGACCAAGTTCTCTTAAGTGCCCTAATGGCAGAATTGGCTGAAAATGCGCCCTTGCGGCAGCAAATGGGGCTTGCGGCTCGCAAGCGGATAGAACAATATTATCCAGCTCCGGAAAAAACATATTTAAAAATATATCAGGAAATACAATAGTTTCCACGTGAAAACAGGGAGAAAATATGGAACAGAGACTTTTTATTGCAGCTTGTATAATGTATTTGTTTGCCTGGATTAGTCGGCGTTTATTTCGTAAAAATAAGTTAGAAACCCCCGTCTCTTTCGGTTTATGGCATTCTCTGTTTTTAGTGTTAATATTGGGTTGTGCGTATTATATTTTTAGTTTTATTATGAATAGTTCGGCCTCTGTTTTGCCAGAGAAGGGAATCTCTGGTAAAGAGGTTTTGGTTTGGCTGGTAATAGCAACTATGGCAGTATATGGGTTCTTTTCAGCCAGAAAGAAAAAGCAGGGGGCGCGCCAAGATTTGATCAAGGTAGATTTAGATTGGGCCAATACGGTCTATTTTGCCGGATTTGTAGCTTCTATTGTAATGTTCTTTTTTATACAAGCTTTTAAGATTCCTTCCGCTTCTATGCAAAATACCTTATTAATTGGGGACCATTTGTTTGTAAATAAAGCGGCTTATGGCTTTCGCGTTCCATTGACGCAGATTCGCTTTGGTGAATTTAAACAAATTCAGCCGGGGGATATTATTGTTTTCTCTTTTCCGGCAGACAGCCCGGAGCAAATTAATTGCGGCGGTTATCAATATGGGCGCGATTATGTAAAAAGAGTAGTCGCTATGCCGGGGGATAAGGTGGAAGTTAAAGCAGGAGAGCTGTATATTAACGATGAAAAGGTTCCCTTGCACGGATATGAAATTTTTGAACCGTTGCAGCGTCTTTCTGCCCCAGAAGAGTTGGATGCTGTTGTTTATCAATCTCTGTGGGAAGACCGCAAATTAGAAGATGTGTTTGGCATTTCTTTGCGTGACGATTTTGGCCCCGTTGTTGTGCCGGAAGACTCTTATTTTGCTATGGGTGACAACCGGGATAATTCGTGTGATTCTCGTTTTTGGGGCCCCGTTCCCCGCAAAAATATTAAGGGCACTGCTTGGTTTATCCATTGGCCTTTAAACCGCATTCGGCTAATTAAATAACCCCTAAAAGTGTTAGGAGCAGTGCTGCTTGTTTTTCGGTTATCCACAGAAATTCACAATAGACATATAGCGGATTTGTTTCCACGTGGAAACTTTTCCACAACCACAAAGCTTGTGGATAACTAAAGAAAACAGCGCTCTTGTTTTCACGTGAAAACAGAGAATCGTTTTAATCTTTGCACGGACAAATCAAGCAGTAATCTTTTAACACAGCCATATAAGTTTGTAGAAAAATTTTAAAATATTTATAAATGGTTTTTGTTTCCACGTGAAAACTTACAACTTGCTTTTCTTGTTTTTTTATGGTTTAATATCTTAACGGAGGATTTATGGGAGAAATAATTGCCATAGCAAACCAAAAAGGCGGCGTAGGCAAAACTACAACTGCTATCAATCTAGCCTATGCTCTAGCATATTTAGACCAAGAAGTATTATTAATAGACTTTGACCCACAAGGGAATGCTGGCTCTGGTTTAGGCATTAGCCTGGCTGACGGGGAGAAATCGGTATATCATTTGTTAACCAAGAACGCTACTTTTGAAGAAGTAGTGCGGCAAACTTCTAATGAAATGTTAGACGTGATTCCTACTTGTAAAAATTTGGCAGGAGCCGAAGTAGAATTGGTCAATATCCGCGGACGCGAAAATATGCTGCGGGAAGCGTTGACGCCTTTGCGCAAAATGTACCGCTACATTATTATAGACTGTCCTCCTTCTTTAGGGCTTTTAACTTTAAATGCCCTTATGGCGGCAGATAGCGTTATTACCCCGGTACAATGCGAATATTATGCTATGGAAGGCTTGGCCCATTTTATGACCACCATTTCTAAAATTAAGCAATTTCTAAATAATAACTTGAAATTGGATGGCGGCCTGCTGACAATGTATGATGCCCGTATGAATCTCTCTAAACAAGTATTTGAAGAAGTCAGCCGCTTTTTTGGAGATAAGGTTTATAAAACGCCCATTCCGCGCAATATCCGTTTGGCAGAAGCTCCCAGCTTTGGGCAATCTATTTTTGATTATGACCCTACTTGCCGTGGCGCCAATGCGTATGTGCAGCTGGCGGTGGAATTTTTAGCCCGCCGCGGCGCCAATGTGGCAGACTTTATTAAACCGGAAGAAACAACTTCCGGAAGTTATAATTATGATTTTGGAGGATAAATATGGCCAGACAAGCATTAGGCAAAGGATTAGACGCTCTGCTCAAACAAACCCAAGATGCACTAAATACCCCTACCGCTTCCCACTCGGATAACGCTTCCGGCCCGGCTGTGCAAAAGATTGCTTTGGATAAAATTATTCCCAACCGTTTCCAGCCCCGGCGGTTTTTTGATGAAGAAAAATTGCAGGAATTGGCACAATCTATCCAGGAGCACGGCTTAACCCAGCCCATTGTAGTGGTATATGACGCGGGCCTGGATAAGTATGAAATTGTGGTTGGGGAACGCCGCTTCCGTGCCAGCCAATTGGCTGGTTTGACGGAAATAGACGCCTTAGTGCATAAGGCGCTGACAGACCAACAAATGTGCGCTTTAGCCTTGATAGAAAACATCCAACGCGAAGATTTAAACCCTATAGAAACTGCCTTAGGATACCGCAATTTGATGAATAAATTTGGCATTTCTCAAACGGATTTGGCCCAGTATTGTGGGAAATCCAAGGGAGCCGTTTCCAATTCTTTGCGTCTATTGGAATTGCCGCAGCATATGCAGGAGGCCTTGCAGGACGGAACGATTACGGAAGGGCACGGCAAAGCTTTATTGATGTTAGCAGATCCCGCTAAAAAAGAAACGCTTTTTCAACGAATGAAAAAGACCAAAATGTCCGTCCGCCAGGCCGAAGATGCTGCCCGGGCACTCTTGCAGCCTGCCGGCGCGCAAAAGCTGCCCAAACCGCCGGAGGTGGCCTCTTTTGAAAATGAGTTACAGGCTGCTTTGGGCACTAAGGTAGAAGTGCGCTATGGTAAAAAAATGTCCAAAGGAGTGCTGATTATTCAATACCATTCTTTAGAAGAGTTGGATAATTTAGCCAGCCGCTTAAAAACAAAGTTGTTATAATAGTCTATGCTTTAAAAAACGGGTCCGGTTTCCGGGCCCGTTTTTTTATGCTTTATTAAAGGCGGATATGTTCCAGCGGATTGAAAATTTGTTATCTAGCATTTTTTAGCTTACTTTTACTCGTTTTTTGTATGGGGAAAGCTTTTGCGGTCCTGCACATACATCTAAAACCTCTAAAAACAGGGGTTTTCCCCTATAACAGCCCAAAAGAAAGCTTTTTGGCGGAGCTCGGCAGTCTTTCTCTGTTTTTTCTTTTAAAACGCCTAAAAACAGGGTTTTTGCAAGAAATCAGTTTTCTCCGACGGGGAAAAGGGCTGCTTTCTTTATAAAAACGCTTTCAAATAGCCTAAAAAAGGATTTAGGACCTTTTTATGAGGCAGAAAGAAAAAGTATATTTTCTTTTTTAAAAACAAGAGGCGCTTGCTTGAATGCAAAAACAGCAAAAACACAAAGCCTTTGTTAATGCAAAAAACGTTTAATCCAATGCGGCATCTGTAAAAGGGGAGGTCTCTGCAAACCGTGGGGCAAGAAAACGCACCGAGGCAACGCAAAAGGAAAAACCATAAGTTAGGAAAACTTACTTTAGAGAAAAGAAAAAGTTAGGTTGCCTAAAAATTATTTTTTTGCATACAAAAACAGCCGCGCTGTTTGATTGTTTTTTACAATATAGGAAAGGAGTTGGAGAAAAATATATTTTCGGTTTAAGAGGCAACCGTGTTTTTGTAAGAATTGCCGTCGGGTGCAGCGCAGCCACGCTATTAAAAGTATGTAAAAAGAAAAGAGCCTTTGGTAAGGGATAAAAATCTTAGGCGCAAATCTAGGGCGTGTATTTTTAAATTACCGTTTTGCTTTTCCCGTCATACCAAACGGCATATAATAGAAAAGATTTTTTGCGGAGGTTTGTTTTTTTAGATTTACCCTCGGGTTTTTGTGTGAAAAATTTTTATAAAAACCCCCGGGGATTTAACCCGGGGGTTTATCTATTTACCTTCGTAGAAGTTTCGTATAGTGTCGCACACCCGGCTGACTTGCTCTTGTGAAAGTTCCGGAAACATCGGGATAGAAAGGACTTCTTGTGCGGCTTTTTCAGCATTTGGATAATCTTGTGCTTTCAGCCCCAAATGTTTGTATGCCGGTTGTTTATACAAAGGCACCGGATAATAGACGGCAGAGCCAATTCCGTGTTCTTTAAGGTATTGCTGCAGCTCGTCACGGCGTTCGGCGCGAATGGTATAAACGTAATAAGACTGGGAATAACCGGCTGGCGGCGTCGGCGGGGTAACCACCGGCAGCCCTTGCAAGCCTTCTTCATACAAAGCCGCCACTTTTTGGCGGGCATCGGTCCAGTCCTGCAAATGGCGCAATTTTACGCGCAGGATAGCGGCCTGCACTTCGTCCATACGCAAAGTGGAGCCTTCCAAATCATACTCGTAGGCTTTGTTTTTGGCCCGGCCGCTGTGGCGCAGGCTGCGGCAGCGGTCGGCAATATCATCGTCGTTGGTGGTAATGGCACCCGCGTCTCCGCACGCGCCTAAATTTTTGCTGGGGTAAAAGCTAAATGCACCCGCATCGCCAATGCCGCCCACTTTTACGCCGTCGGCAGTAGCCAGGTGGGCTTGGGCGCAGTCTTCTATTACGCGCAAATCGTGTTCGCGCGCCAGGTTCATAATAGCGTCCATATTGGCCGGGAATCCATACAAATGCACCGGCAAAATGGCTTTGGTTTTTTTGGTGATTTTGCGTTCAATATCCTGCGGGTCAATATTGTAGGTGCGGGGGTCAATGTCAGCAAAAACAAATTTGGCGCCCGTCAGAGAAATAGAAGACGTAGTAGCGATAAACGTAAAAGGCGTAGTGATGACTTCGTCCCCTTCGCCAATGCCTGCTGCGCCTAAAGCGATTTGAATGGCGCTGGCGCCCGAAGAGCAGGAAATGCAATGTTTTACGCCAATCGTTTCGGCAAATTCATTTTCAAAAGCTTCTGTTTGCGGCCCAAGCAGCCAGTGCATAGAGTTCAGTGCATCTAACGCCGCGGCGTTGAGCTCAGGCTTTAATTGTTCGTGTTGTTTTTGCAGATTAAACAGCGGTATTGGGTTTTCAGACATAGATATAAGAACAGCTCCTTTTATTTGTACAGACTATATACGTCGGGCATTTCCAACAGTTCTTTGGTAATTCTTTGAAATTCCCTTCCGGTAAAGGTGGCTACGATAGCGACCGAAAACTGTTTGTCGTGCTTGGTAACCATCTTTTTAAGAATCTGTACGTTTTGTTTTTCTATTTCAGAACAAATTTTATCCACTACTTCCCAGCTGGGGGCGCAGGTGAGAAAAATGGTATCATAGCGGCGCAGCTGCTCCAACAAACCTAAAGTGCGCCGTACGCCCAGCTGTAATAAAATAGCGGCTGCGCAAGCGGTAGAAGCCAGCAAATATTGGCCAAAACCTACCGCCATACCCACGGCAGCTACCAGCCATACTGCGGCGGCGGTGGTCAAACCGGAAATTTTATTGCCTTCGCGCAAAATCGCTCCCGCGCCCAAAAAACCTACCCCGGAAACAATTTGCGCTGCAATACGGCCCGGGTCGCCCCCCATTTCCGACATATGCAGCGAAAGCATTGTGAATAAGGCGGCTCCCAAGCAGATGATGGAGTTGGTGGCATAGCCGGCGGGTTTTTCGTTATATTCCCGTTCCAGCCCCATAATGCCGCCCAACACCAAAGCCAAAACTACTTTTACGATAAAATCTTCCATAGTTTTATTATAGCAAAACGCGTCAACAGCGGCGGAATTAAAGAAACAGCAGTAAAGCGGCAAAATAAGCTGCCATTAACCCCAGCCCTATAGGCAGTGCCGTGCGCGCCCAAAGGCGGCTTTTAATCTCTAATTTAGAAGCGCAAATAATATTGGGGATATTGCCGGGTATCAACAGCCCGCCGGCTACCACCAAAGACACCAGCAAAAATACCAGGGTGTCCTGCGGCAAGGTGGGTTGAATTTCTATGCTGGCCAGAGTGGCATTATCTAATACGGCAGAGAGGGTATTAATCCAATACAAGGCTGCGCGGGAAAGCTGGCCTATCGTGCGTTGCGCCAGCGGCTTTAAGCCTTCCCCCAGCAAAATGAGAGCCGCAACAAACAGATATACTTTTCCGGCGCGGCCTAATACCTCTGCATTGGTGTCGGCAGAGGTGGCGCGGGTTCCGTCGGTTAAAGGAGTCTGCCCGAGTGTAGAGGCCAATGCAGCAAAGAAAAACAAGCCCGGCAAAATCCATAAGCCCAGCAATTGCAGCAAAAAGAAAAATCCGGCTTGATACGGCTCTGCTCTCAGCCGCGCCACAACAATGGTGGATAACGGTTCCCCCACCGGGGTCAGCACCGCCCCCAGGCCGATGGCAAAACACAGATAGACCGTCAAACGCACCATTTGCTTTTCAGACAGGCGCAGCCCTTTGATTACTTCAGCCCCTATCAGCGCGGCGATGATGGCGGTAATCAAGCTAGAAGTAATGGCCAGTATCAAAACCAGCAAAAACAAAAACCATTTAGGGCCTGTTTTTTCTTCGGCGCGGTGCAGCCAAAAGTGCAAGCGTCCGCCAAAACGTTTAAATAAAAAACCTAATACCAAGACCGCTATAGAAATGAGCAAAGGCTCTTTAAGCGCCTCTGTTATTAAATGCCCACTCCAAAGCCCAGACACGGTTACGGCTGCTGCGCCGCAAATAAAAAGAAAAAGTTCCAGTTCTTCTTCCACTTTTTTGAACAAAAAGGGCACAAACAGCGCCGCCAGCACAATGGCGCTGAGCAAAACAGATTGTGTCATAGAAATATCGGCGTTCATAAGAGTATTTTACTTGTTGCGGGGTTTTTTGTCAGCAGGAAAACGGATTATAAAAAACCCGCCGTTTTTAAGCGGCGGGTTTTAGGAAAAAGAACGATTAGAATTTAACGCCCAGCTTTAACATTATGGTCCAATAACCGTAGTCGTCTTTGCCAAAGCGGTCTTTCATATCGCCGCGCAGGCCCACCCAGTTGTAGCGGCCTTCTGCGCCAAATACAACGGTTTCGTCAATGTCAAATTCCAAGCCTGCGCCCAACATCCAGGCGATGTCGGTGCTGTCGTACGTTTCGCTGGAATCAGCAGTGTCGTTTTTTTCTTTGGCATACATATAACCCGCACCGATACCGGCGGTGCCATAAATGCGCGTCATAGAAGCCGGAAATAAATACACGCGTCCCGCCACCATCCCTGTGGCAATGCCGGAGCGGTAGTTGACGGTATCTCCGGTAGTGGTGATAAAATCGTCGCCATTGCTCAGACCGGCGTAGTTGCCGTCTAAACCCAAAGTCAGCCAAGGTAATAAGTTGCGCACAAAGGCAATACCGGCGCTAAAGCCGGTGTCTCCCAGCTGCAGGGTTTGGCCGTTTTCGCTCCAGTCTTCTTCGGGCAACGCCACCCCGCCGTAAAATTCCACTCGGGTGGTGTTGGTCTGCAAACCATATTTAGGGGTTTCTTCATAAGAGCAGCAGGTGTACTGCTCCGCCGCATAGAGCGCGGGGGCGCAAAACAAAGCGGCTAAGATAAATAGTTTTTTCATAAAACTCCTTTGTGTTTAAAATTGCGTATCCACTTATTATTTTATTTTTTCCAATCGTTTTTGACAATAAGCAGCTGGCTTTTTGGGTCTTGAAAGGTTCCCTCTTCTACGGAGCGGACTACTTCGTCCCACTGGCCGCGGGCTTTTAAAATTTGCTCGCAGATGTCTCTCACCGCGCCAAATCCGCCGTGCTTGGGAGAAGTGTAAAGCGCGATGCGCTTGACTTCTTCTACGCCGTTGGCCACAGTCAGCGGCAGACCGGCGGTTTTAAGTACGCCCAGGTCAATGATGTCATCTCCAATAAAAGCGGCCTCTTGCGGCTTGGCCCCAAAGCGTGCGCACGCGTCTAAAAGAGCGGCGGATTTGTTGAGCGTGGAATAATACAGAATATCCATTCCAAGCAGTTTGGCCCAATGTTGCAGCACCGGGGCCGACCCGCGCGAAATAATGCCCGTACGTATGCCGCAGGCGCGCAGGAAAATCATACCCATTCCGTCTAAAGATTCAAAATTTTTGACTTCAATATGGTGGCCTGTAGCGTCCGTGTACCAAACCAGTTTGCTGTCGGTCATCACGCCGTCTATGTCGGTCAGCAGCAGTTTGAGACTTTTGGCTTTTTGGATAAATGCTTGGTTCATATAATAATTATACCATTTGCCGTGTTATACTAAGAGGATAGAGGGAGGATAAAAATTATATAATGAAATTATGAAAAAGATTTTTCTTTTTTTAGCAGCGTTGGCGCTCTTGGGCGCAGGCTGCACGCCTAAGACGGTCATCAGCCAAAGTTATGACTTTGACAAGATGGACCGCATTGGCATTATGGGGTTTTCCAGCCCGTACAGCGGGCTCTCCGGCGTGGAGAATTTGTTTGCTAAGTATTTAATAGAGTCCGGGTTTAAAGTGGTGGAACGCGCCCAGTTAGAGCAGGTGCTTACGGAGCATAACATTTCCGTATCGGGGTATTTATCGCCCGCCACCACCAAGAAAATCGGCGAAATTTTGGGCGTGGACGTTTTGCTTATTGGAGAAGTAACCTCCTATACTCCTACGCAGACCGGGGTGACGATGGTGTCTTCCCGCCGCACCGAAGCGCGCCCGGTCTATTCTCAAAACGTAATGCAGCTGCCCGACGGCAGCTATGCCGCATATACTCAGCAGGTGGGCACGCAGTATTCCCACAGCACCGATGTGCGCCCCAGCCAATACACCATCAATGCGCAAGTGGGCATTATCGCCAAATTGGTGGATGTGGAAACGGCGGAAATTGTATGGATAGGATCTCTGTCTGAAGACAGCTCCAGCGCTTTAGACGCGGCCGATTATATTGCCCGCAGCCTAGTGAAAAGTTTTACCAAAGAATTGGCAAAACTGCGGGGGGAATAATGCGCCCGGTTACGCAACAGCAAAAGACACTGGTTTCTTTGGCTTTGGGCGGATTCTTTTTTATAGTTAAAACGCTGACCGCCGCGCTTTTAGTGCTGGCGGCCGTGTTAGTGGTGAGCCAAAGCGCGGTGGCTCCCGTAAGTACACGGTTGTTGGGCGTGTACGCCATGCAATATGCCGCGCAGACGATTAAGCCGTACCGGCATTTGTTTCCGCAGCCGTATATGGTCAATTTAGAAGAAGAACAAACGAGGTAATGTTATGTTGGACATGAAACTGATTTTGGCAAACCCTGAGGAAGTAAAACGCCGCCTGTCTTTGCGCAAAAGCGCCTTGGCTGCGCAAATAGACGAAGTGCTCTCTTTATACGAAAATTACAAAAAAGTTTTGGCCGCCGTGGAAGAAATGCGCGCCCAACGCAACAGCCTCTCTAAACAAATCGGACAAATCAAAAAAGAAAAAGGCGACGCCGCCGCGCAGGAAGTTATGGCGCAAGTAGGCCGCTTAAAAGAAGAAATGGCGCAAAAAGAAGCGCAAATGGAGCCGCTGAAAAAACAAATAGACGATTTGCTTTTAAGCATACCCAACCTGCCTAATGAAAATATCCCGGTGGGTACTTCCGACGCAGACAACCCGGAATATTTGCCCTGCACGCTGCCGCTTCCGAAATTTGATTTTAAGCCGCTGGACCACCAGGCCGTAGGCGAAAAACTGGGCATTTTGGACTTTGCCGCCGCTGCGACGCTTTCCGGCAGCCGCTTTGCCCTGTATAAAGGGGACGGCGCCCGCTTGGAGCGCGCGATTATTTCCTTTATGCTGGATATGCACGCGCGCAAAGGATATACGGAGATTTTGCCTCCGGTCATCGTCAATGAAGAAATTTTGTACGGCACAGGCCAGCTGCCCAAATTCCGCGAAGATATGTATGAGCTGACCGGGGAGCCGAAGCAATTTTTAATCTCTACGGCGGAAATCCCGCTGACCAACTTAAACCGCGGGCGCGTAATTGCCGAAGCGGAGCTGCCCATTAAGCTGACCGCGTGGACGCCTTGCTTTCGCAAAGAGTCCGGCACCTACGGCAAAGATACGCGCGGCTTAATCCGCAACCACCAGTTTAATAAAGTGGAATTGGTGATGATTTCCAAGCCGGAAAATTCCTACCAAATGCTGGAGATTATGGTCTCTGACGCGCAGGAAGTGCTTAAAGAGCTGGGCCTGCCTTACCACGTGGTGGAGCTGTGCTCAGGCGACATTGGTTTCTCTTCCGCCAAAACCTATGATATTGAAGTGTGGATGCCCAGCGAAAACCGCTTCCGCGAGATTTCTTCCTGCTCCAACTGCTTGGATTTCCAAGCCCGCCGTATGGGCCTGCGCTACAAAAATGCGCAAGGCAAGCTGGAATATGTGCATACTTTAAACGGCAGCGGGCTGGCGGTGGGCCGCACATTCGCCGCTATTTTGGAAAATTTCCAGCAAGCAGACGGCTCTGTTGTGATTCCCCCGGCCTTGCGCCCGTATTTCGGCAAGGATAAAATAGAGGCCCAGAAATAATGCAAAAACTTTTTTCTTTGTTTGCCGCGCTGCTGTTTGCCGCGACTGTGGCCCTGCCGTCGGCTGCGGAAATTAAACTGCCGCCCGATGTGATGGAGTATGCCACAGTGGGCATAAACGGGGTGTACAGCTTGGATTTTGCCACGGCGCAGGAAAATATAGAAAAAGTGTTTGCGCTCTATCCCGATCATCCTTTTGCGCATTTTGGCAATGCGATGATTGCCTGGTCGCGCTATGAGTATGAATTTGAAACCAGCGATGACGCCCAGCGCAAAGTGTTTGAAAAAACACTGGACGATTCCATTAAAGGCATTAAACGCTGGATTAAGCAATACCCCAACGACCCTAACGCCTATATGGGCATAGGAGCTTTATATGGGCTGCGGGCGATGTTTTCTATGCGCACCCGCAGTTGGATTACGGCGTATTTTTCCGGGCGCAAAGCTATCAGCAATTTAGAGAAATCGCTGGAGCTGGACCCTACCTATTACGATGCTTATTTTGGCTTGGGCATTTACAACTATTATGCCGGCACGCTGCCCAGCGTGATTAAAATACTGGCCGCTATTGTGGCCATTAAAGGCGACCCGGACAAAGGAGTAGAGCAGCTCAACCTTTCGCGCGAGAAAGCGATGTTCACCTCAGACAGCTCCAAACTGATTTTAATAGAAGTGCAAAATACCCGCGGCGGCAAATATTACGACCCGGAAAAATCGCTGGAATATATCCGCCAACTGCGCAAAAAATATCCTAATAATCCGCTGATGCATTATGTGGAGCTCATTTGTCTTTATGAAACCGGCCATTATGAAGAAGTGGAAAAAGGCGGGCGGGAATTTTTGGCGCTGATTGGCAAAGACCCTTTTTATAAAGACATTTATATTTCCCGCGCTTATACCGCTATTGGCACTTCGTTGATGTCGCGCGGGCAGTGGCAGCAGGCGCAGGCGGCTTTTGAAGAAGGGCAAAAAGAGCTTACAAGCCAGGCCCCCAGCCGTTGGGGCGTGTGGAACGAGTACCGTTTAGGCCAGGTGTATGATATGCTGGGCCAGCGCGGCAAAGCGGTGGAGCAATATAAAAAAGTGCTTTCTTTTAAAGACAAATGGGGTTTTGACGAAGTGGCCGAGCAAGGCCTCAAAGCCCCCTGGCAGCCGCAGCCCGGGCACGATGCGGGGCCGCTGCCTCCGCTGTAGAAGTTGCAGATATGCAAAATTTTAAGTTATTTATTCTGTGTAAAGAAACAGATAAGAAGTACAAAAAAGGAGACCAAAAATGAAAAGAGTGTTGCTAGCTGTGTTTGTAGGTATGTTGTGTGCGTGGCCTGTATCTTCCTATGCTGAGGGAATTAAGGCTGCAGATCAAATGGTATCCGTCTTTTTAGGCGGTTCGGCCCCTTTGCAGCAATCCGGCATTTATTCCGAAGATGTTCTGGGAGATCCTATTGGAAACGAAGAATTGGAATGGGGTGACGGTGCTGCGTCTTATGGAGTGCAGTATCTGTATGCGGTATCTGATCAGTTTGCTTTTGGCCTAGAATATATGGGCAATAGCTTTGGTGAAGCGGAATATGAACGTTCTTATTTTTTTGACGCCAGCAACTGGGGCAAAGAAGAATTAGAAAGCAAAATGAATGTAAATAATTTTATGGTTGCAGGCCGCTTTACCGCCAATCCGGCCAGCCGCGTCCGTTTTTACATCCCGGTTGGTTTAGGTTTAGCTTCTGCTAAAGCTACTCTAGATTATGAAGGCAGCCTGATGAATAGTGGTACTTTGGAGCACGCTAGCGACAGCAGCAGCGCCAGCAGCACTTCGTTTGCATATTATCTGGGGTTAGGCCTGGAAGGCGATTTTAACGAAAACTGGATATGGGGCGTGGAAGGCCGCTATAGTGCCTTTACGATGGATTACGGCAAGTTTGACGGGAGCGACTACGGTAAAGAAGATTTGTCTTATTTCTCTTTACTGTTTAAACTCTCTTATAAATTCTAATTCCATAGTAAGAAGCAAAAGGCCCCGTTTTAAACGGGGCCTTTTTGTTGCCCATCAAAATGCTGTTCCGGCAGTATTAGGGATATATTTTTGAAGCCATATCATTTGCAAAGGTCACACGGAGGAGTTTTTTTGAATAAATTTTAGTATGATAAAATATCTTGTCCGGGCAGAAGGAGACTGAGTATGAAAAAGGTGTGTAAAATTTTGTCTGTAGGTTTATGGTGTCTTTTTCCTTTACTGGTGCAAGCAAATGGTTTGGAAAAAGGGGACCAAATGGTGTCCGGTTTTTTTGGTGGATCATTGTCCGTCAGTGGTTCTGCAATAGATATAGAAACGTCGTGGGGCAACGCAGAAGGAGTTGATTGGGCGGAAGGAGCTCTTTCCTATGGGGTGCAATATTTATATGTGCTTAATCCCTACTTGGCGTTGGGTGGGGAGTTTAATGCCAATAATTTTGAATCTTCCAGCGATACGGTTTGGGGGTACGGATATGAAGAAACTATCCATAGCAAAATGGACGTTTATAGCTTAATGATAGCTGGACGTCTGACGACTAATCCGGGCTCTGGCTTTCGCTTTTATATTCCGTTTGGCGGCGGGTGGGCGATAGCTAAAAATTCTGTGTCAGCCACAATAAACGGTGTTTCTGGAAGTGGAAGCGATACGGATAATTCATTCATTTATTATGTCGGTATGGGGCTGGAAGGGGATATCAGCAATAACTGGCTGGTTGGGTTAGAGTTGCGCTACAGCAGTTTTCTTTTTGACACCAGCAAATTGGTCAAGGGCGGCGGAAACGAAGACTATTCTTTCTTGTCGTTTATGCTCAAGCTGTCTTATAAATTTTAAAGAAATTTCTCTTTTGGCCTTGTCTGATTATTTTGAGCAAAAACCCCGGGCGTACTTCCGGGGTTTCTTGTATTTCCAAATTTTCTCCCGTTCTGTATGGAACGTTATGCAATTTCTTATAAGCAGAACCTGTTTTCTTGGCCTGCGTAAGCCCGGAGTTTATAAAAAACCCCGCTCCAACGAGCGGGGTTTTTAATGAAACTTTTATTTCTTCTTTTGTCCTTTTACCGTCAGGTATCCCATCAGGCGGTAAATCAGCTTGGACACGTTGAACTCTGTAATAGTGTCAGCCTTTCTTTGGCAGGCTTCCACGACGTCCACCGCCACAATGTTTTTCTTTTCAATGACGGCGCGGAACAAATCCAGCGCTTCGTACCAGCCAAAACCGCCGGGCTGGGGCGTGCCGGTGGCCGGAATGACGGAGGGGTCAAAGCCGTCCACGTCAATAGTGATATACACTGTATCGGTTAGTTTTTTAAGCACTTGCGGAATGAGCTTGCTTACGTCGCGGTGTTCGTGCATCAAAAACGTGGTTACTTTGCCGGCGTTGCAGAATTGTTTTTCTTCGCTGGCTACGCTGCGTATGCCCACCTGCACCACGGGTACCTGGCGGGACGCCGGGTAGAGCGCACAGGCGTGGCTTTTGGGCGTGCCTTCAAAGGTTTGGCGCAAATCGGCGTGGGCGTCAAAGTGCAAGATGCTTAAGTTTTTATACGCATCAATATAGGGTTGCGCCAGCGCCTGCGTAACGGTGTGCTCTCCCCCGATATAGAAAGGAATGCACTGTTTGTGCGTCATCATTTCGCGCACGGTTTTGTCTATCTCTTTGAAAACTTTAGACGTCGGGCCGGAGCATTTAACCGCTGGGCAGGTGTGTATGCCTTCCTGCCAGGTCTCGGTTTTAGTTTCCTCATCCCACAGTTCTATTTGGGTGGAGGCCTCTATAACCGCGGCGGGGCCTTTGGCCGTACCGTGCCCATAGCAGACCGTTTTTTCAAACGGTACCGGCACGACGGCGAATTTACAAAGGGCCAGAGAGCTGTTTTTGCTCTCTAGCCCCATAAACTTATCAGTTTGTACGTTATCGCTCACAACAGGTCCTGATTATTTAACGAACACCGCTGCGGCGATGACCGTGGTCCACAGCCCTTCCACGCAGATAGCAGATTGCGTGATGTTGGTCGTGCGCACGATTTTACCGCTCATTTTCCAGATTTCTTCTTTCTGGTCCCAGGTGGTATTGTTGTCAAATTCAATACCTAAAGTAGTAGAAAGCATCAACGCGGCCAAATCTTCGGCGTAATCGCCGGCTTGTTTGTCCGTTTCGCCGAAGCTGTGGTGTTCGGAAATGTAGCCGTGGGTCTTTTTATCTTTCGGAATAGCCAAACCGACGGATGCGGAGATCAGGCGGCGGTATTCGTTGCTGGTGTTGCGGCTGATGACGCAGTGCAAAATCTGGCCGGTACGCAGCTGGCTGACACCTTTGGCTATGGGGATGGTTTTGCATCCCGGAGGGAAAATGCTGGACACGGGCACAATGTTAAACGGAGCAATCTTTGCGTCGCGCAAGGCTTCTTCAAAGCTTGCCAGTTTTTCTTTGTGTCTGCCGATTCCTTTGGTAAGGAATATCTCTTTGGGAACAAACGGTTCGTACATTTTAAGTTTTAATTCCTCGTGAATTAATATAATATAAATTATAACAAATACCATATGGCTTTGTTATATTTATACGGCCCGTCTTACCAAAACGGCTGGTCCACTTAGTGTAACAAATTAAACGGATTAATTCCATATGAAAAAATGGTTGACCCTTATTTTTATTTTAGCCCTTGCGGCGGGAGTGAACGGCATGGAAAGCATGTTTAGAAACGGCGTTTTGCATTTTGACTATAAAGCGGAGGACCTGGCCCCCGCCGAAGCGGTTGCCCGGCAGCAGCTGGAAAAAGATTTGGCTGATTTGGTGGCTATTCCTGATGCGCAGCGTACGTTTGACAATACGGTGCTGGGCTATGAACGCGCTTTTGAGAAATACGGCGACGCGCTGGGCATGAGCGGTTTTCTTTCTTATGTGTCTACGGACAAAAACTTTCGCGACGCGGCCCTGGCCCTGCAAATGCAAATGAGCCAATATATGGTAGACGTTGCCACCCGGCGCGATGTGTACCGCGCCATTAAAGCCTATGCCGATACAAAGCCCCAGCTGGAGCCGGACCAGGCCCTGCTGCTTAAAGACATGATGATTGGCTTTAAAAACAGCGGTATGGAGCTGAGTGACGAGGATTTGGAAACATTTAAAAAACTCAATAAAGAAAAAGCCCAATATATTATCCAGTTTGATAAAAATGTGCAGGAATATAAGGATTATCTAGATGTGGACGAAACCCAGCTGCAAGGGTTAGGAAATGACTACATTTCCAAACTGCAAAAAACGCCGCAAGGCAAATACCGCGTGACATTGGATTACCCGGACTATGTGCCTTTTATGCTTAATTCCGAAAGCGACGAAGCGCGCAAAGAACTGGAATTTAAATACAACCGCCGCGGCGGGGAAGAAAACGTGGCCCTGCTTGAAAAAACGCTGACGCTGCGCCGCCAAATTGCGCAGCTGTTGGGGTACAAAAATCACGCCCAGCTAAAGCTGGAAAACCGTATGGCCAAAAACCCCGAAACGGTGGAAAAGTTTTTAAAAGACCTGCAAAAGCGTCTGCAGCCGATGGCCAAAAAAGAAGACAAAAATTTAATCGCGTATAAAAATGAAAAGAAGGGCACCAAAAGCCGCACTCTTTACCCCTACGAAAGCGGCTACTGGGGCAATAAATACAAAAAAGAAAACCTGGATGTGGACCCCGAGCTGATTAAAGAATATTTTCCGTCCGACGTGGTTATTGAAGGAATGCTGGAGTTATTTGGCAATTTGTTTGGCATAGCCTTTGAACCGGCGGATATACCGGTATGGCACCCTGATGTGAAAGCCTTTAAAATCGTCAATAAAGAAGACGGCGCTTTGGTGGCGTATTTTTATATGGATTTGTATCCGCGCGAAGGCAAATACAAACACGCCGCCTGCTTTGATTTGGTGGAAGGAAAAGAAAAAGAAGACGGCACCTATCAAATTCCTTTTGTGGCGATTGTGGCCAATATGAATAAGCCTTCCGCCGATACGCCGTCTTTATTGAAACACGGCGAAGTCAGCACTCTGTTCCACGAGTTTGGGCACGTGCTGCACAACGCGCTGACCAAGGCGCGCTATTCTTCCCAATCCGGCACCAGCGTCAGCTGGGACTTTGTGGAAACCCCCAGCCAAATGTTGGAACGCTGGGCGTGGAACCCGCAGGTGCTTAAAAAAATCAGCAAGCATTATAAAACTGCTCAGCCGCTGCCGGACGAGATGATTGAAAAGATGATTGCCGCCAAAAACTTTGGTGCGGCGGGCTCCTATTTGCGGCAAGACTTTTTTGCCCAGTATGATATGACGCTGCACACCAAAAACAAAACGCCCGACACCACCAAAACCTATTTTTCGTTGACCAAAAAAATCCGCGGGTTGCCGCTGACTAAAGGCACCTATCCGCAGGCGTCTTTTGGGCACATTATGGGCGGCTATGACGCCGGGTATTATGGGTATTTGTGGTCGGAAGTCATTGCGGAAGATTTCTTTAGTGAGTTTGAAAAAAACGGCGTGTTTAACCCGCAGATCGGGCTGAAATTCCGCCGCGAAATTTTGGAAAAAGGCGGCACGCTGGAAGAAGAACAAATGGTGCAAAACTTCCTGGGCCGCAAAGAAGACATCACCCCATTTTTAAAATCCATTGGTCTGGAGGAAAGCAAATGAACGTAATTATTGGGATTGATGTGGGCGGCTCCACGACCAAAATAGTGGGTTATTCTACCGATGGGAAATTAATTGGCCGGCTGAAAGTGGAAGCGGCCGACCCGCAAACCTCTGCCTATGGAGCGCTGGGCAAATTTATTAATGAAAACAAACTTTCTCTTTCCCAAGTCAAACAAATCGTATTGACGGGGGTGGGTTCGTCTTTGTTTAAAGGAGAAATCTACGGCATTCCTGCCCGGCAGGTGGATGAATTCCGCGCCATAGGGTTGGGCGGCCTGGCTTTGTCTAAAAAGAAAGAGGGATTGATTATCAGTATGGGCACCGGCACCGCTTTTGTGCGTGCAGACAAAAAAGGCATACGCCATATTGGTGGTTCTGGCGTGGGTGGCGGCACGGTGTTGGGGCTGTGCGGACAGCTGTGTAATGCACGCTCCTTTGATACCGTGGTGGAGCTGGCGCACCGCGGAAACCTAAAAAAAGTAGATTTGAATATTTCCGACATTTGCCCCGGCGATATTTCCACGCTTGCGCCGGAGGTAACCGCCTCTAACTTTGGCAAAATGGCAGACGGACTAAGCCAAGAAGATTTGGCCCGCGGCGTGCTGAATATGGTATTTCAGACAATTGGTATGCTGGCGGTGTTTGCCTGCCGCAACGATAATGTAAAAGATGTTATCATTACCGGCACGCTGAGCACCGTGCCCTGTGCCAAAGACCTTTTTAAACAAGTGGAACGTTTATATAAAATAAAGTTTATTATCCCGCCCCATTCCATTTATGCCACCGCTACCGGGGCGGCATTGTCTTACATTTATCAAAACGGGAACAAAAAATAGCATTTTATGATAGAAGCATCTGCTGCGGCTTATAAAAAATCCAGCTTCGGTCCGGCCTTTTTGTTTTTAGATAAACAGCGCCGGCAGGCGCTGGCGGCCTATTATGCTTTTTGCCGCGTAGCCGATGATATTGCCGATGAGCCGGACGTGGCGGACCGGTTGGAAGAGCTGGCCCTATGGAAAGGAGAAATCCAGCGGGTATTTGAAAAAAAAGCCCAAACGCCGCTTGGAAAAGATTTGCAAAAAATAAGTGCAGTCTATGCAATGAAGCCGGACCGGTTTTTGTTGTTGCTGGAAGGGATGCAAGCCGATGTGCAGGGACGCAGCTATGCCACGTTTGAAGAACTGGAGTGGTATTTATGGCGGGTGGCCGGGGTGGTGGGGTTGGCGACTTTGGATATTTTAGGCGTAAAAGGCCCTCTGGCGCAGGCATTGGCCCGCGCTTTGGGTTTTGCGGTGCAAACCACCAATATCGTGCGGGACGTACACGAAGATGCAGCCTTGGGGCGCGTATATTTGCCGCAGGATTTGCTGGCGCAACACGGACTGAGCAGAGAAGATGTGTTGCAAAACGTCCAGCCGCAGGCGCTGTCTGGCGCACTAGCCAACCTGGCGGGGCGTTCCAAAGAATTTTACCAACAAGCAGCGGAAATTATGCGCGTTCTCCCCGCACGGAAAATGGTGCCTTGCCGCGTGATGGGTTTTGTTTATCGTGCAAATCTTGCTAAAATAGAAAAAACAGGTTTTGTGTTTGATAAACCTATTAAATTGTCTAAAGCGGAAAAAGCGTTACAGTGCATTTATGCGTTATGTAAAACCGACATTGCTTTTTAGCGCCTTGCTGTTGACTTATATTCCTGCGTCTTTTGCCCAGACGCAGCTTTCGGCTTGTCTGGAACAAGGCAAAAAAGAATTTGCCATCCGCGATTATACGCACGCACGCACCACTTTTGAGCGCTGCTTGAAACTAGACCCGCAAAATGTGGATACGCTGCTTAGTTTGGGAGGCGTAGCGCTGACACAGGACAATTTGGACCAAGCGCGCCGCTATTTCCACCGGGCGATTGGCAATATGGACCGCACTTCCCCCTATTTTTCATATACCTATTCTATGCTGGGGGATATTGCTTTTAAACAAAATCAGCCCCAAACAGCTTTAACTTATTACGAGCGGTCTTTGGGCTATAACCGGGCCAATGTGAATTCTTTGGTAGGCAAGGCGGTAATTATAGAAAATCAAGGCGACCAAAAAACCGCTGCCAAACTCTATGAAACGGCGCTGGCAGTGGAACCGCTGAACGTGGTGGCGCGCAAGCGTTTAATTGCCTTGGAACCTGTTTATTTTTCTGATGAAGAAATGCTGGCCGCTTTGAAACAGCGATACGCCGCCCTGCCGGACAAAAAAGAATTGTCTGCGGCGGACCGGGAGCTGTTTAACCGCATTCATTCAGCCGAACAGCGCGGCGGCATAGAGTATTTAAAGAGCAAATATCCCGTCTTGCCGCCGGATTATGTTATTACGCTGTTTAAGGATACCGATTTTGCGCGGGAAGTGTTAACCGTAGGCGGCTATAATGCCCTGCAGAAACAAATTGGGCAAGATGCCGTGGCTGTCTTTCAAAAAATGAATGTGCGTACGCAAGATGTGTTTGATTTGCGCGACTTGAAAGGGAATAAAATCTTTTTGCCGGACAGCACTTTAACGGACAGCGGTTTCTTTGTGTATAACGAAGCTCTGCAAGGGCGCAAAGCTTATTTGCTGCCGTCAGAAGACGTGCCTCCTACGGAGGCGGATTTAGCCAAAGTGGAATCTTTAGTGGCTGATTTGGGCAAAAGCGGTTATACGGAGATTTCCCGCACAGAGCTGAGCCTAATTCGCCAAAAAACAAATTGCACGGAAGACACCTTGCGTCAGTATATGGGTTTATATGTTTTGCCTATTTCTAAAAACGATAAACGTTATTTTATACCAAAAGGCGAAACGACGGATCCTAAAAAGGGAGTGGCCTATTATTATGTAGCGCGGTACTGGGCCCAAAAAAACCCAAACCTCAAACTGCCCCGCAACAGTTTGGCTGAAATGTATGAGTCTTTTGGATATAAAGTGTGCAGCGCGGTAGATGGGCAACTGTTAGAATAACCCCTTCTGTATGCTCTTGCAAAAACCCCGGTCTGGTAGGCCGGGGTTTTTTGTATAAAGGCGAAAGCTCGGTTTTAGGTTATAGCGGTAAAGGAGCGTTTGGTCGGCCATAACAAAAATAAAAAAGCCCCCAGCATATTTTTGCTATCTAACAGTTTGGGCTATTTGTGTTTAGCGGTTTTGGTGGATTAAGGCCAAAAACTCTTCCGGCGTTAAAATTTGTATGCCCAACTCCTGCGCCTTTTTAAGTTTGCTGCCGGCGGCTTTGGCCGCCACAACAAAAGAAGTTTTAGCAGAGACGCTGCCGCTGGTTTTGGCGCCGTGCTGGCGGGCCAGCAGCTCGGCTTCGGTGCGGGTAATGCCTTGCATTTCCCCTGTAAATACCACCGTTTTTCCTTCCAATACGCGGGAAGAAATTTGTTTTTCAGGCTGGATAAAATTCAGCCCGTTTTGGCGCAGCAGTTCTATTTGTTGTCTGGCGGCCGGGTCGTGGAAGAAATCATACACGCTTTGGGAAACCACTACCCCCACATCCGGCACCGCTTGCAGCTCTTGCAAAGAGCTCTGCATTAAGTTATCTAAGGTATGAAATCTGTCCGCCAATACTTCTGCCGTTTTGGCTCCTACAAAGGCAATTCCCAAAGCAAAAAGCAAGCGCGAAAGCGGGCGTTTTTTGCTCGCTTCCAGACCGTCCAACAGATTTTGGGATTTCTTTTCTTTAAAGTTTTCCAAAGAAAGCAAATGGAAAAAATTCAAGTTATATAAATCTGAGAAATTAGATACAAATTTTCGTTCTACCAACTCGTCCACTACGGCTTCCCCCATTCCGTCAATATCCATAGCGCCGCGGCTGGCATAATGCAAAATACGGCCTTTAATTTGTGCCGGGCAAGCGGGATTTACGCAATAGTATCCCACTTCTCCTTCCGCTTGATAGACCGGCCTTGCGCAGGAAGGGCAGACCTTTGGAGGAACAATGTCTTGTGCACCTAAATGTTCCACCACTTTGACCACTTTAGGAATTACTTCTCCGGCGCGCTCTAAAATAATCTTATCCCCTACCCGCAGGCCCAGGCGTTTGATTTCATCAAAGTTATGCAGCGTAGCATTGGAAATAACCACCCCCGCGCAAGATACTGGCTCTACCTGTGCCACCGGCGTAATCACGCCGGAGCGGCCTACGGAAAAAAGCACATTATTTACCGTAGTGGTGGCCTGTTCGGCAGGGTATTTAAAGGCTATTGCCCAGCGCGGGCTTTTGGCAGTAACGCCTAATATACGTTGTTGTTCAAAACGGTTCACTTTAATGACCAGCCCGTCCGTATCAAAAGGGAGCTGGTGCCTTTTTTCATTAAAATCGTTATAGAAGCGGATAATTTCTTCAATGGCTGTGGTTTGCAAACGCACCGGCGACACAGAAAAACCCCATTGCCGGCAGTTTTCCACAAAACCGCTAAAGCTTTCTGCAGTTATTTGTCCTGAGCCAAAAGAATGTGCAAAAAATTTAAGCGGCCGCTGCGCAGTAATGGAAGCGTCCTTCTGGCGCAAAGAGCCGGCGGCTGCGTTACGCGTGTTGGCAAAAATGAGTTGGTTTTGGGCGGCTTGCTTTGCGTTTAATGCGGCTAAATCTGCTTTGTTTAAATAAATTTCCCCGCGGATTTCCAACACGCCTTTGGGGGCGTTGGCGATATGGTGGGGAATGTCTTTTATGGTCCAAACATTGGCGGTAATGTCTTCGCCGGTTTTGCCGTCTCCGCGGCTGGCGGCGGTGGTCAGGCTGCCGTCTATGTAGGTTAAGGAACAAGACACGCCGTCAATTTTGGCTTCCAACACCATATCAAAAGAATCGGAGGATAAAATTTTGGCGCAGCGTTCGTGCCAAGCACGTACGTCTTCTGCGTTGTAAGAATTGTCCAGGCTCATCATCGGGGTGCCGTGCGTCACAGGCGCAAAAGAAGAGCTGGCTTTGCCCCCTATTTTTTGGGTAGGAGAGTCCGCCGTGGCAAATTGAGGGTATTGTGCTTCTAAATCTTTTAGTTTTTGGTACAGCTCATCGTATTGCGTATCGGATAAAACGGGGTCATCCAAATCATAATATAAATGATTATGATGCTCTATTTCTTGGCGCAGCTTGGCTATTTCTTCGGCGGGATTTACGGACACAGCGTCCTCCGCTTATTTACGTTCTTTTTTCAATTGGTCTAAAAGACCGTTAATAAATTTGCCGGAATTATCGGTGGAATATTTTTTTGCCAGCTCAATGGCTTCGTCTATTACGGCAGGTACAGGTGTTTTTTCCGGGCTGAACACCAGTTCATAAGCTGCCATACGCAGAATAGACCGGTCCACCACAGACATACGGCTAATAGTCCAGTTTTTAGCGTATTTGGAAACCAGTTGATCAATCTCCGGCAAATGGGAGGTAGTTCCATTTACGAGGTCTTGGCAGAATGAAAAATTTTCTCCCAGTTCCCGCTGGAAATCCGCGGCATAAGGGGCCACTTTAGCGCCGTCTAAAATTTTGGCGCTGTCGGCGTAATATAAACATTGCAAAGCACATTCTCTAGCCATTCTGCGGTTGCTCATATCCTGCACCTCGTCTTAAGTTATCTTATTTTACTATATTTATGTCTCTTGCGCACCGCTGCAGCCGTTCACACAGGGCCTAAAAAACATCTAGGCCTTTTTTAGAAGGAGATTTGGGCCTTATGACTCAGGTTTTTTGTCTTGTGAATTTTTAAAATAGAAATATAGACTGAACTAGGAGAGATAAAAATGAAAAAATGGGTAATGCTTTTTATGGCTTGTTTCCTTACCGTTGCGGCGTTTGCGCAAGCTACTACGCAAAAAGTGGGAAATACATATGTGACGGACCGCGAATTCCGTTCTGCTGAATATACTCCCGAAGAATTGATGCAAAAAGTAAAAAATATGGAGCTGATTTCGTACAACCGGATGCCGCAGGTGTTTTGGTATTTGGCCGGGGATGAATATTTAAGCGACCAAAACGATATTAATGTTTTTTATGTGGCGAAGAACCGCTATGAGAGAAACCGGAAAAACTTTGCCGCCGTATTTAACTATGCCACAGTGATTATGAGCCTGGATTGCGGAGAAGGCTGCTCCTGCGATTATGTACAAACGGATGAAGCATACCGTTTGCTGGAAGAAGCAAAAAAACTGCGTCCAGATTATCTGCCCATTTATAAACAGCAAGATTTCTTGTTGATGTTTAAGTTGTTTGGTGCGGTGTGGGTAGGCCCGGGTTATTCTGATGAAGATGCCATTGCCATTTACCGTGCGCGTCCGGATTTGGCCCGCCAACGGTTGGCCGTGCAAGAAAAACTGCTGGCCGCCGGACAAGGGGACGTCTATACCGCTTGGCAAATTTGCGCAGCGCTTAACCGCACCGAAAAAGCGGCCGCTTATCGCAAACTGGTAGATGCCGAAAATGCTGAATATGAACGGCAACTGGAAGAGGCCCGCCGGGTGCAGGCTGAAGAACTGAGCAAAACGTTTGGAGCCAGAATCCGTGCCGTAGGGAAGAAAATAAGTAATTTCTGCCGTTTTGGAAAATGTAAATAAATTACAAAAACTCAAAAACCCCGGGGTACCTCCGGGGTTTTTTATGACCCAATTGCAAGCAGTCATCTTGCTTATGGGTTCACAGGCTAGAGAGGAAAATCCTTCTCCCAGAAAGAGAAATTTGCCGGGTTTAAGGGCAGACAAAAAGAACAAGAATTTGCAAAAAAGCTCTGGCGGGGCTTGCGGCTTTTTGTATTTATCTTTGGGGAACAGTATAGATTAACAAGAGGGGCGTTTTCCGTATTTTTTGTTTGTCCCTTGCTAGAAAGCCAGCCACTTCTTCTGCTTCAAGCGGCGTTTGCAGGCGTTTTAAAAAGCAGAGCCCTTTTTGTGAATTTTATAAATTATTTTCCAGCCAAAAGAAGTCCTTTCCGTCAGAAAACTTTGCTTTTAAAAACAGAGAGAATTTTATTAGGAATTTTTACTGTTAATTTTGCTTGCTTTTTGCTACAATAAATTGCTTTCGCTCCGCGCAGGCAGGTTGAGCGGTGGAAGTAGCGGTATAAAACGTGCGCTGCACCTTTCCTGATACGGAGCCGGAAGAAATTCAAGGTCTTGTAAAAGACCCAAAGGAGAAAAAAATGAAAAAAATGATACTTGCGCTCTGCGCGCTGACGCTGGTTTCTGCTTGGCCTGCCCAAGCCAAACCCGTGTATGTAAACGCCAGCCAGAACTACATCACCCAGGAAGTTCCCGGATTGGCTTCTTTTACCGCCTTGTCTGTGGACGGACAAGCGGAAGTGGACTTCCGTCAGGGAACGGAAGCAGAACCTTTTGTGGTTATTTACGGTTCCGACAACTTGGTCAGCTTAGTGGATGTGAAAAGCGACGGTAAAACGCTGACTGTGAATTACAAAGAGCCGCTGTTAATTACAGGAGAAGGCCGCTTAAAAGTGACGGTTGTGGCTCCCGTTTTGGACCGTGTGGAGGTGCGCCAAAGCGGAGAAGTGGATGTGAAAGGCTTGCTCAGCACTACGGATCTGGCGGTAGTTGCTTCCGGTGAAGGGGAAGTGTCTTTCCAATCCGTCAATGCCGCCAAAGTGACGGCTAATCTTTCCGGCGACTCCAGCGTAGATTTTGACAGCCTGGCTTGCCAAACCTTAACAGCAGATGCGCGCGATACGGCTTCTTTTGAGTCCGAGCGCACCTCTTGCGACGCGGTCACTTTTTACGTCGCAGACCGTGCGGAAGCTTCTGCCGAGGGGCTGTCCGGCCGCAGTGTGACTGCCACGGCAAGCAATTATGCGGAAGTAGAACTGAAAGGCTCCGTAATTACGGCGGATTTAAAAGCGTCCGGTTCTTCGGAAATTGACGCCGATGAAGCGGTGGCCCAAACGGTCAACGCTACTGCTTCGGATTCTGCCCGCGTGAAAGTGTATGCTTCTGACACTTTAACGGCCGACGCTGCAAAACGCGCCACGGTAATTTACAAAGGCTACCCTAAAGAAGTTGTTCGCCACGGCAAAGCAGAAAACATCCGTCCGCATTTAAGCCGCTAGTTTAACAACGTCCACAAGCCCCGCCATTTAGGCGGGGCTTTTTTATAGTGTGTAAATGCCCGATGAGCCGGAGAGAATGCAAACCAATTCCTGCGGAAGGGGAAAATTTATTTGTTACAATACTATTATGAGAAATCTTTCTCTTCTGCTTTTGATAGTTTTGTTTTGTGCTTGCAGCAGCGTAGAACAGTTGGACTCTGCTTTGGTAGGCGGCGAGCGGGATGCGCACGGTTGTATTACCTCCGCCGGATACACCTACAGCCAGCTGCGCCGTCAGTGCCTGCGCCCGTGGGAAGAGGGCATTGGCCTCTCTGCCGCCACTACGCAAGGCGTGCCGCTGGCATCGGGGGCGTATGTGCTCTTGTCTGATGACGGCACCCAGGCAGAGTTGTTTTGGGCGCTGGGCCCGGCAATGCTCCTGCCGCGTTCTTTCACCCCGCAAGGGCCGTATTGGCAAAAAGACGGCGTACGTTTGGAGCGCCAACCTCAGGGCTGGAAGCTGTATAAAGAGGAGCGGCTCCTTTTCCAAGCAGACAACCTGCCCGCAGAAGCAAATTGACACTTTTTAGCGTAACTTGGTATAATAAAAGAGTCCTAAAAAGGACGATTTTTTTTGCAAAGAAAATAGAATGGCCCGATTTGATAACAGAAGAACCTTTAAAAAAGATTTGTACAACCGCAACGGCAATATACGCGCTTCGGAAGTAAGAGTCATTAATTCCGACGGCACTATGGTAGGCATACTGCCCACCGCCCAAGCCGTAGCGATGGCCAAAGAACAAGAGCTGGACCTGGTGGAAATTTCACCCAACGCCCAGCCGCCTGTTTGCAAAATACTTGATTACAACAAGTATGTTTTTGAACAGAGCAAGAAAAGTAAAGACGCCAAGAAAAAACAGAGCAAAGTAACTATGAAAGAGCTGCGCATTAAATCGCGCATTGCTCCGCACGACTTGGATGTCAAACTCAGACAAATAGAAGGATTTCTTAAAAAGAAAGATATGGTTCGCCTCGTGGTGGTGTTTCACGGACGCGAAAACCAGCACAAAGACATTGGCATTCAAATGCTGCAAGACGCGGCAAAACGTCTGGAGCCTTTGGCCAATGTAGACGGCGGCCTGCAGCAGCAGGGCAACCGTATGTCTATGACGTTTGTGCCCAAAGCCTAACTTTCTTTTAAGGTAAAAACGCCTGCCCGCGCACGGTTTGCGTAGGGGAGGGGCGCCTGACGGCGCAATATTATACAAGAGGAAAACAAATGCCTAAAATGAAAAACCATAGCGGTGCCAAAAAACGCTTTCGCGTTACCGCAAAGGGTAAATATACCCACCGCAAAGCCGGCAGAAAACATTTGCTTACGCCTGTTTCTGCTTCCCGCAAACACGATATGCGCGCTACCGGAGTGATTGAAAAGAACTCCCTTAACGGCCGTATCTTGCAGAAACAACTGCCCGTAGCGAAATAAGAGGTGAAGCAAAATGAGAATTAAATTTAGCGTTCCCAGACACGCCAGAAAGAAAAAACTTTTAAAAGCCGCCAGCGGTTATTACGGCGATAAATCCCGCCGTTTGCGTATGGCTACCCAGCAGTTGGGTAAATCGTGGGTGCACTCTTATGTGGACCGCCGCGACAAAAAACACACCTATCGCCAGCTGTGGATTACCCGTATCAACGCCGCCGTGCGTGAAGACGGTATCAGCTACTCCAAATTCATCAACGGTTTGACCAAAGCCGGCATCACGCTTAACCGCAAGATGCTCTCTGAAATGGCGATTAAAGACCCCGTGTCTTTCAAACAGTTGGTAGATGTAGCCAAGCAGGCCCAGGCTTAAGTTTTTAGTCTGCACAAAGCCGCCCCCAAAGGGCGGCTTTTTTGTTGGAGAGCGGGAAATTTATTACAATATGATATCGTTATCATAAGGAGCAAGACGCTATGCCCCAGTATTTGGCCGATATTAAAGAAAAGGAATTTTTTATTGAAGGCGAAGAAGCCCGCCACCTTACCGTCGTGGTGCGCCACGCCGAAGGGGAGCAAATTACCGTTTTTGACGGCAAAGGCAAACAATACAAGGGCCGTATAGAGCGCGTGCAGAAAAATTTTGTGCGCGGCACTTTGCTCTCTGCCGTGGAAGTGCGCAAGTCGGCCCTGGAGCTGGAGCTGTGCTTTGCCCCCACTTCCCGCCAAACCTTTGAGGACGTGCTGGACAAATGCACCCAGCTGGGGGTGGCGTCTTTTCAGCCCATTTTCACCCAGCGCAGTGAATATGATTTGCTTAAAAAATGGGAAACAAAGTCCGAACGCTGGCGGCAAATTATTCTTTCTGCCTGCAAACAATGCGACCGCGGGGACGTGCCCATTTTAAAAGAGCCGCTTGCTTTTCCGGTTTGCGCGGCCCAAAAAGAACCGCTTTCACTTCTGGCCTACGAAGCAGAAGACACCCGCACCCTCTCTTGGGGATTGGAAAAGTTGGGGCATCCTTCTTCTTTGCGTATTTACATTGGGCCGGCGGGCGGCTGGGCCGACGAAGAAGTGGTCATTGCCGCTGAGTGCGGCATATTGCCCGTTACCTTAGGGCCGCATATTTTGCGGGCGGAAACCGCCTGTATAGCGGCTTGCGCAAAACTGTTATGAAATTTTTCTTAAAAACATTCGGCTGCCGCGTCAACCAAGTGGAAAGCCAAGCCCTTTTTGAAGAATTCCAGCGCGCCGGCTGGACGCAAACCGACCATATGGAAGAGGCCGATTTGTGTCTGCTTAATACCTGCACCGTTACCCACCAAGCCGATAAAGACGTAGAAAAATTAATCCGCCAAATCCTGCGGCGCAACCCATCGGCCCGGTTGGTGCTGACCGGCTGCTATGCCGCCGCGCATCCGGAACATATCCGCCAAACCTTCCCACAGGCGCAAATCGTGGACAAATATGAGCTGGGCAAAACCCTTTTTCAAAAAGAAGACATTTGCTGGACGGTGTCCGGCCACGAAGGGCACAGCCGCGCTTTTGTAAAAATA
The DNA here is from genome assembly GCA_944324645.1 of uncultured Elusimicrobiales bacterium. GTDB lineage: Bacteria > Elusimicrobiota > Elusimicrobia > Elusimicrobiales > Elusimicrobiaceae > Avelusimicrobium. Next base: position 21,253 of record CALUXB010000003.1, on the reverse strand, counting down.
CAGGACGGGTGCGACTGTTTTTGCTCCTATTGTATAGTGCCTTTTGCCCGCAACGTCAAACGTTCCAAACCCGCGCCGGACGTGCTGGCGGAAGTGGCGGTCCTGGCTCAGAAAGGGTTTGGAGAGATTGTGCTTACCGGCATTAATATCGGCAATTACCGCTGCCCCCAAGGCGGGCAGGATTTAGCCGCCCTGTGCCGGGAGCTGGAAAAACTGCCGGGGCATTTCCGCATTCGGTTTTCTTCTATAGAATTGCAAACGGTTACAGAAGGCATTATAGAGGCGATGTCCGGCCGGCCGGACCGCTTTTGCAATTACCTGCATTTGCCGCTGCAAAGCGGCTGTGACAGTGTGCTCAAAGCGATGAACCGCCATTATGATACCGCTCAATATGCCCAAAAAGTGGCCCAGCTGCGCGCGCGGGTGCCGGGCGTGTCGGTCTTTGCAGACGTGATAGCCGGTTTTCCTACCGAAACACAAGCCGATTTTGAAACAACCTATCATTTTATAGCGCAGCAAAAGCTGTGTGGTTTGCACGTATTTAGCTATTCCCCGCGTCCGCTGACGAAGGCCGCTTCTCTGCCCCAGTTATCTGCGGCGGATATAAAAGAGCGGGCCGAGAAATTGCGCCGGTTGGACCAGCGGCTGCGGGCCGATTTTGCCCAGTCCTTGGCAGGATCTGAGCAGGAAGTATTTATAGAAGAGCACAGCCCGCAAGGCCTGCGCGCGGTAACTTCTAATTTCCAGCAAGTGGTATTGGAAAATGCTCCTCAAGGGCTGCGCGGCTTGCTACCCGTGCGTATCACGCGCGCCGAAGGGGCTGTGTGCTATGCAGAGCCTCTGGCTTAGCCTTAGGAGAATGCGTATGAAAGACCTTCCTTTTCCCCCAAAAGTTTCCGGCCGTAAAAAGAAATTTTCCCGGCTGAAGTCTTTTCTATTGGGTCTTTTGTGGCTTGCCTGTGCGATAGCCGTATGGCTGGGGGTGTTTTCCTTTCGGAGCCATTCAGCCTTGCTTTCCATTATCATACTGTTGTTGGGTGCGGTGTTTGCTTTTTTTGCGGTTGCTTTTAGCCAGCGCCTGTTGTGCCGGGTAGAATGGAAAGCCAGCTGGCCAACGCGGCTTTTTTGTTATGCGGTGGTCGTTGGTGTGCTTCTTAAACGGGGCCAAAGTGGCTTGCGCGGAGAGTTTTTCTTTTTATGGTGGGCTTTGTTTTTAGTGCTCTTTCTGTTGTGGTTTCTCTTTCCTTATGCGAGTAAAAAGCGCCCTTAGCTCTTTGGGGCTTGCGTGCAGGGCCCATTCTGAAGAATACCTTGTACTTTGAAAACCTACCCAAAGGAGAAATGAAATAATGAAAAAGAAAGGATTTTCTATGATGGAGATGTTGGTGGTCGTGTTAATCATCGGCATTTTGGCCGCCATTGTCATTCCTTCTTATAAAAAGGCGGTTTTCCGTTCGTATTTGGTACAGGGCTTGCCGCTGGCCAAACAAATAGCCGCAGAGGCGGAAGTTTTTTATATGACCAATGGCCGTTGGCCTTATATAGGAGAATTGGGGGTGGAAGAAAAAGAAACGCAGCATTACAGCGTTTATTGTGCCAACGCGGAATCTGAGGGTGAAAGCAGCGAAACAAATTGCGGGATTGTAGCTGTTTCCGGCAAAGACCTCTATTATGGCAGTATGGTTACGATTTTTATATCTAATCTGCCGGAAAAAGCATTTACCGGAGCCTCCTGGGGCAACTACAAGCACGTGTGTGTTGCCGATCAGTATGCCCCTATTGCAGATTTTACCAAGTCTATATGCCTTAGTTTTGGCGGAGAACCTATTTCCGATATGTTGTATGGTTTTTAGCCCTATTTCCTTTCAAAATTGCTACCATATAGCTAATGCTTGGGCCTAGAGCAGGTGTATTATGCCCCGGGGTCGCCAGCGCGCCTTTATTTTGGTATAATATATATACTTAATTTGTTCTTGTGACGTATGCACTAACAAGTTAGATTCTTTTTAGGCAAGAGTTAAACAAAATGGTAGCCCAAAAAAATCTTTGCGTGCTCATCCTGGCCGCCGGCAAAGGCACCCGGATGAAATCCTCCCTTCCTAAACCGCTGCACCGCGTGTGCGGCCTTCCTATGATTGCGCATAGCTTGCGCGCCGCCCAGAGTTTGAACCCGGGCGCTATTTGCGTGGTGGTTGGGCACGAAGCCCCCCGCGTGATGGAAGAAATCAAACAAAATTTAACTGAGTGGCGCGTTACGGCGCCTATTGTTTTTGCCGAACAGAAAGAATTAAACGGCTCTGCCGGTGCGGTGCGCGCGGCGTTGCCTCTTTTTGACAAATTTCAGTTTGTGATGGTGTTAAACGGCGACGCGCCGATGATCCTGCCGGAAACTTTACAAAAAATGTACAGCGCGTTTGAATCCAATGCCGCAGGTGCTTTAGTGTTGGGCATCAGCGTGCCGGATCCAAAAGGATACGGGCGCATTTTGCGCGTGCCGGACGGCGGGTTTGACCGTATTGTAGAAGAGTCGGAAACAGACGCCCAGACGGCTTTAATCAACGAAGTCAACGGCGGTATGTATGTGTTTAATGCCAAAGCGTTGGTGTCGGCCTTGTCATTGCTTAAGCCGCAAGGGCCGAAAAAAGAATACTATTTGACGGACACACTTTCTCTTATTAAAGATTTCCAAGACCGGGTGCTGGTGTTTAATCTGCCCGATTATGAACAAGCCTTAGGCGTCAACAGCCAAATGGATTTGGCCAAAGCCGAAGATTTAATGCGCGCCCGCATAGCCAAACGCCTGATGGAAAAAGGCGTGCGTTTGGTGCGCCCCAATGAAGTGTATATTGATGAAGATGTGGAAGTGGGGGCCGACACCATTATTTGCCCGGGCTGTTACTTAAAAGGCAAAACGGTTATTGGCAAAAACTGCCGTTTGGACGGCACGGTATTTATTACCGACTCTGTAGTGGGCGATAATGTTTTTATTAAATTAGGCACCTATATTGAAAAAAGCGTGATTGAGAATGACTGCGAGGTGGGGCCTTATGCGCATTTGCGTCCCAATTCCACGCTGAAAACCAAGGCCAAAGTGGGCAATTTTTGCGAGATTAAAAATTCCGTCATTGGCGAAGGGTCCAAAGTCAATCATCTGACCTATATTGGCGATACGGATATGGGCAAAGGGGTGAATATCGGCGCGGGCACGATTACCTGCAACTATGATGGGGAAAAGAAGCACCGCACCGTAATTGGGGACCACTGTTTTGTGGGCTCCAACGTCAATTTTGTAGCACCGGTAGAAATTAAGCCGTACAGTAAAATCGGCGCGGGATCCACCATTACCAAAGAGGTGCCGCAAGGCTCTTTGGCTATTGCGCGGGCGCGCCAGGTTGTTTTAGAAAACAAAGGTGTTAAAAAACATGACTAAAAGCGTACACGGAGATTTACGCATTTTCTCCGGCAACTCCAATGTGCCTCTGGCCCAAAAAATAGCAGGTCATCTGAATATGGATTTGGGCAAAATCCGCGTAGAACGGTTTGCCGACGGCGAAATTGACGTGCAAATTTTGGAGTCCGTCCGCGCGCACGATTGCTACCTCATTCAAAGCACTTGCCCTCCCGTCAATGAAAATTTGATGGAACTGCTGATTATGGTGGACGCTTTTAAGCGCGCCAGCGCCGGCAAAATTACGGTGGTAATACCATATTTCGGTTACGCGCGCGCCGACCGCAAAGCCGCCGCCCGCGTGCCCATTACTGCCAAGCTGGCCAGTAACCTCATCACTAAAGCCGGGGCAGACCGCATTATGACGTTGGACCTGCACGCCGGGCAAATCCAGGGGTTTTTTGATATCCCGGTGGACCACCTGCGCGCACGCAGCGTGTTTTTGGATTATTTTAAAGATTTTGACCGCAAAGACCTGGTGGTCATTTCGCCGGACGTGGGCGGCGTGGAGCGTGCCCGCAAGTTCGCTGCGCGTATGGACGCCGGGCTGGTCATTATTGATAAACGCCGTCCCAAGCCCAATGAGGCGGTGGTGTACAATGTTATCGGCGATGTGAAAGACAAAGTAGCCATTATTTTTGACGATATCGTAGATACCGCCGGCACTTTGACCACGGTAGCCGCTAAAATCAAAGAGCAGGGCGCGCGGGAAGTGTACGCGGCGTGCTCGCACGGGCTTTTGTCGCGCAATGCGGTAGACAAAATAAACAAATCTGCTATCAAAAAACTAATCATTACAGACTCTCTGCCTATCCGTGATTTGGGACCGAAGACGGAAGTGCTCTCGGTATCCTATATCCTGGCAGACGCGATTAAGCGCAACCACGATGGGCGCTCTATCAGCGATATGTTTAATTAGTTTTTTATAAATTAAGGAGTGAAAGGAATATGGAAGAAATGAACATCACCGCCACCGTCAGAACCGGTGAAGGTGTCAAAGGGGCCCTAAGCAAAATCCGGGCCGAGAAAAAAGTGCCGGCCGTTATTTACGGCGGACACAAAGACCCCGTGAGCATCACGGTCAGCCTAAAAGATTTGGAAAAAATCGTCAAGGCCGGTAAAAACACCGTAGTAGAAATCAACCTGCCCGAAGGCAAAGAACAGGCCTTGGTCAAAGAAATCCAATACCACGTGGTGACGGATTTGCCCATTCACGCAGATTTCCAGCGTGTGTCCTTGAAAGACAAAATGGACGTGGTCGTGCCGGTCAAATTGGTGGGCCAATCCCCGGACGAAAAAGCCTATGGCGCTATGGTGGAACATATCTTGCGCGAATTGGAAGTGCGCGCTTTGGTCAGCAAAATTCCGCACGAAATTGAAGTGGATATGACTCCGATGACCATCAACACGGGTATTGTCGCCGGCGACATCAAGCTGCCCGAAGGCGTAGAACTGCTGACCGATCCGCAGGCTCCCGTGGTGCACTTGACCATCCTCAAGGAAGAAGAAACCCCGGCCCCGGCTGCTGCCCCGGCTGAACCGGAAAGCTCTTCCACCAAGGGCAAAAAAGACGAAGACGGCAACCTGACTAAGAATGCCGCCCCCGCCGACAAGAAATAAAGCGGGTTGACGTTTGGAAAACTTTCTCATTGCCGGACTTGGAAATCCGGGCGCGCAATATCAGCAAACGCGGCACAATGCCGGGTTTATGGTGGCAGATGCTTACGCTGAAAAACACGGCGCGGATTTCCAGCCCTGGCAGAATTTGGGAGAGTACGCCAAAATATCGGTAGCTGAAAAGACGGTTTTTTTAGTCAAACCGATGACCTATATGAACTTGTCGGGCCAGCCGGTGTGCGCGCTGGCCCGCTTCTATAAAATTCCCACCTCCCATTGGCTTATTTGCTTTGATGATATGTCGTTAAACTTGGGCGATATCCGCCTGCGCGCGCAGGGTTCTGCCGGCGGACAAAAAGGGATGAAAAATATCATAGAGCTTTCTGGCACGGATAAAATTGCCCGCCTGCGCCTAGGTATTGGCCCCAAGCCGGAGCGTTTTGACGCGGCAGACTTTGTGCTGTCGCGCTTTTCCAAAGAACAGCTGCCTGTGTTGCAGGAGGCAGTGGCTAAAGCCGCGGAAGCGTTGGATTTGTATTTGTCTGAGGGTTTAGAAAAAGCGATGAACCGCTTTAACTAATCCGCCTTTGATTGTTTTTCCGTGTTGGATTTTCTTCATATATTCTAATGGGTCGGGCCCTTTTAGAAGGGCTTGACTCGTTTTTTTTTTTTGATAAATTTTGCTTATGAGCAAAATTTATCAAAATATCATTCCCGATGGAAAAATCCCCGCTAAAGGCAAGTTAGGCGGCTTTACGCTAATTGAACTTTTGGTAGTGGTGCTGATTATTGGCATACTGGCCGCCATCGCTTTGCCGCAGTATGAAAAGGCGGTTGCCAAAAGCCGCGCCGCAGAGGCGTTGATTAATTTAAAAGCGCTATATAATGCCCAACAAATATATTACTTGAGTAATGGGAGTTATACGGCGCAAATTTCCAATTTAGATTTTGGTTTGCCTGTTTCAGAAAGTGAAGAGGGAGAATGGATGGAAGCCTCTTATTATAAAATTGTATGTACTGATGCTCTTTGCCAGGCTCAACGAGAAATAGAGAATGTCCCTAGTTTTGAAGTAGGGTTGAAGAGTAATAATTTTTGGTGTTTATGTCGGAATGAAAATACGGATTGCCGTGTATGTATGAGTTTAGGCGGCACTTACGATCATACTATTTCTTCCGTACAGTATTATAAATTGCCTTTATAAGCGGGCTTGTTTATCTTCACATACCACAAATATTCGGTGTTGCCGTGCGTGCCTTTAATGGGGCTTTCTATCAGGCCCAAAGACTGCCCGCCATACTTCTCTTTTAAATTTTCTTCAAAGAAAGTTTGTACCAGGCGTATGGCCTCTTGGCGGTTTTCTTCCGTTTTTACAATGCCGTGCGGCACCTGTTTGGGGGTCAGCTCAAACTGCGGTTTAATCAAAAACACAATTTCCGCCTGCGGTGCCATTACGTTAAACAGCGGCTCCATAATCATTTTTAAAGAAATAAAAGATACGTCCACCGCGGCAAACTGCGGGGCGTGCTCAAAAAGGTCCGCCGTCATATAGCGGGCGTTGGTTTCGGGCTTAAAATGGAAATTTGGATAGCGCAGCATTTCGCTGGCCAGCTGGCCTTTGCCCACGTCTACGCCGTACACTTCGCTGGCGCCGGCTTGCAGCATACAGTCGCTAAATCCGCCGGTGGCTACGCCAATGTCTACGCATATTTTATCTTGTACGGAGATATTCCAAGTTTTTAGTGCGCCTGCCAGTTTGAGCCCGCCGCGCGACACATAGGGGCAGGACTTTTCTTTGAGAGTAATGATGTCTTGCGGCAAAATGGTGCGGTCTGCGCGGGTGTCTGGCTGTCCGTTGACCAGCACTTCCCCCGCCATAATAGAGGCCTGCGCGCGGGTGCGGCTTGGGAAAAAGCCCTGTTCCACCAGCGCCATATCTAAACGCAGTTTTTTATTCGCCATCGGATTTATCCGTTTCGGTGCTGGTTGGGTCCGGTGCGTCAAAAGGCTCGCTTAGAAGCTGCTGGCCTTTTTTCTTTAAAGCGGTGACTTTAAATTTTACTTCCTGCAATTTTTCCGTCAGTTCTTTAGACAGCGCGATCCCCTCTTCAAAAAGTTTGACAGATGCGTCCAAGTCCGTCTGTTCTTCTTCCAGCTTAGCCACAATTTCTTCCAGGCGGTTTAACTGGCTTTCAAAACCTTTTTTCATTTGACCTCCGCGTGTATCATACCGTCTTTTACTTGCACGTAAATCATTTCTTTTTCCTGCGTTTGGCCCACGCGGGAAATAATCTGCCCCTGCGCGTTGCGCGTAATGCTGTAGCCGCGGCCCAATACGGCAAACGGGCTTAAGGCCGCCAGCTTTTGGCTTAAAAGCTCCAACCGCGTCTGCTGGCGCAGCAGCTGCTGCTCAAAAGCGTCTTCTAAGCGCAGCGTCAGCTCATCTACTTGTTGTTCTTTCTCCTGCGTCAGTAATTGGGGTTGTTTAAAAAAGCGGCTGTTTAACGCCAGCTCCAGCCGCGCCTGGGCCCGCTCATAAAACAGGCTGACGGCCTGAAAGAGCCGCTTTTGCAGTTGCTGGATATGGGAAGTTACCCCTTCTGCATTTTGCACCACCAGCTCCGCCGCGGCGGAAGGGGTGGGGGCGCGCAGGTCCGCCACAAAGTCCGCTATTGTGAAATCTATCTCGTGCCCCACGCAGGAAATGACCGGGATTTGGCTCTGATAAATGGCGCGCGCGACGGGCTCTTCATTAAACGCCCACAAATCTTCCATACTGCCGCCGCCGCGGCCCACCAAAAGTACGTCGGGCGCAGGGGTTAGGCGGTTTAAATCGGCAATCGCCTGCGCAATTTGCGCTGCGGCCTCTTCCCCTTGCACCAAGGCCGGGGCCAAAATCACTTCCACATTGGGGCTTCTGCGCCGCAGTACGGACAAAATATCGCGTATAGCCGCCCCGGTGGGGGAAGTGACGACCCCAATGCGCCGCGGAAACGCCGGGATAGGGCGCTTGCGGCTTTCGTCAAAGAGTCCTTCGGCCTGCAGTTTCTTTTTGAGTTTTTCAAATTCTAAAAATAAATTGCCTTTGTGCAGGGCCTCTGCATTTTTGACCGCTATTTGGTATTTGCCTTGTTTGGCGTAGCAGGTTAAATCCCCAAATACGCGCACTTGCATACCCTCTTGCAAATCCAGCCCGTTTTTGCGCGCGTCCCATTTAAACATTACGGCGGCCAGCAGCGCGTCGCGGTCTTTTAAATTAAAATACAAATGCCCGCTGGCAGCCTCCCGCAATTGGCCTACCTCCCCTTCTACAAAAATCCCGCGGAATACCCCTTCCATCATCTGTTTAATAGCCAGCGTGATGGCGGTAACGGTAAAAACTTGTCCTCTAAACGGGGCTTCGGGTTCCATATTTTTTATGAGGCGGATTTATTTTTCCGTTTTGGGTTTTGGGTTCTGCGCGGGCAATTCGCCGCGGGTTTTTCTCCAGCGTTCCACCAGCGGGGCTTCTTTGCCTTGCTGGGTGGGGTGGAAAAACTGCACCGGGTTGGGCATATACTGCTGTTTGACATAATGGTTGGGAAAATCGTGTGCGTATTTATAGCCTACGTTTTTCATACCGGAGCGCAAATGGTCGGGCACGCGGCGCAGGCGGCCTTCGCGCACTTCTTTTAAAGCGGAGTCTATGGCCAAATAGGCGGAATTGCTCTTGGGCGCGCACGCCACATAAATAGCCGCGTGCGCCAGCGGAATGCGCACCTCGGGCATACCCAGCACCTCGGCGGCTTTAAAAGCGGCTTGGGCTATCATCAGCGCGGCGGGCTCAGCCAGGCCTACGTCTTCGCTGGCGCAGATTAAAATGCGCCGCGCGATAAAGCGCGGGTCCTCTCCGCTCTCTAACATACGCGCCAGCCAATAGACGGCGGCATCGGGGTCGGAGCCGCGCATAGATTTGATAAAGGCGGAAATAATATCGTAATGTTCGTCGCCTTTTTTGTCGTAGTTGAGGTGGCGTTTTTGTATGCATTCCTGGGCAATAGTCAGGTTGACGGGTTTGAGGCCGTGTTCATCGGGCTCTGTGGTCAAAGAGGCTATTTCCAGCGCGTTTAGCATTTTGCGCCCGTCGCCGTTGGCTTGGGTGATGAAATACTGGGCGGCGTCTTCGGTCAGAGTAACGTGCTCGTTTTGTGCGGCGCGGTCTAAAATTTTGCGCAGGTCTTTGTCTGAGAGGGGCTTAAATTCAAAAACGGAAAAGCGCGACAAAAGCGCATTGTTAATGTAGAAATACGGGTTTTCGGTAGTAATGCCGATTAAGATAATGTCCCCGCGTTCCACGCTGGGCAGCAGCACGTCCTGCTGGGTTTTGTTGAAATGGTGGATTTCGTCTAAAATCACCAGCGTGCGCCGCTCCTCAAAGGTAGGCGTGCGGGCACGTTCTTTGGCCTCTGACAATACTTTTTTAAGGTCTGCCACGCCGGCGGCGGCGGCGTTAAGCTCCACCACGTGCGCCTGGGTGCGGCTAGCTACATAGCGCGCGGTAGCCGTTTTGCCGCAGCCCGGCGGGCCGAAAAAGACGGCCGATTTTAAGGTATCCGTTTCCAGCAGGCGGCGCAGCATTTTGCCCGGCCCCAGCAAATGGGGCTGGCCGGCAAAATCTTCTATGGTTTTGGGCGCCTGGCGCGCGGCCAGCGGCATAAAATCATCTTGCATAAAAAACCTCCGGGCGTTTATTTCCCGGTCGTACTCAGCACGTTTTGCAGTTTGGCAATCAGCTGGTCTGCCCGCGCTTCTTCTTCTTTTTGTTTGCCGCCTTCGGCCAGGCCTTTTAAATAAGCCTGCGCGGCAAACTCCAGCGCGGCGGTCAGCGCCTGCTTTAAGGTGTCTATGATGTCTTCTTCGTCTTGCAGGCGGCGCATTTCCGCTTCCACTTTAGCCGCCAAATCCGCCAGCTCCACATAGCCGAGGTCTTTAATTTCCACGTCTATGGGAATGCCTTTGATTTCTACGGTAACGGTGTTTTTTGCCATATTTTCTTATAAATCTTCTTTTTGCTGCTCTTGGGCGCGGGCGATTTCTTTGTCCAGCCGCGCCTCTAATTTTTTGAGCACGCTGACGGCGTTTTTCTTCCACTCGCGCAAGGCTTTCAGTTCGCTTTCGCTTTCTTTAAGACGCTGCAGGTGTTCCTCTTGCTGGCGGATTTTTTGGCGCAAAGCGGCTGTTTGGCTCTCTTGCATTTGCAGGCGGGCCACCGCTTGGGATACCAACAGTTCCAGCTGTTTGAGTTTTTCCTGCATACAAAATCCTAGCGCAGCTCCGCCCCGGTTTTGGCGCGCAGGTTTTCAAGCAGCGCTTGAAAAGCGGCGTCCGTTTCGGCGTCTTTTAAGGTGCGGTTCGGCGCGGAAAACGCCAGCGTAAAGGTGACGCTCTTTTTGCCTGCGGGCAGGCGGTCCCCCTCGTAGAGGTCTATTAAATCAAAGTGCAGCGCTACCGGCAGGGGGGTGCTTTGCAATACGTCCTGTATTTGGGCGTAGGGTACGCTTTTGTCCACCAGCACAGACAAATCACGCAAAGACGGCGGGAAAGCCGCCACCGCTTTGGCGGGTTGGAACTGTTGGGCAGAGAAATTTTTCTCAAGCGGCTTTAAAGACAGCTCAAAAGCCCACACTTCGTTTTCTTTTACATCACAGGCCTTGAGCGTCAGCGGGTGCACCGCGCCAAACACGCCGGCTTTTTTGCCATAGACCAAAATATCCATACAAATTTTGGGGTGCATATACACCGGGGCTTCTTGGGAAGGGACAAAACTGACCCCGTCAAAAGCGCCCAGCAAATCCTGCATCACGCCCTTTAAGAAATAAAAGTCCGGCTTTTCGCCTTTGCCTTTAAAGAACGGCGTCTGCACCAGCTGCCCGCATTGCACGCCCGCAACAGTATAGGCTTCGGCCGGGAAGCCTTTGATGAGGCTAAAAGTGCGGGTGGCTTCAAACAGGGCCAAATCGTGGTTGCCGCGGCTTTGGTTAAAAGCAATATTTTTAAGCAAAGAGGGCAGCAGCGTGGGGCGCATATAATCCCAGCCTTTGGCCATGGCGTTTTTAATTTTGACGGCGTTTTTGGGGGCAAAGCCAAAGTCTTTGAGGTCTTTTTCCCCTAAAAAGTCAATGTTTTTGCATTCATAAAAACCCAGCCCGGCCAGCTTTTGGCTGAAAATTTCTAGCAGATCCACGCCTTTGGGGTTTTCGCTAAAGCCGACAAACGCGCGCGACTCCCCGGCCGGTATGCAGTCAAACCCGGCAAAGCGGGCCGCTTCTTCAGCCAGGTCCCAGCGGTGGTTTAAATCGCGCCGGTGGGTGGGAGCCTGGAAGGCCCAGCGGTCGCCTGCAGCGTCAAAATGAAGCGCCAAGCGTGCAAAAATGTCTTTGAGTTTTGCCTCTTCAATGTCTGCGCCCAAAATGCCGTTAATCTGCGCCGGGGTAAAAGAAACCACCGGGTTTTGATACGGCTGCGGATATACGTCGCGTATTTGGCTGGGCGTGCCGCCGCAGGCGGCTACAAACAGCTCTGTGGCGCGTTTTAAGGCCAGCTCCGTTATGCCAATATCGGCCCCGCGCTCAAAGCGTTGGGACGAGTCGGAAGAAACGGCGTATTTTTTAGAGGTTTTGTTGGTTACCGGTGCGTCAAAGTAGGCAGACTCAATAAAAATGTCGGTCGTGTCGTCTTTAATGCCGGAGTTTTGCCCGCCCATAATGCCGGCCAGCGCGGTGGCTTTGTGTTCATCGCCAATCATCAGCGCCTGTTCGTCCAGCGTCAGTTCGCGCCCGTCCAAAAGGGTGAATTTCTCGCCTTTTTCGGCCCAGCGCACTACCACGGTATCGCCGTCAATTTCGTTGCGGTCAAACGCGTGCAGCGGCTGGCCCAGCTCAAACATTACATAGTTGGTGACGTCTACCAGTGCGTTTTTGGGGTTGAGCCCCATAGCGCTGAGTCTTTCTTTAATAAAATCCGGTGACTCGGCGTTTTTTACCCCGCGTATTAAGCGGGAGGTATAGCGCTGGCAGCCCTGCGGGGCGCGTATGTCCACCTGCAGACTTTCGCCTTCGCCGGCAAATTCTTGGGGCTTTGGCATTTTGACGGGTTTGTTTAGCAGTACCGCCAGTTCGCGCGCCACCCCTAAATGGGACAGCAGGTCCGGGCGGTTGGAAGTAATTTCCAGGTCAAACAAAGCGTCGGCTTTGCCGTAGAGGGTGCGCACATCGGTGCCCAGCGGGATATTTTCGTCCAGCACCAAAATGCCGCGCGCGCGGGTGTTGGTCAGCCCCAGCTCATCGGAAGAGCAAATCATTCCCTCGCTTACAACGCCGCGTATTTTGGCCGGAGTCAGCACCACTTTGCCCAGCCGCGCCCCCACATGGGCCAGCGGCACTTTCTGCCCTACCGCCACATTGGGCGCGCCGCATACCACGCGCTGGCTTTTGCCGTTGCCCAAGTCCAGGTCCACCAGGTGCAGGTGGTCGGAATTGGGGTGGTCTTCAATATGGGTGATTTGCGCTACGGTAACGCCCTCAAAATCAGCGCCCTTTTTCTCCACCGAGGCTACCTCTATGCCCAGCTGCGTAAATTTCTGCGCCAGTTCTTCCGGCGTTAAGTCTATATCAATAAAATCCTGTAGCCAACTTTGTAATATCTTCATAGTCTGTCCTTAAAACTGGTTTAAAATGCGCAGGTCGTTTTCGTAAAACGTGCGGATATCGTTGATGTCCATCATCATCATAGCCAGGCGTTCCACACCCATACCAAAGGCGTAGCCGCTGTAAATTTCGGGGTCTATGCCGCAGTTTTTAAGCACGTGTGGGTTGACCACGCCGGAGCCGAGCATTTCTATCCAGCCGATGCCTTTGCAAATATTGCAGCCTTTGCCGCCGCAGAAAACGCATTTGACGTCCACTTCCGCGCTGGGCTCTGTAAAGGGGAAGAACGAGGGGCGGAAGCGGATTTCCGTTTTATCGCCTAATAAGCCTTTCATAAAGGCGGTCAGGTCCCGCTTTAAATCGGCCATACTGACGTTTTTGTCCACATACAGCCCTTCAATTTGGTGGAATACGGGGCTGTGGGTGGCGTCTAGGCTGTCGTTGCGAAACACGCGGCCCGGCGCCATAATGCGTATGGGCGGTTTGTGCTTTTCCATAAAGCGGCTCTGCACATTGGAAGTGTGGGTGCGCAGTACCAAAGAAAGCGGGGAGCCGGTTTCGGCAAAAAAGGTGTCCTGCGCGTCGCGCGCCGGGTGGTGTTTGGGAATGTTAAGCATATCAAAGTTATGCTTTTCATCTTCCACCCAAGGTCCTTCGGCCCAGGTAAAACCGAGCTTAGAGAGAATATCGGTCATGCGTTTTTGCGCAATAGAAAGGGGGTGGCGTCTTCCCTGGGCCGCCGGGCGGGCGGGCAGCGTCAAATCCAGGTTGACGCGGTTTAACTCTTCGTTTAAAGCCTGGGCGGAAAGCGCGGCGGTTTTTTCTTCCAAAGCTTGGGTTAATGCGGCTTTTAAAGCGTTGCCCAGCGGGCCGGCTTCTTTCTTTTCTTCAATGGAAAAATCCTTCAGATTTTTCAAAAGCTCAGTCAGCGCGCCTTTGCGCCCCAAAGAGGCTACGCGCAGCTCTTCTACGGCGTTTAGGTCGGCCGCAGAGGCGATTTTGTCAGTATATTCGCGCTCAATTTGGGCGCAGAGTTCTTTAAATTGCTGTAAGGTCATACGTAACTATATTTTACTTTATTATCAACGGTTGGGGGGATAAAATATAACAATGTTTGTTAGATTTTGCGCAAAAAGCCACGCTTGCAGAAGCGGGGCAGGGCAGAAAATGGATTTGTTGCGCAGAGAGCGTGGAAAAAGACCGGCCGGCGGCGAAATGCAAGAGTCAAGCGCAAACAGCCGCTGTTGGGCGTCATGCACTATTGCTTTAGTCCGGGCGGGTATGCCAAGCCTAGTGAACAGGCGGCCTGTTGTGTTTAGAGCACGGAGAGGTATTTCTCCAACTCATAGCTGGAAACGTGCGTGCGGTAGAGGTCCCATTCAATGTCTTTGTTGGCGATGAATTTTTCAAATGTATGCTCGCCCAAGATTTTTTTGACCAGCTCCGAATGGCGCGTTTCATTGACGGCTTCATACAAATAGGCCGGCAGCGTGCCAATGCCGCGGCGTTCTCTTCCGGCTGCGTCCATGTGGAAAATGTTTTCTTCCGTCATTTCCGGTGCGGGCAGTTTTTTCTCTATGCCGTCTAAGCCCGCGCCCAGCATGACCGCAAAGGCCAAGTAGGGGTTGCAGGCCGGGTCCGGGAAGCGGCACTCCAGGCGGGTGGCATTGGGCTTGCCTTCTTTGGCCTGCGGAATGCGCACCAGCGCGCTGCGGTTTTTGCGCCCCCAGGCAATATAAGAGGGGGCTTCGTAGCCGGGCACCAGGCGTTTGTAGGAGTTGACCCACTGGTTGGTAACGGAGCAGATTTCTTTGACGTGGGTCAAAATACCCGCAATATAGTGCCGCGCCGTGGCGGAGAGGAAAAGCGGGTCTTTGGCGTCATAAAATTTATTTTCGCCTTTATAGAAAAGCGATTGGTGTACGTGCATTCCGCTGCCGTTGATGCCGGTGATAGGCTTAGGCATAAATGTGGCGTAGACGCCGTTGGCGGCGGCGATTTGCTTGACGACGGTTTTGTAGGTAATTACCTGGTCGGCCATTTTCATAGCTTCGTCGTAGCGCAAATCTATTTCGTGCTGGGAGGGGGCCACCTCGTGGTGGGAATATTCCACGTGAATGCCCAGCTTTTCCAGCATCAGCATCGTTTGGCGGCGCACTGCGTAAGAAGAGTCCAGCGGAATGGTGTCAAAATAGCCCCCAAAGTCCAGCGTTTCGGGGTGTTTGTTGTCCTTAAAATAAAAATATTCCAGTTCCGGCCCCACCATAAACGCGTCAAAGCCGGCTTTGCGCATAGCGGCTAAATTCTTTTTGAGGATATAGCGCGGGTCCCCTTCAAACTGCTCCCCTTCTGTGTTTTTAATGTCGCAGAAAAAGCGGGCAATGGGCGCGCCGGTCAGCTCCGGCGGGAACATTTGGAAGGTGTCCAAATCCGGCAGGGCCACCAGGTCCGACTCATAAATGCGGGCAAACCCTTCCACCGAAGAGCCGTCAAAGCCCATACCTTCGTTCATAGCGTATTCAAATTCCCGGTGGGAAAGAGAGAGCGATTTTAAGTTGCCCAAAATATCCACAAACCACAGTTTAATGATTTGAATGCCGTTTTTTTGGGTCAGCTCCAAAATTTGTTTAATTTTCTGTTTTTCTTCAGCGGTTCTTGCTTGCATAAGGCCTCTTGGTTGTTTGGTATAGTTGAAAGGGCATTTTGAATAAAGTCTTATTATATATAAAACGCCGCGGAGGGGGAAAGTTTTTGTTGGAGTTAGCGGTAGGCAATTTTATATATAATAGAAAAGAAAGAGCAGCGTGTTCTATAAAGATATACAAGGTTGTTAGGAGAGAAAATGAAAAAAGGTTTTACGTTAATAGAGTTGTTGGTAGTAGTTCTGATTATAGGCATTTTAGCGGCGATAGCTCTGCCACAATATGAAAAGACTGTGGAAAAAAGCCGCGCCGCAGAACTGGCTATTTTGCTTAAAAATTGGACCGATGCCGCACAAGTTTATTGGATGGAACAAGGAGCGGCTGTGGTCTCTGTCGATGACCTTAGCATACAATTTCCTCATTCTTATTCCAATATGTTTTGGTCGGATAATTTTGTGTGTTATATTGAATTTCAATATCAAAGCCAAGGGAGGGTTTCGTGTTCCCGCGCAGATGTCACAACGACTGAAGTAATGGACCATGAAATGGCCAACGCAACAAATTATAAATATTCCATACGATATGTGATTGGTAGCACGGGCGAAATGGAAAAGACCTGCACTAATTCCGGCACCAAAGATTATTGCTCGTCCGTTAAATCAGTTTTTGGTATAGAATAGTTTTTCATACCATTTAAAAGCCGCCTGTTAAAGGCGGCTTTTTATTGTTTGGAAGAAAGAATATTGCGGCGGTAGGTTTTATAACCCCGGCCGGAGCGGAGACCTGGAGCTGAAGCCAGGCACGGGTCTTTACAAAGTCATCGCATTTTTTACTTCCGCTCCCATAGGGGTGGGCACGCCGGAAGCGTCCACGCAAACCAAAGTGGTTTTGCCTTTGGTGCAGAGGCGTCCGTTTTGGTTGGTGATGATATTTTCAAACACAATTTTAATGTCGGAAATTTCCAGCACTTTGGTGCTTACATCTATTACGTCTGCGTAACGCACCGGGAATTTATATTCCACTTCCTGCCGGGCCACTACAAAATATTTTCCCTGTTGTATCAGCGCCGGGACGGAAAAGCCCTTTTCCGCCATATACAAAGTGCGGGCCTCTTCAAAAAATTTCAGATAGTTTGCGTAATAGACTACGTTGCCGCAGTCGGTGTCGTGGTAAAAAATAGTTTTTTTCATATTATTCCCCAATAATTTTAATTAAAATGCGTTTGTTGCGCTGGCCGTCAAATTCCCCATAAAAAATAGTTTCCCACGGGCCGAAGTCCAGGCGGCCTTGCGTCACGGCTACTACCACTTCCCGCCCTAACAGAGTGCGTTTTAAATGAGCGTCGCCATTGTCTTCGCCGGTCAGATTATGCTGGTATTTATCTATGCCGTACGGAGCCAGTTTCTCGGTCCATTTCAAAAAATCGGCGTGTAGGCCGGACTCGTTGTCATTAATAAAAACCGAAGAAGTGATATGCATAGAATTCACGAGGCACAACCCTTCCCGGATGCCGCTTTTTTGCAGGGCGCGTTCTACCTGCGGGGTAATATTGACAATGTCGTAGCGGCTGTCTGTGCAAATGGTCAAATATTCTGTGTAGGATTTCATATATAAAATATAGCAAATCCGGTGGCTTGCGCCCAAGCGCCTGGCGTTGAGGTAAAGAGAGTGTCCACAAAGCCGCCCCGCTCAAAAAGCTAGTTTTGGGCCAGAGGCCGTTGAAGTTCGGGGTAAAGACGGGCGTTTTGTGTTCTAAAGAGCAGGTTATTGCGCGGTAATAGGATTTATTTGTTACAATGTCAATATGGATAAAGAAAGACTGATGGCGCTGCTGCGCAATCCGCAAAAATTTCGCAAGAAAGCAGCTAAAAAGACAGAAGAGCAAACAGAAGAAAAACCGGCTGCCATTTCTTCAGACAAGCTGATGATATGGGCCAGCGGCGGTGTTTTTGTGCTGGTTCTGATTACATTGCTGTTTATTATGTCTTCCAGCAAACGCGCCGAAAACATCACGGCGGCATTAGACCCCTCTGTATTAAAAGGGCTGGTGGTGGATGCCACATTCAATCCCAATGCCGGGCGCCGTTATGTGCAAATTTCAGAAGGGCAGGACCGCAATGTCAACGTGCGCGAGTTGGGCAGCATCCTGCCCGTAATCAGCCGGTATAATTACCGCGCTTTGACGCCGCGCAATTATGAAATTATTGGGGAGGCGCCTTTTGCTTTGTCTATCAATGTTTCTTCTAATATAGATGATCCGGACTTGTTGCGTTACTTGTTTAACCAAGAGATAACCACCAAAGCATTTTTGGCCCGTCCGGATGTGGCCCCCCTGTTGGAGGATCCGCAAGCCTTGGCAAAGGCGGCTGCAGATCAAAACAAATTAAATGCTTTTTTTGCAGAGGAAGCCGTGCAGCAAGTGTTGGCTTCGGAAGCGTTAGTTAAGGCACTGGCGGGCAGCCGGTTGTTTTCTTATCTTCTTATTAGCAAAGCCGTAAAATACTATCGGGACCGCCCGGCTGAAGCCGCCAAACTAATTAACGGCAGCCCGGCTTTGGCTGCGTTAAAGCAGAACCCAAATGTGCGTAAAGCGGTGGAAGAAAACACCTACCTTAAAAACATAGCCGCTACACTTTTAAAATAAAATTTGCTATAATTTTATTACGGCAAAGATTTATGCGGGCGTGGTTCAATGGTAGAACACGACCTTGCCAAGGTTGAGACGAGGGTTCGATTCCCTTCGCCCGCTCCATTTAGACCCCGGTTTCCCCGGGGTTTTTTCTTCAAGGGCCCAGATTTTTTTGGGCCTTTATTTTATTGTAAATAGGTCTTAAGGCTCTTTTTGAGAAAGTCCGCAGGTGGTAAGCTATAAATAAGAGGATATTATGAAAAAGAGTTTGATATTAATCGTATTTTTGATTAGTTGTTGTGTTGGAGGCTGGGCACAAACAGCAAGCCGCTCTTCTTCCAGCCGCTTGCCAGCTCACTATAAAACACAGCAGGAATCCGACCCGGAAATTATACGCCTTTCCCGCGAGGGGGATATAAAAGGGCTGCGCCAACTTTTTGCCCAAGAAAATTCTTCTGGCCGCTTTAGCTATAGTCAAGGATTTTATTATTTGGTGATGAAAGAGCGGGATAGACACGGAAATAATGCTTTACACGTGGCGAATTCAGAGAAAACCTTTGATTTCCTTTTAGAAATGGCCTACCACGCTAAAGATGAGTTGCTGTCCCAACAAAATAAAGCAGGCGAAACACCCTGGATGTCTTTAATCTCTTATGACAGGGCAGCGATTTTTATCCGGCATTTTCCTTCTTCTGCTTTGCGGCAAGAGCTGAAAAATATTTCCAAAGAATTAGAATCGAACGGAGTAAATTTAATGGTGGCCGCCATTAAACGCGATGCTTTGGTTAAAGAATGCAGCGCCGGAGGGCAAACGATGTGGCAGCGCGCAGATGCGCTGTGGCGTATGGCGCCGCAGGGCAGTGTAGATAAGGCCAATATGTATTTTATCCGCACGATGATAGGCAAGGCGGCCCCGTTTCTGATTCGCTGAGTTTAATATCAAAAACCCCGTTGTTAAAACGGGGTTTTTTAAAGCCGAAATCCGGTCAGCTGAAGAATTTAATAGAGTTGGGCAATATCACGTCTTCCATTACGCTTAGCGCATAGGAATCGGTCATACCGGATATGTAGTCTGTAATAATTTGGTCACACAGGACCGGATTTTCGTGATAAGCTTTGGTCATAGAGGCCATATAGTTGGCAAAACTGGTAGCAGTTTGTTTTCCTTCCTGCTCGTAGGCGGCGTAGTCAAACTGATAGCGGTCAAAAATAGAGCGGAAATAATCAAACAAATCGGCAATACATTTATCTATCGTTTCTTTGCGCTGGCGCATTTGTTCGTTGTGGTAGATGCGTTCATAATTGAATTTTTTCAGTTCAGACACAATGGCTGTTTTTTCCGGAGAGAAACCAATATAATCTTTATCTTTGGAATGAGTAATTAGGTCCAGCGTCAATGTATTAATAATTTCCCCGTTAGAAGTACCAATTTCACTCTGTACAATACCAGGGATGTCCTCTACGGTGATTAACCCCGCTTTTACCGCATCCTCAATATCACGCCCCAGGTAAGCGATTTTGTCCGCTACGCGCACAATGCAGCCTTCATAGGTGGTGGGCAGGCAACGGCGGCTTTGGATGGCGTCCAAGTTGTTTGGAACTTGGGCCGGGCGCAGCTGCGTAGTGGCAAAGTCCTCCCCGCAGTGGCAGAGAATGCCGTCTTTTACGGCATAGGTTAAATTCAGCCCCTCTCCGTAGTTAGCCAAATACTCCACCACCCGGTAACTGTTGACTTCGTGTAAAAACGGCTTAGGCGCAATGCAGGCCGCCAAGGCACGTTCTCCTTCGTGACCAAAAGGAGCGTGACCAATATCGTGTCCTAATCCAATAGCATACGCCAAATCTTGGTCCAGCGTCCAATTCCCGCTTTGGTTGAGGCCGCGGCAAATGGCCGCGGCAATGGTAGCGACGTGCAAGACGTGTTCAATGCGTGTGCAGATATGGTCATTATCCGGGGCAAAAAATACTTGTGTTTTATGCTTTAAACGGCGGAAAGGTAAAGAATGGATAATTTTGGTTTGGTCGCGAAAATACTCTCCGCGCACATCCGGGGTTTGTGGGCGGGTGCGTTTATAATAAATAGACTGGCTGAGCGGGTTTTTATTCATAAATTTATGATACCATAATATATAGACGTCACCCAATGGGCAGTTATGCGTATGAAACAAGATACGATTGTTTTTCAAGGTACTTTTGATCCGTTCACCAATGGACATATGGCTCTGTTGCGCCAGGCGCTCAGCCTGTCTAAACAGGTGCTGGTGCTGCTTTTGGTAAATCCCGCCAAAAAGCCTTTGTTTTGCGTAGAGGAACGCAAAAATTTAATTGCCGCTTGTGTAACACGAGCCGGCCTAAGCGGGGTGCAAATAGACGCTTATGAAGGGTTGCTGGCTGATTATATGAAAGACCACGGACTGGTTTGTTGTGTGCGGGGGGTGCGTAATGGGCGTGATGCAGAGTTTGAGTTAGAAAACCACCGCTTAAGCCAAACTTTCTATCCGTCTTTGAAAACGCTTTTATTGCCCGCCTGCGGCGCTTATCAAGACATCAGTTCTTCTGCCGTCAAAGCGGCCTGTCAGGCTGGCCGTTTGCCGTCCGGCTGGGTGCCTCAAGCGGTGGCGGACGCGTTGCAGAAAAAATATCCCGGCTTGCTTATATTTTAAAAATTACCGTCTGAGTATAGGACTTTAGACCCACCGGCAAGGTGGGTCTTTTTTTATTTGTGTGCGAAAGGCTTTTTTTCTATAATATAAGAGGAGAAGGTTAAAAGGAGACTTATGGCCCGCGCAACAAATCTTTGGATGCGTTACGGCTTGCCGACGGGGAAATGTAACCCCTTGGGCAAGTGCGGCAGTCTTTTTTCCTATTTCCATTCTTTCCTGCAGGATATTTCCCTTTTATTAATTAGCCGTTGCAAAAAAGCAGTTTCAGCCAGATTTTCTTTTATATTATTTTGTAGTGCCTCCAAAAATGGGGCCAAAAGTCCAAAAAAAATGGGACCTTTGGCCCTTTTTTTATGTTTTGAAAAAAAAGAGAATATAGAAAAGGACTATTTATGACAAAACTCATCTCCATTGTTTTAAGCATCAGTCTAATTTTAGGTTCTATCGCCCCTTCCTATGCACAGGCGGCAGATAGTATCCGCCGTTTTGAGGCGCGTTTAGAGCGTGCGCTCATAGAGGAGCTGAAAGAAGGCAGTGCGGAGGCCCGCTTAGGGGCGGAGTTGAAGCAGCT
>CALUXB010000002.1 GCA_944324645.1 uncultured Elusimicrobiales bacterium | reverse complement strand
TCTTATACTCCCTCGTCGACACTTTTTGAGCAAAATGAGCAAAATTACGCAAATCTTGTATATTCTTAGTGGACCCTGTATGGTGTACAGTAAACGTTAAAATTCTTCTTTTTCTCGTCGACAAAATCTAAATTATATACACTTTTTCCGCAAACTATATCCGCACAGCTTAAATTCCCGAATTTTTTACATACTATCATTATTAGTTCTCGTCGAGGAAGTATAAAAACTACTAAAATTTTTTGCGAAAACTATGAATATACTGGGCACAATTTGGACACTATAACGCTACGCTTTTCTTTGTTGTCCTGCAAAATCCTTGCGGCTTTTATTATGCCAACCTACATACTTGTGGACACTATAAAACCTGCCAAAGTAAAGTGCGTTTACTCTAAAAAGAAAGTACCTCGTTATCTTCCGGTACATGTACATTAGGCAGGCCCAAAGAACGGATATCTTGGCGCGTAACCGTTAAATGACTGACGGTATCCATATGGCTGGCAATAATTTGTGCTTGCGGTATATAGGAGGCAAGCTCATCTACATCCTGCTTGTGCATAATCAAGCGTTCTCCATTGCCCACAAGTAAACTCGCTCCGCAGGCGTTAATAAGCACCACTTGGGGCTTGTAAGTGTCTAATGTATGCTTTACCTCTTCGCACCAAATTGTGTCGCCTGCCACGTAAAGCGTTTTTTCCGCAGAGTTCTTAAATACGATTCCCATGGCATCATAAGGCATGCCCATTTTTTCGCACATGGGTTTTACAATTTCTTTTCTCCCATGTTGACAAGGCGTTTTATAAAGAGTGATGCCTTCAAATAGAGTACCTGTCTCAGACAAAATACACACGTTGGTAAATCCATATTTTTCAATAATGGTTTTATCGGTTTGTGACTGCACAAAAAAGGGGATTTGCTTTTGGATATGATTGGCGGCCATCTCATCCCAATGATCGGGATGAACATGGGTCAAAATAACTGCATCTGCTTTTACAATTTCCGCTACCGGCAAAGGTAGTTCTACACGGGGTTGACGAACCTCACTATGAAAAGCCCCTTCAAAACCAGGCATTGCATCTTTGGGTAGTAGCCAGGGATCCACTAAAAAAGTGTTTCCTGCATAGGTTATTTTAACAGTGGCATTACGAATTTGATGAATTTGCATAAAATCTCCTTTTCCCATTGTAGCAAATTGAAAATAAGTAAGGTCTTTTATTATGCCAACCTACATACTTGTGGACACTATAATTTAAGCAACATAAGCAGCGTAAGCTATACAAACGCTCGGCAGAAAAATGGCAGAAAGTAGCGATTTTGCAAAAAACGCAAAAAAGGCAAAAAAGTGTATATTCTTAGTGGACCCTTATGGTACACTCTAACCGAAAAACCGATTTCAAATATTACTTTTAAGCAAGAAAAAACCGCCCTTGTTCCTATAAGCGATGTAATGTAATAGGAAATACTTCATATTGCACACCATTCTGCCAAGTTATATAATAATCTCAGATTATTTTTATAAAGGAAATAATATGATGAATACAAATGTAGAACAAGATTAAAAAAATGCCTGACGTTAATATCTGCTAATTGGAAAATGCAAGATAATACTCGAGATAAGGGAACAAATTTTATTTACAAAGCGCAAACACTCCAAGAATGTCTAAGTTTAATAGAAAAAAATGGAGTAGACAAGGATTATGGTCTCCATAGATGGTATAACTATATGACATCTGTATATTGTGAATATATTTTCTGCGAATTTGGTGCCAAACACGAAGAAGATGTATACAACCACGATGTAGACATCTATATAGGTCAAACCCCTTTTGATGTAAAACTTACTGTTTATCCCGCGAAATTATCGGACCATCCATATGATTTGAGATCTAGGCAAGGTAAAAATAAAATGATCCAGTGGTATTATGCCAATCAATCGCAACAGCAGAGGAAACAACTTATCAATAGATTGTATGTGGTTTGCGATGGCAGAGATCAAGAGGAACGTCTTCGCTTAAAATCGGATTTTGATTTATTAAGAAAACAAATATCGTCCTTTATGTCATATATTAAAGACAAAGGATTAAACCAAATCACTATCACCGATTTCGGGAAAAACTATCAAGTTTACAGTGACATTATCTACGTATCTTACAAATAAGCTGTGTTAGCGGTTACAAATGCAGTAGTGAATGTATTCCGTAGTGTTAGAGGCCTTATAATCGCGGTTTTTGTCGGCTTTGAAGCGATTGTAAGTTTGAGTAAAGTAGCCGTAGGTGCCCTTTTTCTCAAAGATTTCTTTGATGTCAGATAAAGATAAGA
The DNA here is from genome assembly GCA_944324645.1 of uncultured Elusimicrobiales bacterium. GTDB lineage: Bacteria > Elusimicrobiota > Elusimicrobia > Elusimicrobiales > Elusimicrobiaceae > Avelusimicrobium. Next base: position 332,093 of record CALUXB010000002.1, on the reverse strand, counting down.
GCCCTTCGTTGTTGTAGCTGAGGAAAATATACTTTGTTTGGGCATTCTTAATCAGATCAGCAAAAGCCGCTTTAACTGTTGCCTTGGAACAGTAGGACGATTTTTGGGCTTTGTAGTCCCGCAAACCCGTTTTTCCATAGATCTTCGGGTTATCGTACTTGGCAATGGTTTCCAATAGATGATAATTGGTCGCATACTGTCTCGTATTGTACGGTGGGTCTAAGTACAGAATGTCCGGATGAATCGTTTTGATTAGTTTATTGGCGTCTTGTTGAAAAACTTGGTGTTCTTGGCTATTAACAAACAAGTTAGCAGGGCGTAAAGCCAAAGGTTTTAAAGCGGATTGTTTAAGCTTTTTCAAGAAAGCCCCATAAACCGAAGCCGTATTTGCCGATTTATCTACGGACTCAATAAGGGATGCGAGTAAGAAATAATACTCATTTTCAGTAATTAGGCCTTTATTTTGCCAAGTTTCAATTTGTCTACGGATAGCATCGCATTTTTGAGCATTTTCTGCTGAAAAATAGTTCCTTACAAAGGATTTTTTGGCGGTCCCTTCTTCAGAATAATTTTTATAAATAAAGCCTTTTTTACCTGGAAGATTAGTTAGAAAATCACATACAGCTTGGGCACGTTCACTTACCTTAACTTTCTTTAGGGCAGGTAAACTAGCACATAATTTTGAAAAAGTCAGCGGACGGTGGTTAGCAATATATTGTTTGTTTAAAACAAAACTGTAATATTGCATATCATTAGCGATAACAGAATAGCCCTTTTCTTTGAAATAACGGCCCACGGCTCCTGTACCAGCAAACAAATCACAAAAAGTATGACAGTCCGTATCCAGCACTTTGGCTATGGACTCGTCGATAAATTTTAGGAGTGATAATTTGCTTCCAATATAGTTCATATTTTTTTGTAATCCACCTCTTCAAATTTTAACATTTTATCAGGTGAAAAGGTGATATATCTTAACTTTTGACAATTATTCTTATTATCCTGATTAAATCGCTTAAAATCTATATCTGTTGGTCCATATTTTCCTTTTCTTTGTTTCGGGGCTGCAGCTATTACTACGGGCACTATTTTCTGTTTTTTATTCTTGTGATAGTATAACTTCAGCCATGCAATATATCTATTCATTTGTTTGAATATGTCCGTCTTGAGAGGTTCGTCTTTGAGCTCTATGGGATATACGAAAATATTTCCATTCCCATCATGGCTTTGGACCAAAACATCTATTCTCTGCATCCCTACGCCACAAGATACCTCATTTCCAAGCCAATCAATTTTTTGCCCTTCAAGTATATTTTTTAGTACAACTTCGATGTTCCCCACGATAAAAGTTTGTAACAAATTCTCAAAGGCTCGGTTACTGTTGATATATTTTGCAATAAGGCGGGGCTTAATATCAAGCTGTTTAGAGATGTTTGGATATTTGCAGGATTTTCCTGGTTTAATTATCTGACTAGCGCAGTCCCATAAGAACCCTTGATCGGAGAGTACTTTTCCATCATTTTTTTGAGATAATAGGGAAAAAATACGATCAGATTCTTTTAGAGTAACCATCGTATTACCACGATTCCCTCGCAATTTGCGATAAATTAGAGACCAAATCATTTCCTTAGGCGATTTAATATCCTCTATATTATCTAGTAAGTCCCATTCTGAAATTCCCTTGGCATATACTTTGTATGGTTGAATAAGAACTCTAAATGTTAGTTTCTTCCCGAGTTCCGACCTTAAAGTTTTTCCTTGAGGATCTATAAAAGATTTTCCCTTTGCTTGGAAAATTCCAAATAATTGGCCTTCATCCACGCCTTTTTGTTTGTTTTGTTGAAGATAAAATAAAATATAATCCCCTCTCCGAATACGAGCGGCATCAGCAGCTAAACCTGCGAGGAGCCTTTCGTTTTTATTTATGGCTTCTTTTTCAGAAAGCAAAATATCTGCCGATAATTCCTTGGCTCCCGTGCCAGCAAACATATATTTGAGATGGACATTGAAGGTAGTAGTATCTACAATAAACACATGTGTTGTAGCCATGATTATTTCTCCTTCTGAAAAATCAGAATGTATTCGTGTTTAAAAATATAGTAATCGCTAGCAAGAGCCCGATAACGCCAAATGGTATGTTGGGCTCGCTTGCCACGATTACCTTCCATGTTCTTGACGATAATACTCTTGAGTTTTAGTTTCCTTCCTTGCGCGGCCAAAATTGAGTAAAAACCTAATGGCATCCACTCCCCTTTGGTATATTTGTCTCCAATTACGATAGCTAAGTAGCGCTTCGGTGGTAATAACGTTAATGAATTATCAATGACCTTGCAGAGTAATTTGAAGAAGTCTTGATAAGTCTTTTGATTAGATAAATCGGTTTTCTTGTTGCTGAATTTTACGATATCAAAATACGGTGGATGCATTATGATAAGCCCAACTTGTTTTTTAGGTAAGAGTTTGCTAATTTTTTGGAAAACTTTTGGATCTGTCGAGTCGCCACAGAGACAATGAATATTTTTGGAGGAGGATGTCTTTCCTTTCACATAATCCACCAGTTCCGGATTAAGTTCAATGCCGACACACCCTCTTTGTAGAGTCTCACACTCAAAAGCAGTTGTGCCACTCCCTAGAAATGGGTCTAAAACAAAATCTCCTTTCTTCGTATATCTTTTAATGAGTTGGCGTGGAACTTGAGGGATAAAATTTCCGTGGTAAAAGCCGCTATGTTTGCCAGAATTATCCCTTTTGTCAAACAACCACAAAGAATCGGTTTCTATATCGTCCAATTCTTTCCATTTTTTAAGGTCCAAATCATTAAAAGTAGGCATAGTTATTTACCTTTGTTCAAGATTTTCAATACAGCATCTCTCCAAGCATATGGATCGTTCCAAAAACATCCTTTACAACCATTTTCGTCCGTTTTGGATGTTCCAGCCCACTTTGGGCCACCCTCAAACCAAAATTCAATACCAGGGAAATTCCCTCTAATTCCTTCCTTCACACACCGTTCACAAAAGCGTGATTTAAGCAAATTATTGGAACGGGTCAATAAAATAAATTTATCCTTCAGCTCTGCATCTGATAATGTAGAATTATCGACCTCATCTTGCGCCCAGCGAATTTGAGGAAATTTATGGTCGACTTCTAATTCTCGTTCGCTTAATTTACGCAAGAACACAGCTTCTTCGAAGTTATACAGTTGTTTTACACGTTTGACAACGGAGGATGGGATACCGGAACGTTGCTTTGTAATGGGCAAAATCTCCAAAGACTTCAGCTTGCGATGTATAGTTAGAGAATTGCAGTGAGGACAAAGAATTTTCTTATAAAACTCACCTTGTTCGTTGGTATCGAGCTGTATACCCTTTTCTTGACGCCAAACTTGCCAAGTTTTAGCTTGCCCTGATTTAAGTTCACATTTCGTGCAATGCCACTTTAAATCTTTCATCGTCTCAAAATCTTGATATTGCGTCGAACCAGGTTTGAAAGGATTAGCCATAAAAAGCTCCCAAATATAGATATTCAAAATTGTATCAAATCTTTATTGGATTGATAGAAATTTAGCATCGAAACAAAGGATAGGATCTTCATTTCAACAAAACATATGGTCTTTAAATTGTCGATAAAAATAAAGTTTTGTATAGTAAAAGTATGAAAAAAGCAAAAAATCCGTCAAAATCTGTATTATTTCACTCCGGCAAACTATTCCTTATAGAAAACACCCAAAAAGGACGTGAAGAATGGTATTTGGCGCGGTTCCTAGAAAGTGAACAAGGAAAGCAATGGATTAGAAAATATCACATAGATGTAGATTCAAAAATATTATCAGAAAGCCCCGATTTTATCTTTACAACCCAAAATGGCAAAAAAATAGGGCTAGAGCTCACTCAATTTATCTTAAAAAACACTACTGGTAAGAAAAAAAGCCATGCGGAGAATATACAGGCTCTCTACAGAGTGGGACATAAAGTCGTTGAATATTTTAAACGAAACAAAGATATTCCTCTATCTCTACTTATTGAGTACTATGATGAAAGAAAATGGTCAGCAAATTGGAAAGAGCACTTAGACTATTGCTACAATCCGACCACGCCTATTTTTAATATTAATTTTAATGAACTAAAAAATTTAATAATTCAACGAATCGAATCTGTTGGCGTGCCAAGTTGGGGTGTCAATAAAGAATATATTACACTGGGAAACTATTCATTTATCATCACCTTTGACAGATTTTACGAACCATATACAAAAGTTTTCGTCAATAGTATTGGTTTGAGCATAGATGTTCCTTTTGACGAATTACAGCAAGAAATAGATAAAAAGAATCATAAATATGCTTCTTATCTCAAACAATGTGATGAATGCCATTTACTGATTATTAGCGAAGACAGCAGTACAGGAAATTGTGTAACTCTTTCCAATGAAATTCTTCAGAAGAAATTTAATTCCTCTTTTCCGGCAGTATATTTAATGGATTTTGGAAAGTTTAATTGTATAAATGTCTATTATCTCAACTGATTTCAAGGAGGTATATATAAATTTGTGAGAGGATTTTCTATTCTAATTTCTCTTGTTGGTTTAATTCCATTCGGACAACAGATGTCCCAATGACAAATTGATCCTCGGCAGGAGAGATGGAATTAATTTTATTAGCGATTTCCTGGAACAACTCAGCAAACATATCTAAGACTTTATTATCTTTGTTTACTAAATTTTCTTTTTCTACCTTACACATATCGCCCAATGAAACATTAAAAATCTCTACAATTTTTTCTGCCGATATTTCTCGATTATTAAATTGAATTGTATGTGTTAAAATAGAATCTACAAAAATTTCAATATCTTTGTTTTCTTTCATTGTTAGTTTAATAACTTTTTCCATAGGCCTTCAGTCTCCTTTCTATTGTTTCTTTTCCACCATCCATACTTTCTGCGATAATATCTAATACATTTACACCATTCTCTTCGTATTCTAAACATCCGCCTACGGCGCTAATCATTCCGTCTTCATTATGAAGATAAATCACATTATCCACGTCCATGTTAACCACCAACAATGGATTATGAGTCACAAAAATAATTTGTTTATCTTGTTGTAATGTCCGCAAATAATTAATTAACTTCTTACGGATATTATTATTGGAAATATTATCTTCGGGCTGATCTACTATAAGCAAATCCCACGTTTCCTTTTCTTGGGTATAATATTTATAATAAGCCAGAGACATTTCTCCCAAAGTATTTCCCACTTGTTTTTTACCAGTTTCATCCACTATAGTGTGACGAACAGCTATCATTGTTTTGATAAATTTATCTGTATTATTATTAAATTTTCTCTCAATATCATCTATGTCGTTACATGAACGTATAGCTTCGCAAAAGGAATGTTTTGTAATAATTTTCTCAATATCTTTTGAAGATTGATACCCCTTATTGAACATTTGAGAAAAGAATTCATGTTCAAGATTTTTTTCATGATAAAAAGCAGTTGAATTAAAACTAAATCCTCTCTTTTTATTAGTTATAACGCCAGACATAATTTCAGGAAATTTAGGACATCGGCTCTTAGTTAAATTATTGCGAATGACCGATACTATATTTTCGATAATTTGATTTCGTTCTATTTTTTGTTTATTCCTGTGTCTATCTTGTGAATTGGACAATTCATTTATTTGACCCATATATTCAGCAACACAGCTCGCAATAGTGTTACAAATAGTAATTCTTCGTTCTTGTTTACGGTAATTTGATTCAATTTGTTGATTTAACGAACGCAATAATTGCGTAATTTGTTCAATTGTGCTTCTGTAAGGATCGAAATAAGGTTGAGTGGTATATTCCATTAATTTGGTATACAGATCAGACATTTTAGAATATGGTTGTTCGTGAATATTTTCTAAAGTTGAAAATTTTTCATTAGGCAATACCGAAATATAATATGAAGAATTTGATATATCTTCATCATACTTAATCACAGATTGTTTTAAATTTTCTTTCAATCTATTATATTTGATGTTTTCATTAATAAAATTCTTTAAGTTTAAACAATATTGTTTAAAAACATTCTCGAACTCATTTGTATCCAAGGGGCGAAAGTTTTCAATTGAATCATCATTAAATAATTTATCGTTTAAATAATCTTCAACGATTTGTCCCTGCCGAATATATTTTATGCTCGTTTCACTGCTAAAATTTTGTTTAGTATAGGAAATACCGTTTTTTTCTTTTAAGTGTAATATATATTTTTTATTTATATCCCCTTTTAATATCTCAAGGATTGAACTTTTCCCCGATCCATTTTCACCTATAATTACATTAATGCCATTTACTAAAGGTAAAGTTTTCTTGTTCACAGTAATACTAGTAATCACTCGTTTGTCTGCTTGTTGATAGGCATTAAACCGAGTGCTAGGCGAGGTAATTGCCATTAAAAGTCCTTTAAATGTAGGTAGAATTTTAGCTTTTGAGTGTCTAAAATTAGGATTGTGAGATTTCTGATCGTGTGCAGGATAGGCACTCCATTCATGGCAATCACTTCCTAAAAATACAGGAATTGTACATCCTAAATTATGAATATCATTTAGAACAATTCCTTCTACTTTTGCTTTTTGCACTTCTAGAGCATTAATGTAACCCACTTTTAAGATACGATTTAAATCATCAACAGAATCGCTTAATGAATTCCCGGTGTTAGTGGATGAGATGATGCTTTTGCGCTGTTCTGCAATTAATATAACATCTAGCCCTATTTCCTTTAGAATATTTTCAAATCGAGATTTTTAATAAAAGTCTTCTTGTTTGGTTAATTCATCTTTATCCAAAGCAGTTTTAATTCGTATGCAATTCTCTTCATTTGCATTGAAAATGGTAATTATATGACATTTTTCTTTGTTGTCATCAAGTTTAACATCAAATTCTACCCCTGCAAGCACATTTAAGACTTTCGGATATTTAGCCTTATCGATTATTATTTTTTGCTTTATTGCTTTGTATAATTCTGGATCAAAACGATTATGATCAGTTATAGCAAACAAACCGACTTCGTATGAATTAAGTTTGTCAAATAATACGTCTAGATTTTCTTTGGTAGATTTTTTAACAATCTCGCTCGATTCCTTATAAGAACTAGATTGTGAATGAATATGTAAATCAAATTTAATAATACTATTAATCGAATTCATAGAATGAATTTGCTTCTGTATTTTATTTTTTTACTATCACCCAATAACTTTTTTAGGTTATATTTTGTTTCAATAATATCTATATTTTTATTCTATCACTTTTTAAATAAAAATATGCCACTACAATTCTAATTACTAATTAACATACTGGCATGATTTATAGTATTAACTTGTCAAAAATTTATAGTTCTACAATGAATATATATTTCTCTTGACTTCCATCCCTCATAAGAGCGTATATGTAGTACAGGACGAAATCCCCGAATAGAAAACCTAAAATCAAGGAGTTTAAAATGCCCAAAAAAAGCACTAAAAAAGCCAATACTAAAAAGAGCATTACTTGCGCCGCCAAAGCCACTCCCATTAAGGCTACCCTAGAGAGCGTAATTGCTAACCCTACCATACTTAAAAAACCCAAGGACCCTAGGCTTCCAGCCGTAGGCACTAAGTTTGTAAAGCGTTTTAAGGGCAAGGACCTGATGATAGAAGTAAAAGAAGACGGCTTGTATTGGGAAGGGAAGTGCTATAAATCCCTTTCCGGTTTAGCTATGGCCATTACGGAGTACCCGATATCGGGATATATATTTTTCCACAAGGAGTTATTGGAATGGCAGAAAAAATAGAGAAAGGTACAATTCGGGCAACCGTTGGAATGCTCCGGATTAATTATCCCAAAGGGACCAGGGTGGAGTTGATAAAAACGGATGATGTGCAAGCTCCGCCCATAGGGACACAAGGCACTGTAACCGGAGTGGACGATATTGGGACCATTATGGTGGAGTGGGATAATGGAAGTAAATTGGGAGTGGTGCTAGGAGAGGATATATGCCGGAAGATAAAATAAACGGATTAAAATGCGTTAGTTGGACATATACCGTACACGCAGAAGATAAGATTGGGAATAGCCTAGACCTCAGACATATAGGCCGTTTTGATACTCCCACTAAGGCAAGCACCTACATACGGGAAAATGGTGGGCATTGGGAGTTCTTTAGCAACTTTGAAACCTGCGAGCCAAATACCACAGCACGAGAACAATTATTAAATGTGTTTGGTAATAAAAAAAATAAACGGAGAACAGCGTAATATGACCGAAAAAGAGAAATTAGAAGTAAGTAAACATTCCTATGAAGTATTGCAGAGTCTCGTGAAAGACCTTACGGAAAGAGTAAAGGACGCCAAGGACGGTATTGCTACCTTGGACCAAAACCTAATAATGGGTAGCTTGTATGGGTTGGATTGCACCGCAGAGCGCATAAAAAATGTTTACGCGGTAATGACCTATCTACATACCAATCGAGGTTAAATATGCCCAAGACACGCCGAAAATGCCCAAACTGTGGCCGATACATGGTAGGTTACCCTGCTATAAGCCGGAAGGATAACAAGACGGAAATCTGTAGCACATGTGGATTACTGGAAGCACTAGATGCCTATATAAATAGGGGCTAGAAATTAATCTAATCCCTTTTACTATTGCCTACAGCAAGCAAATGTACTAGCAAACCTCACCAGGAGTCCTAGCATTTTCCTATTCCAAAGATGGCTTTAATTCTTCTAAAGTAAAATTGAAAGATTTTACCTCTTATTCAAGGCGCTTAAATTACAACAATTATAAATCCCTGAAAACAGAGTTGGAATTAAGAATTTTTGGCTAAATTTTCTATTAATTCCCTGTTTTGTTTTTAGGGAATTTATACAAGTTGTATAGGGGAAACAGGGCAAAAAATGGCTCAAAAAACCCTAAAAATTAACATTTTCCCTGTATTTTCCCTGCATATCAGGGAATTTGGCACAAAAAACTAACAGCATATTGCTGAGCAAACTACACACTCCGTATCTTAGTTTTAAGTTTCTTATAAAAATCCCCGTTAGGCTTTGTGCCCGACGGGGATTTTGCTGTTTCTGAACTTTCGTTGCTCTCTTTTGGGCTTTTTTTACAGAAGTTTACTCTTTTCTATTTTTTATGCTCTCTTTGATTCCCAGGAAGTTCCGTTCTGCAAATTTAATAGCTGTTCCTGCTCGGCCCAATTGCCAGATTTGATCATTAGCAGTCTCTTTAGCGTAAGACTTTTGGGCAGGGTTCCCGCTAAAATATGCCTGGTAATACGAGGAGACAAAAAACTCAATTGCAAAATGCGCAATATATATCGCTCGGATAACTGTTCGCTCAACGCTATTTCTTTTATTGTTTTGCCTGTTAAAATATTCTTATGCCATCGATAGGCTTTTTGCAAAACATGTATAAGAGCCTTATCTTGAACAGCTGGCCGCTGAACCGTTCCTATGATAATTTTAGCGCCATTATCTATGGTGGCTATTTGGTAGGGAGCGGTGTAGCTTTCAACGACCCGCTCTAATAGCGCATTATCTATCGTCAGTTCTTTGCCATCGCATAGGGCTTCTATGATGTTTCCTATCTTTTCCGGGTAGATACTTATTTTTATTTCGCCCTTAAATATATCTACCCTCTTAATCAACACGTGTACACATTGGGGGGAAACGGAAAGGAGGGGCAGTTTTTCACACACCTCTTTTTGCCTTGGTATCGGTAATTGTTGCAAATAAGGATATACCTTCGTCCGGTCTTGCAAAAGCCCTTTTGCCCAGCCCATTACAAACCCTTCTATTTCCGGCAGAGATATTTTAGTTATAGCCCCTATTTTCTCTTTTTCCTTTCGAATAACGGCCTGGCTGATATAATAGCGGTATTTCTTGCCTTTTCGCCCGCCGCTCCAGCTGGGGCTCATATAGTTTCCTTTATCATCAAATAACTTTCCCGCAAGCAGGCTTTTGTTGGGGTTATATTCCCGCCTAATACGGTAATTTTCCGCCATAATGGCTTGCGCTTTATTAAAGAGTTCCTCACTAATTATCCCCAGATGTTCGCCTTTATACCAAGTTCCTTTATGCCCCACTTCCCCCAGGTAAGCCCTGTTATGCAGAATTTTGTTCAGGTTCCCAACACTTAACGCCCTTCCCCGTTGGCTGACTATACCTTTTTTATCAAGCCAGGCCTTTAAGAGCCCAATGCTCTTTAGTTCAATATATTTTTCAAAAATACGCTGTACTTTGAGGGCCTGTTCTTTATCAGGAACCAGTTTTTTCTCCTGCCGGATGTATCCCATAGGGGGTATTCCGCCCATCCATAGGCCTTTTTTCTTGCTGGCCGCGTACTTATCCCGTATGCGCTCCGCCGTTACTTCCCGCTCAAATTGCGCAAAAGACAGCAACATATTCAAGGTCAGCCGTCCCATACTGGTCGTGGTATTAAAATGCTGGGTAATAGACACAAAAGAAGCCTGGTGTTGATCCAGCACTTCTACTATCTTGCTGAAATCCATTAAACTGCGGGTTAAACGGTCTATTTTGTACACCACTATAATGTCCACCAGCCCCGCCTTTACATCCGCCAAAAGGCGCTGCAGGGCCGGCCTGTTTAGCGTTCCGCCGGAATAACCGCCGTCATCATATGCCCTGCTTATTAAACGCCAATTCTCCTGCTTTTGGCTTGCAATATAGGCTTCGCACGCTTCCCGCTGGGCCTGCAAACTGTTAAAATCCAGCTCCAGCCCTTCTTCGCTGGATTTACGGGTATAGATAGCACAGCGTATTTTATTTTGCATTGTTTACTCCAAAGAATACCTTTCCGTTCCAATGTTTGCCCGTGATTGCTTTTGCTACGCCCGAAAGGGTTTTATAGAGACGCCCCTGGTATAAATAGCCTTCCTCGCGGGTTTCTACTTCATGCAAAATACCTTTGTACGAACGCAGCAGTTTGCTGCCGCATGGCAAGGCAGGTTTCCCCGTGGGTTTGGCGGAAGTTTTTGCCAGCGCCCTCATCAGTTTTGGCACGGAAACCCGTTCTTTTTGGGCTTGTTGATAAAAATAGATAAATTTAATTAATAAATTTTTCCGCACCGGCGGCCTGGTTTCTCCTATACAGGCCGTCCATTTTTCAGCCAGTTGCCTGCGGTTTAACCGTTTTAATGTTTCCATAAGCCCTCCTCGTATACATTGGCGCTTACTTAAGGGGGAAAGTCAAGTTTTTCCGACGGTATTTTTATTTTTACTTTTCATTTTGTATAGTAAATATATACCTTTTAAATTAGGATTTTTTTATTATGGATAACGCCACCAAACAAAAACTTTGGAAAACCGCCGACCAACTCCGCTCCAATATGGACCCGTCCGAATACAAATACGTCGTACTGGGGCTCATTTTTTTAAAATATATTTCCGATTCTTTCTCCGCCCTGCAAACCCAAATACAGCAGGACGAATATTATGTACAAAACCCGCAATACCTAGAAGCGGACATGCGGGACTATTGCACCCAACACCATGTTTTTTGGGTTCCGCCTCAGGCCCGCTGGGAGTTTCTGAGAGACAACGCCCCCCAGCCCAACATCGGCAAACTAATAGACGATGCCATGCTGGCTATCGAGGACGAAAACCCCAAACTAAAAAATATCCTTAACAAAAACTACGCGCGCCTTTCTCTGCCGCCGGGCCGGCTGGCGGATTTGATTAACACGATTTCTACCATCGGCTTTGAAAACGGCCACACCGCGCCCGACGCCCTAGGCGAAGTGTACGAATACTTTTTGGGCAGGTTTGCCGACGCGGAAGGCAAGCGCGGCGGGCAGTTCTACACGGCGGCCTCGGTGGTAAAAACGATGGTGGCCATTATGGCCCCGACGGAAAACCACAAAGTGTACGACCCCTGCTGTGGCTCGGGCGGGATGTTCGTGCAGAGCGATCGCTTTGTAAAACTCCACCAAGGCACGGGCAACCTGTCCATTTACGGGCAGGAAAGCAACCCCACCACTTGGCGTTTGGCAGCCATGAACTTGGCCATACGCGGCATAGAGTTCAACCTGGGGGCCGAACCGGCGGACACCTTTCACGATGACCAACACCCCAACCTGCGCGCGGATTACATTTTGGCAAACCCGCCGTTTAACGTGTCGGAATGGGGGGGCGAAAAGCTGGAAAAAGACCCCCGCTGGCAGTACGGCATTCCGCCCGCCGGCAACGCCAACTACGCCTGGATACAGCACATGCTATACCACCTGGCCCCCACGGGCGTAATGGGCACCGTACTGGCGAACGGATCCATGAGTTCCAACACCGGCGGCGAGGGGGAAATCCGCCAGCGCCTGCTGGAGGCGGACGTGGTGGAATGTATGGTGGCCTTGCCGGGGCAGTTATTTTTTAACACGCAAATTCCCGTGTGCCTGTGGTTTTTGCGCAAACAGAAAAAGCGCAAAGGAGAAGTGCTGTTTATAGACGCGCGCGGGCTGGGCTTTATGGCGGACCGTACCCGCCGGGAATTTGCGGACGCGGACATCGCCCAAATAGCGGACACTTACCACGCCTGGCGCGCGGACGAATTTGCCCCCAAAGATAAAGACTACGCGGACATAAAGGGCTTTTGCAAATCCGCCACGCTGGAAGAAATAAAACAGAACGACTATCTCCTCACCCCCGGCCGCTATGTGGGCGTGGCCGAGCAGGAAGAGGACGACGAAGCCTTTTCCGCCAAAATGGCGCGCCTTACGGCGGAGCTGACCGCACAAATGGAAGAAAGTGCGAAACTGGACGCGAAAATAAAAGAGAATTTGGCAAAATTGGGGAAATAGAATGAGACGCTATATTAAGGAATTCAATCGGTATCTTGATATAACTTTAAAAATAATTCCAGCTTTGATTACATTTGTATTTATTGAAAGTATAATTTTCAACCTTTCATATTTCAATGCTCTAAATTCAGAATGGACTATGCTTCTATCTCTGCCAGATTATTATGAAGGAAGTATTTTTGCTATTCACTATATATTTATACTAGGAATGATATCATTAGTAATATATATGCTACCCAAGTTCTTAAAAACTATTTATCGATTCTGTATTTATTTTTTAAGATGCATAAGAATTTTTTGTATTTGCATTTTTTTAAGCTGTCAAATGCTTTATATTCAAACTAAGCTTAAGACGAAAACATTTTCTCTGAATTTCAAAAAAAAATATGTCGCTTTGAAAAAAGAATTGCATAATATTTGGTGGGAATTAATGCAAATATTATCCTCAATTTTCAAAATTCTTATACCTTTGATTATCCTAGAGTTATTTTTATTTTTCTCTGCTCTGCATCTTACTTATACCACTTATCTTTACAATTGGAAATTATTGTTAATAGCTTTGCTTGTTTTTTATTTATTCATTGTATGGCAAAAAAAGCCCAAAAGCAAATTGCTGGTTTCTATTTGTTGTGGCATTCTACTATTTTCTATGTTGATGTGGAATTTAGGTGCTCATATCGCTACTCAATCAAGAGGTTATGACTTTCTCTCTATTTCTAAATATCTACCGACTCAGAAATATTCACTGGCTAGCATTAATGGTCAAAAATATCGTTTAATTAGAGCATTAAACAAAGGAATATTGGTTAAAAAAGACGAGAAACTTTTATTTTTTAAGTGGGAGGATGTGGCTTCTCTTGAACAAGACTATAAGTAATTCAATATGCAAAAAAGTAATTGGAAAAAATACACATTAGGTCAAGTTAGTATTGATGTCTCATATGGATATACTGCAAGTGCAAATAGTATTCCAATTGGACCTAAATTTTTAAGAATAACAGATATTATTCCTTATTTTATCAATTGGAATAATGTACTATATTGTACCATCAATAATAATTTAATTTCTAAATACAAATTGAAACGAGGAGATGTTGTTATAGCGAGAACAGGGGCAACAACTGGCTATAACGCTGTAATTGATGCAGATATTAATAGTGTTTTTGCTTCCTTTTTAATACGTTTTCGCTTAAATCAAAACATTGTTTTTTCGAAATTTATTAAATATATTCTAAAATCAGATTTTTATAAAGATTTTATTGCTAACCATATTGGGGGATCAGCCCAACCTGGAATAAACGCCAAAACTTTGTCATTATTTCCTATTAATCTGCCGCCGATTGAGGAACAAAAAAGGATTGCGGATATACTGGGGGCGTTTGATGATAAAATAGAACTGCTGCAAAAACAAAATATCACGCTGGAAAATATGGCCAAAGCCCTGTTTAAAAGCTGGTTTGTGGATTTTGACGTTGTACACGCCAAACAGCAGGGCCAGCCCAAAGCCGCCGTTATGCAGCAGTACCACCTAACGGAAGAACTGTATAATTTGTTCCCGTCCAGCTTTGAGCCCTCCGCTCTGGGCCCCATCCCCACCGGCTGGCAAGTTAAAACATTAGGGCAAGTTTCTTTATGCTTCGACTCAAAACGAGTTCCACTTTCTAATAGAGACCGTGCATCTCGCCGTGGCGTCTATCCCTATTTTGGTGCTACGTCTGTTATGGATTATATTAATGATTTTTTATTTGATGATATATATTTATTACTTGGCGAAGATGGATCAGTTATCAAAAACGATGGTACTCCCTTTTTACAATATGTATTTGGGAAAATATGGGTAAATAACCATGCCCATGTTTTGCAAGGGCAAGAACCTATTACAACTGAATTTTTGTATTTGTTTCTATCTGATTTTCAAATACAACCTTATGTTACAGGTGCAGTTCAAGCCAAGTTAAATCAAAAAAACATGAACTCTATCCCAATGGTTATACCAGATAAAAATATTTTAAATTATTTTAATATATATGCAAAAAGACTATTTAACAAAATAATACACAATCACAAACAAATTCAAACATTAACGGAAATGCGGGACGCGCTTTTGCCGCGCCTCATCTCCGGCAAAATAAGAGTGTAAAGATATGGCACTAAAACGAAATCGAAAAATATTTTCCATTAAAAATGATCTTATTGAAAAATCTTATGAAGTAGCGTTAGCTGCTACCCAAATATTTAACAGTCCTCTAATCAAATTTAAAACAGAAAGTTTTATTGTCTTAATGATGATTGCGTGGACCTATATATTACATGCATATTATCATCAGCAGGGCATTTGTTATCAATATTATGAAAAAAGAGGAAAAAGGAAGAAATACATAAATAAATATTGGGATTTAGAACATTGTTTAAAGCAAGATGAATGTCCCCTGTCTCCAGCAGTCATTACTAATATTCAATTTTTATTGCAAATTAGGCATGAAATTGAGCACTGTAAAACCGAAAGAATCGACGATTACATCTCAGCCAAATTATTTGCTTGTTGTTATAATTTTTCTGCTTTCTTAAAATTAATGTCAAAATCTAAATTTGCATTAGAAAAAGATTTTGGATTAGCAATTCAATTTGCTCGTTTCAATGATGATCAAATAAATGTCATGAAAAAGGAAAAAAATTTTAAAACTACTAATATTGGTAAATTTATTTCTAATTTTGAAAAAGAATTGCCTCCTGAGATAAAAAACAGCCAAGAATATTCATATGGGGTCTATTTGTTACCAAAAACTGTTAATAGAGAAGGGCAGGCTGATTCTGTTGTAGAAATTGTAAAAGGTGAACAAAAGGACATTGAATCTTTATCCGCAAAAGCAGAAACAATTTTAATTCAAGAACGTAACGTACTAGACCAATATCCTCTTACTTCACAACAAATTATAACCAAATTAAAAGGAGTTTTCCCTAGTATTAGAACATCAGATATACAAAAATCTCTTTCGGAATTAAAAGGAAACAAAAAATATCACTATTATAATTTTTCAAGTCCGAAATGGAAACGTGAATTTGAACGAACGGGGAAACCAAGATACTGCACACACATATATAACCAACAGGCCTATAATAGAGTAAAAAGCATGTTAGAGGAAAAATATGCCAAGCATAATTAACGAATCGGTTTTAGAAAACTATTGTATGGAATATTTCCGCTCTATAGGCTATCAAACGGCCTTGGGGCCCGATATGCTGCCGGGGGCGGACAACCCCTTGCGCACGGACGAACGCCAGCCCTTCCTGCCCGGCAACATCCGCTCCGCCCTGCGCCGCCTGAACCCCACTCTGCCCGAAAGCGTGCTGGAGGACGCCTACGAACGTTTAACATCCTTGCAGGAGCCGTCCCTCATCGCCCGCAACGAAACGCTCCACCACTATTTAACAAACGGCATTTCCATACCCCACCGCACCCCGGACGGACAGGATACGGCCTCCCTGGTGCAAATCATAGACTTTAACCAGCCGGATAATAACGAATTTTTGGCCGTTAATCAATTTTCCATAAAGGGCCCGATAAACCGCCGCCGGCCCGATATTGTGGTGTTTATCAACGGGCTTCCCTTGTCGGTGCTGGAACTAAAAAACCC
Organism: uncultured Elusimicrobiales bacterium; assembly: GCA_944324645.1. Classification (GTDB taxonomy): domain Bacteria; phylum Elusimicrobiota; class Elusimicrobia; order Elusimicrobiales; family Elusimicrobiaceae; genus Avelusimicrobium. Next base: position 315,632 of record CALUXB010000002.1, on the reverse strand, counting down.
CGCCAACGAACGCACAGACATTGAAGCCGCCTACAACCAAATTCAAACCTACAAAACGGACATTCCTTCCTTGTTTGATTACAACCTGGCGTGTGTACTGTCGGATGGGATTGTGGCGCGGGTGGGCTCCTTTACGGCGGATTTAAGCCGCTATATGCCCTGGCGCACCATCCACGGCGAAAAGCACGACAACCCCACCGAGCCGGAAGCCGAAGTGCTTATAAAAGGATTCTTTGACAAAACCCTCTTGTTGGATTACCTGCGCTATTTTGTGGTATTTGAAAAACTGACCAATAAAACCATAAAAAAAATAGCGGGCTATCACCAGTTCCACGCCGGGCGCAAAACCGTGCAAAGCGTGCTCAACGCCCTGCAAACGGGCAGCGGCAAAGGCGGGGTGGTGTGGCATACCACGGGCTCGGGCAAGAGCTTATCTATGGTGTGTGTGGCGCATAAAATTATGCAAACGCCCGAAATGCACAACCCCACCCTCGTGCTCATCACCGACCGCAACGATCTGGACACCCAGCTGTTTGGCACTTTCTCCCGCACGGCGGCGGAACTTTCGCCCCAGGCGGCCAACTCGCGCGAAGAACTGCAAACCTTGCTTAAAAACCGCCCCAGCGGCGGGGTGATTTTTACCACGATGCAAAAATTCCTGCCTCAGCGGGGGGAAGATACGTTCCCGGTGCTTTCCACACGCAAAAACATTGTGGTCATTTCCGACGAAGCCCACCGCACCCAATACGGCTTTGAGGCTACCTTCCGCAACGGACAATTAAAATACGGCTACGCCAAATACCTGCGCGACGCCCTGCCCAATGCCTGCTTTGTGGGGTTTACGGGAACGCCCGTTTCCCAGGAGGACCGGGACACACAGGCCGTTTTCGGCCCCTATATTGACGTGTACGATATGCAGGACGCCATACGGGACGGTGCCACCGTGCCCATTTATTACGAGGCGCGGCACATCCAGCTAAACACCCGCGAAGCACTTTTGAAGCATTTGGATGAAGAAGTGGCCCGCCTGTCTGCCGATATGACAGATGTGGAAAAAGCCAAAATGCAATGGGTAACGGTGGAAAAACTGGCCGGCCTGCCCGAGCGGTTAAAAGTGCTGGCGGCCGATATCGTCCAACATTTTGAAAAACGCCTGCAATCGGTGGACGGGAAGGGAATGATTGTGTGTATGAGCCGCGATATTGCCGTGCGGCTGTATGACGAAATCGTCAAAATCCGCCCGCAGTGGCACAGCCCGGACCCGCATAAAGGCGTTATTAAAGTGATTATGACCGGCTCCGCCGCCGACCCGCAGAACTTTCAGCCCCATTTATACAACGACCAAGTAAAAAAAGAAATTGAAAACCGTATGAAAGACCCGGAAGACCCGCTGAAATTGGTCATTGTTTGTGATATGTGGCTGACGGGCTTTGATGTGCCCTGCCTGCATACTATGTATATAGACAAGCCCATTCACTCCCACAATTTAATACAGGCCATCAGCCGCGTAAACCGCGTGTTTACGGGTAAAACTGCCGGGTTGGTGGTGGATTATATTGGCATGGCGCGCAGTTTGGAAAGTGCCGTGCGCAACTATACCCGCGGCGGCGGGCGGGGGGATGTGGCGGCAGATATTCACCGCGCGTATGAACAGCTGCTTGCGTATATGGACGTATGCCGTGGCTTTTTGCGCGGGTTTGATTATAGCCAGTTTAAGACCAAGTCCTTTGACCTCTTGCCCGATGCCTGGAACCATATCTTGGCCCATGCCAAAAACAAAGAAACGGCCCAGAAGGATTTTTCGGATAACGTATTAAGCGCCCAAAAGGCCTATGGGCTGTGTGCCAGCCTGCCGGAAGCGGCTAAAGTAAATGAAGAGTTGGCATTTTTCTCGCTCATCCGCAGTGCTATGAACAAAAAGCCCGGCAGCCCCAATAAGCCCAATCAAAAAGAACTGGGGAAAATCATCGGCACGTTAGTAGCGCAAAGCGTGGCCACGGATAAGCCCATTGATATCTTTGCCCAAGCCGGTATGGAGCGGCCGGATTTATCCCTGCTAGACGAGCGGTTTTTAGACAAAATCCACGCCATGAAGCAAAAAGACCTGGCGGCGGAACTGCTTCGGCGGCTGATAGAGGGGGAAATACACAGCAAATTCCGCTTAAATATCCCACTGCAAAAGAAATTTTCCGCCAAGCTAAAGGAAACGGTAAATAAATACAACAACGGCTCCATAGAGGCGTGGCAGGTAATAGATGAACTGCTTAATTTAGCCAAAGAGACCAATCAGGCCGTGCGCCAAGGCGAAAAGCTGGGGTTAAGTGAAAAAGAGCTGGCGTTCTATAACGCGCTGGAAGAAAACGAGGCCTCGGTGCGGGAGCTGGGCGATGAGGTATTAAAGAAAATTGCCCAGGAGCTGACAGATTACTTGCGGCGGTCCGTAAAAGTGGATTGGAGCAAACGCGAAAGCGTAAAAGCCGGCATTATGCTGCAGGTAAAGCGCATTTTGCGCAAATACAACTACCCGCCTGATCAACAGCAAGCCGCCATAGACCGCGTGCTGGAACAAGCCGAAGCCGTAACAGATGATTTAGTGGGATAAATGTTTATATGGGCAAGAAAATTGGAATTTGCAGATATTGTAAGTTAGAAAAAACTTTAATTGATTCTCATATTATTCCCAAGAGTTTCTATGATCTGAAAACACAAGGGCGGTACACTAAAATTGATTGTAAAAAATGGGAACTAGACAAAGTCCACGGGCAAAATGGTTTAAAAGAACCGTTATTATGCGCTGAATGCGATAATAAACTAGGCATTTTAGATCGTTATGCTAACTATTTTTTATATTTGCAAGTGCCTCATGCACCTTTACAATATTCAGTTGAGATTCCTTTCATTCCCTTTTATTTTTTGGAATCTAAATCTTTTAACTATACACTTTTAAGGCGTTTTTTTATCTCCTTACTATGGAGAGCCTGTATTTGTGCTGCAATTCCAGTTTCTTTAGGGCATTATGAAGATATAGCCCTACGTATTTTAAAGAGAGAACAAGTAGATAATGAAAATTTATTTGTTCCGCTAATATATCGCAAAGAAACAAATACCCCTGCTGATTTGTGCACAACTATTGCAGACTTTCATTTTATTGGGGAAAACTGTTTTTATTTTCGGTTTCCATATTATGAAGTCATCCTTTTAACAGATACAGACAGCTGTAACAACAAATTATATGCCAGGCAGCTACAACAACTGTTTAACCGCCAACACATTAAAATTTATAAACTGATGAAAAACACTCCATTAGACGCATATTTTTATAAATCCATGCAGATTATTCAAAAAAAATATAATAAAATACGTCCTATCAATCTGGCAAAAAAATAAAAAATAGAAATAGGAAAATCGGTTATTTATTCTTGGCATAACCATATTAAAAGGTGCAAAATTGTTCAAACAAACTGGGAAACGTCTCCTCAATAGGAAAGGTTCCACACAGAACAAGTTTATACCTTGATTGAACAAGTCAACAACAGTTTTCCCTATATTTTCAAAAAATCAATTTCAAGAAACAGATGTAGTACTTCCAGCGTATCTTCCGGGAAGACCGTCAAGCAGAGGCATTGAAATTAACTGCACCGTCTCAAGATATTTTCCAAGATATCAAAACAAGACATACACTCCATTGAAAAAAGAAAAAGCAAATAAATGAAGTTTTTTTCTATTAATTCCCTGTTTTGTTTTTAGGGAATTTTAGGTTATTGTATTGGGAAAACCGCATAAAAAGTGCCAATAATAATCATAAAACCCAAAAATTCCCTGTATTTTCCCTGTTTATCAGGGTATAATAAGAGCATTTAGCTGCCCTAACTACACTCTCCGTATTAATTTACACCCGCTTTACATATAAAGCGGGTTATTTTTTTGTCTTTTTCCGATGAAAAGCGTATAAACCGTTTGAACTTTTTTCAAATTATTTCAAGTTATTTTAGGCGCCCAAGAGGGGCCGATGTACCGTCGTTTAAGTTTGCCGCATTTTTCGGCATTGTGTTTATTATGGCGGTTGCCAATTTTTGGGAATTGGTGGAGTGGACGTATGCAGAAATTGACGGCGGCTCTGCCGGCCTGGCTTTCTTGGGTTCCCAGGGGGATATATGGGACGCCCAAAAAGATATGCTTATGGACACGCTGGGTTCTATAGTGGGGTGTGCCTTATTCTGTTGGTATTTTAGAAAGCGTAAATCTGAGAATTAAATTATAATATGGCATAGAATAAAAAGCCTCTGTGTAAAACAGAGGCTTTTTATTATTGCAAAAAGAGAAATAAAAATTAGCGTACTAGCCCGGGTGTTTGCAAACAGACCTGGAACAAAGACCACAGCCGCATATATCTCTGCCGTAGTATTTATAAAACAAAGCCCTTTGCAAATAAAAGCCCCGGTTTATATTGCCGGGGCGTGCAAGAGGACCTCTTAGGCATTTTGTTTTAGTGTGCCAGCGGCAATATTTTGTTTATTTCTTTGGACCCAGAAAGCACACGCAGCAGAGCCAAACGCGCAGATAACAAAAACCAACCCTGTGGACACCAACATATTGCCCAACCCAACCAGCGGCGAGACCAAGCTCCCCGCTAAGAAACCGCTGGCTCCCAACAAGGCCGAAGCGGCCCCGGCCTGCCTGCGTGCGGAGTCCATAGCCAGCGTAGTGGAAGCAGTAAAAGTCATTCCCATACTAAAAAGCAACCCCAATAAAAGCCCCTCCAACATCCATACGCTGATGCCTGCCGGCAATAAAACAGCGGCCAGGGTGCCAAAAAGCAGCATACCGCCGCAGCTAAAGCGCACACAATTTTCTTGCCGTTTAAATCTGACAGACATTGCTGCTCCTAGCCCAATGGCGGCGGCGTTGACGGCAAAAAACAGGCTAAACGCCCACGCGCTAAAGCCGTAATGCTGCTGGATAATAAACGGAGAAGCCGCAATATAAGCAAACAAAATTCCCATAGCAAAAGCCAGCTGCAGCGTGTAGAGCAAATAGGTGCGGTTGGAAAAAAGCGGTTTAAACAGCCGGGCCGTTTTAGACAGTTTTTCTTTGGAGCGTTTTACGTGTGAGAGAGATTCTTTGAAGTGTAAGCAGCAACCCATCAATGCCAGGCCCAGCACCAATAATACGGCAAAAATACCCTGCCAGCCCGTGGCTCCCACCAGCATTCCGCCCGCCACTGGGGCCGCCACCGGGGCAATGCCGTTAATAGCACCTACGATAGCGAGGGCTTTGGCTAAATTTTTACCCTTAAATTTATCGGTGGCAATAGAGCGGGAAATGACAATGCCCCCCGCCGCGGCAATCCCTTGTACAAAGCGCAGCAGGACAAAAATTTGTATATTGGCAGAAAAAATGCAGCCCCAGGTGGACAATAAGAATAAGACCATAGACCATAACAGCGGTTTGCGCCGGCCATATTTGTCGCTTAAAGGGCCAAATATGATTTGGCCTGCTGCCAGCCCCAGCATAGAAAAGGTTAAGCCTAGCTGTACCAAAGAGGCAGAGGCGGAAAAATAGTCCGCCATCGCCGGAAGACTGGGTAAATACATATCGGTTACAAACGGTCCAAACGCCGTCAGCATACCCAGAAAAATAAATAAAAACAAGGCTGAATTGCGCCTTGTTGTGGAGAATCCCTGCCAGGTTTTCTTTTGCTTCATATATAAATTGTATCTTTTTTAGAGCCGAAGTTCTAATGCGGCCCGCCGGGCCGGGCTGGGATTTGCATATACAAGCAGGCCAAATATTTCAATGTGTTTTGGCGTAGGCGGTGCGCTGCAGAGTTTGTAAAAATTCGCGTACCCGTCCGTCACAGCGTATGTCTTTTAGCGCAACCGCTTTTTTTAATTTTACCCCTTGCAAAGAGCGGCAGCGGCTCAGCGCCACATACGTTTGCCCTGGGGCAAACGCGCCGCGGCCCATATCCAGATAAATGCTGTCAAACGTCAGGCCCTGGCTTTTGTGTATGGTAATGGCCCAGGCGGGTTTGAGGGGATATTGTTTGAAAAACCCGTTCACCTTTGGTTCCAGTTTTTGTGAAAGCGGATTAAAGACATATTTCACATCTTCCCATACATACGGCTCCACCGGATAAATGCTGCCTTTAAGCGCTACTTTAATAAAATTTTCTCCTAAGTCATATACTGTGCCGATATCTCCATTCACCCAAAAGTCGTCGGGGTGGTTGGTCAGCATCATAATTTTGGCCCCGCGTTTTAAGCGCAGGCAGTCTTGGGCGGGAACACTTTTCTTTTGGAAACCTTCGTCCACTACCGCGTTATAAACAAACTCTTTTCCTTCCAGCCGGTCCAACCGCTGTTGGTTGCGCCAGGCGGCGCCTTGGTTGGTGGGGGAGAGAATGATGCTTTGGTCCAAATCCCCGGGTTCGGCGGGGTCTTGGCGGGTATTGAGCCAAGTATCCAATTCGGCTTGGGTAATGGTATTTTCCCGGATTTTGTTGAGCAAACGGGCAAAAAGGCCGTCGTCTTTTTGGCGGAAAATATGTTTAAGTTCAAAAATTTCTATCTTGGTTTGTTTCACTACGCGTGCGTCAAAAAAGTAGGGGCTTTGATACACCGAGCGGAAATAGTCAAACAAGCCGCCGGCAGGCGTTTCTTCCACCGGGGGCAGCTGGAATAAATCCCCAAACAAAATAATTTGTTTGCCGCCAAAAGGGGCATTTTCCCGGGTGGAAATGCGCAAAATGTGGTCCATAGCGTCCAGCAGGTCGGCCCGGAGCATAGAGGCTTCATCTACAATGATGGTTTCCAGCGCGTCCACGGTGCGGCGTGGCAGTTTTTTAAGATTTTCCAAATCCAGCAGGTTGCTGGGTTTTAAATGGAAAAAAGAGTGTACAGTCTGCCCGTGCACATTTACTGCCGCTATGCCGGTGGTGGCTAACACCACGGCGTTTTTAACCGTGTTGCGCGCAAAGAATTTGAGCAAAGTGGTTTTGCCGGTGCCGGCCTTGCCGGTAATAAAAATAAGCGGATGCTGCCGCGCTGGGGCGTCAAGTAATTTCAGCGCGTCTTTAAATTCATCGGTCAGTTCAATTTGTTGGCCGGGCTCTAGGGAAAAAAGCATACCTCATTATACTATTTTGCCGCCAAGCCCTTTTGAGAGGAAAAGTCCGTCTGCTTAGGCTGGAAAAATAAAAAGGGCTTGCGCCGTTTTTTTTTTTTGATACATTTTGCATATGAATAGAATATGTCAAAAGAAGATTCCTTTTTATAAAAACGCGGCTAAGAGCCTTTTAGGGCCTTTTGCCGCGGGGCTTTTGCCCGTATGGAAGAACCCTTTGCCCCACTGTGTCTCATACCGCGCTGGTTTTACGTTGATTGAATTGTTGGTAGTTGTGTTGATTATCGGCGTATTGGCTGCGATAGCCTATCCACAATATACCAAAGCGGTAGAGCGCAGCCGGGCGGCTAAGTTATATCCGCTTTTGAGTTCTTTAAAAGAGGCCCAAGAGCGCTATTTTATGGCAAATGCTTCCTATGCCACTGCGTTTGAAGAATTAGATATTTCTTTAAATTGGTCCAGTAATACTAAAAAGAATCATTTTGATGGAATTAAAACAGTTTCTTTATTTAACGGAACAGATTTGTCTGTGTATATTGGTTTCCCGCCATACAGAAATTGTGTTTTTGCAATGCTTGCTTCCGGGCCGTTTTATCCAGGGGTGGGAAACTATGGCAACGGTATAGGGTATTGTTTTGACAGAGGGCCATGGTTCCCTAATCAACAAATGTTTTGTCTAGAAACTCCCAGTTTGCCAGAAGGCGAATTCTGCCGGCAGATTATGGGTTTTGACAATTTTTACGGCAAAACGTGGCACCGCTACTTTACCAAATAGAATATGCTACCATACCTATATGGAGCAGACTGTTTGGACCGCTTTTCTCTTAAGTTTCTTAGCCGGGGCCGCCACCAGCGTGGGCGGGTTATTGGCATTTGTAGTTAAAAAAGACAATTTCTCTGCATTGGCTTTGGGGCTGGGCTTTTCCGCCGGGGTGATGTTATATGTGTCTTTTGTGGAAATGATGCCGGCGGCTAAAGATTCTTTGGCTATGCTTTACGGTATAGACGGCGGCGCCTGGCTGACTACGGGTGTGTTTTTTGCAGGCGTGGTGCTGGCGTGGCTGATAGACCGCTTTATGCCTTCCCATCATATTCATTCTGACGCGTTGGAGCAGAAAAACAAACTCAAACATTTGGGTCTTTTTACCGCGTTGGCTTTAGCTATTCATAATTTTCCGGAAGGGTTAGCCACGTTTATGGCGTCTATGGAAGAAGTGACGCTGGGTGTGTCTATTGCGGTGGCGGTGGCTATTCATAATATCCCCGAAGGTATTGCCGTATCCCTGCCGGTATATCACGCCACCGGCAGCAAAAGCAAAGCCTTTTGGTACAGCACTTTTTCTGGTATGGCAGAGCCGGTGGGCGCTGTGTTGGGCTATGCCATTTTCCGCTCTGTTTTAAGTGACGCCGCTTTTGGGGTTATGTTTGCGCTGGTGGCCGGGATTATGGTGTACATTTCTTTGGACGAGCTGCTTCCTACCGCCCACGAATATGGGGACGGACACGGCGTTATTTGGGGCGTTATCGGCGGAATGATGGTAATGGCTTTATCTCTTCTGGTATTTTAATTTTCTATTTGCGTGTGATACTTTTGCTCTTGCTGGATAATATAAGTGAAGGCTGGCAGGGCGGAGTGATTTTATGAATTTTGATGAAATATATGTTCGTTTGTTTAAGCCGATATTAGCTTACGTGCGGGGACGTATGAACCGCCCCGATGCGGCCGAAGAGGTTTGCGCCCGGATTTGGCAAAAAGCTTGGAGCAAAAGAGAACAGTTTGACCCGCAAAAAGGCGTGGTGGACCAATGGATATTTGGCATTGCCCGTAATGAAGTGAACAAATATTTCGGTTTTTGGCAATGGAAGCGTTTCTTTTCTTTAGAGGAAGAACAACCTTATGCAGGGCAGGAACCAACGCCTTTAGAGCAGCTGCAAGAGCAGGAAAAAAACCAAGTGTTGCTGCGTGCGCTGCAAATATTGAATGCGCGGGAGCGGGATTTAATATCGCTTAAATTTTTTGCAGATTTTAATAATCGCCAAATTGCGCGTATGACGGGTATGAGTGAGAGCAACGTCGGCACCACACTAAGCCGTGCCATACACAAGCTGCGCGCGTATATGGAGGGGTTATGAAAATTTCGGAACAAGAATTACTCCAGCAATACCGGCAAATGGATTTAGATCCGCAGCAGGTATTGCAAGATAAAGTGTACCAACAGATTTGCGCAAAAAAATATTCTTTTAAAAGAAAAACGGTATGGGGCTTTTCTGCCGCGTGTGCGGCGGCACTGGCCGTGATGTGTGTGTGGCTCTTGCAGCCGGCAGAAACCCCCTATTTGCCAGACCCGGCGGAATTTGACAGAATGAACTTTGCCTTTTACCGGGAGCTGGCCTTACCGGGGCAGGACCTGGGAATTTCTGAATCGGAGCTGAGCTCTAGGTCCTTTCCCTCTTAACGGGAGGCATTTATGAAGAAATGGTTCATTAGTTTGATGTTGTGTGCGGTAGTGGGGGGTGTGTCTGCTTGGGCACAGCCGGCAGATTTGGCCCAAATCCGGGCCCAGCGGGATGCGGGAATTTCCCAAATTGCATCGCAGGTGCGGGATATAGAAGCCCGCTATTGGGCGGAGCGGGTGCTGAGAAAACAACTGACTTTGTCTGCTTTGGAGGCACAATCGGCCCATTGGCTGGGAGAGAAGGCAGAAAACGAGCGGTTAATGGCGTTGGTGCGTCAATGGGTGCAAAAAGGAAATGTCCCGCCGCTTACGCCTCAAGAGGTAGCGCTGCTGGATGAGAATAAACAGCAAATCCGGCAATATTTAAACGGCACAGAAAACCCGGCCGCACGGGCTTTGGCGGAAAAGAACCGCAAAATCACACAAACAAAGCAACCCGTGTTTGATTTGGAGGCCCGTTATTGGGCGTGGCGGATTGCGGTGGTGCAGGACCTGACATTGGACGAATTATATGGTTATTCGGAAAATTGGGTCGGAGAAAAAGCAGCCAACCGGCAATTGGTAATGGAAGTGGAAAAAAATATAAAAGAAGGAAATACCGCCCCATTAAGTAAAAAAGAACAAAAGAAATTAGAAGCCAACCGCCAGCAAGTGCGTCAGTTATTGCAGTAAGCAACAAGAGGCCCGCTAAAAAGCGGGCCTCTTTTGGGTTTCTTATAACTGGTTTAAAAAAGATACGGGGCTATCATAAAGGAAATCATAGAGCCCACGGAATAGCTGGTTACGTTCACCGCCACACTTAGTGCCGCCGCATTGCGCAGGGAAAGCTGCCGCCGGTTGCACAGCCAGAAAAACAGGGCTTCCACCACCAAACAAAATAACCACAATAAAGCAGTTTCCGTTACCACGTTGCCCAATACTTGCCAAGCCAGCGGCATTGTGATTAAATTGGCAATAACCACGGAATAAAGCACGCGGTAGCTTTTGCCCGTATAAGCCAAATAGGAAAAAGCGGCCAATACTTCCGTCAGTAAAATAATAATCAGCGACAGCCACGCATCCGCCCGCAAGAGCGCATTAAATGCCTGCGGCTGGGCGGAACGTTCCACCCACAGGTCATCATCCCGCACGGTTACTTGAAAAGAATCGTGCAAGCGGTCCGGCGCCGGGAATACATTGCTTTCGCGTTTTATTCCGTCTGAAAAATCAATAATTAGTTTCTGGTAAGGCGTATATTTGTAGGCAATAGAAAAACAGCCTTCACTCTGGCAATATAGTTTCTGTATGCCATAGCGGCCCAGCGGTTTGCTTTGCAAACACTGATTGTCTTGGCATTGGATTTGTTCGCTGGTGGCGGGCAAAATAGCGGGGGCAGAGTGTGTTTGATAGACAAAATCAAAGTCCATTTCGGGCTTGGGAAATACGCCGCTGTGAAGCGGAGAGAAGAGCAACAGTAAGGCCGTAAAAAAAAGTAATTTTTTCATATTTTTATCCCGTATTTTATATTTGCTATTATAACATTATACGAGAGCAAGGGGGATATATGATTTTTACCAAAACACAGTTGTTGCGTTATGCAGATGTTATGGTGTGGGCTATGGAAACAGCCCGCCGCGGCGGTAAATTTAAAAAGTATGATACGGTTTTGCTGCGCTATGACCGGACTGCTTCGGATTTAGCGCAAGCCGTTTATGAACGTTTGCTGCAAAAACGTTATTTGGCCGTGGTGCGGGGCAACGCGCCAGAAGGCTTTGCCCGGGCTTTTTATACGCTGGCAGATGAACGCCAGCTGACCCATATTGCCGCAGGGGAAAAAGAATTTCAAGAAAAATTAAACGGGCTTATTTCGTTGCGTGCGCCGGAAGACTTGACGGCGCTGAAACAAACAAATCCCGCCCGTTTGGGCCGTGCTGCGGTGGCGCGCAAGCCGCTTAGAGAAATTATGGACCGTTCCGAGCAGGCAGGCCTGTTCTCCTGGACTTTATGCAATTATCCCACCCAGGATTTGGCAGAAAAAGCGGGGCTGAGCGTGCAAGAGTATGCAAAGCAAATTGCAAAAGCCTGTTTTTTAAATGAAAAAGATCCGATTAAAAAGTGGAAAGAAGTGATGGCCCAGATCGCCGATATAGGCCAGTGGCTTAACGGATTGCAGATAGATAAATTGCATATAGAAACGGCCCATATGGATTTTGAGGTGTTGCTGGGGGAGAAGCGCCAGTTTATCTCAGGCGGGGGGAATAATATCCCTTCGTTTGAAATTTTTACCTCGCCGGATTGGCGTGGTACACGCGGGGTGTATTTTGCTGATTTGTCTTCTTACCGCAGCGGCAATTATGTAAAGGGTGTAAAATTGGAATTTAAAAACGGCCGCGTGGTCAACGCCACCGCCCAGCAAGGGCAGAGCTTCCTGCGTAAAATGCTGGCGATGGACCGGGGCGCGGCGCAAATAGGGGAGTTTTCACTCACGGACAGGCGTTTTTCCAAGATAGATAAATTTATGGCAGATATTTTGTTTGATGAAAATTTCGGTGGCAAATATGGCAACTGCCACGTGGCGGTGGGATCTAGCTATGCCGATACTTTTACGGGGGATGTCAGCAAATTGGACGCCAAAGCTAAAAGACAATTGGGTTTTAACGACTCTGCTCTGCACTGGGATTTAATTAATACCGAAGATAAAACCGTGCGTGCTTTGCTCAAGAACGGCAAAACGGTGCTGATTTATGAAAAAGGACGTTTCTTGCATTAATTTTAGGTCCTTTAGACGAACTAATATAGGCCCTAGGACCCTTGTTGCCGGGAACGGGATTTCTTAAACTAATAGTATAAGAAATTCATTTCAAAGGAGTTGTTATGAAAAAATTATTGGCTTTGTTGTTTGTGGCTGTATTTGTTCCCTGTGTTTGGGCTCAAAATGTACAGGAAAAAGTGCAAACTGCTGCTTTCCAAAAAGGGCTGGAGCGTTCTGCTGCCCAAGCGGCTGCCCGTCAACAAAAAATCGTTGAGCTGAAAAAAGATTTGGCAAACTGCCTTAACGGCTTTGCCCAGTTCGCTTACAGACAGCAATATTCCAACTATAGTTATTTATTCCAGTCTTTGGACGGGGTGCGGCTGACTTATATTGAGCTGCGTGAGGTTTCTGTAGATGCCGCGCGCGAAATGGTTGAAGAGGTCAACAAAGAAATCAAAATAGATAATGGCCGCCGGACTATTCGGATTGCAGATTATGTCCGTATGGAATCTTGCGTATTGGGTTCTTACAGCCAGCGGGAAATGCAGCTGTGGAATAGCTGGAGTAATATGCTGGAAGAAGATTTGAAGGCTGCAAAATAATTATTGGGTTGACTGCTATATCCCGGGGCATTAAGCACCCCGGGATTTTTTATGTATATCTCTTACAATAAAAAACAGGTATCCGCCCGGGCAGTTTTCTAAAATTTTTTTGGGGTGAAAGGGAACAGGGGCTTTTAGTAAGCAGCAAAGAGCAGGCTGAGCACAAAAGGAAAGGCCTCTTTGTATAGAAAGTGGCAGGAGAAGAGGAGAGCCAAGAGCACCAGAGGCCAAGACCGGAAATAGGGAAATTGGGTCATTAAAAAACGGACGTATGCCCGGTTTTGAGACAGGATATTTATAGATCGTCGTGAAGCACTTTTAAGGCGGCTTTTTCTTTTGCCACTGGCAGGCATTCCTGCACGCGGTAGCATTTGCCGTCCACGCTTTGGGAAATAGCTTCTATATCGGCGTCTGTAAGCACTTCTTTGTCGTAAGTGGTGCGAAATTCGTAGCCAATGCCGGCGTTTCGTATCAAATCCATAGACTGGCGCAATACTGCCGGATTAAATTCCACCCCCGTAATAGAAGAATATTTGTCCAGCGGGGCTTTTAAATCCATTGCAATAAAATCTACCAATTTCTTGTCCAGCAGTTCTTTAATCATCTCCGGGCGGGTGCCGTTGGTGTCTAATTTAACGGCATAGCCCATAGATTTTATTTTGGCTAAAAATTGGGGTAAGTCATCAAATAAGGTGGGTTCTCCGCCGGAGACGACAATCCCCTCCAGCGTGCCTTGGCGGCGTTTTAAAAAAGCGTCTATTTCCTCTTCTGCAACGGGCTGGGAGAACATATGCGGGTACACCAATTCCGGGTTGTGGCAGTAACGGCAGCGGAAATTGCACCCCTGGGTGAATATCACTGCGGCCGGCCGGCCTGGAAAGTCAATGAGTGTAAATTTTAATAGCCCGCCTATTTTCATCTCAAGCCCGTTGCAAAAAAAGGAAATTTATTTATCGCTGTGGCAGCCGCAATCGCAGCCGCAGCCCACGTTCATATTTTTGCGCATAGCAAATTCTTCTTTTTTGCCTTTGTTCCAGTTTTGCACCGGGCGCAAGTAACCGACCACGCGGCTGTACACTTCGCATTTGGAGCCGTGCACATCCTGCATTTCTTTTTTGAGTTCAGAGATTTTATTCTCTACAATCTTTTTTTCTTCAGCTGTCATTTCATTACTCCTGTTACTTCATCCTTCTTGTCCGGTCTGCAGCCGCTTAAAGCGTGTTTATACTGGTCGGGCCGGACTGCTTCGCGGGGGCTTTTCGGGGCCCCCGAAAAGGTACTTGCACAAATTATTTGCTGTACAACTGCTCTTCCAATAGGCGCACTTGTCGTTCCAGCTCTTGCATCCGTTCAGCTTTGCATTTGGGGCATTCAAAATGTTCGCCTTCAATGTAGCCGCATTTGGGGCAGACGCTGAACGTCGGCGTAATGGAGAAGTAAGGAAGCGTGTATTTTTCACATACGGTTCTAATGAATTTTTTCATCGCTTCCAAATCTTTAATGCGCTCCCCGGTGAAGATATGCTGTACGGTGCCGCCGGTGTATTTGGACTGGATATTGCTTTGCAAGTCCAGCATTTCAAACACATCATCGGTATAGTTAACCGGCAGCTGCGAAGAGTTGGTATAGAAAGGCTGATGGCCTTGTTTATACAGTTCCTCATCGGCGCAGATGATTTCGGGGTAGCGCTCTTTGTCCAGCTTGGCTAAGCGGTAAGAGGTGCCTTCGGCCGGGGTGGCTTCTAAGTTGTAGTTGTTGCCGGTTTCTTCCTGGAATTTGACCAGCGTTTCACGCATAAACGTCAGCACCTTTTCGGCAAAGGCGCGGCCTTTTTCGGTGCCGATGTCTTCGCCAATTAAATTGACGGAGGCTTCGTTAAGCCCCACCAAACCGATGGTGGAGAAGTGGTTTTTCCAGTATTCGTTAAAGCGCTGCTTGACGGTGCGCAGGTAGAAGCTCATATACGGATAGAGGTTGGCGCTGGTAAAACGTTCAATCACTTTGCGTTTAATTTCCAGGCTTTCTTTGGCTGTTTCCATGCGGTCCAGCAGGTTTTTGAAAAATTCATCTTCGTTCTTGGACAAATAACCCAGGCGCGGCAAGTTAATGGTAACCACGCCGATAGAACCCGTCAGCGGGGCAGAGCCAAACAGCCCGCCGCCGCGTTTGCGCAGCTCGCGGTTATCAATGCGCAGACGGCAGCACATGGAGCGGGCGTCTTCGGGGTTCATATCAGAGTTAATAAAGTTGGCAAAGTACGGAATACCGTATTTGGCCGTCATTTCCCACAGCGGTGTCAGTTTAGGGTTATCCCAATCAAAATCTTTGGTGATGTTGTACGTAGGAATCGGGAATGTGAACACGCGGCCCTTGGCGTCGCCGGCCAGCATCACTTCGCAGAAAGCGCGGTTGAGCAAGTCCATTTCGTTTTGGAACTCTTTGTAGGTCTTGTCCATCAGTTTCCCGCCGATAATAACCGGTTGGTCCTTATAATAGGAAGGAACATTGAGGTCCAGCGTCAGGTTGGTAAAAGGCGTTTGGAACCCTACGCGAGTGGGCACGTTGACGTTAAACAAAAATTCCTGCAGTGCCTGCTTTACTTCATCATAAGAGAGTTTATCGTAATAGATAAACGGGGCCAGCAGCGTGTCAAAATTGCTAAACGCCTGCGCGCCGGCGCTTTCACCCTGCAAGGTATAGAAAAAGTTGACCACCTGGCCCAAAGCCGTGCGGAAGTGCTTGGCGGGTTTGCTTTCGGCTTTGCCCACTACGCCGGTAAAACCGCTCAGCAGCAGGTCTTGCAAATCCCAGCCTACGCAGTAGGCGCCCAAAAGGCCCAAATCGTGCAGGTGAAAGTCCCCTTCCGTATGCATACGCTTTACTTTTTCGGGGTAAATTTTATTAAGCCAATAGATTTTGCTGATTTCAGAGGAAATATAATTGTTGAGCCCCTGCAGAGAGTAGCCCATATTGCTGTTTTCGTTGACTTGCCAGTCCAGCTGTTTTAAATACTGGTCCACCAAATCTACGTTAAATTTGGAAGAAATCTCACGGATGCGGGCGTGCTGGTCGCGGTACAAAATATACGCTTTGGCTGTTTTGTGATAATTGGACGTAAGCAGCACGTCTTCTACGATGTCCTGCACGTTTTCCACGTTGGGGGTGGTGTCGGCGTAAAGTTGTTGAATGATATTGATGGCCCGGATGGTCAGTTTTTTTGCGGTGTCAGCGTCAAACTCTCCGGTTACCGCGGCGGCTTTTTCAATGGCCTTGGTAATTTTTTTAGAATCAAAATGTTGGATAGTTCCGTCTCTTTTGACGATGTTTGTAATAACTTCTGCGTTTTCCATAGTATAAGTCCTGTGTGTGTGGTAGCCGCGCGGGTAGAAACCTGCGACAGTTTAAATTTTTGCATAAAAAAACTAAAAATGCAAATCCCGTCTTAAAAAGCAAAAGCCTGGCCTGGAAAAAATAAATTTTACCGTCTGAGAATTAAAAAATTTATTTGCGAAAATCTTTTAAAAATTTTTTGCATTATACAGGCTAATTAGTAATTATTACTATTAAGAGTATAACTTATTTTTTCTCTTTTTGTGGAAAATTTTTGCAATTTAATTAAACTAATAAGAAGAGTCCCTTATGCTCTGCGTGCGGGGAGGTTAAGCGGCCTGAAAAAGCGGAAAAGAAGCGGTGGGGAAAAGGAGTATTTAATTTTCTTTTTTTCTTGACCGCAGGGCGCGAAAGTGATTAAATAAAAAAAACAGGAGGGGAAGATATGGACTTTTATCAAATTATGGTTTTAATTGCAGTCATTGCTTTTGTGGTGTTGGTGGTATATGCGGTAGTGACCTTGCGCCAGGTGGGCCGCACGGCGGAATCGCTGGAATATTTGGCCACCATTACGGCGGAAAATATGGCCAAGACGCAAAGCACGTTTGATTTGCTAGACAATGTGTCCTCTCTTTTGGACAGCACCTTTTATAAACTGCTGCGCATAGGAGTCAATGCCGTCAGCCGTTACCGCTCTGGAAAAGGAAATAAATAAGAAATAAAAAGCCGCTAAAGAGCGGCTTTTTATTAGCGGTTTTCTTACAATTTAGGTCCTTTCTTAATACCTATTAAGAAAGGACCTGATATTTATATATACTGGGTATGGGCCCCGGGGCAGCATTTGTCAGTTTAACAAGATAATGGCGTAGTTTAAGCTCCAGGCAAAAGCCAACCATATAATGTAGGGAATGAGCAGCCAAAACGCGCGCCGGCATACTCCCCACAGTTGTTTGAGTAAAAACGCATTGGCTACGATTAAACCCGTAAGTATAAACAAAGCCCAGCCGGGCGCCTGCCTGCCAAAGAAGACCGGCGTCCACAGTGCATTAAGCGCTAGTTGGAAAATAAATAACAGCAAAGCGGGGCGTATTTCCCGCCGAAGGCCCTGGCGTGTGAGCAAAAAACCTGCCACCCCCATCAAAATATACAAGACGCCCCACGCGGCTGAAAACGCCCAATCCGGCGGCGTAAAAGACGGCTGCACCAGTCCGTGATACCAATCCAGGCCGCGGCTGACGGCGGCGGCTCCGGCCCAGGCCGGCAGCTGGCAAAAGATAATCCAAAAAATCAGTTTGGCTATTTGCATAATGCTCCTTTTTACGGCGGTATATCGCGTGTAATTCAAACAGTAAAATGCCAAAATGCGGCCGGGAAATTTCTGCTGTTTGAACCGCCGGTGTGTTTTTAGTATAGCTTTTTATATTCCCGGCTGAGCAGAAAAAACGGGGTTAGATGTACTCTGGCCTCCTATAAAAATAAACAAGGCGCGGGTTTGTGGAACGGAGAGGGGAGGGGGCTGGAGCAAGACAGCCGGGGCGGCTTGGGCAATTTACCAAGCCTCAGGGCAGGAGCAGAGCTTGGCTTTCCCGCTTGAGCCAAAAATGCTAAAATAAACCATATATATTTTAACCTCCCTGAAAGCGAGGCATTATGGATACCAAACTGATTACCGAAATTACCCAGTGGATGAAAACCACAGATTTGGCTGAATTTTGTTACGAGAAAAATCATAATTGCATTGAAATCAAAACCCGCGAAGCTTTGCCCGAACCGGCTAAATTTTCCTGCCATTTAACGGCGGTTACTGCCCCGGCTTTAGGTTTTTACCACGCCGCGCCCAAAGGCAAAAACCTGGTGTTAAAAGAGGGCCAAAAAGTCAAAGAAGGCGACAGCCTAGGCCTGGTGGAAACGCTGTCTAAAAAACATCCCATCACCTCTCCCGTAGCCGGCACCCTGCGCATTATTTCCGCCGAAGAAGGCAAACCGGTAGAATACGGCCAGCCGCTATTTTTTATTGAACCGTAGAGGCCCGGCTATGAACGCAAAGCTTAAAGTAACCCCTTTTAAAAAAGTGCTCATCGCCAACCGCGGCGAGATTGCTTTGCGCGTGATTCGCACGCTCAAAGAAATGAACATCAAATCCGTAGCTATCTATTCCGAGGCGGACCGCAACAGCCTGCACGTGCGTATGGCTGATGAGGCGGTGTGTATTGGGGCGGCTCCTTCTCCGATGAGCTATTTAAATATTGACGCGGTGGTAACCGCCGCTAAGATGACCGGCGCTGACGCCGTGCACCCGGGCTATGGGTTTTTATCAGAAAATGCCGATTTTGCCGAGGCCGTGACCAAAGCCGGCATCACGTTTATCGGCCCTACGGCCCAGGCTATCAGTATGCTGGGCGTGAAAAGCACCGCGCGTGAAATCGCCGTCAAAGGCGGCGTGCCTATTACGCCGGGTTCTGACGGCGTGGTGGGGAAAAATTTTAGAGAAGTGGCCCGCAAAATTGGCTTTCCAATTATGATTAAAGCCTCTTTGGGCGGCGGCGGCAAAGGAATGCGCGCCTGCCTGGAAGAGAAAGATTTGGAGCGGATGATGAAAACCGCTCAGGCCGAAGCCAAAGCCAACTTTGGAGACGACCGCGTCTATTTTGAAAAACTCGTTTTAAATCCGCGCCATATTGAAGTGCAGGTGGCAGCCGACAATTACGGCAACGCCATCGCGTTTGCCGAGCGCGACTGCAGTATGCAGCGCCGCCACCAAAAATTGGTGGAGGAATCCCCGTCCCCATTTGTGGATGCGGCTACCCGCCACAAATTGCAGGAAGCTGCCGTCAAATTAGTCAAAGCCGCCAAATACCGCGGTGTAGGTACGGTGGAATTTTTGATGGCGCAGAATAAAGAATTTTATTTTATGGAAGTCAACACGCGTTTGCAGGTGGAACACCCGGTGACGGAAGCCGTGTGCGGCTACGACCTGGTCAAAATGCAAATCCGCATTGCGCAAGGGGAGCCTTTGTGCATTGGGCAAAAAGAAGCGGCGGTTATACGCTGCCACGCCATTGAGCACCGCATTAACGCTGAAGACAGCGATAAAAACTTTACCCCGTGCCCGGGCACCATTGAAGAGTGGATCCCTGCCGGGGGCTTGGGCGTTCGGGTGGACAGCCATATGTACACGGGATATACCATTCCCAGCTATTATGACAGCCTGATAGCCAAGCTGATTTTAACCGCGCCGGACCGGGAAAAACTGCTGCAGCGCAGCCGCCGCGCGCTGGGCGAATTTAAGGTGGGGGGCGTTAAAACGACCATTCCCTTCCACCAAAAAATTGTAAATAATCCGGATTTCGTGGCCGGCAAGATGGACACGGGCTTAATTGAACGTATGCTGGCAGCGGAACAAAAGCAAGATGAAGGCAAAAAGTAAAATTTTCAGCCGGCCCGCCCTAGCCAAATGGCTGGACAAACAACGCAAAGCGGGCAAAAAAATCGTTTTTACCAACGGCTGTTTTGATATCCTGCATGCCGGGCACGTAAGCGTGCTGGAGTTTTCCCGCGCCAAAGGGGATGTGCTGGTGGTGGGCGTGAACAGCGACGCGTCCGTGCGGCGCTTAAAAGGTCCCACCCGCCCGGTCAATAAACAGGCCGACCGCGCCTTAGTGCTGGCGGCCCTGCAGGCGGTGGACGCCGTATGCGTGTTTGGGGAAGACACGCCGTACAATTTGATTAAACTGGTTCGCCCCGACGTGCTGGTAAAAGGCGGCGACTATAAGCCCTCGGAAATTGTGGGCCGTGAATTTGCAAAAAAAGTAGTGCGTTTTGCTCTGTTAAAAGGGCGCTCCACTACCAATATTATTAAGAAAGTACAGAAGTAATCGGGTACCAAAAGGAAAAGAATATGTCTGATATTTTTGAAAAGTGCAAAAATTATAAAGACGCCAAACTGGCTATGAAGCTGGGCATTTACGGCTATTTCCAGCCGATAGAATCGGCCCAGGGGCCGGAGGTCGTGCTGGGCGGGAAAAAATATATTATGGCAGGTTCCAACAATTACTTGGGTTTGGCTGACGACCCGGAGATGAAAAAAGCCGCCGCTGAGGCCGCCTTGAAATACGGCACCGGCTGTGCGGGATCGCGCTTTTTAAACGGAAATACCGTTTTTCACGACCAGTTGGAACAGCGTCTTGCGCGCTTTAAACGCAAAGAAGCCGGTCTTCTCTTTTCCACCGGTTACCAAATGAACCTGGGAGTTGTTTCTTGCCTGATTAAAAAAGGCGATTACGCCATCGTGGATAAATTGGACCACGCCAGCATTTTGGACGGGGTTAAACTGTCCGACGGGGAAATGGTGCGTTTTAAACACAATGACCCGGAAGATTTGGAACGCGTGCTTTCTAAATTGCCGCCGGAAGCGGGCAAGCTGATTATTGTGGACGGCGTTTTCAGTATGGAGGGTGATATTTGCCCGCTGCCCGGCATTGTCAAAGTTGCCAAGAAATACGGCGCGCGCATTATTGTAGATGACGCACACGCCACCGGCATTATCGGCAAAACCGGGCGCGGCACCTGCGAATATTTTGGCCTGGAAAACGGCGAAGTGGATCTCGTAGTGGGCACCTGCTCCAAAACATTTGCCACCGTGGGCGGCTTTGTAGTGGGAGATGCAGACATTATCCATTATATCCGCCACAATGCGCGCAGCCAGATTTTCTCCGCCGCGCTGCCGCCGGCTTCTGTGGCTTCTATTAATAAAGCGTTGGAGCTGATTGAAAATGATACCTCCCGCCGCGACAATTTATTCCGTATGACCGACAACCTTAAAAAAGGCCTGCGGGATCTGGGCTTTGATTTGGGCCACAGCACCACGCCGGTTATCCCGGTGCACGTGGGCAGCAATGAAAACTGCTTTAAGATGTGGCGCGCTCTGCACGAGCTGGGCATTTTTTCTAACCCGGTCGTCAGCCCCGCTGTGCCCCCGGGCCGCGCTTTAATGCGCCTGACGCTGATGGCTACGCATACCGATGAACACGTACAAAAAATCATTGACGCGTTTGCCCAGGCGGGCCGGGCGGTCGGTGTAATCAAATAAAAAGTTTTAAACCCCGCACTCGCAAGAGGCGGGGTTTTGCTATATGGGGGCAAAGCCCCTGGCAAAAAAAGGCGCAGAAACAGCGCAGAAATCCCCAGCCGTGTGTTGGCAATGGCCCGTGTGCCAAGAAAGCGCAAAACAGCGCTCTCAGCCCGTTTATTGGGAGAGGTTATGGCGAATATTGAAATCAAAGACGCAGAAAACCAACTCAAAGCATTTGTCCAGTTCCCGTTTGATTTATATAAAAACGACCCTTATTGGGTGGGAGAATTAAAGGCCGATACGCTGAAACTATTGCACCCTAAAAATACGTTTTGGACGCACGCGCGGCGCAAACTGTTTTTGGCTTACAAAGATGGACAGGTAGCGGGCCGGCTGTGCGTGCTGGTCAATGATACCTATAACCAGTACCATAAAGAAAATATCGGGTTTTTCGGATTTTTTGATTGTATAGATGACACGTCCGTTTCCCGCGCGCTCTTTGCCGAAGGGGAAAAATGGCTGCGCGCCCAGGGGGTAGAGGCGGTGCGCGGGCCGGCTAATCCTTCCTCCAACCACGTGTATGGGCTGCTGGCAGACAGCTTTGACCAAATGCCTTCCATTATGATGCCTTACAACTATCCCTATTATATGAAGCTGATAGAAGAGTGCGGCTTTGGCAAGGTGAAAGATTTGCTGGCGTTTAGACGCACGCGTAATGATAAATTTTCGCCGCTGTTTGAAAAAATAGTTGCCCGCGCCGCCCGCGGCAAAGGGCTGACGCTGCGGCGGCTAGATTTGAAAAATTTAAAACAAGAAGCTTCCGTTATCCGCAAAATTTACAATGAGGCCTGGGCAGAGAACTGGGGCCATACGCCGCTTTCGGAAGAAGAAATGCAGGATATGGTGCAGGAACTGAAATGGGTGGTGCGCCCCGAAGGCACCTGCGTGGCGGAAGTGGACGGAGTGCCGGCCGGGTTTTATATTGCCATTCCCAATATGAACCACGTGCTTAAAATTCTGCGTGGCGGGCTGTTTAATCCGTGGCGCACGCTCAAAGCGCTGTTGGCTTGGCCCAAGATACGCGACGCGCGGCTGATTATGCTGGGGGTAGAGCCGGGCTTTCGCAAGCGTGGCATAGATTTGGTGTTGATTAAACATATCGTGGAATATGGCGTAGCCATTTGGGACGAGGCGGAGCTGTCCTGGATTTTGGAAGACAATGAGGGCATTATCCGCGCTATGACGGAAGCCGGCTGCTACCAGACCAAACGCTACCGGCTGTATCAAAAGCCGCTGTAAGTTGTAGTTGGGCTTCTAGAAATATTTGCTAAAATCCCGCCTTGTAGTGGCGGGATTTTATATTTTTTTATAAGCAGAAATTATTTTTTTTGGCTGACGCGCTTCCACGCCGCTTCAAAATCCGGCGGGACGGGAGCCTCAAACTTCATTGCGCGCCCGGTAAAAGGGTATTTAAATTCCAGCCGCCGTGCATGCAGCATAAGGCGGTCCGCTGTGGCGCCTTTATACAGCCAGTCGCCCAGCACGGGGTAGCCCAGCCAGCTTAAATGTACGCGCAGCTGGTTGGTCCGGCCGGTGCGCGGGTAAAGCTCTACGTAAGTAAATCCGTTTTGGCGCTGCAGCACTTTATAGTCGGTCACCGCTTCGCGTCCAACGTCAGAGGCCTTGATTTTGCCGCCCGCCACGCGCCCGATGGGCACGTCTATGGTGCCGCTGTCGTTGGGGATTTCGCCGCAGGCGATGGAGTGGTAGGTCTTGTGCACGTCACGGTTGGCAAACAGCTCTGTCATAGCGGCCTGAAAATCGGCATTTTTAGCCAGCAGCATTACTCCGCTGGTTTCGCGGTCTAAGCGGTGCACCAGGCCGGCGCGCGGGGTGCCCGGCTCAAAGCCTTTGGGCGGGTGGGCCAGTACCAGCGAGACCAAGGTTTCTTCCGCGGCAAAGGCGGCCTGGGGGCTGGTTTCCCAAATGGGGCTTTGCGGATGCACCAGCATACCGGCGGGCTTGTTGATGACAAAATAGTCTTTGCCGTCTGCTATAATCAGCTCTGCCAAACTGCTTTTTTGGTCTTGGGCGGCGGGGAGCTCTATTTCCACCTTTTCGCCTTCTTGCAGCGGCCAGGAAGGTTTTACTTTTTTGCCGTTGACGGTAATTTTGCCTTCTTTAATCATCTTCTGCACCAGTGCGCGCGAAAACTGCGGCAGTTCATCGGTGGCAAAGATGTCTAAACGGCGGGAGTAACCCGTAAAATCAAGAATTTTTTTATCCGGCATAGGGGGTATCCTTTTTCAAAAACCGTATGGCTACCAGCGTAACCGCTATGGTCAGCACGGCAATCAGCTGGGAGGGAGAAAGCCCGCAAATGTATTCCCCGCGGAAGTCCCCGCGGAAAAACTCAATTACAAAGCGGATTACACAGTAGCCAATTAAATAGGCCGCCAGCACGGCGCCGTTTTTATGCGGTTTTTTGTAATAGTATTGTAAGATGAAGAACAAAATCAAATTGGCGACGACTTCGTAAAGCTGGGTAGGGTGCAGCGGCGTGGTGCCCAAGTATTGCGGGGCGACCAGGCTGTGCGGGTCGGTAAATGTAACGCCCCAGGGCAGGTGGGTCGGCTTGCCGTAGCAGCAGCCCGCCAAAAAACAGCCAATGCGTCCAATCGCGTGCCCGATAGGAAGTGCGACGATAAAAAAATCCGCCGTCGGCAACACCGGCAGTTTTTTCTTTTTAAGATAAATCAGCAGCGCCACAATAGCCGTTACCGCCCCGCCGAAAAATACAAATCCGTAGCGGAAATTTTTGGCGGCGTAAGCCAAACGCTCGGTAAAAGTGGCTCCCATTTCCTGCCAAGAAACGATAATGTAGAGTAGCTTGGCCCCCAACAATGCAGACACAAACGCAATAAAAATAATATTCCAGAAAGTGTCTTTGTCCAGCTTAATATAATGCAGGCGTTTGTACAAATACCACGCCGCCGCTATATAAGCCAGCGCGGTCATCAGTCCGTAAGAGGCCATTTCAAAAGAGCCTATTTTAAATAATACCGGGTGCATTAAGAAAGTACCTTCTCGTCTTTAATGGCATTTCTCATAAACGGGTTCGTCACGCGTTCATAGCCGATGTTGGACGAGCATTTGCCACCGTAGCTGTGGCCGGCAAACACGCGCGTGTCCGGCGGGAGTTTAGATAATGCCAGCAGGCTTTTGCGCATAGCCCGCGGGTCGGAGGAGGGCAAATCCACCCGTCCGCACGCGCCGGGGAAAAGTGTGTCTCCGGTAAAGAGCGCGTCCCCAATTTGCAGGCATACGCCGCCGGCCGTGTGCCCGGGCGTGGGCATAATGTGCACAGAGAAAGGCCCCTCTTTTATGTCTTGTGCGCCGCTATAGGGCTGCAACACGTCCTCAGACAAGCCGCTTAAAAGCACATCATTTTGTTCTATATACGCTTTTAGTCCGTGCGCACGCAGCAGTTGTTCGGATTCTTTGACGTGGTCAAAGTGCCCGTGCGTAAAAAACACCGCCAGCAGGGTAAGCTCTTTGGTTTTCAGGGTATGTTCAATGTAGTTCATATCCCAGGCCGGGTCAATCAGCAAAGCGTCTTTACCTTGGCTGACTAAATAGGTGCAGTTGGCCATAGGGCCTAGTTCTAAAACATCTATATTCATACTTTGTCCTTATTGGGCACCGAGCAGCTTAGAGCAAAACACATACGGTGCGGGCTTAAATGTTTATCGGCGGCGCGGGCCGGCTTATTTTTTAGGGGAGAAGCGGAACTCCGTTTCTCCCGGTTTAGACATATGATACTGCACGCGCGCCACCCGCTCCATATAAGCGGGGTCTTGTTTTTTTAGTAAATCCAGTTTTTCTTGCAGTTGCTCATACTGCTCATCAAGCTCTACGGTTTGGCTGCTTAGTTTTTTTAACTCTATTTTATTGTGTATCAAACTGGTAAAACTGCTTCCTAAAAACCAGCAAACCGCCGCCACCGCCAAAGCGGCGGCGATGAGGGGTTTGCGGTTGCGGACAATAATTTTTTTTAAGTCGTTCATTTTTTAAATACTTTATCTTTAGCGTAAGAGGCCTTTTTGCCCAGTTCGTGCTCTATTTGCAGCAGGCGGTTGTACTTGGCGGTACGCTCGGCGCGGGCCGGGGCGCCGGTTTTAATGGCGCCGGCGTTGGTGGCTACCGCCAGGTCTGCAATAAAGCTGTCTTCCGTTTCTCCGGAGCGGTGCGAAATAATGCACGAGTAATGGGCTTTCTGCGCGGCTAAAATAACGTCCACCGTTTCCGATACGGTGCCGATTTGGTTAAGTTTAATCAAAATGGCGTTAGCCGCTTTTTTCTCAATACCCATTTGCAGGCGCAGCGGATTGGTAACAAACAAGTCATCACCCACCAAACGTATTTTTTGCCCCAGTTGGGCGGTAATGTGCTGCCAGCCGGCCCAGTCGTCCTCTTGCAAAGGGTCCTCTATAGACACTAGGGGGAACTTCTTGCACCACCCGGCGTAAATCTGGCTCATCTGCTGGGAAGTGTATGTTTTTTTCTCAAAATGATATTTGCCGTTTTTATAAAATTCGCTGGCGGCGCAGTCCATAGCCAAAGACATAGACGGGTGCTTGGCTTTTTTGCAGGCGGCGATTAAAGTTTTCAGTACGTCCTCGTGCTTGGCGATTTTGGGGGCAAAGCCTCCTTCGTCACCTACGGCAATCACTTGCCCTGCTTTTTTTAAGATGTCTTTAAGCACGTGGTAGGTTTCGCTGGCCCATTGGAGCGCTTCGGAGAATGTTTTTGCCTGGGTGGGCACAATCATAAATTCCTGCACGTCCAGGCCAGAATCTGCGTGTTTGCCGCCGTTAATAATGTTGAGCATCGGGGTAGGCAGCAGGTATTGTTTGCTCTGCAGGCCGTAACAGCTGCGTATATGTTCGTAGAGCGGTTTTTGTTCGCTTTGGGCGCCGGCGCGCAAGACCGCCATAGACAGCGCCAGTATGGCATTGGCACCCAGTTTGCTTTTGTTTTCGGTGCCGTCTAAAGCAATCATTGTGTCGTCAATAAGGCGAATGTCGTTGGCGTCCAAGCCTTTTAAGCGTTTGGCAATTTTACTTACATTGGCCACCGCTTTTAAAACGCCTTTGCCATTGTAGCGGGTGCCGCCGTCGCGCAGTTCCAGCGCTTCGTGAGAGCCGGTGCTGGCTCCGCTGGGCACCATCGCGGTAGCGGTGCTTCCGTCATCTAAAAGCACATCGGCGGCTACGGTTGGGTAGCCGCGGGAATCCAACACTTCTCTTCCGGTTATTTTTTTAATCCGGGCCATATACAACCCCCTTCGCCTGAACATTCTCAGACGATGCTGTCTATAATTTTTTTGCCTTCCTTAATTAATACGGCGGGCAATTTTTCGTACGGCGCTTCGGCATACAAGCGGATGCGCCGCTCCGTGCTGGATGGACGTATAGCCAGCCAGCTGCCACCCTTCAAAATAAATTTGAAGCCGTCGGTGGAGTCTATACGCCACACGGAGGTTTTGTTAATAGCTAGGGGGGGCTTAATGTCTAAGCGTTCCATGATACGGTTGATTTCAGTTTCCGTTTTGGGGATACTGACTTTTTGGTCGTACATGGGGCGGTATTGTTTGTAGAAATCTTTACGCAGCTGTTTGAGCGTTTTGCCTTCTACCGCCAGCATATCTATTATCAGAAAACACGCCAACAGGCCGTCTTTGTCGGGGATATGGTTGGCTACGGCGATACCGCCGGATTCTTCCATCCCCATAATATACTGTCCGGTGGTCATCAGCTCGGTAATATATTTAAATCCGACGGGGGTCTCACGCATCATCAGGCCGTGCGTTTTGGCTACTTGGTCAAAAAGCGTAGAGGTAATGACGCTTCGGACCACGCGGCCTTTGAGCTTTTTGTTTTTGACCATATGGTGCAAAAGCATTGGGCCGATTTCGTTCGGGGACACCCATTCTCCATCGGAATCAATAATGCCGAATTTGTCGCAATCTGGGTTGCAGGCAATACCTAGGTGCATTTTTTTAGAGAGAACCAATTTTTTGAGCCCTTCTAGACTGACGGGGCCGGCATTGGGCACTTTGCCGCCAAAGAGCACGTCCGCCCCTTCATCTAAAGCTTCCACCGCAACGCCGTACTTTTCCAGCGGGGCGCGGAAATAATATTGGGCTGTGCCAAAAAGCGGATCCAGCGCAATTTTCAGTTTGGCCTTTTTAAGGGCTTTGCCATCCAAAAGCTTTTCCAAATGGGCCATATATTCTTTTTTCAAAGAATTGGTGGGCACCACAGCGGAATTTAAATGGTCAAACTCCGTAGAAGAAGTTTTTAGCACTTGGGCCGCCGGACCGGGGGTGCGTTTTTCAATATCTTCCACAATTTCGTTGTTGGCGATGCCGCCGTAATAGGCTATCCACTTGAGGCCGCAGACGTGGTAGTCCGCCTCACTGCCAGTAATGACCACCGCGCCGACGGCACCCTCTTTGAGTACGTTCCATTCCGCCACCGGGGTGGGCAAAGGTTCGTCGGCCATTTTGACGCCGATGCCGTTGGCTAAGAAAGCATTGGCGGCCACATAAGCCAATTGTTTGGATAAAAAGCGGGTGTCATAACCAATGATGACCAAGGGCTTTTTGGGCTTTTTGCCTTGTTCTTGGCAGTGTTTTTGGTAGCCGCTGCCTTCAAAGCCGTAGAAAGAGTTTTCCAAAATATGGTCGGAAATCCCGAATGCAAGACGCTGGACGGTCTGGGCTGTGAGCCCTTCTGCAATAACCGCCCGGAAACCGGATGTGCTAAATTTGATATCTTCGCTCATAGTGCTGGTATTATACTAAAAAAACGGCGTTTTTTCATTTTTTCTTACCTTATATATGCAAAAAATTTTTCTTTTTTGGCTGTGGCGTTTGCGTGGGTGGGAAAAATGATAAAATAAAAAGGATTTTAAGACAGGACTTTAGCTATGAATTTTGAACGCGTAAAACAATTTATCAAAGACGCCGGTCTGCCGGCCTACCGCATTGGGCAGGTAAAAGACGCCGTATATAAAAACGGCATTTCCTCTTGGCAGGAGGCCACTTCCTTGCCGGCCCCTTTGCGCGAAAAGCTGGAAAAAGAACTGCCTATTTTGAGCTTTACCGTCAAGAAAATGGTCCTCTCTGAGCAGGACCGCGTAGCTAAAGCACTGTTGAAGCTGAAAGACGGCCTGCTGATTGAAACGGTGCTTTTAAAACCGCACGAAGGCTGGAGCGTATGTGTATCCACCCAAGTGGGCTGTGCGATGAAATGCAGTTTTTGCAGCACCGGGCGTATGGGCTTTAAGCGGGATTTAACCGATGAAGAAATTGCCGACCAGGTGCTGATGTGGTTTGAGTATGTAAAGAGAGAAAAAATCGGGGAGCGCATTTCCCACGTGGTGTTTATGGGGATGGGGGAGCCGCTGGTGAACTATTTAAATGTAGTCAAGGCGGTGCAAAATTTAACCAACCCCGATTTTTTGAATATCGGTGCGCGCCATATTTCCATTTCCACCTCCGGCATTGCAGATAAATTGCATAAGCTGGCGGTGGATTTGCCGCAGGTCAACTTGGCGGTATCTTTGCATAATGCAGATAATGAGGAGCGCAGCCGCCTGATGCCGGTCAACCGCCGCTATGATTTAGAAGAGCTGCGCTTGGCGCTGGACGAATATCTGGCCTTAACCGGGCGGCAGGTGTTTTTGGAGTATGCAGTTATTGACGGGGTGAACAACCGCCCCGAGCATATCCGCAAGCTGGGCAAGTGGATTAGAGAGAGCAAATTTAGTTATTTGTTGCACGTCAATTTAATTGCCTGCAACTTGGGCCGCGGCAAAAAAACCGATGACCGTGCCGTGCAGGAAATGGCCGACGCCCTAAAAGCGATGGGCATTGGCGTAACCATTCGCAAAAGTATGGGTAACGACATCAGCGCCGCCTGCGGGCAGCTGGCGTCTAAAAATTAGGAGGGGAGTATGAGAAAACTATTTATTTTGCCGGTATGTCTTTTTCTGGCGGCGTGTGCCACGCTTAACCAAGCCAATTTGGATTGGATTCCTATCGGGCCGACTTTCCCTGAAACTATGCCGCCCGATGTGCAAATTGTAACCGATAAAAGCGAGATTACCCGTCCGTATGGCAACCTGGGGCTTTTGCGCATTAAAAATCTGGAGCCGGACCGCGACACCTTAAAACGCGGCGTAGAAAAAGCCCGCCGTTTTGTAGCGTCCAAAGGGGCCGATGCAATGTTCTTGGGGCAGTATAACAGCGCAGAGGACGGCGCCCCCAACCCGAAAGTGACGCTGATTGTCTATGCCCTCAAATATGTGGACGATTTGAGCGAAGCCGACATCAAAGCAATGGAAGAATTTGAAGTGGAAGGCGCCTTAAACGCCAGCTTAGATTTTTAAAGGACAGTTATGAAGAAAAAAGCCATTGTTTTGTTTTCCGGCGGTCTAGACAGCACCACCTGCCTCTACTGGGCCCTAGATAAAGGCTACGAATGCGAAACGCTGACCGTTTCTTACGGGCAGAAACACGAGCGGGAAGTGCGCTCTGCGCGGGAAATAGCGCAACGGCTGGGGGTGAAACAGCATTTTGTGACGCTGGATTTTCCGTGGCTGGTTTCCAGCTCTTTGGTGGACAAAAAACAAGCTATTCCCGATTTGCCTGTAGAAGAAATTACCAGCGGAAAAATTCCTTCCACTTATGTGCCGGGGCGCAATTTGGTGTTTCTGTCTGTGGCGGCGTCTTTAATGGATTCGCTGCACGCAGATGCCATTGTGGCCGGCCCCAACGCGGTGGATTTTTCAGGCTATCCGGATTGCACCCCGGCATTTTTTGACGCCGCCGCCCAAGCCATTAACCGCGGTACCGAGCGCGGGGTAACCCACGGGGTGGAAGTGTTGGCCCCGCTGATGGATTTAAATAAAGCAGACATTGTGCGCCTTGGCGCCAAACTGGGCGTGCCCTTTGAGCTTACCTGGAGCTGTTACAGCGGCGGGGATAAACCCTGCGGACATTGTGACTCCTGCAAACTGCGCGCGCGCGGCTTTGCAGAAGCGGGCGTAAAAGACGGCTCCGTGCAATAAGTGCGGACAGATTTGCATTGTATCTGGAGACGGAACTTTTATCGGCGGGCAGGATGCTGCGCCGCCGCGCGTAAGGGGAGTTATCAGTAAGGAGAGTCTATGAAAAAATTGATTTTTACCTTGTGTTTGGCTGCAGCGGCAGGCGGTCTGTATGCCCAGCAAGCGCAGCAGAAAGACGCGACCTCCGTCCAGCCGCAGGCGGCCGGGCAGACCCAGCAAGAGGCCGCAACAACCGAAGAAAAGCCGGCCCTGAGCCAAGAAGAACAATACGAGCGTTTCAAAGCGCGCAATAAAGAAATCAAAAAGCTTGCCAAAGCATACCGCAAAGCGAAAACAGAAGAGAAAAAAGCGGAAATCAAGGCGCGTTTAACTCAAATTGTATCGGAAGCAACGGACGAAAGCATTGCCTGGTCTAAAGAACGTATTGCTTCAGTGCGCACCAACTTGGACCAGTGGGAAATTACCTTGCAGGAACAAGAGGCCAATCTGGAGCAAATTAAGGCCCAACGCGTAGATGATATTTTAAGCGGAGAGGCGGAGCGCCGCCACAAGCTGGCGCAGAAACGCTGGAAACAGGAAATGAAAGACCGCAAAAAATATATGAAGTAAAATGTTTTTTCTTTAATTTTAAACACGCCCTTGGGAGCGTGTTTTTTTATACGCACTTCTTACCATAAACCTCGGGCGTGAGCGCGCAGGCAGCATAGTAACCCGCCCTAAAACAAAGGAGCTTTCTTACAGAGTGTGGCGGAGGACAAAATAGAAAGAAGCAGGAAGTTGAAAGGAGCTCCCCTCTCCTTAGCCAACAGGGTTGCTGTGTCTAAAAGCTTAGTGCAAGATGTACGATATTTGTTGTTTAGAAGAAAAGAAAGCTGCTTTGCCGTTTTTTAATGGGCTTGTATTGTTTTTTTTTTTTGATAAATTTTGTTTATGAACAAAATTTATCAAAAACATACCCTGAACAAAAAAATCTCTGTAAAACGCAATTTAGTGCTTTTTGTGACGGAGCTGAGAACGTCTTTTGCTTTGCCCGTGCGTTCCGGCAGATGTGAAAGCAGAACAAGAGCCGGTTTTACGCTGATAGAACTTTTAGTGGTGGTGCTGATTGTTGGCATATTAGCGGCTATTGCGCTGCCTAAGTACCAACAGGCAGTGGAGAAAGCACGATTTATGCAGCTGCTCACGGTGTTAAGAGCAATAGAACAAGCCCAAGATGTCTATATTGCGGCTAATGGCAGCTATAGCCCGGACTTGGAGGGATTAGATGTGTCTGTGCCGGACAAATTAGTAGGGAAGGCGCGGATTTTGATTAGAGAAAATGGGGCTGTGATTTATTCTGATTTGCAGACGCACGCAGATATGGGGTTGGCTTATGTGTCTTATCAGAATAAAAAAGGAAACTGTGCTAGACAATGCCGCGCTTATTTTGAAGATAAAATAGAGCAAAATATCTGCCGGGAATTAACAAGCAAATCAGTGTACGATTCAACCGTTAATGGCGGGCTAACATATGTATATTGTTTTGACCAATGATTTATTTCTGACTATCAAAAACCCCGCTCTTAGAAGCGGGGTTTTTAGTAGGGTAAAATTAAAATAAGCCGGAGCTTTCCAGCGCGCTGAGCGCTTGGGTAATGTCGCTTACCACGATGATAAAGCGCGTGCGGCCATTGCCTACGCAGGCGCCGTAAATAGTGGTAATATTGATGTCTTTCTTTGCTAGTACGTCGCCAATATCAAAGGCTAAGCCTACGCGGTCTGTAGTATCAATGCAAATGGCGTCTGTTTTTACGCTGGTAAAGCCGGCTTTAGTTAGCGCGTGGCTGATTTCGGTATTATAATTAACTGCCACCCGCACCACCGCAGCATCAAAACGAACATCTTGAGAAATAGCAATCAGATTCACCCGCTCTTTAACGAATAGATCTGCGAAGTTTCTAAGCGCGCCTGGTTCATTAACCAGAAAAACGCTGTATTGTTTGACGACTCCAATGGACATAAAGCAGGACCCTCTTTACTGAAAACCCTTACTGCTTAGCGGCACGCGGGCGCGCCCGCCGTAATATCAAAGCGATCTTTCCTTTATTATAGCAAACATTTCCCGGTGAATTTTTCCGTTGCTGGCTAACGTTTGTTGGCCAAACGTTTCCAGTTTTTTCCATTTTTTACCGGCAAAATCAGTTACTTTGCCTCCGGCTTCTTCTAAAATTAATTTCCCGGCGGAGATATCCCAAGGATTTAAGGATTCTTCCCAATAGCCGTCAAAACGTCCGCAGGCTACCCAGCACATATCCAATGCGGCAGAGCCCAAACGGCGTATGTCGTGGCAGGAGAGGATAAAATTTTTAAACCGGGCCAACAGCTGGTCTATGCGCTGTTCTCGCACATACGGAAAGCCGGTAACTAATAACGCATTTTCCAATTTTTTAACGGAAGAAACGTGTATTTTTTTGCCGTTTAATGTGGCTCCCTTGCCTTTGCGCGCCAAAAACAGCTCATCCATACACACATCATATACGCCGCCCAATATAATTTCATTTTTATAGGCCAGCGCCACGGAAATGGAAAAATGCGGCATAGAGTGAGCGTAATTGGTGGTGCCGTCTATAGGGTCTATGACCCATTTCCAGGCAGAGCCAGTGTTTTTAAGGCCGTTTTCTTCGGCTAGAAAATCGTGCTGCGGAAAGTTCTTTTTAATAATTTGCAAAATGGCTTTCTGGCAGGCCACGTCCGCCTGGGTAACTAGGTTGGCCCGGCCCTTTAGATTATAACTGACCTTGCCCAAGCGCCGCCGGGCGATGGCGCCCGCGGTTTTTAAACATTGCTCTAAAACGGCAAATTCTTTGTTCATTGTGCTAAAATATCCGCTTGTTTTAATTTGTTTTCCAAGTACAACATTGCTTTGCAGTCGTCTTCGTTGTACATAAGTACTTTCTTAATTAACTCATCATTTCCGGTTTTAAGCCAGTTGGTAAAATAGACCATACTGTCCATAGCGCCGCAGTCGTCTTGGCGCCAGTTAAAGCCAAAGGCTGGGGCCGCCGCTTTGAGCGAGAAGCTGGGCGCCGGCAGATAAAACGCTTTTTGTATGGCTACTTTTAAGTCATAGCACAGGCTGACCAGCAAGTTGAGTTTTTGCTCGTCGTGTTTATTTTCCTGCGCCATTTTGCGCATTTTTTTGGCTTCGTATTCCGTCCAATGATACAAAACGGTGTCCTGCGGTTCTTTAATATAGTCGTAAAACTGCTCAAAAATTTTGATTTCTTCTTCCGGCGTTTTGGCTACAAAAGAAACATACTTGTCTTCTTCTTTATCCCAAATGCCGATTAAATAGACAAAAGACACATTGTCTTTGGTAAAAGTTTCCGTCGCTTCAAAATCAAAATACAAGTTGTGTTTTTTTGCCGGTGGGGGAAAACAGCCCGCCTGTTTGAGCACCGGCTTATGGTGCAGATAGGCCAGGGAATTGTAATACGCGTCCGTGGCAAAGGGCTCTTCTAGCAGGCTGCGCAGTTTTTCCAGCCCGGCGCGGGCTACGTCGTCGGTGGAAAACATTCCATAAATTTTCAGGCATTGGCGCATTTCTGCGCTTAAGCCGGGCAGCATTTGCAAATCTTTGCTTTCCGCCACTATTTTATTGGCGTAAATGCGCCAGGGCGGGTTGGCCGCTTTGGGCGGCTTGTGTGCTTCGGGTTTGGCTTTGCCGTCGCGGATATGGCGGAAATAGTCCAGCTCCTGTTCCAGGCGTTGCTCGTGGTCCAAATAATCCACTTCTACCGTTTTGCCTTTGAGCTCCACGCGGGTATAGCGGCAGGTAAATTGTTGTATGTCCGATAAAATATGGTTTAACAGGGATACCTGCAAAGCGTAATGTTCTTTTAAATCGTGGGCCCGTTTAAATTGGATAATACGGTAATGATAATCTCCAAAAACACTTTTGCCGCTGTCCACCCGCTGCAATAGGTTAATGCTTCCATATATGCTTTGGGGCAGGTTCCACAAAGCGGCGTTGGCAATGGCGCTTTTGCCTTCTATCATTGCACGCAGGGTGCCTTTAAAGCGGTCCGTATCATTGGTAGCGGCGATAAATTCTACGCCGGGGAAATGTTCTTTTATCCAAATGTCGCGGCTATTGCGGTCGGTGCGGACTTTGAGGTTTTCATAGCGGTTTAATTCATTGACGGCGGCCCCTTCAGGTGCGTGAAAAGAGCACCAAATGCCAAAGGGGTCTTCTAACAGAGAAAACATCTTGGAAGCGTTGAAATCGGTTTTATCCGGGGTGCGCCCGGCAGAAAAATGAGTAAAGAGGGTGTTTAACAATGTATCGTCCATTATTTATATTCTATATCTTTTTGTCTAGGTGTGCACGCTTGGGGGAAGCTAATGCCGCGTTGGTTAGGAAACGGCAGGTAATCTGCCGGGGTAGCAAATAGTAGTCAATTCAGCTTAGCAGCCAAAAATCCTAAAATATTACCCTGCTATAAAAAAGGGGACAAATTTTTTATTTCCTCTGGGTGCTGTACACAATAAGAGCCCCAAAGGAGAAAGAAATTTATTCCCGGTGAAATAAAACAACAGACCTTAGAAAAGAATTGTATTTTCTTTTTTAAAATATGATAATATAGTACATATGCTAAACGCCTTGCTTTTTCAACTGATTGGTTTTACGGTGTGTTTTGTTTTGCTGTTTTATTTTACGGCAAAATATCGCGCCGCGCTCGTGCGTGAAACGGATATGGATTACCCGGTGGAAGACTTAACTGTTATGACCGTGGCTAAACCCAGTTTTGCTTCCCGCGCTTCTATTTTAAGTTCTTTGCAAAACACGTCTGCTTTGGAAGTAACTGACTTAAAAGAAAAAGTAAAAGAGCTGCATTATCGGTTGGAAGAAATGAAACTGGCGCAGGATAAAAACAATGCAGATTTAAACCGTTTGGTTTCCCGTATGGAACAGCGCCTGTCCACATTTGAACAAGAATATGTCACCAAATTGCAACCCACTTTATTGAGCTTGATTGAAGAATTGGAAAATATGAAAGTGGCTGAAAAAACCGAAAAATAGCAAAAATACCCTTAAATTTGAAAGGCCCGCCCATAAAAAGGCGGGCTTTTTTATATGTTTAACTGGCCTAATAAAAAGAGGCCGGGCCCGCAGTTTTCTTTTTTTAATTATATATCAAGACCTTTTAATAAAAAGTGTCGCAAAAAACGCAGGCTTTTTGCGTTTAGTTTTTAACTTTAGGACCAGCTTTTGGTAAAACGGGCCGTCCTTTGTAAAATTGGAAAACGCAAAAAAGGAGGTGTTTTTGCGTTTTGATGCAAACTTAGGAGGGGAATATATAAATTGGAAAGACCAAAGCAATTGCAGAGAGCAATGCGGGGCAGACTGCCCTTTAAGAGATAAATAAATCTAAGTGGCCGGGTTAGAATTTGTTTTTTAAACTTGGCAAAAATAGGCCCCGGCTTGGCCCATAAGCGCTAAATTTCATATAATATATCCATATAGAGTTTTACCCAAAACTCGGGAGACAAAATGAACAATAAAACCAAAGAGCCTATTGCCATTGTTGGCATCGGCGCCATTATGCCCGGAGCTTTAAACAAAGACGAGTTCTGGCAAAACATTCAAACTGGTAAATATTGCATCACCGAAATTCCCCAATCTTATTGGGATTATAAACTTTTCTACAGCCCGGACCATAAAGCCGAAGATAAACTTTATTCCAAAATCGGCGGCTTTATTCCCGCGGAGTTTAAATTTAATTCTATTAAGTACCGCATTCCGCCCCAAATCGCCAAACAGATGGACACAGTGCAGCACCTAGCTATTGAAACCACTCGTATGGCGTTGGAAGACAGCGGTTATGATAAAAAAGAATTTGACCGCAACCGCTGTGCGGTGATTGTAGGCAATTCTATGGGCGGTATGAAAAACGAGATGTCCAACACGCGTTTGAACCGCCCGTTTTTATATGAAATCTTGAAACAGACCCCTACCTATAAGTCACTCTCTCCGGAAGCCGAACAGAAATTGATGGACGAAATGGATGAAGGCGTCCGCCAAAAATTTACCCCTATTACCGAAGACTCCATGCCCGGCGAATTGGCTAACGTTATTGCCGGCCGCTTGGCTAACGTCTTTGACATACACGGCACCAACTTTACCGTAGACGCTGCGTGTGCCACGTCTTTGGCGGCGGTAGACCAAGCCGTCAACGGCTTGCGCGAAGGGAACTTTGATATGGCTATTGTAGGCGGCGTGGACCAGATGATGTCGCCCTCTGCTTATATTAAGTTCTGCAAAATCGGCGCTTTGTCTGAAAAGGGTTCTTGTCCCTTTGACGCCAAGGCCGACGGCTTTGTCATGGCGGAAGGCGCCGGTACGGTGATTTTGAAACGTTTGTCCGACGCGGCCAAAGACGGCGACAAAATTTACGCCGTTATCCGCGCCATCGGTGCTTCTTCCGACGGCAAAGGCAAAGGTATTACCGCCCCCAACCCCAAAGGCCAGAAAATTGCCGTAGAAAAAGCCTTTGAACAGGTGGACTATACACCGGGCGATGTGGGCTTGGTGGAAGCGCATGGTACCAGCACCCGCGTAGGAGATGCGGTGGAACTCAATGCACTGTATGAAATCTTTGGCCCGTATGCCAAACCCGGCACCATTGGTCTGGGCAGCGTAAAAAGCCAAATCGGCCACGCTAAGGCCGCGGCGGGGATTGCCTCTTTAATTAAGACCTCTTTGGCCTTATATAATAAGGTATTGCCGCCTTCTATCAATTTTGAAACCCCCAACCCGACGGTAGACTGGGCCACCAGCCCCTTCCGCGTTATTACCAAGCTGGAGCCGTGGAACACCGACAAAGTGCGCCGCGCTAACGTATCTGCTTTCGGTTTTGGCGGGACCAACTTCCACGTAGCTATGGAAGAAATGAATGACGGCCTGCTGAAAAAGACGGAGGAAAATAAAGTCTGCGCCGCCGCAATTTCCAATCCTACCCCCGCAGTAGAGGAGAAACAAGAAATGAACGCCAGTGAGTACAGCCTGCTTGTCCCGGGCGAAAAAATCCAAAGCGATGTGCTGACCTTCTCGGCAGACACCAAGCAGGATTTATTTAATGAATTGGGCAAAGCCGTTTTAGCTATTAAATACGACCCGACCTACCTGCCCAGCATCTCTTACAAAAACCACATACAGAAACCGCGCAAATTTGCGGTGTCTATCAATGTGGAAACCCCGGAAAAGCTGAAAGAAAAAATTGAATACTTCATTAAAATCGCCAGCGGGCAAGATGTATGGACGCAGGAATCTTTGTATTTGAAGATGAAAGG
The DNA here is from genome assembly GCA_944324645.1 of uncultured Elusimicrobiales bacterium. Classification (GTDB taxonomy): domain Bacteria; phylum Elusimicrobiota; class Elusimicrobia; order Elusimicrobiales; family Elusimicrobiaceae; genus Avelusimicrobium. The sequence goes on along the minus strand of CALUXB010000002.1, from coordinate 277,847 downwards.
CATCTATCCTTTTACTCCTACGGAAATTAAACCCAAAGTATGCTTTATGTTCCCGGGGCAAGGCTCCCAATATGTGGACATGATGAAAGACCTGGCTTCCAAATATAAAATTGTTAAAGATACCTTTGACGAAGCCGACCGCCTGTTAATCAAAATCATTGGTCAAAACTTGACCGATACCTTGTGGAGCAAACCCGGCGAAACCAAAGAACAAATCGCCGCGCGCGAAGCCGCCATTAAGAAAACCGAAATGACCCAGCCCGCCATGCTTACGGCAGATATTGCCATGATGCGTCTGCTCTCTTCCTTCGGTTTAAAACCCGATGTAGTGATGGGCCACAGCTTGGGCGAATACGCCGCGGCAGTGGCTGCCGGTATTTTTGATTTTGAAAACGGCCTCAAAGCCGTCTGCACCCGCGGCAAAGTGATGTCTGAAATCCGCGTGGAAGACAACGGCAAAATGGCCTCTATCGCCGCTACGGCTGAAGCGGTGGAACCGCAGCTTAAACGCATCAGCGGGTATGTGGCGGTAGCCAATAAAAACTGCCCGACGCAAACCGTTATTGCCGGTGCGTCCAAATCTGTAGATGACGCTATTAAAATGTTCACCGATATGGGCATTCAAGCGGTGCAGATTCCGGTGTCCCACGCGTTTCATTCTGAAATCGTGCGCCCGGCTATGCCGCAGTACCGCGCGTTCTTGGATACCTTAACGTTCCACGCGCCCACTATGCCCATTACCACCAACGTGACGGCGGAGTTTTATCCTAACGACCCCGAGAAGATCAAAGACCTGATGGTCACGCAGATTTCCCATTCGGTGGAATGGATTAAACAGCTTAAAACCACCTATGATTCCGGTGTGCGTCTGTTTGTGGAATGCGGCCCCAAACGGGTGCTTTCCGCGTTAGCCGCCAGCACGCTTTCTGACAAGAAAGATATTAAAGTGCTGGCTTCCAACCACCCCAAAAAGGGCGGTATTGTGGAATTTAACGATTTGTTTGCCAACCTGATTTCTTCCGGTATTTACATTGACTGGAAAGGTACCGATATTTACGGCGACAATTCCACTTATAACCCGGCGTTTGTAAAATGGGTGGACGCCACCGCTACGCCGACGCAAAAAGACGAGGTAACTATGTCTTCTTCTTCTAATCATTCTTCCTCCGCGCAGAGCTGCTGCGCGCGCAAGGACGTGGTCATCAGCGGTATTGCCGCCGGCGGCCCGGGCAGCTGGGACAAAGTATTCCGCGAAGGGGTGCTGGACGAAATTTTGCAGGGGCGCAATTTAATTGAGCCCGTCAGCTCCGACTGCCAGCAGAAACAAATTGACAAGAATGTGGAAATCGTCATTAAATCCAAAGACGGCAACCACCGTATTGAGCATTTGGCTTCTGTTTCCCAGGCCATCAAGCTGGCCGCCAAAGCAGGGAGCTTTGACTTGGAAAAAGAATTCGGCCTGCCCGCCAAATGGGTGGCTTCTATGGACAAAGCTTTCCAGCTGGCTATTGCGGCGGGTATCTTGGCTTTGAAAGACGCCGGCATTCCTCTGGTGCTCTACTACAAACCCACTTCTACCGGCGGCTACTTGCCGGACCGCTGGGGCCTGCCGGAAGAGATGATTGACAATACCGGCGTCATCTTTACTTCCGCCTATCCTATTACCAACAGTATGATGGGTGAATTTGCCCAAAAGCTGACGGCTCTGCTGGAAAATAAAAACGCCAAAGAATTGACCAAATTCTATGAAACGTTTATCAACCAGATTTCCGACCCGGCTTTGAAAGCCGAACTGAAAGCGTGGTACGATGCGGAAATGGCCAAAGTGCCGGCTTTGCAGTCGTTCACGTCCCAGTTTATTTTAAAGACCATTATTATTGCCCAGTCCCACTTTGCTCAGTGGATTCGTGCCAAAGGCCCCGCTACCTCTATGAGTGCGGCGTGCGCTTCTACGGCGCAGGCTATTTCTGTGGCGCACGACTGGATCCGCTTGGGCCGGGCAAAACGCGTCATCGTCATCAGCGCAGACGATATTACCAACGACTCTATCGCCGAGTGGATGCTGACGGCTTTCTTGGCCTCCGGCGCCGCTACGACAGAGGGCGATGTAACCAAAGCTGCCCTGCCTTTTGACCGCCGCCGCAACGGTATGATTGTGGGTATGGGTGCCGTGTCTTTGGTGGTGGAAGAGCAGAGCGAAGTGGAAAAACGCGGTATGAAACCGCTGGCCAAACTTTTGGCTACCGAAATCCGCAACAGCGGTTTCCACGTGACCCGCTTGGATGTCAACCACGTGGCCCAAGTGATGAATGAACTGGTGTCTGCGGCTGAAAGAGATTTTGGCTTAAACCGCTCCGATATTGCCAAACAGTTGGTATTTATCTCTCACGAAACCTATACGCCGGCCCGCGGCGGCTCCGCCAGTGCCGAAGCGTATGCGCTTAAATCCACCTTTGGCAAAGACGTCAGCTCCGTTATCGTCAGCAACACCAAGGGCTTTACCGGTCACTCTATGGGTGCCGGTTTGGAAGATGCCATTGCGGTGCGCTGCTTAAACACCGGCATCGTACCCCCGATTGCCAACTTTAAAGAAGCCGATCCGGAACTGGAAGGTATTACCTTAAGTAAAGGCGGCCATTACGACTTTAAGTATGCGCTGCGTTTGGCGGCAGGTTTTGGCTCCCAGATTGGTATGACGCTTTTAGAAAGAATGTGGACGGTGGGCGAGCCCCGCATCTGCGACAGCGCCAAGCACGAAGCCTGGCTGAAACAAATTTCTAACCAAGAAAATCCGGTGCTGGAAATTGACCACAACACCCTGCGTGTGAAAGACAACTATAAACACGGGGTGAAACCTTCCTTAGTAATGGAAGGGGCACAAGCTTTCGTGGACAAAGCCAGTATGATGCACGCACACACCGCGCCAAAAGCGACTGTTGCCCCTGCGGCAGCTCAACCGGCCGCTGTGGCTGCGGCCCTTGTAGCCCAACCTGCTCCGGTTCCTGCGGCTGCGCCGAAGGCGGCGTTGCCCAGCTTAGATGAAGCGGCGGTAACCAAAGACATTTTGGCTATCGTATCTGAAAAAACCGGCTACCCGGAAGATATGCTGGACCTGGATTTGGATATGGAGGCGGACCTGGGCATTGACACCGTCAAACAGGCCGAGTTGTTTGCCATTATGCGCGAGAAGTATCAAATCGCGCGCCAAGAGGGCGTACAGCTCAAAGATTATCCGACCATTCGCTCCATTATTAAATATGCTATGGCCAATGCCGGCAGCGAAACGGGTGCGGCTTCTGCGGCCCAGTCTGCCGCCGCGCCGGTAACCCCAGCGGTAGCTCCTGCTCCGGCGGTGGCGCCTGCAGCCCAAACTGCTGTAGCGGCTCAGCCTGCCGCTGCCCCGGCAAAAGCAGCCGGCCCGATGCCGAGCTTGGACGAAGCTGCGGTAACCAAAGACATTTTGGCTATCGTATCTGAGAAAACGGGCTATCCGGAAGATATGCTGGACCTGGATTTGGATATGGAAGCGGACTTGGGCATTGACACCGTCAAACAGGCTGAACTGTTTGCCATTATGCGCGAGAAATACCAAATCGCGCGCCAAGAGGGCGTACAGCTTAAAGACTATCCGACCATTCGCTCCATTATTAAATATGCTATGGCCAATGCCGGCAGCGAAGGTGCGGCTGCTGTGGCCCAATCTGCCGCGGCAACCCCGACCGCCGCGACTGTCCAACCGGCAGTTGCTCCCACTCCGGCCCCTGCTCCGGCGGTGGCGCCTGCAGCCCAACCTGCTGTAGCGGCTCAGCCTGCCGCTGCCCCGGTAAAAGCAGCCGGCCCGATGCCGAGCTTGGACGAAGCTGCGGTAACCAAAGACATTACCGCTTTAGTGGCAGAAAAGACCGGCTACCCCGAAGATATGTTGGACCTGGACTTGGATATGGAAGCGGACTTGGGTATTGACACCGTCAAACAGGCCGAATTGTTTGCCATTATGCGCGAGAAATACCAAATCGCGCGCCAAGAGGGTGTGCAGCTTAAAGACTATCCGACCATTCGCTCCATTATTAAATATGCAATAGCCAATGCCGGCAGTGAAACGGGTGCTGTTTCTGCGGCCCCGGCTGCCGCCGCGCCGGTAACCCCGGCGGTAGCTCCTGCTCCGGCGGTGGCGCCTGCCGCCCAACCTGCTGTAGCGGCTCAGCCTGCCGCTGCCCCGGCAAAAGCAGCTGGCCCGATGCCGAGCTTGGACGAAGCATCCGTAACCAAAGATATTAAAGCCATTGTAGCCGAAAAGACCGGTTATCCAGAAGATATGCTGGACTTGGACTTGGATATGGAAGCCGACTTGGGTATTGACACCGTCAAACAGGCTGAGTTGTTTGCCATTATGCGTGAGAAGTATCAAATCGCGCGCCAAGAGGGCGTACAGCTCAAAGATTATCCGACCATTCGCTCCATTATTAAATATGCTATGGCCAATGCCGGCAGCGAAACGGGTGCGGCGGCCCAACCTGCCGCGGCTGCGTCGGTAAGCCCGGCAGCCACGCCTGCTTCGGCCCCGGTGGCAACTCCTGCTGCCCAACCCGCTGCGGCACCTGTGACCCAGCCTGCTGCGGCGCCTGCCGCTGCCCCGGCAAAAGCAGCTGGCCCGATGCCGAGCTTGGACGAAGCATCCGTAACCAAAGATATTAAAGCCATTGTAGCCGAAAAGACCGGTTATCCAGAAGATATGCTGGACTTGGACTTGGATATGGAAGCCGACTTGGGTATTGACACCGTCAAACAGGCTGAGTTGTTTGCCATTATGCGTGAGAAGTATCAAATCGCGCGCCAAGAGGGCGTACAGCTCAAAGATTATCCGACCATTCGCTCTATCATTCAATATGCTATGGCTAATGCCGGCACTGAAGGTGCGGCGGCTCCTGCCGCGGCAACCCCGGCCCCGGCTCCTGTGGCTCAGCCTGCTGTGGCGGCTCAACCCGCCCCGACGGTAACTCCGGCTCCGGCGCCTGCAGCTCAGCCTGTTCCCGCTGCGGCGGTTCAACCCGCCCCGGCTCCTGTGGCTCAGCCGCAAGAGCCGCAGCTGCCCACTATTAAGGTAGCTACGGTGCAGGAAGCGGTGCCGACGGCGGAAAAGGTGGAGAAACCTTCTGAAGAAATGTTGACCACCAACCCGACCGAGCCGATTAAACCGCACGTGTCTTTGGCTGAACGGCCCGAACGTGAAGGCTACGCCGGCGAACATTGCCACGAGAAAAAACTGCGCAATGTAACCGTGGTGGCGCAGGCCCCGCTGACCGAGCGCGAAAACCGCCGTCTGTCCAAAGACCGCACGGTGCTGATTTTTGCCGATAACTCCCAACTGATTAAAGCCTATCAGGAAGAGTTCAAAGAATTGGGCGTAAAAACCCACGTGTTTACCACGCTCAAGACCCGCAGCAAAAATACCACGATTGTGAACTGGGAATCGTACGAAGAAACCGAGGCCGCGCTCAAAGAGTACGCCGCGGAAGATCCCAACATTCAGGGTATTGTGTATTTGCTGGGAGCCACCGTCAAGAAATTTGACAAGAAAGCCAGCCCGCACAATGAGCTGACCAAATACGTTATGCCGTTGTTTATTGCCTTGCGCGTATTTGAAAAAGGCTTGTCCAACCGTACCGACGCCGATACGTTCTTTGCAGTCAACACGAAGATTGATGGTAACTTCGGTTACACGACCAAAGATGAGTTTAACCCCATCTCCGGCGCGCTGACCGGCGGCGTTACCTGCTACCGCAAAGACGTCTATGAACGTACCGGCGCGATTAGCAAGCTTATTGACTTTGAGCCCACCACCACGCCGGACGAAATGGCCCGCTACACGATGGAAGAAGTGCTCCACGGCGATATGCGCCTGATGATTGGCGCGCGGGAAGGCGGACGCAGCACCATCTTGTCCGTCCCGGTGCGCTTGGACAGAAGCGAAAAACGCTTTGACCTGGCCGGCAAGACCATTATCTTTACCGGTTCGGGCCGCGGCATTGGCGCGATGCTCAGCCAGAAAATTGCGGCGCAGTACCACAGCAAGATTATCGTCTTGGATATCATTGAAATCCAGGAAAAGACCCCGCTGTGGGCGTCTATGAACGAAGCCGAACTGGCGGCGCTGAAGAAACAAATCTGGGAAGACCTCAAAGCAGACAAGACGCAGAAGGCCACCCCGGTGATGTTGGAGCGCGCTTTCGGCCGCGTGAAAGACTCTATCACGCTTTACAACAACTTGCAGAAACTGCGCGACCTGGGCAGCGAAGTGGAATATTACCACTGCGACGTGATGAACAGCTCTATGGTCAAAGAAGTCTGCACGAAAATCAAAGCCAAAAACGGCCGCGTGGACGGATTAATCCACTTTGCCGGGTTGGAACGCTCTAAGCTGATTTACGACAAAGACCCCGCGGAATATTATCGCATCTTTGACGTAAAAGCCACCAGCTTTGCCAGCTTCTTGGCTAACAACATCGTGCGTGACGACGGCTTCTTCGCTTTTGCCTCCTCCATTGCCGGCAAATACGGCAACTTGGGCCAGAGCGACTACGCCTCCGCCAACGACTATTTGGCCAAATCGGCTTTCTCGCTGACCAACCAAGGCTACCGCGCCATTTCTATCGCGATGAGCGCCTATAAGAATGTGGGTATGGGCGTGCGCGCCGGCGTGGAAACGTTCCTCAAATCCAACGGCGTAGACTTTGTGGACCCCGAAGACGGTATGCAGATATTCTTGGACGAAATCGTGTACGGCGACGTGCCCGAAATCGTGCTGACCGGCTCTTTGGGCCGCCTGGACTGGGATCACCAGCACCGCTTTGAGATGGACGAAATTGTCCCCACGGGCGCGCAAAACGCGCCCAAAGGGGGCAGCGGCTCTAATGGAAACGGCGGCTCTTCCGCCGCGCCCAAAGAGGCTAAAGCCGCCCAAGCGCCCTTGCCGGACCCGACGCAGGCCAACCACTTTTTAGGCAAGGTGGCTTCTTTGGAAAAAAACAAAGAAATCCACACTGAAAAAGAGTTTAACTTGGACTCCGACCCGTATCTGTCCGACCACGCTATTGAAGGCACCCCCTATGTGCCGGGCGTGATGGGCATTGAAACGTTTATGGAAACCGCCACCGCATTGGGCGGACGCGTGCCGCAGGGCTTAAAAGACGTACATTTTTACCTGCCTATTAAACTGTTGCGCAACCGCCCGCAGGCCGTGCGCGTCATCGGCACGGAAGTCAACGGCGATATTTCTATGGAAATTGAGTCCGACTTTATCAACAGCAAAGGCGTGAAAATGGGCAACACCCGCCGCCACTTTACGGCGCACGCCATGCAGGACGGCTTTGTATCCACCTGGAATGAAGTCAAAGACCAAATCCAGTTAGACCCCAACGCCGCACCGCAAATTACCAAAGAAGAAATCTATAAAAAGTATTTCCACGGGCCGAGCTTTCAGGTGCTGGGCGGCATTTTAAAGGCGGATAAAGACAGTTCTTTAGCTGTCTATAACACCACCCCGCAGCCGCAGTGGAAAGACGGCGAAAAAGTACTGCTGGCTAACCCGATGCTTATTGAAGCGGCCTTCCAGTGCTGCGGTTTTCGCGATATGGCCATTGATAATAAAATGACCTTGCCCGACGGCATAAAAGAAGTGGCCGTATTTAAACGCCAGACCCCGCCGCAGAAGCTGTATCTCTACGGACGGTTTAAAGGCTTGACCGCCGACGGAAAAACATTGCACGACGCCTATGTGTTTGACCAAAACGGCGACGTGTGGGTAGAGTTCCACGGCTATCAGGCCATTGGCCAATAATGCAGTACAAAACGCAGTTTATTAAAATTAAAGACCTGCCCCCGGCGGACTCTTTTCTCTCTTCCAGCGAAAGCGCCTACTTGCAAACGCTCCGCTCCGATAAGAGAAAAGGGGACTGGCTCGGGGGCCGGTTTGCGTTAAAGACGCTTTTGGCGCGCGAAAGCGGCCTGCTGCCGGTGTGCAGTTTGCCGCCGGCGCGCCCGCAAACGCCGGAGGCGGCGCAGGCGGAGGGGGGAGTGCCCCTCTCTGAAATGTCTGCGGCGGCGCTGGCGGTGCTTAAGCAGATTGATATTGTAAAACTGCCCAGCGGCGCGCCGCAGGTGTTTGTCGGCTCCGTGCCTGACGCGCGCAGCGTGAGCATTACCCATTCGGGGTCCTGGGCGGCGGCGGCGGTGTCTGCGCCGCATACGTTTTTAGGCATAGATTTGGAAAAAATAGAAAAAAGAAGCCGCGCCTGGGCGGAAGAGTTTTTTGACCCGGCCGAAAAAGGCCCCGCTACGGACGCACATTTAACAAAAGTATGGACGCAAAAAGAAGCGGTGGTAAAACTGCTTGGGCGGGGGCTTTCGCTTAACACGCGGGAGATTGTGCTGGAGGCAGACCGCCTGCGCCTGAAAGGGAGAGCCCTGCAAGCTTGGCAGGCCGCCGCGGAGCCGCAAATTATACTTAACTCGGCCCCGTTTGACAATGATTTTATATTTACCGTAGCCTTTGCCCCTGCCGCCGCAGGCGCGAAGTTTGGTAAAATGTAGCTTTAGGGAGGGCAAATGATAGAACTTTTTGATAATCCCAGAGAGGATAAAAAATCCGACCGTCCGGCCCCGAAAAGTCTGGTCAAATTCCGCCAGATTTATCAGGACGCTATGGCCGGCGCCGGAGAAGAAAAGAATAAAGCCCAGAAAGCCAAGGGCAAATTTACAGCCCGGGAAAGACTTTCTTATTTGTTGGATAAAGACAGCTTTTTTGAAATTAAGAGTTTGGTGGAAAGCAACTGCCACGACTTTGGCGTAGCCGACAAACATATCAAAGGCGACGGCGTCATCACAGGCTTTGGCCGCATCAACGGCCGCCCGGTGGCTATCTTTGCACAGGATTTTACGCAGTTGGGCGGCTCTCTGGGGTTGGCCCACGCCAAAAAAATTGCCGATATTATGGACAAAGCGCTGGAAGCCAAAATCCCGGTCATCGGGCTTTTGGACAGCGGCGGCGCGCGTATCCAGGAAGGGGTGGGCAGCTTAGACGGCTATGGCGAGATTTTCTACCGCAACGTCAAAGCTTCCGGCGTCATTCCGCAGATTTCCGTCATTTTGGGTCCCTGTGCCGGCGGGGCGGTATACTCGCCTGCGCTGACGGACTTTATTTTTATGGTGGAAGGCATCAGCCATATGTTTGTGACGGGGCCGAGCGTGGTAAAAGCGGCCACCGGCGAAGAAGTGGATTTTGATACGCTTGGCGGCAGCCAGCCGCACAGCGAAAAAAGCGGCGTGTGCCAGTTTGTGGCCAAATCAGAGCAAGACTGCTTCCGCCAGGTGCGTGAGCTTTTGAGCTTCCTGCCGCAAAACAACCGGGAAAATGCCCCCACCGAAACCACTACCGACACGACGGACCGCCCCGTGCACGTGCTGGAGCGCGTGTGCGAAATGGACCCCAAAAAAGCGTTCCGCATTCATCACGTCATTTGGCGCTTGGCGGACAATTATGAGTTCTTTGAAATTCACCAAAACTTTGCCAAAAACGTGGTAACCGGTTTTGTGCGTATGGGCGGGCAAGTGGTAGGTGTGGTGGCCAATAACCCGGCCCATTTGGGCGGTGCATTGGACTGCGACGCCAGCGATAAAGCGGCGCGCTTTATCCGCTTTTTAAATGCTTTTAATATTCCTATTTTGACGTTGGTGGACATCGGCGGTTATTTGCCCGGCGTGCAGCAAGAGCACGGCGGCATTATCCGCCACGGTGCCAAACTGCTTTATGCGTATGCGGAGGCCACCGTTCCAAAAGTTACGCTGGTGCTGCGCAAAGCATACGGCGGGGCGTATATTGCGATGGGTTCTAAATATTTGCGCGGGGATTTTAACTTTGCTTTCCCCAGTGCGGAAATTGCCGTTATGGGCCCGCGCGGCGCGGTGGAAATTCTGTACTCTAAGGACTTAAAAAAAGAAACCGATGAGCAGAAAAAAGAAGCTATGAAGGAGAAACTGACGCAGGAATATTCCGACAAGTTTGCTTCTCCGTACCAAACGGCGATGAACGGCTCCATTGACGAGATTATAGAGCCTTCCGAGGCGCGCAGCAAAATTATCGGCGCGCTGCGTATCTTAAAAAACAAACGGGACCCAAAAGCCCACAGCAATACGGGCAATATCCCGCTGTAGTTTATTAGGTTTATAAAAAACCCGCGTGAGAACGCGGGTTTTTTAAACCCTCTCTAAACCCCGGGCGTGAACGGGGGAGCTTAATTATATTTTATTTGGTAAAATTCTTAGATAGAGGTATAAGACGGCGCATTTGGTCAAAAATTGCTATGATATACACACAGCCTCTGCCGTTTAACATATAGTCAAGGAATAAAAAGCAGATATGGAAAAAGAACCTCTAGACAGCGTAAATGAATATTTTAAAAATTTAGGCCAAATCACCCGCGAGTTAAACCGGGAGGAAATGGCCGCGCTGTGGAAAAAGGTCAAAAAAGGCGACAAAGCCGCTAAAAATAAAATGATGGAAATGAATTTGCGTTTGGTAATTCCTACTGCCAAGCGTTTTCAGCGGCCCGGTATGGAGTTGATGGATTTAATAGAAGAAGGCAACTTGGGCCTTATGCAGGCTATAGAAAAATTCCAACCGGAAAAAGGCTACCGCTTCTCTACCTATGCTATTTATTGGATAGAACAGTATATACGCAAATATATTGAAGAACAATCCGGCTCTATTAAAATCCCTTCCCACGCCTGGGGGAATTTAAAACGTTGGTTTAAAGCTTGGAACAGTTTGAAAGAAGCTAACGGCAGAGACCCCTCTTTAAGCGAAATGGCGGCGGAGCTGGATTTGAGCGCCCGCCAGGTAAAAGCAATTATGGACACTTTAAATGCCGCTACGGGGGTGGATTCTTTGGCCTCTTTGGTGGGGGAAGAGGACGAACTGACGTTGGAAGAAATGATCAGCGATGATGGCAAAGGCAATCCGCACGACGTGTATATGCGTTCAGAAAATTTAAGCGTTTTGCAGAAAAGTCTGATGAATTTAAATGACCGGGACCGCGAAATTTTGACTATGCGCTTTGGCTTATTGGATAATGAACCTAAAACGCTGGGTGAGGTGGCGGAAAAGATGGGGCTTTCCCGCGAGCGGGTGCGCCAAATAGAAGAGCGCGCCGTGACGGAAATGCGCAAAGCGGCCCGTAAGGCGGGGTTGTTGGAATATGTTCCGGCGGACCACCGCACGCGCAAATTGCATACGGGAATGAGTATAAAACAAAAGACGAATATTTTGGGCGAAGTGATAGACCGCGGCCCCTTGGCGCGTTTGTTGCGCCGGAAAGCGGCCTCACAGGAAGCGGCCCGCCGCGCGCTAAAGCAAAAGAACTCTGCCAAAAAACAAAAAACTGCAAAACAAAAGGCAAAAAAACAGCCGGTCAAAAAGCGGGTTTCAGCTCGGAAAACAAAGAAGAAATAAGCGGTTGTGTTTGCAGCAATAATAAATTTAAAATCCGCCTCAGGGCGGATTTTTTATATCTAGAAAGTTTTGGGACGCAGAATCATTGCTGCAGAGAAGAAAAGAATACAATATCCCCAAAGAAAACAAATGCCCCCGGCGGGAGTTGAACTCGCAACTTTCTCCTTAGGACGGAGCTACTCTATCCAATTGAGTTACGGGGGCGATTTGTCTATATTTTAGCAAGTTTGAGGCTTGCCTCCAAGTTAAGTTTTAACTGTAAGATCCAACAAGCTTGTTTGCTATTTGCTCTAACCTAAAATTGGGGGCAGTTTTTTTTGTGCTATTTTATTTATAATACGAGAAAGAGGGAGGAGTTATGAACTGGATAGATGCAATGAAATTGCGGCGTTCCCGCTATAATTTGAGTGACAAACTGCCTATTTCCGAAGAAAAATTGCAAAATATTATTGAACAATGTTTGCTGCTGGCCCCTTCTGCTTTTAACAGCCAAAGCGCACGCATTGTGCTTTTGTTGGGGGAAAAGCATAAACAGTTTTGGGAGTTGGTGCGGGCTTGTTTGCGTGCGGTGGTCCCTGCCGATAAGTTTGCGCCTACAGATACTAAAATATCCTCTTTTTCCGCCGCTTATGGAACGATTCTGTATTATGATGATATGGATACAGTAGCTCGTTTGCAGGCACAGTTTGCTGCCTATAAAGAGAATTTCCCTGTTTGGGCTCACCAAGCCAATGGTATGCTGCAGTTTGCCGTATGGACCGCTTTGGCAGAAGCAGGGGTGGGGGCTTCGCTGCAGCATTATAATCCACTGATAGACGAAAAGGTGCAAGCTGCTTTTAGTGTAAATCCTTCTTGGAAATTGGTAGCACAGATGCCGTTTGGTTTGGCTGTGTCTGAAACGGAAGAGAAAAGTTATTTGCCGTTGGATTCTAGGTTGTGTATAGAAAGGTAAATGGGTTTTGCAAGGTCAAAAGCAAAAGATAAAGTACTAGGTATAAAAGCAGCCTATACGACAGGCTTTTATTTGCCTGTCACGTTCCGAATGTGAGCCCAAGAAATGAAGAGGAAAAAGCCATCAGAAAAAGGGAACTATAAGAAGTTTGATAGGGAGTGACATAGAGCGAAGCGAAAATTTTTAAATAATAAACCCCCGGGTGTAGGCCCGGGGGTTGTTAAATAGAGGCTAGTAGGCTAAATTGAATTGGTTGGAGAGATTCGCCTTAGCCGGGAGGGGGGCTTGCTGCAAGCCTTGTTTTAAGAAAGCGGCCTCTTCTTCGGTCATATTGCTCATAACGTGCAATGCTTCAGCCCCTTGGATACATACTTCGCGCAGTTGTGGGTTTTTCTCCATTTCCGCCAGTTCCTGCGGGGTGGCATTTAAGAAAAGATCAAAATTACTGTTGACGCGATTTACAATTCTTTGGGCGCTGGCGTTTTGGGAAGCAAGTCCTAACGCCACCAGGATGCCAACAGATAAAATATTTTTGGAATGGAATACGTGTCTGCACATCCCAATTAAACGCTCATAAAGTGGCATATTTCTGTCTATCGCCTGGCGGATGAGAAAACGCATAAAACCATCGCCGGCATCTCTATAAGTGCCGCGGCGGTACAAGGAGGCCTCATCAATAATAGATAAAAATTCTTTTTGTTGTTCCGGGGTAAATTTTAAGAGCCAGGGCTCTTGAGCCAACTGTTTTCTTAAAGCAGTACGTTCCGCTTCGGAAACACTATTGTCAAATAATTTCTCATATACGGCAAATTCTTTGTCCAACTTTGGGGAATAATAGACAAGAGCGTTATAGTGGCTTTTTTTCATATCAAATCTGGCCTGCAAAGCTGCTAATTCCCCACGCAGATTTTGTTCCTGGGCGCGGAAAGCTTCTTCCGCTGCTTTACGTTTGGCTACTTGGGTTTCTGCGGATTTTTTAAATCCATTCATTTTGATTTCGGTCCAGGAAAGCTTTTTATTTGTGGCAGCCAACTCTTCCTTGGTTAAGGCAAGTTCCTCTCTAAGAGATAGTTCCTGTGCGCGCCAACGGTTCTGACCTTCAGCCAGGGTGCTTCGGGTCTCCATTAGTTCTTGTTTCAGGGCAGTTTCCCGTGCGGTCCAACGGGCTTGAGTTTCTGATATGCTGCGGGCAGCATCTTCTTGGACGGCTTTCATTGCCGTCATAGTTTCATTACGCAAGTTGTTGAGGCGATGTTGATGAATAACCTGTTGGGCAATTAACAAAGCTACGGAAGTGCCCCCAATGCCCAGAATATATTTTCCTTCCCGGTTAATCCAGGGGGTGCGCTTGATATCTTGTTTGGCTCGTTGTTGGTACTCGGCAAGATTTTGGGGTTGGGTTTCGGTGGGAGCGCTCCACAAAAGGGATTGCCCTAACAAACAGGTAGTAAGAAAAAGAACAAGTGTTTTGTGTAATAATTGCATATTTTCCTCGTGTAAGTGAATAGATAAACTAGTCTTCCTACTTATTTTAGTAAGAGCATCGGCGGAGCAACAAGGGCCTTTGGGCCCAGAGTTATATTAGGTCTTTAGGCCTGATGATTCTGATTTCTTTTTATCTGTAAGAAAAAATCATTGGCGATTTTAGGTTGCCGGATAAATTCAAAAAACCCGCCGTTAAACACCGGCGGGTTTTGATTTTTAAAGGATTTATCTGGTCTGCATTTTGAGCAGATATTGAGATTTTTGTTGTTGGGAAAAAATATCTGAATGCAGAGCTGCCTCTAAAATATTTTTGGATTGCTCTGGCGTTATCTGTAAAGAGACGGCCTGATCTATTGCTTGGGCGATATTGCGGCAGAGTTTATCTGCTTGCGGGTCCTTTTCCCATTCTAAAAGCTGCTGCTCAGACGCTTGTAAAAATAAAGAGGGGTTGCTGTGCAGACGGGCAAGTTTGCGCTGGGCTTGTACATCTTGTGGAGAAAAAAGCATTTCCAATATCGCCACTACTGCTACAAACTTCACATATCTTTGGACTTGAATGTATAACTGGCGAAGGGGTATAGTTTTTGCTCTATGAGTTAGGCTGTTTAAGCGGATGAAGCTTTGGGTCGGATCGCCAAGGGCGATATCATCTATATTACGAATAAGCAGGGTGCGTTCCGTTTCCGACAAAGCGGCCATTTGTCTAAAATTTTCCCTAATAAAACGTTGAGATAACGGGGAACGCGCAAGATACATATAGCTGTCTGCCGTTGCGGCAGAAGATGCAGTGGCGGGAAGAACTTTAGGCGGTTTCTGTTTATTTAAAAGTTCTTCGGCTTGTTCCCAAAGTTTTAGGGCATTATCCCGTTGAGTTACTAAAGAAGCGCGTTGGGCACGCAGACTTTTTACTTCATAACGTGTGTCTTGCAAAGTTTCTTGTATCTGGCGGATATATTCGTCCTTCTGTTTCAGTAAGCGGGCGGCTTGTGTGTTTTTATACATTAACCAAATACCGGCTCCGGTTGTGGCAGAAAGCGCAGTTGGAAGCAGCCAATTTTTTACCCACGGGTTTTGCTTTACTTGGTTTTGAGCCTGTTTTTGCAGTTGAGATAGAGAGGGAGCATTATTTTGCGCCCAGACGGGGCAGCAAAGACTCAGGCTTAATACAACACAAAGCAAACGGGTGGGAACTTTCATAGAACCTCCACAGGAAAGAAGATGTTTTTCTTTTATTATAAAATGAAAGCGGAGAAAAAAACAAGAATTTCTTTTGGTGTTATTGGAAGATGAGGAAGATTTTAAATTCGTGAGAGGATAAAAATAGAGAGCCTTTGCAGGCTCTCTATATGGTTTCCGGACTAGGACTCGAACCTAGAATGACTGGACCAAAACCAGTAGTGATACCATTTCACCATCCGGAATTAAATCTATTGTGCTTCTGAAGACTCAGAGGACTCCTTTTCCCCGGTACCTTGCGGATGCTTGGCCAGTTCTTCCTCGTAAGCTTTCAGCACATTTTCTTCTAAATAACGGCGGAAGTCCTGATTAATGGGATGTACCATATCTTTATGGGTGCCATCAGGCAATTTGCGCGAGGGCATACATAAAAACACCCCTTTTGTCCCTTCCACCACTTTCATATTCCGCACTACAAAGGCATCGTCAAATGTTACGCTGGCGAACGCTTTGAGTCGGTCCTCCCCCATCAAATGGATCCGAATTTCAGTTATTTTCATCCTGGTTCCCTCCGAAATGTACGGTAAATACTTTTCGTCCCTTTTGCTTTATTCTCCCTGCCAAATCGTGGGCCTGTTCCCGGCTGGGGGTTAAAGCGAAAACGGTGGAGCCGGAACCAGACATTAGGGGGGCCGCCCCTGCGGCAGAAAAGTCTTCTTTTACATTCCGTACGGAACACACATAGGGCAGGACGGCTTCTTCTAGGCGGTTGAACAGCAAATGCTGCCACTGCGGAAAAGGTTGTCCCTCCCGTATGTACCTTATTAGTCTATCTAAATTGGACAGATTTGTCAATATATCCTGTGAGGGGGTGGGGGCCAAACGAGCAAAGACGCCTTTAGTGGGAACCAGGGTGTCCGGATATACTAATACAGCCCACGGCAACGGCCCTGGTGCTGCGATGGGGGTTAAGCGTTCTCCAATGCCTTCCCCTTTTAAAAAAGTGTCCGGATATAAAAATAGAGGAACGTCGGCTCCCAGCCGTGCGGCCTGCGGCAGCAAGGCCAGCGGATTTTTGCCAAACAAGCGGCAAAGCCCTAGCAGAACAGTACCCGCATCGGAAGAACCTCCACCCAACCCAGCCCCGAATGGAATATTTTTTTCCAGCCGAATATGGACTTGTAATGACTGGTGAAAAACGTCTTCAAACAGCCGCACTGCACGCAAGGCCAAATTATCGGGACCTGTTTCCAGACCCGAAGCAAGCGGACCGGTTAAGGTAAGCTGCAGTTGTTCTTGGGCAGCGGGCTGGGCCTCTATATCCAAACGGTCTGTTAAGGATGTTTTGGCAAATAAAGTGGCCAGTTCGTGGTAGCCGTCGGGGCGTTTGCCAGTCACTTCCAAAAATAAATTCAGTTTGGCGGGTGCTTTTAAGGTAATATGAGGCATATAATTATTGTAACTTTTTAAGCGCTTTTTGGGGAGATGCTATTAAAGCAATTTTGGACTGATGCATATAAAAAGCGCCTCTTAAAAGAGGCGCTTTGCCAAAATTTATTTTAAGGGCTTGCGTTCAGTGTTATGTACCAGAGTTCCCCAATGATATTCTTCATTTAACAACAGTTCCCCGTTTTCTGCAAATATTTGGCGGGAGCCTTCCAGCAAGCCATCTGAATAAAGCTCAATACTTCGTTTTTTACCATTGCGGAAAAAGCTGATGCGCTCTCCGTCCAAACGGCCGTTTTTATAGTTTTCTTGATACCACAGCTGTCCTTCCGGAAAATACAAAAGCCGCTTTCCCTGCAATTTGCCGTTTTCGTAATTTTCTTCGCAGTCCGTTTGTCCGTTTTGGTATAAAGAAATGCGGGGGCCTTGCAAACGCCCGTTATGGTATAGCGCTTTAATGCAGGGGGTACCGTCTGGGAAACGGGCAATCCATTCCCCGTGCAATTGGGAGTTTTTATACTGGGCGGTTGTTTCCATTACCCCTTCTGTAGTATATGTGTAGTAGCGGGCGGGGCCTTGCAGCTGTCCTTTGACGTAATGCTCACGAAGCAAGGGGCGGTTTTTTTCATCATAACGGACCAGCTCTCCGTCTAATTTATTATCCTTGTAATGCGCTTCAGCCCGCAAGAGGCCGTTTTCATCAAATTCACGGGCGGGGCCGTCGGGAATGGAGCCCAGCAATTCCAAGGTTGCTCCATTGGCGGCTAGCGTCTGTTCGGCCACTTCTTTGCCGTCAATATAAAAAGATTGGGTGGCCTTGTTGACTTTAATAACAGTGCCATCATAGGTCGGTTGTGGTTTATGGGTTGCGGAAGAAATGGGGGTACCGTGTAAAGTGTGGTCGGCCACATCTAAGAGGATACCATTCTTATATTTTTCAGAAAAAGTAACTTCCCCAGAAATTAAATCAATAATTTCCAGGCTGCCGTCTAACTTACCCGCCTTATAGTGTTTAACAGTTTTGGTATTGACGTCAAATTCTTCTACTTCTCCTTCCGGCAGCGTGCCTGCGGTATTAATGAGATTGTGGTCTTTGTCTAAAAATTCTTTCGCTAGCGGCAGCGCGCGGTAATAGCTGCGGCTGTCGGGGGTTACCAAACAAATGATTTTTTCTTTCATAGGTTCGTCCTCTTTTGCTTTATTGTAGCATACTTTATTTGCCTTCCTTGCGCAAACGTTTGTTTAGAGGGCAAAAAGCTTTTGATTATAAAGATGTTTAGGCTTGACAGCGCAAAACAGGTCTGATATATTTTTTATAAGCAGTTTTTATTTGTGTTGCAAAGGGGGCTCTTGTGAGCGAAGTTATTTTAACTGATGAAAATTTTGACCAAGAAGTATTGCAGTATAAAGGGGCTGTGCTGGTGGATTTTTGGGCCCCGTGGTGTGGCCCGTGCCGGATGTTGTCCCCGGTGATAGAAGAGTTGGCGGCGGAATATGCCGGCAAAGTCAAAGTGTGCAAGTTAAATACAGACGAAGGTTCTATGACCAGCGCCAAATACCATATCACTTCTATCCCTACGTTAATATTCTTTAAAGACGGCGAAGTGGCGGGGCAGAGTGTAGGGCTGCAGTCCAAAGCCGCATTGCAGGAAAAATTAAACTCGCTGCTTTAGTCCGCAAGGAGTAAATATGAAAAACCTTTGGTTGGTTTTTGGTGTTTTGCTGTGGGTGCCGTTTTTGGCACAGGATGTAATGGCTCAAAATAAGCAAGACGGGGGGGCTGTTTCTTATTCTGCGGGAAATTTGGTCTATGGCGACAGCGCACTAGAAATACCGCCGCAAGTATATACCGCATTTGTGGAAATGCCTCCGTTGGAAGCCAGATACCAACAACTGCGGGCCCGGGAATATACTTTATTGCCGGAAGATATGAAGCGTTTGAAATCATATAGACAAACCTTAAAAGGTTTGATTATGGTGGAGGTGGGCTATCCAGGGTGTGGCCCGTGCCGCCAGCTCTTTGCAGGTTTGTTAGAAGAAAATAATGGGGAACCCTCTCTTTTGCAGAAATGGCAAAACAAGGGGGGGCGTTTTTATCAGTTGGACTGGCAAAAAGATCATAATAAAAATTCGGATAAAAAAATCTCCACGTTGTGGGAGATAAAGATGGTGCCTGTATTATTGTTCTTTAAAGACGGTGTTTTAGTGGCCCGTTTAAATGGTATGAATGTAAAAAATCCCTCTATGACTATGTCTGAAATTGGAGCTCAAATAGATAATTTGAACCCCTAGTTAACGCATATCTGTTTAAGCCCGCAAACAGGCGGGCTTATTAGTTTTATGACCTTGCCTGACGAAAAAACATTTTTTTTAATTGATGCACACGGTTTTTTGCACCGCAATTACCACGCGCTGCCTAAACTGTCCACTTCTACGGGGCAGGAAGTCGGTGCGCTGTATGGGTTTGTGCGGTGGCTGATAAAATTGCTTAACGAAAAAAATCCGGCCTATGTAGCCGTTTGTTTTGATTCTCCCGGCGGCTGTGCCCGGCGCAAGCGCTTGTTGCCCTCTTATAAAGCAAACCGTAAAAAACCCGATGAGGCATTGGTCAGCCAGCTCAATTTAGCGCGTGATATGGTGCGTGATTTGGGTCTGGCGGTAGTGGCAAAAGAAGGTATAGAAGCCGATGATTTGATGGCTTTTTTGGCTTTGCGCGCCCAACAAGAACATATGCCTAGCGTGTTGGTTACTTCCGACAAAGACGTCTATCAGTTTTTAAGTGAATATATTTCCATTTGGCCTTCCGGCGGGAAAGAAGGATTTAAAGGACCGGAAGCGGCCGTGGAAAAATTTGGGGTGGAACAAAAATTCCTGCCGGACTATTTTGCCATAGTCGGAGACGCGTCAGACAATGTGCCCGGTGTGGCGGGCGTAGGCCCCAAAACCAGTGTGGAGCTGATAAAAACTTTTGGCCATTTGGAAGATATTTTGCGCGCTGCCCAAAACGACGATCCCCGTATGAAACCCGCCTTGGCTAAAAAATTGCGCGAGCAGCAGGGGAATGCTTTATTGTCCAAACAGTTGGTCGTGCTGGACCCGGAATTAGAAATACCTTTTTCGTTGGAAGATTACCGCGTGCGTACGCCGGATCCGGCCCGCTTGGCGGAAATGTTTGAGCGCTATGAGTTTAAAAATTTATTAGATAGTTTTCACCCTAAAGCAGCCCAAACACCTGAATTCTTTGGGCAGAAAAATGCGGCTCTGCCTTTCAAAGAGATATTAGAAAAAGCGGCCTCTGCTGCGGAAATCTTTCTATATAGTGAAGAGGAGCTGTTGCTGCTTTCCGTTTCTGCACAAGAGTATGCCTTGGTGCCTTTGGCAGACATAGAGCCGTGGGAACTAGAAGACTTGCGGAAAATTATATTTGACGACCGGGTGCTCAAAACGGGTTATGATTTAAAATTTACGCTGCGGGAGCTGGATATTAATTTGCAGGGCCAGATGATTCGTTGTTTTGACGGGCGTTTGGCTAGGTATATATTGGATCCGTCCGGGGATTTAAGTCCCGCCGGCGCTATGGCGCATTATTTTTCCATATTGGCTAACCAAGAGGATGCTTCCGCGCGTCTGCCCCTCTACAACAGCTATATCTTCCGTTTGCGTTCTAAATTAGAAGAAGAGCTGAAAGCTGAAAATATGTGGGAGCTTTACCACCAGTTGGAGCTGCCGCTGATGGTTGTGTTGGCGGATATGGAGTTTGCCGGAATGAAAGTGGACTGCGTGTGGCTGGAAGGTTTTAAAATTTTATTAGAAGAAGAAATGGCCTCTCTGCAAGCGCAAATAGACCAAACAGCCGGCGGCCCGGTTAATATTAATTCCACGCGCCAATTAGGGCAGCTGTTATTTGAGCGGCTGCATATTGACCCGGTAAAGAAAACAAAAACAGGCTATTCCACCGATGAAGAAGTTTTGGCGCAAATTGCTTATGTCCACCCTGTAGCACAGCAAATTTTGGATTACCGCGCCGATGCAAAACTGAAGAGTACCTATGTAGATAATTTATTATTAATGGCGGATGATAAAGACCGGGTGCATTCGTATTTAGACCAAACGGGCACGGTGACAGGGCGTCTGTCCAGCTCGGCACCCAATTTGCAAAATATCCCGGTCCGCACCGAAAAAGGCCGCCAGCTGCGCCGCGCTTTTGTAGCTGAAGAAGGCAATGTGCTTTTAAGCGTGGATTATTCCCAAATTGACTTGCGCGTGCTCGCCCACGAGAGTGAAGACCCGGTATTGGTGCAAGCATTTTTAGATGGAGGGGATATCCATACCCAGACGGCTGCGCAAATTTTTGGCGTAATGCCGCTGATGGTTACCGATGAGATGCGCTCTAGCGCAAAAGCCGTAAATTTTGGTATTATTTACGGGCAGGGACCTATGGGCCTTTCCCAAGCACTAAATATTTCTGTGCGCCAAGCCAAAGAATATATAGACAATTACTTTCATAATTTTCAAGGCGTGCGCCGTTGGATAGATGAAAATGTAGCCAAGGCGCGCCAAAATGGATTTGTAAAAACAATGTTTGGCCACGTGCGCTATTTGCCGGAGTTTAATATGGGCGTGGGGAGTATGGCCTCTTTTGCCCAGCGTGCGGCGATTAATACCATCGTGCAAGGCGGATCAGCCGATATCATCAAAAAAGCGATGGTAGATATTTTTAATAGTTTGCGCGGTACGGACGCCAAAATGATTATGCAAGTGCACGACGAATTGATTTTTGAAGTGCCTCAAAAAGAATTAGACGCCTATGCCGCTTCCATTAAAACCCAAATGCAAAATGCAGTCAAACTGCGCGTGCCGCTGGTGGTCAGCGCCAAAGCGGGCCCCAGTTGGTACGGTTTAAAAAAATTATCCTAATTTCCGATGAACTTTAAAACCCACAATCAGTTGGTAATTGGCTTAACAGGCGGTATTTTATGCGGCAAAAGCACGGCCTTGGGTGCATTCCAAAAATGCGGTGCTTATACGTTAAGCTGTGACGAGCTCGTGCGGGAAATATCGGCCCGGCCTGCTGTTAGGCGTCAAATTTCTGCTTTAACCGGTGCGGGGGAAAAAGAGGCAGTAGCACAGAAAATTTTTTCTTCCGCTGTTGCGCGTAAAAAGCTGGAAGCGTTGCTGCATCCGCTGGTAGCGCGGGAGATTCAAAAGCGTTTAAAACAAAATAAAATATGGCTGCGGGTGGTGGAAGTGCCCCTGCTGTTTGAAGTGTCCTGGCAGGACGCTTTTGATTTGACGGTGTGTGTATTGGCCCGTCCGGAAGAGTTGGCCCGCCGTGCCAAAGAGCGGGCAATGAGCAAAACCGATTTTTTAAGAAGAAGCCGCATCCAGTTTTCCCAAGAGAAAAAGGCCGCTTTGGCAGACATTTGTTTGTTAAATGACGCCTCAGAGGCAGTGCTGGCAGAGAAAGTAAAAACTGTTTGCGGTGCTTTGCGTAAAATTTACCAATCCAAATAAGGAGTCCGTATGTCAGACAATATCCAGCAGGAAAAACCTGCTAAAGCTCCGGTTGCTAAAGCCGGCGCAAAAGCAGAAGCTAAAACCGCCGTCGCGGAAACTAAAACCGCCGCCCCGGTAAGAAACAACCACGCTCCGCAGCGGCGCGTGATGCAAAAAACAGGGAATGCCTCTGCCCCATATGCCCCGCAACCGGTCCAACGCCAGCCCAACGGCGCCAAGCCGATGGACGCACGTGAACTCAATAAATTAAGCGTAGATGAGCTGACCAAGTTGGCGCTCAATTACAATATTGAAGATATTTCCGGGTTGCGCAAGTCGGCGTTAATTGGCAAAATCGTAGCCATACAAGCCAAACAGAACGGTTCTGTGTACGGCGGGGGCGTGCTGGAAATTTTGCCGGATGGATTTGGTTTTCTGCGCTCAGAAGAAAATAACTATTTAGCCGGTCCGGAAGATATTTATGTTTCTCCTTCTCAGATTAAACGTTTTGGCCTGCGCAAAGGCGACACCATTGAAGGGCTTATCCGCCCGCCCAAAGAAGGGGAGCGCTTTTTTGCTATGCTGCAGGTGCAGAAAGTAAATGGATTGGATTCTGCCAACGTATATAACCGTCCGTTGTTTGAAAACCTGACTCCGCTGCACCCCAACGAGCGTTTCACGCTGGAAATGGATAAAAATTCGCTGACGCAGCGCGTGATTGATTTGATGTCTCCGATTGGTAAAGGCCAGCGCGCCCTGATTGTAGCTGCTCCGAAAACCGGTAAAACGATGATTATGCAGGCCATCGCGCACTCTTTGGCGGCTAACCACAAAGACGTGGTGCTGATGGTGCTTTTGATTGACGAGCGCCCCGAAGAAGTGACCGATATGGCCCGCAGCGTCAAAGGCGAAGTCATCGCTTCTACCTTTGACGAGCCCGCCGAACGCCACGTGCAAGTGGCGGAAATGGTGCTGGAAAAAGCCAAACGCTTGGCGGAAATGGGCAAAGACGTGGTCATTTTGCTGGACTCCATTACCCGTCTGGCCCGTGCCTATAACACGGTGGCTCCGTCTTCGGGCCGCGTGCTGACCGGCGGCTTGGAAGCCACCTCTTTGCAAAAGCCCAAACGCTTTTTGGGCGCGGCGCGCAATATTGAAGAGGGCGGCTCTTTGACCATTATCGCCAGCGCATTGGTGGAAACGGGCAGCCGTATGGACGAAGTGATTTTTGAAGAGTTCAAAGGCACCGGCAACAGCGAAATCTGCCTGGACCGCAAACTCTCAGAGCGGCGCATTTTCCCGGCGGTGGACATCAACCGCAGCTCCACCCGTAAGGAAAACCTGCTGCTGAGCGAAGACGAGCTGAACAAAATGTGGATTATCCGCAAAGTGCTCGCGCCGCTGAGCAGCGTGGACGCGATGACGCTGCTGCTTGATAAGCTCTCTTCCACCAAGTCTAACAAAGACTTTTTGAAACAAATGGAAGTCAACGCTTTTTAGGCGTAAAACAGGGGCGGGAAACGGCTTTTGCTTGGCTTGCCCCTGTATTTTATGGTAAAATAATCAAGAAGGCGTTTCTGCCCCGAACCATTTTTAGAGGAAACAAAAATGAAAGAGAAAATACATCCGAAATATGACTTTGTGGAAGCGGTCTGCGCTTGCGGCAATAAATTTCTGACCCGCTCCACTGCCAAAACTTTAAAACTAGACATCTGCGCGGCCTGCCATCCGTTCTTTACCGGCAAACAGAAACTGCTGGATACGGAAGGAAGAGTGGAAAAATTCAACAAACGCTTTGCTTCCACTTCCGGCAAAACCGTTACCCGCAAACCGAAAACCGAAGTAAAAGCCAAGGCAAAATTGGCCAACAAAGCTGTTTTGAAAAAAGCCGCTTCCGCCAAAAAAGCCCCCAAGGCTGTAGCTCCGGCCAAGAAAGCGGCCAAAACGGAAGCCAAAGCTGCGAAATAGCGACGCTCTTTAAAAAAACAGACTCTCGTTACCGGGGGTCTGTTTTTTTATTAGCCGTTGTTTGCTGTTTTTATAAAGAAGTAGGAAAATATGGAAATAGCGCATATTGCTTTATATGCTGTTGATTTAGAAGCTGTTAAAGATTTTTTTGTGCGTTTTTTTGGCGCGCAGGCCGGGGCACGCTATTATAATAAGCAAACAGGATTTAGTTCTTATTTTTTGCGCTTTGGTACGGGGACCCGGCTGGAAATAATGACGCGTCCGTCCTTAGAAACACATCCGTTTCAGCCTGTCTGCTGCGGTTATGCGCATATGGCTTTTTCGGTTGGCAGCCGTCAACGAGTGGACGAGCTGACCGTTGCTTTGCACCAAGCAGGATATCAAGTGCTCAGCGGCCCCCGCCAGACGGGAGACGGATATTATGAGAGCTGTGTGCTCGGGCCGGAAAATAACCAAATAGAAATTACGGAGTAAGTTTTGTATGGATACTGCTAAATATATAGAAGAATACCAAGCACTAGAGAAAGAGCTGATGAGCGGCTCTTTGTCGGCCCAGGAGCTGATGGAAAAGTCCAAACGCCACGCTTTTTTAAAGCCGATTATTGAAAAAGAAAACGAAATCAATTCCGTTTTAAAAGCCATAGAAGGGGACCGGGCCATTATTAAAGACGGCTCCGACAAAGAAATGGCCTCTCTGGCCGCAGAAGAAATTGCCGAGCTGGAAGCGCGCCTGCCGCAACTGCAGCAGGATTTGCGCGTGCTGGTCATTGCGCCAGACCCCAATGATTCCAAAAGCATCTATTTGGAAATCCGCCCCGGCGCCGGGGGGGAAGAGTCCGCCCTGTTTGCCGCCGAGCTGCTGCGCGTCTACCAGCATTTTGCCGACGCCAAAGGCTGGAAAACGGAACTTTTGGAATATACGCCTACGGGATTGAAGGGCTGCAAATACGTCAGTATGTTTATTAAAGGGGAAGGCGCTTATTCGTGGCTGCGTGACGAAGCTGGCACCCACCGCGTCCAGCGTGTGCCCGATACGGAAACTTCCGGCCGCGTGCATACCTCTACCGTAACCGTAGCCATTATGCCGGAAGCGGAAGATATTGACATAGAAATTAAACCGGAAGATTTGGAACTGGAAACCTGCCGCAGCGG
The DNA here is from genome assembly GCA_944324645.1 of uncultured Elusimicrobiales bacterium. Lineage (GTDB taxonomy): Bacteria > Elusimicrobiota > Elusimicrobia > Elusimicrobiales > Elusimicrobiaceae > Avelusimicrobium. The sequence continues at coordinate 252,666 of CALUXB010000002.1, read as the reverse complement.
CGGTGCCGGTGGGCAGAACGTAAATAAAGTGGAAACCGCCGTGCGCATTATCCACAAACCCACCGGGGTGGTGGTGTCCTGCCGCGAAGAGCGCAGCCAGGGTAAAAACCGCGAAAAAGCGATGGCTATGCTCAAAGCTAAGCTTTATCAAATAGAAGAAGAAAAACGCAATAAAGAAATTTACGACGCGCGCAAAAGCCAGGTGGGCACCGGGGACCGCAGCGAGAAAATCCGCACCTACAATTTTCCGCAAAGCCGCGTGACCGACCACCGCACCGGCAACAGCTACCACAATCTGACGGAAATTATGCAAGGCAGCATTGATGAAATTTTAGAAGATTTGCGCAAGCTGCGTCTGGAAGAAAAATTGAAAAATTTACAGTTGTAATAAGGTACAATGTGGATATGAAACATATCCCGAATATTCGTGATGTGCAAAATGTGCTGGTATGCCGCTGCGAGGGGTCTTTAAGTGCGGCTATCATTTCTTCCTGTTGTTACCGGGAAATTAAGAAAGCAAATCCCCAGGCCCGCATTACGGTGGCTTGTTTCGGCCCAGCTTATGATTTTTTAAAACATAACCCGTATGTAGATGAGGTCTTTCGTCTGCCGTTGCGCACGGCTTTGCGCCCTAATCAACATTGGTTGGGTTTGTTTTGCGCGGCCTTAAAATTGCGCAGAAAACATTTTGATTTAGTGCTGGATAGTTCGGACAAAAATTATTTTAACTGGCGTATGTTTAAGTATATTGCCGGAGGAAAACGTGTGCTGGACACACATACCAGCCCATTGCAGCCATTTGGCAATCCTCAAGTTCACGGCAGCGAACACGAAGCCGCCATCCTGCGGCAACTAGGGGTGTCCGCTCCGGATAAGTCCTATGATCTGCCTATTTTGTCCACCGCGCGTAAAGCGGTGTCTGACTGGCTAGAAGATAAAAAGATATACCAATACATTTTATTCAACCCTGCGGGTTTGGCTGCAGAGCGCTGTTTTTCTTCCGATACTATGCGGGAAATGTTCGTTCCATTGCGCCAGCCCAATGTCGCTTTCGTAGTGCCGGTAACGGGGCCATATTTAAAGACATTCGCCAAGGCGTTTAAAGACCTGCCGGATGTGTATGTAAAAGAAATGGCGGACGTTTTTGAGCTTTTTGAATTAGTACGCCGCGCCACATTGGTTGTTACGCCTGATACTTCTGTGGTGCATATTGCGGTTGGTTTTGAAAAGCCGCTTTTGGCGTTTTATAACGCACTAGGCGTTTATAATGCCCCCAATCACGAAAAAGCTTTAGTGCTGCAGACCGATAAAGATAATATAAATGTTTTTGATTGGTGGCAATTTGAATCGTTGGTGGACCGCCTGAAAAAGATGATATGACCTCTTCTTCCCGTGCCGCTTTGTTAGCCCGTGCAGAAATCGTATTAAGCCGTGCCTCTACGCCGCAGCCGCGGGCAGAGGCCGAGTTTTTATTGGCGGCAGTTTTAGGGCTAAGCCGCACCCGTCTGTTGGCCTTTGCAACAGAGCCGGTAGGGGAGGAGGAAGAAGCACGCTTTTGGTCTTTTATTGAACAAAAAAAACAGGGCAAACCGGTGGCTTATATTACCGGGGAAACGGATTTTTGCTCTCTTACCTTGCGCTGTGACCCGCGTGCCTTAACTCCGCGCCCGGAAACGGAAGAGCTGGTGCAATATGTCAGCCGTCTTTTTGAGCCCGGGGCAGACCCGGATATACTGGATGTATGCACCGGTACCGGGTGTATTGCGCTTGCGCTGGCGGCACATTTTCCGCGCGCACGCGTAACGGCGGTGGATATTTCAAAGGACGCTTTGTGTTTGGCCTCAGAAAACGCGAAGCGGACTAAATTGCAGGAGCGGGTGCAGCTTTTGCAAAGTGATTTGTTTGAGAACGTGATGGGTACGTTTGATTTAATTATTTCCAATCCGCCCTATATTGCCTCTGGGGATTTGGCACAGCTCTCTGCTGAGGTACAGCAAGAGCCCCAGCTGGCTTTGGACGGCGGAGCAGACGGGCTGGATATTATCCGGCGTATTGTATCGGTGGCGGCAGATTATTTAAATCCGCGTGGCACGCTGGCTATGGAAATTGGTGCCGGGCAGGCGCCGGCGGTGGCGGCTTTGTTTGACGCCGGGCGCTGGGAAGGCGGCGTAAAAAAAGATTTTGCAGGGATAGAACGTTTTATATTTGCCCGGCTGAAATAGCCCAGGCGGAGCCGGGTGCAGACCGGACGTAAATTGATTTAAGCAAGGAGTTTTTTATGGACAGATTTCTCATAGAAGGCGGCAGAAAATTAAAAGGCGTTGTGAAAATCAGCGGTTCTAAAAATGCGTGTTTGCCTATTTTGGTGGCTTCTTTGCTTACCGATGAGCCGTTTGTGCTGCACCGCGTACCCAATTTGCGTGATGTGCGCACCACGCTTAAAATTTTGACGGCCCTGGGTAAAAAAGTGCACTATGAAAACGGGACCGTTACCATTACCGCTGACGGAAATTTAAAAAATGTGCTTCCTTATGAACTGGTCAAGCAAATGAGAGCCAGCTTTTGGGTGGCAGGGCCGCTGCTGGCGCGGTTTAAAGAAGCAGTTATCCCTTTGCCGGGCGGCTGTGCTTTGGGGGCCCGTCCGGTGGATATTCATTTGAAAGGTTTTGAACGTTTGGGAGCCGCTTGCGTAACCGAGCGCGGAAACGTGGTGCTTTCGGCCCAAGAGTTGCAGCCGGCTAAGATCACACTGCGCTTTCCCAGCGTGGGCGCTACACAGAATTTAATGATGTGCGCCGCTTTAATACCGGGAGAAACGGTGCTGGAAAACGTAGCTAAAGAGCCGGAAATTGACGATGTGGCCGCGGTGCTTAATAAAATGGGGGCAGAAGTATTTAGTGATGAAAAAGGTCGTCTAGTTGTGCGTGGACAGCAATATTTGCACGGGGCGGAACATACCGTAGTGGCAGACCGCATTGAAAGCGGCAGCTATATGATTGCCGCCGCCGCCGCGCGCGGCGATGTAAAAGTGGACGGCTGCGTACCGGAGCATAATTCCATTTTGCTGGAGTATTTGCAGGAGGCAGGCGTTCCGCTGGAAATTGGCCCCAATTATGTGCACGTCAGGCCGTATGATGTTGCGCTAAAGCCGCTTCGTATGAAAACAGCCCCTTACCCGGGCTTTGCCACAGATTTGCAGGCCCCGTGGATGACGCTGATGGCCTTGGCAAACGGAGCCAGCGAAATAGATGAAGACATTTTTGAAAACCGCTTTATGCACGCACCGGAATTGGTGCGTATGGGGGCCGATATTGTAACGGAAAAAAGTATTGCCCGCGTCAACGGCGTGCCCAAGTTTTCCGGTGCGCACGTGATGGCTTCGGATTTGCGCGGAGGGTTTGCCCTTTTGATAGCGGGTTTATGTGCGCAAGGGATTACCGAGATTGAACGCGTCTATCATATTGACCGCGGGTACGAAGATCCCGAAGGCAAATTGAATGCCTTGGGCGCCAAAGTAACACGTTATAACCCCGATAAAGACGAATTCTAGTCTGTTTGTAAGAAACGGCCTTTCTATGTCTGTTCCTTTAGGTTCCTTTTTTCAACAGTTGCAACAGCGCACCGGGCCAGGGTTTGGCGTCGGATTGGAAGAATTTGCGCGCCTTTTAAAACGGCTGGGCAATCCGCAGAATCAATATTGCGTAATCCACGTGGCGGGTACAAATGGCAAAGGAAGTGTTTGCCACCTGTGTGCAGAGGTGTTGCAAGCAGCGGGCTGGCGGACAGGGCTGTTTATCTCTCCTCATTTGTTTTCCGTGCAGGAACGTATTAGCGTGGACGGGCAACTTATTTCCCGCTCCTCTTTTGTACGCTTGTGCCAAAAGGTGCTGGCGGAGCAGAAAAAGCCGCTGAATTTTTTTGAAATTATTACCGCCGCAGCTTTTCTTTATTTTGCAGAGCAAAAGGTGCAATATGTGGTGTTGGAAACCGGCCTGGGCGGGCGCAAAGACCCTACTAATGTCTGCCGTCCGGCTGTATGTATCATTACGTCCATTGGGTTGGACCATTGTGCTCTCTTGGGCAGTACGCTAAAACAAATTGCCTATGAAAAAGCAGGTATTATCAAGGCCGGCGTGCCGGTGTTTTGCCCGCCCCTTGCGGCACCGGCTTGGGCGGAAATCCGCCGCTGTGCTTCTGCCGCGCAGGCGCCCTTGCAGCAGGTAAAAACGGGGCAGCCTTTCCTATTGCAAAAAATAGATTGGGCCCGCGGACGTTTGATTTTAAGAAAGGGAAAAACCCTTTGGCCCTTGCATATTTTGGGAGAGAAACAAACGCAAAATGCGTGTTTGGTTTATCAGGCTTGCCGTTTTTTGGGCGTGGGGGAAAAAGCACTTAAAAAAGCCTTTGCCCGGGTAGGTGTACCGTGCCGTTTTGAAGTGGTGCAGATAGGAAAAAAGCGGATTATTTTTGACGGAGCGCATAACCCGCAAGCCGCGGAAACATTTGCCCGGTTTTTCAAGCGCAGCCCTTGGGTAGAAAATGCCGCTTTAGTGTGTGGGTTTATGAAAGACAAAGATTATCCGCAAATGATAAAAAAGCTGGCCCCGCATTTTGCAGCTTTGTATTTGACCCGTCCGCGTGCAGAGCGCGCCGCCGCACCCCAGCAGATAGAAGCAGTTTTGTTTGGCGCGGGGAGAAGAAAAAATCCCCGTGGGGGCGGCCTGAAACAAGCGGATTTAACGGCGGCAAATTCCGCACAAAGAAAAAAGAGTTTTCTCTTAGCCGCTGCGTCTGCAAAAAGCAAAAATCCTGCTGCTGGCGAAGTGCTCTGTTTCGCCTCGGCCGTGCGGGCTTTGGCTGCGGCTTGTGCGGCCTATGACACGGTGGCGGTAACGGGGTCTTTTTATTTGGCGGGGTATCTTCGCGCGCGTAAGGGATTGACAGAAAACTCCGATTGTGATTAAATTAGATATAATCCTTTTTTCGGTGGAATAGTTATGGCATTTGAGAATAATCAGCCCGAAGGACAAAGCGACATCACGCGTTTCTTGGAAAAATTCAACCAAGAAGTGTCCTCCACCGACTTTTCTTTTACTCAGCCTCATCCGCGGGAAAACCGCAAAAATTCTGCCGCAATCAATCAGCAGCAATATCAGCAGTCTTTTGAAAAGCTGGAAGAAAAAATCCGGGAATTGGAAGATAAATTTGAAGCTTCTGCCGCGGTGAGTCAGGCCATTATGCGGGAGCTGGCGCTTAGCCGCCGCGCCGCGGAAGACAACCGTAAAAGCAAAGACGCTTTTATGGACAGCATTTCTGTAACGATTGCTCATTTAAAAGAAACGGTGGAAAATCTTTCCCGCGCCCAGCGTGCCCCTAAAATTTATGATCCCGCTCCGGCTCCGGCACGGGCGTTTGACGCGCTGCCTACTCCCCAGACAACGGCGGAAGAATATTTGGCTATGGCCCATTACCGCCCGGAAAATTACCGCGCCGCCCAGCAGGCTAAACTGCACCAGGAACGGGCGGAAAAAGAGCAGGCTTTGTTTGATTTAAAGATAGCCAAAGAAGAAAAAGAACGGGCTTTGTCTGATTTGCATTCTGCGCAAACGGAGAAAGAAAACGCATTGGCAGATTTGCGTTCTGCACAAGCAGAAAAAGAGAGCGCACTGTCTGATTTGCGTTCTGCGCAAACTGCAAAAGAAAATGCGCTGGCGTCTTTGCGTGTTGCGCAAACGGAGAAAGAAATTACTCTTTCTAAATCGGCTGCCGAGCAAGAAGAAAAGGCCCGCATCATATCTAGCTTGCAGCAGAAAGCGTCCCAGCTCAAAGCGGTGAACGTGGCCTTGGACCGCGAAATTAAACGTGTGCAACAGGAAAAGATGGAAGCTTTGCGCAAATCTGCAGAGCAGGCCAAAGAGATTTTGTCCTTGCGCGATGCACTGACGGCCGCGGAAGAACGTTTTAAATCATTTGATTTTGAAGGGCGCATTATTTCCATTAAACGTCATTACCAGCATAAAGTGGCTACGCTGGAAAACCAGCTGCAGGAAATTTCTAACACCTGTATGAAACAGGTAGAAGAAATTGAAACCTTGAAAGCAGAAAATCTGAAGTTGCATCAAGTGGCGGAAGAACGGGAACAGCTGGCAGCACTTTATGAGGCAAAAACGCACGAGCTGGAAGAGCTGCAGGCCGAAGTGGCCCAGCTGCGCGCGCAAAGCGAAGGCGGCAACCAAGCCCGTTTGGCGGCATTTACCCATCGGATGCAACGTCTGCAGAAAGAGCACGAGGAACTTTCCGGTCGGTTGACGCAGGCGCAGGAAGCATTACAGACGGTTAATGCAGAGAAGAAAACCTTAGAAGATAATTTTAAAGTATTATTAGGCAAAATAGAGCAAAATGATGCCGTAATTGAAGAGTTAAAACGCAAAATTGCTGTTTTAAGCCAGGAAAATCAAGATTTGAAAAAAGCTCATACCGCAGATAAACCGGCTGCAGCCGTGGCGCCAGTCGTGCGCCAACCTGTGCCGGCGCATCATCCTCTTTCTTCTAAACCAACGGCTCCTGTGCGTGTGGCCACGCCAGCTGCGCCGCAGGCGCAACCTTTGCCAGAGCCGGAAACGGCACCTGTGGAGATGCAAAATACAATGCGTTCTAAATTGCAGACGGATGCTGATTTGCCGGAAATCCGTGTAGCAGAGCCAGTGGTGCAGGAAGAGCTCTACGATGGAGAAGACTTCCTGGAGAAAACAGATAGTTTTATTGGGCGTATGAAGTGGTCTATTTTCCGGGAAGACAGATAACTCCAAACATTTTTAAAGCCTGATACTACATCAGGCTTTTTCTCAGGGTTAAAAAATGACAGAAAAATTGAGTGTAGCCGTTTTGTATGGTGGCAAGTCCACCGAACACGAAGTATCTGTGCATAGCGCGCAGACGGTGTGCCAGGTTTTAGAAGAGAGCGGTGAATACACCGTGATACCGGTTTTTATTGATAGGCAAGGCTATTGGTTTTTGCAAGAGAAATGTGGCCCTGCTTGTGTGACCGATGAGGCGGTTACTCCGGTTATACTGCCCCAGGGCAGCCTGTATGTCCCGGCACGCAATACCTTTTTACGCCCGGATATTTATTTTCCGGTTTTGCACGGAACCAATGGGGAAGACGGAACCGTGCAGGGATTGTTGGAAAGTATGGATGTGGCTTATGTGGGCTGTGGGGTGCTGTCCTCTGCGATGGCGATGGATAAAGAAGTGGCTAAAGTGGCGGCTTGGAAACGGGGAATTCCGGTGTTGCCGTATAAAAAGCTTTCCCGAGGGGTGCCCTATGATAAAGCCGCGTTGGAAACTTGGGCGGCCCAAACAGGGTTTCCTGTATTTGTTAAGCCAGTGCGCTTGGGCTCTTCTGTGGGGGTAACTAAAGTAAAATCTGCCGCTGGGCTGCATCAAGCGGTAGAATTTGCGTTGCGTTTTGATACGGATGTGCTGGTAGAGAAAGGAGTAGAAAACCCGCGGGAAGTGTTTTGTGGATTGCTGGGGGAGGGGGAAGAGCTCCTTTCTTCCCAATGCGGTGAGCTTAAAAATTTAGCGGGTGAATTTTTTGATTACCAGGCCAAGTATATTACAGCCGGAGGGTGCGAAACGCGCGTGCCGGCCGTTTTGCCTGGTGCTATACAGGAAGAGCTGCGCCAGTACAGCGAAGTTATTTTTAAGGCTTTGCGCGGCAGCGGATTGGCCCGGGTGGATTTTTTAGTGGGGCAAGACGGCAAAGTGTGGTTTTCTGAAATTAACACAATGCCAGGTATGTCGCTGACTAGCTTATATCCGCAGTTGTTTGAAGCGTCCGGGGTAGCTTATGCAGAAGTGCTGCGCCGGTTGATAATGCTTGGCCAGCGTACGTGGGAACAGAGGCACAGCCTTTCTTTGGAGCGTGCAGGATGATGAAAGCGCTATGGCGACGGTTTTTAGAGTTGGATTTTAAGTTGCAACTGGTGCTGGTATTTTGTTTATATGGCACGTTGCTCAACACCGTGTTTTTGTGCCGGGATTTTTCCCAACAGGGGTTGTTGATGCGGCTGCATTTGGGTTTTTTGGTACTTTATGCGGGGCAGGTTGTTTTTATTTTGCTTAAAGAACGTATGGTGTTTGTCCTCTCGTTATTGCAGGCTGTGCTGGCTTTTTTAACCAATGCAGATTTTGCCTTTGTGCCGGTGGTGCGTATGGTGGGATATGCTGTATTTATGTTTAAAGGGGAATTTACAATAGAGGAAATGGATGTGTATAAGTATGTGTTTGTGTCGGCTTGTTTAACGCTTGAATTACTCAAGACGTATTGGCTGTTTGCTTTGTTGCCCGCTCCTAAAAAAAAGAAACCGCAGCCGGCAGAGGCTTCTGTAGCAGAGGTTTCGGCGTCCGATATGTAACAAAAGTTTTTTTAGAGACCCCACGCTGCAGCGTGGGGTTTTTTATGGGTACAAAAGAGAGCCTTTGAAGTGCAGCCCAAAGTGCATTCTTAAAGACGGTAATTGCCAGAGAAAGCGCCGCAGCCAGAAACAGGTGAGCGCAAGTTCCTTGTAAAACAAAACAGAAAACGCAGGAAAGCGATGTTATACTACTGGTATTTGGCAATAAAGTCTGCTTTAAATTGGCTGAAAGTACCGTTTTCTATAGCTTGGCGGATATTTTCCATCGTGCGCGTTAAGAAACGGATATTGTGCATAGACAGCAAGCGGTGGCTGGTAAGCTCCCCGCTTCGGAACAAATGGCTTAAATACGCGCGTGAATAGTTGCGGCAGGCAAAACAGTCGCAGTGCTCATCCAGCGGGCGCTCGTCTAAGCGGAAGCAGGCGTTTTTGATGTTTAAGCGTCCTTCTTCTGTCATCACCATTCCGTTGCGCGCCACGCGGGTGGGCCACACGCAGTCAAACATATCCACGCCGCGTTCTACGCAGTTTAAAATCTCAACCGGCGTTCCCAACCCCATAAAATAGCGCGGTTTTTCTTCGGGCAGGTTTTCCGTAACAGCCAGCACGGCCTCATTCATTTGCTCTTGGGTTTCTCCTAAAGAAAGCCCGCCTATGCAGTAGCCGTGCGTGTCTAAAGAAGCCATATGCAAAGCCGCTTCTTTGCGCAAATCCGGGAAGATGGAGCCTTGAATAATGCCAAAAAGCAAGCAATTTCCCACCGTAAAAGAGCCGTCTGCATTTGGAGTGATTTGCTGCTGAGGCACCGTTTTTTGATATTGGGCGGCGGCGCGCTCAGCCCAGCGTTTGGTCTGCTCCAGCGCCAGGCGCGCTTCGCGTTTAGCGGGGTCTTTGGCGTGAATGCATACGTCTAGCATCGTCCAAATGTCAGAGCCGATTTCGCTTTCAAATTGTATCACGTTCTCCGGGGTAAAAAGGTGTTTGCTCCCGTCGTGGTGGGAACGGAAAAGGACGCCTTCTTCACTGATTTTGCGAAATTGCGATAGGCTATAAACCTGAAAGCCGCCCGAATCGGTTAAAATGCTGCCGTCCCACTTCATAAATTTATGCAGTCCGCCCAACTGTTGCAAAGTTTTAGTGCCGGGACGCAGATAGAGATGGTAGGTATTAGAGAGCAAACATTCGGCGTGTACTTCGCGCAAATCAGCCGAGGTTAATGCCTTGACGCTGGCCTGCGTAGCCACCGGCATAAACACCGGGGTTCGTACGGCGCCGTGTTTGGTGTATAATACGCCTGTGCGGGCGCGGCTTTGGGAATCTTTCTTTACGATATGAAAAGGGGAAATCATATATATATTTTATCATATGCGTTTGTGCCGCGTCAGAGTTGGAGTCATACGGCCCCGGTTGCTTTGGGGAGTGGCGTAGAAGATGGGGGAGGAAACAAGTTGTGACCTGTCCAAAGTCAAGAGTCTGTTTTTAGCGCGCTATATAGAAGGCAGCAAGCGGCAGGCCAGCTAAGAGGTCGTCTGATAAAAGAGTTCTTTGTAAAAGGCAGGAATGTTGAGTTTAATAAGCAACGCCTGTTCTTCTAAACGTATGAACAGGCGTTTGCTTTCGGGATACTGCTACCCTTTCTCCCCCCCGGGAAAAATCGTTTTGATTGTAAATTTGAATCGTAAAGAGATTTATAATCTTTTTATATTACAAGTATTATATAAATAAGATTATTAAATTGAGGACAAAATGTCAAATTTTGGGTAGATTTTGCCTATAGGTTAAGAGAAGAAGTAGGGTTGGATTTCATTAAGTTTGCCAAAAATTATTTTTTTGTTATCTTTATAACTATGAGAAAAAGAAAACATAATCTACATTTTTTTGAGAAGAGAGAGATGCCTCTTTTGAAGGTGTTTTCACCCTTTCGGTTGGACCGTGCAAACGGCTTGGGCAGCGGTTTTACGTTGATAGAGCTGTTGGTGGTGGTGCTGATTATAGGCATTTTGGCAGCTATCGCCTTGCCGCAGTACACGCTGGCGGTGGAAAAGTCCCACGCGGCGGAGGCGATGATTCATCTCAAAGCCATCCAGCAGGCGGGGGATTTGTGTGCATTGGAGCAAGGGCTTGCCCTGGATGAAGGTGGCTGTGATTTTGATGATATTGATATAGATATCCCAGGTTTTGTTGTGGATGACCCAAATTATGCAACAGGCGATAATTTTGAATATTCCTGTGACACCGGCGGCTGCCGCTATCCGTATGCCGAGCGTATTAATTCAGATTTTCATTATTGGATTTTCTTTAGAGATGTTATTGAGACAGACGGCCAACTGAACACTTGCCGCGGCGACAATGAAAAAGGCCGCCGGATATGCAAATCTTTAGGTGGAAAAGAGATACAAGGACGGGAGAATGTGTACGAGCTGTAATATCATCGTTTGTTTGTGTTGTATTTACAACAGCAGCATACTGTCGCCAAATGAATAAAAGCGGTACTTCTTTTCCACCGCTTCGCTGTAAGCGCGGAAGATAAAATCTTCCGACGCAAAAGCCGTTACCATACACAGCGGCGTGGAATCCGGAAAGTGGAAGTTGGTAATAAAACAGTCAATTGCTTTAAATTTGTAGCCGGGGTAAATAAACAAATCCGTCCATTTTTTGCCGCTTTGCGTCAGGCCGTTTTCGGTAAAACTCTCCAGCGTGCGCGTGCTGGTGGTGCCAACGGAGAAAATGCGTTTTCCTGCTTTGCGCGCGGCGTTGACTGTGGCAGCGGTTTGCGCAGGCACTTCTGCCAGTTCTGCCAGCATATGGTGTTGCTGCGGTTCCCCGCGCAGCGGCTTAAACGTACCCCAGCTCACGTGTAAGGTAATATAGGCAATTTGCACGCCTTTGTCTTTTAATTTCTGCAAAAGTTCTTCTGTAAAATGAAAGCCCGCCGTCGGTGCGGCGATAGAGCCTTCGTGCTTGGCATACACCGTTTGGTAGCGTTCCTTGTCGCCTGCCAAGCTAGGGCTTAAGCCTTCGTGTTTGCGGGCTTTTTCAATATATACCGGCAAGGGCATCAGCCCGTGCCCGTGGCAAAAAGGCAAAATGTCTTCTTGGTTAAAGCGCACCAAAACTTCGTTGTTTTCCGTCTTGCCCAGCATTTGCCCGGTTAGGCCGTCTCCAAAATCCAGCTCGGCGTTTTCTTTATAATCGCGCGTCAATACGGTCCAGATATGCGGGTCCTGCTGCGGGCGCACCAGCAGAATTTCCACCTTGCCGCCGGTTTTTTTATGCGCAAACAGTTTAGCAGGGAACACTTTGGTATTGTTGAGCACCAGTACGTCGCCGGGGTTAAAATATTGGTCAATATCGCGGAAAATGCGGTGCTCTATAGTTTGTGTGTCGCGGTGCAGCACCATTAGGCGCGAGCTGTCGCGCGGGGTGGCGGGCTGCTTGGCAATTAAGGGGTCAATGTTAAACTGTTTAAAACGTTCAAAAGCCATATTACTGTTCCGTTATTTTAGATGAAGGGAAATAATTGGACAAAATCTTTTTATAGTCTTTGTTATCCAAGGCCATACCTTTGGCGCCGTCTTGGCACATACCTACGCCGTGTCCATAACCGTGGCCGGAAAATTTAAACCCGCCGGAAGCTTTGTCTATATCGGTAATTTTGCAGCTTCTGAGCACGCTGCTGCCCACCGAGAGGCGGAACTTAGGGCAAGAAAGCTCTTTTTTGCCACTGGAAGTAGTGAACACCAGCGTTTCGGCGCGTTTGGAGGGGCTTTTTTGCCCGACGGCAATTTTTTTGACGTTTCCTTTAAGGCCGTTTTTATTGACAAAAGCGTTGATGGATTTCTGCGGGACAGTTTTGCTCCAGCTGTAACTTTTGCTGGTGCTGTCGTAGCTGCAGGAGGCGCCCTGTAAAGGTTTTATCGTGGGGGCGGAAGAGCCGGTCCAGCTTTTGGCATCGTCCGTGCCGCCGCCGCAGTTGGCGTGGTAATAAGTGTAAAAGGGTTTGCCTTTGTAGGTCAAGATTTGGCCTTTGGTGGCGCTGACGGCCTGGCGTACGCTGTCATAGGTTTTGCCGGAGCCTTTATACATTTGGCTGCGCACGTCGCTGTACAGGTCAAAATCCTTTTTCTTTTTGTTTTGGATTTCCATCAGCGTATAGGTGCGCGCGGCTACGGCTTGCGCCTTAAGCGCTTCCAACGGCCAGGAAGGGCTCATCTCATAAGGGAGCACCCCCAGCAGGTAATCTTCCATATCCGTATATTCCACCAGCTTAAACGCTTTGCCTGACGGTACGGCATAGAATTTGCCGGTATAGCTGTTTTTCTGAAAAGTCAGTTTGACGCCTTTGGCCGGCTCTATGACTAAAGTGCCGTCGCTTTGGAGTGCGCCCAATTTCAGCTTGCCGCCGCCCAGCGCCTGAACGGAAAGCGTTTCGGGCTTGCTGACTTTAAATTTTTTCTTGGAGCCCAGCGCATAGATGGAAACTAAGCCGGAGTTTTGGATTTGGGCATTTTTTAAATTTTCCGCCAGCAATACGCGCACAGTCTGCGCGCCCAGCGGTGCACAGAAAAGAGGAAAACAGAAGAGAAACAGAAAAAGTTTTTTCATAAGCTTTGTGTAATATGGCGCTGCTGCTTGGGGCAGCGGCTGTACTTACGTTGGGTTGGCTGTGCCCAGCCGTGCGTCTAAAAAGAGCGGCGGTTTTTACGCTGGAGGGCACTTTTTTTATTGTTTTGCCCGCCGCATTTTGCCGCGGTCAGAAACCGTTTTCCGCGTATGTACCGGCGCGGTTAAAACAACAGGCCTTCTGCGCGTTTTCTGCCCAAATGGTCGTAGGCTCTTTGGGTGGCTACGCGCCCGCGCGGCGTGCGCGCAATAAAGCCCGCTTTAATTAAATACGGCTCTATGGCGTCCGTCAGCGTGTCCACCGCTTCCGATACGGCAATAGCCAGGTTGTCCACGCCCACCGGGCCGCCGCCAAAGCGGTCTATGAGCGCTTCCAAAATGCGTTTATCTACGCTGTCTAAGCCTTCGCTGTCAATGTCTAAAGAGTCCATTGCCGTAATGGCAATGTCGCGCGTGATGACGCCCTGGCCTTTTACTTGGGCAAAGTCGCGCGCGCGGCGCAGCAAGCGGTTGGCAATACGCGGCGTGCCGCGGGAGCGTTTGGCCAGCTCCGTCAGGCCCTCGCGGTCGGCAGCTATGTTTAAGAGCCGTGCCGAGCGGGCCAAAATATCCGTAATTTCTTTAATCTCGTAAAAACCCAAGTTAAATACAATGCCAAAGCGGTCGCGCAGCGGCCCGGTCAACAGCCCGGAGCGGGTGGTGGCGCCCACCAGCGTAAATTTAGGCACCGCCAGTTTGAGCGTGGTAGAGCCTGCGCCTTTGCCGGTGTTAATAAAGAAAGTGAAATCTTCCATCGCAGGGTAGAGGGCTTCTTCCACCGCAGGGTTTAGGCGGTGTATTTCGTCTACAAACAAAATGTCCCCGTCGGAAAGCTCCGTCGTCAGCATGGCGGCCAAATCCCCGGGGCGTGCCAGCACCGGGCCGGAGGTGGTTTTAATATTGACGCCCATTTCTTTGGCCAAAATATTGGCTAAGGTAGTTTTGCCCAGGCCCGGGGGGGAATAAAATAAACAATGGTCCAGCGCTTCGCCGCGGGAGCGGGCCGCCTGGATAAAAATACGCAGGTTTTCTTTAAGTTTGTCCTGCCCGACAAACTCGTCCAATGTGCCCGGACGCAGCGCCGCTTCCAAGCCGTTGGACTCGTCGGCTAATTGACGCACGTCTAACACTTCGTTTTGGTTGTTCATTTTTTCAACACCCGCAGAGCCTCTTTGATGATATGTTCAATTTTATCATCGGGCCGTATGCCTTCGTTATAAAGCTGTTCTATGGCGCGGCGGCTTTCGGCGGCGGAATAGCCCAGCGCTTCCAGCGCTTCCAACACGCCGCTCATATAGGGCACGTCGTCTAAGACCTTGATTTTGCTGGAGCCCTGCACGCTGACGGCGTCCATTTTGTCTTTGAGCGAGGCAATTAATTTTTCCGCCGTTTTAGCGGTAAAGCCAAAAATGCCGGTTAAAATTTTAGGGTCGCGCTTGACGATAGCCGCGTGGAAATCCGCCACCGAGCGCAGCGCTTTGTTTAAAAATTCCAGCGCTTTTTTGGCCCCCGTATTGGGAATAGCGGTTTTAAAAAGGGTCCAAAGCTCTTTATCTTCTTTGGACAAAAATCCGTATAACACGGTCCCGTCATAAGGAGAAATGGATTCGGCAATATACAGCGCAGCTTCCCGCCCGGTTTCCAGCTCTTGGGCGCTGCTTTTGGCCATATTTACTTCATAACCCACGCCGCCGCACACGAGGATAACCGCGTCTTCTTTCACTTCCAGCACTTCGCCTTTAAGGTATGCAATCATATTGTTATTTTAGCATATATGGGCGGCTTGTTTTTTAGGGCGAATGCACTCTTGAGGAAATGGTTTGCTCTGCGGCCAGAGGCGGGAAAGCAGATCGCAAAAAATTATTTCAAATAAATTTAAGGCTGAATTCTTAGCCAAGTCTTGCTCGGCTTTCTTTTTTTTTTTGATACATTCTAGATATGAGCAAAATTTATCAAAACCAGAATTCAGCCGTAAAGAACCGCGTAAAACATAAATTAGGCGGCTTTACGCTTATAGAGCTTTTGGTAGTGGTGCTGATTATCGGCATTTTGGCAGCTATTGCCTTGCCGCAATATGAAAAAGCCGTAGCAAGAAGCCGCTTGACGGAAATGTTCACTATATCTAGAAGTTTGCGCGATGCAATGGGTTTGTATATTTTAGAAAATGGAATTCCTACAGAGAATGCTTATTTTGTAGATGATGGATCAGGAACTGTATCTTCTGCTATTGAGATTCCTTGTACAGCTCAGCCAGGAGTAGGCTGTTTTAGCAAATATTTCTATTGGGGTGCTTTTTGTGACTCTCGTAGTTGTTATATGTCTATTACGCCTATACCTTATAATTACTTGCTGCAAATTTATAAAACACACGGGGGAGAATGGAAGTATGAATGCGATGCAAATTTTGGAAATGGAAAAGTAGGCAATTCTATCTGTAAGTATTTGCAAAATTATGGTTTTAGCGCTACTTTCAGTGAGGGATAATTGCTATCTACTTAAAACGAGGCGGCTTTGGCCGCTTTTATTTTTTCTAAAAATAGGGGTTACAGATAAAGGGGAATTTTTTGTTTGTTATTAGAAAAGAAACCTTCTCTCTTTCAAAGAGTATTTTGAGCAAGGCATTTAGCAGGCCTTGACACGTTTTTTTTTTTTGATAAATTTTGCGTATGAGCAAAATTTATCAAAAACAGAACCCAGCAGTAAAAAACCGCGTAAAACGCAAATTTGGCGGTTTTACGCTAATAGAACTTTTGGTGGTGGTGCTGATTATCGGCATTTTGGCAGCTATTGCCTTGCCGCAATATCGGCTGTCTGTATTGCGGGCCAGGTATACCAGCGCCGTAGTCACGGAAGAGGCCATTCGTGCCGCGCAAGAGCGGTATTACTTGGCAAATGGGGAATATGCCGTAGATTTTGCCAATTTGGACATTGTTTTTCCGGAGTGCCAACCGAATGCCAAAGGCAATGTCTGCACGGCCCCAAAATATTATTGTTGGGTATCGGAAGCGCCGGAAGATACTTCCCATGGATCTTCATACTGCCAAATGCGGGTGGATGGGTATTTGGCCTATTGGAGCTATCCTTTTAAGCTAAGCAGGCAGTGCTTCGCTGGAGAAAATCATGACTTAAACAACCAGCTGTGCCGCAGTATGGGGGGTGTCAATACTGGCGCGGTCAATGGACATAATAATTATCTGCTTCCGTAAGATACGGAAGGGGGTGCTGTATTGGAATATTGCCGGAAGGTAAGACCGGAGTCTTTGGGCTTATTTGCCAAATTTCTTTAACTGGGCGGCTTTGGCCGCCTTTATTTTTTCTAAAAATAGGGGTTACAGATAAAGGGGAATTTTTTGTTTGTTATTAGAAAAGAAACCTTCTCTCTTTCAAAGAGTATTTTGAGCAAGGCATTTAGCAGGCCTTGACACGTTTTTTTTTTTTGATAAATTTTGCGTATGAGCAAAATTTATCAAAAACAGAACCCAGCAGTAAAAAACCGCGTAAAACGCAAATTTGGCGGTTTTACGCTTATTGAACTTTTGGTAGTCGTGTTGATTATCGGCATTTTGGCAGCTATTGCCTTGCCGCAATATGAAAAAGCCGTATTTCAAAGCAAGGCTGTGCAAGCTTTGGTTGGTTTTGATGCCTTGATTAAGGCGGAAAAAATTTACTATATGAGCAATGGTTCTTTTGATACTACGTTAGAAGCTTTGGATTTACAATTGCCGGAGTTTCAAGGTTCCTTATATGAGTGTACAAGCCAAGGATGCACCTTGCTGTATGAACCCATTTATTTGCAGTGGTTCCCTAATTCCACGGTCTGTAAAAAAGTGTGCAATGCACGGCCTGATAGTGCGAAAGCTAAGACTTTTTGTGCAGGGTATGGTAATTTGTATGAGAATGGAAGTGTGGGGTCTCAAGGAAATTGGGACCGATATTGTATGGAAAAATAAACTTTATTTGCCAAATTTCTTTAACTGGGCGGCTTTGGCCGCCTTTATTTTTTCTAAGAAGGCAGCTTGCACATTAATTTTTTGATTTAGCGGGGCGGTTTTGTGGTGGCAAATGCCAATGGCTACGGCGTCAGCCACATCATCGGGCTCCGGCTTTTTGTCCAAATTAAGCGTCAGCTGCACCATACGCTGTACCTGTTTTTTGTCTGCGGTGCCGGTGCCGCATAAAATCATCTTTACGCGTTTTGGCGGATAAAAAGAAATGGTTTTGCCGGCCTGCTCACACGCCAGAATAATTACGCCGCGCGTCATAACCGTGTTAGCCATAGTAACGGCGCGCTTTAAGAAAAAGTTTTGCTCCATAGCCACCTGGTCGGGGGCATACTCAGAGAGAATTTTTTGCAATTCTTGGTAAATATAATGCAGGCGTTTGGGCAGCTCTTGCCCCGTTTGGGTGTGAATCAACCCGCACGCCACCAAAGAAAGCGCGGCGCGTTCGTTGCGTTTCACAATAGCCCAGCCGGTGCGGTCCAGGCCCGGGTCTATGCCCAGCACGACGGATTGCATACTGTTATTTTAAAAAAACCGCCCGCTTCCTGTAAAGGCTGCGGGCGGCTTTTGGTTGGTTAGAAAAACTATTTGTCCAGTTTGGCCATAATATCATCGGGGATATTATAGTTGGAATAGACGTTTTTCGTGTCGTCGTGGTCGTCTAATTCTTCAATCATATTGAGCAAAGATTCCGCCACGTGTTCGTCGGTGATATTCACTTCCGTATCGGGCAGCATCGTCAGCTCGGCCGATTCGGGGGTGATGCCTTTGTCTTCAATGGCCTTTTTGACGGCTTCAAAGGTGGCGTCCGGCGCGGTGATGACTTCGTAAGCTTCTCCTTCCGTGCGAACGTCTTCGGCGCCGGCTTCCAGAGCTAGGTTCATCAAATCATCTTCGCTAATAGCATCTTTGGCTACTACGATAACGCCTTTGCTCTTAAACATATAAGACACACAGCCGGAAGTGCCGATAGAGCCGCCGCGGCTGGTAAAAATTTTGCGGATTTCCGCAAAGGTGCGGTTTTTATTGTCGGTGGTGCATTCCACAATAACCGCCGTAGAGCCCGGGCCGTAACCTTCGTAGGTGATTTCTTCGTACGAAACACCCGGCAGCTGCCCGGTGCCTTTCATAATAGCGCGTTTGACGTTATCAGAGGGCATATTGGCTGCGCGTGCGTCGTCCATGGCTTTGCGCAGACGGGGGTTTTGGTCGGGGTTACCGCCGCTCATTTTGGCGGCGATGGTGATTTCTCTTAAAATTTTGGTAAATACTTTGCCTTTTTTGGCGTCTACGAGGGCCTTTTTATGTTTAATACCGGCCCAGTGTGAATGTCCACCCATGGGTTTACTCCTTACTGCAAGATTAGATAAATTTATTCTAGCAAATTTTCTGCGCTTGGTTGAAGAGCTTGAGCGGTTGATGGCGTGTGCGGCGGGGGGTGGAGGGGATTTGCTAGAATAAACCTATGAAAAAGGCAGATTTAATTCTTACACAGCTTCAAGAGCAGGCCGACCCGGACCGCGCGGCCGGACAGCAGCGTTTTTTTAAAACAGGCAAAGGCGAATATGCCGAAGGGGATCAGTTTTTGGGCCTTACGCTGCCCCAAACGCGCGCGCTGGCTAAAAAATGGGCCGCACAAGCGCGGGAAGAAGATTTGGAGCGGTTGTTTGCCAGCCCCTGGCACGAGGCCCGCGCCGTGGCGGTTTTGGTGTTGGTGGAGCAGTTTGAGAAAAGCAAAGAAGAAAAGGCGCGCCAGGCTGTTTTTGATTTTTATGTGGCCCATTTGCCGCGCTGCAATAACTGGGATTTAATTGATATTTCTGCCTATAAAATTATTGGTGCGTATTTGTACGGCTGCAAAGACTGTCGGCTGTTTTATCGTCTGGCGCGTTCGCATAATTTGTGGGAGCAGCGGGCGGCTATTGTGGGCACGATGTATTGGGTAAAGCGGGGGGATTTTGCCATTACGCTGGATTTGGCGCGGCAGTTTTGCAGCCACCCGCACGACTTAATGCACAAAGCCGCCGGCTGGCTTTTGCGTGAAGTAGGTAAAAAAGACGAGGCGGCTTTATGTGCGTTTTTAGATGAGAACTGCCGCCATATGCCGCGCACGATGCTGCGCTACAGCCTGGAGCGGCTGCCAGCAAAAAAGAAAAAAATTTATATGGATAAATAAATCTGTCAACGAGTGGATTTTTATACGCTCGGGGCCCAATATAGGTAATTTATAAAGAAAGAGGATGTTGATTGCGTATAGGTAGAAAAAATCCCGGATATTTAACCGGGATTTTTATTTGACATATTAGAAGTGCCCCGTGCGGGATTCGAACCCGAACCACCGGTTCCGAAGACCGGTACTCTATCCAGTTGAGCTAACGGGGCGCAAGACAGTCGGTTCTGCCGCGGCAGAACTTTTTTATTTTAGCATTTTCCGCCAGAAGGCTGAAAGATGCAGAGCCTATAAAGCAGGGGCAGACAAAAGCAAAGGGACGTGGAACGGGAGAAAAAAGGTTTTTCTTGGTTTGGCAAATAGTGTTTATTTAGTGTGTAGAAATAAAGGTGTCACACCCCATAAGCAGCGACAATAGCCGGCCTGCTAGCGCTGCCGGGAAGATAGCGGCTCCGGGTGTACAGTTACAAAAGTGCCCGGACCAAAACGCCCGCGCAGGCGGATTTCTACCTGTTCGGTAATTTCATGCACACGTACAAAGGGGGTATCATCTGCTACATAAATGTGCAATTCAATGGCGGCGTTAGGGCCGATGCGGCGGGTTTTGATTTCGTGCGGCTCCACCACGTGAGGCACCTGGGCGCAGAGGGAGCAGATTTCCCCTTCGGCCCGTGCGCCTAAAGAGCCGTCTGAAAGTTCTTGCCATACATTTTTTAAAATTTGCCAAGACGCTTCAAAAATAAAGAAGCTTACAATGACTGCTGCCAGTGGGTCCAACACGGTCCATTTAGGACCTAAAAAATAGGCGCCGGCAATGCCTGCCAATGTACCAATGGAAGACAAAGCGTCCGAACGATGATGCCACGCATTGGCCAGTAAGGCTTGGCTGTCAATCCTTTTGGCGGCGCGTACGGTGTAGCGGTAGAGCCATTCCTTTACAAGAATGGATACCAAGGCGGCCGCTAAAGCAATAAAGCCTGGTGCCGGCAATACGGCGCCTTGGGTTACAGACGCGATAGTATTTACCCCGCTAAATAAAATCTTAATACCCACTGCTATTAACGCCAGCGCAATAATGGCGGTGGCTAAAGTTTCAAAGCGTCCGTGTCCGTAGGCGTGGTCTTCATCGGCAGGTTTGGCGGAAAAGCGCAAGCTAACTAATACTACCAAGTCCGTGGCGGTATCAGAAAGAGAATGTACGGCATCTGCCGTCATTGCGGCGCTGCGGCCGAAAATACCGGCCAAAAATTTAAGTGCCGTTAAAATCAGATTGACAGCTAGTCCTTGTAGTGTAACGGAACGGGCTTGTTTTTCGCGACAATAAAGGCTCATATTTTTATTTTATCATTTTCATTTTGGCCCAGTAGGGGCCTAAGTTTTTTTTAGGCCTTTTGGCCCTTGTGCAAAAAGACAGAAGATGAAATAATAAAAAAAGAAGTCGCTTGCTTTTACGGGAGCGGATTTTTATTCTGCCGTCAGAGAGGTTTTTTATGCATCCGAAATATTCGGAAGTTTTAAATCTGTTGAAACAACTCATTTCTTCTTTTCTTTGTATTACCTTATTAATAAATGTATCTTCCCCAGCCTTGGCTCAGGCGCTTTCTGCTAAAGACAGAGCAAGAGTGGCTTCTTTTGAAAGAGCCTACCAAAAACAAGCCGAACAAACTTTTATACGTGAAAGTACCAATATTCGGACGCCCGCTATGGCCGTGGCTGAAAAAGAACTGACGGAACATTTTAATGACCCCCTTGTCCAGGAATTAATGGAGTTACGTGCTACTTTTTTGCCCCCGGATTTGATCCCAGAAGAAAAACAAGAGCCTAAAGATGAACACGCCCAGTTTTTGTCTGAATATTATGCAGAAGTGGAAGGCCAAGCGCGTGCTGCCCGTGAAGAGCTGAAGAAGTTGGAGCAGCAACAGCGGGATTTGATTGAAACAGAATTGGCGGAGGCCAAAAAGGCGGATGTTTCTGACAGAGTAGTAAAAACTTGGTTGGAAACGGAGAATGCAAAAATCCAACAGTTAGTAACAGCTACAGAAGCAAAAATTGATGCTTGGCAAGCTAAAGCTGTTAAAGAAGCAGAAAATCAATACCAAAAGATGCAGTCTGCACTGGAAGCAGAGTGGCACAAAATAATAGCGGATAAAATTGATAGATTGATGGAGTTGTATCATCAAAATCCGATTAAAGCCAAACCTTATTTATTAGAAATCGGTTTGATTGTGTTAATGACGGAGGGGAAAAATACCACTCTGTTCTCTGAACAAGAAAAAGAACTGTTGCATCAATTATATTTGAAAGATGTAAAAAACGGCACAAAATGTGAAACACAGCCGGATAATTGTTCCAACGCGTTGCAGGGGTTAAGCGCTTTGGGGATTTTGGGCAACTCTTCTGTAGATTCTGCTGCCATAAGTGAATTTATTGAAGCGCACTTACAATCTTCCTTTACCGTGCCAGCCTTAATTTCCGGGGTAAGCTCTTTGTTGGCTATGAAGAATTACGGCGCGGTGCGCGGGCTGTTGGAAACTGCCACCCGCAAAGAAGGGGACCGGGCCCTGGACATCATCTCTTTTACCGGTATCGTAAATAGCTTTATTATGATGAACGGGCAATATTTGGGTGAATCGTCCAAATGGGCCCAATATCCGGTTTCTTTCCCAGAAGGGGTAAAGGCTCTGGGCAATAGCCCTGCGGGCAATGCCTGGGAAGAAATAGCCTATATGCTGGCAGAGGATGGCAGCGCTCCGGCCATAGAGCTTTTGACTGATTATGGTATTAATTTGTGCACGGTCTATCCAAAGGTGAGTTTTAAAAACGAAGTAGGCATTACTTGCCGCGCGATGTATCCATTTTTGGTGGGTGCTCTTTTGAGCGGTAAGAGCGGCAAATATACCGGACCGAAAGATATTAATACGGAAACGGGCTATGTAATGGATCAGTATGGCACCCATTACATTTCTGAAGAAACAGCAGCCCGCGGGCGGTATTTGCAAAAAAACAATGTTGATCAAATGAATGCCTACGCCGATTCTATTGGCTTAAGCATTCCGGAGGCTATCGTACGCAATTTATATTTGCGTGATATGGGGGATTTGGATGCCAATAACCAATGGTTTTTGGACCATAAACTTTTTACTTTCTTTAATGAAAGTACTAACGGACAGCAAAATATAAAAGAATCTTCCCGCCTGCTGTCTTATGATATAGGCAGCGAAGAATATAAAGCGAAACAACGTCGGCAACACCGAGGAAAGGTGTGGTTGATAGTCGGCACGGTGGCCGATATTGCGATATTGGTCAGATTGGCTTTTGATGTAGTTTCGCTGGGGGTAAAAGCGGTCAATTTGGGACGAGCTGTGTATATAACCACTAAAATGGCCCGCAGCGGCGTGGCAACGGCTTCCCGCGTGTCGGTCTTATGGAGAATGAAAGCCGCCCGTGCTTTAACCAAAATCAACCGCCGTTTGCCGGCGCGTATTAAAGGGGGAATAGCGGGTTCTGTACAGGGCTTGTTGCCTCAATTTACTCAGGTTGAGCCGCTGGTAAAAGCTCCGCACGGAATTTCTGTTCCGACTTTTGCTGAGGCGGCATTAGGTACTGCTAAGTTTTCCGCAGAAACGGGGGCATTTGCACTGGATGCGAAGAGCATTTCTTCTGCTTTAGGTGATAATGCAAGCATCTCTAAATCCATTAATGGTTTGCAGCAAGCTCTTAATACGGCGACAGAAAAAACCAATGTTCGGTTCGCCAGCCAGCGCGGCTGGATCCGCCGTATTGTGGGTGACCGCGATTTCCGCTACCGCCAAAACCTGGCTAATGAAATTCGCGAGCAGGGCTTAGGATTTATGCGCCAAGAAGATAAGGCCCGCGTGTTTGATTTTGCAGCCAAAATCCGCAAAGATCCCTCTATCGTTGTTCCGCAAAAAGTATATGATTTGAAGAGTACCCCATTAATCAGCAAAAAAGGGGTGGTGGATCCAACGGCAGTGCGCCGCATCGTGGGGCCGCTTTTGGACGGAACTACTTCTCAGGGCCGTTTGGAAATCAAACAAGCGTTAGACTTGGCTCAGGAAAATGCCGGTTTAGCTTATGTGAACCGCGGCTTCTGGAGCCGATTGGGCAACACGCTGTTTGCACAAAATAAATCCACATATAATGATTTGTTAGCCAACAGCTTGATGGGCTTAAGAGAGAACGAAAGTATAATGGCTTCTTTCAATCCTCTTACGAAAGAAAAAGTGCTGGCTTCGTTGGCTTCTTCTATCCGGTTGAATAAAAATATCAGCATTCCGGCTAATATCGGCCGTTATGCCGGCCGGGAATATAATGCTCCGAAACTTTCGTATAAGACGCTCAAAAGTGCGTTGTTTGACCCACAAGGCGCAGATAAAATGCTGCCCATTGAGTTTAGAGTAGATTTGGGCGTTAAAGGCGTGGAAGCAAACCGCTATCAGCGGGTAATGCTGACGCAGAGAAACGGCACTTATTTCTTGGGGATGTCTGATGGTATAGGCAAGCCGGTAGATTTAAGCCGCTTTAAATTGGTGGTTCCCACTGCTGGTATGCCCAACTTGGTCCGTGGAACGATGGAGGCTGGCCTGGCTGAACCGTTGACATTGAAACTGAATGTGTATCAAAACGCCAAAGCTTTCCAACGTGCATTGGAAATCAATGGCGAGATAGCTCGGACAGGAACTAAAGTTAGATCTAACAGGTTAGGAAATCTGCTGGCTAACAGCCGGCCCCAAACTAAAGTATTTTCTCAAAAAATCCCCGTTTATTTAGAAGCTGCCAATGGGGAAAGTGTGGTGGTGCCGTTAGAAGTTATGGCAGACACCCGTTTGAAATTAAACGGCAGTCGTTTTGTATTAGGTACGGATAATCAGCTGCGTTTGTTCCAAGGCGATAAACTGGTCAATGATAAATTGTTCTATTTCAGCTTGCCCAAACGGCAGTTAAATCCGTTTGTAAAGGTAGCTTCTAATGCACCCCTTGCAGAGCCTCTGCGTCTGACGGTTAACACCGGCCGCAAGAAAATATTGCCTCTGTATATTTCTACGGGTTTGAGCTTAAGCTCTGCTTCCGTGGGGTTGATTGCTCCATTAGAAACTACGTATAAAGACCGGATTACAGATACGGATAAAACCTTGATTTCTTTGGCCTTTCCGTATTTGCCTTCTATGTTGGCTCCTTCTTTGGCTCCTCTTGTGATGCGTTTTGGTGCGTTGCGTGTTGTGCAGACAGCCTTGGCCACAGTAGCCGGCGGTTTGGCCTTTACGTGGGCTATGGGCTTTAATGGCCAGCTGGATAAAGCTCATCTGCCGCCAATTTGGCCGCTGTTTATATCGGGCGCGGCTATTGGTGTTTCTTCTGCATTAAGCCGCTCCGGCCTGAATATTTTGATTGATACAATGGGCGGCGGCGGCAGCCTGCTGCAGAGTATGATGTTTAAGAACTTAGGCTCTGTGGTGCTCTTGGCTCCGTCCTGGATTTATACAGCAATCAAACTGTCCGCCGCTCCCAAAATAACGGGCAAGACTCTTTCTAAAGAAGAGCTTGCCAAGCCGAGCACAGATTTTTCCGCTGCCTTCCCGGTATTAACCCTGGGAACTCTGGCGGTGTTGGGCTATTTAACAAGTGCGCGCATCTCGCCGTATATTGGTCGTTCCGCTGCGGTGAACGCGGGGCAAAAAACGCATTTCTGGCGCGAAATGGCACGCTCTTGGAAAACAATGGGAGATTGGGACGTATTGCCCTTGTCTGTTGCGGCGTTTTTCTTTACAGGTTTTGAGGCTGCTGCATTTAGTAAAGCTTCCAGCCAGTCGTTCCGTCCGTTCTATGAAAGCCGCGAGTTTGTAAAAAACTCTGTGCCGGGCAACCGCAGCAACTTAATTGCTATGTTGACGGGGCTTTCCGTGGCGGCGTTACCGTTCACGGCGCGCTTCTTTGCTCCGAAACTGCTTAAATCGTTCTCTAACCCGCTTAAACCGGCCGTTGAATATAAAACGATGTTAGCGCTGTCTTATGCGATGAACGCAACAGGTGGTTTGTTGTTGATGAAATATGGTATGTCTTCTGACCCCAGCGCAAGGGATATGTTATTAGGTATTGCTTTGATGGGCTTGGGTACTGCTAACGTAACCCAGTCGCTGCAGAAACTGGCCAATATTAAAATTGGCTCGGGCAAAGCGGTTACCCAGCTGGTAAAAGGGCTTCCTCCGGCGGTCGCTGCGCAGCGTGCCAAAGAATTAAAAGATATCACGATGACGGGCTTCTCTTGGTCTCAGCTGGGGTTAGCGGCGGTGCCTTTGGTGCAAAGCTCTTATGTGGACCGGGAAGTAGCGCAGGGCGTCAGCGATGGCAAAGGCCCCCTCTCTTCTATTTGGATTCCGCTGGGTTCCTTAGCCTTAAGTTTTGCGTTTGCTTCCGGCAGCTTGGGTATTAAGACCTCTTTGCCGCAGCTGGTGCGGACCTGGGGTGCTGCTAAGTTTGTGGTGGATGGCCCGGCCTCTTTTAACCCGCTCCCACTGATTAACTCTTTCCAAGAAGAACGGGAAGAGGGTCGCTACGGACGTTTTGATTTCAAAATCAAACGTTACCAAGAACATCAGAAAGATATTGAAGAAGCGGCCAGAGAACGGGAACAGGCAGATATTGTTTCAGAGGAGAAAAAGGAAAGCCTGTTGGCGCATCCGCTGCCTTCCTTGACGGATATACAGGCCAATTTGGCGGCGCACTCACCGGCACCTGGCTTAGCTCAGTAAGTTTGTTTTTAAAGCCCCGCTTAATAGGCGGGGCTTTTTTGTGCTTTCAACTTCCCCTGGTTGTGCCGGAGAATATTTATGTGCCAAAAGCCGAAGTGCGTGTAAAAAACTGCCAGAGGAAAAATAAACAAATTATTTGTCATAAATAGTCTTTATTTGCTATAAAAAGAAATATGAAATCAGTAAAATTTTCTGAAGTGTTAACTTGCCCCCACGGCTGTGAGCCTTTTGAGGCTGACCGTTGGTCTTTTGTAAATGCTACCCAAAACCCGGAATTGAAAGACGCGGTGTTGGGCGGAGAGCTGAATTTATTTTGCTGTCCCCAATGTAACAGTTTTTTTCACGGGGATACGGATTTGATTTATTTAGATGAGCAATCCGCTTTGCTGGTTTTTGTGTTTTCGGACAAAAACCGCAAAAATAAAAAAGAACTGCTTTCCAAGATGGAGCAGGACTATGCCTTGCTCAAAGATTCTCTTTTTAAACAAATCAAATTGGATTTTGGGCCAATGTATGTGTTTGGCCTGGAAGAGCTTAAGAATGTGGTGCTTCGGGAACAAGAGCGCACCGA
The DNA here is from genome assembly GCA_944324645.1 of uncultured Elusimicrobiales bacterium. Classification (GTDB taxonomy): domain Bacteria; phylum Elusimicrobiota; class Elusimicrobia; order Elusimicrobiales; family Elusimicrobiaceae; genus Avelusimicrobium. The sequence goes on along the minus strand of CALUXB010000002.1, from coordinate 226,072 downwards.
TGAGTCCGAAGCCATAGCAGCGGCTGCTGCGGCGTTGGGGTTTAAAGTGGCCCGTTTAAGCCCGCAGTGGGCGCGGGAGCACGAAAGCCCGTTGTATGTAGCGGCCGGAGTGGATGGTACGGCTGGGGGATATGCCGCCGCTGCGCAAAAAGTGCTTCAATCCGGGTTAAAAAGCCCGTTGTTGGCGCACTTTGCCAAACTGATGGAGGGGGAAGGGGCGAAACCGCCCGAAGTGTTATGATACCAAGAAAGTATAAAGAATTGTTGCAAAGTATCGGCGCATATGCTGATAAGCTGGGGGTAAAAGCCTGGGTAGTGGGGGGGGCTGTACGCGATTTTTACCTGGGCCAAGATACGCAAGATATAGATCTGACATTTGAAGGCTCGCCAGAGTCCATAGCGGGGTTTTGCATAAAAAAATGGGGGGGGAAAAAACGCAAATTTTCTCAATTTAACACTTACCGCGTTACGCTAAACAATGGCCTCAAACTGGATCTTGTTCAAGCCCGCAAAGAGTATTATGCCCGGCCCGGGGCTTTGCCGGAGGTAACACCTTCTACTATTAAGGACGATTTATTCCGACGGGATTTTACGGCCAATGCTTGGGCTGTAAGTATTTTGCCTAAAAATTTTGGCCAATCGTATGACCCATTTGGCGCACAAAAAGCCATAGATAAAGGTGTGATTAAAATATTGCACGATAAAAGCTTTTCAGATGATCCCACCCGCCTCTACCGCGCCGCGCGTTTTGCGGGGCGTTTCGGCTGGCAGATAGAACGTAATACCGCGCGCCTTATGCAGGACGCCAGCCGGGAGGAGTATCCGCTGGTGCTTTCGCGGGAGCGTGTGCGGCAGGAATTTGTCAAAGTGCTGGAAGAAAAAAAACTGCAGGAAGTGTTTGTTCTACTGGAACAATATGAACTGCTGCAGTTTATTTATCCCGGATTAAAATGGAGCCCGGTTTTGCAAAAAGGTAAAAACGTAGAAACCAAGCTGGGTATTTGTGCGTGTTTATTGGGGGGGAGCGGGGCGGAATTTTTGATGCACCTGCATTTGCCCAAAGAAACCGTGCACGAACTGATGGGCGCGTGGACGGTGTATGATGAGCAGAAATCTCCCACCGCCGCGCTGACGCCGCTGCAGGAAAGCATTTTGCGTGCGGTGTGCCCGGGGCTCAAACGCACCGCGCTGGAGCCGTGCTTTGTTAAAGGGCGCGAACTGCGCGAGCTGGGTTTAAGCGGGCGCAAAATATCTAGCGCCATAGACCGCTTTTGCAAATTGCAATGGCAGGGCCGTATTGCCAACCGGGAACAAGCGTTAGAATTTTTAGAGCGTTGATAAAAATAAACAGCTATTTTCAACCCCTCCACAATCAAAGCGGAGGGGTTTTTTATAAACTCCTTTCCCTGTAAATTTAGGCATAAGCCCAAGGCTTTTTATGGCAAGCCCCGTCCGTTTTGGGAAATATAGTGTTAGCAGACAAGAATTATCCAAGGGGCTTTTTGGCTGACTTGTTTTTCTTTGCTATTTTTTTGATTAAAAAGCACCCCCCTTGACTCGTTTTTTTTTTTTGATACATTTTTGAAAGCGGGCCGGGAAAGGTTTTTAAAACCTCCTGCAGTTGTCTTGTTTGGTTTGCTTAGATAGGGTTTTGTGACCCGAGGAGATTAAAATGATGAATAAAAAACAAGGTTTTACCTTGATTGAGTTGTTGGTCGTGGTGCTGATTATCGGCATTTTGGCCGCTATGGCGCTGCCCGCGTATTTCCGCGCGGTAGAACGCTCCCGCATTAGTGAAGCGGAAATTCTGATGGGCAACGTGGTACAGGCCCAACAGCGTTTCAAATTGCGCACCAATAAATACGCTACCAACTGGAAAGCTTTGGATGTAGCCCCCAGCGGGGCCACGGCGGATGCCGTTTTTTGCACCAAGGCTCCGGGCCAAACTGCAGCAACTAATTGCGGTAACGGTTTTATGGTTACTCTTTCTGCTATTACGGATGCCCCGGATAATAAAGCAGGGGTTACGGCTACCCGCGTGAACAATGACCAGTTTGGCGGCTATTCCGTATTTCGCTTTTACGAAGACCCGACTAATTTTACCTTCTGTAAAGGCGCTAATGCAGCTTCTGAGGCCTTATGCGTTGATTTTATGAATGGCGACGAATATGTGGACCCGGGTTGTGCAGTGGGTACGAATAACTATGGCGACTGCAAGAAAGAAAATGCTGCTTCTACTACGGATGTAGATTAAAGGAGAAAAATATGCATAAGAAGGGTTTTACTTTAATTGAATTGTTGGTCGTGGTGCTGATTATCGGCATCTTGGCTGCTATGGCGCTGCCCGCGTATTTCCGCGCGGTGGAACGCTCTAGACTGAGCGAAGTGGAAATCTTGATGGGCAATGTGGTGCAGGCGCAGCAGCGCTATAAATTGCGCCACGGGTCTGGTTATTCCTCCACTTGGGTAGGATTGGACGTGGCCCCCGCTGGTGTGGCAGAGGGTACTGCTTTAGTGAATAAGTCCACTTTCTGCACCAAAGTAGCTAGCAAAGGAAGCAATGGCACGGGTGCGGTCTGCGGCAACGGGTTTGAGGTGCAATTGCTAGGCACCGATTCTAAGCCCGGCAATGGTGCTGGTGTGATAGCTACGCGCAAAGGCAACAAGCAGTTTGGCGAGTACCGTCTGGGCCGCTTTTATGAGCCCCAGAACGACGGCAAACCTGAAGTCCGCTGCAATGCTACTGCCGTAGGGGAAGGTGCCACCTCTAATGCAGAAGCGGAAGCTTTGTGTATTGACTTTCTCAATGCAGATGTATATACGCCCGGTACGATGCCGGACGGTAAAGCCGACTCTTAAAGGCTGGGCTTAAAAAGCTTCCGGCTTGGCCGGCGGCTAAATACCTGCAAGAGCCTGTTTGAACAACTGGTTTTTTGTGGGAGCGAAACAGAAAAATTATAGTCCTGCCAAGCGGTAAGGCCCCGTGTAAAACGGGGCCTTGCCTGGTGTAGACGGGTTTTATTTATTTTCTTTATAATAGATTTCTTTTTTGGTTTTTTCTGCCGCTTCTTCTCCAGCCACGGCGGCTAAAACGGCAAAGCCAAAGTCTATCGTGGCGGCGGCGCTTTTGCCGGTGATAATGCGTCCGTCGGTCACGGCGTAGTCCTCTTTATAATTACCGCCAAAGTCGCCGTTCATCGCCGTAAAGCAGGTGTAGTTTTTGCCCTTTAAGTAGCCCGCGCGGCCCAAGATGGTCGGTCCGGCGCAAATGGCGCAGAGGTAGCGGGCGGTGTTGTCAAAGTCACGCAGCAGTTGCTGCACCGCGGCGTTGGCTTCTAACTCTTTCCATTGGGGACCGCCGGGCAAAATCAGCGCGGCGTAGTGTTCGTCTTTAAATTGTTCAAAGGGTTTTAAAGCACAGCACGTCAGGCCAAAGCGCCCGGTGGCTTTGTCCCCGCGCAGGCTGTACACATCTACGTCTAAGCCGCCGCGCCGCAAAATGGCATAGGTGCCTACGGCTTCTATTTCTTCAAATCCGTCTGTCACAAGCATACATACTTTCATTTTATTCTTCTCCTTCGCTTCTTTCTTCATAGGGCTCAAACTGCCCCGCAAAAAGCACGTCTTCCACAATGCGCGCGCAATCCGCCACGCAGCCGCGGCAGGAACGCAGGCGGTCGGTTTTGCCGTCAGTGCCGCGCAGTTTGGCGCAAGAGCAGGTGCCGTTCCAAGCTTCAAACTTTTCCGTTAGACCGCGGCCCAAATCAAACGTGGCAAATTTGGAAGCGGGATTTTGCATATTGGCGTCGCTGTTTTTCAGGCCCGCCAGCATCAGCATTGCACAGACGGAGCCGCAGGTTTCGTATCTTTTTGCCATTCCCAAGCCAAAGGCTTCTATGGCGCGGAAAGCGGTTTTCTCGTCCATATCCAGCAAATCGCAATAAGTGCAGGCTACGGCCTGTGCGCAGTTGTAGCCGTTTTTATGGCGCGCTTTGGCGTCTTTTACTCTGGATTTCATCATCATTTTTTCTCTTTAAAATATAAAATTTTTGCTCCGGCTTCCATCTACAAATCCCGTCCCATTTAACCCCGCCGACACGAAAAGGTCGCAGCGGTTTCGGTCGGAAATTACACATCAAAAATTAGGGAGTCGTTTGGAGGGGCTGGCGGGGGCGGCGTTTTTCACTAATAATCAGCCACGCCACCAGCGGATACATACACAAAAGCCCCACTTTTAACTGTAATAACTGCCCCGGCGTAAAGCTTTTTCCAGCCAGCCATACGGTGAGCGCTATAGCCGCTGTTAGCAGCAGCAAAAGACCCAGCCGGATGTATTGGTAAGGCAAAGGATATACCTTTTGCGTAAAAACAAACAAACACCCCGCCATCACCGCATAACTGCAAGCCACCGCCCACCCCGCGCCGATAATGCCCACTTTGGGCACCAGCGTCAGGTTGACGGCAATGCTGGTGGCGGCGCCGGCCAGCGTGATCCACATCAGCACGCGGCTGCGTTTGGTCATGACGGGGCCGACCATAAAATTGATATACAGCCCGTAGAAAAAATACCCCGTCAGCACCAAGGGAATGACGGACAGCCCGCCCCAGTATTGCGGCGCAATTAAATGAAAAGAGCCAAAGATATTGCTGCGTATAATGTCGGGCATTAACAGAGAAAGCCCCAACAACACCCACGCCGCAAACGCGGTAAAAAACGTCAGCACGCGCGCAAAGAGGGGTTTGGCGTCCGGGTCTTTGGCGTGGGATAGAAAAAAAGGCCTCCACGCTTGGTCAAACATAGACACAATAAGCATCATAAAAACGCCGATTTTAAAATTAGCCTGATAAATGCCCACTTCAGAGAGTCCTACCAGCTGCACCAAAATCGGCTTATCTATCACGCTGACCAGCAGGCTGGCCAGCCCGGCCGGCACAAACGGCCAAGCAAATTTGAGCATTTGTTTCTGCAGGGCGGGATTAAAGCGGCAGGGCTTGCCTTTGAGCTCTTCCCACATCACGGGGGATAAAAGAAGCAGGGACGCCAGCGAGCCAAAGATATTGGCCCAAAAAATAGATTCCACACCCCATTTTAGCACCGCAATAAAAATAATATTGCCCAGCACATTGACCACAATAGACGCCGTCCTCACGCCTGCAAAATACCACGCCCGCCGCTGCAGGCGCAGCTTGGTGAAGGCAATCATATTGAGCATATCCAAAAACAAAATGAATATGGCTAAATAAATCAACCGTACATTTTCGGCCCCGATACCTGCCACGTACGCAAGCGGTTTGGCAAAAAAGTACATAAGTATCCCCAACGCCAGCCCGTAAAACAGCAGGCCGTAAAAACAATGCTGGAACACTTCTTTTTTGTCTTGGGCTTCACTGGCAAAGCGCAGGTAACTTTGGTCCATACCAAACAAAAACACCACATTAAGCAGCGCCACCAGCGCAAATACCGACGCTACAATCCCGTAGTCGGCCGTGGCTAAATAATAGGTGTAAAACGGCACGAGACAAAAGTTCAGCAGGCGCGCCACGACTGTGGACGTGCCATACACCAATGTTTCTTTGCCCAGGCGGATAATATCTTTGGTCATCGCTTAAAAAAGCCCCGCAGGCCCGGCCTGCGGGGCACTTGTATTACAGTTTGGGTAAGATAGTTTCCAGCAAGTCTTTAAACTTGCCTTCAATTTTTTTCGTTTCGCTGATAGTCTGTGCGTGCGAAAGCGGAATTTTGGAAATGCCGCAGGCCATATTGCTCACCCACGCCAGCCCCAGCACCGCAATGCCGCATTGGCGCGCCACCAGCACTTCCGGCACCACGCTCATGCCCACCACAGTGGCACCTAAAGTTTTGAAAGCGCGGATTTCCGCCGGAGTTTCAAAGTTCGGCCCGGTGGTGGCTAAATAAGAGCCCTCTTTGGCGCTGATTTTGAGCTTTTTGCAGGCGTCCATAGCCACTTTGCGCATTTTTTTGTCATACGCTTCAGACAAGTCAAAAAACATCGGGCCGAAGGCCGGGTCGTGATTGCCAATCAGCGGGTTGTTGCACATAAAATTGATATGGTCGTTGAGCACGCACAAGGCGCCGGGTTTGAGTTTCAAATCCAAAGAGCCTACCGCGGCGGATACGATTAATTTTTGTACGCCCAGCATAAACATCGTGCGTACGGACACGGCCAAATCTTTCATCGGGTGCCCTTCATAATAGTGAAAGCGGCCCTGCATAATCATCAGTTTTTTGCCTTTGTAAGTGCCAAAAATCAAATTGCCGCTGTGCCCCGGCACGGTGCTGCGCAAGAAACCGGGAATATCGGCGTAGGAAATGACTACTTTTTTCTCAAGCGGCGGAATAGACCCCGCCAGACCCGAGCCGGTGATTAATGCAATTTCCGGTTTAAAATTTTTCGTCTTTTTGTTGATGAAAGCGACGGCTTTTTTGACTTGCTGTAGTTGTGTCATACTGCCTCCGTAATCATAAAGTGCCCCGCCGGGGGGAAAAGGCATTGGGTATATGCGTAATTTGCCCCGCCAGCAGACATACGACGTCAAATCTTATACTATCAAATTTCGGCGTGTTTTCCTTGATATAGCACTCGGCTGCGTGCGTAATTTTGCGCTGTTTGGCCCCAGTTACCGCCGCCAACGGCCCGCCAAAAGCATTGGTGGCGCGCTTTTTCACTTCGGCAAAAACCAAGGTCTTTGCGTCTTGGGCGATGATGTCTATCTCCCCGCAAGGACAGCGGTAATTGCGTGCCAAAATGGTAAAACCTTTTTTTTGTAGGTAATGGCAGGCCGCTTCCTCGCCCAGCGCGCCGCTTTGGCAGGTATTCACGGAAAAAGGGTGGGTTTAAAAAATTGGCGCAGCGGACCGAAGGTCTTGCGGTGCTGCGGGCAGGGCCCCAGTTTTTCTATAGCGGCGAGGTGTTTGGGGGTGCCATAGCCTTTGTGTCCGGCAAAACCATAACCGGGATAAAGTTTATCTAAAATATCCATATAATGGTCCCGAAATACTTTGGCAATAATGCTGGCGGCTGCGATGTTGAGAGATTTGGCATCTCCGTCTACAACAGGTTCTTGCCGGAGCGGAAAATTTTTAATGGAATGGGGTCCGTCCACCAGTGCTACGGCCCCCGGAATGGCATAAAATTTTTGGGAAGCTCTGCGCATAGCCAGAAAAGTAGCTTGTAAAATATTGTAGTGGTCTATTTCTTCGGCGGAGGCAAACCCTATGCCATATAAAACGCCCAGTTTATTAATACGGTCAAAAATTTCTTCGCGTTTTTTATGCGTCAGTTTTTTGCTGTCGTTGACGTCTTCAAAATAAGAATATAGGTTAGAGCCAATATAGCACGCGCTGGCCACCACCGGGCCCGCCAGCGGGCCGCGGCCGGCTTCGTCCACGCCAAACAGCGTGGCGGTTTCTAGTTGCAGAGCCTTCTTTTTATCAAAATCCTGTAGCGGGGTTTTCATAGAGAGGTTCCTTTTTGTTATTGTAGCATTTCCCCGACAGAAAAACATATTAAAATAGCAAATTTTTTGTGTCTTGATAAGCACGGCCTAGTCTGCTTGGGCAGGCAGTTGCGGCCGTAGAGTCTGGCTAAGCAGAAGCGCGGGGGAAATATAAACTATCCACCTCTTATCTTTAAATGACCAAAAACAATAAAAACCCCCGCTGTTATAGCGGGGGTTTTATTTTGAATAGTTTTATTTCTCTACCTTAATGCCTTTAAACGCCCGGTACAAAACCGCCAGCAGGCCAAAGAGCACATAGGCAGACATTACAATAAAGATAACGTCCTGCGGATAGCGCACCAAAAGCACAACCAACACCACCAGCAGCAACATAAACCAAACGCTCATTTTTTTCTCGCGTTTGGCTTTAAACGCCGCATACGGCACGGTGGAGACCATTAAAATAGCCATACCAATCATCGCAATAGCTACAAAGTTGTACAGGTGCGGCAAATACATTTGCATAATGCGCAAATTGTGCCCGCCCATATTGCTTTCCATAATACTGTAAGAAATGGCAAAAGAGGCTAAAATAGACGCCGGCGCCGGCACCGGCAAGCCAGAAAAATATTTTTTGGAGCCTTCCCCCGCGTAGGCCATAGCGTTAAATTTAGCCAAACGCAGCACGCCAAAGCACGCATACACGCAGGCAATGGGTGCACCCCACAGCGGGTACTGCTGCAGTACCATAAAGTACATCAGCAAAGCCGGTGCTGTGCAGAAGGAAACCGCGTCTGCCAAAGAGTCCATCTCTACGCCAAAGTTGCTTTCCGTGCCCAGCATACGGGCTACACGTCCGTCAAACAAATCAAACACGGCCGCAATCAAAATCAGCCAGCCGGCTTTGCCAAAGTTGCCGTGGCTGGCAGCTAAAATGGAGAAAAACCCGCACGCTAAATTGCCCAGCGTAAAAAGTGACGGGGCCGCCACCGCGCCGGTTCTTTTTAATTTTTCTACGCTTGTAGGTTGATTGTTTTCTTCGCTCATAATTTTATCCTAAATAAAAAAACGGCGCATAGGCGCCGTTTTTAAAACAAAGTTATTTCCACAAAGCCAGTACAGTATTGCCGCCTTGCACTTTTTGGCCTTCTTTGACCATAACGCGTACTGCGTTTTTGGGCAGATACACCGCCACCTGGCTGCCAAAGCGTACCAATCCAATCAATTGCCCGGCTTTTAGTTCTTGCCCTGGCTTTACCCAGCATTCAATGCGCCGCGCAATGGCGCCGGTAATTTGTTCTACGTGGGCAAAACGGTCGCTGTTAGGGCGGTAAATTTGAATGAGGTTGCGCTCATTTTTAGAGGCGGCGTCGGGATTGTTGGCAAAGAGGAATTCCCCTTTGTGGTAGAAAATCTCACCCACCAGCCCGTTAACGGTGGAACGTTGCACGTGCACGTCAAAAATAGAAAGGAAAATGCGAATGACCACAGAATTGGGGTCGTCTTCCGTCTTAATACTCAGCACGGTGCCGTCTGCCGGGCAGGCGATTTCGTCTTCTGCAAATTCCACTTCTCTTCTGGGATTGCGGAAGAAAAATGCACAAAAGCACGCCACTAGCAAAAATAATCCGCCCAATATGCGGAAGCCAAAAAGAAGGAAAAACACCGCAATTAATAATGCGATGGAGAAAAAGCGCAGGCCAATCGGAAGTACGGTAAAAACCCAACCAAAACATTTGGTCAATGTCCGTTGAAAATCTTCTAACATAATACCCCTGTGCCGGTTTTAGCCCCGGCCTTGTGAAGTGGGCAGGGGGGGACTCGAACCCCCACGGTCTTGCGACCAACAGATTTTAAGTCTGTCGCGTCTACCATTCCGCCACCAGCCCTACAGTAATTATTTTAACAAAAAACGAGCCCCGCCGCACAGTTTGCTTGTGTTTGCCGTGCACATTTGCTCTGGTCAGCGGTTTGAAAGTTTAAGCGAGTTGTAAAATTTTTGGCAGAAAAGTGCTTTAACGCCCACGCCTTTTAAGCGGGACTGCAAATCTCGGTCGGAAGTGACGGCAATAACACGGGTGCCGTTTTGGGCCAAAAAGTCCGCTTCCTGAAAAATATAGTCGTCGGCGGTAATGTCTTCGGAAAAAACGATGTGTACCCCGCTTCTGTATAAAGGCCCCACGGGGCGGTAAGCGCCGTCAAACACTACGCGATATTCGTGCATTGCGTATTTTTCGTCTTGGGACACAGCTTCCAAAAAGTCCAAAAATTCCGCGGTTACGTCTTCTTCGCTGCGGGCAAATTGCCATAGAAAGCTGCGCACCAGGTTCAGCCCGTCTATTAAGTAAATGGTTGGTTTTGTGGTAACGTACATAATTTGGGCGGCGTATTGTGCCGCAGGCGTAAAATTGCTATAAGAAAATGATACAATATAATACCCTATTCCGGCAGGGCCGGAAGGTTCTTTGACAATTTCCGTATTTACGGGGGTGTAATAGATTCGACGGGTATCTGTTACGGCTCGGGAGCAGGTATTGGTTGGCCAGGCCAATTCAAATAGGGCTAAAAAATAACTAACGACAATCAAGTCGCTTGGGCTAACGCTTAGTCCACTGCCGCCTCTGTGCTTTTCACACGCGGGGGCAAGGCAGTCATTATGTGAAATGCGGCGCAGCGGGCGCGTTTCGTCTTGCTGTGCTTAAGACCCACGAAACAAATTATACGGGTGCTGCCGTACGCTTACCGTATAATTAACCAAGTGCGGCTAAACCTGTAGAGCCTGAACTGTTAAGATGTTCGGACGGGGGTGCGAATCCCCCCACCTCCACTTTTTTATCCGCGGGGGCTACTGTTGAATACCAGGTGGTCCTTGCTGTTTTTGAGTGCCAGGTACTGTAAGTATGCCTGCAGAGAGGGAAAAGAAAGATAGTATATAGAAAACCCTATACGGAAATTAAACAGATTTTATTTTTTTACGGAGGGCTTTTATGGCCGCAGATATTCAGTTCGGCACCGATGGTTGGAGAGGCGTAATTGCTTGGGATTTTACCTATGAAAACGTGCGCCGTATTGCACAGGCGCTGGCAGATTATATTAATGAAAACGCCCCTTCGGACGAAGACGGCAAAATGGCAAAAGTATTTGTAGGCTATGACCGCCGTTTTATGTCAGACTTGTTTGCGGCAGATATTGCCAGTATTTTGCGTTCCAACAAAATAGATGTTACGCTGTCTGACCAGCCGGTGCCTACCCCTATGGTCAGCGCGCTGACTTTGCAGAAATTTTGGCTGGGCATTACCGTAACCGCCAGCCACAACCCGGCCCAATATAACGGCGTAAAAGTCAAATGGGCGGGCTGTTCTGCGCCTACCCGTGAAACGCGGGAAATAGAGCAGCTAATAGACGCTAACCCCGTACTGTTTTTGTATGGACAAAAGGCGGAGCAGAAAAACCTGACGGATTTGTATCTAAAATATCTCAAAGGTACAGCTAACTTAAAGAAAATAGCCACGTTAAAAGGCACGGTGGTGGCGGACTATATGTATGGGGTTACGGCCGGGTGGCTGGAGAAATTGATTTCTTCTCCCAAAGTGGTGGCCTTGCACGAAGAGCACGACCCCACTTTTCGTGCTTTGCAGCCGGACCCGTCACCTAAAAATTTAGCAGAATTAAAAAAAATGGTGTTGGCTAAAAAAGCTTTGGCGGGGTTTGCTTTTGATGGGGACGGAGACCGCTTTGGTTTAATTGATGAAAAAGGCAATTATGTTACCCCTTGTCTGTTGGCTGGGATATTGCTGAACTATTTAGTCAAAAATAAAAAACTCAAAGGCAAAGTGGTGCAGACGATGTCTATGGGATATTTGCCCAAACGCATTGCCCGTGCGTATGATATGCCATATGAAGAGGTACCCGTAGGCTTTAAAAACGTGGCGGAAAGAATGGCTTTGGAAGAAGTTGCTTTCGGTGTAGAAGAGGCCGGCGGGTACGCTTGGAAAGGCGGCTCTTCGGACCGCGACGGCCTAGCGGTGGCGCTGGAGTGCCTGGAGATTATGGCCACAACCAAAAAGAAAATTTCAGAATTATGTGACGAAGTGTGCAAAGAATATGGCGCTTCTGTTTATCAGCGTCTAGATTTGCCTGCTGCTAAACCGATAGATAAGGGGGCATTTGTAGAGAAACTGCGCAAAAAATTGCCTAAAAAAATAGGCACTTTTAAGGTGGCGGAAGTATCTACCACAGACGGGCTGAAAATTTATTTTGAAAATGATGAGTGGTTGCTTATGCGCCCCTCCGGCACGGAGCCGTTGGTGCGGGTGTACGCGGAAACGGCCACAAAGAAAGATACGCAGGTGTTGTTGGATTTTGGAGAGAAGTTGGTTGCACAATATATTAAGTAGGGGAGATTATGTTAAAAATTGGTTTGGTGGATGATTCTGTAATCTTGCGCTCCGCCATAAAAAATGTATTGGAGTCATCTGGGTTTGAGGTCGTTTTGGAGGCGGGCGGTTCTAAAGAGCTTTTTGAAAAACTGGAGAAAATAACGCCCTCTTTGGTGTTGCTGGATGTGTTTTTTCCGACGGAAAATGGGCTGGATATGTTGGCCCGGATTAAAAAACAATACCCACACTTAAGAGTGCTGATGGTAACCGGGCTTAAGCAGGAAACTATTGCCGAAGAGGCCAAACGGCTGGGAGCAGACGGTGTTTTGTATAAGCCCTTTGACACTGATGATTTGCTTAATGCCGTTAAACAAGTGGGTTTGTAAGAGCCTGTTTTGCAGGTAAAAAAGCTCCGCCAAAAGGCGGAGCTTTTTTGTGCAAAATTTAAAATGAATGAGAAGTTGTAGTAAGGTTTGTTGATTGGGGATTTTTAAAGGGGTTGACTCGTTTTTTTTTTTTGATAAATTTTGTTTATGAACAAAATTTATCAAAAAAATACCCCCGACGGGAAAACCCGTTTAAAACGCTTTTTGGCCGGTTTTACGCTTGTGGAACTTTTGGTAGTAGTATTAATTATTGGCATCTTGGCCGCTATTGCTCTGCCGCGCTATAATTTAGCGGTGCGCAAAGCCAAGGTGGCTGCGATATTAGCTACACTCAATAAAATGATGGAAGCATCCGATATGTATTATATGGCCAATGGTACCTATACAACCGATGTGGCAGCATTGGATGTGTCCATAGAGGATACGGCTCCTTATAAACTCCAACTTGTAGATGGCGGTTTCCGTTGGGAAGGTAATCCTCAAAATAAACCGGGATATCCGATTTTGCAGGTATATGGTTCCTATTTTATTGCACATTATGGGCATATGGTTAAGTGGCGTTTATGCATAGGCGGTACAGAAGAAACAGCGGCCGTATGCCGCGCCTTGGGGGGAATACAGGATAAAACAGTTTCCTATCGGTTTTATTTGCCTATAAATGATATGTCTGCTTATGGAAGCGCAATAGATGGAAATTAAGAAATGAGAAATAAAAAACCCCGCAGCAAAAGTGCGGGGTTTTTTGTTTTTGCTCAAGCAACTATTTAATCTTGTAGAATTTGGCGATAATGTCCCACGCTTCCTGCGCCGTATCTACAATGTGGCAGGTGCGGGCTTCGTCGTTATCTATCACGCCGTACGAGGCCAGCGCCTTGAAATTAACGACGGAGTTCCAAAATTCTTTGCCGATTAAAATGATGGGGATTTCTTCTTTTTTGCCGGTTTTGACCAAGGTCAAAATTTCAAACAATTCATCAAACGTGCCATAGCCGCCGGGAAACACCACAAACGCGCGCGAGCGCATAACCAAATGCAGTTTGCGAATGGCAAAGTAGTGAAATAAAAATGCCAGGTCTTTGGTGATATAGGCGTTGGGGTGCTGCTCGTGCGGCAGGGTGATGTTAAAGCCCACGCTTTTGCCGCCGTTTTCAAAGGCGCCGCGGTTGGCCGCTTCCATTAGGCCCGGGCCGCCGCCGGTCACTACGGCAAAGCGGTTTTTGCCTTTTTTAATGACCAGCTTGGCAAACTCCCGCCCCACTTCATAGTATTTAGACAGTGAGAGCAACCCTTGCGCTTCACTGAGTCTTTCCTGCAGCCGTTGATTTTTGGGATTTTTGGCTAAGGCTTTTTTTGCCGCCGCCACCAAGGCTTTGGCTTCTTTTTCCGGGCGTACGCGTGCACTGCCAAAGCATACTATGCTTTGCGTAATATTTTTGGCCTGCAGGTACAGCTCCGGCTTCATTACTTCCAGTTCAATGCGTACCGGGCGCATAACCGGCTGGTTTAATAAATCAATATCTTCATAAGCCCGGATGTATGAGCTTTCGTGTTCTGTGCTGGCTATTCTTGCTTTTTTAGCGGGTTTTTTCATAACGTTTGCTCCAATGCTGGATTTCTTCAGCCATTTTTTCCGGTGTCAGCCCCAACTGCTCATAGAGCTGGGCCACTTTTCCGTGTTCTACAAATTCGTCCGGCAAGCCCAAACGCAGCAGGTGAAAGGGCTTGTCCTGCCCGGTCAGATACTCCGCCACGGCAGAGCCAAAACCGCCGCAGAGGGCGTTGTCCTCCACCGTAACCAGGCGGGGGGAAACTTTCAACGCTTCGTTTATAACAGCGCTGTCTAACGGCTTTACAAAACGGGCATTGATGACGCCTGCGTCTATGCCTTTTTCTTTCAGCAGCTGTGCCGCTTCCAGCGCGGGGTGTACGCGGTTGCCGATAGCCACTATGGTCAGGTCTTTGCCTTTTTTAAGCCACTGCCCTTTGCCGATGGGCAAGTCTTTTAATTCTTTTTCCACTTCCACATTAAAACCGGCCCCGCGGGGATAGCGCAGGACGAAAGGTTTGCCGCTGTCCAGCGCGGTTTTGAGCAGATGGCCCAATTCGTTTTCATCGGCCGGCGCGGCAATAATCAGGTTGGGCGTGCTGCGCAGGAAACTAAGGTCAAAAGCGCCGTGGTGTGTGGGGCCGTCTTCCCCGACAAGACCGGCGCGGTCCAGCGCAAACACCACCGGCAGGTTTTGCAAGGCAATATCGTGCACAATTTGGTCATAGCAGCGCTGTGTAAAAGAGGAATACACCGCTACAACGGGTTTTAACCCTTCCGCGGCTAAACCGGCGGCAAAAGTGGCGGCGTGCTCTTCGGCAATGCCTACGTCAAAAAAACGCTGCGGGAACGTGTGGCGGAATTCGTCCAACCCCGTTCCTTCCGGCATAGCGGCGGTGATGGCGTTGATTTTTTTGTCTGCTTTAGCCAGTTTGACGATGGCGTCTGAAAACGCCTTGGTAAAGGTGATGCGGTCGCTTTTGCCAATGGTGTCGCCGGTGTCAGCATCAAACATACCAATACCGTGAAATTTGGTCGGTTTTTCTTCCGCCGGGGTGTAGCCCTTGCCTTTTTTGGTTACCACGTGCAAAAGCACCGGGCCCTTGACGTCTTTAACGCTTTCCAGCACGTCTATCATTGCGTCAATGTCGTTGCCGTTGACGGGACCAAAATAGCGAAAGCCCATTTCTTCAAAAATGGTGCCGGGAAATAAAATGGAGCGCGCGCGTTTGGCCAGTTTGGCGGCGTTGTTGCCCAGCTCGTCAAAACGTTTCAAAAATTTGGTGGCTTTTTCTTCCGCCAGTTGGACGTATTTTTTGGTCAGCAGTTTGGTTAAAAATTGCCCCAGTGCGCCGACGCGTTTGGAGATAAACATCTGGTTATCGTTTAAAATCACCAGCATATCGGTAGCCAGCAGACCGGCGTTTTGCATAGCTTCGTAAGCCATACCGCCGGTTAGGGCGCCGTCTGCCACCAAAGCGATTATTTTGGCGTCGGAATTTTTTTGGTCGCGCGCAATAGCCATACCCAGCGCGGCGGAAAGGGCCGTGCTGGCGTGGCCGACGCCAAATTCGTCATATTTACTTTCGCTGCGTTTAGGAAAGCCGCTTAGTCCCCCTTTGGTGCGTATGGTAGAAAATTTACCTTGCCGCCCCGTCAGCAGTTTGTGGGCATAGGCCTGGTGGCCCGTGTCAAACACCAGTTTGTCTTTGGGGGTGTCAAACACATAGTGCAGGGCGGTAATAATTTCCACCGCACCTAAGCTGGAGCCTAAATGGCCCCCATTTTTGCTGGTAGTTTTAATAATTTCTTCGCGGATTTCTTGGCATAGCTGCGGCAGCAGCTCGCGCTTAATATTGCGTAAATCGGCGGGGGTTTTAACGGTGGGCAGTACTTTCATTCAAACTCCTTAATAAGTGCGGGTCTTAAAAAATTCAGCCATAGCGTAGAGCGGGGCCAAGTTTTTGCGTTTGACGTTTTTAAGCGCATCCAACGCTTTTTGCGCTTTGGCAATAAGCAGCTGGGCGTGCTTGCGGCTGCCTTCTAAGCCAAAGAGGCTGACAAAGGTCAGCTTGCCGTTTTGGGCGTCGCTGTTGGATTTGCCCAACTGCTGGGCCGAGGACGTAACATCTAAAATATCATCTACAATTTGAAACACCAGGCCGATACACTCGGCATATTTTTGAATATGTTTTAAATCGGCCCCTTTGGCACCCGCCAGCAGAGCGCCTGTTTCCACGCTGGCGCAAATCAGTGCGCCGGTTTTATTGGCGTGAATATAGCGCAGAACATTTTCCGGCGTGGTTTCTTTAACAGAAGGGGGCAGCAAAAAATAGTGCAGGCTTTTATCGGCCAGTTTTTTAGAGGTTTTTTTCAGCTTCTCTGCTCGCACACTGGTGGCGTCCTGCGTGCCCATACCTTCGGCATATACGTCGGCAGTTTGGCCTCCTACCATACCGGAAGCACCGGCCCGGTGGGCAAAATTTTGCAAGGCGTTTAAGGTGTTTTCGGCGCCGATGGATTTTACTTTTCCGTTCTGCGCAAATACTTCAAACACATAAGTCAGCAGCGCGTCGCCGGCCAGCAGGGCCAGGTCTTCGCCAAACACTTTGTGGTTGGTGGGTTTGCCGCGGCGCAGGTCATCGTTATCCATACAGGGCAAATCATCGTGAATGAGGGAATAGGTGTGCAGCATTTCCAGCGCGCAGGCGGCGGGCAGTACGTCGGCCGCTTTTTTGCCAAAGGCTTCGGCGGTGGCCATAGCCAAAATGGGGCGCACGCGTTTGCCGCCGGCTTGGAGGGAATAGTCCATTGCGTCGGTTAAAATTTTGGGCGCGTTGGGAATTTTTGCTGTAAATTTGGAAAGGTTTTTCTCCACCAGTTTGGCGCGCTCTTTTAGGTAAGCGTCAAAATCCAGAGATTGTTTTTTGGGTGCGGCACAGACAGATTTGGTCATAACCACCTCTAAAAGGGTATTTACTTTATTATACATAATGCTTGGCGGGAAAAGAGGAAGCTGTCTGTAAGTTTTATCTTGCCTTGACTCATTTTTTTTGATAAATTTTGGCTATGAACAAAATTTATCAAAGAACCATTCCTTCCTTTAAAAATGCCGCTAATAGCAAATTAGGCGGTTTTACGCTTATAGAGCTTTTGGTGATGGTGCTGATTATAGGCATCTTGGCAGCGGTAGCTTTGCCACAATATACAAAAGTGGTAGAAAAAAGCCGCGCCGCCGAAGCTTTGCAAATGGTGTCTTCTATTGCCAAGGCCAATGAAGTGTATAAAATGACGACGGGGGAGTATGCTACTGACATTTCGCTGTTGGATATTGAAGTGCCTGGAACGGATGTTGTTTATAGCGGTCGGCCTCGGAAAGAAACGAAATATTTTCAGTATGGCACCCGTTCTGCTAGCCAAGCAAGCAGTATCGCTATTGCCAATCGCCTTCCCAATACTGAACGTTATGCCTTCATTGCCTTTGAAGATGGAACGACTATCTGTCATTATTACAATGATGAGGATGAAAAGTTTTGTCGTTCCTTAAGTGATGGTAGCAAATATTCTTTAGATTCTTCTGCTTATATCATCAAGTAAAAATTGATTGTTATAGACGGCTATTCCGGGGTGAAAAAGTTTTTGCAAAGCTATGGCCTCCGGCGTGGTATATGATAGCCATAGCTATACAATCAACTCATTTCTCGGCCTGTTCATTTTTATATAATTTGTATATGGTCAAACTGAACAGGCCCCACATCGGTATTTTCGGGCGAATGAACGCGGGCAAAAGCTCGCTGGTCAATGTACTGAGTGGGCAGGATACTGCCGTGGTAGCCTCTGTACCGGGTACAACCACGGACCCCGTGCGTAAAATTATGGAGATTTTGGATGTCGGCCCCGTTACGTTGATTGATACGGCGGGGTTGGACGACATCTCTGAGCTGGGGCCCCAGCGCATTGCCAAAACCCGGGAAGTTTTAGACCAAGTCAATTTAGCTATCCTCGTTTTTTCCAAAGAAATTTCTTCTTACGAAAAAGAACTGGCCGCTTTATGCCGCGCCAAGAAAGTGCCGTTTTTCTTGGTGCAGAATAAAACCGATTTATATCCTGCCGCCGCGGCTGAATGGGACGGGGCAGAGGTGGTGGCCTTTTCTTGTTTAACAAAAGAAAATAAACCGCTTTTGGAAGCTATTAAACGCCATTTACCGGCCGCTTCTTACGCCCACGATGATATTTTTGGCGGTTTTGTGGGGGAAAATGATGAAGTGGTGCTGGTGATGCCTATAGACGCTTCTGCCCCGCAAGGCCGCTTGATTCTGCCTCAGGTGCAGGCGCTGCGCGGGTTGTTGGACGGGCAGGCCGTAGGTATTTGCCTGCAGCCGCCTCAGCTGCCGGGCTGGCTGGCCAAACATACGCCCAGGCTGGTGGTTACTGATTCCCAGGCGTTTAAATATGTAAATTCCGTAGTGCCGGAGAATGTGCCGCTGACCAGCTTTAGCATTTTGTTTTCCCGCTTGAAAGGGGATTTTGATTTATTCTTGCAAAGTACACCGAAAATTGACGATTTGCAAGAGGGGGACCAGGTGCTTATTTTAGAGTCTTGCTCCCACAGCGTCAATAAGTGTGATGATATCGGGCGGGTAAAAATTCCGAACTGGCTGCAAAAAAAGACCGGCAAAAAGCTGCAATTTGAAGTGATAGCCAGCTTAGATCCGTTGCCTCAAAATGTATCGGACTATAAGCTGGCGGTACAATGCGGCGGGTGTATGGTGACGCGTGCGCAAATAGTATCGCGCGTGCACCGGCTGGCAGAAGCGGGGGTGCCCGTGACCAATTATGGTATGGCTATTGCCTGGTGCAACGGGATTTTTGGGCGGGTGACGGAGATTTTCCGCCGGTAAAGGCCCCCAATTTTAGTTGACAAATTATTTTTAAATTCTATACTGTGTTATAGAGGAAAATATGAGAAATTTATGTCTTTTATTTGTTTTATTTGTGGGGGTCGCCCCGGTGAGTGCCGCTCCGGTCACCACGGCAAATGTGGAACGGCCGACTACGGCTACTTCCGTTAGCCGTCCTACTACAGCTGTGACAGTGAATCATCCTTCCACTGCAGCCTCTGTGGTTCGTCCAACTACGGCGGTGCCGGTGCTCCGGCCGGTTACGGCAGGGGCAGTCAGCCGTCCTACTACGCAGGTGGAGGTGAAGCGCCCGGGGGAAACGGGTGTTTCTTATGTTCCGTCTGCTCATAAAGAGCTTTCTAAAGTAGAACCGGCTGCTTCTGCTGCTGTAGCAGAAACCAGCAGCCCTGCTGCTGTTGCTTCCACGTCGGGAAGTTCTTCCGGAGGCAGTTATACTCCGTCTTATAAACAAGCAAAAGATTTTTCGGCTTCTTCTTCCGGTGGAGGGTTGGGAATGAATGCAGCCGATGCGGCCGCCAAAGAGGGCGAGGCTAAAAACTTTATGCAGGATATAGAGCAAGTTCGCTCTCAGGCACAAGACAGAGCCCAAGCAGCAGCCGCTGTTCAAGAGAAGAAATTTGTAGAGGCTTTAAAAAGCCAAAGTGCCCAATCAAGCAAGAAATAATAATTTTAGAATTTTGTTTTTAGTGTTGCTTCTTCCCCCGCCTATCTAGGTGGGGGAAGTTTTTTGTCTTATATACAGGGATGGGGGCGTTTTGTGGCTGGGATATGCAAGGATAAAAATCTTCTTCAGTTGTGTTACTGTAGCAGTCAACTTTAGCTCGGATTGGAAAGACATAAAAAACCCCCGCTTTTTGGCGGGGGTTTTTGGTTGTAAAACTTATTTTACGCGGCCGGCAGAACCAAAGACGTTCTGGTTTTTCTCGGCATACATTTTAATCAATTCTTCGCGGGCCGGGCCCAGGTATTTGCGCGGGTCAAATTCGCTGGGTTTGGTGGCGAAGATTTTGCGGATGGTGGCGGTCATTACCAAGCGGCCGTCGCTGTCCACATTGATTTTGCACACAGCCATTTTGGCGGCTTTGCGCAGCTGTTCTTCCGGCACGCCGGCGGCGTCTTCAATTTTGCCGCCGTATTCGTTGATTTGTTTCACAGCCCACTGCGGTACGCTGGAGGAACCGTGCAATACAATGGGGAAGCCGGGCAGGCGTTTGGAAACTTCTTCCAAAATGTCAAAGCGCAGCTCGGGCAGTTTTTCGCCGGGTTTAACTTTGAATTTGTAAGCGCCGTGGCTGGTGCCGATGGAAATAGCCAAAGAATCCACGCCCGTGCGTTTTACGAAATCTTCCACTTGGGCCGGGTCGGTGTAGGTGTGGTGTTCGGCGGAAACTTCATCTTCAATACCGGCCAATACGCCCAGTTCGCCTTCTACCGTTACATCGTGCTGGTGGGCATAATCTACTACTTTTTTGGTCAAAGCGACGTTTTCTTCATACGGCAGGTGGGAGCCGTCAATCATTACGGAAGAGAAACCGTTGTCAATGCAGTCTTTGCAGAGTTCAAAAGTATCGCCGTGGTCTAAGTGCAAGCACAGAGGTACCGGTTTGCCGATTTCTTTCATCATTTCCACGGCGCCGCGGGCCATCCAGCGCAAAAGCGTGGCGTTGGCATATTTGCGGGCACCGCTGGAAACCTGCAAAATAACCGGGGAACCGGTCTGCACGCAGGCGGTCACGATGGCCTGTAGCTGTTCCATATTGTTAAAGTTATAAGCCGGAATGGCATAGCCGCCCGCCATAGCTTCTTTAAACATCTCTCTGGTGTTGACCAGACCCAACTCTTTGTAAGACACGGTCATAAAACGTCCTCCTGAAAAAATATACTTATCATCAGTATTTTACAATTTTTCCGCGTGGCTGGTACGCTTAGTTTTCACGGCTGAGGCGGAACGAATAAGACATTGTTTTCCTCCCCGCTTGCCAAAAAAGGACTTTGTGAGTATAATGTAATATACATTACGCGCGTGTACGAGGAGTAAAATGGATTTTTCTAACCTGCAAAAATTAACACAATTAAACGGCGTGTCCGGCAGAGAGCAGACCGTCCGCCTTGAAATTACCCGGCAGTTAGAGGATTTGGGCTTACCAGTCCGCACCGACGCTTTAGGCAATTTGATTTCTTTCAAGCCGGGCAGCAGCAAGCGCAACATTATTTTGTGTGCACATATGGATGAAGTGGGCCTGATGGTGAAATATATCTCACCGGAAGGCTTTTTGTCTTTTGTGCCTGTGGGCGGCATAGACCCGCGCACTTTGCTGGCCCAGCGGGTGACGGTGCATACGGCTTCGGGGCCGCTGGCGGGTGTCATTGGCACCAAACCTGCTCATATTACCCAAGAGGCGGAGCGGGGCAAAGCGGTGCCGCTGGGGGATTTGTTTATTGACATCGGTCTAAACGGGGAGCAGGCTTCACAGCAAGTGGCTTTGGGCGATTTTGTGACGTTGGAGCGCTCTTTTATTCCCTTGGGGGTCAATCGTTTTTGTTCTAAGGCTTTTGACGACCGGGCCGGTTGTTTTTGTTTGTTGGAGGCATTAAAGCGCGTCAAAGAATCGGTCTATGGGGTGCATATCATTTTTTCTTCACAAGAAGAAGTGGGTTTGCGCGGGGCCGGCGTGGCAGCCTTTGGGCTGGAGGCGGACGTAGCACTGGCGGTGGACGCTACCGGTGCGGCGGATATCCCGCTTTGCCGTCCGCAGGATTATATTACGCGCTTAGGAGGAGGCGTGGCTATTAGCGCCATAGACGCCGCTACGATTACCCCTCAATGGCTGCTGAAGGATTTGACGGATTTGTGCACCGCAGAAAAAATACCCTACCAGGTGCGTATTGCCCCGCGCGGCGGAAATGATGCCGGCGCCATTCACCGCTCCCGTACGGGTATTGCGTCTTGCGCGTTGTCTATCCCCACACGCAATATTCATTCTAACGTAGAAATAGTGGACCAACAAGATTTGCAGGCTGCGGTGGATTTGCTGTGTGTCGTGCTGGAGAAAGGTCTAAAAGGAATGGAATAATTATGATGAACTCTTTTGAATTGTCACACAAACGTTCTTTGTATGCCGATGTAACGGATTATTTGCAAAAAGAAAAATACAAACTGTCTGAAACAGATAAACAGCAGTTGGAAAAACTAGACGTAGCTTACCGGGCCTTAGTGGCTATTTTGTATAACTTTGTGCCCACATCGGGGCATCCCGGCGGGAGCATTTCCTCGGGCCGGATTGTGCAGATGTTGCTGTACAAAATGATGGCGTATGAACTGGCGGAGCCGCAGCGTTTGGACGCCGATATTTTATCTTATGCCGCCGGGCATAAAGCACTGGGGTTATATGCCTTGTGGGCTTTGCGCAACGAATGTGTGCGCATTGCGCAGCCCTCTTTGTTACCAGAAAAAGAGCAGGACCAGCTTCGTTTGGAGGATTTATTGGGTTTTCGGCACAATAAAGTGCAGGGAACGCCGCTGTTTGAGAAGTTTCACGCCAAAGCTTTGGGCGGACATCCGGAGCCGCTTGTTCCCTTTGTGCGCACCAGCACGGGGGCCAGCGGAGTGGGGGACGCTTCTGCAGTGGGGCTGGGGATTGCCGCGGCAGACACCTATGGGGCCAATTGCCCAGTAGTAAATATCTTGGAAGGAGAAGGCGGGCTTAGCGCCGGCCGTGTAAGCGAAGCGTTGGCGGCAGCGGCTACGGCGCAGTTGAAAAATGTAGTGTTTCATATAGATTGGAACGAAGCTTCCATTGAAAGCGATCGCGTGACCAACGACGGGCAAAATCCCGGAGATTATACCCAATGGACACCTGTGGAATTTTTCCGCATACACGATTTTAATGTCATTTTTGTGCCCAATGGTCATAATTTTGAGCAAATCTATGCTGCACAGAAATTGGCGTTGGAAATGCCGGGCAACCAGCCTACGGCAATTGTGTACCGCACAGTGAAAGGGTGGCATTATGGAATAGAAGGCCGCGCTTCCCACGGGGCGGGGCATAAATTCTGCTCGCCGGAGTTTTATGAGGCACTTGCGGAATTTGAGCAGCTATTCGGCGTAAAATTTCCTCATTTTGAAGGGGAAAAAACGCCGCAGAATATAGAGGCAAATTATTGGCAGGTTTTGTTGACTGTACGGGAAGCGTTGGAAAAAGAACAAAAAACAGCTGCTTTTGCGGCCGAGCAAGTGCGGGGGCGTGCGGCAACACTGCGCTTTTTAGCCCGTGAGGAAAGAGCCGGCTTGGGGAACGTGCAAAAAATTTATACGGATTTTACTCCGGAAAATATCCCGGCGGAGTTTGCTTTTACCCCTGGTGAAAGCTATACCACACGTGGCGTATTGGCCCAGGTGCTTGCGTATTTAAATAAGCAAACCAACGGCTGTATTTTAACTGGGTCTGCGGATTTGTACGGCTCCACTAACGCGGGTAAAATTGCCAAAGATTTCCCCAAAGGATTTTATAATGCCGTGTCTAATCCGCTCAGCCGCGAGTTGTCTGCCGGTGGTATTTGTGAAGACGGTCTGGCCGGCATTTGCAGCGGCATTTCTTCTTTTGGCAAACACATTGGCGTGTGGTCCTCTTATGCGGCATTTGTGGCGTTTGCCCACGTGGCTGCGCGTTTGCACGCTATTGGGTATCAGGCCGCTAAAGAAGCAGGGGCGCACCCCAATACGCTGGTGCTGTTTAACGGGCACGCCGGTGTGCCAACCGGGGAGGACGGCCCCACCCACGCAGATCCGCAGGCTTTGCAATTGCTGCAAGACAATTTCCCTAAAGGCAGCAGCATTACGCTGACCCCGCTTGAAGTAGATGAAATTTGGCCGCTGGTTACGCGCGCTTTGCAGCTGCGTCCGGCGGTGCTGAGCCCGTTTGTGGTGCGGCCCTCTTATAAATGTTTGGACCGTAAAACTTTGGGGTTGGACCCTGCGCAAAAAGCTGCCAAAGGCGTGTATTATTTCAAAAAACCGCAAGGCGAACCGGAAGGCGTGATTTTTGTGCAAGGGGCTGGTGCCGGGCGGATTTTTGCAGAAGGGGTATTGCCTCAACTGCACAATGACAATGTGGCGGTAATTTATGTAACCAGCCGGGAACTGTTTGAACAGCTTCCCGCCCAAGAGCAAGAAGAACTGGTGCCTTCGGCTTGGAAAAAGATAGCCACCGCCATTACGGATTTTACGCTTCCTACTATGGATTGTTGGCTGCATAGTGATGCCGGCCGCGCCTGCGCGCTTTGGCCGCATAAGAGCGGCTCTTATTTGGGCAGCGGCAGCGCGGAAAAAGTATATGAGGAAGCGGCAATGGACGCTGCCGGCCAGCTGCGCGCCGTCAAAGAGTATTTGGCGCTGCGCAAACAGGCCGTTTGGCGCTAGACGATATTAAGGAGAATAAAATGGCAGAAGAGAAACCTTATTTAACCGGAAGAACCTATATCTTCAAATTACCAAAAGGTAAAGATTTGCTGGAATCGCTGGCGGATTTTTGCCACGACAACCAGGTCAAATGCGGTATTGTCAATGTCATCGGCGCGGTGGAGAATGCCACTATTAGCGTGTTTGACCAAGCCAAAAAGAAATATGATAAAAAGGTCATTTCCGAACCGACGGAAATTGTTTCCCTAACCGGCAATATCAGCATTCAGGATAACCGCCCGTGTGTGCACGCGCATATAATGTTGGCCAATAAAGAATATAATGTGTTTGGAGGCCATTTGTTGCCCGGCACGAAAATTTTTATTGCAGAGGCGTATATCCAAGAATTAGTGGGAGAACCGAAAGTGCGCCGTACGGACAAAGTGACCAAAGTGGCTTTGTGGGGCTAACCTATTTAGCCAAGCTAAAACCCGCGCTTTACGGCGCGGGTTTTTTATGCGGGCTTGATTTTGGGGTGTAGACGACAGGCGTATTCTTTCCTAATGGGAGGAATGTCCTTTGTGCAGGATTTATTTGGGATGTAGGCGGGGCTTATATAAAAACTTTGCTTGCAGAGAAAAAGATATCCGTCTATGTCCGAGCCCCGGGTTTGCATTTTGCCGTCTGGTCGTCTGCGTTTTTGGCAGAAAGGGCGCCAACCGCCGGGCTTTCCTCACAAGCGTCGCTATTATTGCTACAATAAAAACATATGAAAAAGACGTTTTTTGTTTTATTTTTGCTCTTCATTTCCGTGCCGGGGGCGCGGGCATTTTTTCCGTTTTCATTTGGCAAAGAAGAGGTAAAGACGGATTATTCCCAAACGGTGTGGGACCGGATTATGCTGGAGCAGTCCGTCTCCGATATGCGCCGGGGAATGGGGGAAATGTCTTTAGCGCGTTACAAAGATGCGGCCAATTCTTTTGCCAAAGCGATTATTAAAAACCCACAAGATCCGCTGCCGCATTTGCTTTATGGAGCTTCTTTATATTGGAGCGGCCAGGTGGACGGCGCGATGAGCGAATACCGGGAAGCCCTGCGCCTGGACCCGCACAGTGCTATGGGCTACCAACTTCTGGGTATTGCCTGGGGCTGGAAAGGCGACATTTCCCAAGCGCAGGAACATTTTGAAACAGCCAGCCGTTTGGACCCCAATAAAGCCGATACGCATATGAACCTAGGCTCCACCTATGCCGCGCAAAAAAAATTTGATAAAGCCTTAGACGAATACCGCCGCGCGGTGGAGCTGGCCCCGCGGGAAGCGCTTTACCGCTATCAGTTGGGCACGCTGTATGATTTTATGGGGCGTGATGAGCAAGCAGAAGAAGCCTATAAAAAAGCCTTAAAACTTTTCTATCAGTATGAAGACGCCCAACTGGCGCTGGCGGCTTTGTATGAGAAGCGGGAAAATTATAAAGATGCGCTGAAGTATTATAAAAAAGCCGTCAAAACCAAACCCGGCGATTATGTGGCCCGCCTGCGCTATGCCTATTTGCTGATGCGCGTTGGGGAGCAAGAAAAAGCGCGTGAGGTGTTAGAGGAAGCGTTTTCTATCGTACAGTTTAAAGCAGACGGTTTGGCTTTAAACGCCGTCTATCGCGCAAGCGGAAGAGGGGGAGAAACTTTTCAAAAGCAAATTGAAAAATTTAAAGACAAATTGCTTAAAGTGCCCGCCAGCAAAGATGTGAATGTAGAGGTTTCCTTGGATTATAACCCTGTCCGCCAACCCTCGCAGCAGAAACCGTCTGGCAGCCGGTTTGCAGAAGCCTATGATACGATGCGTGCCCCTTCGCCGTTAGCGGGAGTGGGGGAGAACGCATCTTCTATGTCTTTTAAACGCAGTTTTATTTTAAATGCTTCTTCTTCCCAAGAGCGTGAAAAACAGGTGGAAGAATTGGTGGCGGAGCTGGAACGCGCCGTCAATATCGGGGCAGATAAATACGATGTGAATATGACCTTGCAAGGCCGCACAATGGATTATGCCTCTCCTTCTGCGCTGACACAAGAGCGCAACGCCCCGCCCAAAGCCGTATATGACCCGCGCATCGTGGGCAACGATATGGGCCTGTGGGTAATGGGCAAAACGTGGGTGCGCTATGTAGATGAAATTTGGTCTGATTTAAACGAGCAGACCGTCCAAACGCCGACGCCTTTGTACTTGACGCTGCAGGGTTTGGCAGGCCTGTTGGCGGGGGACGCAGCAGCTGCGGCGCAAAGTTTTCAAAAGGCTCAAACCAAAGCCCCTTCTGACCCGCTGCCGCTTTTGGGCCTGGGCACCGCTTCCGTTATAGCAGACGATGACCAAGCCGCTCTTTCTTATTACCGCGAAGCTTTGCAAAAAGACCCCGGTAACAAAACCGCCAAGCGCAATATCGGCGTGCTGGAGCAAGAATGAGAAAATACGGGCAGCATTTTTTGGTTAATGAACGTATTATAGACGCTATTGTGGCTGCCGTACCCGCCGCGGCTCAAAACGTGGTGGAGATAGGCCCCGGGTGCGGTGCGCTGACGCAGAAACTGCTGGAGAGAAACTTTGCTTCTTTTACCGCTGTGGAAATAGACCCGCAAATGCAAGCGTATTTGCTGGCGCATTTTTCCGCCTTGCAGGGCAAAGTAATATTGGCGGATTTTTTGCGTTTTGATATGGGACGCCTGGCGCAGAAGCCCACTTTTTTTGTCAGTAATTTGCCCTATATTGACGCGGCGGAAATCTTGGATAAAGTGCTCTCTTGGCCTTATTTTTCCGGTGCGGTGTTTATGTTTCAAAAAGAGCAGGCCCAGCGCATTTTGGCCCCGGCCGGGGCGGAGGGGTACGGCCCGCTGAGCATTCTTTCCCAGTTGCGCGCCCAGCCGCGGCTGTTGCTGCGGGTGGGCAAGGCGTGTTTTAATCCCCCGCCGAAAGTGGAAAGCACCGTGCTTACGTTTGAGAAGAGAGACACCTTGCTTTCTCTGCAGCAATACCCCCGTTTTGCCCGTTTAGTAAAAGCGGCTTTTGCGCACAAAAGAAAGACGCTGTATAACTCGCTTGTGTTGTCTGGCTATGATAAAGAGAAAACAGAAACAGCTCTTGCCCAAGCCGCCGTCAAGCCTGCGGCCCGCGCACAGGAAATAACCTTGGAAAAATTCTTGCAGCTGCACGCCTTATTTATTTCGTAGCTTTTTTATTTCCCCCTTGTTTCCAAATCAATCTAGGTTGCTTCGCGCGCTTGCGTTTTGCTAGGGCAGTGCCGTTGCGTGCGGCGGTGTTTGGCGGAGTTTTATAATTTGGTTTGTTGGCCTGTGCGGTTTCGTTTGAGAAATGAAATATGAAGGGCCTTTTAAGACGCTGTGCCGAACAAACAGAAGTGTCTTGGCGGCAGTATAAAGTTAGAAAATGCAGCTGGAAACGTTTTGCAACTCTGCTCCGTGTTTATTTGACAAGTCCGGCTTGGGTTTAGAAATGCAATGTGCATTTGCGGCAGGTACTATACGGCGCAGACAGAAATATTGGTAGCAGAGTTGGAACGGGCGCGGGGAACAGTATAATTTTTACTGTTGTATGCGATGTTTATTTTATAAGTCCGGCTTTCCATTCCAAAATTTGCTCTTGGGGCAAAAAGGGTTTTACTTCGTTTAAATTAAGTCCTTCGGCGGCGCTTTGCACCAAAAGTGTTGGGTCTGTTTGGTGCGGGGCATAGTGGCGGCCGGCTTGCAGCAATGCTTGCAGCGGGGCCAGGCCTACCAGCTCGCAGCCGGTGGCTTTCAGGCCCAGCGCGGCGGCTTCTTTTTGGCAGGCTTCATAGACGGCGTGCAAGGAAGCGGCGCGAAAATCGGTAATGTTGCAGGACACTTGGGCGCGGCGAAAATTTTGCATATACCAGCCAATCGCTTTCACGCCGGGCATACCGCCGCCGCTTTGGCGTATTTTGGCGGCGATGAGCTTAGCCGGCGCGGGGTCATGTGTATTTAAATTTATATTAAACGCAATTAAAATAGGGCGCGCCCCTATCACACACGCGCCTGTTTGCGCTGCGCGCGGGGTAAGGTAATTGGGCCCAAAATCCGGCGGAAGTTTCTGCAGCTTTTGCGCTAAATTTTCATATTCGCCGCGGCGGATAAAGGCCAGGTTTTGCCGCTGTGGTGTACTGGCGGCGGCTTGATAGAGATAGACGGGTATTTGTAATTCTTGCCCTACGCGCGCGGCTAGTTGGCGCGCCAAAGCGGCGGCCTCTGCCAGCGTAATGTTTTCAAGCGGCACCAGCGGGCACACGTCCACCGCCCCCAGCCGCGGGTGCGCGCCGCGCTGTTTGCGCATATCAATCAACCGGCAGGCCAGGGCAATAAAATCAAACAAAGCCGGGACTACATTTTCCGGCCGGCCCAAAAGGGTAAATACGGTGCGATTGGCGGACGGATTGGCGTCCATTCCCAGCAGGCGCACGCCAGGCGCGGCGCGCAGGCAGTTTTCCAGCGCGTGCAAGACGGCGGCGTTTTGCCCTTCGGATACATTGGGCACGGCTTCTATTAGGGGCATACATAGATTATAGCGCAAAGCGGTTTTAGAAAAAAAGAAAATCAAATGTGTGATTTTAAGAAAGTTTTGCTATAATACATATAGATACCTATTAAGTTTAGGTATCCGAAATAATTAATATAAGGAAGTAAAAAGTAAAATGGCAAACGGAAAAGTGAAGTGGTTTAACGACCAAAAAGGTTATGGTTTCATTACCCCCGAAGATGGTTCTAAAGATCTCTTTGTACACTATCAGGAAATTCAGGGCGATGGTTTCAAGACCTTAGCTGAAGGCCAGGAAGTGGAATTTGAAATCGTAGAATCCGAAAAAGGCCCGAAAGCCGTGAAAGTCGTTAAAAAATAAATTTTTATTTTTTTAGACTTTTCAAAACCCGCGCTTTGGGGCGCGGGTTTTTTAGTGGGTGGAGGTAAAAGAAGTGGCAGTAAAAGAAGCGGTGGTAAAAAGTAAAACCAAAGAGGCGTCTTTGTCTGAGCTGTGGCTGTTGTCTTATCCGTTGATTGTGACAATGGCCTCCCAGGTGGTTATGCAGTTTGCAGACCGTATGTTTTTGGCGTGGTACAGCCACGACGCGCTGGCCGCCTGCGTGCCGGCGGGCGTACTGGCGATGACGTTTGGCTCTTTGTTTATGGGGCTGGCCAGCTATACCAGCGTGTTTATTTCGCAGTATTACGCGCAGAAAAGATACGCTTCCGTTACCATTTCTTTATGGCAGGGTATATTGCTGGCGGTGCTGTCTGCGGGGGTGTTGGCTTCGCTTACGCCGCTGGGAAGCTGGATTATACGGCTTTTTGACCACGGGCCGTCCGTAACGCCGCTGGAGCTAAAATACTTTGGCATTTTAAATTTATTTGGCGGTTTTTCCGTCATTAACAATGCGCTGGCCAGTTTTTTCAGCGGGCGCGGCAAGACCAAGGTGCCTATGTATGTGGCGCTGGGCGGAAATGTAATTAATATCTTTTTAAATTATATTATGATTTTCGGCAAGTTGGGCTTTCCGGAAATGGGGATAGCCGGGGCGGCGTGGTCCACCGTGTTGGGGGCGGCGTCTATGACGCTGGTATTTACCGGGCTGATATTTGCCGGCCGCGTGCGCAAACGCTTTAAGGTGGCGCGCTTGGCGGGGTTTTACAAGCCGGTGTTTTCGCGTTTGCTGCGCTTTGGCGTGCCCAACGGGTTTGGCTTTTTGATGGACGTGATGTCTTTTACCCTCTTTACGTTTATGGTGGGCAACATTGATGTGCTCTCTTTGCAGGCCAGCAATGTGGTAATGTCTTTGCAGCCGGTGGTGTTCACGGTGATTTTAGGTCTAGGCATTGGCATACAGATTTTAGTCAGCAAATACCAAGGCCTTAATCGGCCCGATTTAAGCGTGCAGGTAGTAAAAAACGCCTGTAAATTGGGCTACACCTATGCCGGGGCGGTGAGCTTGAGCTTCTTTTTCCTGGCGCCGTTTTTTGTGGGTTTGTTTATCCCGGCTTCTTCGCCGGATGCGGCGCTGATTGCGGAAAAAACGTACCCGCTGATGAAGCTGGTGAGCTGTTTTGTACTTTTTGACGCGACGTATTTGATTTTCGGTGAAGCCATTCGCGGGGCGGGCGACACAAAATTTTATATGTTTGTGATGATTTTCTGCGCCTGGTTTTTGCTTATTCCGGGCACCTGGCTTATCGTGTATAAATGGCACGGCAGCGTGTTTGCGGTGTGGAGCTGGCTGACTTTTTACGCCGCACTGACGGCGGTGTTTATGGTGTGGCGTTTTTGGTTGGGCAAGTGGAAAAAAATCCGCGTGACGGCGCAGTAAAAAATATTTGTGGTTGTGCCCGGCGCTGTTTTGCCGTTGTATATTTTTTGTAAAGCCTATGCACTCCCCGGTTTATCTGGGGAGTTTTTATACAGAAAACAAGGGGAAAAGCAGGCCGTCTTGAGTTAGTTGAAGAAGGACTGGCAGATTGCGGATTTTTAAAGGGCTTGACCCGTTTTTTTTTTTTGATAAATTTTGTTTATGAACAAAATTTATCAAAAAAACATTCAGAGAACAAAAAACACTACCACGGGCCGTTTTAGCGGTTTTACACTTATTGAGCTTTTAGTCGTGGTATTAATTATTGGCATTTTGGCCTCTATTGCCTGGCCGATGTATCAAACGGCGGTAATGAAAGCAAAACTGACTAATTATATACAGTTAGCTTCAGCTTTTAAACAAGCGGAAGAACGCTATTATATGGCTAACGGTACTTATACAGATAATACCACGCTACTGGATATAAATATACCAAATATGACAGGTACGGGGTATATTGTTTTTGATGATGGCTGGTGTATTGATGTGATGGAATGGGGGGTGGACACCCCTTATATTGTTATAAAAATCGCTGAACTTAATTATCGTATTTATTTGGATAATATAGATCCGTCCAGTAAATATGCCGCTTATAAAGGCAAGCATCAATGCAATCCCAACTTAAGCAGTAATATTGGCAAGCGTGTTTGCAAATCTATGGGCTTTTAAAGCAAAAACCCCGCGTTTTAAACGCGGGGTTTTTTCCGGATTGATAAGACTAATCTTCCTGCGGCTGCACCTGCAGCTGGACCGAGCCTGTATGTGCGGAAAATTGCGGTGCATACATAGACTGCACTTGCGCCGGCAGCGCGTGGTAGCTGCCGCCCAATGTAGGGCGCAGGCTGTAGCGTAGGGTATAGGTGCCGGCGGGGACGCGGTCTAAGAAGAAGTGGGTGGCTGCGTCGCGGTTTTCGCGGTAGATGCTTAATACGTCGTAGCTCCAGCCGCTTAACAGCTCGGTGCTTTCAAAGCCGGCGGGCTTGGGGTCGGAGAGGACCACAAAGTCAAACGCAGAAGAAGCGTCCAGCGTCAAACGCACTTCTATTTCACTGCCAACGGGCACCGCTTCACCGGGCTGTAAGGCGCGCACTTTTTCGCGTCCATTTTCAGTATATTTGAGTAAATATTCGCGCTGAATATTGAGCACCCCTTCCGGCGATTTTTGGGCCTGTGCGGTGGTGTATACCGCGTCCAGGGTGACAAAACCCGTCAGACCGCCGCGTTTAGTAACGGTGGCGCTGTAGTAGCGGCTGTCCACATTTTGGGCCTCTTGTGTCCAAGAGAGTTGCTCACTCCAGTCAAATGGCTCAAAATGGAAAGTCTTTTTGGTGTCGCCCCAGTTCAGCGTATATTCAGCCGGGTCGTCTAAAAGGCCGTTGCGTTTCATATAATCAAGCAGTGCATAAACGGCCTCTGCCGTAGCGGCGGAGCTGTCCCAGACTTGGGCCTGGCGGTTGAAAAGCAGCCATTTTACCAGCCCTTGCGCTTTGTCGGATTCCGGGCGGATTTCCAGTAAGGTGCGCAGCGTGGCGGCTTGGGTGGCCAGCGTGTCGTTGTACCACAGCCAGCTTTGCGCTTCGGGCGCAAAATAAGAGCCGGTGACCGGGTCCGTCTTCATTTGGGAAAGCACCACGTCTAAATAGTTCTGCGCTTTGGTGCCTTTGCCCAACCGGTAATAGGCCGCCGCCGCATAGGTTTGGCCCAGCGGGGTCATGTATTGGGCGTGCCGGTCTGCATAATCCAGCCAATTTTTGACCGGAGTTTGTTTGACTACCGCCCAATCCTGCGGGAAAGCGGTAAACACATACGCCGCATACAGAGCTTGAGACACTGTAGCGGCAGAAGCGTCTGCTTCTTGCAGGTCTTTCTCAATGCGCGGGCCCAGCCAGCCTAAAGCTTTTTGGGCCGCCGCTTGCGGGATTTGCCCGCCGTAGCGCAGAGCTTCAGCGTAAGAAGCCAGCAGACGCAGCGTAATATATTCGCTGGGCTGCCCGCCGGGCATCCAACTGTATCCGCCGGAAGAAGTTTGGTATTTAGCCAGTTCTTTTTCGGCTTGGGCGCGGGCTTTAGCCACAGCAGAAGGATTAAACAAATCCGTCAGGAAAGCTTCGCGCTGGGCGCCGCCCTGGGCCTCTTGCAGCCAGGGGGTTTCCTCCAACAGCATTAAGCGGGCCGGGTCTTGATTGTCCCAAACCGGTTTTTGCGTGTTGCGTTTGGGCAGTTCGGCCACGGCGTTTTGCAGCATAGGGTATGTTTTGTAAAACCCGTTGACTACCGTCAGCGGTACATAGCGGTCGGCTATGCTTAAAGCGTCATTATGGCGCGGTTTTAACAGCTGCGGCATCGCTTCAAACACAGAGAGCAGCAACCCCGGGTCCACCCGCAGGGTAACAGAAGAAACCTGGCGTGTGCTGTCGGGTGTGAGCAAATTGTTTAATTTCAGGGTTTCCCGTCCGCTGTCTAAGGCAATAGTAGTGCTTTCTGCTAAGCGCTCTTTGGCGGGAAGCAGCGGGATTTGCTGTTTCTCTGCGTCTGCGTCCTGCCCGGAGCGCACGGTGGCGGTTATACTAAAAATGCCTACGCCTTGCGGCAGGGTAACGGGCCAGCTTACTTCCGTCGTACCGCCGGCCGGTACAGAAACGCTTTGGGTGCGTTTTTCTATACCCAGCTGGGCGGAGGCGTCTTGGTTATTAAGCAGTATGTCCAGCGTTACTTCCGCAGAACGTTTTTTACCAGTTAGATTGGTCACTTGGGCTACCAAAGTGCTTTGGTCCCCTTCGCGCCAGAAACGCGGCAGCGCCAGGCGTACCATCAGCTCTTTGCGCGTAACGGTCTGGGCGGTAAAGGAACCGAAGTCCGCATTTTTTGTTAAGGCAAAGCCGATGATGTTCCAAGAGGTCAGACTTTGCGGCAGAGTGAAAGACATCGTTCCTTTTCCGCCTTGCAGCGGCAGCATAGGGTTAAAGTAGGCCGTTTCCGAAAAGTCCGTGCGGGGGGCTTGGGCGGAAGCGGTGGCAGCGCTTTCTGCAGCGGCGCTGTCGGCGCTGGCACCCGCCACGGCGGCTTCTTCCTCCGTTGCCACGGCGTCACGAGCAAGCATATCATTAGCCACAGGTGCTGCCGTAAGCATTGCTTTTTGCATTATAGCTCCACCGCCTCTGGCTGTGGAATAGGAGAAAAAGCGGGGTTGCAAATTAAGCTGCGGGAGTATAGGAGCGGCTAATCTGTCTTGTTCATCGGTTTGCGGTTTTTCATAGAGCATAGAAGAAAACACGGTAAAACCGCTGTCCGAAAGCGCGGCCCCAAAAGCAGGCGAGGGGTAGAGTTTGTCTAAAGACAATACGCTTTGGGCAGAAGAAGCATAATAATCTAAGGATTTATCATACATTCGTACAGAGGCCTGCCCTTGTACCGGTGCGCCGGAAGCATTTTTGGCGTTTAATGTCCAAGACACCTTTTGACCGGGTTTTACTTCGGCAGGTATCTGCGCCGTCAAAGACAGTTCTTTGTTGTCAAAAGGCACGTCAATAAAGGTCTGGGCGGTATAGAAGCGGTAATCGCCCGCGCCGAACCAGCGCAGATAAACTCCGCCGCGCCATTCATTTTGTATGGGCAGCGAGTAAATGCCCGCTCCCGGGCCAATCAGCTCCCGCGCAGCCAGGAAGTTTCCGTCATTATACACTTCAATGCGCTTGGCCCCGGTGAGTGCTTGCGCGCCAATTAAAATTTTGGCTTGCGTACCCGGGAAATAAGAGTCGTGCTGGGCAATTGCCACGGCGGGCAGCTGCAGCTTAGATTGTTTTTCCGCCACCAAAAACACCAGTTCCACATCGTCTGCATTTTTGCTTTGCAGTTTGAGCTTATAAATGCCTTCGGGCAGTGCGGCTATGCGCAGGGTGGTATCTTCGTCTTTTTTGACGGAGAAGGATTGCTTTGACACCCGGCGCAGTTCTTTGTTTTTGGCATAAAGCGTTTCCAAAGCGGTTTTGCCAGAGGCCGGCATATCAAATTCTTGGTCTTCGGCGGGAGACAACGTGTTTTCCAATTCGTAAATCTCTGCCGTAAATTTGCCGCTGGTGTTTTGTCCGTTCACATCGGTTAGGTTAACCCGGGCCAGCGGGCTGGGGGTTTGTGCGTCGTAAAAACCTTTGTCAAAAGATACCTGGAAAAACAGGGCCTTGCGGCTGGCTTTGTAAGCGTGTTGTGTTTCAATGACGCGGCCCGAAGCGTCCATTACAGAGGCGTGTACCGTAAATACGCTGGGGAAGCCGTTATCCTGCCCGGGCATCGGTGTAAATTTGATTTCAAAATTTCCATTTTTATCTGTAGCTGTTTTTCCTTCCGCTACAAATTCATTTCCAACAGGGAAATTGCCTCCGCGCCACCACCAAAAAGGCGGCCGGAAATAGGTGCGGTGCACAGTATAAGCAACGGTTGCTTTCTCCAAGGGTGCCCCAAAATAATACTGGGCCTGGCCCGATATGGTGGCTTCTTTGTCATACTGCAGTTTGGCTGCGTCTGAAAGGGTGATTTGATATTCCGGGCGTTTATATTCATCTACCCGGAAATTGGCATAGGTGCGAACGGTTTTTTGGGCCAGTTTATAGCTTATTTCTGCTGAATAATATCCCAACAGGCCGGTGTCTGGCAGCGTAAAAGCCGCCTGGGCTGTGCCGTAGGTGTTGAGCGTGAGGTTGCTTTGATAGACTTTGTCGTAATTAGCGTCGCGTATAATCAGGTACAGCGGGGTGCCCTCATCCATAGTTTGAAGCCCGCGGCCCGTTTTTTCAAAACCATACACCGCCAACTGGACTTTTTGGCCCGGGCGGTAAATGGCGCGGTCTGTTTCGGCATAAAGAGTGAAAGGAGAGGCCGCATAATAATTAAAATATAAGGCCGAAGGCATAAAGGCCGTACTGTCTTCTTTAACCGCTTTAGGCGAAATAAAATAGCTGTTGGACTGATTGGTATTAACCTGGATTTTGCGTTGCAGCGCCAGCAAGCCGTTTTCATTGGTTTGTCCATTTTCTGTGTTTCCTTTCCAGTCGGTATAATAGGTTATGTCTGCGCCGGCTACCGGTTCCCCTGTTTTTAAATTCAGCGCATAAATGCGAAACACATTAGGCGTCAAAGTTTTGCTTTGGC
This sequence comes from uncultured Elusimicrobiales bacterium, assembly GCA_944324645.1. Taxonomy (GTDB): domain Bacteria; phylum Elusimicrobiota; class Elusimicrobia; order Elusimicrobiales; family Elusimicrobiaceae; genus Avelusimicrobium. The sequence goes on along the minus strand of CALUXB010000002.1, from coordinate 190,424 downwards.
GCGTATAATAATCCGCCGGGTTGCCTTCTATGGCGGCGGAAGCGAATAAGGCCAGCTCCGTGTGGTTAAGCACTAAGGCTTGCACCGGGGCTTGGTTGGGATCAAAGTTTTGGTCGTAAGACAACAATACAACATAAAAACCACGTTTATTTAAGGCCGGCAGTTTGAGGTCTGCTTTTTTAAATGCGTGGGGTTTTTCGTATGAAAGCGCTATGTCAGCTTCCCCTACGGAAGTGCGCTGTAAAATCTCCGGGATTTGGCTGGCAGGAACAGACGTTAAATAACGCCAAGAATTGATGGTGCCCTGATGCTCGGCTTTATACCATTTGCGCAGGTCGGCTTCGCTGGCGGAATAAATGCGCGCATATACTTTGTCTATATTACGGGCCGTGAAAGAAATTTTTCCTTCCGCCAGGTTTTGGCTGGAGGCAAGCGGCTCTATAGATAAAGAAGGTTCCCGTATGCCCCGGGCAAAATCGGCGCAGGCTTGCCCGTAGTAACCACTGCCGGACAGCTGGGCCGCATAATCGCATACGGAAACGGCCTGAGCATATTCTTCGGCTTGGTTTAATAAATAAGCCGCCTGCAATGCGGCGTACGCTTTGCCATAGGAGGCCCCAGAAGAGAGCAGCGCTTGGCTGATTTTAGCTAAAAAACTTTTCTTCTCGGCGGAAAAACCAGCCAGCTCCTGCAGCAGTTGCGCCGCTTGCAGCGTTTGTTTATCTTTGTTTTCAAAGCTAAACAAATGGGGCTGTTCAAAAGGCAGGGCCAGGCGTTGCGCTTCCCATATGATACGCGCGTTGGCGCGGCCTTTGCCGCCCAAAGCGGCGGCCTCTGCCAAGAGGGAAACGGCTTTTTGGGCGTCGTTTTTTGCTTGGGCAGGGCTCTTATAGTCGGAGGTCAATACATCGGCGGCGCGCAGCGGGGCGGCAGCCGGGGAGGACAGCAGCCGCTCTTTCCATTGCAGTACCACAAAATCAAACAGCGTGGGAATGGCTTTTTGGTCTGTGTCCTGCAGATTTAAAATGAGGGTCTCTTTCTCAATGGGGGCGTTTAATAAGAAAGTGCGCAAATCCCAAAGCGCTTCGTAGCTTTGGTCAATTTTTTCATTCCATTGAGCTTTGCTTAATTGGGGAAGGGAGGGGGCTTCCTGGTCAGAGGAGGGCAAAACGGGGGCATATATTTCGCTGACGCGCTGGGCCGTTTGCACCCGGTAAAGTAGGAAGCGCGCTTTCCACAGCGGGTTTTTTGGCAAATCAAACGTAAAAGCGCTTTCCGCGGCGGCTTGGTATTTGCCTTGCATATATTGGCTGGCAATCAGCCGAAGTTGCACTTCGTAGAGATTTTCGCCTTTGGCGGTTTTTAACTCTTGCTGGTAGTATTGTTGGGCTTCTGCAAAACGGCCGTTTTCATAGGCGGCGTCTGCCGCTTGGCGGTTTTGAGCCCACACAGCAGCCGGCAACAGGCACAATACCAGTAGAATGATTTTTTTCATAACTCCTCCCTAGTTTTCCCTCTAAGACAGAAAAATCTCTTTTCGCCGGCGGCGCATAAGAGATTTTCTGTTTTGTCAAAGTTTCGGGCCTGTGCGCGCTTACATCTTTTCCGGCGCGCTGACGCCCAAAAATTCCAATCCTTTTTTAATACGTTCCGCCACCCGTTGGCAGATGAACAGGCGCGAACGCGTCTGCGGCAGGTTGTTTTCGTCAATAACACGGCACGAGTCATAAAATGAGTGAAACAGCCCAGCCAGTTCCGTCAAATAGGTGGTTAAATGGTGCGGACTCATATCGCGCAAGCAGTTTTGCAAGATGGGTTTAAACCACACCAGTTTCAGCAGCAAGGCGCGTTCCTGCGGGGCCAGCGGGGTAATAATATCCTCCGGCGCAAGGCCTTTTTCTGCTGCGGCCGCAAAAATGGAATGAATACGCGCGTGCACATATTGCACATAATAAACCGGGTTTTCGTTGGATTGTTTTTTGGCCAGTTCAATGTCAAATGTCATCTGCGCATTGGGTGTGCGGCTTGCAAAGAAAAAGCGGCAGGCGTCTGCCCCCACATCGTCCACCAGTTCGCGCAAGGTAATAAATTTGCCGGCGCGTTTGGACATCTTGACCTGTTCGCCGTTGTCTAATAGATGCACCAACTGGTGAATAATAGGTACAAAAGATTTTTCTTCTTTACCCAAAGCGTGTACCGCCGCTTTCATACGGGGAACATAGCCGTGATGGTCTGCTCCTAAAATGTCCACCAGCGTGCTGTAGCCGCGGTCGTATTTATTTTTGTGGTAGGCGATATCGGCCAAGAAATAGGTGGGCCGTCCGTCGGTGCGCACCAAGACGCGGTCTTTATCGTCTTTGGCTTCCTTGTCTTTGGTGGAGCCAAACCAGACGGCATCGTCCTTTTTGTAGGCGTAGCCGTTGTCTTCCAAATTTTTCAGCGCCGCTTCCACAGCCCCTTCTTGATGCAGTTCTGATTCACGAAACCAGCGGGTGAACTGAACGCGGAAGGCTTCCATATCTTCTTGCTGGGTTTTAATCAGGTACTCCATAGCCCATTTGCCATAGTCTTTTTCTTGTAAATCTTTGGGCGCTTTTTTGGCCATTTCAATCAGATAAGAGCCGTGGTAGCCATTCTCCGGCGGTTCTTTGCCCTCAATGCGGGCTTTTAAAGATTCGGCCAGCAGCTGGGCTTGATTGCCTGCGTCGTTGACGTAATATTCGCTGTCGCATAAATAGCCCAGCGCGCGGTGAATGCGCACCAAGCTGTCACCCAGCGCCGCGCCGCGTCCGGAAGCTACGTGCAGCGGGCCGGTGGGGTTAGCGGATACAAATTCAATTAAAATTTTGTTTTTGGCGCCGTAGCCGTGGCTGTTTTCTTTGATGCGGCGGTCTTTGGCGGCGGCAATAATAAAGGCCTCTTCCAGGCGGATATTAATAAATCCGGGGGCAGCCACGGTGGCATCTTCCACTCCGTTGACTTCGCGCAAAAGCACCACAGCCTGTTTGGCAATTTCCATTGGGTTTTTGTGTAACACTTTGGCAGCAGACATAGCCCAGTTTAAAGACAAATCTGCCCCAGTATGTTCCGGTGCGGGGGAAAATTCCACCGCCGGCAAAGCCGCACCGGTAAAAACGGGCGCGCTGGAAAGTTTTAATTCAATTTCTTTTTTTAAATGGTCAAACATAGTTTATTTGGCACCTTTTTTTGTGGATTTCTTCGTCGCTTTGGCGGTCTTTTTAGGTGCCGCTTTTTTGGCGGAAGTTTGGGTTGTTTTTTTAGCCGTCGCTTTCGTTGTAGTTTTTTTAGCGGCGGATTTTTTAGCTGTTTTTTTAGCGTCGGCTTTGGAGACCGCTTTTTTCGGCGCGGTTTTTTTAGAAGCGGTTTTTTTGGCGGCGGTCTTTTTTGCCGTCGGTTTTTTAGTTGCTTTGGGCTTTTTGTAATTCAATTCCGTACCGAAGCTGAAGATTTTGTCCAACGCATAAAAATCGCGGGCTTCTTGAGTCATAATATGCACCAAAAAAGACCCGTAATCGGACACGCGCCAAATCATACTTTCGCCGCCGTCGCGGTTTGATTTATAAACGCCGATTTTTTTGAGTTGGGTGCTGATTTCATCTTCCACCGCTTCCATATGCGGTTTAGACGTAACGGTGGCCAGCACAATATAGTCACACAGCGAAGACAGGCCATTTAAATCTATCACTTTAATATTTTCGGCCTTTTTTTCATCTGCGTAGCGGGCCGCCAAAAAGGCAATTTCTTTTTTCTCCATAAGCACCTCTTCTCAAATATATATATCAGCATAGCATTTTTTATGCAATTTTTACTATAGGAATACGGGGCAGGGGCCGGCGGAATTTTATATACTAATTTTATGCTTTCTATCGTACCTACCCCGCTGGGGAACTTGCAGGATATTACGCTGCGCGCGCTGGATACGCTTAAAAGCGTGGATTGTGTGCTGTGTGAGGACACACGCCGCACCCAGATTTTGCTGACGCATTTTGGCATTTCTAAGCCCACAGTGCGTTACAATGAAAACGACGACGCTTCCGTGCGCCGTTGTCTAGAACTTTTAAAGCAGGGCAAGCATTGCGCTTTGGTGTCGGACTGCGGCACGCCCTGTATTTCAGACCCGGGGTGGAAGTTGGTTAAGGCCGCCGCCGCAGAGGGCCTGCCTATTACTTCGCTGCCCGGGCCCAGCGCGGTTGCCTGTGCATTGGCCGGGGCGGGATTTACCGGCGGAGCTTTTACCTTTTTAGGGTTTCTGCCGCGCAAAAATGGCAAAGCTGCCAAATTGCTTGGCGCCGCTTACGGGCAAGAACATCCGGTCATTGTATATGAGTCGCCGTTTCGCGTGATTAGACTGCTTCAGCTAATTGCGCAGACATTGGGGCCTGATACGCCGGTGGTGGCGGCGCGTGAAATATCCAAAGTATATGAAGAGTGGCTGCGCGGCACGGCGGCGTCTGTGGCGGCAGATTTGGAAAAGCGCAAAAAGGTGCAGGGGGAGTTTGTAATAGTGATTGGCTTGCCGGAGCATAAGGAAGAGCAAAATGAAGAGCCGGATTTTCCCTATTAATACAATGACACCGCAGCAATTGGCGGAAGCGGCCGCGCTGATAGACGGCGGTGCCGTGGTGGTCTATCCTACCGATACGGTATATGGCATTGGTGCCAATGCGTTTGATGAAGAAGCCATCGGGCGTATTTATGAAATTAAACAGCGGCCCGCTTCTGCTGCCCTGCAAATTTTGGTGGGTACAACCGCGCAGGCGCGGCAGATTGTGCAATGGAATGAGGACGCGGAAAAACTGGCCCGGGCCTATTGGCCTGGTGCGCTGACAATGATTTTGCGCCCCAATGAAAAGGGGACCCCTTTGCGGCGCGGTTTTGAGGGGCTTGGTTTGCGCGTACCTGCGCATCCGTCATTAGCGCGGCTGTTGGGGAAGTTAAAAAATCCGCTGGCGTCCACCAGCGCCAATTTGCACGGACGGCCGGTTTTTACGGATGAAAAGGAAGTGGAATATTTTTTTGGCGGAAAAGCAGATTTAATTTTGACTGGGGGTACATTGGGCGCGCGTGCCTCTTCTGTAATTGATTTGACAGGCCCGGCGCCGCATTTATTGCGGGAAGAAGCGGTGGCCCGGGCGGAGTTGGAAAACATCTTGGCAAAGCCTATAAAATAGCTATAATACCTGTATGCTAATCATAGAATATATCAGACAACTCAGCTACCCTATCTATTACACGGTGTTGACCGCCGCGCTTTTATTGTTGACTTTTTGGATAGCGCGGCGTTTTGCTATGCGAAAAATGAAACGCGTAGTAATGAAGGCGGAACATAATTACCAGCAACAAATAGTCGCGCTGCAGATGCAGCTTTCCGGCAAAGTCAGTATGCTGGAAAGTATGGTGGAAAAATTAAAGCTTTCTAACCAAGAGCTTAACCGTTTAAGTGAAATCCGCTCTAAATTTATGTCTATCGTCGCTCACGACCTGCGCCAGCCCTTGACTTCTATTCAGGGTTTTACTTCGGTGCTTATGATGGATAGCCCGCAGGGCGGCGGCAACAACGAGCAAATGGCTTTAAACAATATTTTAAAAGCTACCGACAATATGAACCAGCTGATGGCTGATTTAATGGATATTTCTATGATAGAGTCGGGCAAGTTTAAAATGGATTTCAAAAATTTTAACTTTAATCAGCTGCTTAACGATGTTTTCACCTTGCAGCAGGTCAATGCCCAAAAGAAAGGCATTTTTCTGACTAAATACGAATATCCCAACGATGTAACAGTTTTTGCAGACCGCTTCCGCATTTCTCAGGTGTTGAATAACTTGTTGGGTAATGCCATTAAATTTTCGCCGCAGGGCGGTCGTATTGAAATCCGCTATTTTGTACAAAACGGCTCATTGGTCTGTCATATAGGGGATGAAGGGCCCGGCATTGCGTATGATGAGCAAAGTAAAATTTTCCAAAAATTTCACCAATCAGACAAAGACCGCTCCGGCCGCAAACAGGGCTGGGGACTGGGTCTTTCTATTGCGCAGGAAATTGTCAATGCACACAATGGCGAAATTGGCGTAGACAGCCCCGGGCTAGGCCAAGGGGCTCTGTTTTGGTTCCGTATCCCGATGGAGCCGACAGCGTATAGTGCTTAAAAGTTTTTGAAAAGATCCTGAAGTAAGCCTTTTTATAAGAGGCAGTTTTGTTGCCCCGTCTGCTGATTAGGCTAGTTTGAGCAAATAAAAAGAAAAGCCCGCTTGTTTGTACAAGCGGGCTTTTGGTCAATCTAGCGTGAAATTATTTTTCTGCAGGCAGGCCCAGCAACAGCTTTAGCAATTCTTCATAAAAGCGGTTTATACTTTCGTCTTTAGCCACCATATTGTTGGCAATAAAGGCAAAGGCAATCAGTTGGCCGTTGCGGTCTTTGGCGTAACCGGCTTGGGCTTTTACGCCGTCAATGGTGCCGCCTTTAACGTGTATGTCTTGGGTTCGCTTGAACGGATGCAAAAAATAGCGCAGCAACAACAAATCCCCGCGGTCATCAGGCGTGGCCAGAGAAGTATAGTAATAGGTAAAATTAGGACTTTTGGCCATCAATTCCAACACATCCAGCAAAGTTTGGACGGTAATTTGATTGTCGCGCGAAAGGCCGCTGCCATCATAAAGCAGCACATCTTGCGTGGAAATGGCGTTCTGCTGTAAAAAAGCATATAACTGGTTAATGCCTTCGGCAATAGTGCCGCTGTGCCCGGCCTGCACCGCCAACATACGCAGCAACATTTCGGCGTAAAAGTTAAAACTGCGTTTATTTACAATATAGATGATATCTTTAAGCGCGGGGGAGCGGTGCGTAAAAAGCAGGTGCATAGGAGTATAATCGGGGGCGGTTTCCAATAAGATAGCGCCTCCTTCTACCTCCACGCCGTCTGTTTCCAGCTGCTGCGTCAGCAAATCAACCAGCAGTTGCGGTGCATCTGGCAGGGCGGCTTTAATATGCTGGCCTTTGAGGCGGGAAGTGGGCACCGTGCCGTAAATTTCTATGTCATATTGGCCCGGCGCGGCATAGGCGTAGGCGTTGTCGCGCCGGTCTTTGGCGCTGGCGGTAACAAAGGAGTGAATTTTTAAACCTTCCGTTTGCGGCCATACGGATTGGACAAGCACCGTAGCTCCGTCTTGGGATTGGGGTGCAAAAGTGATTTCAAAGGAGTTATCGTTAAAAGCCAAAGCGGTAGCCGGGGCGGCAAAATAGTTGCCCATATTTTGCCAGTTGGTTTTGTCTGGCAAAGAAGGACCGGAAAATAAAGAGATGTCGGCATAAATGTTGCCGGTTATTTTTTTAATCCCCCGGGCGCGGATTTGGCGGCTCCAGTTTTTTAGCAGCTCCGTGGCGGATAGACTGCCTGTAACACGGTCTGAACCGAGAGTGGGGTCTCCCCCTCCGCGGACATAAAGGTTGCCCTGTAAAACTCCATTTGAGTCTGTCAAAGCGTCGGCATACAGGGAAGTTTCAAAACGATACATAGGACCAAAAGTTTCTAATGCGGCGGCGGAAGTCAGCAATTTTAAAGTAGAAGCCGGGGCTAAACGCAAATCCGATTGTAAGGAAAAAAGGGATTGCCCGTTCACATAGCGGGCAGCAGCCGCCCAAGAAGCCCCACGCAACACCGGGCGCTGTGCCAGGTTTTGCACTTGGGCAGTAAGGTCGTTGTTAGCCCAGAGAGGGAAAGCATAATAAGCAAATGCCAATAATAACAAAAAGATACGCATATATAATTAAGGATAGCAAACTTGCCGCGCGCAAAGAAAGTGCGGAGAAATGCTACAATAGCCCCAAAGGGGGGTGTATGTTCATCATTCCAAAGAAGAAAAATATTGCCTTAGTGGCACACGATAACAAAAAGAAAGATTTGATGGAGTGGGCCCAATATAATAAAGGCTCTTTAGTGCAGCACCATTTGTTTGCCACCGGCACGACAGGCACTTTGCTTAGTGAAGTGTTGCAATGCCCGGTGCATTGTTTTAACAGCGGTCCGTTTGGGGGGGACCAACAAATCGGCGCGGCTATTTCGGAAGGAAATATTCATATATTGATTTTCTTTTGGGATCCTCTTAACCAGCTGCCACACGACCCGGATATTAAAGCTTTACTGCGTCTGGCGGCGGTGTGGAATATTCCGGTGGCCTGTAACCGTGCTACGGCGGATTTTTTGATTTCTTCTCCTCTTTTTTCCCAAGAATATACCAAAGTGCTGCCTGATTATAGCCCATACTTAAACCGTTTCAAAAAAGAAAAGGCGGACTAAAATATTTTGGGGCGGGCTGTCGGGCTGATGGCTGGGGCGGTTCTGGGGAGTAATGCGCTTGCGTTTTGCAAGAAGCAGACTTTATAAAGACAATATTGCCGGAACTGCTAGACCAACGGTTGCTTCTTCTAAAAAATCCGTCCCCCGCCAACAGCGGGGGACGGATTTGAATTGGAACTTAACAAATTTAAAACCACGGATACCATTTATCCCGGTCGCGAATATTAATAATTAAAGAAGCAACCAATAAGTCACGCGCTGAAAGCGCTTGGGGTTTATCCATATTGCAGGAAAAACGGTTAAAAAGCGTCTGACTGCTTTCTATAGCACCTTGGCTGTCCATAGGCCCTTGTATCTGGTAATTGGCCCGCAATAGCCCCCACAGATGTCCTGTAAATTTGCGGATAATGGCCCGGGCCGGACTGTCTTCTGTAATATGGGCCAATACGCGGCGCTGTTTATCTAGCAATTGCCAGCGGCGCAGGTAAGAAAAGCGTTTGCGCTCCATTAGCAAAATCTCTTTGGATTTAACAAAGTAGGCTACATAACACTCTTTTTTGAGTCCGAATCCGCGCTGCATTACATAAACGGCTTTGTGTCCTTTTGCATCATAAAGTGCAAATTGGCGCAACACCAACTGGGACCATAAAATACCGCAGATGAAAATCACAAACCCCAGCGGAATGACCAGCGAAACAGCGGAATAGACCGTATTATAAGTGAACGCGCTTAAGTGAACAACGCGCGTGCTTTCCAATACGCCGGTAAAGGCCATTACCAGCACGGCAGCTATAATTAATATTAATCCGCCAAAAAGGAATAAACTATCCCACCGCCCCGACAAAGAAATCAGCACGTTTCCTTGGTTGTCTCTTGCACGGTAAATCAGCGACGGGGTGCCATAGAGCCTGCGGAATTTAATGGGATAGGGCGAGTGTGGGTTGACTTGTTGCGCTGCCGTTTTCTTTTTTAAGGAAGGGCGCACAGCCAAAGCACCTATTTGGGTCAACATATACAAAAACAGCAGAATGACGAAAACATCAAATCCGTGGCCCAATTGTTGAATATACGGCGGCATATTGCGCGTAACCAGCGTGCGCGGCCGCTTGGCAGTTGTTTTGGGGGCTGGCGCGCTTTGCACCTGTTCTGCCGGGGGTATTTCTACGGCCTGAAGCGGCTGTTCAGTAAGCAAGACCTCTTGGGAAACCGCCGGCATAGCTTCTATGTCATAGGCACGGGAATCAGCAAGGTCCATTTCTAATACGGGTTGCGCAGCCGGCGCTGTTTGTGCGGGGGAGATTAAAGAGAAAAGCAAATCCGTTTGAGCATAAGATAAATCTTTAGCCAACACGGAATAGGCGTGCCCGTTTATGAGAAAATAGCCGGAGCTGAAATCATTTTTGGAAGTAAAAAAACTGATGTAAAAAAAAGGTTCCCCGGTGGAAAAATCAATGCGCTTAATCTCTTCGCCCGTATAGGTGTTGCCCACCACCTGCATTTTTTTATTTTTGACTTCTACTAAATCAGACTGGGTTTTTTGTTCAATGCAAGCTTCGGTTTTGCATTCGGGCACGGATTTAATATCAATGCGGGCAGAGCCTTTTACAATAGAAAGCACCGAACCGGAGGCTGGTTTTTGCGCCAAATTCCAACCGGAAGGCAAATCTATGGTAAATCGGCCGTCCTCAGATGTAAAAACTGCCGCATTGAGCGTACTGGCACACGCCAATAGCGCAACGAAGAGAAATTGTTTCATAGCCATATTCGTTTAGGCGATGCAATATAGTTTATTATATATAATTACCGGGCAGAACGTGCAAGGGGGTAAGCGGCAGAGGCAGCGGAACAAAAAGATTGCGCGCGCACGCGTTGCTCTGACGATGAAAAAGTGTTATCATATTACTAGAGGAAAAAGGAGTAAAACGCTATGGTGTCACAACAAAGAGTTTTAGAAAAAACAGCAGCCCTTAAAGAGTTGATGAAAACCGCAGGGCTGGACGGATTGGTAATTACAAACAATATAGACCAGTTCTATATTTTGGGTTTTTATTTCTATGCCGGGGAAACGGTGCTTTTGCTCTATGAAGGCGGGCTGATATGTTTTACTCGGCAATTGTATGAAGCTCCTTTAAAAAAGATGTTTCCTTTTATTGAAGTAATCGGGCAAGATAAAGAAAGAACTGCCGCAGCCGTAGCAGCAGCGGCGCGTTTGGGTTTAAAACGCGTAGGGTTTGACGCCGAAAAGGAAAATTATATGGCGGGCAGTTTATTCAAAGCTTCCGGATTTGTGGAGACGGACAGTCATATCTCTTTGTTGCGCCAAACAAAAGATGAGTATGAACTGGCTATTTTGCGTGACAGTTGCCGCATCGCTTATGAAACCTACGAGTATATCAAGCCTTTGCTTAAAACGGGCGTCAGCGAATTTGAAGTAGCGGCAGAAATGGAAAAGTTTATGCGCATAAAAGGCGCATCTGCCACTTCTTTTTTAACTATTATTGCTTTTGGTGAAAATACGGCCAATCCGCATCACGAAACATCCCACCGCAAACTCAAAGACAATGAAGCGGTGCTGATGGACTTTGGCTGTATCTATAACGGTTATTGCTCAGATATCACCCGCAGTTGGTGGCACGGAGACAAAGAGCCGGAAGAATATACCAAAATTTGGCATATTGTAGATAAAGCCCGCCAGAGCGGTATCGCGGCGGAAAAACCCGGTGTGGCGGCCCAAAAAGTGGACGCTACCGCCCGCGGCATTATTACCGATGCCGGATACGGAGAGTATTTTACGCACCGTTTGGGCCACGGCGTGGGTATGGAAATACACGAAGAGCCCTGCAACGACCAAACCACCAATGCCGTGCTGAAAAAAGGCAACGTGGTTACGGTGGAGCCGGGCATTTATCTGCCGGGCAAGTTCGGGGTGCGGTTGGAAGATACCACGGTGATTACGGACACAGGGGCGGATATTTTGACCCGTAAGTAATTATGAAAAATCTAAGTGCCCAGCGTTTAAAAGACTTTCAGAAGTTCCTTAAAAATGCGCAATTAGACGGATATCTCTGTTTAAGTGCGTTGGAGTTGCGTTATTTTTCCGGCATAGAAATAGACGCCGAAGAGGCGGTTTTCTTGTTGACTCCGCGCAAAGCATATTGTCTGACTAAAAAAATGATTGTGCCTAAAATGGCTCCGGCAGCGGGGTTTTTTACGGTGCAAGCGGTAGCAGGCGATATGTTGGGGGCGGCTTTAGAGTTGGCGGTAGAGAAGAAATTGACCCGCTTGGCTTTTGATCCCCAAACAGCAGATTTTGCCCGTGGCGAGCAATTGGCCCGTGCAGGTTTGTGCCGCTTAGAAGGGGGCGTGGCCGAGATGCGCAAGGTAAAATATGCCGATGAAATGGATTTAGTTAAAAAGGCCTGCCGTATAGCTGCCGAAGCGTTTAACGAAGTAAAACCCCAAATCAAAACCGGTATGAGCGAAGAAGACGTGCGTGTGCTAATGGCGGTGGCAATGCTCAAGCGCGGGGCAGACAGCGTACCTTTTAACATTGTGTGCTTTGGGGAAAATTGTGCCGATTGCCACCATACCCCTTCTGCCAAGCGCAAGCTGAAAAAGAACGACGCTATTTTGATGGACTTTGGCTGTTTTTATAAAGGCTATTGCTCCGATATTACCCGCAGCTGGTGGCACGGGGACAAAGAGCCGGCAGAATATACGAAAATTTGGCACATTGTTGCTATGGCTAAAGAAGCGGCTGCCGGTTTGTTGCGTGCGGGGTTGCCTGTCGCCCAAGTGGATAAAGCCGCACGGGACGTAATTGAAGATGCCGGATATGGGCCCTATTATATTCACACCACGGGCCATAGCATCGGTTTGGAAGTGCACGAAGCTCCTACTGAGCGTGCCGGCGCGGTGGGAGAACTGGAAGAAAACTATGTAGTTACCGTAGAGCCGGGCATTTATTTGCCGGGCAAATTTGGCGTGCGTTTAGAAGACAGCTACCAGGTAACCCACACCGGCAGTAAAAATTTGACGAAAAATTAACGGGCTTGCCGAAAGGCCGCCCGCAAAGAGGTACAAGTTATGATTAACACCACCCAGTTCCACGACGGACTGATTTTTGAAGATGAAAACGGACAGATTGTAGAAATCATTGAGTTCCAACATCACCGCAAAAGCCAGGCCCGCGCCGTGGTGCGCGTAAAACTGCGCAATATTCACACCGGTTCTTTGATTGAAACGGCCTACCGGCCCGAAGATAAATTTAAAGAAGTGGAAGTGGAAAAACGCCCGTTCACGTATTTGTATGACGAGGGCGATATGGCGGTATTTATGAACAGCGAAAACTATGAGCAGGTTTCTGTGCCCATAGAAAAGCTCAAAGACCAGAAAAAATATTTGAAAGATAATATGGAAACGACGGGTATTTATATTAACGGTCAGCTGCTCAATATGGAGCTGCCCATTAAAGTGCCCCTCACCATTGCCTCCACCGTGCCTGGCGTAAAAGGCGATACGGTAGCCAATATGACCAAAATGGCCACGTTGGAAACGGGCGCGGAAATCAAGGTACCGCTTTTTATTAATGAAGGCGACAAAATCTTGGTGGACACCCGCACCGGCTCTTATGTGGAGCGCGTGGTGGAGCCCAAATAATGTTTTGGTTAAAGCGCGCGCCGGTGTTGTTATTCTTGTTGTTCTGCGTACCGGCGTGCGCTTTTACTTTTTCCTACGGGAATGTATTGGACGTAAAAGACGTAAAACTGGAAAACGGCGTGCTGCTCTTGCCGCAGACAGGCGGAAAATATAAGAACGTCAAAGTGTTAGAAAAAGACGTATATGATTTCCTGCTTCAATGTAAAAAAGACTGCCGCTATTCGGTGCAGGACGTGCACTTTGTGTCGGCGGATTACCGCAAAGCATTTACCAATGAAAATATGCTGATAGCGGATGTGGATTTTAATAATGAGATTACTTTAACGTTTTTGGTGTTTAAAAATAAAGAAGGTTTTTCTGTTAAAACTCCACAAGAAGCAATTTTTAAAGATAAGAAGTTAGAAAAGCAAGTCAAAAAATATTTGATCCGCTTGGCGGAGAAAAATCTATGAAATGTGTTTTAGAAGACGGCACGGTATTAGCCCAAGAGGTGGAGCCCGCCTTTAGTTTTTTTAAAAGGCTCAAAGGGCTGATGTTTCGTGCCTCTTTGCCGCAAGGGCGCGCCTTGCTGTTAGCGCCTTGTCCGCAGATACATACGTGTTTTATGCGCTTTGCTATTGATGTGCTTTTTTTAGCCGAAGATGGTACGGTTTTGTATGTAAAAGAAAATATGAAACCTTGGCGTATGAGCCCCATTTTTGCGCACGCGGTGCAAACTTTGGAAATGCCCGGCGGCACTTTGCAGGGCCGGGTGCAAGTGGGCCAGCGGGTGGATTTTAAATAAAACGGCTTGCGTAACAGGAAAGAACGGGCTATACTGTGAATATGAGGAAATGCAAATGAAAAAACTATTTTTAACGGTTTTGGCCGCTGCGGCTTTATGTTTGCCTGTAGAGGCGCGTAATATTTGGGACGACTTTTCCGCCAATGTATCGCAGGATAATGTGCGTGCATTTACCAAAGATTTGGGTGGTCTTATCGGATCGGGTACCTATACCACCGGGCGTGTGTTGGGATGGGGCGGTTTTCAAATAGGGCCGCGCGGCACGATGATTTTTAAGATGAGCAAAGGCAAAAATGACACTACGCATACCGCTTTAGGTGAGCGCGATGAAGTGGGAGAAGTATTTTACCCGTGGCTGCAGGCCGATATCGGTATGCCGTTTCGCTTAGACGGATTTATCCGCGCCAGCAGTTACCAAGGGATGACCATTGCCGGCGGCGGGTTGCGTTGGGGTATTACGCGGCCAAATGAAATGCTGGGCTCTTTCCAGCCGATGTTAGTTATTTCCGGCCACAGCGCCAGCGCGCGGGATTTTTCCGCCACGCATTATAACGCCAGTTTGGTGTTATCTATGAAATTTAAATATTTTGTACCCTATATTGGCGGCGGTGTGGATTATACCACGTTGCATATCAATCAGGCCAGCAATGCCCCTGAGCTGGAAGGCGCCAATGAATATGCGGCCACGGCGCGTGCTACGGCCGGGTTTAATTTCAAGCTGCCTGCCTATTTGGATTTAAGTTTGGCGGCCAACTATGCCTATTATGGTTTGGGAGCGGAAGCGTCCCTCTCTTTGCGTTTCTAAAAAGTTCGAAATACTAATAGGTCTAGATTGTATTTGTGCGTAGGTCCTTTGGCTCTTGTCAGACAAAGACGGAATTTTTATCTTATAAATAAGGGAATTTAAAGAACAAGGAGAAATATATGAAAAAGTTTGTTCTGTTTGCAATAATAGGGCTGTTTTGTGTTGCTTCTGTGAAGGCTGCGTCAGTGGAAGAAGTGTCTGCTGCTTTGCAAAAGGCCGCCCGGACCTCTTCGGCTGCTGCTGAACAAAAGAAATATACGGGTTTTAATCCACAATTAACCCAGGAGCAAATGAATAAGATCCCGGCTTTGATGAAAAAAGTGACTGAACGCTTGCATAATGCCGGCTACGAAACGCTGACGGAAGCGAATGTAGTAGAAGGGCTTAGTATGTATTTTGAATTGGTTATGTATTCCAACCGTCTTTATACGTCTGAAGATTTAAAGCGTATGTATAATAAAGAGGTGGAAGCTACGGTGGGGGATTACCACCGGCACGCGTTGATGTATGCTTTGGTCAAAATGTTTCCGCAAGATAGCCAATCTTTGGGTTATAATGCTAATAAATATCCAAAAGTAGCCAATTGGAAATATTTTCACGAATTATGCCAGAGATATATGGACGATGTGTATATTACCTTGGAGCAGTTGCCGGATTGCTCTTGGGATGTATTTAAAGGTGTCCTCGGCAACATAATGTAGATTTTCTAACACAAAGCCCGCGCTTATTAAACAGGCGCGGGTTTTTTTATTGTTCTGTATGTTTCAAATGAGGCGGGAAAGAATAAAGACAGCTTTTTGTGTATATTAGGATGGGGCCTCCTCCGCAGCCTCTCTCTACTCGGCAAAGCGGAGGCAAACTGAGGGCAAGCGGCGTTGGCAAATTCTACCCGGTTATGCTTTGCAAATAAAAAACTCCCGTTTGGGCGAGGGTTTTGAGGAGAACTTTATTTGCCGGCGGCTGCCTGCAAGGCTTTTACTTTGTCCGTTGCTTCCCAGGGCAGCTCTTTGCGTCCAAAATGCCCGTAGGCCGCCGTTTGCAGATAGATGGGGTTGCGCAGTTTAAACTGCTCAATAATGCCGCGCGGAGTGAGCGGGAACACCTTGCGCGCAATCTGCGCCAGTTTTTCATCGGCAATTTTGCCCGTGCCATCTGTATCTACATAAAATCCCACGGGGTCTTCTTTGCCAATGGCATAAGCAATTTGCACCGTGCATTCTTTAGCCAGTTTGGCTGCTACGATGTTTTTGGCGATGTAGCGCGCCATATAGGCTGCGGAGCGGTCCACTTTGGTGGGGTCCTTGCCGGAGAAAGCGCCGCCGCCGTGCGGGCAGCGTCCGCCATAGGTATCCACAATGATTTTGCGTCCGGTCATACCGGTGTCACTCTGCGGCCCGCCGATGACGAATTTGCCGGTGGGATTGATTAAAATTTGGGTGTCTTTATCCATCCATTTTTTAATGGCGGGGATAATGGCTACGGCTTCTATTTCTTTTTTGGATTTGTCGGTAATTTTATTGCCGGAGCGGTCCAAAATATCCTCTGTGTGTTGTGTGGACACCACCACCGTATCTACACGCACCGGTTCGCCGTCTTGGTATTCCACCGTTACTTGGCTCTTGGCGTCGGGGCCAATGTAAGGCAGGGTTTTGGTTTTGCGCGCCCGTTCCAGGTTTTTCAAAATGTCATTAGCCAACACCAGCGGCAGTGGCATATATTCCATCGTTTCATCTACGGCATAGCCGACCATTAGGCCCTGGTCCCCGGCGCCGCCCACATCTACACCTTGGCTGATGTCAGGCGATTGTTTGCCAATCACGTTAACCACGGCGCAGGTGTCTGCATTAAAGCCGTATTTGGCGTCGGTATAGCCGATGTCTTTAAGCAGGCCGCGCACTAAGTGCTCCACGTCCACCCACGTTTTGGTAGTGATTTCTCCACCCACTACCACCAAGCCGCGGGTAATGTAAGTTTCGCAGGCCACGCGGGCGGTGCGGTCTTTCTTTAAAATCTCGTCTAAAATTAAATCAGAAATCTGGTCGCAGATTTTGTCGGGGTGTCCTTTGGAGACGGACTCCGAAGTAAAAAAACATTTGCCTTGTTTAATCATATATCTCTCCTGAAAAGGTCCGCAGGCGGGCAATTTATTATAATACCTATTATACTATTTAAGGAGCTCTCTCCGTGTTGACCAAACTGATTTCGTGGAATGTGAACGGCCTGCGCGCCGTGGAAAAGAAAGGATTTGCTGATTTTTTGCAGACGTGCGGGGCTGATATTTTGGCCTTGCAGGAAACCAAAGCTTTGCCGGAGCAGCTTTCCCCGGCGCTGCGCGCGCCGCAGGGCTGGCACAGCTATTTTTGCTCTGCCGAGCGCAAAGGCTACAGCGGGGTAGCCGTTTATAGCCGCCAGGAACCTTTGCGCGTGGAGTATGGCCTGGGCAACGAGGAGTTTGACCGCGAAGGACGCACGTTAATTTTGGAGTATCCCACCTTTTTCTTTTTAAACATTTATTTTCCAAACGGCGGGCAAGGGCCGGAGCGCATAGATTTTAAACTGCGCTTTTATGATTTCTTTTTACAGAAAAGCAAAGAACTTTTTAAAACGGGCAAAACAGTTATTGTGTGCGGGGACGTGAACACCGCCCATATGCCTATAGACTTGGCCCGCCCCAAAGAAAACGAAAAAAACACCGGCTTTTTGCCGCAGGAACGTGCCTGGCTGGACCGCTTTTTTACTGAGGGCTACGCCGACACGTTCCGCCATTTTGTCAAAGACGGCGGCCATTACAGCTGGTGGGATTATAAAACCGGCGCACGCAAAAGAAATGTGGGCTGGCGGATAGATTATTTTTTCATAGATACTCCGTCCGTGGGCAAACTAAAAAGTGCGTCTATGCTCTCTGATGTAATGGGGTCAGACCATTGCCCCATAGAGATTACGGCCGATTTGTAGCCGCATTTTTTTGTTGTTGATACGTCTATTTAACCCCGGGCTATAAGCCTGGGGTTTTTGTTTCAAAAGTTTTGCACAGTTTTGCCTGTTGCTAAACGGCCTGGAAGAGGCTTTGGTGCTTTGTGCCGGGCTTTAGCCGCTTCGTGGCGGGTGTTGGGCACTTTGTGAGGGGAGGCACTTTCTAAACGGATTTTATTTTCAAAACTCCAAACGTACGTCTGTGGTCGCAGGATAAAAAAGGACGCACGGGGCGTCCTTTTCTAAATTGCCGGCGCGTTGCTTTCGTGCCTTCTATTGAGGCCTCAGCCGGCCTGTATGCCGGTTAACGCCTGTAAAACATAGCCGATACAGAAGCTGACTGCCGCCACGCCAAAGCTCAGCCCCGCCATTTCTAAGAAGCGGTGTTTGAAGTTTTCTTCTTTGGCTACGGAGTAATAAAATGTAAAGGCCGCAATAACCAACAGTGCAAAACATAACATCAGCCCTAATGCCACAAACACATTACTGAGCAGGGCATAGGGAGCCACCAATAAAGCTACAGTCAGCAGATAGGCCCCGGTAGTATATACGGCGGCTTTGACGGGATGTTTGCCTTGGTCTTTTTCCGTCTTGGAAGAAAGATATTCCGATGAACCCATACTCAACGCCGCCGCAATGCCCGTAATGGCCCCGGTCAGAGCAACCAGCTGAGGGCTTTGCAAAGCAAAAGTAAAACCGGCCAGCGCTCCGGTAAATTCCACCAACGCGTCGCTGAGTCCCAGCACTACAGAGCCCATATAATTTAATTTCTCTTCATTGATTAAGCCCAGCAGCGCGTTTTCGTGCTCTTCTTCTTCCATAGAGAGCTTTTGTATTTCAGGAAATTCGCTGTATTTAAAATAGGTGGCGGCGGCTTGGCCTTCATTGTTTTCCATTAGTTTGACGGCAAAGGTAAGCCCCAGCGTGCGCGCCAAAAACAGATACCACGTTATTTTCCAGCGGCAGGGGGTGGCTTGCAGGCCGGTCCGTTGGGCGATAATATCGTGGTGGCGGGCTTCCGCGGCCGCGATGCCCCGAAGCACTTGGGCGTTGTCCGGGTTTTTTTCATATTCTGCCAACTTGGCGTAAATGACGCTTTCGGTTTTTTCTGCCTGTTGGAATGCAAATAAGTGTTTTTGTACTTGTTTATCCATAGTATTTAGTTTGCTTTTTGTATGGTTGTTTCTGCAGCGGGCAGCGGTAGCTGCTCTATTGTCAGCGGTTCGCTCTGCCCTAAAGCAAAATTATAAACGACTGCAGTAAAAAAAGCAATTTGCTCCTTGTAATCATTTTCGGAAATATATTCATCTGGCGTGTGGGGGGAAGAAGCCGGACCTTGAGAGTTCATTGCCGGCCCCAGCCCATAGGTAATCACGCCTAAACGGCGCAAATATTCCCCATCACCGGAAGCGGGACTCATCCCCGCTACGGTAACGGCCCCGGGCCACATTTGGGCCGCTGTTTGCGCAATAGCGTCAAACAAACGGTCAGTTCCGTCCATAGGCACAGGAAAGGGCAACTGGGGACGTTCTAAAATTTCTAAAGACAAATAGTCTTCGTGACCCAAAAAAGCGCGCAGCTCTTCAAAAAAAGCGTCCGGATTTGTGCCGGGCAGCAGGCGGACGTTAATTACGGCCGAGGCTTCTGCCGCGGCAGCACCGGTATCGGTGCCGGAAGAAAGGTTGACGGGATTAATGGTGTCTTTAAGCTGTGTGCGCAAAAAGGGGTCTTTAGCCATAATGTCTGCCGCCATTTGTTGGTCTTTGGGATTATCGGAAAGCAACAGACGGATGGTGGTTTGTCCGTCTTCATCCTGCAGGGGAGCAATACGGCGGAAAAATTCCAGCGTAGCCGGTGTCAGCCGGGCCGACGGGTTAAACTGGGGCAGCCGTGCCAATGCTTGCGAAAGACGATATACTGCATTGTTCGGCACCGGAACGGACGAGTGTGCCGCTTCTCCGGAAGCGGTAATTTTAACGTCCATATACATTTTGGTTCCGGCTTCGGCAAAAATAAGCGTGGTGCCTTGCGGTTCATCCTGGATAATGCCGCCTCCTTCATTTAAAGCATAACCCGCGTTGATTTTGTCCCATTGGGTTTCGCCCAGCCATTTCAGACCAGTGGTGCTGCCGGCTTCTTCACCGGAAGTAACGAGAAATAAAATATCTCTTTTGGGGGTTAGGCCGGAGTCTTTGATATAGGTAAAGAGCGCCAAATGCATAGCAGTATAATTTTTGGCGTCTGTGCTGCCCAAACCGTAAATGCGTCCGTCTTCCAGCGTGGCTTTAAAAGGGGGGTAGGTCCATCCTTCGCCGGCAGGTTGCGTGTCTAAGTGAGAAATAAGCAACAAGGGTTTTTCTTGCGGGTCGCTCCCTTTGATGCGGGCCAGCAAATTGGCAGAGCCTTTGCGCGGAGAGAGGAAGTCCCAATCTATATGGTGTTTATTTAGTTCTTTATAGATATAACGCACGGCGGCTGTTTCGTTGGGTTCCGGTTGGGACGTGTCTATGCGGATTAGCTGGATTAGATGCTTTTTTGCCTGTTCATATATTTCTTGCGTGTCAGGGGCTGGTACGGCCTGACAGAAAGTACCATATGCACATAGGAAGAATAAAAACAAGGCTTTTCTCATAAGTTTGTCCGTTCAAAATGCAAGAGGTTCCCTTTCTTCAGACCGTGGCGGGAAATAGTGCCGGCAGCGGCTTCCAGCACGTACTGGGCTTTGCCTGCTACAACGGGTATTTGATGGTCCGGCGTATAGGTGTAGGTATGTGGCACCCGTTCGTAAAGCTCATTAATTTTGCCTTCAGGGTTTAAAAACAAAATATCTAAGTCAATAAGTGTGTTTTTCATCCAAAAATATTGAGTGTTTTCTTGGTCAAAAACAAAGAGCATCGCTTCGTCTTCCGGCAAGTTTTTTACAAACATCAAGCCTTTTTCTGTTTTTTGTGGCGTGTCGGCTATGCGGGCACGCACCACAAAGCCGTCCGGGAAAGTTACGTCTGTTTGGGCATATTCATTGCAAGCGCCTAACAGCGCGCAGACGCCTAAAAATAAAAAAGCTGACCAATGGAAAGAGAAAAATTGTTTCATATATATAGTGTAGCAAAAACAATGTAAAGTGCGCGGCATACTATCAATAATGAAAAACATTCCAGTTTAGCAGAATTTTTTACAGTCTTTCCTTTGGGCTAAGAGCTAAATTGCTATAATACTATAATATGGACGCGCGCGAAGATATAATACTTAGCGTAGAAAACCTGCATATCTGTTTCCGTAATGGTGAGGAAAAAACGGAAGTATTGCGGGGATTAAGCTACCAGTTGCAAAAAGGCAAAGTGTTGGCCGTAGTGGGGGAATCCGGCTGCGGCAAGACGGTACACGCGCTGTCTATCCTTAAATTACTTCCGCCAGGCGGGGAAATCACAGCGGGGCGTATCTTATACCAGGGGCAGGATATCCTCTCTCTGTCTGGGGAAGAGTTGCGCAAATTACGCGGGGCCCAGTTGGCAATGATTTTCCAGGACCCTATGACCAGCCTCAATCCTATCCGCACCATAGGCAAACAGTTGGTAGAAACTATTTTGGCTCATACTTCTTGCTCTAGATTGCGCGCCCGGGCGCGGGCCGTACATCTATTGAAAAAAGTAGGCATTCCTAACGCGCGCCAGCGGTTAAACGAATATCCTTTTCAATTTTCCGGCGGCCAGCGCCAGCGTATTATGATTGCTATGGCTTTGTGTTTAAACCCCAGCGTTTTGATAGCAGATGAGCCTACCACGGCATTAGATGTAACCATACAGGCGCAAATTTTGAAATTAATTAAAAAACTTCAGCGTCAAAGTGCTATGGCTGCCGTATTTATCACGCATAACCTGGCCATCGTGGCAGATATTGCAGATGAAGTGTTGGTGCTTTATGGCGGTTATTGCGTGGAACGCGCGGAAGTAAAAAATTTATTTGCACAGCCGATGCATCCTTATACGCAGGGGCTTTTAGGCTCTTTGGTATCCTTGAAACGCAAGGAAGAACATTTGCCGGCTATAGAAGGTTATCCCCCGGCTCCGGGTACGCCGGAGCAGGGGTGCCCGTTTGCGCCGCGCTGCCCGTATGCGGCGGACCAATGCCGCCGTGTGCTTCCTCCCTTGGTGGAGCATAACGGCCATACAGTACGTTGTTGGTGGGTGGAACAGAATGAAATATCCTGTGGAAATTAAGCATTTACACAAAACCTATCAGCGGCGCGGGGCGTGGCTTTTGGGCAAGACGGAAGAAAAAATAGTGTTGCAAAATGTGACGCTGCGGATAGGTGCGCAGGAAATTGTGGGACTGGTGGGAGAGTCCGGCTGTGGAAAGACCACGCTGGCTAAAGTGTTATTAGGCTTGGAAAGTTATCAGTCCGGCTCGGTGCAAGTGAACGGATTGGAATTGAAAGAATTGAGTAAAGCCGGTTTTAAAAAGTTGCGCCGGCA
The DNA here is from genome assembly GCA_944324645.1 of uncultured Elusimicrobiales bacterium. Lineage (GTDB taxonomy): Bacteria > Elusimicrobiota > Elusimicrobia > Elusimicrobiales > Elusimicrobiaceae > Avelusimicrobium. The sequence continues at coordinate 168,415 of CALUXB010000002.1, read as the reverse complement.
GGTGCAGGTGGTCTTTCAAGACCCTTACTCTAGCCTGGACCCGCGCCAGACGATGCGGCAAATTCTTTGCGAGCCGTGGGATATACACGGTTTGCATAAGGATAAAGAACAAAGAGAAAAGGCCTTGCACTCTTTGGTGCGTGCGGTGGGATTGGACCCGGCACATTTGGACCGCTGGCCGCACGAATTTTCCGGCGGGCAGCGCCAGCGCATAGCGATTGCACGCGCTTTGGCGTTGGAGCCGCAACTGCTGGTGGCTGATGAGCCGGTGTCTGCGTTGGATGTATCCGTACAGGCGCAAATTTTAAATTTGCTTAAAGACATCAGCCGTTCCCGCGCGCTGGGAATGTTGTTTATCTCGCACGATTTTGCGGTGGCCCGTTTTTTGTGCGACCGTATTGCCGTTATGTATCAAGGCCGTATTTTGGAATGTGCCCCCACAGAGCAGCTGTTATGTAATCCGCAACATCCTTACACAGAGGCTCTGTTGGCCGCAGTTCCGGTGCCGGACCCTGTCTTGCAAAAAAGCCGGGAGCCGGTATCCTTGAAAATAGAAACAAACAGGAGCAGTTGCCCTTGTCCTTATGCGCCGCGCTGCCGCTATTATGAGGCAGCCCAATGTGCCCGTCCGCTGCCGCAGCAAACGGAAGGGGACAGCCGTTTCTGCGCCTGTGTCCGTTTGCCGTTTCAAAAAGAAAAAAGCCGCTATGCGGTATGATTTTAGGAGGAAATATGAACGTAAAAATCAATGAAAAAAGACTTTTGGACACTTTCTTAAAACTGGTTGTGATAGATAGTGAATCCTGGAATGAAGGTGCTATACAAAAACACTTGGCGGAAGAACTGAAACAATTAGGCTGCTCTGTGTGGGTGGATAAAATTGGTAAAAAAATCGGTTCTAATGCGCAGGGCAATATTATTGCTACTTTGAAAGGTTCCCGCGGAGGCAAAGCCTTTTTGCTCTCTTCCCATATGGATACGGTTAAACCGGGAAAGGGGATAAAACCGCAGGTCAAACATAACCGCATAACCAGTGATGGTACCACCATTTTGGGTGCAGACGACAAGGCAGGCTTGGCAATTATTCTAGAAGTATTGCGCACGCTTAAAGAACAAAAGCCGGAGCACAGCCCGGTGCAGGTTATTTTTACACTGAATGAAGAAAATGGTATGTCGGGAGCGAAAAACTTGGATTACAGCAAAATCAAAGGTACGGACGGTTTGATTTTGGACAATGAAAGTGTGAACGAATTGTTAATTCAAGGGCCGGAAGTGAACGATTTTAAAGTGTCTATTAAAGGGGTGGCGGCTCACGCGGGTGTATGCCCGGAAAAAGGGATTTCCGCCTTAGAAGTGGCTGTTAAAGCTTTGTCTTTGATGAAAACGGGCCGTATAGACAAAGAAACCGTTTGCAACTTTGGTGTAGTGCACGGCGGAGAAGTGACCAATGTGGTTATGCCGTATTTGGAATTAAAGGCCGAAGTGCGCAGCCTCTGCCCCAAAAAGTTAGCCAAACAAGTTAAGCATATGAAAGATTGTTTTGCTAAAGCGGCTAAAGCCTTCACGAAACGCGTGGACGGCAAAGTAATCAAACCGCAAATTACTATAGAAACACCGCGCCGTTACGGCTCTTTGAATGTGCCTAAAAATGCGCCCGCTGTTAAATTGGTGTTAGCTGCAGCCAAGAAAAATGGCGTAAATCTTAAAACGATGGCCTCTGGCGGCGGCTGCGATGCCAATGTGATGTGTCAGCACGGGTTGCTGATGCCCAACCTGGGACTGGGCGTGCAGAAATGCCATACGACGCAGGAGTATCTGGATATTAAAGAATTTAACCAAGCCGCTGCCATTGTGTTGGATACGGTGTTGGCATACGGGAAATAGATCCTTATAAATAAAATACGTTGTTTATGTTGCGTTATATTTTAAGAAGACTTCTTTTATTGCCGCTGGTGGCGCTGGGTGTGACGTTTTTATTGTTTTTTCTCACCCAGCGCCTCAGCCCGGAGATGCGCGCGTCCCTCTATATTAAGGACCCGCGTCAAATGGGTGCGCTGGAAGAAGTTATTCAAAAATATGGCTTGCGCGACAATGTCTTTAAGCAGTATGGCCGTTGGCTTTCCGGCGCGTTACAGGGAGATTTGGGTTATAGCCACAGCGCCAATATGCCGGTTTCCCAGGCGATAAAAGAATATCTGCCCGCCACGATACAGTTGGCGGTGGTTACTATTGTGCTGGTGGTGTTTTTTGGGGTTTGGTTTGGGGTGGTGTCCGCCGTGAAAAAAGACAAATGGCAGGACGTATGCGCCCGGCTGATATCGGTGGGTGGATTTTCGCTGCCTATTTTTGTGCTGGGGCTGTTGCTGCTAATGTTGTTTTACGGCAAGCTGGGGTGGTTTCCGCCCGGCGGATATTCGGTTTCTACAGATGTGATAGTCCATTCCCCGGCTTTTCATTCTTATACGGGGTTCTTACTAATAGACGCTTTGCTTAATGGCAATTTTAAAGTATTTCTTGATGTGCTGCGGCATTTGGTGCTTCCGGCGGTGACACTGTGCATAGGGTCTTTTGCGCTAATGGTGCGCGTGATGCGCTCGTCTATGCTGGAGGAATTGGGCAAAGATTATGTGCGCACGGCCCGCGCCAAAGGGCTGCCGGAGCACGCAGTAGTCTATCGGCACGCGGGGAAAAATGCCGTTATCCCCGTGATTACGCTGGCGGGGATACAGTTTATCCGTTTGCTGGGGGGAACGGTAATTGTGGAAACGATTTTTGATTATCCGGGCATTGGCCGCTTTGGCGTAACGGCGGCCCAGCAATTGGATATTGCCGGCATTATGGGGTTTTCACTAATGGTGGCGGTGCTGTTTGTGTTGGGCAATTTGGTTTCCGACGTGTTATATACGGCAGTGGACCCGAGGATTAAACTAAGTGACTAAGCGTATTTTTAAACGTATCTGTCAGAATAAAGCCTCTTTGGTGGGGTTTGTGCTGGTGGCTTTGTTTGCACTGGTGGCGCTGTTTGCCCCGGTGCTGGCGCCCGTGCAGAATGCTCATAATCCCTACCAACTGCCCCAAAGCAGTTACAATGTTACCCCGCAGCCGCCTTCAGCGGAGCATATTTTCGGTACTACCGAGCAACAATATGATTTGTATTACGGGGTGGTATGGGGCACGCGTTTGGCGTTTAAAATTGGTATTACCGTTACGTTTTTTGCTTTTTTAATAGGACTTTTTTTAGGTTCCGCCGCGGCGTATTTTGGCGGCGTGGTGGATGAAGTGATTATGCGTTTTACCGATGTGGTGTTTGCCGTTCCGTCTTTGGTGTTGGCTATGGTGATTGCCGCTATGCTGGGGCCGGATATACGGAATATGATGATAGCGCTGACGGCGGTGGCTTGGCCTTCGTATGCGCGTTTGGTGCGCGGGGACGTGCTCTCTGTTAAACAGCGCGATTTTGTAACCGCTTCCCGTGCTTTGGGCGCGCGCGGCCCCCGGCTGCTGCTGAAACATATTTTGCCCAATGCTATTTATCCTTCTGTTGTAGTAGCCAGCCTGGATATTGGTTATATTGTGCTGACGGCGGCTTCTTTGTCTTTTCTGGGGCTTGGCGCCCAGCCGGGCACGGCAGATTGGGGGCAGTTGATTGCTATGGCGCGCAACTGGGTGCTGGGCAGCGGCGGCAATACATTTGCCTACTGGTACACCGTGGTAATACCGGGTGGAGTTATCTTTTTGTTTGTATTAGGCTGGAACTTGCTGGGGGACGGATTTCGGGATATTTTAGACCCCCGGCAGGGCTGATTTAAGTTACAATGAAAGAAAGAACACTTTATTTTATTGGTTGAGGTTTCTATGATACGCAGAAAAGATTTATACACCTCTTTAAGTGACAGTGCCTATCGTTTTCCGCAGAAAGTGGCTTTGGTGGAAGCAGGTACCGGCAAGAAACTAACGTACTTGGATTTGCTTATGCAGGTGGACCGCGCTGCCGATATGTTTTGGGAACACGGTATCCGCAAAGGGGACCGTGTAGCCATTGTACACCGCAATGCCATAGACGTAGTGGTAGCCAGCTACGGGCTGTATAAAATCGGGGCAGTATGTATTCCGATGAACTTTATGGTCACCAAACAAGAAGAAATTCAGTTTATTTTAAATAACTCCGGCGCAAAGGCCATTGTTACACAGGCGGAATTTATCCGTCATTACCTCAAAGCCCAGCCTTCTTTGCCGGATTTAAAATATATTTTTTCCACCGATACCATTCCTGAATCAGCCCAAGACAAGCCTTTTGTGCAAAAGTTTTGGGAACAGATAGAAAAATCCACCTATCACGATGAAACCGCCGGCCCCTGTGCCCGCACCGAAGATGATGCCTTTATTCTTTATACGTCCGGCACTACAGGACAGCCCAAAGGCGCTATTTTGACCCACGGCAACTTGGCCAGCAACGTGATATCCTGCGCGCAGATTTTCAAAATTAATGACGATGATTGTTTCCTCTGCCTGCTGCCGATGTTCCACTCTTTTGCTTGGACGACCTGCGTGGTCATTCCGCTGTATTTGAATTTAAAAGTGGTTATCGTGGCAAACGTAATGCCCGCTAAGCCCTGGCTTTCTGCGATGGGAAGTGAAAAAGTGACGCTGATTTTGGCTGTACCGCAAATTTTGGCGGTACTTTCCAAAGAAGCCAAAGGCTTTAAACGGCTTTATCTGCAATTTTGGCCGTTTAAAAACGTGCGCTTTGCCGTTTCCGGTGCGGCCCCACTGACGCAGGAAATCAAAGACCGCTTTGAGCAAAAAATCGGCGTGAAGATTTTGGAAGGGTACGGCCTAACCGAAACCAGCCCGGTGGTCAGCGTCAATACAGAAGAATTGCAAAAAATTAAATCCGTTGGTCCGGCTATTCCGTCCGTCAGCACCATTGTGCTGGACGATGAAGGCAACGAAGTGCCCCGCAATCAAGAAGGGGAGCTGTGTGTCAAAGGCCCCAATGTGTTCCGCGGCTATTTTGGCAACCCGCAGGCCACGCGCGATGCTTTTACCCAGGACGGTTGGTTTAAAACCGGCGATATAGTGTCTGTAGATGATGACGGCTTTATCTTTATTAAAGACCGCAAGAAAGATATGATTATCATCAAGGGCTTAAAGGTTTTCTCCGCCCAGGTGGAAGCGATTATTAATTCCTGCCCCGGAATTGAGGAATCCGCTATTGTCGGTGTGCCGGACGGCAAAGGCGGCGAATTTATTAAGTGTTACGCCGTTAAATCTGAGGGCTCTACACTGACCGATGACCAATTCCGTAAATTTTTGAAGCAAAACTTGGACAACTATAAACGTCCGCGTGATTTTGAATTTTTAGATGAATTGCCCAAAAACAGCCTGCGCAAGGTGCTCAAGCGCAAACTCAGAGAAGACGCCCTGGAAAAAATGAAACAGCGCGCGCAAACTGCCGCGCAGGAGGAGGCGGCAGAGTAGTATGGGGTTGCCGCTGGCTGATGTGCTGCGCCAAGTTGTGCCGGACGCTTATTATGTAGGCGGCGCGGTGCGTGACAGCTTGCTTAAAAAATCTTCCGGCGACATAGATTTGGCCTTGCCTAAAGAACGCGTCAAACCCGCCGCGCTGGCTTTAGCCAAAGCGCTCAAAGCCGCCGCGTTTGAAATGGACGCGCAGTTTGGCGTGTGGCGGCTGGTTACGCGCAAAGAAAACCTGCAAATAGATTTAACCGCCTTTCAAGGCAAAAACCTCAAAGAGGATTTGCTGCGGCGGGACTTTACGTTTAATGCGCTGGCGTATCCTGTTACGGCACCCATTACATTGGAAATCACTTCCGCCAAAGGACAAAAAGCGCAAGTGCGGCTGAAAAACCTGCAAAAAAAATTCCTGATAGATTTTAAAGGCGGCTTGGCTGATTTGTCCGCCCGGCAAATCCGTTTAAACGGGCCGCGTGTGTTTATAGAGGATCCACTGCGTATGCTGCGGGTGTTTCGCCATGCGGCGGAGCTGAAATTTTCCGTTTCGCCGTCTGTGCTCAAACAGATAAAAAAAGACGCTGCGCTTATCGTCCGCTCCGCCGGGGAGCGGGTGCAGGAAGAATTAAAACGCCTCTTTCATACGCCCCGCGCTTATGAGCAAGTTCTCCGTATGGAAAAAACGGGCCTTTTAACGGCTTTGTTCCCGGAGCTGGAGCCGCAGCGCACCTGTGCTGAATGTTACTACGGCAAAGGCGGGGTGCTCAAGCATACGCTGGATTGTTTTAAACGGGAAGAGTGGCTGCTGGAAAATTTGAAAAAGGCTTTTCCCAAATACCACAAAAAACTTTCCGCCGTAGTTGCCGATAAATCTCTATTTAAAATGGCGGTGCTTTTGCACGATGTGGCCAAACCCGCCACCGCCAAAATGGTGGGGGACCGCCTGCGCTTTTTCTACCACGAACAAAAGGGCGCGCGTATGGCGCGTGCAATTTTAGAGCACCTGCATTACAGCAAGGCAGACAGCCGCCTGATCTGTGCGATGATTGGGGAGCATCTGCGCCCCAGCAATTTAGCCAGCAACGATGTAATTACCGACCGCGGCGCTTATAAATTTTTCCGCGATTTAGACGCCGCCGCCCTGCCTATGCTGCTTTTGTGCTGGGCCGATTATACCAGCTATATTTCCGATGCACAGCTGCGGCGCATTTTGCCTAAAAGCGGCGATAAACTGATGAGCATTGAAAAAGCCAAAAAAACCGCCAATGTGGGCAAGACGCTGCGGCATATGCAAGTGTTGTCTCTGTTGTTTAAAAAATATTTTGATTCCCCCAAAAAAATCAAACCCAGCAAACTGCTAGACGGGCGCGATGTGATGGAAGCGTTGGCGCTTTCTCCGTCGCCCAAAGTGGGGGAAATTTTGGAAGCGGTGGCCCTGGCGCAGGTAGAGGGGAAAGTAACCGACCGGGCCGGCGCGCTGGCTTTTGTACGCCGTCATTTCAGCTCCGATACGGCGGGGGGCGCCGTTAAAAAATAAAATGATTTGCGCAAACAGCAAGCAAAGAGCACCTGCTGCTGTTTTTTCTGACGGGAGCAAAAGCAACGCCGTTTTCTGCTGCGATGATGATAAGTAAGTGCAAAAAAAGCGTAACAATTGGTATAATATAAACGCAGCTTGAAACTAATTTTTGCGGGCGTGGTTCAATGGTAGAATGGGAGCTTCCCAAGCTCTAGACGAGGGTTCGATTCCCTTCGCCCGCTCTTTTTAAGGTATCTTCTATGGCAGACGAAAACAAAGACCTTCCCGAAATGGCAGAGTTTGAAGCGAAAATGCCCGCCTTAAGCGGCAACAAAGACATATGGCTGTTTTTGATTATCGTGGACGTGGTGTTTTTGTGCGTGTTTGGTTTTTTCTTGTACAAAAATCTTTCTGCCCGTCTGTTAGCTCCGGCGGAGAATGTGCCCGCAGCCGCCGCCGTGGTGCAAGAAGCAGTAGAAGACGAACCGGTTGCGGTGGAAGAGGTTGTTGTGGAAGAAACAGTATCTGTTACCCCGCAGGCCCCTGCCCAGCAGCCTAAAGAAGAAGTGCCTGCTGTGACGCAAGAAAAGCCCGCCCCGCAGCCGCAGGCAGAAGTAAAACCGGCGGAGAAAAAAGAAAGCATTATTATCAAGACTAATCCCAAGAGCAAATACCGCCAGGTAACGTTCCGTTATTTTGGCGAGGGGGACAAAGTGTCCGTCGTCAGCGGTTTTACGATGGCCAAGCCCCGCGCTTTGAAGAAGAAAGACGGATACTGGGAAATCACGCTGGGTATCGCGCCCGGAACGTATAAATTCCTCTATATTGTAGACGGCGTGCAGACCTTAGACCCGTATGCAGAGGAAAAAGACGGACGCTCCGTACTGGTAGTAGAGTAAAAGTTTTATTTCTCTTGTCCCGCGTCTAGAGGACGCGGGATTTTTATTTTTCAAAACACCCCGGTTTAATCTGGGGTGTTTTGTATTGATTGACTGTTTTTTCTTATAAAAACGCCTCTGGTTGACTTGTTTTTTTTTTTTGATACATTTTCTCTATGAAGAATAAAAAAAGAGCCGGTTTTGCGCTTATAGAGCTGTTGGTGGTTGTTTTGATTGTCGGCATATTGGCGGCTGTTGCTTTGCCCCAGTATGAGAAAGCGGTGTGGAAAAGCCGCTCTGCCAAATTACAGATTTGGGCCAAACGTTTGCTGGATGCGGAGCGGGAGTTTATGGCGGCAAACGGATATTATACACAATGTTTGAATTCGCTTTCGCTGGATTATCAGGCCACTTTCCCCCGGGTTATCCGACAAGGGAGCGTTCTGGAAATGGGCCACTATACAGCAGATTGCGTGCAAATAGTAGCCACCGAAAATGAAGAGGACGGTATGATTTTATCTGCGGCTTTGTTGGTGGCGAGGGCTGTGTTTTCATCAGGCAAATATGTGAGCAACGGCTTTGGCACTTCTTTATCTACAGAACTGACCGAGGAGCAGCGGCGCATTGGCGGCATAGAGCACATATGCGGAGGGGATGTTTTCGGCGTGGAATTGGGTGAGCACGAAGAGTGGAGAAAGGTGTTAAAATCCTGGGGGTTTTCAAAGCAGGCTGCCCAGCGGTATTGTTATAATATCTACTCTTCATAAATAGAAAAGTCTGCTTTGAACTGCTTAGGCCAATGAAAGAGATCCAAGGGGGAGTGCAGTATTTTTAGTAATAGGCTTGCTCTATGAAACCTTTGCTCAAATGATTGGTGGGGAGAAAGAACGGAAAGTATGAGGGAGAGAGGCTTTATAATACAGACAATATGCTCAATTAAACAGAAAAAACCCGCGCATTAAGCGCGGGTTTTTGTTAGGCTATTTTTATTTCACCAGGAAATCCGTTTCTACACGGCGGTTGTCGTGGCGGCCTTCTTCGGTTTGGTTGGAGGCAGCTGGCTGGTTCTCCCCATAACCGGAGATAGTGATTTTTTCGGCCGGTACGCCGCGTTTCATCAGAGCATTCGCCACCGCATTGGCGCGGCGGGCAGAAAGAGCAAAGTTGTAGGAATTGCCACCGACATCATCGGTATAACCTTTAATCAACACTTCAGTGGAATCATTCTGCAGGGCCATTTGTGCTATCTGATCCAGCTGGGAATTAAAATGGGCATTAATTTCTGTGCTGTCAAACGCAAATAAGACCGGGGTATTATTGGTAACAATATAGACTATTTCTCCAGTTTCTGCGGCACAAGTATCGTCGTAGCACATAGTAGATGTCTTGCTATGATGGCAAGCCGCCAAGAAAAGAGTTAAGGCAAATACTGCAGTCAATTTCTTCATTTTTTTTCTCCTTTTAGGTTCTCTTTTCCCTTTTAAAAGGAGAACCTGATCCTTTGTTGTGTAAGCAAATTATTACGACATTAATTGACCGGGTACGGAAATTCTATTTCCACACGGCGGTTTTTTTGGCGCCCTTCCGGCGTATTGTTGGATACAATAGGCTTTTCAGAGCCATATCCTTGCACTTTCATATTTTTCGCTGGTACCCCACGGATTTGCAATGCTTTTGCCACGCGCTGGGCACGCTTTTGAGATAGGCGCAAATTGCTTTTGGCGTTGCCGCTGGAATCGGTATAGCCGCGCACTTCCATCACAACGGAAGGATTTTTTTGATAAACTTTGACGGCTTCGTCTATAGATTTATAAGAAGACATTTCTATTTCATCGCCGTTGACTTCAAACGCTATGGTGGTGAAATACATTTGCCCCACGCGCCCCGGCTGGATATTGCCCGTGTGGCAAGCAGCCAGCAACAAAGCGGCGGTGCAAAGCAACATTAGTTTTTTCATACAAAAATCTCCTTCAGCTCCGATATCCGTTTTATTTTACAAAATTTTACAAGTAGGCACACCTTTATTGCGCATTAGTTCGCGGTAGAGTGCTGTAACCGTTTTGCCCAGCTTGGGATGCATATAGTCGGGCAATAAGTAGCTTAAGGGCTTTAATACAAACTCCCTCTCGTGCAAGCGCGGATGCGGGACAAAGAGCATAGATTCATCGTCAAAAATGATTTGGTCATCGTAAAATAAAATATCCAAATCAATCACGCGCGGTCCGTTGCGAAACGTTGGCACCCGGCCCAGTTTGCTTTCCAGTTCTTTTAGCTTGCGCAGCAAATCCACCGGTTTATAGGGAGTAGATAGTACTACCACTGTATTGACGAAATCGGGTTGGGCGTCGTATCCTTCCGGCTTGGAGAGAATATAGGGGGCTGTTTCTTTAACCTGCCCCAAGTCCCTCAGCGCTTCTACCGCCCGGTCTAAATTTTGCTTGGGGTTACCCTGGTTGCTGCCCAGACCCAGTATCGCAAGCGCCACTATTCTTCTCCCCGGTATTCCACCCAGCGGTCTTCTGCTTCGGCTACTTTAACGCTGTAGAGTTTGGGCATTTTGGCCTTAATGCGGTCGTAAAGCCAAATGGCTAAGGACTCTGCCGTCGGAAACGGCAAGAAAGTGGTCAGGTCGGAGCCGTCCAACATTTTTTCCAGTTCATTTTTGAACATTTGGCTGATTTGGCGGAAGTCCACCAAAAAGCGTTCTTCATTGATGTCACCGTAAAAAGTGGCTTCATAGCGGAAGAGGTGTTTGTGTAACGGCTCTGCCAAGGTGCCGTCGTGGCTGTGCATAGCGGTAAAAGAGCCTGCCTGTGTTAAATATACTTTACTCATAAATTGGCCTCCAGTTCTAAGAAGAAATTGACAACTTTTTTCGTTTCTTTTACGTCGTGCACCCGTAATATATCCGCCCCGGCTTGCAAGGCGGCAAAATTAGCGCAGAGCGTTTGGGTCTTGCGCTTGGGCGGTTTTTCCCCGGGTTGGCTTAAAAACTTTTTGTGCGACAGCCCAATTAAAAGCCGCACTCCCATATTAGTAAAAAAATCCGCGTGCGCCAAGAGGCAGTAGTTTTGCTCGCGCGTTTTGGCAAAGCCAAAGCCGGGGTCAATGATGATTTGCTCTTTAGTCAGCCCATATTTTTGGGCCAGGTCAATTTTGGCGGACAAAAAATCTTTGATGTCTTGCAAAAAGTCATCATATTGGGTCATTTCCTGCATAGTCTGCGGGGTGCCGCGGCTGTGCATAATGACGATTTGCGCCCCGAAGTCTTTAACCAGTTTAAACATTTCCGGGTCCGGCGTGCCGCTGACGTCATTGATAATATTTACGCCGGCTTTGAGTCCTTCCAGCGCCACCGGGATTTTAAAGGTATCTTGAGAAATAAGCATTTGGGGCCAGCGCGCGCGGGCTTGTGTAATCAGCTCCAGCGTGCGTGCCAGTTCTTCTTCTGCGCTGACGGGGGTGGCGCCGGGGCGGGTGGACTCGCCCCCAATGTCCAAAATATCCGCTCCGTCTGCAATATGCTGGGCGCATTTGGCAAGCAGAGAGTCTAAATTATTTTGCGGGTCTCCGTCGTAAAAAGAATCCGGCGTGGCATTGACAATGCCCATAATTTGTTTGGTCATATTGGGTGTGTCCTGGGCTTTTTAATAAACCGAGCCTCCGCTTTAACTCACAAACAAGCGCATTTCTAGCCGGTGTATCTTGGCCCTTTTATATGGCAATAAACCAAGCCGCCGCCTGTGCGGCTGCGGCGGCGGATTATTTAATCATTTCCAAAAATTCGTTGCGCACTTCCATCTTTTTAAACGCACCGCGTATGGCGCTGGTAACCATAACAGCATTATGTTTTTCAATGCCGCGCGAGCTGATGCACATATGTTTGGCTTTGCACACCACCATTACGCCGTGCGGCTGCAAGGTTTGCATCAGGCTGTCTGCAATTTGGGCCACCAGTTTTTCTTGTATCTGCAGGCGGCGGGCAAAAACTTCCACCAATCTTGCCAGTTTGGAAATGCCCAATACCCGTCCTTTGGGCAAATAGCCTATGCTGATTGAGCCAAAAAACGGCTGCAAATGGTGCTCACAGGTGGAGTAAAATTCAATATCTTTTAGCACCACCATTTCATCACAGGAGCCTTCCGTAAAGGTTTTCAGCACGTCCTGCGGGCGCATTTTATAGCCGCCAAAAAGTTTGTCCCAGCTGCGCAGTATGCGTTTGGGCGTTTCCAACAGGCCCTCGCGGGAGGGGTCGTCGCCAATATAGGTTAAAATTTCCCGCAGGTTTTGCAATACTTTTTCTTGGGTTATTTTATGTTTGCCAGCTTGTGCATTTGCAGGCTGAGCCTTAGAAACGGATTTTGTTTTATTAGTTTTACGCATAAATCTATATTCTCCTGTTTGTTGCTTTGCGGTTGCAAGCAGACGGCGGCGCCGGTGCTTGCATACGGGAAATACGTTTTTAATTCTTCCAAATTGGTATCTTGTCCCACCACGATTTTGATGGCATTGGCTTTGGAGAGCATATTTTTGCTGACGTGCTTTTTGGGGGAAATTACCAAAAAATCAATGTCAGACACGTCTGCGTCCTGTGCGCCGTTGCTCTCCATATGAATAGTCCAGCCGCGCTGTTTCAGCTGCCGCGCCAGTGGGGCAAAGTTTTGCTCGGTGGGCTCCCCGCCGGTAATAATGACATTTCGGCAGGGGTATTGCTCCAACTCTTTTATTATGTCTTGGTAAGACTGTTCCCGCCCTTGGGCAAAAGCGTAGCGCGTGTCGCAAAACGGGCAATTCATACTGCAGCCGGCCAAACGCAAAAACACCGCGGCTATGCCGGTGTATGGACCCTCGCCTTGCAAAGAATAAAAGATTTCATTTACTTTGAGTGTATCTTGCATAAAGTAATCGTTTGCTGTGCGAAAGTGTTATTTGCCTTCCCACACGGCGGCTGCGTTCTCATTTTCCCACAGCTCCAGCGTTTTAAGCGTCAGTCCCAGCGGTTTGAGGGCGGCGGCGGCTTTGTCAAACAGATACGGGGCCAGATTTTCCGCCGTTGGGTTTTCCAGCAGGTCATTTAAATAGCAGTGGTCCGGCAGTTGCTTATCAAGCAAAGGTTTTAATTGTTTAAAATCCGCCACCATACCATTGGCCTGCACAGGGCCTTCTATCAAAAAGACCACTTTCCAGGTGTGCCCGTGCAGATTGTGGCAGGGGCCGTCATAATGCGGCAGACGGTGGGCGGAGCTGAATTTGCGGATAATTTTTAAAAGCATAGTTACCTCTGTTTCTCAGGCATAAGATTAAAAATTTGCTGTATATAAATCATATACAAAATAAACAAACCAAACAGGAACAGCGGCACTCCCCACCATAGATTGACCAGCCACAGCGTCAGCGCCGGCCCCTGCAGAAGCGCCGCCCAGCGCAAGACATCAGCCCCGGAGATTTTTGTGCGTTTCCAGCCGCTCCATAAATACACAACAGAGGCTGCTAAGAGAAAGGAAAACAACAGAAAAATACCCAGTGCAAAAGCGGAGCCAAAAAATGCCGCCCCCTGCAAAGTGCCGCGTATGGCGGGCTCATTCTCTTGCAGCCATTGTTGGGAAAGCGTAACATTGACCATAGGAGGCAGCGCTTGGCTTTGCACCCCCTGTACGGAAGGCATATATACGCGGTTGCCTGTTACAAAGGCCATAATGCGTTTATTTAAAAAATCTTCTTGGGTGGGGGGCTCTTTGGTCTGGGTATCAAACACGATAGACAAATCGGCTTGGGGAATGGCAACAGATACGGCGTGGTCCGGCTTGGTAAGGGTGCCTTTTTCAAAGGTTACTTCCGGCACGGTTTTTAAAAAAGCGGGCAGCTGTTGGTGTATGTTCCAGGCAAACCAGAGATTGCTGAACAAAAGACCCAACAACCATATGTAAAAAACAAAAAATGCCGTTCGCCACGGCCCCAAGGTGCGGAAATGGTGATAAGCGCTAAAAGAAAAAATAGACTGGAAATAAAGACGAATCATATTTATACTATTAGTATATAAAAATCTGGAGCATTCTGGATGTTTGCAACTTGACCTGAGAATTGTTTTTTTGTACATTTTTCTTGTATAAATATAAGCAGTAAAGGGGCTTTTATGAAAAAATGTTTATATCTTGTGGCGGGGGTTTTTTTCACCGCGGCGTGGTTGCCGGCGGAAACAATAGATTCCGTCAGTTTTAATCCTTCCCGGCTTGGTCGTTATGAAAATTTAAAAATTTCAGATACCTTAAACAGCAAGGGAGGCATTGAGGCGCAAGCAGTAACTGTGCAGGCTGCAGGAACCATAGACTTTGAGAACAATAGAAACTACCAGTTTGACACAACTACGGTAGAAAGTTCTTTATATATGCCCTATACGCGTTTCGTGGCAGGGACGCTGAACAGTCAGGGGACGGCCGCTTTTGAGGATGAAACCTCTAGCGTTACATCCACTATTAATAATCTCAATAATACTTCCGTCCGGGTGCGGGCAAATGTGCTGCGCTTAGGAAATGTTTCTATTGATGGTGGGGGAGTAGCGGCCGTTGATTATGATGGCAATTCTTCTAGTGGCTTCATTTTGGGAAATAACAAGATTCCTCAGCCGGGTAAATCGTGCACAGGGCTGAAGTGGACCCCTATTAAAACGGAAGAAGGTTTGTACCAAGTCTTGGCTTTCAATAAGTGCCCTTCTCTGGAACTGAATCCCTGTGCAAACGTATTTTGTACGTCTGGCACCACTTTAAATACGGCTACTTGTAAATGCGAAAGTAATGGCTCTTCCTGTAATAAAACGTGTTCTTCTGGACAAACGTTAGATGAAGATACTTGTACGTGCGTGGATGACGAGGAAGAGGCTTTCCCTTGTCTTTCTACCGCTACTTTTGAGAAATTTAAGTACACAGAATTAGGAGCTTTTTGTGACACGCCGTTAAATACCCCAGTGCAGTCTTGTATTAGTACTTATACATTCCAAGAGGCTTCTTCTGCTTGTTTGGGATATATCCCCCGGCAAGGCATTCCTTCCGGTTGTGCGCCTGGCAGCGTATGTGAAGCGTGCCGCAGTAATATGGATGCAAAATATTACACGAATTTAACTTGCTCTGGCTCAAATATTTGGGGTTTAAATGTGTATTCTTGTTTCTGGGGTGATGAGACTTGTACCCGCTATGCCACTAACCCACCTGATTTAGGGCTACAGTAAAAATCTGTCCCCCGTCTAATAGACGGGGGATTTTTATGGGAAATTTATATTTGCGGATTTTGCTTTTACTTGGCTGTGTGTATTTATTAAAATATCTTATATGAAGCAAGTGCGCCGCGCGATGATTTCTTTGGCCGTAGCCAATGGGTTATTATTATTTGGCTACGGTCTTTCTTTGCCGTTTTTTACTGTTTATTTAATCAGTCAAAAGGGGCTTTCGGCCGCGATGACCGGGCTGATTATCGCGTTGTCTGCCTTTAGCCGCAGTTTTGCCAGCGCGTTGGCGGGGGAATTGTCTGATGCGTTTGGCCGCAAAAGGCTGATGATTTGTGGGTTGACTATAGAAATTATAGTGATGATGATAATGGCCCTGTGCATACAGTATAAGGCGGCGGTTGGCTGGGTGCTGTTGTTTTATTTTTTGACTACTTTTTGGGGGGCGGTTTTCCGCCCGGTTTCCAATGCTTGGGTGAGCGATAAGACATCTCCTCAACAACGTGTGGAAGCTTTTGGTTTTATCCGGATCGGAATTAATTTGGGTTGGGCTTTAGGACCAGCTGTGGGCGGGTTCTTAGTGCGTTGGTCTTACAGTTATGCCTTTTATCTGACGGCGTTGGCTTGTGCGGGGGTAATATATTATCTAGACCGTATTATACCAGACGATTCCGCCGCGGCCCGTGCAGCCCATCGCCGGCCCCAGTTTTTGTCTATCGTGTGGTCTTTAAAAGATAAGAGACTTTCCAAAATATGTTGGTATGTACTGCTGATTACAGCCGTCAATTCTCAGTTGATGGTGGGACTTTCTGTGCATTGCAACACTTATCTGCATATGCCGGAGAATTATATAGGGTGGTTTTTTACCATCAATGGGCTGGCCGTAGTTTTCTTGCAGTATCACGCCAGCCGCCTTATGGTGCGTATGCGTTTGACGTCTGCGATGTTGCTGGGGTGTGTGTTGTATGCAGTGGGATATGGGTCCGTCGGTTTTTTTGGCAGTTTTACTCCTATTGCGTTTGGGGTGTTGCTGGCGGCGTTGGGAGAGTTGATTGTGTCTCCGGGAGAACAGACGTTGGTGTCTAATATTGCCTCTGCCCAAACGCGCGGCCGATATTTGGGCCTGCTGTTGTTGTTTTATAATATGGGCTCTTCTTTGGGATTTTTTGCGGCGGGCTGGTTGGGGCAATATGTGGCCCCGCTTTATTTGCCCGGTCCGTGGCTGATTGTGGGGGTAGTGGCGCTTTTGGCCGGCTGGGGTTTTTATATGCTTAAGGGAGATTTGAGCGACGAAGAAAACGGTCGCTTTTCCAAACCGGCTATGGTTGAAGAAAGTTCCTCTGCCTTACATTAAACCCAACGGTTTTTGCACGCGGGGGCGGATTTATACTACTATTAAAAAAAGGAGAAACTATGAGAGGAATTGTTTTTGCCGTATTAACTTTGGTAGTGGGCGGACTGATTGCGCTGGGCCTGGAGTGGCTGGCGGCTTTTCTGCCGGCGCAAATGGCAGGTGCTTTAAACCGCGTTTATGCCATTGGCATTCACCCGCTGTCTTTGCACATCAGCATTTGCGGAGCTATCGGGCTGGTGCTGGGCTATTTGGTCATTTCCAAATTTGTGCGCAAATAATATGAAACTGGTTTTGGCTTCTCGTTCCCCGCGCCGCATAGAAATACTCAAAGGCTTGGGCTTTTCTTTTACGGTCTGCCCGGCTGTGGGACCGGAGTGCACGCCTTATAAACGCCCGCATTTAAAAGTGGCCGACTTGTCTGCCAAAAAAGCGCTGGAAGTGGCGCAGAAATACCCGGACGCATTGGTCATCGGCGCCGATACGCTGGTGTTTTGCGGGGGGGAAGTCATCGGCAAACCCAAAGATGAAAAAGATGCCCTGCGCATTTTGCGTAAGTTAAACGGCGTGTGGCAAACGGTCTATACCGGCGTGACACTGATACATTTGCAATCTAAGAAAATAGTGCGCGGCGTAGCTAAAACCTATTGCAAAGCGCGCGCGTTGCCGCTTGCGGAATTAAAAGCAATGGCCGGCAAACATTTAGATAAAGCCGGCGCTTACGCTGTGCAAGACAAAGACGACCATTTTATAGAAAAAATGCGGGGCAGCCGCAGCAATGTGGTAGGTTTCCCTGTAGAATTATTTACCCAAATGCTTAAGGAGTTTAATTATGAAGCAAACTGATTTGTTAATCATCGGCGCCGGTCCGGCCGGCTGCAGTGCGGCGGTGTATGCCGTACGCGCAGGGCTGAAAACTGTGATTGCCGGCGGAGCTATGCCCGGCGGGCAGCTCTTGCAAACAAACGATATTGAAAATTATGCCGGTTTTGTAAATCCCGTACCCGGTTTTGAACTGATGGACAATATGCACAAACAGTGCAAACGGCTGGGGGTAGAAATTACCACCGATGAAATTGTTAAGTTGGAGGGGGATAAATCCCCGTTTATTTTAACTTCTGCCGGCGGGGAACAGTACCAAGCGACGGCGGTGGTAATTGCCGCCGGGGCCAGCGCGCGCTGGCTGGGTGTAAAAGGGGAAGAAGCACTGAAAGGGCACGGCGTGTCTGCCTGTGCTACGTGTGACGGGTTCTTTTTTAAAGGCAAAGAGGTTATTGTAGTCGGCGGCGGAAATACCGCTTTTGAGGATGCGTTGTTTCTTTGCCAGTTTTGCCCCAAAGTAACGTTGGTGCACCGCCGTGAAGGCTTTCGCGCAGATGCGGTAACGGTGGAAAAAGTAAAAAATACGCCGGCTATTTCTATGCGCTTGAATTGCGTGGTAGATGAAGTGCTGGGCCAGGAAAGCGTAACCGGGGCTATATTGCGCAATGTGCAAACCCAAGAAAAAACAGAAGTGTCGTGCGCGGGCATTTTTGTGGCGGTGGGTGCGGTGCCTCAAACGGCGTGGCTGAAGGGAAGCTGCGTAGAGCTGGATGAAAGCGGTCTGGTAAAGGTGGACACCCACCAACGCACCAATATAGAAGGCATTTTTGCGGCGGGGGATTGCACGGAAAGTGAATTCCGCCAAGCTTCTGTAGCCGCTGGCAGCGGGGCCAAGGCTGGCATTTCGGCGGCGGCTTATGTGAATTTGCACCGCTGATAAAGGCTTGTTTTTTTAACCGCCCGGGCAGCCGGGCGGTTTTTTTATGTTTTGAAAATGCTGCCGGGCCGGTGTATGTGTTTGGGGCCGCCCTATTGGCGGGCCGGAAATAGTTGTTTGTTCTTAGAGAGTAGGCGGTGTAGGCTGCATAGGCAGGAAAACATTTGTTATTGGCAAATGGGCTTGGGTTACAATTTTTGCGCTACAAAACGGTACAGGCAGCGGTTGTCGGCTCCGGATATTGAGCTAGTAAAAAACTGTCTGTGGACCGGGCGGCTATGCCCAGAATGAAGTACCTGGAAAAATTGCAGTTTTTAAAGATAGGGGCGGCGTTTATCGTGTGCCCCCGCCGGTAGAGACAGTTGAAACAATTTAAAAGAGGGCCGCTGCCCTAGCAAAAATTTGCTACTATGCAAAAAAGGAGGAGTTATGGAAGAAATGGAATTTGATGAACAAGCCCGGCAAGTATTGCAGATTCTGCGCCAGGGGGCTTTTTTAACTACTTGTGCTGAAGAGAAAACTAATACGATGACTATTGGTTGGGGGTATTTGGGGTGGTCGTGGCGCAAACCGGTGCTTGCTGTTATGGTGCGCCATAACCGCTTTACGCACGAATTGTTGGAGAAAAATGGGGAATTTACCGTTACGCTGCCGCTAGAAGATATGAGCAAAGAGCTGGCTTTTTGCGGCACTAAATCCGGCCGGGATACGGATAAAATGAAAGCCTGTGATTTTAGTTTAATCCCGGGCAAAACGGTGTCGGTTCCTCTGATTGCCTGCAAAGCGTTGCAATATGAATGCAAAGTTCTCTGTAAAACGGAAATGACTTCGCAAACAATGCAAGAAGACTTGTATAAACAATGTTACGGCAAGATGCCTGGGGACCACCATACTTTTTATTTTGGAGAAATCACCTCCTCTTACCGTACAGAATAAATTATTCTGCTTGGTCGCCTGCATTATAGTCAGAGTAATACTGTGTTTTTTACACCCGCCTTTAGGCGGGTTTTTTGCGGAAACGTCATACTTGGCTCATTTTTTTCTATAATACAAATGGAGACGTATAAACGGAGGAGCTTATTCTGTGGACAGCGCAAAACGTTTGTCAGAGCAATTGGTTGGGGCAGTTTGCATTGCTTTTGCGCCGGCGGAGTGTCTGGAGAAAACACGCTTTTATTGGGGCTTTTGTTGTCTGGAGCTTGCTTATTTTTATACGTTTCTTCTAATCTTTTTAAATCATTTGTATGTGGGGCCAAAAGACTGTTTCATATAGGTCTTTTGGCCCTTTTGCTTGTCATATAGAAAAGCGACAATATAAAAGACAGACTGTATATCATTTCGTGTTATGACAAAAATACTTGCGGGTTTTCTTAGTTGTTGTTTGGTGTGGTCTGCTCTTGCCCCTGCTTATGGGCAAGCGCTGAGGGCCGTGCGCTCTCAGCAGAATGAGGCGGGAGCCGGCGCGCATCTTACAGTTCCTTTTTTTATTAACTCTTATACTTCCTCCTACGATGGCGGCATACAGCAGGCGATACAAGGCCAAATAATTTCCAAACGCCTTTATGCACCAAAAAGGACTGCAGTTCTATCATTTGCAAAAAGAAGTGGACGCGACGGTAAAAATGTTGTCTCTTTCTGCCAATAACGCCAACGAATATGAAATTTTTAAACAATATTATGCTGCAATGTTAGAAACAGCTCTTAGCGAGCTGTTAATACAAGCCTCCAGCCCTGAAGACAAAACAAACCTTCAAAAGAATTATGAAAGTTTATTAACAGAAGAATTTTTTCAAAAAGCCTATCAAGCAGCTTCCAATATAGAACAACAACAAGCGGTGCAAGAGACAGAAAATTATATCCGTTCTTTAGGCAGGCAAATTTATGAACAGCGCAAAACATATTCTGCCTGGGCTGTAAGAATGGCAAAAGAGGCCCTGCCTTTATTCGGGGCGGCAGGTTTGCTGGAAGAAGATGTAAAAGCGTGGGCCGTTTCTGTTTTGCGCCAAGAGATACAAACCCATATGTACAGCTGCCGGGAATTGGGTTGGGTGCCTGGGCTGCTGGGAAAGGGAAATAAAAAAGCAGAAGAATGTGAGGAAGTTTTAAAAGCAGCCAGTGCTTTGATTGTGCTGGGAGAAGAGGGAAACAGCGCCGATGCCCAGTTGATTGGAGATTTGCTGGAACAAGGATATAACGGCGTATTAGCCCCTTCTCTGATTATGCTGGTAAGTTCCGGGCTGATAACTATGGGCGGGGAAGATATTTTAGTTGCCAAATTACACGAAATAGCACATCAACAGCCGCGGGTGGGGTTATTTGGCCGGGATTTTTCTTTTGTGAGTTTTCAGGACTGGGTAAAAGCAGCCCAGTCATTATATTACGGCGGGGATTGGGCGGTAGGCCACGAATATAGCTTTTATCAAAATCCGAACGGAAATGGCCTTGGAAATGTATGGATGGACTTGGGGGAATATTTGGGAGGCTTGTCTTGCAGCAGTAATGAAGAAGGACAACGCGCCCAAGAAGTGTTGGACCGCTTGGCGGGGCAGTTGTTGGTGGTGGGAGAAAGTGGTTTTTTGACGGTGCAATTTCCTGTATTTATGGCGGGCGCTCTGGCGGGGGGATATCGCATCAGAAATATGGCCCGCTTCGGTTGGGAATTGGACGGCAGCGGGAAGGGCCACTATACAGATACCCGCCCAAATTGGCAGGCCTTGCAGGAGCGGGTGCAAAAATGGGGGGAAAGTATTACTGGATATGCTATAGCCCAGCTGTATTTTGCCGGAAAATTTGATTTAGATCCTTATACTAAACTGGATGTGGAAAACCGCTTGGCTGCCGGATATAAGAAAAGCGGCAAGGGGCAGATAAAAGAAATTGTACAACGCAGCACTCCTTCCGATAAGGAATTAAGCCAATATCAAGGCTGGAAAACAGCCTCCCGCGTGGCAGGATATTTGGATTATGCTTTAATGGTTGTCGGTTTGGTAACTGCTGTGATTGGGGTGGTAAAAGCCGGCGTATCCGGTGTGCAGGCCTTAAATCAAATGGGGCGTGCTTTTAAAGTGGCGCGTGCCGGGGCGGCCGGCAACGGAATAAAGGCTACCGCTATTTCCTATAACCGGGTATTGCGGTTGGGACGTATAAGAAAGTATGGCACTAGCAGTTGGCGGCAAGTTCTTATTGGAAAAATGAGCGGCGTTGCCACTTTAGCGCAAGAGCCGGTTTGGTCTTATGGTGCTAAAGTGCTGCCTGGCGTACCACAGGCGGCTGTGAAACCGATTACCCCTGTTGCAGCCAAAACTCCTGCCTCTGTGGCACAAATATTGCCTGAAACAAAAGCCGCTTCTGCAGCGCCCAAACAGACCATTCTTAAACGCGGTCAAATTTTTACTCCGGATATAGAAAAACAGCTCTATAAACAAGGTGGGGAGCGGTTGGTACAAACGTTTAAACGGCACTTTGCTGTAGAGGAGAAGCCTACTGCAGCCCCCCTGAAGAAAAACAGCAAGGCCGCGCGTAAAGCCAGAGCAAAGGCAAAAGCTCAGAAATTGCAGGCCGACGCTCCTGCCGTGTTAGTGCGCACGGATACAGGATTTCTGAGTCAGCGGATAGATGTTTTGCTGGGCTATCTGCGAAATACCTATAAACTTACGCCGGATGCTTTGAAAGATATTAAACAAGTATTGCTCCGGGCCGAAACACTTTCGGATGGAAAAGCATTGAAAAAAGCGGTTTTTGAACGGGTAGAACAGCTATTGGAAATGAAAGCGGATATTATTAAGGCCTATGCATCCTCCACCGGCCGGCCGCAAGTACGCCCCGGGATACGGATATATTATTTGGGAAACAAAGAAACGGTAACGGCCGCTTCTTTCGTTCCGAAACATATTACGCTGGCTTTTGAAGAAGTCTTGTATCCCGGTACTTTAAAAGAGCTGCCCAATATAGCGTCGCGGATTAATGCCAGTCGTTCTCCGTGGGCGATGCATACAAAAGGTACGGCCAATATTGCAGCGGAGTCCGGAAAGAGAATTACAACTAGAGATGCAGCTCGTCTTTATCAAGATATATTAAATTGTTCTCCTACTGAACCCTGCCGTTATATTTTGGACAAAAACGGCACTATTTTATTATATCCGCCGCAAGGTCGTATTTGGCTGCGCGTAGGAGAACACGAAGTGGCTAATAAATTTCATTTGCATCTTCATACAGATAAATATCTTCCTGTTACAGGTGGGATTCGTAATGGGCAAGAACGTGTGATTTTAAATTACCGCATTCCTATATCTGGCTTAGAGCGCAGTTTCCGTGTCTTGGCCCGCCCAAAAGGGAAAAACTCATCTAGACTCTATATCCCTGTTCAAAACACGGTGGCGTACCAAACGCTTGTATCTGGTGCGTTGGAAGAGATGGTACGAAGTGGTGCTGCCGTGGGCTTACCTTAAGATAGGTCCTATAACTAGGTCTTTTTTCTTTGCATTCTAGGTCTAAGGACCCTGGTTGTTTTGCTTGCTGTTTTCTATTCTAAATATAAGAAGCAATAGTACATTCTTTAAAATAACCAAGGGGAACAGACAGATGAATAAAAAGATATATGCCATTATGGCAGCAGCACTGTCGTTAGGGTTGAGCCTGCCTGCAGGTTCTGCCAATGCAGAGGTTGTAGCGCAAGAGCAAACCAAACGTCAATTAAAAGTATTGGACCAACAAATTCGCCAGCAAGCCGCGGCCAGCCTGCGTCAAGCAGCTACGCAGGAATTGTTGCGCTTTTTGAAATCGCCGGAAGCGTTACAAACCCAAAAATTGCGCAGCCATATCCGCCAACTGGTACAGAGCGGCGCCGATGTGAATGCCCAGGATAAAGACGGCAACAGTGTATTTAATTTAACTCTTCGTACAGGTGATGCCGACAGCGTTAAATTTTTGGTGCGCAAAGGCATTGACTTTAAAGATGTGGCTTGCCCGTCCGCCGGCACCGATTATCTGACGGCATTGGCTCGGAAAAGCTTGTGCAAAGACGGAAAGGCGCAACCAAGCTATTTAGCCTTTGAAAGTGATGTGGAATTGGCTCAGTTTTTCCGCGGACGCTCTGAGAAAGCAGCCCAACCCAGCGTAGATGCATTGGTGGCGGCTGCAGAGCAAAACAATGAACCTTTGACTGCGTACTATGCGCAATGGTTTGATGTCAACAGAGTCCGTCAAGAAACCAAACGTACTGCTTTGCACGAAATGGCTTTGCGCAATGATTTGGAGGGAGTGGTATTGCTGCTGAACCAAGGTGCGAACCCGTTTATGAAAGATGCAGAAGGCAAAACTCCAGCGGACTTAACCACAGACCGGAGAGTACGTGCTGTGTTGCAGCTGGAAGGGGAAGAGCTGCGCAAAAATTTTCCGTTGCACCGCGCCGTCAGAAAAAACGATGTAAAGACCACAGTAGATTTAATCTATGCCGGGGCGGATGTCAATGAACAGCTGGATAGCGATGGCCGCACCCCGTTAATTGAAGCGGCGCGTTTCAACCGGCAAGATGCGGTCTTGGTCTTGATTGCCAACGGGGCCGATTTGAATAAAACTGCTTTTAATGGAAATACACCGCTGCACTATGTCGTATTGCAAGGTAACTTTTCTATGTTGAAGTTGCTGGTGGAAAAAGGGGCCAATGTCAATGTGGCTAATGCAGAAGGAGACACCCCGCTGCACTATGCCGTGCGCCACGCTCACCACCGAATGGCACAATATCTGAAAAAGAACGGTGCCCGTATGGATATCAAAAATAAAGGAGGGGTAACTGCAGCTCAAATAGAAGCCCAGCAGGCGTTGGAGCGCAATCGGGCCTATACCCAGCAAGTTAAGTGGAACTTGCGCTTTGAATAAACAAGCTGTTTTTCAAATCCCCGTTCTGTGCTTGCAGAGCGGGGTTTTTAATGGGCCGCCAACGCGCTAAAAATCAGGTACAATATACATATGAGCACACAATCAGAACATTTCCATAGTGGTTTTGCCGTGTTAGCGGGGCTGCCCAATGCGGGCAAGTCCACCCTGCTCAACGCATTGGCCGGTGGGCTTCTTTCCCCGGTCACAGACAAACCGCAAACCACCCGCCAAAATATATTGGCTATTATTGAAGGGGCGGATTACCAAGTTGTTTTTGTAGATACGCCTGGCTTTTTGCGTCCGCGCTATAAACTGCAGCAGACAATGGCGGCGTGTGTGGAACGCGCCGTAGGAGAAGATGCCGATTTGGTGTTGCTGCTGGTGGATGCTGCCGCGCCGGATTTGCCGGCCCATCAGGAATTGTTTGAAAAGATTTCACAGGTATTTTGTCCCGTCTATTTGGTGCTGACTAAAACGGACCTAGCCCAAGATGCCGAAACGCTGAAAAATTTGGAAAAAGAGCTTTGCCAAAAACTGCCTTGTATCAGCAAAGTGTTTCGGGTGTGCGCCCCGCGCGCAGAGGGAGTGCAAGCGCTAAAAGAGGCGGTGGCACAGGCTATGCCGCAAAGCCCGGCCTACTTTCCGCAGGGCCAATGGACGGACCGCTGGGAGCGGTTTTACGCGGCGGAGTTTATCCGCGAGCAGATTTTTAAACTGTACCAAAAAGAAATTCCCTATAGCACGCAGGTAGAAGTGGAAAAATTTACAGAAGATTTGGGTAATAAAAATTTTATCCGCGCTATTATCCACGTGGAACGGGAAAGCCAAAAGCCTATTTTAATTGGCAAAGGCGGTGCCGCCATCGCCCAGCTGCGCCAGCGCGCTCAAAAGCGTATTGAAGAATTTTTGGGCCGTCCATACCGGTTGGAACTGCAAGTGGTGGTCAGCCCCAATTGGCGCGATGACCCCAAGTTTTTGGAACGTTTTGGATATATAGAACGTGACTGAAAAATCCCGCCGCAAGGCGGGTTTTTTGCCACATAAAGCTGGCTTTTGGGCTGCTGGCTAGCCTAGATTAAACGAAGCGGATATTTAGCGGCAGAGATAAAATATAAATTTGCTATGATATAGCTATGACGAAAAAAGAAGGCGTTTTGGTTGTGTGTTCCAACCGTAAGGCTTATCACGATTATTTTATTTTAGAAACCTTTGAGGCGGGGCTTTCTTTGTTAGGGCCGGAAGTAAAATCAGTCCGACAGAAAGAAGTCAGCCTGGAGGGGGCTTTTGTGCGGGTGGAAAACGGGCAGGCGGATATTTTGAATATGTACGTCAAGCCCTATAAATTTAATTCTCTTTCCGAGCCGGACCCCACCCGCGCGCGCCGGCTGCTTTTAAATAAGCGGGAAATACGCAAATTACACGCCGGGGCGGAGATTAAAGGGCAAACTTTGGTGCCGCTGGAAATTTATTTTAAAAAGGGCTGGGCTAAAGTAAAAGTGGCCTTGGCCAAAGGCAAACATCTGTACGATAAACGCGAAAGCCTGAAGAAAAAAGACTTAAACCGCGAGATGGAAAAAGGATTTAAAAATTCCATTCGTTTTTAACCGCTTCAGAGGGAGGAAACTCTATGGAAAAAATGATTGCAGACGCTGCTGAAGTATCCGTTTTATTAGACAAACTAGCTCACGATATTGTGCAACAGCATCCGGACAACGCATCGTATTGTTTGGTGGGCATTAAAACACGCGGGGCGCATATTGCCCGCCGTTTGCAGCAGCGTATTGAGCAACTCACCGGCTCAGTGGTGCAAATGGCGGAGCTGGATATTTCTTTTTACCGGGATGACTTAACACTGGTAGCCCAAGACCCATTGCTTAAAAGCACTTCGTTGGGGCTGGATATAGCAGGCAAAACAGTCATCTTGGCTGATGATGTGCTTTATTCGGGCCGTACCATATTGTGCGCACTGAACGCTTTGGCGGGGTTTGGCCGGGCCAAAAAGACGGAATTTTTAACCTTGGTGGACCGGGGGCATCATTGTCTGCCGGTATGTGCTGATTTTGTGGGCTTATATGTTGCAACGGCGTTTGACGATATTATTCACGTGCATTTAAAAGAAAAAGACGGAGATGACTGTATTATGCACAATATCGGCGGGCAGCATATACAATAGATTCCAGGCGTCAATAGGCAAACCCAGCACTTTCTGTTCTGCGTTTTGCAGGGGGCGCAGTTTGGCTGTTGAAGTTTGAAAAACAGTTCGTTTTGTAAAGAAGCCTCTAAGGCGTTACCTGTGCCCATAGATAAGATACTTGTTTTTACGACGGTAAAAAGGGGCTTTCTTGCAAAACGCGGCGCAATTTTCTAAAATATATTCTGTGATGGGCGGGTGGCGGAATGGCAGACGCGCACGGCTCAGGACCGTGTGGACGAAAGTCCTTAAGGGTTCAACTCCCTTTCCGCCCATTTCTTTTTTAGGGCTCCGGTATGAAAAAGTATGATTACTATCGTCCTTCGGCTTCTTCTTTAGGCCGCAAGAAAAAAGTCCGGAAGCGCTTTTCCTTCTCCTCTCTTAAACCTTTTCTTTTGTTTTTGTTTTTTGTGGCTTTGTGTTTTGCCGGTTATGTGGGCGCTTCCAAAGCGTATCGGGCTTTTTCGGCTTCGCGCATCGGTAAATGGACGCCAAAAGCCGTCAGTATTTCCGGCGTGGACGGAGAGCTGGCCAAACAATTGCAAAATGCCGGCAATGCCAAACTGGACAAAACTTTTTCTCTGGCAGACGCCGCCGCGCTGGAACAGGAACTGGGCCGCAAATATCCCCAGATTCGGCAAATATCCGTAAAAAGAGGGCTTTGGTCCGGCAAGCTTAAAATTACGGCCAAACGGCGCGAAGCGGTGGCCAAGTTTGTGCTGCCCGACGGCTCCGTGCGCTTTATTGACGAGGACAGCACCGTCTATACAGACCCCAACCCGGACCCGCTTGCCCAAGTGCCTTTTGTGGAGCTGGAAGGCAATGTCCCGGCCCAATTGGGCAGCGAGTTTGTAGAACTGGTGCAAAGCACGCTTAAACTAAAAGATCAGCTGGATTTTGCCTTTCTGCGTTTTAATGCCGACAAAGACACCGTGCGTATGTATTTGCCGGACGACAGCATTATCAATTTCGGCCCTGCCAAAAACTTAAAAGCCAAAGCTCGCCGCGCCGCCCAAATAGAAGCCTTGTGCACGCAGCGCAGCCTGTCGGTGCCGCACGAGCTGGATTTTGCCTATTTTGACGACGGAAAAGTTTTTTTAAGACAGACAGGCCATTAATTTTTATAATATACGTAAGAGTTTTTAACAGCAGGTGATTTATGGCAAAAACAAACATCATTGCGGGGCTGGACGTCGGCAGCGGAAAACTGACGGCCGTTGCCGCAGCTCACGACTTTGAAACTAATACTTTACAAATTCTGGCCGGCCGCAGCGTGCCTTGCAAAGGGGTGCGCGGGGGCGTCGTGTCAGACATTCGCGAAACTTCCGCCGCGGTAACACAGCTGCTGGGCGGCATTGAGCGGGAACTTAATAAAGACATCGGCAGCCTTTTTGTGGGCGTGCGCGGGGCACATTTGGAGTCTTTTTGCAATCACGGCACGTATAACATTTCCCGTCTGGATAAAGAAATTACGCAGGCGGATATGGAACTGGCCGTGGAAAACGCCAAAGCAATGCCCATCAAAAACGATAATGAAATCGTCAACGTGATCACGCAGGGGTTTTCCATTGACAAATTGCGCGGCATTAATAACCCCGAAGGGATGGAAGGCTCTTTGCTGGAAGTGGACGTGCACATTACCACGGGTTCTTCCACGCATTTGAACAACTTGGCCAAGGCCATTCAGCGCCCGGGTTATAAAATTGACGGCACGTTTTACGGGCTGGTGCCGCTGGGCGAATGTGTGCTGAGTCAGGAAGAAAAAGACATTGGCGCGATGATTATTGATTTGGGCGGGGAAACGATGTCCGTCGGTATTTATATAGACGGTATGCTCAAGTTTTCGCGCGATATTCCTTACGGCTGCGATTTGATTACCAGCGATTTGTCCCGCGTGCTGCACACTTCCCGTCATAACGCCAAAGAAATTAAAGAAAAATACGGCGTGGCCTTCCCGACGTTTTTGGATGAAGAAGGCGAAGTGCCCGTTCCTTCTTTGGACGGCCGCAGTACCCACAATATCAAAAAAAGCTATATTTTGGATATCATTCAGCCGCGCGTGGAGGAATTGTTTGAACAAATTCAGCATTGCGTGGCTACGTCGGGCTACAAGAACTTCCCCGTGGTGGGCGTATTAACCGGCGGCGGCAGCCAAATGCCGGGGATGACCGATCAGGCCGTAAACATTTTGGGCCTTAAAGAAGTGCGCCGCGGCGTGGTCCAGCGTGATTTGATTACCAGCGACGACCAATTTTTTGATCCGGTTTACAGCACCGCTATGGCGCTGGCCGTCTATGCCTCCGACAATTCCGGCTATGACGACTACAGCCGGGACAGTTACGATAAAGGCGGCTCGTTGTTGGGCAAACTGGGCCGTATGCTGAAAGGAATGGATTTATTCGGCGGTTGATTCCGTCGGGAGAGACGTATGAGCGATTTATTTATGCCGGCCGATTTGTTTGAAACCAAAAAGGCCAAAATTAAAGTAATCGGTGTGGGCGGCGGTGGCGGAAACGCCATTAACCATATGGTCAGCGCCGGCCTGAAAGATATTGATTTTATTGCCGTCAATACCGACGCGCAGGATTTACGCCGCAACAAAGCCCCGTACCTGGTGCAGGTGGGAGAGAAAATTACCAAAGGGCTGGGCGTGGGCGGAGACCCGGAAAAGGGCCGCCGCGCTGCAGAAGAGTCTAAAGAAAAACTCAAACTGATTATCGGCCAGAGCGACCTGCTGTTTATCACTGCCGGTATGGGCGGTGGCACCGGCACGGGCGTGGCACCGTATTTGGCGAAGCTGGCCAAGGAACTTTACGGAGATGATTTGCTGGTTATCGGCGTAGTAACCCGTCCGTTCAATTTTGAAGGATATGTGCGCGAAAAGCAGGCCGATGAGGGCATTAAAGAAATGCAGAAGTATGTGGACTCTATGATTATCGTGCCCAATGAAAAACTTTTCGCCAATATTGACCCGGAAACCTCTTCGCGCGATGCGTTTAAAATGGTGGATGAGGTGCTGCTGCAGGCGGTAAAAGGCATTGCGGAAGTGATTACCAAACCGGGCGAAGTCAACATTGATTTTAACGATATCCGCAAGGTGATGTGCAATTCGCACAAATCACTTATCGGCATTGGGGAAGCCAGCGGCCCGGGGCGGCATTTGGCGGCGGTAAAGAAAGCCATTTCTTCTCCGCTTTTGGAAAATGCCGATATCCGCGGGGCCAAAGGCTTTATTGTACATTTTTTGGCCGATGAAAACCTGACGCTAATGGAGCAGGGCGAAGTGATGAACCTTATCCGCCAATACGCCAGCAACGACTCTATCGTGATGTTTGGTCATTCGTATGACAGCAGTTTAAACGGCGTGTTTAAAGTGACGGTGATTGCCACCGGCTTTAGCGCGGAAAAAGCCAATATGTTTAACGCCCGCCGGCCCATAGAACCGCAAACGCCGCAAACCTATGATTTGAAGAAAAACGTATTTGCCACGTTTGACGAGCCCAAAGCAGAGCAGGAGCCGGAGGACAGTATGCTTATTCCCGCTTTTTTGCGCCGCAAAAAAACGGCAAAAACCCGTTAAGGAGGGATTATGGCGGTAGGATTACAAAGTTTGCTTAGAACGGTGGTGGACAACAAGGCCAGCGGTCTGCACATTCGCGGCAATTCCAACGCGTATGTTCGTTTAAACGGCAAAATTAAACCGATAGATGATTCGTTTGTTTCCAACGATGAAGCCAAAAAAATGGCTTACGCGTGTATGGGGGAGCGCGAACGAAAAATTTTTGAGCAGTACAGCACGGTGGACTTTTCTTTGGACGCCAAATCCTATGGGCGTTTTCGTTTTAACGTGTTTCGCCAGTCAGCCAAAATTGCAATGGCCATTCGCCATATCCCGCTGAAAATTCCTTCTTTTAAAGAGTTAAATCTGCCGGAAGAAGTGCTTAAAAAAATTGCCGACAACCGCCGCGGTCTAATCATTGTAACGGGTATGACCGGCTCGGGCAAAACCTCCACATTGGCGGCGATGATTGACTATATCAACCGCACACGCAACGGGCATATTCTGACTATTGAAGACCCTATTGAATTTGTGCATACGGAAAACCAATGCATTATCAGCCAGCTGGAGCTGGGGGTGGATACCCCTTCTTACACCGGTGCGCTGCGCGCGGCTATGCGCCAAGACCCGGATATCATTATGATTGGTGAATTGCGCGACGCTGAAGTAATGAAAGCCGCCATCGCCGCAGCAGAAACCGGGCAGCTGGTGCTTTCTACAATGCACACAGTCAACGTTACCCAAACTTTGGCCCGCTTGACGGAAGCCTTCCCTATTGAGCAGCACCAGCAAGTGCGTTTGCAACTTTCGGAGCTTACCAAAGGCATTATCTGCCAGCGTTTGCTGCCCACCATTAAACCGGGTATGATGCCGGCTTTGGAAATTATGGTCAGCACCCCCCAGGTGCGTAAGTTGATTTTAGAAAATCGCTCCAGCGATCTCTACAAAGCGCTGCAGGGCGGGGATTATTACGGTATGAATACCTTTGACCAGTCCTTAGCCAAGTTATATAAAGAGAATAAAGTGGATATGGAGCAAATTTTGGCTGCTGCTTCCAGCCCCGATGGGGTGATGATGGCAATCCGCGG
The DNA here is from genome assembly GCA_944324645.1 of uncultured Elusimicrobiales bacterium. GTDB lineage: Bacteria > Elusimicrobiota > Elusimicrobia > Elusimicrobiales > Elusimicrobiaceae > Avelusimicrobium. Next base: position 137,502 of record CALUXB010000002.1, on the reverse strand, counting down.
TGTGACTGACAATTTGGAGGAAGCATGAGCCGTATAAAAGGCCCCGTAGTAGCCATAGACGGCACCGCCGGGACGGGGAAATCCTCCGTCGGCAGAGCGGTGGCGCAACAACTGGGATACGGTTTTTTGAGTACGGGCGGTTTGTACCGCGCGTTAGCCTATCACGTATTTGCCCAGCATATAGACGCATCGGACGCTCAAGCCGTGCTGGCGGTGGCCCAACAGCTGGATTTTGTGTTTAAACGCCAGCCAGACGCTACGCTGAAGATGTGGGTCAACGGCGAGTATTTGGGAGATAAATTAAATTTAGATGAAGTGGCCCAAACCGCCAGCAAAGCTTCTACCCACGCCGCAGCCCGCGCGGTACTGACGGAGAAAATGCGCCAGGCCGGCAAAGACGGCGGCATTATTTTGGAAGGGCGTGATATCGGCACGGTGGTGTTCCCAGACGCTGAGGTAAAAATTTATCTGACCGCCGCACCAGAGGTGCGCGCCGACCGCCGCGTAAAGCAGCTTTTGGCCCAAGGCGTGCCGGCAGATTATGAGCAAATTTTAGCCTCCATTAAAGAGCGGGACTTGCGCGACAGCACCCGCGCCGCCTCCCCGCTTAAGCCGGCGCCGGATGCGGTGCAAATAGATACTTCTGATATGACTATGCCGCAAGTAATAGACGCTGTAGTCAAGGAAATCAACAAGTATGCTGCTTAATTTGGTAAAATTTAGTGCAAGGGTGTTCTTTAAAACGTGCTACGATTTCAAGGCGGAAGGGCTGGAAAACATTCCCCCGACCGGCGCTTTAATCATTGCGGGTAACCATTTGTCCAACGCAGATCCCCCAGCCATCGGTGCTTTTGCCGGGCTAGTGCGCGATTCGCGCTTTATGGCTAAAAAAGAGCTGTTTTCTATCCCTGTGCTGGGGTGGTTTTTCCGGCGCTGCGGTTATATTTCTGTGGACCGCAAACGCACCATAGGCGATTTTGGCGCGCTGGAAGGCGCTATTGAAGCCTTAAACCGGGGGGAGAGTATTGTGATGTTTCCGGAAGGAACACGCTCCAAAACCGGCAAACCGCAAAAACCCAAAAGCGGCATAGGTTTTTTGGTGTATAAAACAGGCGCTCCGGTGCTGCCCGTCAAAGTGGAAGGCACGTTTGGCTGGCCCTGGGTGCGCAAGATACGCGTCAAATTCGGGCAGCCTTTTACCCCGGTCAAAGACCCGGCGTTGGAGCCCAAAGCGCAGTATAAACAATTTGCTAATGAAATAATGGAAAAAATAAATTCAATTACTATCTAAACGGAGGGAACGCGCCCGCCCCGCGGGGTGCGGCGTAAATAAGGACTTATGACTACGACTAACGAAGAAATCAAAAATACCGAAGAAACAACCAACGAGCCCGAAATGACGATGGACGAGTTGATTGCACAACAAGAGTCTTTATCGGAACACTTAAACAAACGCGAAATTGTGGAAGTGACGGTTGTACAAATTACAGGGGATTACGTCCTAGTGGATACCGGCGCCAAAAAAGAAGGCGCTATTGCCGTGTCTGAATTTGACGGCAAAACGTTGCCCGCTGTGGGGGATAAAGTTTCCGCCGTACTGGTCAAACGCGGTAATGACGAAAGACATTCTATTTTGTCCCACAAAAAAGCGTTAGAGATGCAGGGTTGGGATATTTGCAAACAAGCTTATGAAAACAAAGAACGCGTCAAAGGCGTGATTTTGCAGACCGTAAAAGGCGGCTATATTGTGGACGTTTTTGGCGTAAGCGGGTTTATGCCGCTGTCTTTGTCTGAGCTGCACACGGCCTACAAACACTATTTGCCTGTTGGGGCCAAGATTAAAGCCGTTATTGTGGAATTTTCTAAAGAAAAACAGAAACTGATTGTTTCTCGCAAGCAGGTGCTGGAAGAGGACGAAGCCGTCCGCCGCACCGAAGTGCTGGGCCAAATTAAAGAAGGCGAGGTGCTGCGCGTAGTCGTAGCCAAAGTGGACAAAGACCGCCTGTTCCTGCGCTTCCACGGCATTGAAGGCGTGGTAAATTTGGAAAATATCGCCTGGAAAGAGCCGGAAGCTTCTTTGGCCAACTTCCGCCGCGGCCAGCGCTTGAAAGCCAAATTGTTAAAACTGGACCAAGAAGCCCAGAAATTGGAATTTGGCCTTAAACAGCTTTTCCTCAACCCGGCTGACGCACTCAAACGCCGCTATCCGTACAAGAGCTCCGTCAAAGCCACCATCACCAAGGTGGACGCTGAAAACGGGGTGGAATGCACCATCGGCAAAAACAATACCAAAGCGTTTATCAGCCCCTTTGAAATGGGACGCGATTTCAACGCCAATGTGGGCGATGTAATTCCGGCTTTGGTGGTTGGCGTAGACCCGGAAACATTTACGGTCAATCTCTCTGTGAAAAAGTATGACCAGGTGCAAAACCGCAAAGTGGTGGCGCAGTACTTAAAGCAAGCCCCGCGCCCGACTTTGGGCCAGCTCTTGGAAGATTCTTTCAATACGGAAGAAACCGAAGAGAAATAGTTTAGAGCGTAATTGAAAGCCCCGCCTGTTTGAGGCGGGGCTTTTTTGTATATTCAAGCAGCACGCTTTCGTTTTAGCCTGTTTCATAGCAGACACAAAAGAGGAAGTGGCTCAATAAAATGTTGCGTACGGTTGGACTTGCACAGCACAAAGCAGAAATCCGGAAGGGTGCGCCCAGGGGCTTTCTGAGCGGGTCTGCGTTTCTGTCTAGGGGCTGCGTGTGCTGTGTTTGGCTCTAGGGGATTTCTGAGCAGAGGTGTTTGTTCGGCCTAGGGTAACTGCTATAATTTAGATATGGAAAAACTGCTTCTTTTGTCTTGTTGTGCGCCGTGCTCGTGCGGGGTGATTGAAAAGCTGGCCCGGGAAGGCCGCACTTTTACTGTTTTGTTTTATAACCCCAATATTGATACGGAAGCGGAATATCAAAAGCGCTTGGCGGAGAATAAACGCGTCTGCGCACGTTTTGGCGTGCCGTTTGCAGAGCTTCCCTATGAGCCGCAGGTCTGGCAACAGGCTGTAGAAGGTTTGGAGGGGGAGCCGGAGCGCGGGAAGCGTTGTTCGGTATGTTTTAGACTGCGGCTGGAGCGGGCGGCCCGCTACGCCAAAGAAAACGGCTTTACGGCTTTTTCCTCGGTGTTGGGCATTTCCCGCCATAAAGATTTAGACCAAGTCAATGAACAGGCGGTGCTGGCGGCACAGAAAGAGGGTATTGCATACGATTTGACCAACTGGCGCAAAGGGGGCACGCAAGAGCTTAAAACCGCTCTTATGCGTGAAATGCAGATTTATAACCAAACCTACTGTGGTTGTATATACAGCCGCCTCCAAAGCAATCCTGCTCCTGCAGACAAAACGCTCTCTTAAAGGCGGATTGAAAAAGGGGACAATTTGCCCAATAAAAAACCCCGCCAAACGGCGGGGTTTTGTTTGGCAAAATCAATTAGTGCACGCCGTGCATCCATTTTTTGATGCCTTTCATACTGGCAAGCAATATGCCTGACACCACCAACGGCACTACCACCAGCCACAGGAAAAACTGCACGTTGCTGATTTTTTGGAAGTAGCCGGAATAAACCCCCGCCAATTTATTGGCGGCGGCGTTAGAGAGAAACCACACCCCCATTAAGAGCGACACAAAACGCGCCGGGGCCAGCTTAGTCACCATAGACTTGCCCACCGGGGATATGCATAATTCGCCAAACGTGTGGAACAGATAAGTAAAAGCCAGGTAAAACAGGCTGATTTTGGCATTTCCTATCAAGGCAAACGCTCCCAAAAGCATCACGGCAAAGCCTGCCGCCAGCAGCCACAAAGACACCACAAACTTAGCCGGGGTGGAAGGCTCTTTGCCTTTTTTTGCCAGGCTGATCCACAGTTTGGAAAACAACGGTGCAAAGATGACGATGTAGAGCGGGTTTAAAGACTGGAACCAGTTGGCTGGTATTTCCCAGCTCCACGAGCCCAGCGTAATCACGCGGTTTGTATATTCGTAGGCGAACAGATTCAGCGCTGCGCCCGCCTGTTCAAACGCCGCCCAGAAGAAAATGGTGAAAAAAGCCATAATGGCAATGACAGCGATTTTCTGTTTTTCTTCCGTCGTCAGCGGGGTTTGATTTTGGTTCTGGGGCTGTTTGCGGGTTTTCATATAGACTATATAAGCCGCCGCTAGTACCGCGGCACAAATCCAAGCGGTGGTTTGGCAGCCTTTCATATACAGCGCAATCACGCCCGCACCCAGCAAAATGGCCCACACCGCCGGGTCTTTATAAAAGGTCGGTTTTTCGGCGGGGGGAAGCCCTTTGCCGGAGAGGAACTTTTTCTGCCCGAAAATAAAGGTTGCCAGCCCCAGTAGCATACCAATGCCCGCAATCCAGAAGGCCGCTTTATAGTTGTTTTGGGAAGCAAAATATCCTACCGCCAGCGGCCCAAAGAACGCGCCGATATTGACGCTCATATAAAAAATGGTGAAGCCGCCATCACGCCGCGGGTCATTTTTTTCATACAGCTGCCCGACAATAGCCGTTACATTGGGCTTAAAAAAGCCGTTACCCAAAATCAGCAGTCCCATTGCGGTATAAAGCATACCTACGGTAGGAATGCTCATTACAAACATTCCCCCGGCAATCAGAACCGAGCCTAAAATAATGGACCAGCGCTGCCCTAAATAGCGGTCCGCCAAAAAGCCCCCTAACAAGGTGGACAAATAGACCAGGCTGGTAAATGTGCCGTATATATTGGCGGCGCCGGTTTTGTCCATTTGCAGCAGGTACACCATATAAAGAATAAGGATACTGCGCATAGCGTAGTAGCTGAAACGTTCCCACATTTCCGTCAGGAACACCAACCACAAGGCCACGGGTTGTTTTTCTTGTATAATTTGGTCTTGCGTCATTTTGCCTCCTAAACACAAAGATAGTACACTTTACTAAATTTTGCCTTCGTGTGTGGGATTTTTTGTCAAAACGGGTTCAAGTGTTTCTGTGGCGGCGGGAAATATTATCCTGTTTAAGAGCAATTCTATGCTGGAGGGGAATATGTAAAAAAGCCCCCAGCAAGCGGGGGCTTTTACCTTTTATTTCAAGAGGCTACGGTCTTATTTAATTTTAATGTTGGGGCCTACTGCCGATTGCAGCTTTATCTTATCCACACTTTCATAGTGGTATGGATAAAGCACTTTGGGCTTCAGGCGTTTGGCGGCGTCCACAAACATTTCATCTGTCATTGTGTAAGGTAGGTTTTTGGGCAGGAAAGCTACGTCCACCCCGGCGATGGAAGCCATTTCGGGGATATTCTCTGTATCGCCTGCCAGATAGAGGCGGAAATCCCCAAAGTGCAGCACATAGCCGTTGCCCCAGCCTTTGGGGTGCCAGAATTTGCCGTTGGGCTGTTTGTGCTGGATATTGTAAGCCGGCACAGCGTCTATTTGGACGCCTTGCCAGGTAAAGCTTTGCTCGTTTTCCAGCGCGGTTGCCCCAGAAGGCAAATCTTTAGCCGCCGATGGGGAAGCGACAAAAACGGTTCCCTCTTTTTGGGTTTCTTTCCAAGCTTTTTGATCCAGGTGGTCGTAGTGGTCGTGCGTAATCAGGACCAAATCCGCTTTGGGCAGCGTTGCATAATCTGCTATAGAGGAGTACGGATCCACCTGAATGGTTTTCCCGTTCCAGCTGATTTGCACTGAGCCGTGGCCCAGTGGCAATACATATACGTCCCCGGCGGACGTTTGGTATAGGTCACCTTGTGGCTTTTGCATAGTGCATCCTCCCGCTATGAATAGCAATATCCCTGTCAGCAGGGCCATTGTTTTCATATGTTCCCCCTTATTTGATAATGCTGTGTACCAAGCGATAGGGTTTTGGTTTGGCAGCCGTGATTTTAACGGCCTGCGCAAACAGCTCCGCACCGGCTTGGAGGCGTTTGGAATCGGACGCATAAAGCGTGGCAATAACATCGCCTTTTTTGACGGCGTCTCCAGCTTTTTTATGCAGCCAAATGCCAGCCCCGTAGTCAATTTCGTCTTCCATACGGTCGCGTCCTGCCCCCAGCAGCACGCCGGCGCGGCCCGTCAGTTTGGCGTCAATAAAGCCGACATAACCTTTCTTGTCTGCTTTAAATTCATAGGAAAGTTTGGCATTTTTGAGATGTTTTTCCGGCTCGTCCACTACTTTGGGGTTGCCTCCTTGCCATTTGACCATTTGGCGGAATTTTTCTAAAGCGCTGCCGTCTGCAATATAGCCTTCCAGCAGTTGGCGCGCTTTGTCCAAATTCTTTTCGCGCCCGCTGATGACCAGCATATGCGCCCCGGTTTCAATCACGGCTTCATAGAAGTCTGGCGCCAAGTCTTTGTTTCCTTTTAAAATTTGTATCGTCTGATACATTTCATTGGCGTTGCCCACAGCGCGCCCAAGAGGTTGGTCCATATAGGTAATCAAGGCACGGCAATTTAAGCCCAGCAGTTTGGCGGTGGATACCAACGCTTTAGCCAACTTTTTACTGTCTTGCAATTTTTGCATAAACGCGCCGGAGCCGTATTTTACGTCCATAAGCAGGCTGTCCACCCCTTCGGCGTATTTTTTAGACAAGATGCTGGCCACAATCAGCGGGCGGCTTTCCACCGTGCCGGTAGCGTCGCGAAGAGAGTAGAGCTTGCGGTCTGCCGGGGCCAAGTCTTTGGTCTGGCCAAACATACAAACGCCCAACTTTTGGATTTGGCGATGAATGAGATTAGCCGGCATACGGATTTCAAAATTTTTAATAGATTCCAGTTTGTCCAAAGTTCCGCCGGTATGCCCCAGCCCGCGGCCCGACATCATCGGCACCGCTACTCCTGCGCAAGCCACCAACGGGGCCAGCGGCAAGGATACTCCGTCCCCCACGCCGCCGGTGGAGTGTTTGTCCACTTTGGGCATATCAATATCGCTAAAATCCAGCCGCGCACCCGAGTGGGCCATCGCTTTGGTAAATAAGGCAGTTTCTTTGTCTGAAAGCGGATTTAAAAAACAGGCCATCAAAAAGGCCGACAGCTGATAATCCGGAACGGTTCCTTTAGCTGCGGCCTGGGCGACAAAATTGAATTCTTCGGCACTTAGTTGTTTTTTGTTGCGTTTTTTAATAATGATATCAATCATTCTCATAAACACAGCCTCCTCCACCAGGGTGGACTACCAGCATAGCATATTAAAGAGGCTTTGAGAAGAGGGCTTGTTGGGCGGGGTGTCAGAGAAGGCTTGACTCATTTTTTTTTTTTGATAGATTTTGCTTATGAATAAAATGGATACAAAAAATATTCCTTGTCCTAAAAAGTCCGCAAAAAGCCCATTAGGGGGCTTTACACTTGTGGAACTTTTGGTGGTGGCGTTGATTATAGCTATATTGGCGGCGGTGGCCTATCCGCAGTATCGTGTGTCTGTATATCGGGCGCGTTTTACCCAGCTGCAGGCGGCGGCGCGGCCTATTATGCTAAGTTTGGAGCGTTATTATATGCAAAATGGTAAGCACCCGGACAGCTTAGATGAATTGGATATTGGAAAGCCGGCATCTACGCCCAGCATACAAATTGTCATAGTGCGAAACGCCGAGGGAATGATATCCCAAGTCCGTTTCCAAATGCCTAATTATTTGCCCGGCTTGTATTATTCCTGGCACCCGCTGGAAACAAATGACCGTAACCTAAAAGGCAGACATTATTGCACGGTAGAAAGCAGCGATAGTGCAAAATATAACCTTGCTAAAAAAATTTGCCGGGAGGTTTCCGGCCGCGAGCCAGCAAACTGTGGCAGTATTGTTTGCGGGTTTCCTATGGACTAGTAATTTCTGTCGGTGTTTCCGCCCCGGCCAATAAAAGGCCGGGGCTTTTTTATGGGTTTTATCGTTAAAAATAACGGTATAATTTGGGCTTTTAGGCGGCAGGCGTTTTCAAGGGAAACCAAGTTTTTAAAGGACGTATTCCTCTGTTTTGGCTTAGATAAAGCGGGAGGGCTACCTGTCAGAGCTTCTCTATATTTCGTATAATAAAATATATCCTTATATAAGAGAGAAAAATATGGCTAAAAATAAATATTCTTCCACCGTTTTGCTGCCCAAGACGGATTTCCCTATGCGTGCAGGTCTGTCGCAAAAAGAACCTAAAATTTTGGATTTTTGGAAAGAAATTAACCTCTACGACGCTATTTTAAAGAAAAACGAAGCAGGCAAACATTTTGTTTTGCACGATGGGCCTCCGTATGCCAACGGGCAAATTCATATTGGGCACGCACTGGACAAAACTATTAAGGATATTATTTTAAAAAGCCGCACGTTGATGGGTTTTTATACGCCATATGTGCCGGGGTGGGACTGCCATGGCCTGCCTATTGAGCAAGCCCTGATGAAAGAGCTGAAAATAGACAAAAAACACGTGACTGACGTGCCGGAGTTCCGCAAAAAAGCGCGTGCTTTTGCCGCCAAATTTATTGACTTGCAGCGCCAGGGTTTTAAACGCTTGGGTGTACAGGGCGAGTGGGATACCCCCTATCTTACGATGGACAAACGCTACGAAGGCATCACCATTGCAGTGTTTTTGGACTTGATTGAAAAGGGCTACGTTTATAAAGGCCAAAAAACCATTACCTGGTGTTCCCACTGTGAAACGGCCTTGGCCGACGCAGAAACAGAATATAAAGATGTGGCTTCCTCTTCCATTTATCTGCGTTTTAAACTGGTCAATCCAACCCGAGAGGTGTTTGGTGATTTGGATTTTACCAAGCCCGTTTCTTTAGGCGTATGGACCACTACCCCGTGGACTATTCCTTCCAATATGGCCGCGGCGGTAAATAAAGAAGAAGACTACGCCGTCTTGCAGGACGCCAACACGCAGGAATATTATGTGGTGGCGGACAAACTGGCGGAAGAATTTTTGAAAAATACCGGCCTTGATGCGAAAAAAGTGTCTGCCGTGCGCGGTGAAAATTTGGTAGGGCTGAAATATTACCACCCGCTGACGCAAAAACAAAACCCCATTATTTGGACGGATTTTGTAACTATGGACACCGGTGTGGGTATTGTACATATTGCCCCGGGCCACGGCGAGGACGACTTCCGCGCCGGCAAACAATGGGGCCTGGAGACGTTCTGCCCCGTGGACGAAAAGGGCTGCTACACTAAAGACGCGGGCGTGTTTGAAGGAATGCACGTTTTTAAAGCCAACCCGCTGATGGTAAAAAAATTGGACGAGCTGGGCAGCTTGATTAAAGAGCAGGAAATCACCCACAGCTATCCGCATTGTTGGCGCTGTCATAACCCCATTATTTTCCGTGCGACGGAACAGTGGTTTATGAGCATTGACAAAGACGGCCTGCGCGAAAAACTAATGAAAAATTTGGATAATGTCAAATTCTATCCCGCCGCCGGGCAGGAGCGTATGCGCTCTATGATTGGCCTGCGGCCGGATTGGTGTTTGTCCCGCCAGCGCTTCTGGGGAACCCCGGTTACGATCTTATACTGCAAAAAATGCGGCAAACCCCAGGTAGATCATAAGCTCTTTGAGTTTATCAAAGAACGCGCAATGAAAGAAGGCTCTGATTTTTGGTTCACCGACCCGGTGGAAAAACTGATGCCGCAGGGCTATCATTGTGCCTGCGGCGGAACGGAATTTAGAAAAGAAACCGATATTTTGGACGTGTGGCTGGACAGCGGCGTATCTTGGGCGGCGGTACTTAAAGACCGCGGCCTGGATTTCCCGGCGGACGTGTATTCCGAAGGGTCCGACCAGCACCGCGGCTGGTTCCAAAGTTCGTATATCCCCTCTTATACGTTGGAAGGCACCGCCCCGTTTAAAACCATTTTAACGCACGGTATGGTGCTGGACCAGCAGGGCCGCCCGATGCACAAGTCTTTGGGCAACAGCGTGGACCCGCAAGACGTCATCAATAAATACGGCGCAGATATTTTACGCCTGTGGGTGGCGTTTTCGGACTATCAGGGCGATGTGCGCATTTCCGATGAAATTTTGGGCGGACCGGTGGATACCTACCGCAAACTGCGCAACACCATTCGCTATGCGCTGGGAAATCTTTCGGACTTTGAGCCTGAAAAACACGCCGTGCCCGCAGATAAATTGGCGGAAATGGACCGCTATATGCTGGGTCGCTTAGACCAGCTGATCAGCGAAGTGCGCGCCGGATATGAAGAGTTCAACTTCCGCCGCGCAATGCGCGCTATTACGGACTTTTGTATTTTGGATTTGTCCTCTTTCCTCTTAGACGCTTCCAAAGACCGCCTCTATACACTGGGGGCCTCTTCCCCGGCGCGGCGCAGCGCGCAGACGGCGTTGTGTGAAATCGTGCGCACGCTTTTACAGCTGACGGCGCCGGTGCTGTGCTTTACCTGTGAAGAAGCTTGGCAAGAACTTTTAAAAATTCCCGCCGGGAAAAAATTGCCCAAGAGCATTTTCCTCTCCGATATGCCGCAGCACGCTTCTTTGACGGCGGATAAAGCACTGGAAGAAAAATGGAGCAAAATCCGCCAAATCCGCGAGGACGTGCAAAAAGCGCTGGAAGAAACGCGCCAAAAAGGGCAGATTGGCTCTTCGCTGGAAGCGCAGGTCATCTTTAAAACCAATGATGATAAAACGCGTCAATTTTTGACCGACAACGCCGCCCTGTGGCCGGAGATTTTCATTGTGTCGGCCGTGTCTGTAACAGAAGGCGCTATGCCGCTGGAAATTGTGGTACAGCACGCCGAAGGGCAAAAATGCGCCCGCTGTTGGCAATGGAAAAAAGAAGTGGGACAAAGCGGCCGCGCGCACAGCGATTTGTGTGACCGCTGCGCCGAAGTGCTGGAGCGGGAAGGCATCTCTATAGAGGAGGAACAACCCGTTGCGTAACGTGTGGGAGCGTATTTTGGCTTGGCTGCGTGTCAACCGCCCGGTGTGGGTGGTGTTGCTTGTTCTGTTGGCAGTAGACCGGCTAAGCAAACGCCTGACGTTGGAGTTTCTGTCAAACCAAGATATTATAGTCGCGCCGTTTTTGCATTTGCGTTATGTGCAAAACACCGGCGCGGCTTTTGGTATGATGCAGGGGGGAAACCTGCTGCTGATACTGATTACGCTGGTAATTTTGGCTTATTTAATCAAAAGCTGGAGAGAGCTCTGCGGTTACGGGCCGCTGGTTAAATGGGGACTGGTCTTCATTTTGGGCGGTGCATTGGGCAATCTTTATGATAGAATAACTTTAGGTTTTGTTGTGGACTTTATTGACTTAAGGGTTTGGCCCGTTTTTAACGCGGCTGACAGTTTCATTACCGTGGGCGGGGTGATGTTGGCCTTGGCTCTTTTGGGGATAGGCAAAAAGCCGGAAAGGGAGGAAAAATGAGAAAACTTGGGTTAATTGTTTTGTCTGCTTTGGTATTGGCTGCGTGTGGCGGAGGGAGTGAAGCCTCTTTATTTCGCAAAGCGCAGGTCGCTTCCAGTAAAGGGGATTTTGCAAAAGCCATTCGCTATTACTCTACCATTATCAAAAATAATCCGGACAATTACGCCGCCTATGCCAGCCGTGGTTTGGCCTATGAACGGTTGAAAGTAAAAGACCGCGAAGAGCTTGCTAAAAACCGGGAATTTGCCAAGCGCGATTATATCCGTGCTATAGAGTTAAACTATCCCAGACCGGAAATCTTTAACAACTTAGGCGCTTTGTATATTGATGAAGGAAATTATCAAGAAGCCATTGTCAGTTTGAATCAAGCCTTGCAACTGCGGCCCACTTATTTTATGGCAATTCTCAACCGGGCTGTAGCCAAAAGCAAACAAGGCAAAATGGGGGACGCCTTAACCGACTTTTCTGCCGCAGAGCAGTTAAATCCTACCTCCGCTCTTTTATATTTAAACCGCGGTTTGGCGCAATTTGGTGCCGGATATTATCAGAACGCTGCAGAAGACTATAGCCAAATGATGGAGCTGGACCCGCAAAATCCCCGTCCGTATTTGGAACGGGGCCGTGCCTTTATGAAGATGGGGTATTACCAAAATGCAATGGATGATTTCCAACAGGCTATTGCTTTAAATCCAAACTACGCTATGCCTTATTTCTATGCAGCCGAGCTTCTGTTTAACAAAGGGGAGACGGAACAAGCTATTTCTTATGCAGACCGCGCAAAACTGCTTGCCCCTACCTATGCTCCTGCTTATGAAATGTTGGGCGATATGCTGGCTTTAGAGTCCCCCGTAGAAGCAACACAGCACTATTTGGCTGCCCGTCGGTTGGACCCGAAACGTGCGCTTCGTTATCAGGGTAAAATTCGTTTGATGACCACGGAAGAGGGACGCAAGCGTATAGTGACTGACCGCTTTTTTGACTTACAAAACCAGAGATAATTTTTATGCCTTCCCATAAAAATGCCGCTGCCGAAGCCGCGGCCCTGTCTGTTCCTGCCAAAGCCTACTCTTACAGGTTCTTTTTGTCTGTCTGTTTTTTGGTAATGATTAGCTATTTGCTGATGTTGCATAGTTCTGCTTCCGGTGTATTTGTTTTAGTCTTATTAAACCTTCTTTTTTGTGCCGATGTAATGTTTAAAAATGCGTGGCGGGACCTAGAACGCTTTCGCGTTACTCTTTCTGTGCTGGCGTGTGTATGTGTATTGGCGGCGTTTTGTTACGGGCTGTCTAAAACTTTCTTTTTAAGTCCATTGGCCGGTGCGGTGCCGGATTTATATATTGCTCTCTCTTGTGTGGTAGTTTTGTATTTATGGACGGGCTTGCGGGCAGCCCGCAGCAAAGAGCGGACCAAAGTGTTTATCAAAAAGTTGGACGATTTCTTGCCTAAGTCTGGCCGTTTAATGCAGGGCCGGAGGGAAATGATGGCTTTTGCCCGTGAGCTCAAAGAGGGGGATATTTTGCGTGTCAAAGCCGGGGAGCGAGTGCCTTGTGAAGGAGAGATTATTAAAGGAGATACGGCAATTGATGAAAGCTTGATTACCGGCAATATGTTGCCGGCGGCCAAAACGTTGGGCAGCCGCGTATATGCCGGCACGCTCAATAAACGGGCGGAAATTATGGTCAAGGTTAAAAAGGGACTTTCTGAATCCGTCATTGCCGGTATTATTAATGCAATCAAAAATAGTGAACGCCGACGCTGTATCCGCAAAGATCCCCTAGATAAGTATGCCTTGTGGCTGTTGTTGTTGGCATCGGTGCTGGGGGTGGCGGGGTATCTGTATTTTTATTGGGCCGGGGATTACCGCCGGCCTTTGCATACGGTAGGTATTTTTTTGTTGATAATGGGGCTTTCTTGCCCGCTTTCTTTTTTCTTTTGTGCAGTTTTTCCGGCGTGGTTTGTGCGTTTGGGGGCGCGGCGGCGCCAAATTGTACTGCAGGAATTGGGTGCGTTAGATGCATTGGCTGAGGCAGATGCCGTATTTTTTGACAAGACGGGCACGCTTACCTATGGGGAACTGCGGGTGGCTTCCGTCCATTCCTCCGACGCTAAAACAAAAAAAGAATTGCTGGAGTGTTTGGCCTCTGCAGAACAGTTGGTGGACGGGCCTTTTGCCTCAGCGGTTAATATTTATGCGCAGGAACATAAGATTGCTACCCGGAAGTTGCTTTGTTTTGATGTGCTGCCCGGTTTAGGTGTAAAAGCCCTTTCCGGAAAAAGCACCTTACTGGCGGGCCGCCCGCAATGGCTGCGTGAACAGGGCGTACCGGTGCCGGAGCAGTCTTTTGGGGATCAGTCTATTATTTGTGGCGCGAAAAACGGTAAATATTTAGGTTATGTGCTGCTGGATGATAAACTGCGCCCCGGTGCGGTGGAAATGGTGCGTGCACTAAAAGAGATGGGCAAAGAAGTTATCTTGATGTCTGGGGACAATGAGGCGTCCGTTGCTGCTATTGCGCAAGAAGCGGGTATTGAGAAATTTAATTTCGGGGTGCTTCCGCAAACCAAGGCGGAGATTTTGGGCAATTTCAGCGCCCTTGGCAAGAAGGCGGTGATGGTGGGGGATGGGTTTAACGATATTACCGCTTTGTTGCGTGCCGAAGCAGGGGTGGTTTTTTCTTCCGGCAAAAACGTTTATAATAATTGGGTGGATGTGATTATAAAACGTTCAGATTTAGGCAGTATTAAAGATTTGTTCTCTATTAACCAAAAACTTTCTGCCCGCGTGCGCGGCAATGTATTGTTGTGCTTACTGTGTAATTTGGTGCTGTTGGGGGTTGTTCTGTTTGCTCCCGCGGCAGCGATAGACGGTTGGTACTGGGTGCCGGCAGGTATTTTGGGCGGGGTGTTGGTGGTATTTTTAAACTCTGCGAGGTTATTAAACGTCAAATGAAAACACAGGATATTGATTTTGGATATACTTCGGACCACGCACGCAAAAACGCAGATGTGGTGTTGCCGCAAATTCAATGCTGGCCCAACCAATACAAACGCAATTATACTATTAAAATAGAATTGCCGGAATTTACGTCGGTGTGCCCCAAGACGGGCTTGCCGGATTTTGGTGTGATTACCATTGAATATGTGCCTAATGAATTGTGTCTGGAGCTGAAAAGTCTGAAATATTACCTGTTGGAATATCGCGATATGGGGATTTTTATGGAAAATATCGCCAATAAAATTTTGGACGATGTGGTAAAAGCCTGCCAGCCCAAGTGGGCGGTAGTAACGGGTGTTTTCACGCCGCGCGGGGGGCTGCGTTCTGTTATTACGGCGTCTTACGATGAGAAGGAAGGCTATGGCACTAAATAAAATTAAAATTTTGGCGCTGGTGTTAGCAGCCTTGGTATTATTTTTGGCGGGGGGGTGGTTCTTTACCGCCTTGCCGCTTTGGCGCGCTCCCAAAGGAGAGGTGGAAGAACTCTATAGTAGGGATGGGGAGGCGTTGGGTATTTTTGACAATATTCCACCCGAAGATTTGGCTGCTGCGGAAATGGCGGCGCTGTATGGGCTTAATCAAGAAGTGGAACTGCCGGAAGAAACCGCAGCTGCAACCCGGCAAGACGGCGCTTCTTTGCCTAGCCAAATTGCCTTAACAGATGTTTCTGAAATTGCTGGGATTGTGCCTAATGAAAAAGATGAAAACCAGGAGGAAGAATCTTCTGCTGCGGTGCCTTTGCAGCTGACGGGCCAGGAATATAATGCCGCTTTACCGCAGGATATTTCCGCCTTGCCGCAGCGGGATAGTAAGATTACGCTGGTGGCTGCCCCGGTGCAATATTTTCTGATAGAAAATCTTGAGCAGTATAAGGATTTTAAAACGCGTGCGCGGGGGCAATATCCCCAGGTTAATTTTAAAAAGCAAATGCTGGTGGTGTTGGAGTCCCAAAGTAATTTGCCGGATAATGTGTTTGAAATAGACACGGCAGAAGTAAAAGACGGCAAACTGCATATTACTTACCGTGTCAATATATTTGATTTGCAGGACAAAATTAATACCCACGCCGTCGTGGCGGTGGATAAAACAAAAGTCCCAGTTGTCTTAGAGCAAATTCAATAAAACGCCCCGGGCTTCGGCCCGGGGTTTTTTATGCAAACTATTCTATTCTTTTTCTCCCAGACTTGAGGGCATATCCGTCTAGTTTTATAGTTATTCTTCATTTATTTCGGCTGTGGCTATTTCGGAAGGCAAGGGGGCTTTGGCTGTTTCCCCTGGGTTTATAGCCGGGGTTTATTGTATGGCGCCGTTTGTACAAAAACTGCATACAAGCGGGTTCTTTATAAAAAATTCCCTTGCGTGGTTAAATCTCCCTAACAGCGCGTCTATTGGAAGATAAAAGAATATTTTTCCTGCTCTGCAACGGAACACTTGCGGGGGCTTTGCTATAACGGCTCTTTTCTGCGGGGGATGTGAAGAAAAAGAAAAACCGGGCTTTCGCCCGGTTTTTTATTTGTTTAATAAGTTGGCGGAGGGTTTGAAACGCACTTTTTTCTTGGCGGGTACTTGCACCTTTTCTCCGGTTTTGGGGTTGCGGCGGGTAACCGGCAAGGCGGTTTTTAACTGAAAAGAGCCAAAATTGCTAATCACCACTTTTCCGTCACGTTTCAGACCGTGTTTGATAATCTCAAATACTTTATCTACAGAAATTTTGGCTTGTTTTTTATCCAATACGTGCCGGGTTAAGTGGCGGATAACGTCATCTTTATTCATATGTGTGTCCTCAAAATAGGGAAAAAAATTATTTATCTCCGCGGTTGACAAACCCCATTGCTTGCAGCAGCACGTGTGGTTTTTTGCCTTGGCAGACTATCTGCCAAATGGCGTCTATAATGGGGGTGTTAAGTTGATTTTTACGGGCGATATCATAGACGCTTTGCACGGAGTTGACGCCTTCTGCAATGGTGCCCACTTCTTTTTTTGCTTCTTCCAAAGAAAGGCCGGACCCCAATTTTTCACCCAGCCGGCGGTTGCGCGAAATGGCAGACATACCGGTTAAAATTGCATCACCAAACCCAGCCAAGCTATATACGGTGTTTGGCTGGCCGCCTTGGCTGATGATTAAATCGTTCATTTCCTGCAAGGCTTGGGTAATCAGCGCAGCTTTGGCGTTGGCTCCGTCGCCAATGCCGTCAATGACGCCAGCCCCTATAGCCACTACGTTTTTAATGCCGCCGCCATATTCCACCCCGCGCCGATCCGAAGCCGGCACCACGATAATGGGATCCCCGTCAAACACACGGCGTATTTCTTCTACCAGCACGGGGTCTTTGCCGGCAAGCATAATTTTGGTCGGCACATTTTGCGCCACTTCTAAAGCGAAGCTCGGCCCGCTGAAAGCCAAAACCTGGTCTTTAAGCTGGGGCAGCTCTTCTTCAATAATTTCACAAATGGTCTTAAATGATTTCTCTTCTATGCCTTTAGAGGCGCTAATAACCGGCAGCACTTTGCCGTTTAAAAGGGGTTTTAACTGTTGGCGGCAAAAAGAGCGAATGGCTTTGGAAGAAATGACAAACACCAGCATATCGGCGTTTTCCACCGCTTCTTTTACATCACCGGTTAGTTTGATATTGTCGTGAATTTTAAAGTTAGGAATATTCGGGTGCGTGCCGCTGGTTTTTAATACATTTAGCAACGGCTCTGCATATTCCCACAGCCGTACATTATAGCCGCGTTTGGCTAAATGCTGGGCAATAACGCTGCCCCAAATACCTGCGCCGAAAACGGCAATATTATTGATTTTCATTCTGTCTTTTTTTGGCGCCGTCTTCAAAGGCCAGTTCCTTCTTGGCCAAGAGGCGTTTAATGTTGGGAATGTGTTTATAAATAACCAAAATAGCTATGGCCAAAGCCATTAAATCTACGGCCAAGGGGTGTTGCCCTATAAAGAAACTAGCCACCGGCAGTATAATGCAGGCTACAATGGAGCCAATGGAAATGCGGCCCCACAAGGCTACGCATACCACAAAGGCCGCAAAGGCCAACCCCGTGGGAATGGGCAAAAGCGCCGCAAATACACCGGCCGAAGTGGCCACGCCCTTGCCGCCGCGGAATTTGAGATAAATGGTCCACATATGGCCCAAAATGGCGATGGTGCCGCACAAAATGGCCGGCCAATAATCTCCCGGGAAGATGTGCAGGGCCAGACACGTAGGAATAAAGCCTTTAAGCCCGTCAATTAAAAAGGTGGTAATTCCAGCCCACTTGCCCACCGTGCGGTACACATTGGCTGCCCCGGGGTTGCCAGAGCCGTGCTCGCGGATATCTATACCCATCGCTTTGCGGGCAATCAGGTAGCCGGTAGGTACGGCCCCGAGTAAATAACTAAACAAAACAAGAAGCAATACTTTTATAGTCATATATTTATTATATAAAGTTTCATCTTTTCAGCAACGGCAAAATCCGTTTGGGCCTTGACAGAGTGGCTGAATCTGTTTTTTTAATATATACTAAAATAAAACCGGTATGTAGAATTTGCTCAGTCTGGGGGTGTCGATATGTACAAGCGATTTGTAACAATAAGTTGTTTTTTGCTCTGTTCTTGCGTGTTGTCAAGCGCAGAGGCGCCGGCTTTTTTTGCGAATAATTTTTTAAACCAAAGCCTAGTAACCATTTCCAGCGGTAAAGAACATAAAAGATGCCAAGCCGTGCGCATTACCCCCAAGTGGTATTTAACGGCGGCCCATTGTGTGAGTCCTTTGTGTGACAAAGGGTGTGAAATATCGGTGGATTTGTTGCAGGGCAAATTGGCCGCATCGGCGGTTGTGCACCATAAATCGGACAGGTCCGGCAGGCGGGTTTTTGTGCATCCTGATTACCGGGCCGATAAAACAGATAATATCCGCCAGGATTTGGCTTTAATACGTTTTACTCCTTCGGCTCAAGACTATTATTTTGCAGATTTTGCTGCCGCTGAACGCTTGGACTATAAAACATTTATCGCCCGCTTGCAAAAGCCTGCTTATTCCGAACAATTACTCCAATGGCAGGCTTTGACGCAGGGGAAGACCCCTTTATGCACCATTTCTACGCTGACGAACCGCCATATCAGACAGCCGTTGGCGGTGCCCCTTTTGCAGCCGGACGGAATCTTTTTTCATCAGAGCCAAACCGATGATTTTTATTATTTTGCAGATTTGCGTATGTATGTCGGCACTAACTTCGGCGTAAAACCCGGAATGAGCGGTTCCGGCGTGGTGTTGCCTGGGGGAGATGTTATAGGGGTTGTGTCGGCTTCTTTGGAAGGGGTTACCGAGTTGGAGGCATATAATGAACAAGGCCAAGTAGTGGGCCGGGTGCCTTATTGGTTGGATAAATTTTATTTTACGCCTTTTACTGGCAAGAATGTACGCTTTATTCAGTCCGTTCTTAATTCTTTTCACGATCAGGAACGGGCCGATTTTAAACGCATTTCATCCGACCAGGCTGCCCTTACGGAGCAAACCGCTGCGGGGGACCCGCTGTCTTCGCAGGCTTTTACTTCTCTTTAAGGCTTGTTAGCAGTTGCCAGTTGCCATCGGTGCACATTACCGTCAATTTCAGGCTGCCGTCGGTATTGGCGTGGCTGCTTAATACCAAACATTGATTGTATATTTTGCCCAATAAGGCCGTTTGTTCTGCACCTAATTGCAGGGTGCGGCGTTTCCATTTATGCTTCAATGCTTTTTCTACACGCTGTAGCAGGGCGCTTACCCCCTTTTTATTCTGCGCGCTGATAAAAATGGCATTGGGATATTGCGCGTGCAAGGCACGCAGGCGGGTGGGGGAAAGCAAATCCATTTTATTCATTACGTCTATGACGGGCAGACGGGTGGCTTTTAAATCGTTTAAAATTTGGCGTACGGTGCGGCTTTGGCTTTCCCGCTGGGCAGAAGAGGCATCGTGAATGTGCAGCAACACGTCGGCAAATTTGGTTTCTTCTAGGGTAGCGCGGAAAGCAGACACCAAAGAGTGCGGTAATTTTTGAATAAACCCCACGGTATCTGTAAAGAGCATTTGCCCTCCGCCGCGCATAGATACACGGCGGGTGGTGGGGTCCAAGGTGGCAAAAAGTTTGTCGTCTGCATACACGGCGTTTGCGCCGGAGAGCGTATTTAACAGCGTGCTTTTGCCGGCATTGGTGTAGCCGATAAGCGCAATTTGCGGCAGCGGAACGGAAGAACGTTTTTCGCGGCGCAGGGCGCGCTCTTTTTTTACCTGTTCAATTTCGTTTTCCAAGCGGGCAATCCGCGCGCGCAGGCGGCGGCGGTCGTATTCCAGCTTGCGTTCGCCCGGGCCGCGCATACCGATGCCGCCCTTTTGTTGCATCATAGCGGCGCCTTGGCCGCTTAACCGGGGCAATAAATAGTTTAATTGGGCCAGCTCTACCTGCAGCTTGCCTTCCTGGGTGCGGGCGCGCTGGGCAAAAATATCTAAAATCAAACGGGTGCGGTCCAACACTTTGGCAGGCAGGATTTCTTCCAGATTTTTTTGCTGGGCGGGGGAAATTTCATCGTCAAAAATCACGGCGTCGGCGCGCGAAGCTTCGCAGTCTCGGGCTATTTCCTGCAGTTTGCCCGAGCCGATAAAAGTGGCGGGGTTGTAGCTTTCCAGCCGTACCTGATAAACCGCCTGCGTTTGCGCGCCGGCCGTATGGGCCAGCCTTTGCAGCTCCTGCAGGGATTGTCCGTCGGAAAATTGGTTTTTGAGCGTTGCGCCTACCAAAATGACTTTTTCCAGCATACTACTATTTTAATAAATCTGTTTGTTGGCTTGTCGGGTGTTTTAAAAGGGCTTGACTCATTTTTTTTTTTTGATAAATTTTGCTTATGAATAAAATTTATCAAAAAAATATTCCCGATGTAAAAAACCTCGTAAAACGCGATTTTGGCGGTTTTACGCTCATTGAACTTTTGGTCGTTGTTTTAATTATCGGCATATTGTCTGCCATTGCGCTGCCGCAATATACGGCGGCGGTAGAAAAAGCCCGTATGACTGAGGCTTTAACCACAATTAAATATGTGCGTGATGCTATGAAAGTGCGCTGGATGGAATGTGGGGGAAATAGTGACTGTATGTATCAATTTCAAGATTATTTGGAATTGAAGGGAGGAGAGTGGAGTCGTGTTACTGTGTATACCACGAAATATTTTGAGTATGATTTTGATATGGAAATCGTAGCCAGTCGGTTTGACGGTCCCCAATTAATGTATTTTTTAGCAGAGGGGGACGATTGGGAATCTGTAATAAAAGAGGATAATAAGCGTTGTGAGGCATATACAGATGTTGGATATAAATTATGTAAAGGAGTAGAGAATTTAGGCTATGTAGTGAATGACAACCGATAAAAATTATACATACTGTCTCAAGATTTCTGAAATAATTTTTTCTGTGTCAAAGCCCTGCGCTGTTAAGTCTAGTCGCAGGGCGTTTTTGTAGCGGTTGAACCACGTGCGCTGGCGTTTGGCGTACTGGCGGGTGAGAATGACGATTTTTTCAAAGGCTTCTTCTTTGGAAATTTGCCCGTTTATATATTGCAGTATTTGCGGGTAGCCCAAACTTTTTAAAGCCGGACAGTCCGCCTTCGCTCCGGCTAAAAGCAGGGCGTGTGTTTCCTCTGCCATAGGCTCCAGCATAGATTGCGTGCGTTTTTCTATGCGCGTATTTAAGATTTCTTTGTCCCAGTTTAAATAGACAAACAAGGCTTTTTCTGAGGGAAATTGTCCAAAAAAAGAGCCGCTTTTTAACTCTGAAGCCGGGCGTTTGGCTAAAAGGGTAATTTCAAGTGCACGCATAACACGCTGAACGTTCCCTACCGGGATTTGAGCCGCAGAAGCCGGGTCTTTTTGCGCTAGGCGAAAATGCAAGGCTTCTTTCCCGTTTTCTTGGGCAAAAGCGGTCAATTCGGTCCGCAGGACCGGGTCTGAAGGGGGGAGTGGATCCATCCCAATAAAAAAAGCACTTAAATACATTCCGGTTCCACCGGCAAAAATAAAAGGCAGGCCCGGCTGGGTGCAGGTAATTGCTTGTGCGCGGGTGCAAAAAGAGGCGGCGTCAAAACGTTGGTCTGGGGGCAAAAAATCCACCAAATGATAGGGCACTCCGTCCACTAAATAATATCCGTTATGCCATTTGCCTTCTGGTTTAGCAGTTCCGGCAGTTAGGCCTTGGTAGATTTGGCGCGAATCAGCAGAAATAATTTCTGTGCCCAGTTGATGGGCCAGGGCTAAGGCTAATTCGGTTTTTCCGCTGGCGGTGGGGCCCGCTAAAACGATATGTCTCATTTCTATATTTTAGTAAATTGTGCGGAAAACCCGGTTTATATTGTCCGTCCGCTAATAAATTAGTTCCGCCGGAGTGAAAGCCTGAAATAGAGCACAGACAGAGTAGAAAAAGAGGAAAGACGTGCAGGATGAGTCCAAAATATGCCGCCGTATCTAAGCGGATTTTTTAGGCGTTTGGCGTTTGGCGTTTTTCAACGCATTTTGTATTTTGTTTTTGCTCTGCAAGTAACATTGACGTCGTTTGGCGATGCAAAAGAGACGGAAACATTTTTCTTTTGCTTCCAAAAAGTTTTCGCGCGCCCGGCAAATGGAAGCATATAAGTCTTCCAGTTCAGCCTGTGTTATTTCTGGCGGTGGAGTAGGCATAAGCAGACCTCTCTGTGCGGGCGTAAAAAAAGCGACGCCCATTATTGAGGATCGCATTCCCAAAATGGACATCGCCTGCCGCCCCGTTAGGGAACGGCAAAACGATACCATTTTTTGGTTGCGATCAGCCGGCATAACGCCGGACAAACCCCGTTACGGGGTACCAAAAAAACGGTAACAAATTATAGATACAGCCACATCTCTTTTTATTTTATCATTTCAGGCATTATTTCTTTATAACCAGTTTATAGAGGGAAAAAGATAATTTTTTACTATCCCTTTCTAGACGAAATGAACGCTTATTATATATTACTTCTCTTCTTAAACAGACCCAAAAAAAGCCCGCCTTGGGGCGGGCTTTTTGGCAAGATAAAGATTAGTCTTCAAACAGAGTTTCGTCTTTTTGGATTTTATTGCAAATGCGGCAAGCTTTGCAGGTGGGCACGCACACTTCCGGCAGGCGCAGCAAAATGCGTGTGTCACAATCATTAAAATCGTCTGCCATTGCGCTGATGATGGCCGCATATTCCGGCTTCATATCCGTAAATTCAATACCTACGGTATAGACATTTTCTTTCTGCTTTACCCAAGCCATACGGGCGGAAATTTCCATACGTTCCATACCCGGCAGTTGCAGACTGATAGAAAATTGTTCCGCCATCGGAGCGCCCAAAAAGCTAATCATACGCATACCCGAGGCAGAAAGGTCTGCCAAGATAGCCACGAGGGAGGTTTCTTTCCCGTCTTGGGTTTTGTAGAAAAGGTTGACCGGTTCAATTAAATTGCTGATAACCGGCATACGGCGGTGTTTGCGTTTTTCCGAAAAATTCTTTTTGTTCATATTAATCCCTCGTAAAAAGTAAGGTGCCGTCCGAAGCGCTCACTTCACTTTGCACCACAGACCCTATTGTATAACTTTTTTTCGTTTGTGCCCAGAAATTATCTGACGTACGGCCTTTGTTTGGACTTTCCATTAAAATTTCTGCCGGGCGGCCTATATGTGCGCTATAGGCGGCCTCAGCCAAACCTCTTACTTTATTTAACAAAATATCCAACCGTTCTTCCAGTATTTTTTCAGAAAGAAGCGGCATTTGCGCGGCAGGAGTACCCTGGCGGGGGGAATATTTAAAGCAGTAGGCCGCAGAAAAACCGGCCTCTTCCACCAGGGTAAGCGTTTGGGCAAAATCTTCTTCCGTTTCCGTCGGGAACCCTACAATTAAGTCCGTACTGATGGCAAAGCCGCAGGCTTTTAAGGCCCCTATTTTTTCAAGTAACATTTCCCGCGTGTAGCCGCGTTTCATTTCCTGTAATACTTTGCTGGAACCGCTTTGCGCCGGCAAATGAATGTGCCGGGCGATTTTGGGGTTATTTTTGACGGCTTGTAAAAACTGCGGCGTAATAAACGCCGGGTGCGGGCTGACAAAGCGCACCCGTTCCACACCGGGCAGGGCAGAAACTTCATTGAGCAAATCGGCAAAGGTTTTGCCCTCTTCTTTCCAGGCGTTGACTGTTTGGCCCAAGAGCATAATTTCGGGGTGGCCTGCTTGGGCTTTGCGGGCGGCGTTAGCCACTATTTCTTTAGAAGGCAGACAATGCACCGGCCCGCGCACGGAGGGGACAATACAGTAGGTGCAGGCAAAATCGCAGCCGCGCATAATGGTAACATAGCCGGTAACACCGCGGGCGTTTGGGTTGCCGCCCGGCGCGGCAGGGAAAAGCCCGCTGTCGTCCAACAAATCGGCAAAATGTTCTATTTCGCGCGCACCGGATACCAAGTCCAAATAAGGAAATGTTTTTTTGAGCTTTTCACCCAAACGCTGGGCCGCACAGCCGGCAAAGATGATATGGCGGCCCGGCTTTTCGCGTTTCCACTGGCGCAGCCGGCCCAGAAAAGAAAGGGCCCGATGTTCGGCGTGGTCGCGCACGGTGCAGGTATTGACGATAACCAGGTCCGCTTCGTCCAATTTGTCAGTCAAGGCAAAGCCGCGCCCTAACAGGTGGGAAGCCATCTCTTCTGAATCAGCCAAATTCATTTGGCAGCCATAGGTTTGAATAAAAAGTTTTTTCATCATACACAAAAAAGGCGGCGTAGAACACGCCGCCTTTTCCTGAGGAGAGATTAGAATAAATCGCTCAGTTTTTTAATGGCTTGCGCCACCGGCTGCTGCAGATGCAGCTTTACCACGCGGCGGCCTTTATTTTCCAGCGCCTGAAAATCACCCAGTGCCTGCGCATTGCAGAGCTGACCGAATGTATAGTGCTGGCCCGGAATTTGGATGTCGTTAGCCGGGTCGGCCGATAAGATTAAAAATACGCCGTTGTTACCGTCCCCTTTGTGCAGTTGCCCGCTGGAGTGCAGATAGCGCGGCCCATAGCCAAACAATACGGCGCGTTTGGTGCGGCAAAGGATTTTATCGCGCAGGGCGCACAAGGCTTCGTCAATCTCTTTAGAAGGCCACAAATAAGGCAAAATAGCCACATAGTCGTTGCTTTCCAACAAAGAGAAGAAGTCCTGGGCCAAGGTGTCCAGTTTTACTTCATCTTTTAAATCTTTGCTTACCAGCAACGGGGCGGTTACTTCCGCCGGGATATCACCCGCTTCCAGTTTAGCTAAAACATTTTTGGTCAAGGTTTTGGCTTCCTGCACATTGGGCTGGTCAAAGGGGTCAATGGCCAAAATGGCGCCGGCGGCCGCGGTGGCGATTTCCCACAGCAGATACATCGCGCCCAGCTGGTATTTGTCTTCCAGGTGCAATGTGACAATTGGGAAGCCGCGTTCGGCCAAATCTTCGGCGATTTCTTCTACGCGTTTGTTGTCGTCGGTGTCAGCGGAGAGATAGACAAAGAAGCGGTCTTCACGGTAGTCAAAATTGCGGTGCAGCGTTTCCCCAGTCACAGGTACCACGCCTTTGCTTTCTTTACCGGTGGATTCCGCTACCAACTGTTCGGCCCACAGACCAAAAGCGGCAATTTCCTGCGGGGCCAAAATGGTCATTTTGTCTTTATTGTGGTTGGAATAGCAGGCCCCCATATACGCGCCGAGTTTAACAGCCGCGTTATCTTTTACCGGAGCTTGCGGGCCAAAGGTTTCGGCGGCTTTTTTGGCTCCGTTTAAGATTTTCACTACATCTACGCCCATAATGGCGGCGGGCACAATGCCAAAGAAAGACAACGCGGAAAACCGCCCGCCAATATCGGAAGGATTGGTAAAAACATAGCGGAATTTGTGTTTTTTGGCTAAGGTTTGCAGGCCAGTGCCTTCGTCCGTAATGGCAATAAAGTTGTTGCCGGGGTTTTTGACTCCTGCCTTTTTTACTTCTTCATAAAAATAAGCGAATTGAGAAGACGGCTCTACCGTTCCGCCGGATTTGCTGGCAAAGATAAATAAGGTTTCCGCCGGGTTAATTTGACCGCGCACGGCGCCCACCCAGTCCGGGTTGGTGCTGTCTAGCACAAACAGTTCCGGCCGGCCCGACTGTTTGCCAAACAAAGAGCGGAATACTTCCGGCGCCAAGCTGCTGCCGCCCATACCCATAACGACGCAATATTTATAATCTTTTTTGGCTTCTTCAGTAAACTTTAACACTTCGTCAATGTGTTCCAGCGTCCAGTTATAGACGGTTTGCCAGCCTAAGAAATTTTTAATCAGTTCCTGGTGTTCTGCCTCTTGTTTCCACAAGGTTGGATCTTTGGCCCAAAATTTCTTGTTGAAATTCAAGCCTTCCAACTTAATGATACCTTCACGGATAATGCCTTCTGCTATGGGGTTTGCGTTCATTTTCATATTCAATACTACTTCCTTTTCACAAGTTTAAAAATAATTTGCTTATTTTGCTTCTTCTAACGCCAGCACTTTGTCCACGCGTTTTTTATAATTGCCTTCGTTAAAATAAGAGGCAGCCAAGAAACGTTCCACCAGTTCTTGCGCTACTTCTTTGCCTACTACCAGTGCGCCTAAACACAGCGCGTTCATATTATCGTGTTCCACCCCTTGGTGGGCAGAATATTCATCGTGGCAGACGCAGGCATATACACCGCGGATTTTATTGGCAGCAATGCACATTCCAATCCCGCTGCCGCAAATTAATACGGCCCTTTCAGCCTGCCCGGTTCGGATCAGCTCTCCGGCTTTGGCGGCGTAATCCGGGAAATCCACCCGCTGCGTGCCTTCGCATCCGCAGTCTAACACTTCGTGTCCTAACGATTTTATTTTTTGGACGACGGTGTCTTTTAAGGCAAAACCTGCGTGATCGCAGGCAACAGCTACTTTCATATTTACTCCTGGTTATACTTTTAAAAAGCTTGGTCCACTAAATCACAAACGCTGTGACCAATAAAAATATGGCATTCCTGTACGCGCGGCGTATTGGGCCATTTCACGATAATAGGCAAATCCACTATGTTTTTAATCGTTCCGCCGTCTTTGCCCAGCAATGCGGCTGTATAACACCCGCGTTTTTTAGCCAGTTCCAAGGCCAGCTCCACGTTTTTGCTGTTGCCGGAGGTAGATATCCCTATCACCACATCTCCTTTGCGGGCAAAGCCGTCTATTTGGCGGGCAAAAACCACGTCATACCCGTAATCATTTCCTACAGCCGTTACCGTAGAGGTGTTGGTATTTAAGGCCAAAGCTGGAAAAGATTTACGTTCTTTTTTAAAGCGGCCTACAAATTCTGCTGCAATATGTTGGGCGTCCCCGGCGCTGCCGCCGTTTCCCATCAAAATAACCTGGTTGCCATTCTTGAAAGCACGGATAATCTGGTCCGCCAGTTCTTGCACTTGGGCGCCTAGATTTTCTTTTACATAAGTAACCGCGGCTATCAGTTCGTCTGCCTCTTTGGTAATAAACATATATCCTCCATCGGCTAAATTTTTTCCAGCGAGTCTGCTTCTATCCAGCCCTGTAGCCCTTGGGATTTGACAATGACGTCATACCAGTTATCTTTAGCGTCTTGCACCAACAATAAATGGCCCTGCGCTATACTTGCACTGGCCGGAAAGTTGGAGCCCGGCCCGCTGCGCAGTTCTGCCAACGGCGCCGCCACTACAGCCAAAGAGGCGTGGTCTATTTTACTGCGCCAGCCGTACCACACCGCTAACAGAATCAGTAATATCAACGCAGCGGTTACGGCCTTTCCGCCCCGGCGTTTTACCAGCCAGAATGCCTCCAACAGACAACACAGCCATAAAGCCAGGAAAAACAGCCCTTTTAGCTCATCACTGCGCAGGCTAAAAAATAGTTTATGCAGCACTTCCGGCATACCCGTTGGCACCAAGCGCTCTGCGCTGTTTTCCAGCGCCAAAGACAGGTTATGGCGTATATCGCTATCACGCGGGTCCAGACGGAATGCCCGATAATAGTTGGCTATAGCTAGACCAAGGCTGCCCATTTTAAAATAACAGTTCCCTATATTGTAGTAAAGATGAGGGTCGTTTGGATAGGCATTGAGCAAACTTTCATATTGACCTAAGGCGGAGGCAAATTTTCCTTCCCGGTAAGCTTCTTCTGCGCTTTGCAAATCAGCCGCTGCAACAAAACCTATCCAAGTCAGCAATACAAACAAAGTTAAAACGAGCTTTTTCATACCCGGCCCCCTTTGTCCATACTTTTTATCAATTCCGTAGCTTTCTGAGCTAAATCAGCCGTGCCTTGCCCTTGCAGATCCACCGGTGCAAAACGGGCCGCATCAAGATGTCTCCATAAATCTTCAAATTTTTTCACCAAATCCGGCGGGCAGCCCCGTTTTTTAAGGGAGGCAGAAATATCACGCAGGGGCAAACTGGCTGTATGTACGTTGTAGCGCACTTGCAAATAGGTGCTAAGCGCTTCTGCCACGGCTTCTTCTGTATAAGCGTTTTTAAGTTGTGCGCGGGCTTTTGCCATAGCCCGGCGGCTGGCCAGTGTTTGTTTGTCTAACAGGGCAAATATGCCGGCAAATGCCACTAAGAGGCCCAACAGGTAGTTAATCCAAACCCAGCTTGCCAATTTTGCCAGCAAAGTCAGCTTGGCATCTGCCATATCTGATTTTAAATAGCGGATATCCCGCCCTAATTGCCGGACGCCGTTGCTTAAATCGCTGTGAGCTCCAAAGTCAAACCCCGTATCGGCTTTAGAAGAGGGGGTAACTTGTATGCTAAGCGGTTTCGTGCGCAGGGTGCGGTACTGTTTGGCGGACGGGTCAAAATAAGACCAGCTCAGTTCGGGAATAGTGTAGGTGCCGGACGAAGTGGGCACTATGACCGTTTTAAAAATTTTATAGCTTTGCAGTTCTCCGTTGGAGGCTATGGCCCCGGAGTTGGAAACCACGTCATAAACTTTAAATCCAGGCAACTGGGGGATTTTTAAATCCGACGTTGGTTTTAAGTTACCCGATCCGTTGACTTTAACTGTCAGGTTGATAGCTTCGCCTGCTTCTACTTTGTCCCGGTCCACGCTGGCGGAAATGCTATATCCGCTGCCTACTGCGCCATAAAAGCTTTTTGGCTTTCCTTGAGCAGGAACCGCTTGTATGTTAAGCGCAATCGTGTTGGATTTTGCCGTTTCTGCTTCTTGGGCAACAGCTGCAAACATACGGTCAAATACGGATAAATTGCTTAAACTGGCTGCCGGAACATAGCGTACAGTAGCAGCTCCAGCCTGGGCCGCACCTGCCGTTACGCCGGAGATGGCATAGCGTCTTTCTTGGTAATTATACAGCCTGCCGTTAATGATTTGGCGGCCTTCCGAACGGGCAATCTCTTCCATAAACAGATTAGAAATAGAAGGCTCTGTATAGGGGGCATTGTCCATAAACAAACGGGCAAAGTAAAAACGCACTCCCAGCGTTACGGTTTGATTGACATAGGGCGCTTTGTTGCTGACAGCTGCCACCATAAAAAAGTCTTTGTCTCCGTTGCGCGCTGCCAAATTGTATAAATCTCTTTCTAAAGCAGGCATATTGGCGGGGGCCATTTCCGCCTGCGCTTGGGGGGAAGATTTGGCCTGGGGTTTGGGCGCAGCTTTTTGGGCAGAAGAGGAAGAAGCCGGAGTCCGATAGACTGTTACGGTAATAGGATCTGTTTTGTACTGTTTGTTCCCATAACTAAGCGTAATAGGGCCAATAACCGCTTTGCCCGGAAAACGCGGCATCATTACATATTCAAAAGTGCTAATGGCGTGAAAATTATCAATTTGTTTAGAAGCGGCGCGCAGAAAGACATTAAAAGAAGGTATGCTGGGCAACTGCGGCACAAAATCCCCGCTGGCGCCGTCCACCGTAACCGTAAGCAGCAGCTCATCTTCCATAGTCAGCGACGTTTTATTGACGGAGGCCCGCATTGTGACGCCGTTTAAATCCAGCGCCGCATAAGCGGTTAGCGGTACAAGCAAAAACAAAGCAAGCAATAAGCGTTTGAACATAATTACCAATCCTTCTCCACCGTGGGGTCCGGCTGACGGTTAGAAGAGCCGGTGCGGCGGTACTCATTTTCTTTAGCCATAGCCATTACGCGGTCTGCCGCTTCTTTATCCAGCTGCCCGTTTTGTTGTTGGCTTTGCTGTTGGTTTTGCGGGGCCTGGCCTTTGTTATTATCGTTTTGCTGGTTTTGGTTATCAGAATTTTGGTCTTGGTTGTCTTGGTTATTCTGATTGTCCTGGTTTTGTTGTTGTTGTTGTTGCAAAATTAACTGTAAATTGTGGATAGCTTCTTTATCTTGCGGGTTTTGCACAATGGCGGCTTGGTAGCTTTCAATCGCTTTTTGGCTGTCCCCGGCGCGGTAGTAGGCGTTGCCTAAGTTAAACAGCGCGCTTTGGCTTAAATCCCCGGTTTGGGCGGCTGCTTTTTTATACATTTCTTCCGCTTGGGTATATTCATTTAAGCGGTAATAAGCGTTGCCGGCATTAAACAGCGCGCGCTGGTTGGTGGGATATTCTTTTAAAATTTCATTGTAGCTGTTTAGGGCAGAACCGTATTTTTGGTCCTCATAAAACTGACCGCCCTGGCGCAACTGCCCCCGCACGCCGGCTTGTGCCGCCGTGAAAGTGAGCAAACATATCCCAACCGTAAGCCATTTATTCATCTTCTTTTATTGTACCTTTTTTTCTTCTATTTCCGCCCCAGTGTCGCGGCGCCGGCGAAACGGAAGCGCCAAAGCCAGCGTTAAGCACAGTATGGAGAGCGCCAACGGAATTTGGTAGCGGTTTTTGTAGCGCGCCCGGGAAGAAGAAACAGAGCGGCTGCGGTCCAAATCTTTCACGCTTTCTTCCACTTTGGCTGCCACCTGGGACGGGGTGGTGTATTGGATATATACCCCTTGCGTAGCTTGCGCCAGGGAAGCTAAACTTTGTTGGTCCAATTTACTGACGACGGTCTTTCCCTCCCGGTCTTTTTTATATTCCAAGACCCGGCCCGAAACGTCGGTGCGCTGGGGGATGAGTTCTCCTTGCGCCGTGCCAATGCCAATAGCAATAATGCGTATGCCTTCTTTTTGGGCGATATCCTGGGCTTCTTTGAGTTCTTTGGGTTCGTGGTCCTCGCCGTCGGTCAAAATAATTAAGGCTTTTTTGCCCGGATATTTTGAGAGCATATGCGCCGCTAACTTGACGGGAGCGGCCAAAGAGGTCCCCGCTACGGGCAGCATATCCGGCTGAAGGGAAGAAATAAAATATTTTAAAGCATCTTCATCGGTGGTGATAGGACATTGAATGTAAGCTTGGGAAGTAAATGCAATCAGCCCGATGCGCTCGTTGTGCAAATGGGTAATAAGCATACGCAGCATATTTTTTGCACTGTCTAAGCGGTCTGGATGAACGTCGCGCGCCCGCATAGAGGCCGACACGTCCACCGCAATTACAGTTTGGGCAAACTCTCCTTCTGCTTTTACAATTTCTAATCCCCACTGGGGGCGCGCCAGCGCCGCAAAAGCGAAACATACTGCCCCTAAAAACAGGGCGGTTTTAAGCGTTTGAAAGGCATCTCCTCCTTTGTTTAAGCGCGCATAAGCGGCCGGGCCAAATAAAATGAAAACGATGCGCCGCTTTAAACGCGCTCCCAGCCAATATATGCCGGCTAACACGCCTAATGTAGCAAGTAAATATACAAAGTATATCGGTTGTTCAAATAATTGCATAATTACGGCACCTTAATAAAAATAAGTTTGCGCAATACGGCCGCTAACAACAGCAGCGCCAACCCTGCCAGCAAAAACGGGCGGTAACTGTCATTTTGGCTCACGCGGGCGGCTTGGGTAAAATCTGTTTTTTCCAATTCATTGATTTTATCGTAAATATTTTGCAGTTCCATTTCGTTTTTGGCGCGGTAGAACTCTCCGCCGGTGGCTTTGGCTATTTCCATTAAAAGCCCTTCATCAATTTCATCTTCCCGGCTGGAAAAGATATTCGTGCCCGGCGGGCTGGCCGTGGCAATAGTATAGACTTTTATGCCATAAGCGGCGGCAGCTTTGGCAGCCAAAATAGGCTCTAATACGCCGGTATTATTGGAGCCGTCCGTAAGCAGTAGAATAATTTTGCTTTTGGCGGAGCTGTCTTTTAAATGGCTGGAAGCCACGCCCAGCGCATCACCAATAGCCGTTAAATTGGGGTCCACAATACCCAAATACAAAGAGGCCACCAATTCTTGCATAGCGTCGTGGTCCAGCGTCAGCGGTGCCGCCAGCGAAGCGTTTTTGGCAAATACCACCAGGCCGATACGGTCGTTAAAACGCTTGCCAATAAAGTTGATAGCAGTTTTTTGGGCGGCTACAAAGCGGGAAGGATAAAAATCCCGGTTTGCCATACTGGCGGAAGCGTCTATAATCATCATAATATCTATGCCTTGCGTGGGTGGAAGCTTGGAGGTGCTGATGCTGACTGGCCGCGCCAAGGCAATAATAAACAAAATCAATCCTGCCAAAGCCAGCAACAAAGGCAAACGGCGCGTAAATGCCCCGCGCAACGTGAACGGCTGCTGCAAAAAACCGGCTAAGGGGTAATCCAGCGGGCGGCTAAAAAGTCCGCCGCAGAAAATATATACGGCCCATAAGATAAGAGGAATAAAAAGCAGCAATAAAAAGCCTGGATTTAAAAAAGTAAAACGTCCTCCCGCCAAGCGTTCCACCAACATAGCAACTGCCAGTAAAAGCGTGGTGCATACAAACACTAACACCGCACTGCCGGTTAAGCGGGGGAATTGGCGGAACAAGGCGGAGAGAATGAGCGCCGCCATCAAAAGTGCCAGTGAAATGAGAAACCAGATGCCAAACATTTAGTTTGCCTCCTTTAGCTCGCGGGGGGAGGTTTCCCGCACGATTTCGCGTACCGTATTTACGTCCTGCTGCATTGTGTCTTGGCTGGGAATCACTTTGGCAAATTTGACCAAATCGGAAGAATTTAAATATTCCCGCAGTTTCGCAAACAAAGGCGTTAATTGGGGGATTTTGCGTGCCCGGCGCAAAAGTTCTGCCGAGGTGTCGGAAGATACATCTTGGTGAAAACGCCTCCAAAAATATTCGCGCAAAATATCCCCTAACTCTATATAAAAGACTTTATATTGGGCTTTTTCCCACAGGCCGCTTTGCAAGAGGGCCTCTATTTTGGAAAGGGCAATCACATCGGCAGGGCGGTTATCAACGGCCTGTTTTATTTCCATTCTTCTGGCGCGTGTTTCTAAATAAAAACGCCGCAGAAAATAAATAATCAGCCCCAGCACAATCAGGCACAGCAGCCATATCAGCCAACTGGAAGGAATATACGGCGGGCGGATATCGCGCAGGGTTTTTTCTTTAAAATAATTAACGGGGTGCACCTCAATTTTTTGCGCTTCTGAAGCGACCTGCGCCAAAGTCCTGCCGCCGGATTGCTCTTTTAAGTCAAAAGAAACTGCCGTAAAGGTGGAAACACCCAACGTGAACGGCAAAAACGTGAGCTGATATGCTACGGTGCCGGGGGAAAGTTTTTCTTGTTTTTCTGCGGTTAATTTAAAGCCTTCGGGCAAGGTCTCTTTGTCTAGTTCTGTCACATAGCCGGGTTCATAGGCCAGTTCAAAGCGCACATCAAAAGCGTTAGCAAAAGACGCTTGCTGCGGAATATGCTGTGCCGTCAGGCTGATGCGCCTCGCCGCAGCGGGCGCTGCCCCGGCGGCTGAAGAAGCCGGAGACGTAGGAGTTGCCTGCGCATTCTGTGCCGCGGCGCTTATTGGGAGCAGTCCTGCGGCAAACATACATAATAAAAATGTAAAAAATAATTTTTTCATCTGCGTATCTTCCTGGCGCGCCGTTTAAAAAACTCAATCACGGGGTCTGCCGGTGGCTGGGCTGTATCTACTAAAATGCCTTCTATTTTCAATGGGTTAAATAAATCAGAGAGCTGGCTGGCCCATACGTCACGCCGCATAGCCAAGAGGCGGTTTAAATCCGATGAAGCTAAAGATAGAAACTTTTCTTCTCCCGTCTCCGGATCCCGCACATCTAAACAAGCGTGCACCAGGGGCAGTTCCTGTTCCAGGCGGTCCTCTATAATGACCGGGATTAAATCAAATTTTTTGGCCGCTAAACGCAAAGGCTGGGCGAAAGTGGCTGGCTCTGCCAGGAAATCGGAAATAAAAATGAGAATGCCTTGCCGCTTGATGACTTTGGAAAGCGTCGTCAGCGCCAGCGCAATATCCGTGCCGGTGTTTTGGGGCTCAAAAGCCACTAATTCGCGAATGAGGCGCAGAATATGTTTTTTGCCTTTTTTGGGGGGGACAAAAAGCTCTATTTTATCTGAAAATAAAAGCAGCCCCACTTTATCGCCATTTTTTAAGGCGGAAAAGGCAAACAGCGCAGCCAGCTCGGCGGCGGCTTCTTGTTTGAATTTGTCAAAAGAGCCAAAATTTTGGGAGGCGGACACATCACAGGCTATCATCAGTGTCAGTTCGCGCTCTTCATTGAATTTTTTAACGTAAGGGGTGCCGCTGCGGGCCGTGACGTTCCAGTCTATAGAGCGCACATCATCGCCGGGGGTATATTCGCGTACCTCGGAAAATTCAATACCCTGGCCTTTAAACGCGCTCAGATACTCGCCGGCAAAAGTTTCTTCCACCAGTTTGCCGGTTTGTATCTCAATTTGCCGTACCTTTTTTAAGATGTCGGCGGTGTCCATACGCATAGCGGTTTCTCCCTCACGGCCGCTTACGGTACGTCCACGGCTTCAAAAATTTCTTTGACGATTTGGTCCGAAGTAATGTTTTCTGCCTCGGCTTCGTACGTTAAGAGCACGCGGTGGCGCAGCACATCTAAGCCCACAGCTTTAATATCTTCCGGCGTGACATAGCCGCGCCCGTTTAAGAAGGCATAGGCTTTGGCGGCCTGGGTAAGGAAAATGGTGGCGCGGGGGCTGGCTCCGTAAGCAATAAAAGAGGCCAGTTTGTCCAGCTTATACGCTTTGGGTTCGCGTGTGGCAAACACCAGCTCCACTACATAGTTTTTAATTTTTTCATCTACGTAAATGCCGTCCACCACGTTGCGGGCTTTTAAAATCATTTCCGGCGTGACGGAAGTGTTAAGCGCAATAGGTTGGTGGGAAGCCATACGCTCCAAAATTTGTTTTTCTTCTTCTTTGGTGGGGTAAGTAATAAGCACTTTAAGCATAAAGCGGTCCACCTGTGCTTCCGGCAAGGGGTAGGTGCCTTCCTGCTCAACGGGGTTTTGGGTGGCCAGCACCATAAAGGGCGCGGGCAGTTTGTAGGTTTGCTCCCCAATAGTTACCTGCCGCTCCTGCATAGCTTCCAACAGGGCGCTTTGCACTTTGGCCGGGGAGCGGTTGATTTCGTCTGCTAAAACAAAGTTAGAGAAAATGGGCCCGCGTTTGGGGTAGAAGAGCCCGTCTTTAGGGTTAAAAATTAAAGTACCGGTAATATCAGCCGGCAATAAATCCGGAGTGAATTGAATGCGCTGGAATTGGGCGTGAATGGCGGAAGCCAAGGTTTTAACAGCTAAGGTTTTAGCCAGGCCGGGCACGCCTTCAATCAAAATATGCCCGTCTGCCAACAGGGCCACCAACATTTTTTCAATAAGGTCTTCCTGTCCGACAATAACCTTGCTTACTTCCCGTTTTAAATCTTGCAAAAAAAGACTTTCGGTTTGTACCTGTTTGTTTAGTGTGGCGATATCCATAAACCCCTCCTTCTTTGGGCCGTGGGGCGCTTGCTGCGCTGCACGATAGGCCATCTTTCTTTATTATAACTAAAATAAAAAAACTTCGGGAAGCGGTTTTTTGAGATTATTTTAGACAACGGAGATAAAAAACGAAACGAGGCGATAAGTTGTTTGTTTTTTAACGAAGAAGCTGTTTCTTTTATATAACATAAGTGCCTCTGGTGCGAAGAAGAAAAACAAACGGGACGAGAAAGAAAAACAAAAAACTCTTCCTAAAAATTGTTTATAAACATTCAGGATATGGCTGGTTGTTTGAACAAGTTTCTGCCCTTTTAGTAAAAAACACAAAAAGACCGCCCCCGAAGGGGCGGTTTAAGTTGGAGGAAATAATTAGGCCCGCAGGCTTGCTTATTTTGCCTCGGCAGCCGTTTCTTCAGCAGCGGGAGCCTGTTCGGCGGCAGCTTCCTGCTCAGCGGCAGTTTGTTTTTTTACTTCCTGCAAGCGGGCAGCTTTGCCGGAGAGTTTCTTTAAGTAGTTCAGTTTGGCTCTGCGCACTTTGCCGCTCTTTAACACTTCAATGCTTTCCACGCGGGGGGAGTGCACCGGGAAAATTCTTTCCACGCCTACGCCGAAGGAGATTTTGCGCACCGTAAAGGTTTCGCTGATGCCGCTGCCTTTGCGGCCGATGACTACGCCGTCAAAAGCCTGCACGCGTTCGTTGTCGCCTTCTACGACTTTGACTTTTACGCGCACCGTGTCGCCGGATTTAAAGGACGGCACGTTGGTTTTTAAATTGTGTTTAATTTGGTTGATGTTCATAACTCTTACTTCCTCCGAAAAATCATTTCGTTGTTTTTTTCTTTGGCGTCTTTTTAACGGATTTTTTGACCGTTTTTTTGACACCCTTTTCCGTTGCGGCCTTTTTTGCCTGAGAGGTTTTTAGCAAATCGGGTCTATATTTTTTTGTCAATTTCAGGGCTTGTTCCCGCTTCCATTCTTCCATTTGTTTGTGGTGGCCGCTTAAAAGAATATCGGGCACTTTTTTGCCGCGCCACACCTCGGGCCGGGTGTATTGCGGGGCTTCCAACAGCCCGTCTTCAAACGACTCAGAAACGGTTACGTCCTGTTTTTTAAACGTCCCCGGCAAAAGCCGCGTGATTGCATCTATCATCACAGCTGAGGCCAGTTCGCCGCCGGTCAAAATAAAATCTCCCAGCGACACTTCCATATCCATTTCGGGATACACGCGCTCGTCTATCCCTTCATAGTGCCCGCAAACGAAAATCAGGTGCTTCTTTTTGGCTAATTTTTTAGCCAAGCCCTGCGTGAACGTCTGTCCACGCGGGCTGGTCAATATGACCACCGAATTTTTTTTGCGCAGCTTTTTAATTGCCCGGTAGAGCGGCTCTGCTTTCATCAGCATTCCGGGGCCGCCGCCGTAGGGCCTGTCGTCTAGCGTATGGTGCTTATCGTCGGTAAAATCCCGCGGGTTAGTAAAACCCAATTTTAGCACTCCGCTTTTTTGCGCTCTTCCCACAATGCTTTGGCCCAGCGGGCCGGATAACATCTCGGGAAATGCGGTGACGACATCTACTGTGAGCATTAGTCTTCCAGCTTCAACGTAACTTTTACGTTTTGTTTGGCCGCCGCCGCGCTGAGCACGGTGCGCACGGCCTTGATAATGCAGCCGTCTTTTCCGATTACCTTGCCTTTGTCCTCAGGGGATACTTTGGTCGTCAGGTACACTTTATTGTTCTCAACTTTTTCTTCTACCACCACATTGTCCGGGTTAGCGGAGAGAGATTTGAGAAGGATAGTGGCTAACTCTTTCATACACAGCGCCTCTTATTTGGCGGCGGCTTCGGCTTTTTTAATCAAGCTGGCTACCGTTTCAGACGGTTTGGCGCCG
The DNA here is from genome assembly GCA_944324645.1 of uncultured Elusimicrobiales bacterium. Lineage (GTDB taxonomy): Bacteria > Elusimicrobiota > Elusimicrobia > Elusimicrobiales > Elusimicrobiaceae > Avelusimicrobium. The sequence goes on along the minus strand of CALUXB010000002.1, from coordinate 100,424 downwards.
TTTTTAATCCAATGCTGCACGCGGGGCAGATTGAGCGTAATTTGTTTGGCTGTTTCTTTATTGCACGGATCGTATTGACCCAGCACTTCTTTGGCTTCAGAACCGACGGCGGTTTTCTTTTCAATCGCTACGACTCTGTACTGCGCATGGGCTTTTTTACCCACTCTTTGTAATCTAATGACGACTGCCATGTAACTTCTCCTTATGTTCGCCCACTAGCGGGCGGTGTAATTAAATTGTGGCCGCTTGGCGTATGTCCAGCAGCGCTTTTTTGGGGTCGGCCGCGGCAAAAATGGCGTTTCCTGCCACCAGGGCGTCCGCCCCGGCCTTTGCCGCTTCACGCGCAGTCTGCGCGTTAATGCCGCCGTCCACTTCCAGCCAAATACGGCGGCCGCTTTGGGTAATGGCTTGGCGTACAGATGCTATTTGTTGCGGGCTGGACGGCAGAAAACTTTGCCCGCCAAAGCCCGGCTGTACGGTCATGACCAACACCAAATCCAGCAAATCTAAAAACGGTTCCAGGCGCGCCGGGTCCGTGTCCGGCTTTAAGGACAGGCCCGCACCGACGCCTAATTTTTTTATTGTTAAAAGAGCTTCTTTTATATCGTCTTCGGCTTCTATGTGCACGGTCAGCATATCAGCCCCGGCTTTGGCAAAAGACGCTATAAACTGCATCGGGCGGCGCACCATCAAATGCACGTCCAGCGGCAGCTGCGCCCGTCCGTTTAAACTTTTGACTGTGGCGGGCCCAAAGCTTAAATTGGGTACAAAGTGCCCGTCCATAATATCTACGTGCAGCCAGTCTGCTCCAGCCTCGCGCACGGTTTGCACGTCTTGGCCCAAATGCCACAAATCGGCCGACAAAATAGAAGGCGCAACTATTATTTTACCATTTGCGGGGCCGATTTTGGAAGTCATTGTATTTCGCGCTCCCTGACCAAGATGCCGTCCGAAAGAATGCGGAACGTTGCTTTGCCGCTGTACGGGATTTCCAAATCTATCTTGCTGCCCGGCTGGCGGGGCTCGTTAATGACCTCGCGTTCGCCGTTGTTGTCTGTCATTACAATGCGTATGCGCATTGCTTTTTTGCCCTGCGGCAGTTCATAATGCAAGTGGTACATCTTTTCATCTTCAGACGCTTCACGGCGGCTGACGGTAACGGTAACGGCAGAGCCGGGGGCTACCTCGCTGTCTGCTTCCGGCGTTTGTTCTGCGATGGTACCATAGGGGAAAGGAGAACTGGAATCTTCTCTTACGGTTAAATTCATATTTTGCTGGCTGGCCCACAAGGTGGCTTCGGCCAGTTTTTTATTGCGGAAATCCGGCACCAAAATCACGCTGGCGGGCGGCTGCCCGTTGGAGAGCGTCAAGGTCACTTTATCTCCGCGGGTGAGCATACTGTCTGCTTCCGGCGTTTGGGAAATAATCTGCCCTTTTTCAACCGTCAGAGAATAAGCGTTTTCCACCTTTTCCACTTGCAGGCCGGCTTGGCGTATGGCCAGCTGTGCAGCGCGCAAGTCCAGCCCTTCCACAGAGGGCACAAACACCATTTCATCTCCCTGGGAAATCCACACGCGTATTACGCGCCCTTCCCGCACGGTGCTGCCGGCGGACGGAAGTTGGCGCAGGACAGAGCCGGGGGGAACGTCTTCGGCGTATTCTACGCCGGCTTGTTTTAAGGCCAAATTAACTCCAGCCAAGGCATTGAGGGCGGTGGTTACTGGTTTTTTGGTAATGTCGGGCACTTGCACTTCTTTGCGGGTGTGCACCAAAGCGCCCATAACCCAATCTATGGACACGAAAATTAACAAAACAAAAAAGACAAAAATAACACCCGCCGCAATCCATTTGGCGCGGGAAGATTTTTTCGTCTTTCCGATAAACTCTTCAAAATTTTCGTCTGTATTTTTAGTCATAGCAAAAAACTACATCCCCGGAAGGTTTCAGGCCGCGCCCATTGGCAAAGGCTGCCGCGGACATTGGTTTTTTACCGGCGGGATGTACGCTACTAATCCAAAGACTTCCTTGCTTACATTTTACTAAAATTCCTTTTGCGCTTTCAACGGCGAGTATGCTGCCGGGTGCGGCTTGCGCTTCCTGCACCGGCTGCGGCAGCTGCGTGCGCAGAATTTGCAGCAGTTCTTTTTTGCCGTTTAGCCGTATAAACGTGCGGGCCTTGGGGCCGCAGGCCAGGCCGCGCACTTTGTGGTGGATTTGCTCTGCAGACATTGTTTGAAAGTCCAGTACGGCGTCTTGTTTGTCAATCATTGGTGCCAGGGTAGGCTCTCCGCTTTGGGCAATTTTGGTAATGCGGCCTTGCGCAATTTGCTCCAGCGCTTCTTTTAAAGCCGAAAGCCCAAGCGGGATTAATTTGTCAAACAGGGTGGCGGCGTCATCTTCCGGCTCAACAGGGATTTCTTTTTGCAAAAACAGCGGCCCGTCGTCCATGCCGGGGGCAATCCAAAATACGCTCACGCCGGTTTGTTTAAAATTTTGAAACAGGCTGTGCTGCACCGGCGCCGCCCCACGCAAAAGTGGCAAAAGCGAAAAGTGTACATTTAAAATGCCCAGTTTGGGCAGGGCCAAAAAGTCCGGGCGGAAAATTTTGCCAAAAGCCACCGCGACGCCTAAATCAAAGGGAATATTTTTTACTTCTTCATAAATGTCTTTTAATTTTTCCGGGGAGCGCACCGGCAGGCCCAGCTCCAGCGCGCGGCTTTTGACCGGGCAGGGTGTGATGACCATACCGCGCCCGCGCGGCTTGTCGGCCTGGGTGACCACTAATTGCACATCGGTCATCTCGTGCAATAATTCCAAATATGGCACCGACAGCTGAGGCGTGCCGAAAAAAATGGTTTTTAGTTTGCTCATATCTTGTTTATTTTATCAAATTGAAAAAGACAAAAAAATGCGCCGCTTTATACGGTGCATCAAAGCGTTACCATTTGCCTTCCGCTCCGCCTCCGCCAAAGCTGCCTCCAGCATTGCGGCGGGGCGAGGCCGAAGGGGGAGACTGCCATTTGGAACGTTTGGGTTGTAGCTGAATAGCATCGGGGGCATTTTCCGTTGGGTTGGAAGGGGTTTTGCCTGTTTTTTTGACAGATTCAAGCCATTGTTTGTAATAATTTGGCTTTTGACGCGGCTTATTTTGTAGTTGTAGGGAATAGGTTTTGCCCTTTTTTATAAGAAATAGTATCAGTATCAGCAGAAGCAATATGCCCCCTGCCACGATATAAAGCGGGTTAGGAGGAGCATCTTTTACGCGTTGCTGTCTTTGTACGGGCGCGCTATCTTGCAGCAGCTGTGCCAATTTCTCTGTTCCATTTAGTACGCCGGATTGTATATTTGCTTCTTTAAAAAAAGGAATCATCTCTTGCTCTATGAGCAATTTGGCTTGGGCATCGGTTAATGCTTGTTCTGCACCGTATCCTGTTTCTATGCGCACTTCGTGTTGGGAAGGAACAATTAGGAGCAGAATGCCGTTGTCCAATCCCTTTTCTCCTACGCCCCAATACCGGCCCAGCTGGTATCCGTAATCAGCAAGTTCCAAGCCGCGGCTGGAAGAAAGCGTGGCAATTTCCAGTTGATAATGAGGAATTTGTTTGACTAAGCGGGAGAGGTTTTGTTCTGTTTGGTTATCCAAAACTCCTGCTTCATCGGTAACGGGCGGTGTATGGACCGGAAAAGAAAGAGCTTTCCCTTGCCCAATACAGGGAAAAAAGACAAGAAGCAACAAAAATAGAATTCTTCGCATAGATGCCTTTAGAATTGCACCTCAGGCACTTTAGCGGTTTGCTCTGCGGAAGAAAAAGATGCCTTGCTCTGTATGCCGCCAAAATTGCGGGCTATCCAGCCGGCAGGAAACTGACGCAGCCCGGAATTGAGCGCAAAAACCGCTTGGATATAATCTTGTCTGGCTACGGCGATGCGGTTTTCGGTCCCTTCCAGCTGGCTTTGCAGTGCTAAAAAGTTTTGGTTTGCTTTTAAATCCGGATAGCGTTCCACGACCAACAGCATACGGCTTAAAGCTTCCGTTAAAGATTGTTGGGCCTGCTCAAAGTTACGCAGAGCCTGGGGACTGTTTAAATCCTGCGAGGTAATGGTGTATTGGGCAACTTGTTGGCGCGCTTTTGTTACTTTTTCTAAGGTGTCTTGTTCGTGTGCGGCATATCCTTTGACGGTATTAACCAGGTTGTTGATTAAATCAGCTCTGCGCTGGTATTGGTTCTCCACTTGGGCCCAAGCGGCTGTAACGTTTTCATCTAAAACTACAAAATGGTTGACACAGCGTACACTATAATAGAAAATACCAACGATTGAAAATATTACAAGAACAAAGACGACCATTCCCGTCCAAAATAAAGGTTTTTCTGTAAGCTTTGCCATATCTATTTCCCCTCTACGGATAATATAGCTAATGTTAATATTTTTGATAGGGTTCTGTCCAATGGTTTAGTTTGCGGGCTAGTTTTAGGTAAATCAGCCGCAGACGGCGTTTGGTGCCCAGCGGGCGGCGGGACGTTTGGTATTTATGGAAGAAATGGACCAAAAAGGGAATGGATACAAAAAACGTCAGCATATCAGCTGCGGGCTGGGTGGCTTCCACGCCTTTAAGGCCAAAAAAGTGCGGCAACGTAAAAATAAGCGGCAGAAACATAATGCCTTGCCGGCAGCTGGCTAAGAAAGCCGCGCTTTTGGCTTGGCCTAAAATTTGCAGCAGTTGGTTGACATAGGTGGAATAGGCCAAAAACGGCAGTGCAATACAGAAGAAATACAACGTTTGTACGCCAATGATGACCACTTCTTCGCTGCCGGTGCGGAAGGCCGCTATCACAGGCCGGGCCCATACGGCTAAAGCGATGGCGGCTATCGTACATATAATAGTACCGGCGCGTGTGGTAACCCAAAAAGCCTGCCGCACCCGGTCATACAATTTAGCCCCGTGATTGTATCCTGCCACCGGCTGCATAGCCTGCCCAATACCCAGCACGATGCCGCGCATAGCCAAGTAAATTTTAGTGGCAATGCTGACGGCGGCTACGGCGGCATCCCCAAACGGGGCCGCTTGGACATTTAGCAGTGCCATTGCCAAAGAGGCAAACCCCTGCCGCAGCGTGGTGGGGGAGCCGAGGCGTATTAAATCCCAATAGTCGCGTCCGCGGCGGCTGACTAATTGCCAAGACAGCGTTGTTACACTTTTGCGGCGGATGAAAAAAGAAAGCAATATGCACAGGCTGATGCTTTGGCAAATGAGCACCGCAATAGCCGCCCCGCGGATTCCCCACCCTAATATATAGATAAAAACCGGCGCAATGGCGATGTTTAAAATAGCCCCGGTGGTCAGCCCTATCATAGAAAACACGGCCTTGCCTTCTGCGCGCAGGGTGGTGTTAAGCACAAAGGCGGCGCACATAATGGGTGCGGCAATTAAGATGTAGTGCCCATAGTCGCAGGCATAAGGCAAAATAGTGTCTGTGCTGCCCAGCCAGCGCATCAGGCGGTTGACGTTTATTTCTCCGATAAATAAAATGCACAGCCCAATAAAAGCCCCAAAGAAAAAGGCGGAAGATACATATTTGGACGCCGTTTGCGGGTCGCGCCGGCCCAAGCAGCGGCTTACCATACTGGCCGCGCCCATACCCACCCCCATACCCAGCGCCTGGATTAAAGACATCAAAGAAAATACCACTCCCACCGCACCGGCTGCGCTGGGGCCCAGATGGGCCACATAAAAAGTATCGGTTATATTGTATATGGCAGAAACCAGCATACTGATGACCGTAGGCACGGACAGTTTGGCTATCAGCCGCCCTATCGGGGTCTGGGTCATAATAATAAATTGTTTTTCTTCCCGGCTGGGGGCAGGAAGAGGCAAAGATTGACTCATATTTATATAATAGCAAAAGCGTTTTGCTGGGGGTATTTGTATTAAATGAATAGAATGATGTGTGATACTTTGTCTGCTGGAGCATAGTATTAGTGTATGATGCCTTTTCAAGAACTTTACCATTCCTATTTTAAACGGATATATGCCTATATATTGATACGTGTCAAAGACCCGGTGCTGGCGGAAGATTTGTGTGCGGCTACGTGGCGGAAAGCCTATGAAAAGATAAATAGTTTTGAAGAGGAAAAGGGTACTTTTGGGCAATGGGTTTTTACTATCGCACGCAATGAAGTGAATATGCATAGACGGCTGTATTGGGTTAAAAATATTTTCTCTATAACAGAAACGGAAGATTTGGTAACTTCGGATGATAAACCAATTTTACAGGAAATGGAAGAAAATGAATTTAAAAAACACTTATTTGAAGCGTTGGATAAGTTGTCAGCCCGGGAAAGAGATTTGATTTCATTAAAATTTTATTCCGGCCTTAATAACCGGCAAATTGCACGTGTTACTGGGCTGAGCCAAAGCAATGTGGGCACCATTCTTAGCCGTGCCTTTCATAAAATGAAACAGCAAATGGAGATGCTATGAAACAAAAACAAAAAGACTGGACGGTCCGGGCAGCTTCTTTAGATTTTGACCCGCAGGACCGGGTTAAAAATCGGGTATGGAGTCGTTTGCAACAGCCCAAATTATTTCGGCGGCGGAGAGTTCCTGTTTGGGCGTGGGCGGTTTGTTTTGCATTTGTAATTTTTGTTGGCTTACTGACAGTGCGTCCGTTTGCTCCGGCTTTTTTTCATCAGACTCCGTTGGAATTAAGCGAAGAAGACTGTGCTAGGCTCAACGGGCGGTATCTCTTAGCCCGTGCTTTGGCACAAAGCAAGGAGCATTGCCCTTGTGAGCAAAATTTGACCGGCTATGATAAGCAGACTGTTATGCAACTGCGCCAGGAACTGGAGTCTATAGCCTGTACTGTATGTAGTGCTAAGGAACAAATCCAGCTGCAGCAGTGCCAAAAGAAATACCCCTCTCAACTAAAAGAAATTAAATTATGCAGGACTTTGTGCTAGGAGCTGTTATGATAAAGATGTGTAAATGGACATATGTATTTGGGCTAATTTTGATAAGTGGCTTTTTGGGGGCACTGCCTGTTAAGGCGCAAGAGCCAGTGGAAGTTATGGTATTTACTTCTCCATATTGTCCGCATTGCCGCCATATGGAACAGGACGGTTTTTTAGAGCAATTTGCTGCCAAGCATCCGGGACAAATTAGAATAACCCGCTACGATGTTACCCAAAATGGCGGAAATATCATCTTTTTAGGTGTGCTGCAGGAAAAGGGGATTGGGTCGGCAGGTATTCCGGCTATGGTTATAGGAGATGAAGTGCTGCAAGGATATCCCTCTTCCATAGGAAAGCGCAGCGAAGAGGTGTTACAAAAAATACTGCGGCAACGGCCCTCCGTTACCACTCCTGCAGAAGAGGAAAAAGAAAGGTCCGTTGCCCCAAAAGAACAGACGGAAGAAACACTTGCGTCTGCAACAGATAAAATGGATAAAAAAGAGGGTTTCTTTTTCACAGAACAGCCTGCGGCAACGAAACAAATGACTGGGGCACCAGCTCTCCAGAGACAAAGCTCCGCCAACTCAGCCACTACAGAAGTTTCTTCTGTTGAGCAAACGGCCGCTTTGCCACAGCATAAGGCCTTTTTTAATCAGATTACTGTTTGGGCTATTATCGGAGCCGGTTTGGCAGATGGCATAAATCCGTGTGCATTTGCCGTGATTGTATTTTTTATTTCTTTTTTAGCTGTATATAAATACAATCGCAAGGAAATTGTGTTGGTGGGGACAGCGTACTGTGCCTCCGTCTTTGCGGCATATATGTTGCTGGGGTTGGGCTTTTTCCGCTTTTTATATGCTATGAAAGGTTTGACTTATGTTACGCTGGCTATTCAGTGGGCTACTATTGGGCTGTGTGCATTGTTTTTTGTATTAAGCCTGTACGATTTTTGGATTTACCGCAAAACAAAAAAATCGGAAAAAATGCTATTGCAACTGCCGCGCAGTTATAAAGAATATATCCACAAAGTGATGCGCTTTTTTCTCAAAGACAAATACAGCTCTTCCTGGCGTTTGGTGTTGGCTGCCTGCGCGGTGGGGTTTGTTGTGTCTTTAGTGGAAGCGGTATGTACGGGGCAAGTATATTTGCCTACTATTATGGTTATTTTAAAGGAATCGCGGGAGCATTTTTTTAAAGCCTCCGCCTATCTGTTGCTTTATAATCTGATGTTTATCGTTCCTTTGGCGCTGGTGTTTGTTTTGGCTTTATGTGGCAAAGAGTCCAGTACGTTTAATAACTGGCTGAAAAAGCATTTAGGTTTGACCAAGCTGCTTTTATGTGGTGTGTTTTTGGGCTTATTGCTTCTTTTGCTGTTTAATATGTAAGATGATTTGATTGCAAAGGGACCCTCATTTTACAATGAGGGTCTTTTATTTTGCTCAATATATGACGTAAGAGAATTTTATAAAGGGGCCGGGGAAATAGGACAGCGGAAAACCAGTATGTTTTAAAAAGAATTGACTGGGGATAAAGGACCTTGAAAAAGATTTCAAAAAGAGCCCGTTTCTTATACGAAACGGACTCTATAGCAAAACGGAGAGGGAGGGATTTGAACCCTCGAAGCCTTGCGGCTTACAGGTTTTCGAGACCTGCTGTTTCAACCACTCACACACCTCTCCAACTCTTTATATTATATCAAACTCACCTGGGGCGTGCCTGTTACAGACGGCAAACGTAGCCCGGCCTCTTTCTTACAGATGAAAGATATAGGGGCCTGTGGCTGTTTGGGTTTATGGGGGAGACGCACCCAAAGGCCCCAAGGCGGGCCGTATCAATGAAGAGAATTTAAAAACTCCAGCGCGCGTTTTTCCAGCCAGCCAAATTCCCCGTGGGCTCCTACAGGCGATGCATAAGCCTGCGTGCCGTGCGGCGCCAGGCGCGCCAAAGCGGCGCTCATCTGCCAGGGGACGGTTTCATCGGCCTTGCTGTACGCCACCAGCAAAGGCGGGCGGATATGGCCGATTTTGCGAGTGTTATCCAGCTGTTTGTTCCAGAGAATCAAGAGCAGAGGAGGCAACAGCAGCCGCTGGCGCGCCGCCCAGGGTTTGTAATGCCCGCCCGCGCGGAATGCGGCCATTTCTATGCTGGAGGTAAAAGGGCTTTGTGCAATCACGGCTTTGAAAGGCAAAGAGGCATTGTTTAAAGCGGTTTGCAGGCAAATGGCGTTGCCTAAAGAAAACCCCCACAGTATGATATTTTGCGGCGGGATTTTTTTGGCGTGCAATAAATAGTTTAGGGCGGTTTGCCCGTCTTGGTAAGCGTTTTTTTCACTCACGCGGCCGGTGCTTTGCCCAAAGCCGCGGTAGTCAAACATAAAAATGCCCAATCCCCGTGCGGCATAGCGCTGGGCAAACGGGGCAAAGTGCGAAAGATTGCCGCCGTTTCCGTGGAAAAATAAAATAGTATCTTTGCCCTTTTGGGCCGCCATATAAAGCGCCTGGATTTTATTTTTGCCGCTGGGCAGGAAGAACGTTTCCGCCGGCAGTTTGCCGGGCAAAAAACTGCGCACCGGATGAAAAATAAATTCATCGGCTTTGCGGGATAAGATGAGATAAATGCCTGCCAGCACCAAAAGCGCAAATGCGGCGTATATCATTTTTTAAGCGGCCACTCCAATATTTGGTTTTTGTCCTGCTTGGCGTACCAAGCCTTAAATGCATCTGCCGTGCGCACCCCGTCGCGCAACACCGCGGTGTATATCCAAATGCCGCCAATGTGCGGCGTAGGGGGCAGGTCTTTTTTGATTTGCAAAATGGCAGTGCGGGTATCGTCTGTAAGCATTTCTTTAATAGCCGCGGACTGCTTTTCAAAATAGCCGTCATAAGGGCTGCCGCGCACAATATGGATAATGTCCAAATTCCACTCACGCCCTTTTTCGTCTTCAAAAAATACGTGCCACTCTACGCACGCTTGCGGCGTGTCCAAAAGGTTTTGGCAAGTGAGGCGTTTAAACCCCTTTTGCTGGGCAATGAGTGCCATAGCGGCAAAGGCATTTTCCATATCAAAAGGCTCAGTATAGACGTGCAGGTCAATGTCGCGGCTGTTAAAATAAAGCCCGCAGGCTAAAGAGCCGACGATGTGCACTTCCGCCCCTTGCAAGTCCCACGCTGTGACTGCGCGGCTTTGGCGCAGCATAGAGAAGGCTTCTTTTGCGTTTTGTTGGGCCAACTGTAAAATATCTTCCATATATCTATTATAGTAATTACGAAGGAGTGCGTTTAATAGTACAATAAACATATGAAAGAGTTTTGCGCTTCATTTAAATCTTCTTTGCCTGCTTGGTCAGCGCCGCTGTGCGGCGTAACGGGTGCGGTTTTGTTTTTGGCGGGTATCGTGTGCTTTGTGGCCTATAACTGGGCAGACTTGGGCACGCTGTATAAATTTGCCCTGCCGCTTGTCGGCCTGTTGGCGTGTGCTTTAGGCGCTTATATAAAAGGACTGGAGAGCGCCGCCGGCAAGGTGTTTTCTTTTTCCTGTGGGTTGTTTGTCGGGCTGTTTTGGGTGGTCTATGGTCAGGTGTATCAAAGCGGGGCTTTTGTGTATGAGTTTTGCTTGGCGTGGGCGCTTTGCCTGTTGCCGCTTGCTGTGCTGGCAGGCAACCGCTGGTTGTGGCTGCTGTGGGCGGCGGTGAGCAACCTGTATGTTTTGTCCTACTGGGACGATACCGCTAATGACGGATATTTCTTTGCTCGTTTGTTTAGCCTGAATATTTTGTGTTTTGCCGTTAGCGAATGGACCGCACAGCGCAGCGGCAAAGGCGGCTGGTTTTCGCTGTTCTTTTTGGCGGGGACTTTGTTGGCCTGTTTGGTACATGGCGTATGGGCTTGGGACGGCGCGTTTTGGACGGCGTTTTGCCTGGTTCTTCTTGTGGGGGTATATGCTTGGCGTTTTAAGCGTGGTATGGCGCAGCTTGCTTTGTGCGCGCTGGCGTTGGATATCTTGCTTACAGAGCGCATTATTTCCGGTCTGCGTTATGGCGGCGGGGTCGTAACCGTGCTGGCCATTCTGGCGCTGTTTGTGTTCAGCGCGGGTACGGTCTACTTTTTAAGCAATCGGGGGGACAAAAATGAATAAAGCAGAAAATAAACTGCCTTTTATGGTGTCTGCCCTGCTGGCTTTAGGCGCGTGGCTTGCGTGTTTAGCGTCGGCGTTTTTAATCGGCCAGCACAACCTGGTTTGGACGGGTGCAGCGTTTGTGATATTGGCGGCGGCTTTGGCGTACGGGGCCGGGGGCAAAGGCGGCGTGGCGGGGGCGTTTATGGCGCAGGCGGCGCTGGCCTTTTCTTTATGCGGCAAAGGCCTGCTGATTTTTGGAATGGTTTTTTTGTGGAAATTGACAGCGGGCCCGGCTTGTATTTTGGTGTGGGTTGTAACAGCCATCAGCTACCCGTTTTTTACACAGAAAATGGACCGCGCCCTTATGGTGTTTGCCAGTATGTTGGCTTTGCAGTATTGGCTGTTTCACTCTCAAACGGATGGGTGGCCTTTTATGGAAACACTCAGCGTATTTCTTTTTGTACTGGCGTATGTTCTGTTTTTTGTACCCAGTGAAAAGGTCAGCCCGCTGGCTTGGGGCATATTGCCTGGCTGTGCGAGTGCCTTTGCGTTTGGATTGATTCAAAAAGGCACTTTTGGCCTGGCGTTTAATGCTTTGTTTTTAGGCGCAGCTCTGTGCGCGGTGTACGCGTGGCGCGCGGGGAAAAAATTTAACATCGCTCTGGCGGTCTTTATTTTACTGTTTTGTTATTTGACCAACTGCGGCACGGTGATGGGGATTGCGCTTTTGGCCCTGGGGTTTGCCCAAAGCCGCTTAAGCCTTAAAATTGCCGGCTCTGCGGTGTTTGCCCTGTCTTTAATTTGGCTGTATTACCATATGCAAACTACACTTTTGGTAAAAGCGTATTATTTGTGTGCGTCGGGGCTTTTGCTGCTGGGGCTGTATGCTTGGCAGAAAAGGGGGAGCTATGCGCGCTAAATGGTTTTTTCTTGTGGCTTGTGTGCTGGCCGGTTTTTTGGGCGGGTACGCCGTTTATACCCAGCGGGCTTTGCAGACGGCGCAAACCGTGTATTTAAAAATAGAACCGGTGGACCCGCGTGCTCTTTTAAGCGGCGATTATATGCAGCTAAACTATGATTTTGAAAGGCCGTATTTGGCGGAACAAGGCCAAGCGCTTGTACTGCAGGTGGGGGAAAATAACGTGCTTTATCTGCCTTCCGCCGCGGCGGAGGACGAAGCCCAAGCTTCCGCCGCGCAGGCCGACACGCCGCAGCGCCCCCAAACCGTACGCATAAAAACCCTGCGCTCCCATTACCGCGTGCCGCACCAGTTTTATTTCCAGGAAGGCACCGGCAAAAAGTACGAAAACGCGGTCTATGCCAAAGCGGCGGTGCTTCCCAACGGGTCTATTTTGCTTTTGGGCCTGACGGACAAGAATTTTAATTTGTTATAAAGACGCGGCCTCTTGCGCGCCTGAGGAGATTTAAATGAGTGAATGTAATCATGATTGCGCTTCCTGCAGCCAAAACTGCGGCGAGCGCAAAGAGCCCCAAAGCCTGCTGGAAAAACCCAATCCGCACGCACGCATTAAAAAAGTAATTGCCGTATGCAGCGGCAAAGGCGGGGTGGGCAAATCTTTAGTGACGGCGCTTTTAGCCAGTGCCGCGCAGAAAAAAGGCTTGCGCGCCGGCGTGCTGGACGCAGACATTACAGGCCCCTCTATCCCCAAAATGTTTGGCGTGCATGCGCGCGCCACAGGCGACCAAAGCGGCGTCTACCCGGTGCTGAGCGCGGGGGGCGTGCAGCTGATGTCTTTAAATTTACTGCTGGATAATGAAACGGACCCGGTTATCTGGCGCGGGCCGCTGATTACCGGCACGGTCAAACAGTTTTGGACCGAAGTGATTTGGGACGATGTGGACCTGCTGTTTGTGGATATGCCGCCGGGCACCGGGGACGTGACGCTGACGGTATTCCAAAGCTTGCCGGTGGACGGCATTGTATTTGTGACCAGCCCGCAGGAGCTGGTGGGTATGATTGTGGAAAAGGCGGTCAAAATGGCCCGCATGATGAATTTGCCGTTGGCGGCGCTGGTGGAAAATATGAGCTACTTTGTCTGCCCGGACTGTGGCAAAGAGCACGAAATTTTTGGCAAGAGCCGCGTAGCGGACACGGCCCAAGCTTTTAGCATACCTGCCACCGCGCGCCTGCCTTTAAGCTCCGATATCGCCGCAGCGGCGGACCGGGGCGGTGTGGAAGGGCTGAGTCTGCCACAGCTGGGCAGCGTGCTGGACGTACTAGAAAAATTGGAAAAATAAAAGGGGCCGGCGCGATTAGTAAGTGCGCCGGCTTTTTGTTCTAACAGGGACAAAGTCAAAAAGGACTATCCCTTTTGCTCTCATTAAATGTTACAATGAGGATAAGGAGTTTTACCGTATGTCCGATTTAACCTTAAGCAAACGCGCGCAGACTATTGGGGATTCTCCAACCCTAAAGATTAATGCGCTGGCGCGCGCGCTGAAAAAAGAAGGCAAACCGATTATCCATCTGGGCGGGGGGGAACCGGTGTTTCCCGCGCCGCAAGCGGCGGTAGAGGCTATTATAGAAAAAGCCAAAAGCCGCAAAATTAAATATTCTCCTTCCACCGGTACGCCGGAACTAAAAGAAGCCGTAGCCCAGTACACACTGGCAAACTATGGGCAGAAAGTCGGGCCGGAAAACATTATCGTTTCCGCCGGGGCCAAACAAGCGCTATTTAACTTTTTATTGGCGATAGTTAATGCAGGCGATGAGGTGGTTTTTCCGGCGCCGTATTGGGTGAGCTATCCGGAAATGGTCAAAATGGCAGGGGGGACGCCGGTCATAGTGCGCCCGGCAAAAGGGCGTTTGCGGGTGAGCTTTGAAGAACTAGCCGCCACGGTGACGGATAAGACCAAAGCCATTTTGCTTAACAGCCCCAATAATCCTTCCGGACAGGTGTTTGATGCGGATTTTATTAAACAGGTGGTCCAGCTGGCGGAAAAGAAACAGATCTTTTTGCTGATGGACGATATTTACCATAAACTCGTTTTTGACGGCAAAGTTTGCCCTAACCCGTATGACTACAGCCAGGACGGCCAAAACTTGGTGATCGCAAACGGAGTTTCCAAGTTATACGGCCTGACCGGGCTGCGCATCGGGTGGGCGGTGTCGCAAAACAGGTCCTTAATCAGTGCGATGGGCCGTATGCAAGCCCAAAGTACCTCCTGCAACAGTGATCTCTCTGAGGCTGCGGCTGCGGCCGCGCTTACGGGTGACCAACGCTGTATTGAGGACCTGCGTTCTTTACTGCAACATAATAGAGACGTCCTGATGGCGGAGTTGGAGCAAATTCCGCACATCCGCGTGCAAAAGCCGCAGGGGACTTTCTATTCGTTCGCCGATTTTAGCTACTATAATTCCGATTCCCAGGTGCTGGCTCAGTACCTGCTGGAAGAGGCTTTAGTGGCTGTGGTGCCCGGCCAGGCCTTCGGAATGGACGGTCATTTGCGCATTAGTTTTTGCGCCTCTGAGGACAGCATTGTCCAAGGGGTCCGCAGGATAAAACGGGCGCTGGAAAATCTCCCTATAAAGGAAGGATAGGAACATTATGAATACAAAACACGCAAACCCGGATTTTTTTAAACCGGACTATGGCTTGGAGCATTCCGGCCTAAAAACCACCAAGACCGTGCACTGGAACTATTCCACCCCGGCCTTGTATGAAGAAGCTGTGAAACGCGAAGAAGGCGACATCGTCTACGGCGGCCCGCTGTGCGTCAGCACCGGCAAACATACCGGCCGCAGCCCCAATGACCGCTTCTTTGTCAAAACCAAAGATGTGGAAGGGAAACTTTGGTTCAGCAAAGGCAACGTCGGCATTGAGCCCAAATACTGGGACATTTTGTTTGCCAAAGCCCAGAAATATGTGGAAGACAAAGAACTCTTCGCCCGTGACGCTTATGTAGGCTCCAGCGAAGCTTCCCGCCTCAAAGTGCGCGCTATTACCGAATGCGCCTGGACGAACCTGTTTGTCAAAAATATGTTCATTGAGCCTAAAAAAGAAGAGCTCAAAGGGTTTGTGCCTGAATTTACGCTCATCTGCCTGCCGCGTATGAAAGCCGACCCGGCTACCGATGGCACCAAATCCGAAACCGCCATTTTGATTAACTTTGAAAAGAAAATGGTGTTGGTCATTGGTTCCGAATACGGCGGCGAAAACAAGAAAGCTTTATTCACGGTAATGAACTATCTCTTGCCGCAGAAAGGCATTATGACAATGCACTGCTCCGCCAACGTGGGCCCCAAAGGCGACAGCGCCATTTTCTTCGGTTTGTCCGGCACGGGCAAAACCACGCTGTCTGCTGACGTATCCCGCGGCCTCATCGGCGACGATGAACACGGCTGGGACGAAAGCGGCATCTTCAACTTTGAAGGCGGCTGCTACGCTAAAGTAATCAAACTTAACCCCGAAGCCGAACCGCAAATTTATTCCACCACCCGCCGCTTTGGCACCGTATTGGAAAACGTGGTCTTTGACCCCGAAACCGGCAAGCTGGACTTGGACGACGGTTCTTTGACCGAAAACACCCGCGCCTGCTACCCGCTTAACTTCATCAGCAACGCAGTGGAAAGCGAACGCGCCGACCACCCGAAAAACATCATCTTTTTAACCTGCGATGCTTTCGGTGTGATGCCTCCGATTTCCAAACTCAGCCCGGACCAGGCTCTGTACCACTTCATCAGCGGCTACACCGCCAAAGTGGCCGGTACGGAAAAAGGCGTAAAAGAACCGCAGAGCACGTTCAGCACCTGCTTCGGCGGTCCGTTTATGCCCCTGCACCCGGACGTGTATGCCCAGCTGCTCAAAAAGAAAATTAAAGAACACAACGTGGACTGCTGGTTGGTCAACACCGGCTGGATCGGCGGCCCGTATGGCGTGGGCAACCGCATCAGCATCAAATACACCCGCACGCTCTTGAATGCGGCTTTGGACGGCAAATTGGCCAAAGTGCACTTTACCACCGACCCGGTGTTCGGCTTCCAGATTCCGACCGAATGCGAAGGCGTTCCCTCTGAAATCTTGAACCCGATGAACCTGTGGCAGGATAAAGAAGCGTACATGAAAAAGTACGAAGAGCTGGCCAAAGCGTTTGTGGAAAACTTCAAAAAATACGCCGACGGCGTATCCCAGGAAGTGCTTTCCGCCGCGCCGAAAGTGAAAGACGCCTGCTGCTGCGGCAAATAAGCAGTTTTGACGGCAAATTGTAAGGGATGAAAAAATCCCTTACAATTTGCTTTGTAATTTACTAGAATAAAACAAATACCCTTTTGGGGTATCTGACTACCCAAGACACAGGAGACTTAACTATGGCAAAAGCTAACGCTAAATTTATGGCCCCTTTAACCCCCAGCGCCGCCTTGGCCGCCGTGGTGGGCAATAATCCGCTTCCGAGAACCGAAATCGTTAAAAAGATGTGGGATTACATTAAGAAAAACGGTTTGCAGGACAGCACCAACAAACGTATGATTAATGCCGATGACAAATTGGCCGCTATTTTTGAAGGCAAAAAACAAATCAGCATGTTTGACATGAGCAAATATATTTCCAAGAACGTGAAATAATTTGTCTTTTCCAAAAACCCGCCCTTTGTAAAGGGCGGGTTTTTATTGGTCTTAAAGACCTAACCCGCGCTTAGGTATAGGAAAACTGCAAATGGCCCAAGGCGTTAAGCTGTGGGCTGTTTTTTTATGTTTATTGTATGGGCAGAAGTATTGTGCGGAAAGATGAAACCCTTAAATTGTATAAAGGGACCATTAGACCTATATGGCATATAGGTCTAATGGGTATTGTGAAGATGAGTGGCTTTTTTTCATAATACAAGAAAGAGGTGCTAGCTTTATGAAATATTTTCTGTGTTGTGTTATGTCTGTGTTGTTAGTAGCTATGTCTGCTGGTGGTGCTCTAGCAAATGTTGTTGATGATCCTGAAATAGAGGATGCGCGTAAAGTTTTGGAAGACAATGAAGAAGTAGCCCGCAAACATCCCCAACTGCTTGGCTGGCTTTTGGCGGGAGGGGGTGCGGCACTCTTGGCGCGTAATGTGTATTTATCTGCTAAAGTAAGCAAAATAAGCCAAAATCTGAAGCGTTCCAAAGGGGAAGTAAATGTGCTGGCTACCAAAATGGCAGATGAGCATTTTCAGCTTAAGCCGATATATGACAAGTCACCGGAATATATTGCCTCTTTTAATGCCGAGTTAAAACGTATTGCGGATAATTATGTATATTCTGTACCCCGTTATGTGCAGAGCAAACATCCTGGATTGTGGAAAGTTCAAATTCCTGGAAAGGAAATGGAAAGCCTGAAAACGGCACAAAGTCTGATGGATCATGTTTTTTCTAATATGGAAGTAACCTACCAAACAGTACTGTTGCGTTATGAAACTCCAAAAGCTTATTTTAAACGTGTGGTAGAGCCTCATGTGGACCAAACCATCCGCTATGCATTGGCACGTCAATATGAATATTCCAAATCTCTGTCCATTTCAAAACAAAAAATGGGAGAAATGGTAGGTTTGGTTGGACGTAAAGAAATAAAAAACATGTTTGGCACGGGAGCCGCTGTAAAAGCTATGAAGGGAGCGGCAGTTCCTTTGGGCGTGATGGCCTTGGTTGCTGTGGCCCCAACCTCAGCCCAAGCCCAGTCTGCTGCCATGGAAAATCGTTTAAAAGAAAATCCGGCTTTGTTCTTTAGACTGAGCCAAGACGAATGGCAAATAGTGGCACAGAACCCTCTGTTGCGTTCAAATTGTATAGACCTAGCTCGCTCTTTAAAAGCTTTCTCTGCTTTGGACATACCGCAGCAAGAAAATATTTTGCGCCTGCTTGCAGAAAAGGAGAATACTATTATAGGCTTACACAAGGCACGGCTAGTACATGAATTAAGGCGTTTACAAGCCCGGTAATTTATTTTAAACCCGTCTAAAAAGCGGGTTTTTTATTGTTCAATTCATTAGGTAGAAGATGGTGTAGAAATTGTTTTTGGATAAATTCACGGTTGGTTTATTAATTTTGTTGGTTTTTTTCGTGTTTTTTATTATATTGTTAATATATGGATTTCAACGTGAATAATAAGAATCAGTAAAAGTTTTGCTCTAGGAGAATATATATGAAGAAATCTACTAAAAAAGCTTTTACGCTGACAGAGTTATTGGTAGTGGTCATCGTGTTAGGGGTATTGGCAGCGGTGGCTGTGCCTAAATTCTCTCGCGTATTGGAAACACGTAAGACCACGGAAGCGGAAGATATGTTCGCTGCTGTGCGTACAGAACAAGAACATCGTTGCAACTTTGGCAAGACTTATCAAACCGATAAAAGCAAGTTGCAAATGTTGGCCGGTGCTGCAAGTTCTAATTATACGTACAATTTAACAGGACAAGGCATGACGGCCAATTCTGACAGAGGCTATACATTGAAAATGTTATCTTACAAAGAAGGCCTTATTTGCTGTGAAGGGGAGTATTGCGACAAATTAAATAAGACATATCCCAAATGCCAAGATGTATCTATGCCGGTAGATGAATGTGCCGGAGAAGTGCAAGAGCAAGGTCCCTGCGATATAGATCCTTCTTCCTGTAGCTGTAATCCCAATCAGGAAAAATGCTGCACTTCTGATGAAAAGTGGGACGGCAGTCAATGCGTGACTAAAACTTTTTGTGATTTAAATCCAGATGATTGTGAATGCAACGCCAATCAAGAAAAATGCTGCACGGAAGAACAGAAATGGGACGGCAGCCAGTGTGTGGCTAAAACATTCTGCGAGCTTAATCCGGATGACTGTACCTGCAATCCCAATCAAGCAAAATGTTGTGATTCCGGTGAGGTGTGGAATAGTGTGACTGGGCGTTGCGAGGAAGCCTGCAAAGAATCAACAACAGTTATAGGCAAATTCACTACGGCAGATATCCTAAAGGGCAATGTGAACTATACTGACAATTGCGACAAAGCGATAACGTCATATACCTGTGACGGGGTTTTTAACGGTACCTGTACGGACATTGCCAAAAGCGGGCTCAATTATTCAGTACGCCGGGTGACCTGCTGCGGCACTGGCGGCGGCCAGGGAGATTTTAAACCGGCGGAAGGTTTCTGTAGTCCGTTGGAACAACTGCAGTGCACGCAAAACGGCGGTACCTGGAACTCCTCCACCTGCGAATGTACATATAATGTAGATATCAACCCGGACAGGGATCCGGTTGAGCCGGGCGGTTCTATGTTGCGCTGGCAGTGCACCGAAACATCAGCCTGCTGGATTCCCAGCAATGCTACGGGAACGGAGTGCAGTCCGGAAGGGCGTAGAGCGCCATTGCTCATAGGGGTGGGGCCCACCGGATCTGCCTGTTATTTGCAATGTACTTGCGTGAAATATTTTAAGCAATAGCGTATTTGGCGC
Source organism: uncultured Elusimicrobiales bacterium (assembly GCA_944324645.1). Taxonomy (GTDB): domain Bacteria; phylum Elusimicrobiota; class Elusimicrobia; order Elusimicrobiales; family Elusimicrobiaceae; genus Avelusimicrobium. Next base: position 80,944 of record CALUXB010000002.1, on the reverse strand, counting down.
AAAAGAGTTTGAGACCGCCGCATTTTTACCGTGCGGCGGTTCGTTTATTGCACGGCAGTGTATCGCGGTATATTGCTGTGCGGGGACTTGGGAGGGCGTTTGACGGCTAAGGATTTGAAAAAGGAGTTTATTTTTTGCAGGAAATAAACTATACTTAAACATATGGAACTCATCATACTTCTCTTCCTGTTTTGTGTCATTATAGGCAGCTTGGGTTATGGGCTGTGGCAGCGCAGGCCCCCTTCGCCTGCCGTTAAAAAGCAAATGTATAAAGAATTGGAGCACCGAGCTAAAGAGGGTGATAAAGAAGCTATGTATAAAATGGCATCGCTTTTTTATGAAGAAAAAGATGAGCGTTACTACCCCCAAATTTTTAAATGGAGCAGTATCTTGGCTGCTCAGGAGAAAGACCCTGCAGTTTGGCTGTTGTTAGGTGATTTGTATGCTTTGGGTTGTGGCACCTTGCGTGACCCTAAACGGGCGTTGAGCAGCTATGAACAGGCCTTGTCTGCCGATATCGCTTCCGGCCGCAATACGGACTTATCCAAAGAAGCCCACGATTATTTGGAAAAGAGAATCATTTACCTGCGTAAAGAAGTGTTTAAATAAGGAATTGTACCTATAAAAACCCGCTGTTAGAGGCGGGTTTTTGGGTGTAAATCCTATGCAGAGGAAAGCCTTTTGCGCTACAGGTAGTGTAAAATCAAAGAATCTTTTTATTTTCTCCGCCGCGCGGGCCCCGACGCGGAAACCCCAGCCATATCGCCAGCAAAGCGCCAATACCCAGCAGATAGGGATAGTATAGATATTGCATAATTGCAATCGGGGAGAGGTTGGAAAGCCCCGCCGCCATTAAAAGCTGCGCCCCATACGGGATAGCTCCCTGCACAAAACACGAGAAAATATCCATAATACTGGCAGAGCGGTTGGCCGGGATTTTAAAACGTACTGCAATTTCTTTAGCTATGGGGCCGGCCATAATCAAAGCGATGGTATTATTGGCGGTACATAAATTAGCAAAACCAACCAGTCCGGCTATGGCAAATTCCGCACCGCGTATGGAGTTGGCCCGAGAAGTCATTTTTTGGATAATCCAGGCAAATCCGCCATTGAGTCGTATCATTTCCAGCATACCGCCAGCCAAAATCGTGACTACAATCAATTCCCCCATTCCATTGATCCCTTTGCCCATAGCCCCAGTCCAGCCCCACGCGTCAAAAGAACCCGTTAAAAGCCCAATAATACCCGCCAGGACCGTTCCGCCCAGCAACACGGTCATTACGTGCACCCCGGCTAAAGCGGCCCCTAATACGGCTAAATAGGGTAAAACGTGCAGCCAGTTGATGTGGCCCGGGCTGTAAGCTCCTGCGGCATTGCGCCCAATGGCAAAATAAAGCAAGAGCGTAACTAAGGCAAAAGGCAATACTATGCGCAAATTGGTGCGGAATTTGTCTTTCATCCGGCAGCCCTGGGTGCGGGTGGCTACGATGGTGGTGTCGGAAATGAAGGACAAATTGTCGCCAAACATCGCCCCGCTGACTACCGCTGCCGTTATGAGTGCCGGGGTAACCCCGGTCTTTGCTGCTATTCCAGCCGCTACGGGCGTTAAAGCAACAATGGTGCCTACGGATGTGCCTACAGAAAGAGAAACAAAACAGGCGGCTAAAAATAAACCAGGTACCAACAGCTTTTGAGGTAACAGCCACAGAGTCAGATTGACGGTGCTGTCCACCGCGCCCATCGTTTGGGTGGTTTGGGCAAAGGCGCCGGCTAAAATAAAGATTAATACCATCAGCATAATATTGCCGTCGGCTGCGCCTTTGCAAAAATTTTCAATCCGTTGGGTAATATTGCCGCCCTTAGATGCTGCTACTGCCACGACGGAAGCCAATACAAAAGCAACGGTAATAGGCATTTTATAGAAATCGCCTGCCAATAAAGATACCGCCAAATAGGCAACTAAAAAGACCCACAGCGGCAGAAGCGCCCAAGCATTGGGTTTGGTCTGTATAACGGGTAAAGAAGAAAGGGGATCCATAATGAAATATTTGTTGAATTTATAGAAAACAACGGCTTTGCAACAGCTTTGTTTGGCGTTATAGCAAGAATGTGTTGCCGAAGCAAGATAATAAGTGCCAATAAAAAATGCGCCCGGCGGGAGTCGAACCCACATTTCCAGCTTCGGAGGCTGACGCTCTATCCATTGAACTACGGGCGCGAAAATATAATAGATAACGGCAAAAACCGCTATTTCTTTTTATATTTTATCATATTGCGGAAATGTTTGTAGGAGAGATAGAAAAAGGAGAATTGCGTCCTTGGCGTTTAACTTGTTTTTCCCCTGGCATAAAATCAAAATAGTTGCTATACTGAGGACAGCAGTTAATCTCGTTCTGTGGGAGAGCATATGTTCAAGCGCATAAGTTTGCTTTTTGTAGTGGGGTTGTGCGCCGTTCCTTCTTTTGCCCAAATCCAAAAGTTTTGTATCCCAGGTTTGGCCCCGTCGCGTAATGTAACGTCGCTGGAATTTTCACCAGCTATTACGGTGGTGGACGACGATGGCGGCGTATCTGTTAATACGATGACTACCAAAATGTATTATGCTTTTACGCCGGATTATAATATCGGCATAGAGGTGCCGCTTTCTCGTTTTGAGTCGCCAGAAAAATCTGTAAATGGGTTGGGGGATATTTTACTTTCAGCAGAGGCAATTCATTCGGTGCATTATGTTGATTGGGGGGTAAAGTTGGATACGTATCTGCCCACTGCTACCGATGATTTATTGGGCGGTAGTAAATGGATAGTTTCGCCCGCGGTATTTGCTTTGGTGCCCGTAAGTACCAACTTTTTTGTGGCGGCAGGCTATAAGCAATATTTTTCGGTAGCGGGCCAGGGAAACAAAGAAGATTCTAACTATGCCCGCTGGCGCTTGTTACTAACGTATATGGCTGACGCACAATGGTGGGTGACTTTTGACCCACAATATTATGTAGATTACAAACATTCTGGGCAGGCGGAGTTAATTTGGGAGAGTGAAATAGGTGTGATGGTGAACCCAGGCACTGCGTTGTATATTAAACCCGGCGCGCATTTGGGGGGAAATTGGAAATCACGCGATTGGACTTTTAGTATGGGATTTAAAATATTGTATTTGTAAAGAGAGCGGGAAGGATGTCTAGGTTGTTTTACCAGCAGAAAAAAGAAAATTTTGTAAATGTGTTTTAAAAATGTTAAAATAAATGAGTAGTAAAAAACAGGTTGTAAAAATATCCGTTTTTAGCGCCCATAGCTCAATGGATAGAGTGTCAGCCTGCGGAGCTGAAGATACAAGTTCGATTCCTGTTGGGCGCACCATTTACCGACGAAAGTGTTGTTGATTTAAAAATCCCCGGATCCATCCGGGGATTTTTATTTGCTTTCCATATGGAACTTTTGCGTATTTTAAATGCTTCCTTCTTGCTGTTGTTCCACCCCTGCACCGGGCGCAGATTTAAAACCGCGCGTAAGCGTGGTTTTTTACAAGTAAGATTTTCCTTCCCGGACTTTTGGAAAAAATGGATAATTGCGATTTTAGAGCATTTCTTTGAAATTTTGCCTTTTGGCAATATTTCAAAGTTTCTCCTTTTAGGTTGCTATTTCCCTGGTGTAGGGTATCCTTTGGAGGGAGCATAAAGCATTATTTGGATCTTATTTAGTGGCAAAATAAAGTATTTCTTAAAATTTATATAATCTAAAAAATATCTATGCTGGATTTAAAATGCGGGACCGTATATGAATAATAAAATCAGTCTCAAAGAAATCAATAAAATAAAGGGAATTTTTCTCGTTCCTTCTTATCAACGTGGCTACCGTTGGGGTAAAGAAGAAATAGAGGTGATGTTAGATGATATCTTTGAAAATGGGGAAAAAAACTATTGTCTGCAGCCCATTGTGATTAAAAAGAGGGAAGATTTCTATGAACTGGTTGACGGCCAGCAAAGGCTGACCACCCTGTATCTTATTTATAAGTATATGCACAATACGGTTCCTGCTTTTTGTCCAGAACCCGCTTTTAAACTTTCCTATCAAAACAGAAAAAAATCGGAAGAATTTTTAGAAAGTATTAATGCTGATTCTTGCAGCAATGAAAACATTGATTTTTATTTTATGGCGGAAGCTTATAAAATAATTAAAAACTGGTTTTCAAAGGATATTACTTTACGCGTACAAAAAATATTTGAATATTTACGCTATGTAAGCGTAATTTGGTATGAAATTGATTTAAACGAAGACCCCGTGGCCCTGTTTAAACGTTTAAATAAAGATAAAATTTACCTTACAAGCTCGGAACTGGTAAAGGCCCTTTTTATTAGAAATTCCGAAGAGAAACAAAAAGATGAAATTGCTCTCCAATGGGATGCGATGGAGAAGGACTTGCATAATGAGTCTTTTTGGTTGTTTTTAACGAATGTATCTAAAGAAAAAGACTCAGAGTATCCCACCCGGGTAGATCTTATCTTGGATTTGATTGCGCAAAAAAAAGAAAACACCAAAGAGCGTTACTTTACATTTTTTTATTTCAATACAAAAATAAAAGAAGGCAAAACGGTAAAGGAGCTTTGGTCTATTATTCAAAAAGCGTTTCTTCACTTAAAAGATTGGTATGAGGATAAAGAGTTGTACCATAAAATCGGTTATCTTATAGCCTCCAAAGAGAGCACTCTTGCCCGTATATTCCAAGAAAAAGAAAATAAAACAAAAAAAGAATTTAAGGCCGCGCTTGCGGGGCTTATCAGAAAAAGCATTTCCCAAAAGGCCGGTTATAACCTGGAAGACTTGGACTATGAGCGGGACGCTGATTTGCTGAAACGGATTTTGCTTTTGTTTAATGTGGAAAGCATTCACGCTTTTAAAGAAGAGCAGCGGTTCCCTTTTTTTAAGTATAAAAATTGTGATTGGACACTGGAACATATACACGCCCGTAAATCAGAGGGACTAACCAAACAGGAACATTGGAAAGAGTGGCTAAAGCTGCATAAAGAATCAATTGCTAAAATTGACAGCCAAAGTGAACTGCTTCAGGAGATAGATGAAGCTATGCCCAACATCAATGGCAAGACTTTCAAGTACTTGCAAGAGAAAGTGATAGCCAAGCTGTCTAGTAAAGATGATGCAAATAAAGAATATATAAACTCCATAAAGAACCTTGCTTTATTGAAAAATGAGAATAATATTGCCCTAAGTAACGCTGTTTTTTCCGTAAAACGTGATGAAATTATAAAAATGGACCGGCGGGGGGATTTTATCCCTTTTTGTACCCGAATGGTATTTTTGAAGTCTTATACCCCCTCTGATAAAAACCAGCTTCATTTCTGGGGCGAAGCGGATCGGACGGCCTATATGGAAGAAATCAGAAAGATTTTGGCCCCTTATCTGCAGGAGAATAACTAATGGAAAACGAAACGGAAAAAGACTATAAAGAAGGACATCTTTGCTCTTTTGTGGAAATTCTTGACAAAGAGCAGTATATTGTCATTCCCAAAATCCAGCGTGATTATGCCCAAGGCAGAAAATCAGAAAGTAAAAAAAGAACGGAATTTTTAAAAGTATTGGCGGCGGCTCTAACAGAGGAAAAACCACTTATATTGGATTTTATTTATGGCAATGTGGAAAATAACGTAAGGACTCTGCTGGACGGACAGCAACGTCTTACCACGTTATTCCTGCTGCATTGGTATGCGGCCAAAAAAGAAAATATAGCCCCAGATGCCTGTGCTTTTCTTGCGCGATTTACATATGAAACCCGGCCGAGCGCAAGAGAGTTTTTTGAAGAGCTGATAGCATTTTCGCCTTCTTTTCAAGAAGATATTAGCCAAGATATCATCAACCAATCTTGGTTCCCTCTAAACTGGAAGAAAGATCCCACTATAGAATCTGTGCTGAGAATGCTGGATGCTATAAACGAGCATTTTAAAGGAATAGAGCATATTTGGGATAAACTGTTAAATAAAAAATTAATCCAATTCTATTTTATGGATATAACAATGGGGTTTAGCGATGATATATATATCAAAATGAACTCCCGCGGAAAGCCGCTTACAAATTTTGAATTGTTAAAAGCGGAGTTGGAATCAAACTTGCTCAAAAAAGCAGCCCTGCCTAGACAGGAGGTGGAGGCTATTATCAATAAATTTGATAATGAATGGACAGACTTAATCTGGATTTACGCCAAACAAGACGACTGCCAGGTAGATGAGCGATTCCTAAATTACATTCGCTTTCTCTACCATATCATATCTTACGAACAAGGGGAACCGGCGGAGCTGGCGCCTGATTTTGACACCTTGTTGCAGTTTTTTTCCGACAGCACCCATATTAAAACCCTTGAAAAATATTTTGATTGTTGGCAAGTTGTTTTTAGTAAAGAAACCGCAACGCCTTATGACTTTTTTAGCTCTTTTATAACTAAAAAATGCGAGAAACAAAAGATTGTCGTAGCAGATAACTACGATATAGATGTTTTGGGAGATTGCCTAAATAACAAGGTTTTTACGTTAGGAAAGAGCATCTTTTTATATGCGGTAATCATATACCTGTTAAATAGAAATACAGTAAATGAGGCTGATTTTTACAGACGCATACGAATTATCAACAATTTAATACGAAACTCTGAAGACGAAATTGCCATCAGAAAAGACAATAATCCTATGTGCAAGATGCTGGAGCAGGTACGGCATATTATCTTGACCGGTCAAATCAACGAACAGCGGGGAAAGACTTTTAATAGATTCCAACTGGACGAGGAAGAAAAAAAACGGCTATTTTTGCAAGAACAGCCCCATAGCGCCGGTGCACTCTTTGAGCTGGAAAATCATCCCCTGCTTTATGGTCAAACGGCTATTATTGGGATGAATAATCTGTTCTATCTTAAGCGCTTTCAATCCCTGTTTCAATGCGATTTGGATAAAGTAAATTGCGCCTTGATGACTATGGGCAATTATTGCCAAAAGGAAAACGATGTGCGCTATCAATATGCTTCTGCTCAGCCTCTCTCCTGGAAAAGATTGTTCCACCGGGGCAAAAATGCATATTTTGAAAATACGTTGCACTGTTTGCACAGTTTGTTAAATCAGAAACAGGAAGGGGAAAGCTTTGACAACCTGTTTTTAGAGCAAATAATCAACGCCTATCTTTCCGCTTGTGAAGAAAAAAAAGAGTTCCCTTTTAATTACTACTATGTCAAATATCCAGAGTTTAGAGCGGGCTCCGGCAAATTCTATAATGCAAATGCAGAACAAAACCCTTATATGTTTGTGGTAATGAAAACGGAGAAAGAACTGTCTGAAAATTCATATAACCCCTATCTTAAAATAGCCGCTCCTAAGGAACTGTCCCGGGCATCGTATGGCAGAAGAATTTTGTTGCGCGATGACGATTATATTGAGAGCCAAAATGACCGGTACGAGCATTATCAAAGCGACGGAAGTTTGGTGCACATTCTTCCTATCAAGCAAAATAGTGAAGGCGTTGACGTTGAAAACAGAATAGAGCTCCTGCAGGCTTATTTGCAGAATAACAATTTATTATCTGCTTCTTTAACAAAAAGCTCCTAACAAATTCTCTTGGCGGCTTTTGGGGTCGCCGCTTGGAGAAGCGCTTTTTCTATAGAAAGTTTTTTGCGTAGTTTGGCAAAAATAAAGGGGCCCGTACCGAGGCCCCGGTTTTTAGCCTATTGTTTTATGAATGAACCCACCATTTCAGCTGCGGAAGCCGCCCGAAGAAAGGGTCGTCTGCTTGCTTGGCGATAATGGGTGCTGCGGCATCTGCTTTTGCACAATGCATACGTTCAAAACGCATATCCCACTTTATGTTACTGTAGCTATGTGATGGCGGATTTCCGCTGCATAGCCTGCCCGCAGCAAGGGACCAAAGAACAGCAGTATTCGCTCTTTGTTTTATTTGGGAAGAACTCCCAAAAATTGTTTGATATGCAAATGCGGCCGCATTAAACAGACCGTCCGTTGGTTGTATTGCAGCACATTACCCAGTGTATAAGTGTCCTGCACGGGGTGGAAAATGCTTTGCCAGTCTTTTTCCGAAAACAAAGCTTGGGCTCGGTCCGTGTAGGTTTCCAACAGGTTGTCCCACAAGCAATTGCCCTGAACCGTTACCGTCAGCAACCGAATTAGCAAAAACAACTGCATATTGCTTAAATTATTCAGCTTGGCAAAAAAGGCCAGGGCCAAGTGCTGGCTGTCCGGGTGGCGCAGATTGGCGCAAATGTTTTCAAAATGCTCCTTGTAGCCGTTTCTGTAAAACGGGCCGCGCTCTAAATTTATCCATTGGGTGCACGCTTGGTATAACTGCTGCGTACTGGCATACCCTTTTACCGGCAAACGGTTTAACACCGCCCGGCGCTGTTGCTCCAATTGGTCAAAAAACTGCACGATTTGAGCATATACATTCATAACTTCCTCCTATAAACACACCTTTACGGTTTGCTGTAAAAATTGCTCTTGAAACAGCATTCCCACCTGCTGGTGAAGCCCTCGCGCCCCCAAACGCCGCTCATAGGCTTGGTTGACTATTTGTTCCACCAGTTCCTGACCAATAGCGGCAGAAGTATGCAGGAGCTTTTCATATTGGCTGATGGGCCCGTTGTAGGGGTTGAGCAAAATTTGGCGCAAATCTTCTTTAGCCAACGGACGCAACTGTACAAAATATGAGAAGCGGCCCATAAATTCCGGCAGCATTCCATAGTCAATGTAATCATCGGCAGACAGGGCTTCTTTGCGCACGGTGCCGGCCGGAGTAAATCCGACGGATTTATCCGCGTGTTTTACCTGCAATTTTTCAAAAGCGCCGCCTACTGCAAAGAGCACTTTGGAAAGGTCCCACTCATCTGTTTTGTGGGAGAGGGGGTCTTCTGTAATAAAGAGCCTGCTTTCTATCATACGCAGCAGTTCCGCCTGAACATTCCCCGATGAAACGCCCCAGCGCTCGCTCCCTTCGCGCAGTTTGTCAATTTCGTCAATAAACACGATAGAAAGCGGCAGTTTCCTGCCTTTTGCCAAAGCTTGCAGCGGCTGTAAAATATTGCCTACGCTCATACCGGTATAACCTGTCTGCGTGTATTGGGAAGCGTCCGCGTGAACAAACGGGATTTTTAAAATGCGCGCTAAAGACTGGCATAAATACGTTTTTCCGCAGCCCGTCGGTCCGCTGATAAAAATGTTGTTTTTGGTAAAAGGAATATTGGGGCTTTGGGCACATTTGGCCAAATGTTCAAAGATGCCTGCCACCAACTGCTTTTTGGCTTCCTCCTGCCCGATAACATATTTATTTAACTCAGCCAGCACGCGCCGGGCGTTGAAGGTGCGTCGGGTGGGGCGGTCTGTTTGGAGCGGTGGAGCCAAAAGCGGATTTTTCTTGATATCTACCAATCCGCCGGATAGAACTAAAATCTTCTTGCTAAAAAGCACGCTTTTGCCGTCAAAAAGAGTTTCCAATACCTCTTTGGAAGATGCAAATGTTTGGGCCGTTTGCAGCAAGGCGGTTGCTTTGCAAGTAGATGGCGTAACAAGCCGCAATAACTGCGAGGTGGCCAAAAACAACAGCAAAAACAGTTCTGTGTCGTTTAAGTTATACTCTTGCACCAAGGCAGCCATAGGCACTTTTTTGCCATTGGTTTTTTTCAGCCGGGCGCAAATTTCTTTAAACAGTTCCACACACTCGGCTTGGCGTATTGCCACGCCGCATTTGGCGTGCCAACGGGTTAATTGCTCAATCAATTCCGTGCGGGAAGTATATTTTTTAATGCTTGTATCTTGATCTGTTGTTTTCATATTTCTTTCCTTATGCACCGGGATAAATGCCCCAATCGTTATAGCCAAACTCTTCCTGCAAAGGTTCTTCTTTAGGCAAACGTCCCTCTTCTGCCACCCACACGCGCTGGGCGGGGTAAAATGGTCTTGTTGGGGGTATGTTTTCTTTGCCAAAAAACCTCTCTTTTGGACAGTTCCATTAGAGAGGTGGTAAAAAAAAGAACCCATCGTCTCCAATGGGTTCTACTTACAGCAAAGCGGTTGTAGTTCCCATCGTGCAAGCATTAGCACCTTACCCTTAGGCAGGTTGCTGTGTAGTCGTCGGGCTTGTCCCTCGTACACTCTATATGGATCTATACGGTATTTTCCGGAAGACCCAATCCCCTCTGTTTTCACCAGCTTTTGGAACGGCGCAAGCGGTTCTTTTTTCCTAGGAATTGGTAGATTGATAGTAACATTATCCATCTTCCTTCAAATAACGTTATTTTAAAAATAGGATAAAAACGACATTTTTACGTCTTTTTATCCTTTCTATAATAAAATTATAGCATAAAAGAGGCTTTTTGTCCACCCCGGGCTCTTTTGCGACGTTTTAATGTCTTTTTCTTGCTTTATATATGCTTTGATAGCGGTTTTAGCGCTATTAGGGGGGTTAAGAAGCCAGCGTTTGGGGCTTATTTGCAGGGGCAGATACCGGGGCCGAAGAGTTCTGCGTGGGGGCTGGCAGGGGTTCGGCCGGAGAAGATGTCGTAGCTGCGGAAGTTTGTGGCGCCAATTCTTTGACCCACTGATGAGCACGCTGCCAAATGGCCCAATTCATAAAGGGAATGGGGCGGAACTGGGCATAGCCGGTAGAGGTATTTCTATCCTCCCGTAAGGAAAAATGGCCTATGTTTGCCAATGCATAACAAGCAATTTCCCGCTTGCTGCTTACGCTTACCACATACCATTTATCATAAAGACGAAGCAGAATGTAGGGGTATAGCGTGCGGTTTTTTTTACAGTCTTTTAAATAGACCCGCAAAGTAGAGTGGTATTTGATGCACTTTAGCAAAATAGTGGCCGGCTCTTCTGCTTGAGCAAAGTCGTATTTAGAGGCTCCAAAAGTACAATGCGAAAAAGAGGGGGGAGCAAAACGTTGGGAAATTTGCCCGGGGATATGACCAAAATCTTCTCCAATCTGTTGGGAAATGTCCGCCGCCACAATATACAGCGCAGCCTGTGCCCCAGACAAATTGGCCGCAGCCAAAGAAAAACCGGGGGCCAATTCATATACGCTTTGCCGAGGAGAAATAACCGGAAATTGCGCTTGCACCAATAGGCCTATATCGCGCTGTATGGTGCGTATAGACACCCCAAAATGTGCGGCCAAATCCGTTACCGTGACGGGTGCCTGTTCCAGTAGCGATAAGATTTGCGCAATACGTTTGGTTTTGCCGGTAATTTCTTTTGACATATGTCTATTTTACCAAAAAGACTCTTTAATGTCGTAATAATCTATTTTTGTGGAGTTACACGGGCACTTGTGGCTGTATTATATAGAGCCCGAAGTAAGAATAAGACGGAAACACAAGAAGAAAAAATAAAAAGAATTTTCTGCCCCGGGTAAGTTAGGATTAGATGTGTTCCAATACAGCTCGTTATAAATTTTTAAAATTACAACGGATGAATAGGCTTTGGTAAAGGATATAAACGATAATTGCTTAAAGAGAGCAAAATAAAATTTTTGCCTACAACAAATGGGGATTAAGCATTTGTTTCAATATGCTTGGATTTGCGCTGCAGCATTTGGCAAATAGACTGATAAACTTGAGAAACAGAAATCTCTGCAGCAGGCTTATCTTTAGGGGCATATAAGACGATTGCATTTGTACCGTCTTGGTATTTGCCTGAATAAGGCATATAATGGGTAAAATTACGATATTTCCCCAGAAGGATAACCCCCGGAATATTTAAAGCATTTGCCAAATGGGCCATAGAGGAATCTATCCCTACAAAAAGCTCAGCTCCTGCCAAAACGGTTGCTGTGTCGTGAATAGAGGGTAAATTGGTGCAGTCTGTGCAGCCGGGCAGGCCTTTAAGCAAGCTGTTTTGTCCAATTTCCACCACCGCAATATTATCTTTGGCCAGCTCTTTTATCAAAATTTCCCATTTGCTTTTATCCCAATTGCGATCTATAATGAAGGCCTGTGTGTGCGCGGCAATATAGCGTTTGGGCAAATTGGCAGGTTTTTGTGCAAAAGGGGCAATATAGAAATGGGGGGCCTCATTGGTAGAAGCAAGCCCTGCCACTTTGGAGAAAATATCTAACAGACTGTTCCCGCAAGTATAATAGTTTTCCTCTGTAATATCGGAGCGGTTGTGATTATAGGCCACGGTATAAGTTGCCGTATTAGCTAAAAGATAATGCCGGGTTTGAAAATGTAAATCTACAACCGCAATAGAGGGCGGCAGATTGTTTTTAAAATTTTGCCATTGTTGCATAGTATAAAAAGGCAAAATCCCTGCTAAAGCGGGATGGGCTTGCAAGACGTCTGCATATTGCACGGAAAGCGCCCAATAAATCGGTCTGCCGGGGTATTTTTCTTGAACAGATTGTATAACAGGTTCACAAGCGATAATATCGCCTAAACTTTCTAAACAGGCAATAATGACGGCATTATCTTTTAGAACCGGCTCAAAGGGCAAATCAAATATTGCGCGGGAAGTAACGTTAATATTAGCATAAGCATATTTGCGGTCTGGCTCCAAATAGGTTCCTTCGGCCCATTCATTCCAGGCATTTACAAACAGAAAACGTTCTTCTTTGGGCATTTTCTTACGTGTATAACTAATTAAGTAACGCAGCCATTGGTAATAAGCAAAAAGAGAAAAGTGGTTATATATATGGGCACCCTTTTTTTTGTAGCGGGCTGTATTGTCCCAGCCTAACATAGCGGCACGGATAATAGGTTTTTTGTCGTCTGGGAGAGGCTCCGCAGTTTGTGGGTGCAATACGCCAGAAGAGATAACTTGGTAATCAATCCATAAACTGTCTTTATCTTGGATTCTTTCTAAAATCCAATCCGGCGTAACCAAATGTGGAGGGAATTCCACCTCTTTGTCAACTAAATCAGCAAATGATTGGGAATATTTTTTTAAAAAAGAGCGTACGGCCCATATTTCTATTTCACCTATTCCGTTTTGGCGGCACCATTCACGCCAAGTTTGGAAGGCTTGTTGGGGATTGGGGAGTTGCTGGATGTTATAAATCAAAATAATAGGTTTTTGGTTAACACGTATATAGCGTTTATCTTTCAAATAAGGGGCAATATCTTGTATAAACAGCAGAGGATCCTGCTCGCGGTATTGTTGTTTAATCAATACTAACTTTTCGCTTCCGTTCCAGCGGCGGGACCAGCTTTCATTGGCCCAACATAGACAGAAAGGGAAGTCTATTTCAGGGTGTTTCATAAGGTTATCCAGCGGTTTTTCCATCAATTTTTTGCCAGAAAACCAATAATAATACATACAAAAACCATAAATGCCGTGTTGTTTGGCTAAAGCGGCCTGCTTAGCCATCACATTCACATCGGATAAATCATAGTATCCAATATCTTTATGAGGTTGCCGGGGTTGATAGTGCCCTGCAATGAGTGGCTGTGCCGGGCGTGTGTTGCACCATTCTGTAAATCCTTTTCCCCACCATTCATCATTTTCTGGAAAGGTATGAAACTGTGGCAAATAATAGGCCATTAGTTTTATATCTGTATGTAAGGCGGAGAAGTCTTGGTTTTCTTCGCGGTGAGATAGAAAGGTATATACTGTTTTAGAGGGTAAATGGCGTTTGATATAGTTGCGGTTATATTTGGGCGTAAATTTAGCCGGGGCTATATGTTTGGCCAGTCTATAAGTAAATAATTTGATGTCCAAAATTAAGTGTTGTATTTTCATTACAAACCAATAGAATGTAAAAAATCTCTGAGAAGATGAATATATTGTGCTTCCAAATCTTTCTTAAATTGTAGTATATTTTGGCGCAAGGCAATATATTGCTTGCCGGACAGTTCCTGCACAATTTGCAAGCCGTCCTTTAAAGAGGTTGCTACAGGCAAGATCTCCTTATACAGCGCGGCGGAACTTTGTATCCGTACATTAGATGTATCGGCCAATAAAACAGCCGGTACGCCGCAAGCCAAAGAAGAAAGCGCCCCGTGCAAGCGCGTAGTGACAATCCAATCGCATTCTTTATAAAAATCAAAATAATCTTTCGGCTCAAAACTAAAGCGAAACGGAACCTGTTTCTTACAATTTTCCCGGGCTTCGTCTATATATGAAGCCAGTAAGATATAATTTCTTTGAGGTGGCAGCCGAAAGAAATCCTGAGCAAAGCGCAAGTCAGACTGTTGATTGAGCACAGATGAAGTTTGCAGTAAAAAACCAATCCGCCCGGTTTGTTCTTTGTTATTGTAGTCGTTGGTTTGGCACAGGATGGCTGGGCAGGGCAAAGTATGGGCCGAAATGTCTATCTTTTTTAGCTCTTCCGCTAAACCGATGCTGCGCACGCACAGAAATGTTTTGGGGGAGCGCAAGACCTGTTTTTCCAGAGAGGACATTAAATCTAAAGGCCGTCCAGCTCCGGCGCCCAACAAAATAAGCGGTTTTTTGTTTTTTAACGCTTCTGCGTAAATAGGATATGTTGGGTTGCCAAACCATTCGGGGGTTCCGGCAAAGACAAACGCATCCATCCAGGCTAAATCCGCAGGGTGCACAGAATTAGACCAAAACTCTTCTTTCATAGAATCTTTTTGCCAGGCTTTTTCAAAAAAATCTGGATTGCGATTCCAAATGAAATAGTTATGCTCTTTTCCTAATAATTTTTTTAATAGATTAATTACGCCATAGCGGATAAATTCATCGCCTGGATTCCAATTAATAGTTGAGCTGACGCAAATGTTCATAATTATTTTACTTGTTGTTGCAAATACCACTCTACCGTTTTGCGCATACCTGTTTCAAAGGTTTCCTGCGCTTTCCAGCCCAATTGCTGCTCCAGTTTAGTGGCATCTATGGCATAGCGTCGGTCGTGCCCGGCGCGGTCTTTAACAAACGTTACCAATTCTTTGTAAGGCTTTCCAGTAGCTGCGGGGCGGAGTTCATCCAGAAGGCCGCAAATCGTTTCTACAATTTGTAAATTATTGCGTTCATTATGGCCGCCAATATTATATGTTTCTCCAGCGCGGCCTTTTTGCCATACCAAAGCGATGCCTTTGCAATGATCCAGCACATACAGCCAATCGCGCACGTTTTTCCCGTCACCGTAAATAGGGATAGACTGCCCGGACAATGCTTTGCGGATAATGGTGGGAATTAATTTTTCCGCGTGTTGTTTGGGACCATAGTTGTTTGAACAATTGCTGGTAGTTGTATTGAGACCATATGTGTGGTGGTAAGCCCGGACTAAAAAATCACTAGAGGCCTTAGAGGCTGAATAGGGGGAATTGGGCGCGTAGGCGGTTTTTTCACTAAACAGACCCGTTTCTCCCAAAGTGCCATATACTTCATCGGTAGAAATATGGTGAAATCTGCAATTTTCATATCCAGGCTTCATCTGCCCCGGAGCGAGCATCCAATGTTTGCGTGCTGCTTCCAAAAGGGAAAAAGTGCCTTCTATGTTTGTTTTAATGAAGGGAAGAGGCCCTGAAATAGAATTATCTACGTGGGATTCGGCGGCAAAATGGAAGACCCCGCGGATATCATATTGAGTAAAAAGACGACTTACTAATTCGGCATCACAAATATCGCCTTGTATAAAAGTGTAACGGGGGTGGTCTGCGCATTCTTTTAAATTGTTCAAGTTGCCGGCGTATGTCAGCTTATCTAAATTCAATAAGTGATAATGCGGAAAAACTTCTAAAAAATAGGGAATAAAGTTGGAGCCGATAAAACCGGCCCCTCCTGTTACTAAAATGGTTGTATTGGGCATATTCTCTTCCTAAACTAAGTATAAAGCGATTAGCGCATTGTCTATAGCAACCGCACGGGGATCCTATTTGCCAAATCCAATGGTTGCCTGGTTGCTTTTTATATGTTTTATATTATGGCAAAAATTACTTACAGAAACAAGGCATTACTGTTAGCTGGGAGAGGCTCTGTTATTGGTTGGGTCCTTTCCAAGCGCAGGTAGTTTGTATATGAAATAAAAATTTGTCATAATTAAGACAAGTTAAGCCCAATAAATATTAAAGAAGAAGGAAGGGTTGTAAATGCCTAAAATCAGCGTCTTGGTTCCTGTATATAATGCAGAGCGGTTTTTGCCTGCTTGTATAGACAGTATTTTGGCCCAAACATATACAGATTTTGAATTACTTTGCGCGGATGATGCTTCTTCGGACCATAGTGTGTCTATCCTGCAGGACTACAGCCGCAAAGACAAACGGATTAAAATCTTCTTACAATCTTCCAATATTGGTGCCGCTCAAAACCGCAATTTGTTGTTGCAGAAAGCTCAAGGGCAATATATAGCTTTTGTGGACGCAGATGATATTATATTTCCTACTTATTTAGAACATTTATACAGCCAGGCTGTAGAAAAGGATGCCGATATCGTGCGTGGTCTGTTTATTGCGCAGGATATCAATAGCGGGGAACAATTTGCCTGTGAAACCCATTGTAAAGGTTTTTTGCGCACAGTCCCAAATGCTTCCGCCACGCAGCGTCTGCAGGCTGCGCTTGACGATAGGCAAGTGTGGCTAAAATTGATTAAAACTTCATTAATCAGAGCCAATGAACTGATGTTCCGGCCCAACGCTAGAGCAGAAGATTTCCCTTTTGAAGTCTTACTTTACCAATATGCCGGCAATATTGTTTTCACCTCACAGCATCTGTATCTGTATCGCATCGGAAACAGCCAGTCCTTGTCTTCGGGTAAAGCGTTGGAAGCATATG
This sequence comes from uncultured Elusimicrobiales bacterium, assembly GCA_944324645.1. Taxonomy (GTDB): domain Bacteria; phylum Elusimicrobiota; class Elusimicrobia; order Elusimicrobiales; family Elusimicrobiaceae; genus Avelusimicrobium. Next base: position 64,214 of record CALUXB010000002.1, on the reverse strand, counting down.
GCATATTGGAGAATATGATTTTTCTTTGCCAAGAATTAGCTCGCAGAAATTTGACGGAGCCGGCATTTTATGGCCGGATAGTAGATTTAACGCTTGATGCTGTAAAAAGAATTAGGAAGTTTTCTTTGCCTGCTTCTTATAAATGGGCAAATTTATGCCGCCAGGCTTTTGATACGGTAGAAAAACAGCGGCAGTACTGTTGCTTTTTTAAAAGGATGCGGCTTTGGATTGTTTGCCGCCTTGCGCGGATAGTAAAAGATGCGTGGCTGCCTTATTACGCGTGTTATTTTGTATATTGGTTTAGATAAAGTTTGTTTCTTGGGAAAAGGCAGTGCAATATAAAAGGAGAAATATATGAAGGGAATTGTTTTGGCAGGTGGAACCGGCAGCCGTTTGTATCCGGCCACTTTTGCCGTATCTAAACAGTTAATTCCTGTCTATGATAAGCCGATGATTTTTTATCCATTGTCGGTTCTTATGTTGGCTGGCATACGGGATATTTTGATTATATCCACCCCTAAAGATTTACCCCTTTATAAGGCCTTGTTGGGCAGTGGGGAAGAGTATGGCGTGCATTTTTCATATGTAGAACAACCCAAGCCGGAAGGATTAGCCCAAGCGTTTATTTTAGGAGCGGATTTTATCGGGCAGGATAGTGTTTGTTTGATTTTAGGAGACAATATTTTTTATGGACGGGATTTGAAAAAATTGGTGCAAGAGGCAGCTGCCCGTTCCAGCGGGGCGACCGTTTTTGCTTATCACGTCAAAAATCCAAGCGCTTATGGCGTGGTGGAAATAGATAATCAGAAAAAAGCTATTTCTATTGAGGAAAAACCACAAGTGCCCAAATCCAGCTGGGCTGTAACGGGGCTTTATTTTTATGATAACAGAGTGGTAAATATTGCAAAACATTTAAAACCTTCCGCCCGCGGAGAATTAGAAATCACTTCTGTCAATGAATGGTATTTAAAACAGGGGGAGCTTTCCGTAGAATTAATGGGCCGGGGAATGGCTTGGCTGGATACAGGCACCCACTCTGATTTAATCAAAGCCTCTGTTTTCATTGAAGCTTTAGAAAGCCGACAAGGCCTTAAAATCGCTTGTTTAGAAGCAATCGCCTATAAAAACGGCTGGATAGACGCTGCCCAGCTGGCACGCCGTGCCAACTTGATGAAAAACACGGAATATGGGGCCTATTTATTGCACATACCGGAGGATGAAAAAAATGGATTTTTTTAATACCCCTATAGAGGGGCTTTGCGTGTTAATCCCCCAAGTTTTTGCGGATAAGAGGGGGTATTTTTATGAGTCTTATAATAAACGAACATTGGAAAGGGCGGGCTTGTGTATAGATTTTGTTCAGGATAACGAGTCCTTTTCTTCTCAGAATACATTGCGTGGCTTGCATTTTCAAAAACCTCCTTTTGCCCAAGCAAAACTGGTGCGCGTATTGGAGGGGGCTGTGTGGGATGTGGCGGTGGATTTGCGTCGCCAGAGCCCTACTTTTGGGCAATGGTTCGGGGTGGAATTGTCTGCTGAAAATAAAAAACAATTTTTCATTCCACGCGGTTTTGCACACGGCTTTGCCGTGTTGACCCCCACGGCTAAGTTTGCTTATAAATGTGATAATTTTTATGACAAAGCCTCTGAGGGAGCTATCCGCTTTGATGATGCTGTCTTGCATATTGATTGGAAAATAGATCTTTCCAATGCTATTTTATCTGATAAAGATTTACAAAACGGCTCTTTTGCTGCGTATAAGGAGAACCCATGTTTCTAATTACCGGTGCCAACGGGCAATTGGGCTGCTGTCTGCGCGATATTTTGCCTGCAGGCGCGGCCTTTTATACTGATGTGTCTGACTTGGATATTACAGATGAGAAGGCAGTTTTTGCGTATGGACAAGACAAGGAATTGAAAGCCATCATTAATTGCGCAGCCTATACCAATGTGGATAAAGCTGAAGAAGAGCCGGATTTAGCCTATCAAATCAATGCCGTCGGCCCGGCTAATTTAGCCAAATTGGCTGCTGCCCGCAGCATTCCTCTCATACATATTTCCACCGATTATGTGTTTGACGGAAGCAGTAACACTCCGTTGGATGAAACGGCTCCGGCCCATCCGCTGGGAGTGTATGGGAAAACAAAACGTTTAGGAGAGGAAGCTGTTTTAAAACACGCCCAAACAGCTGTGATATTGCGTACGGCGTGGTTATATAGCCCGTATGGAAAAAATTTTGTTAAAACAATGCTTCATTTGGGGCAGCAGAAAGAAGAAATAGGCGTTGTGTTTGACCAGGTGGGCACTCCTACTTACGCTCCCCATTTGGCCCAAGCTATTATGCATATTTTGCCGCAAGTGCAGCCTAATACACGGGAGATTTACCATTTTACCGATGAAGGGGTTTGTTCTTGGTATGATTTGGCGTGGTATGCGCTTCAATGCGTCCAAAGCCCGTGCCGAGTATATCCTATCCTTTCTAGTGCTTATCCTACAAAAGCGAAACGTCCGCCATTTTCGGTGCTTAATAAACAGAAAATTGCCCAAGCTTTTCATCTGGCCTTACACCATTGGACGCAGGGAGCTGCGGAATGCGTAAAGCGGCTTTCTTCTTAAAGCAAGTCGTTGAACAAAAGGACAGATTATGAAATTATTCTATCTTAAATTCAAGCGTGAATTGCTGCGTTTATGCAAGTCTTTTTTATCCAAAGAGCAATTTACTGATAATTTATATCGGCTGCAGTTCCAGGTGCGCCAGGCAGAAGCCGCCCCAACTTTTCAATACCAGGCGGCGGCCTTATTAGGGCCTGTTAGTTCTTCTGCGTTTTCCCGTCCAATAGATATATTGATTCCTGTATATAACGGATATGACTATATAAATCCTTGTTTGCATAGTGTATTGGAAAATACGGATTTGCCTTTTCATATTTATCTGGCGGAGGATTGCAGCCCAGATGCAAGAGTATGGCCTCTGTTAGAGCAATGGGCCAACGCCTATCCCGATAAAATAACACTGCTGCATAATGAACAAAACTGCGGTTTTGCCAAAACAATGAATCGGCTAATTACTTTGACTGAGCACGATTGTGTGTTGCTTAATTCCGATACGGAAGTGCCGGCTAAATGGGCCAGCCGTCTTTTTTATCCAATTTTTACCGATAATACGGTTGCTTCCTGCGGACCGTGGACCAATTCCGGCAGTTTCCAAAGTTTCTTTTTTGATAATGAAGATACGATGCTGGATGTGCCATTGGCGGATATGGATAAAGCCGTGCAGGATATATCGGCTGATTTGCGTGTTCTATTTCCTAATATTACCGGTTTTTGTATGGCGATTAGCCGCAAGGCTATAGAACAAATCGGGCTGTTAGATGAAGTATATGGGCGCGGGTATTATGAAGAGACGGACTGGTGCTTCCGCGCTGGCAAAGCCGGCTTTTCGCACCGGCTGGTGCCTAATCTTTTTGTATATCATAAAGGGCGGAGCAGTTTTGGAGATCAGGTTTCTCAGAAATTAATGACAGGCAATAGAAAACTGTTTTTAAAGCGCTACCCGAAAGCGGAGCAAAATTTGCGCTATGCCAAAAAAGATCCACTGTTTCGTTTGTTGCATTTTATAGTATTGGGCCGTTATCTGTCTTTAAAATATCCCGGTTTTCCCAAAAAATATTTTGCCCCTGGAGAGGGCCCCTCTTTTTTACAAAAGGGTACTTGTTATACAGTACAGTTGGGTCCGCTTTCGGCTAGTGTGTATCAGAAAGAAAATCCCGCCTCTTTGCTGTGCCGCACAGTCTCTTGTCAGTAATTGAAAAGCAGCTCACTTCACGTTAGTTCAACTTGGCTTTAAAATTCTTATACGCCGCCACCGCCAGCACCAGCGCCATTGCCGCCGCTACGGAAGCGTACTGCCAAAATAGTCCCCAGTCGCCGCCTTTTAAGATGACGTTTCGGAAATTAGCCGTAGCGTACATCATCGGGTTTAAATAGCACGCCCAGCGAAACGCCTCCGGAATATTGGCCACCGGGAAAAATACGCCGGAAAGCAATATCGCCGGCATCAAAATCAGCACGCCGCCCATCATAGCCTGCTGTTGGGTGTGGGTGACGGTGCTTAACAGCGTGGCGGTGGAAAGTGCGCAGGAAATCAAAATAACGGCATTGATAAGCAGCTGTAGCAAAGAGCCCCGCCACGCCACCGAAAATCCAAAAATCCCCACCGCCAGCATCGCCCCAATAATAGCCAACCCCAGCAGGAAATAGGGCAAAGTTTTGCCCAGCAGAATTTCTAGGGTAGAGGCGGGGGAAGCAATCAGTTTTTCCATAGTCCCGGTTTCTTTTTCTTTGGTAATAGACATACTGCACACAATCAACAGTACGATAAAAGACGACATCACTAGCAGCGCCGGCACCATAAAATCGGTGGTGTCCATATAGTGGTTAAAGAACACGCGCGTGTCTAATTCTATCAGCCCCGGGCCGGCCAAATTATAGCCGTGTGCGGCGGCGGTGCGCGCCAGCACTTGGCGGACGTACGCGTCCACCTGTTGGGCCCGCTGGGCGTTAATGGCGTTGACTAAAATTTGCACCGGCTTGTCGCCGCGTTCCAGGGCGGCTTCCAGCCCTTCCGCTGGGGCAACCAGCACCGCCTCGGCCCGGCGGCCCGTGAGCAGTTGGGCCGGGTCTGCCACGTTGGCGGGGTCAATGTTTTCCACTTGCGTAAACCAGCCTGAGGCCAGCGCGCGCGCCTGCACTTCACGCGCCAGGGCAGAGGGACGGGAAACAACTACAAACTCTATGTTTTTCACTTCACTGGTCAGCGCCAGGCCAAACATAATCAGCTGCATCAGCGGGATAAAAAACAACGCCACAATCATCTTGGGATCGCGGAAGATTTGTATAAACTCTTTGCGGATAAACCCCGCTACGGTGCGTATATGTATATTCACGGTTCCACATCCGTTTTAAAATTTTTCACCGCCAGGCAAATCATCGTTAGGGCAAAAAGCGTAATAGCCGTCAGCGGCCACGCCAGTGCATTCAGCCCGGCCTCACTTAAAAACAGGCTGCGGCTGATGCTTAAAAACCACCGCTGCGGAAACAAGGCCGTCAAATAGCGGAAAAACAGCGGCATATTTTCTATGGGAAAAATAAAGCCAGAAAAAATGAATGACGGCAGCAACCCCACCGCAAAGCCGAACTGAATAGCCGCCTGCTGCTGGCGCGTCAGCACCGAAATCAGCAGCCCCAGCGCCGCTGCCCCGGTAATATAAATGGCGCACGCCGCCAGATAGAGCAAAAAATTGCCTAAAAATGGAATTTGAAACACTAGTAGCGCCAGCACAAACACCACCATAACGTCAAAAAACGTCAGCGCAAAGTAGGGCAGCAGTTTGCCCAGCACAATTTCCAGCGGGGAAGCGGGGGTGGACAACAACAACTCCATAGAGCCGTTTTCCCACTCTTTGGCCACCGTCAGCGCGGTTAAAATAATAGCTAAAAAGCCTATAATAATGGTGCTCAGCGCCGGCACAATAAACCAGCGGCTGTTGAGCTCCGGGTTAAATAAAAAGCGTGTGCGCAAGGCTTGGGCGCCAGCGGCCGCCCCGTCGGAAGCGGCGTTTTCACGCTGGACAAATACCCCTTGCGCCGCCTGCACTACGCCCTGCATATAGTTGCTTAAAATGGCGGCCTGGGCATTATCGCTGCCGTCTACTAAGAGCTGGAGCTTGGCCGGGCGCGCGGCGTCTGCGCGGACCACATTTTTGGCAAAGTCCGTATCAATGACCAGCAGGGCTTTGGTGCTGTTTTCAAGCACTTTATCTTCGGCCTGCGCCGGGGTATGCACGGGGCTTACGTCAAAATAACCCGATGAGGCCGCCTGCTGTATTAAACGGCGGGAATAAGAGGACTGGTCATTGTCGCGCACCAACAACGGCATATGTTTGTAATCCAAATCTATCACAAAGCCGAAAAACCCCACAAACACCAAAGGCAGTATCAAAGAGACCGCCAGCGTGAACGGGTCGCGCCGGATATGCTTGGCCTCTTTGGCGGCGATGGAGATGACGCGCCGGAAAAACAGTTTCATACGTTTCCTCCCGCGCCGGATACGGCTTTTAAAAACACGTCTTCCAAGGTGGCGGGCACACTCTGAACGGAAAACAGATCCGCCTTTTCGCGGGCAAAAGCGTCAAAGGCTTTTTCATCGCTTACCGAGAGGCGCAGCTTGTCTGCAAAGGCAGAGGGCGCGCCCAAGCCGCGCTGTTTGATTTCGGCGGCGATTTGCGCTTGGAGCGGGCGTGTAAATGTCAGCTCTTTCATTGCTTGCGGGAAATAGCTTTTCTTTAGCTGCTGCGGGGTGTCCAGCGCTAAAATTTTGCCCTTTTCCATCAGCACAATGCGCCCGCAGTTTTCCGCCTCGTCCATATAATGGGTGGTGACAAACACCGTTTTGCCCTTTTGCGCCAGGCGCTCTATCAAGCGCCAAAATACTTGGCGCGTTTGGGGAGAAGTGCCGGCGGTGGGCTCGTCTAAAAACACCAGTTCCGGGTCGTGCAGAATAGAGGCCGCCAGCGCGATAATTTGCTTGTCGCCGCCGGAGAGGTCCTGCACCGGCCCGGGCGGGATTTGCTTAAGTCCGATAAAATCAAACAGCAGCTGGCTGCGCTGGGCGATGTGCTCTTTGGGCATATTGTGCAAACTGCCTGCAAAATCCATATTTTCCCGCACAGTTAAATCCGGATAAAGCGTGAATTTTTGCGACATATAACCAATATACGGCTTAAGCACCGCCGTAGAGGCGGCCACGTCTTTTCCGTCTACCAATACCCGCCCGGACGTGGCGTTTAAGATACCGCACAGGGTGCGTATGGTGGTGGTTTTGCCTGCGCCGTTGGCGCCTAAAAAACCGAAAATTTCCCCGCGCGCCACCTCAAAGGAGATATCGTTGACGGCTTTAAAATCCCCAAAGGCCACCACCAAATGTTCTACGCGTATAATTTCTTTAGCGGGCATAGCCGTCCCCCTGTAAAAAAATATCGGCAAAGTTTTTTACTTTATATTTCTCCATCAGCGCTTGCGGGGCGTCCGCCGCCAGCAAAACTCCTTCTTGCAGAACGTGTACTTTGGCGCAGCGCAGGGCTTCGTCCATATAGGAAGTGCTTAAAATAACCGTCATTTCCGGCCCGGCAAAGCCGTAGACAATATCCCACAGCTCTTGACGGCTGACCGGGTCCACCCCTACGGTAGGCTCATCTAAAAGAAGCAGGGCCGGGTGGTTGAGCAGCACGCACATCAGCCCCAGTTTTTTATACATTCCGCCGGAGAGTTTGCCCGCCGGCCGGTCGGCAAACGGGGCCATACCGGTAGCGTGCAGCAGCTGCCGGGCGCGCTGTTGAAAAGCGTCCTGCGGCAGGCCGTATAAATCGCGGAAAAATTCCAAATGTTCCTGGCAGCTTAAGTCCGGGTACAGGCTGGGCTCTTGCGGAAAATAGCCAATATGGGGCTTGGCTTGTGCGGCGGAGCAGGCTTGGCCCTCTTGGCTGTAGTGCAGCTGCCCGCCGTCTGGGTGCAGCAGGCCCGCCAGCAGGCGCAGTAGCGTGGTTTTGCCTGCGCCGTTAGGGCCAATGACGCCGTGCACCCGCCCGGCCTCAAACGTGGTGCTTACTTTTTGCAAAGCTTGGGCCGTCCCCATTTTCTTGCTGACGTTTTCCAGCGCCGCCTGCATAGACATAAAAACTCCTATTTTTCAAACTCCGCTTCCAGCGTCATGCCGGGTTTGAGCGTGTGGTTTTCGTCATTTTGAAAACGCGTTTTAACTCCGTACACCAGCCGCGTACGCTCGTGGCGCGTTTGCACGTTTTTGGGGGTAAATTCGGACTCGTCGTTTATCGCCAAAATCTTGCCTTCAAAATGCTGTTTGCTCTCCGGCAGATACCCGCTGACGCGCTGCCCTACGCTCAGGCGCGCCAGCTCATCGTGCGGCACATAAATCCATACGTCCATTTCATTTAAGTCGGCTACCGTGGCCAGCTTGCGCCCGGCGGCAATAAACTCGCCCGGTTCGTAAAATTTATACAGTACTTTGCCGGAGATAGGGCTCTTGATTTCGCACCAGCTTTGCTGCAGGGCGGCCTGGTCAAACTGGTGTTTTTTTAAGTCATAGTTTTCGCGGGAGCCCGCCGTTGTTTTGAGCAGCTGGGCCGCACGCTTAAACTCCGTTTCGGCTATTTTGGCCCGCAAATCCGTATCGGCACATTCCAGCCGCGCCAGCGTCTGCCCCGCAGAAACGGGGGAACCCTCTTCTATAAAGATTTCGGAAATGGTGTCGTTTAACCGGGCCGGCACGCCGATTTCCACCGCTTCCACCACGCCGCTGTAATGAAACGGCGTCCGTTGGAAAAACGCCAGCGCCGTCAGTACCAGCCCCGCCAAAATAATGACGGAAATAATAATCTTCTTTTTCATAAATTCTCCTTGCTTAAGCTGTCCATTATCGCTAAATTTTGCAGTTGTTGGGTCTGCAGGCCCGCCAGCGTAAGCTGGCTTTTAAGCAGTTCCAAATTGGCCCGGTCCACGTCAAAGAACGTCGCCGCGCCGGCCTGATAGGCCTGATAGGTCAGCTGGGCGGTTTTTTGAGCGTCGGCTATCATTTGCCGGGCAAAATTTTCTTCTATAGCCAGCGCGTAGAGGCCGTCTTGGGCGGAGTAGAAAAGTTTTTCCAGCGTTTGGCGCACGTCTTGTTTTTCATATTGCACTGCGCGGGCCGTGTGCTGTTGCGCCTCTGCTTGGCGGCGGTTTTTGCCTCCTTCAAACAGCGGCAAAGACAGCGCCGCGCCGGCCTTGCCCACAAAGATGTGTTCCTTAATAGGTCCGTTTGGATATTCAAAATAGGCGCCGCCTGCTATGGAAAGGTGCGGGTAAAGCCCGGCGCGGTAGCTTTGGGCCAAGTGGCTGTAGTATTGGCTCATACTCTCCAGCGCCGCCAGGCGGGGGGAATTTTCGTCAAAGGCGTTTTGGGCGCAGGGGGCAAAGGACTGCAGGGTTTTGTCCAGCGGGTCGGCCGATATAAAGGCAGAGGTTTGTCCGTCCGTTTGGGCGTTTTTAAGCCGGGCGTCTGAGGGGTAGCGGGGGGAAATGCCATAGTCCGTACCCGTAAAGCGGAAGAGCTCGCGCAGATGCGCGCTGAGCGCGCCGCGCGCGGCGGCAATATCCGCCTGTGCCTGGGAGAGCTGTTTGCTGGCCATATACACATCTAGGCGGCTTTTGGCCCCTGCTTTAAAAGAGGAATCTACATCGGCCCATTGTTTGCGGGCTACGCCCAGCTGTCCGTTTAAAAAGTACAGCGTTTCCAAATCATTTTGCACCGCAAAATAAGCCTGCCGCACCTGAAGCAAGACCTGCTTTTGCGCAAAAGCCAGCTCCTGCGTTTTGGCTTGTGCGGCGGAGTGGGCGCTTTGGCTTTGACCGCTGCGGGCGCCGGCGTCAAAAAGCACATAATTAAGCGTCGGGCCGGCGGAGTAGCCCCAGTTGTCACCAAACTCCATCGTTTGAGGGCCTACTGTAAGAGAGGGCACCTCAGACACCCAGGAGCCTTGCGCGTCCAGCGTTAGCGTGGGGTAAAAAACGGAGCGCGTGGCGCGGTAAGTGCTTTGGGCCGCGTCTGCTTCTGCCTGCAGTTGTTTGAGCTGGGGGGAAGCCGCCAGCGCATCAGTTTCGCACTGCTGCAAAGACAAATGCACCGCTTCCTGTGCCGCAGCGGGCAGCGGGAAAAAGCAGAGCGTAAGCAGGAGCGCTCCGGCGGGGACAAAATGTTTTATCATACCTCCTCCTCAAACACCGCCTGCAGTAAAAGGGCAATGCGTTTGTCCGTATTTTCTTCTGATAAAACGGAAGAAATGGCCTTTTGCGCCGCGGGGGGGAGCAAATGGCGCCCCAGCCGCTCCAGCGTGCCGGAAAATAATTGCGGCAGGGCAACGGGCAACACCAAGGTGACCGCCAGACTGCCTATGGGCATAGCGGCGGCCTGCGGGGTTAATTTGGCCCGGCGCAGCTCTTTAAGCAACAGCGATACGTGCTCGGTAAAATGCTGGACGATAAACTGCAGAGTGTGTTTATCCCCACTCAAAATATCTGCCGCCAGGGCAGAGAGCAAGACCTGGTTTTTGCGCACAAAGGTGTGAATGGATTTTAAAATATGCTCTGTGTTCTTGCGCGCCGAGAGCTGGGGGGAAGTTTCAATGCTGATATCTTGTATCATTTGAGCGTAAATGGCCCGCAGCACTTCCTGGTCAAAGCGTTCTTTGGTTTTAAAATAATAATGAAACATACCGAGATTGACCTTACTTTTTGCGCACAGCTCCCGCACGCTGAAGCCCGAAAGCCCCTTTTTGCGCGCCAGCGCCATACCGCAGGAAAGCAGTTTTTGATCGGTATGAAGAGAAAGACGTCCCATAAGCGGCTCCTTAATTTGTTATACGCCTGTATAATTATTATACATCTGTATAATTTCTTGTCAAGTCCTTTTTTGGGTGTAGAGAAAAAGGAATGGAAAATTGGCGGCATTAGGCGGAGCGGCCCCGCCGGCTTTTTGGCCTGGGCACAAACTGCGGTGGCGCAACACTCAGAACGCGCGGGGGAAATTGCTATAATGATTTTATGAAAGAAAATAATACTGGAACTTATAAATTTGACCCAAAAACCGGCAAGGTGGTGCGGGTGTCTAAAGAAGTGCCTTCCTGCACCAAAAAAGCCCACGCGGGGCCTTGCGGTGGGTGTTGCGGTTGCTGCCATGAGCATTGAGCCGGCAAATGAAATAAAAACCTGCGTGCTCCCGGCGGCAGCGGAACGTCTGAAAGCAGCTTTTGTGCTGGCTTTGGGCGGACTGCTGGTGGTGGTGCGGACGATTTTTCTGCCGCATTTACTGCTGGGGGTGGTGCTTTTTGCGTTGTCTTTTTATGCGGTGCACCGGTTGTTTATTTCGTTCTTGGCGGCGCCGTTTTCGTGGGTAGCAGGGGGATTGTTTTTTGTCGGATATGGTATAGTGGCTTTGCTGTATGCGCTGGCGGCGTCTGTGGTGTTTGCGCTGCGTAGCGCGGCGGTAAATGTAGAAGATTTTTTGTATATGGTGTTTGCGTCTTTAAAAGACAAAGTGCGCAGCAAAATAGACAATATGGAAGAAGGCCTGGCCAAACAGCAGGCGCGGGTGGTGCTGGAAAACAGCGTGCGCGAAGTGTTTGCCCCGCTTAAAGAACTGCGCTGGCAGGTGGCCCCGGCGTTTTTGGCGGGGGTGCTGGTGTGGGTGCTGTCCGGGGTGACGCGGTCTGTGTTTTTGGCGCGGCTGGCCCGCTTGTCGGGCACAACAGTCAGTTTTTCGGCGGTGTTTGCCAGCCGGGCCACGCTGGTGGGCGCGCTGATTTTAAATTTCCGCTGGCTGGCTACGGGCGTGCTGTGGCTACTTTATGCGCTGGGTGCGGCGGTGTTTTTATTTGACTTGTGGCTGATATGGTAAGACGATGAACAAAAGAAATATTTTTATTCTTCTGTTATGTTTGATATTTGGCGCGGCGGGGCTTTGCGCGCAGACGGCCCGCGTGCTGGTGGAGCGTGCCCGCAAAGAAAGCGACCCGTCCGCCCGCATACGCCTGTTAACCCAAGCCGTAAAAAAAGCGCCCAACCTAGCTACTGCCTGGCATTACCGCGCCGATACATACCGCTTAACCGGCAATTATAAAAAAGCGCTGGCAGATTATACGCAGGCCCTGCGCCTGACCCCGCGCGACCCGTTCCGCTATTATGCCCGGGCGCTGGCCTATATGGACGCACGCCAGTATGCGCAGGCGGAGGCAGATTTAACAAAGGCTATTTCATTAAAGAAAAATTATCCCGATTTTTATTTATACCGCGCCAAAGCCAATATGGCTATGGAAAAATACAGCGCCGCGGTGGCTGATTACAAACGCTATCTGGCCCGCCGCAAAAAAACGCAGGACGTTTCTTTGGCGCTGGCGCAAGCTTACATCTATACATATCAAGATGAAGAGGCGGAAAAAGAAATCGCTTCTCTGCTGGAAGAATATCCGCAGGAAGCGGAGCCGTATTATTGGATGGGCCGCTTGCACCAAAACGCAGGCCGGCAGGATGAGGCGGTGTCTTTTTACAGCAAAGCCATTAACCGCGACCAAGATTATGCCCCCGCGTACCGCTATCGCGCGTCGGTGTTTAAGGACATGGGGGAATTGGAAGCTTCGGCGCAGGATTACAGCCGCCTGATAGAGCTGGACCCGCAGGATATTTTTTACAACCGCCGCGGGCTGGTGTATGAGGAGATGGGGCAGCTTTCCAAAGCGTTGGCAGACTATAATAAAACGATAGAGCTCTCCCCCAAGTGGCCTATCGGCTATACTAACCGCGGGTATATCTATTTGAAACAAAAAAAATACAACGCCGCGCGCACTGATTTTGAAACGGCGGTAAAGCTGGACGATTCCTTGCCCACGCCGTATATCAACCTGGCCGGCGTGTATTGGTTGCAGAAAAAAGATAAACGCAATGTGTACCGCAATTTGGAAAAAGCGTTAAAATGCAATTTCCGTGATTTTGATTCTTTATATGATGAGGAGCGCAAGGGCTGGATGTTCAAAGGCATTAATAAAACACCCGAGTTCCGCGCAGTAATGTATGGGGACTAACACTTTATTTGGTTTTTTGTGGGCAGGTGCGGGCGGCTTTGTAGGGGCGGGGCTGCGCTATTTGGCGTGCGCCTGGATAGCCACCGCTGCCGGCAGCACCGGCTATGCGTGGGCTACATTTGCGGTCAATATTATAGGCAGTTTTTGTATTGGCTGGCTGAGCCCGTTTTGGCTCTCTATGCATCACCCGGCGCGTATTTTTATGATTGTGGGCCTGCTGGGCGGTTTTACCACTTTTTCCAGTTTCTCTTCCGATATGCTGCATTTGTTGCAGGACGGACGCTGGAGCTGGGCCGTGCTTTACGCCGGGGGCAGCGTGGTGCTGGGGCTGCTGGCGGCGTGGGGCGGGTTTGTGCTCCATTCCTATATGCTGAAATAAGGGACAATCATAAATTTATTAGGGGAAACATCTGTTTGGGATGTTTCCTTTTTATTTTGTTTGTAGATAAATTTGCTATCATAAGCCCAGCAGGGGGGGATTATGAAAAAAAGAATAAATTTTATACTGTTTGTTGGGGTGTTGTGTTGCTGGGTCGTACCCTTGGGAGCGTGGGAGAATTCGCGCCAGGGACAAAATCTGCCGGATAAAAAAGGCACCCCATCTCTTTCCGGCGGTTCTTATACTCGTATAGGCAATACCACCTATGGCCCTAATGGGGACACTTATACCCACATAGGCAACACCACCTACACCCCAAACGGCACCTATACGCGTATAGGCAATACCACCTACGGCCCCAACGGGGATATTTATACCCAAATTGGAAATACTACTTACGGCCCGGACGGCACTTATACCAAGATAGGCAATACCGTCTATGGCCCCGATGGCTTCTCCGCCACGACCATAGGCAATACCACCTATGTCAGCGGTGCTTACAATCCTGCCGCGGAGCCGTCTGCCCCGGCGTATCCGGTGCTGATGAATGAAGGGTATAAGAAACCCCAGATAAACAACCCTGCTCTGCCCAGTCAAAGAAAGACGTCTTCCCGTTCTTATACCGATTCTTTGGGCACCACTCATACCTATGGCAGCGATGGCAGTTCTTCGCGCAGTTATACCGATGCGCTGGGCACCACGCATACCTATAACAGCAACGGCACTTCCTATCGCTCTCATACCGATTCTTTGGGCACTACCCATACCTACGGCAGTGACGGCACTTCCTCGCGCAGTTACACCGACGCTTTAGGCACCACGCATACTTATAACAGCGACGGCACTTCCTACCGCTCTTACACAGACGCCCTGGGCACCACGCATACTTACGGCAGCGACGGCAGTTCCTACCGCTCTTATACAGACGCGTTGGGTACCACCCATACCTATAAAGATTTTTAAGTGCATTAAAAAGCCTTTTTGCGGAGATATGCGGTGACTGCTTTTTAAATGAGGCAAAGCCGCTGTTGCACGTTGCTTTGTACTTGAACTAGCTAGAAAGAGTGCCCCTCCAAGCCAGATTATAGAAAGGAAATGATACGACAGGGGGCTGTCCGCCCGGTGTGCTATCATCAATGTGGTTCCGGGCGGGAATGCTGGGCAGAAGCAAATAAACTGCGTATGGAAAATATTTTATTTCGGCAGTTATTGATAAAGAGCCTACTATACTAGATTATAAAGTATGTATAATTTGAAAGATATAAGGGGCAAGTGCGACTATCATTTATGAACAGAGGAAGATATTTATGGCTAAAAAAGTGACTAAAAAGGGATATATCATCAGCTATAGTGAGGGACCTCACCCGGATATGGGGCAGTTGAAAGATGAAAAAGGTAATATTTATTCATTCCTCATAGGATACACTAAGCCAGAAGTACAAGATTTACTTCAAAAACCGGAAGAATGGGAAGATACATTTGTTTATTTTGAAACGTGGGAAGAAAACGGCCAAGCTAAAACAGGCAATTTGCGTCTAAAAAAAGACGACAGCCCCTTGTTTGGCTGGGCCTATTTTAAAGGGGGCCGCCAAGGATATGAGGCCGCTTTGGAAGAGCTGAAGCAGGAGGCTTTGCCGGAAATCTGGGGATATCACAGCGATATAGATAAAAATATTCCCGCTTCTAAGAAATATCCTATTTTACACAACTATTTCCAATATACGTTTGAAAAATTAACAAGAGAAGAAGGCGGCATCATCTATGACGGAGAAATGGCCGTATTTAATACCGGATTAGTCAATTATCTTTATCAAGCAATTTACGCCGTCTTTAAGAAAAATACACTTCAGCCGGAGAAGAGCCCCTGGTTTTTTGATCGTTTTGTCGTTTCAGAAACGACGGACGGGAAAGAATTAAACAAGCGTTTTTCCAAATTGCCTGGAAAAGCCAGGTTCTTTTCCAGCCTGCGGGATTTGGTTTATGAGTGTGACGAAAACAATCAGCCCAAAAAACCCAATGTGGATTTTGAACATATTTTATTTGATAACTTTGAACGCTTGCCAAAAAAGTTTGTGAAAGAGAAGATGAGAATTTTGGAACTTCCGGAAAGCTTATATGACCAGCTGCGCTCTATGACTTCCAAAGAAAGAGAAGAAAATTTTAAAGGGGAAAACAAGGATTTGACGTATGATTTGGTAAAAGCAATGAACGATGCGCTTTCCCTTACTTTGCTGCGTTTGTCTTGGAATTATAAGACAGCTATTCCTATGTGGTATCCCCGAACGGGAAAAATTTGCTTTCTTCTGCCTCTGTCTTTGTCGCGCAAATCCCGCCCCAGCTCCCACAATCCGGGCAAGCCGGAAGTGGCTTTAATTGTGGAATGGCAGGAAAAGAGCCAGAACTATCAGGCGCATACCATTTTGCCTTTAAATTTGGCCTATAGCAATGCCCGCTTGATTTGCCGCCCCGACAGCGATTGGTTGCAAACGGATAATTTTTTAGAGAACGAGTCGGACGAGGACTCAGAAGAATAGACAGCCCGCTCATATATAAGCGGTGTAGGGGCGAAATCATTTTGTTCCCGCTTCCCGGCTTTGCCGGGAAGTGGGGCAAAGCGTGGTAAAAGAGGACACCCGCTTGATCAATGCCAGGAAAAACGATGCTTTCTAAATCCCAATACACCAAATATAAAAGCTGCCCCAAACATTTATGGCTTTACCGCCATAAAAAAGAGGTTTTAACCCCGCCCGATGAAGCCGTGCAAAAAAAGATGGACCGCGGCAACGATATCGGCCGTTTGGCCCAGCGGCAATTTCCGGGGGGTGTTGCTATTTCGGAGGCTTGGAAAGACCCCGCTGCCGCCGTAGCCCAAACCAAGGCGCTGATGGCGCGCGGGGTAGCGGCTATCTGTGAGGCGGCTTTTTTGTATGACGATATTTTGGTGTTGGTGGATATTTTGCAGAAAACGCCGGCGGGGTGGAATATTGTAGAGGTCAAAAGCAGCGGCAAAAACATCAAACCCATTTATTTGGACGATATTTCCATACAAAATTATGTGGTGTCCAAAAGCGGTGTGCCGGTAGAGCATTGTTATTTGATGCACATTAACACGGATTATTTTCAAACCACCGAACAGACCGATTGGGGGCAGTTCTTCCTTAAAACCCTTATGGATGCGGAGCTGACCCCGCCGCAAGAAATAGAGCGTGACCTGGCAGATATCAAGGCCCTGCTGGCCGGCCCGGAGCCGCCGGCGCAGCTGGATAAAAACGGTTGCGGCGGCTGCGAAGCGTATGAATATTGTTGGAAAAATGTGCCGCCGGACTCTGTTTTTGAAGTGTTTCGCAGTCAGAAGGCACGCGATTATATGGCGCAGGGTATTTTACGCGTGCAGGACGTGCCTGCGGGCAGTTGCAATTCAGACAAACTGAACCATTGGGTAGAAGTCTATCGCACCCAGCAGCCGTATATAGACCGCGCCGCGGTGGCTCATTGGCTCAACGGGTTGAAGTATCCGCTGTATTATTTTGATTTTGAAACCTGCCAGCCCGTTGTCCCGCTGTGGCGCTACAGCCGGCCTTACCAGCAAATCCCGTTTCAATTTTCCCTGCACGTGCAGCGCAAGGCCAACGGCCCGTTTGAACATTATCAATACCTGTTTGAAGGAAAACAAGACCCCCGCTATGGCTGTGTGGAAGCTATGCTCAAATATATTGGGGCTGAAGGTTCCCTCATTGCCCACCACGCTTCGTTTGAGCGTGGCTGCGTGCAGCACCTGGCGCAGGATTTGCCGCTGCCGCAGGCCCAGAAAGAAGCCTTGCAGCATATCAGCAGCCGCTTTGTGGATACAGAAGCGCCTTTTAAACAAGATTATCTGCACCCCCATATGCACGGCAGCTCTTCTATTAAAAAGGTGCTTCCTTCCCTTGTGCCGGAGCTGAGCTATGAGGGAATGCCTATTGCCAACGGGGGCGATGCTATGAACGCTTTTGACTTGCTGTATTTTGGCAAGCTGACCAAGCAGCAGCAGGCCCAGCTGCGCGCCGATTTGCTGGCCTACTGCAAGCAGGATACTTGGGCAATGGTCAAACTGGTGGAGGTTTTGCGCCAAAGCGTGCAGCAATCTGCCGGCTCAGGGTGTTAAGCGTCCTCCAGTCGGTTTCTTTTCGTATTATAAGAAAAGCACAATTCAAACGGGTCGCTTAGTGTATTTCGCTGCGAATAAAGGCGGTAGATTTTTTTGCCCTCTTTAATCTCTACATCCAAAGTAAGCCATAAATCCGGTATTTTCAGCGTTTCCGGGCGCAGCATATCCGTTACAGTTTCTTGTTCCGTTTGCAATAAAATCAAATGCGTTTGCTGTTGGGCTTGCGCGTGTGCTTTAAGTTGGTTTAAAAGCGTCATCCGTTTGGTTTTTTCGTCTTCTGCCGAATCGGTGGGCAAAAAAGGCCGCAGCGAATCTATGGCCCAAAATTTGGAACAATCGGGCCCCGGCGCAGCCGTTGGGTCTGTGCGGGGGGAAAATAATTCCTGCCCGCCCGGGCTGGCAGAAGCCACGCGCAGCGGCAGGGGGCGCAGCCAGTCCAGAGTATCATAAATTTCTTTGAGTTGTTTGGGAGAAAAACTCCCAATTTCCAATTGCTGAGAAGTTACTTCTGTTTTCCGTGTGCAATAATAGTTGAGCAGTTCAATAGGGTTGACCCCGGAGAAAAAGTATAATACGGCTATTTCTTTTTCCATCATACCGAAGGCGATATTGCGGAAAAAATCTTCCGCCTGTGTTTCGGCCGTTCCGCTCAGAAGCACCTGCCGGTAGTAAGGAAGTGCGTCCAGTAAGTCTGCCCAACAAAGAACGGGGCCGGGGGAATCTTCCCCCCGGTAGGATTTGAAACGCTGGCGCAGCTGTTGTTTGTCCTCTTCTACCAGCGTGTATAATGATGTGATGTTAAATTTCGTGTCGCTCATAAGAACCCTCCTGGGTTTATCTTACACAAGAGGGGCGACAACAGGGTGTCAGCAGGTTAAATTCCTTTCAAATACTGTTGCAAGGTCTTTTTCACTTCTTCTGCCAGCCAGGTAGGGCTTTTGACTTTAATTTCCGGCAGCCAATGCAAAATAGTGTGAATAATTTCTTGCGTATTAACGGCCTGGCAAGAAAGCAACAGCCCGCCGCCAGGCAGCTGTTTTTCTATTTTTTGCAGGGGAAAATAGTCCCGTATTTTGAAGTATTTTACCACTTGGGGGGAAATCTCCAGCTTGACGTTTAACGGGCGTTCTTTGTCAAACCAAATGTTCGTGCCTTGGCGTATAATTTTATTAATATCCGCCGTATGACGGAAAAATTTGCCAAGCGGAGCCGCCGAAGTGATTTTTTCCAACCGGAACTTGAGCAATTTGTCATCATCTGTTAACGCCAACAGATACCAAAAACCTTCCACCCACAGCAATTTAAGCGGGCGTACGGGGTAGCAGGTGCGCCGTCCGCCTTTATAGCAAACATTTACCTTTTCTTTCGCGCGGATACATTGGGTAATTTCTTGTATGACCGGGGTGTCTGGAAAGGCTTCTCCTCCGGCAAATTTGACAAAAAACGGGCTTTCTTCTTCTTGGCCTAACAAGCGTTTTTTCAGCAGATTATACGAAGAACTAAACGGCCCTCCTAACGAGGCCGCCACTTCGTGCATCAGTACCAAAAGAGAGGCCTCTTTGCCGGAAAGCTTCATCTTTTCCAAAGAAAATCCTTCCATAAAAGCATACTGGCCCGGCACCGGGCAGTAGAGCGGAAAATCCGCCTCTTGTATGTCGCGCATATCACGCTGCAGCGTGCGCAGCGAAACCCCAAAATCAGCCGCCATATCGGCTAGGCAAATCGTTCCTTTATCCAGTGCGTTTAGTTCGTAGAGCAAACGTGTAATTTTGTGTTGCATTTCTTTTTGCATAGACACCCCTTTTTTAATCATAGCAGAAAAAAATGACAAAGGGGTGTCGTTTGCAAAATATATACTCTTTTTCCGCTTTTTTAGGGGGAAAACAGAAACGACAAAATGATGTCGCTTTGCTTTTCTATACTCATACTGCAACGTATATACAGGAGGCATTTATGAAGTACACTTACGAAGACCGCCGGACATTTTTCTTTATTACCCGGTTAATAGAGAGTTTGGAAAATAATCATAAAGGCTATGAAGAAGATTTGCTCCGTTGGGCCCGCCGCGAAGGCATAGCGAGCAATTTATGCAACAAAGAGCACAAAACGCAGGCTGTTTTACGGCAAAGCTGCGCACAAGTATATAAAAAATTGAAAAAAATGGCGGCAGTCCCTGCGGGTCAGAATGTCGGTTTTATAGAAGATAATATCCATTATCTGGTACAGCTGTTTTCGTTAACTGAATTGGAAAAACTGATATTGGAATGCAGCGTGCTGTGGCGCAAAAGCAGTAATTTGCGTTCTTTTGTCTCCGTCTGTTTGGGCGATGACTCTTTGCAGACGGAAACGCTGAGTTTTATGCTAAACGTGGAGGAAAAAGAAATAGAGGCCTTGCTGTTGGCGCAGAGTCCGCTGCTGCGCTATGGTTTATTAGAGCGGTGGCGTTCTTTTTCCAGCGATTATGGGCTGAGCCACCAGATGTGGGAATTCATAAAAGGAAAATATAGCAGCGGCAAAGAATTAAAAAATGCCTTATTAGGTAGGCCGATGCCGTCTTGTTGGCGGGCGCGGGATTTTGCCTATGTGCCGGAAACGGAACTGGCGGTGCGGCTGATGAAAAACGCTTCCGCTGTGCAGGGCTTTAATATTCTGCTTTATGGTGCTCCGGGTACCGGTAAAACAACTTTTGCCCAGATGTTAGCTTCCAGTGCCAAGAGGGACCTCTATCCCGTAGGGGAAGAGGCCGGAAACGACCGGGGCCGCAATTACCGTCTGCAGGCCTTGCATCAGAAGTTGGAGCTGCTCTGCAGAGAAAAAAAGAGTTGTTTGCTTTTTGACGAGGCGGAAGATTTGTTTTCCAGCAATATGACGGCGTGCGATAAGGTGGAGTTAAACCGTTTGTTGGAGAATAATATTTGTCCGGTTATTTGGACCACCAACAATATACGCCGTATGGACCCGGCTTTTGTGCGCCGTTTTACGCTGGCGGTGCCTTTTGAACAGCCGCCCGTGCAAATACGGCAGAAAATCTGGACGCAAAACTTAAAAAAATACCGTCTGCCTTGCTCCTCCGCTCAGACAAAGAAGCTAGCGCAGGAATTTGCAGTTGCGCCGGCTATGATAGCTGGCGCGGCGCGCGCGGCGGCTATAGCCAAAGGAAATTTGGATACCGTTCGCCAGCATATGCAAATTATGACACAGGCTATGCGCGGCGGGCGCAAAATAAAAACAGAAGTAAGAAAAGAGGAAAAATTTAATCCACAGTTGGTCCAGGCGGATATGGATTTGGCGGATTTGACGCGCAGGCTAAAGGGGCTTGGGCGGCTGGATTTTTCTTTATGTTTATACGGCGCTTCCGGCACCGGCAAGTCTGCCTATGCGCGGTATTTGGCGGACGAACTGGGGCTGGAAGTGCGCCAACAGCGTGCGTCGGATTTAATCAGCCCGTTTGTAGGCGCTACGGAGCAGAATATCGCCCGGGCTTTTGCACAGGCCAAAGAGGAAGGCGTAGTACTGGTGTTTGACGAGGCGGATACCTTTTTGCAGAACCGGGCCGGGGCGCAGCATTCGTGGGAAATATCGGGGGTAAATGAAATGCTGACTTGGATGGAGAACCACCCCTATCCTTTTGTCTGTACGACCAATTTGATGGAAGCGTTGGACCCCGCTTGTCTGCGCCGTTTTAGTTTTAAGGTAAAGTACGGTTTTTTAACTGCTCCACAAGTGGCGCAGGCTTTTCAACATTTTTTTTCATTGGAAGTGCCAACCGGGGCGGTGCAAACTTTAAGCGCCCTGACGCCCGGAGATTTTGCCGTAGTGAAAAATAAAGCAGATATTTTGGGAATAAGCCGTAGTTGCAGCGATATAATAAAACTGCTGGAAAATGAACAAGACAGCAAAAAACGGCATATTGCCAAAAGTATTGGTTTCTGTAATTAGGAGGAAAAAATGGAATATATCATAGCAAGTGCAGCGATATTTGCCGTATGGGCTGCAGCATATAAGTTATGCAAAACGGCAGCTTGGCGAAGAATTTGGGCCTGGGCAATGGCTGGGCTCGTGATAATGCTATTTTGGCAGGTGTTTGGACATTCCTACCGGCTGGCGCGTATCGTCAGCGACTTCGGGGGGCTGTAAGAAGGAGCCGGCCCCCTGTGCCTACAGCAGGGGGCTGTTATAGGAGAAAACATGAAAGAAGAAGAATGGAGCGTGGAGATACTGGCGCATTTTTTTGAAGGCAAGATTGTGCACGAAGCAGATACGCAAAAAACAGCGTTTTTTCCTCGCCCTTTTTCCGCACAGGAAAAGGAACTGCTGCAATACTTTTCTTGTATGCGCTATTTTGAGCAGATTGCTAAGCTGGTGGCAGATTGGGGAACGGGAACAGCGTTTTGGCTGCGGGCCCGTCCGGCGGTGGATGAGCTGGCTGGTTTTCTGCCGCTTCGGCGTTGGCAAATACTTTTGTTTGTCTTTTTATATTTATGCAGCAGCCCGGAAGGCTCAGATATAGCTGTGGCGGATATAGCGGCTATGTGGGCGATGCCGGAGCAAACCCTGTTGATTTTGACGGAATGGCAAGCGTTGCAGCGGGCTGGGCTGCTGTGCTGCAATTTTACGGGCTCCGGGCGGACTTTCCGCCTGCCTAAGCGCGTACTGGATGCGGTGGCGTTAGTGGATATGACATATTATTTGCAGATATTAAAAATACCGCTGCCGCAGAACGGAGCAAAAAATAAAGCGGCACTGTTTGCGGCGGCGGCTTTAGGAAAAAAAGGGGGGAATGATGCCCGAATGTATTTTTCTTGCTGAGCCGACCCGGCGGGTGCTGAAAGTCTATCCGGCTTACCGGGATTTTTTCCCGGCATTGTATGCGGCTTTGGCGGCTTTTCATCCGGTGGAAGTATTGGATTTGCCGGATATCTGGGTGCGTGATTTTTTACCGCTACAGCATAGTAAAACGGGGGAACTGTCGCGCTTGCTTTTTAAGCCGAGGTATGCCAACTATACCCCTAAATTCACGGAGGACATCCGCCGGCGGGTGCACGAACTTTTTCCAGTCCGCTTTTGCGGGGTGGGAATAGACGGGGGCAATATTATCCCCGGGCCGGATAACAGCTTTTTTTGTTTTGAAGGAAGGCGTATTTTCCGGCGCACTTCACCGGGGGAACAGGAAATGGTGGAAAGGAAGCTGGCCGAGGCGCTGGGAAGTAAAAAAATAGTGTGGCTGCCGCGGGAAATAGGAGATAAAGTCAATCATATAGACGGGTTTATGCAGTTTGTTGGGGACACGCTTCTAGTCAGCGATGAGCGCTTTGACCCGTATTTGGAAAAATTGACATACCAGCGTCTAGAGCGGGTGCGGCACGCGTTGGGAAAGGTGGCTGTCCAATTTTTGCCCTATGTGCCGGACAGAAGCGATAAAAGCGGCCTAAGCGCGTGTGGGGTTTATGTTAATTTTCTAGAAACATCCCGGGCAGTTTTTGTACCGCAATATCATTTGCCGCAGGATAAACAGGCTTTGTCTATCATTGGTTGTGCCACGTCCAAGCCGGTGGTAGGTATAGACTGCGCGCAAATTGCCCGCTATGGAGGCGCAGTGCATTGTTTAACCCAAAGTTATTGCAAAGAGCCTTAGCAAAAACAGCCTGCTCCAGCTACGCCGCCAGCGGGAAAAGAGGGAACTAATAATTCCCCTTGGAACATTGCAGGCAGGTAATGCCGTTGGCGCGCCACATATCCACCACACTTTGGCGGTCGTCCACCGTAAATAAAATTTCTTTGCCTTGCGCTTGCAGCTGTTTTAAAATGTCTTGTTTTACTTGCCAATCGTGGCGCATATCTTTGTTGGCACGCATTAGCAAGCAATCAAAAGGGATTTTGTGCCAAGTAAGCCATGTTTCTGTCAGTTTGCGCCAGCGCTCTTCCCGCCCGGACACCAAAATCAGCTCAAATTGCCGGCTGTTGTATAACAAGCGGTATAACTCCACAACGGGCGTGTTGGGAATATCTTGGTCCATATGGGCCAGGAAAGATTTCCAATCCGGGGTGGGTTGGTGCAAAAATTTTTCCCGTCCGTTTAAATTGGCCAGTGTGCCGTCAATATCAAAAAGAATTGTTTTCATTTTTATACACCTCTGCAAAAGGAAATGGAAATATAATACATTATACAGGCGACAAGGCTATGACGCGATGAAATTTTTACAGCTTGTCATCTGCCTCAGAGGGGGGGCTTTGGCGGGCCGGAGAGAGAGAATTAAGCGCTGCAGTACGGTCTGAGAGAGAAATTCTACCTTATTCTTCGCACGGGGCGGCCATTCTGAAAAAAGGCTTACTTATTTAAAAACTGCTCTTTCTCCGTTCAGATAGTCAGCGTGATATTGATAGATTTTACAGTAAAGTATTATACTATGCGTATGAAATCATTACAACCCGTATTTTTTGCTATTTTTTGTTTTGCTTTTTCAATACAGGCGGCGGCACAGCCGTTTGAAGCCGATATGTCTGTTTTATCCTCCAGGACTCAGCAGCATCAGCAAGCCTATGAATCGTTTCCGCAGCCACCTTATTTGGCGGTGTATCAAAAAGGCAATAAAAAATTGATATTGTTGGCCGCCCGCCACGGGCCCCAGTCTTTGCCGGCGGTGCAATATGCATTTGACATATATGCCCCGCAGGTGGTATTGGTGGAGAGAGAGCCCGCAGAGCCGTTTGGAAAATGTTCTTCGGCCGAAGACGGTTATGCGGCTGCGCTGGCAAGCCAGCAACAAGTACCGCTTGTGCGTGCCGATATTTCTTTAGAGAAACAATGGTTTTTTGCCAAAGAAAAAGGGTTCTCCTATGAAGATTGGCAAATGTTGTGGATTATCCGGGAAGGATATGGCCGCGCGCGGGAAATAGACCAATCCTTTACTGCAGAAGAAGCGATTGCAACCTATGAAAAAAGAGACCATCAACCCGCTTGGGGCGCCCTATTTACCGAAAAGAGTCTGAACAGTTATTTTAAAAAACATTATAAGCAAAACTTTGCTGAAACGGATTTTATAAAACTGTACCAAGATTTAATGAATATTTACCCGGAAAAATGGGTTGCCAAAACGCCGTTTTATCGTTTAACGCAGGCTACCTCTTTGGCACGCAGTCAGTTTATGCTGGAAAATATAGCCGCGGCATTAAACCAATATGATGTGGTCTTTGCGGAAATGGGAGCGGGACATTATTTAGACTTGGTGCCCGCTTTGCAGCAAATGCTGGGCGATCCGCAAGTGCTGGACGGGGAAAAACTGCCAAAGCAAACTTTGTGGCGGCAATGCAATTGGGACGGCTTGCAAGAAATCGTATTGATAAAATAGGATAAGCTATTGCTTGTTGTACAAAGAAATTGCTGTGTGAATGAAAATTAGCTGCCGGTTTGTCTGCTATGAAAGACACCGCCCTATTAAACTATTACGTTGAAAGTATTTTTAGCCGCAAATACAATAAAAAAGACCTCTCTTTAAAGGGGTCTTTTTTAATGCCAGGAAGGGGTGTGATATGGACTTGTGACTTCAATAGATAGCGTGGCAAAAAGGGTCCGTCCTATCAATATTTCCTATAAATACCCAATGGGATAGCCATTAGCTCTTGGGTAATAGGCAAATGTGCGGCAGAGAGACGGATTGCTTTATCTGTTTCGGTTTAACGCCTAAAAAGTGTTCTGTGAGCCATATGAACTGCTGCCCTCAAATCCTTGAGGAAGAAGTTTCTTGACGATGCAAAGAAAAAAGCCGCTTAATTAAAAGCGGCTTTTTAAATGGTGGTAGCTCCGTAAATTATATATTGGAACTGCCAGAATTGACGTCCTCCCAGTCATCTATGTCAGGGTCAAAGGTTATTTCTGATAATCCCAAGGCTGCAGCTAATGCATTTTCCATCTTTTTAGCTTGCAACTGCGGATCCTCTGTTAAATTCCAAGAATAGACTTTTTTAGTTTTTGCGATATTATGGGTGTTGACCACATAAATGCTTGCGGTTGAAGATTCGGTCCCCAGCGGGAGGAAAACATCCTTGCAGGCGTTATCCGAGCATATGGTAGCGGCATTCATAAAAAAATTTATATTGGACAAATCGCTTATCCAAGATATATTTTTATTTGGAGAATCTTCGTAAATATCCAAAAATACCGGTACATAATTCATACCGTGAATTTTAGGGACAATACGAGTGGCCAGCTCATTAAGATACGGCGCCATTAATTTGGATTTTTCACAATCTGTTTTAAGCAACACGACTACTAAAAAGTCCTGATTATAGTCTGGAGTTAAAATATTGAAGCTGTTTTTATCTTGCAAATCGCGGCTAATAATCAAATTTTCGTTTCCAGTCAGGTTTTTAAAGGTAACGTCTGTCCATTCGTTATACATTTGCGTGTCCATTTCCGAAAGTTCGGGGAAGTTTTCTTCCATTATGACACATCCCGCTAAGGGCAACAGAAAACACAACAAGAAGAATAGTTTCTTCATAGAAGTCTCCTTAATATAGCATTAACATAATCTATTTACTTTTATGGTATGAAATTTATTTGCCAATGTCTATACTACATTGTGTATATGGAAACTGGGGTATTAAAGTGAGGAGTTATGCCTTAATTATTATTTAACATCATCAATGTGATAGGTCGTTATGCGTGTGCTTTTTTATTTTGTAGTAGAAGAAATTTATTTTTTATAATCTAATATTTCACCATTATCCAAGTTTATTGCCACTAATGGGCCAATCAAAAAGCAGTTTATTTAAAAAACGACCTTTAAAATGGTCAGGCGCGGCGTGCGGAGGGCCCAACCCTATAAGAGGGGGGGCATTCAAATCTCTGTTTATCTGGCAAAATACAGAGAAAAAATGCCATTTTAGCAGAATTGAAAGCCGACAAATTTTTTCTATCCACCCGCTGTATTAGGTGCTAATTACACCACTCTATTTCAATTTTCTAAACTTCGTAACAGGGAATAACCTGGGAACTTGCTTAGAATACTTCAATCAGGTTTTGTTTATGTGTATAACCCGGAAAACCATTTTGCAAAATAGAGTGCCACTTGGCTTTTTATCCTTGGGTTATACCCATACATAGCTGTCATTTGCCGTTTGTCCTATGGCTTTGCCCTTGGGCTTGTTATGCACATTAGTGTGGCCGTCCACGCGGTAGAGAATGGGCTCGCTTTTGGGGAGCTAGGGACGGACAATATTCCCTTTTGCTATAAAGTCCACGGATATATCCCATTCTGGCGTATAATAGGTGCGGTTGACGGCAAAATATTGTTTGCCGTAAAATACTTATCCCTCCAAGCGACCGCACGGGAGTGGGAAAAAATAGCGGACTAAATAAGCGTACATTCGCCCGGTATTTGAATTTGTGTTATTTATCCCCCAAAATAGTGGCGGATATTTTAGAATACCACAATCCCCGCAATATGAGCCTTAAGGAACTAATGAATTTGGCGGAGGGGGAAACGGAGTTTAGTGAGCAGGAAAAGGCGTGGAAAGTGTTGTAAAATACACTTATGAATACAAAAACTTTTTTATCCAAATTCCCTACTTTTTCAAAAAAGTGGGCAATTTATCAAAAAGGTATAGCCCCTCTTCCTTTGGGATGGACAGTAATGAGTGATTACTGTTTGGATAACCCTCTCAAACAAGATTGTATTACCTTTACTATTAGTCCCATATTGGGCCAAACACAACAAGTTGCTCAATTTCTATCTAAAAAATTACCACGAGATATCAAACAAGTACGTCATTTCTCAGATGAAGAGCTTTCTTTTCTTTCTCATAAAGTATTCTTTAGTTTAGTTTTTATTATCAAAGATAAAACACATTTGGTTAATATGGACTTTTTAAAAGAAGATATACAAAAACTACAGTCTAATACTTTTATTTCCGAAGTTTCCCGTCAACGGTTAAAAAAATTTGAACAATCTTTAAAAAGTAAAAATCTTCCAAAAAAAGTGTTGCAAAACTTATCTTTAGTTTCATTTATATTTGGGAAAATAGTAGAATTCTTAACTATCAAACATTATACTGAAGAGATTCACTGGTTTCCGGATAGAGATAGTATTATGACAGTTGGGAATGGCATAATTAGAGAATTATCCAATATCCAATGTACAAATTCAATCGCGGGTCGTAGAAAGTATCCAAAAATTAGAATTGGCATTGAAAACCCCAATACACATGAATTCGTTTTTGATTCCTTTACTCGCTACCCTGATATCATAACGGGTGTGTTTTCTTCTATTGATTTTGAATCTCGGAGGGTAGATAAAGTAAAACATTTACAGGTATTAGAAGAGGTTATAATCAATAATCCTCGAATTGTATTGTTTTCCATGGCTCCAGATAACATTTCTTGTGTAAATCTTCGTAGAGCAAGTGATTCAGAACGAAAAACACGATCCTCGCTATTTGACCGCTAGAGAAAAAGCCCCAGTTTGGGCTTTTTTGTGGTATCTCTAAAACCTCTCTGGGACGGGAATGTATAAAAATGGTGGGGAATTTCCGACGGAACCCACGGCGTAAAGGTAACAAAAAAGACACCTTGTAAAAGGTGTCTTTTTAAATGGTCGGGGCCCGAGTCGGGACTTGCGGCTGCTGTAAGACCAGTGTTTTCAATTCCCTGTTTATCAGGCAAGAAACAGGGAAGTTTGGGCGTTTTAGCCGGTTTTCTGATATTTTGAAGTTAGTGTCATAGGGATTTCTATTTAGAACGATTTGTATTTTTATATAAATTCCCTAAAGCCAAAAGCAGGGAATAACAGGGAAATTAGAAAAGGAAAATTGTTTTTTTGGAATAGCATTTGTGGTCTAATAAATCCTCGGCAAATATTGTTTAAGTCGATGGACTGTATCATAAGTAAACTGTTCGGAAATTCCGAATAGTTGAATAATAAGAAATCCCATTATATATTATGAGAGATATAGAATATGATTGGAGGGAGCATATCAGTATGTTCCATTTTGGAACTAACAGCCATAAAAGGAAATATAAGATAAATATATCCATTAGAAAAACACTTCGTTGCTTTTCTAAAACATCTAATGAATAAAATAATATATATTTAGTATTATTAAAGCTATAATAGCTCTAAATATTTATTAGATATCAAATATGGAAAAGTGCTTTTATAAATATCGTCAATTAGTTGCTAATGAAGATCCTACAAAGCTTCATCCTTTTACATTAAGTCTTATACAAAAAGGCGAACTTTATTTTCCTTTTCCTTCTACTTTTAATGATCCTTTTGATGGTGTTATCGAATATTCTAAGACTATAGATATAACAGCTATTAAAAGTTGGTTGACGCGGATTCCAACTTCTCTAGAAGAAAAGGAGTGGATATTAAGAGCCTGTCAGCAAAATGCTGAAAAATTACCTCAAATGTATGCCAGTGGAGTACAAAATTTACAACAAAAAGAATTTTTAAGGATCTATTGTTTATCTACGAATCCGGTAAATATCTTAATGTGGGCTTACTATGCCGCTGGGCATAGTGGCCTATGTGTTGGTTTTAAGGCTCATCAACTTTATGAAGGTTCATGGGGAATAAAGGTACATTCGGAATGTTTAAGTCGTAGTTATCAATTACAGTTTTCTAATATATTGTTTCCTTTTCCTGTAAATTATACTTCGATTGTTCCCAGTAAGTATGATTTTGGACAAGGCAATCTCTCGGCAATTACCGAGTCTTTTTTAAATAAAGCTATTGAATGGGAAAAAGAGCAGGAGTGTAGAATTATCATACCCGATGATGACTTGTTACAAAATCCCGTAGTTATTGATGTCAATGAAATAGAAGAGATAATATTTGGTCTTAGAGCTTCTCCATTATTGATAAAGCAAGTAAAGGAGATTGTTTCCAAAAGCCCATATAAGCAGCCGGGACCCCAGCTATATCAGTGTAAAAGAATACAAGGAACCTATTCTTTGGAAAAAGTTTTATTACCTTTATAAAAGGATATTTGAGATGTATTTCTTATTCTGTTAAAAATATATGCAACAGAAAAACCTTAGGTTTTTACTTAAAACCCTTGAGTAACAAATAATATTAGTATAGACCTCTATACGGGATGTTGTTTGCGAAAAAGTTTTTTCAAGGAGTTATATTTATGTATATTAGCGATATTAAAATACAAAATTTTAGAATGTTTAATCATTTGGAACTAAAGTTTAATAAAGGACTAAATGTTTTTGTAGGAGAGAATAATTCGGGTAAAACAGCCATTTTAGATGCTATCAGATATGTTCTAGATACGAATTCTAGTGAATATTTAAATATAGATAGGGAAAATGATTTTTATGAAGATAACAATGGTAATGTCGCTACTTCTTTCTCAATCAAAATAACTTTTACTAATTTATCTCACAATAATGAGGCAACTTTTCTTCCATATCTTACCTATGAAAAACAAGGGGATACTCTTGTTTCTAAATTATACTTGACCTTAACTTGTAATAAAAATGAAGAAAATCGTAAGGGATTTGTCCGTCGTCATATCAAAACAGGTGCTGATGGAGAAGGAAAAGAACTAGATCCTGTTTTAAAGGAGCTTTTGGAAATAACTTATTTAAAGCCATTAAGGGATGCAGAAGTAGAATTAAAAGCGGGCCGATCTTCTCGATTGGCAAAAATTTTGGAAGGTTATATCAATCTACCAAAAAGTAAATTGGAAGATACAAACTTTAGTTTTTTTAAGTACATCGATAAGTTTTATAGGGAGATTAGTCAAAAGGTAGATTGTTTGAAAGATGATAATACAATATCTGGTAAAATTCAAGATCAATATTTAAATAATTTAATATTTAGAGATAAAAAAAGTATTAGATTAGGTTTGCGCTACAAAGATAATAAGACTAAGTATCGTGATATCCTGTCAAAATTAAATTTAGAATACAATAATAGTCGGGGAAAACAAGGACTGGGTTACCAAAATATTTTGTTTATGGCAGTAGAGATGCTTTTATTAGATAATGGTCCTGATAATCACGCCCCAGTTATGCTAATAGAAGAACCCGAAGCTCATTTACATCCACAATTGCAAACCAAACTCTTAAAGTTTATAACAGGACAAAATATGAGGGATTTGCAGATATTTATTACAACTCATAGTCCTAATTTGTCTTCTCAAGTCCCTGTTGCAAATTTGTATTTATGTTTCAGTCAAGGTGTATATTCATTACGTCCAGAAGAAACCATGTTAGAATGGGAAGATTATATTTTTTTAGAAAAATTCTTAGATGTTACAAAAGCCGATTTATTTTTTGCTAAAGGATTGATTCTCGTTGAAGGCGTGTCGGAACAATTGTTATTTCCCAAAGCGGCTGAATTGTTGTCATTGGATTTAACCAAGAAGGGTATATCGGTGATTAGTTTGGGAAATACTTCCTTTGAGCGCTTTTTAAAAATATTTAGACGAAAAAATGGAGAAGATATTCCTCTTCCTATTGCTTATGTGACAGATCTGGATATTACTGAGTATTTTGATGGTGGAGATGTCGCTCTAGAAGATGAGAATAAAAAACGAGACTCTAAAATGCAATTGAATTCTGAGTATCACAAAGGATTTGTGTCTAAGTACAGAACTTTGGAAGTAGATTTGATTCATAAAAATAAAGAAAAGATATGCCAGGCTATT
Organism: uncultured Elusimicrobiales bacterium; assembly: GCA_944324645.1. Lineage (GTDB taxonomy): Bacteria > Elusimicrobiota > Elusimicrobia > Elusimicrobiales > Elusimicrobiaceae > Avelusimicrobium. Next base: position 33,337 of record CALUXB010000002.1, on the reverse strand, counting down.
AGACGCTTTATTACACCTCAAGGAGAATTCGAAACTTTATCGACAGAAAAGATCTTTAACTATATTAATGATAATCATCATAAATCCGAACTTGCATACCACTTGGTCCATTTAGATTTGCGTAAAATCAAAGAAATATTTTCTTTTTTAAAACAGAAAAAGCGTAGCGAATATGAAAATAACATATTTTCTCTCAATTTAGATGAAGAGGACAATTGGGAACAAACAACGTATCAACAAGCGGAGCAGTTATTGTTGCTCTCTAAAGAAGATATTCCAGAATATATAGTAAAGGCTATAACCTTTATGGGAGAAAAAATTGTATGAGTAGCATTAGGGAGCTAATCAGTATTACGGATGAAGATATTGAGGCGTTGTTAAAGGATTATAATAGTAAATATCCTAAAAAAGCTAAAACATTTTGTAACTTGCGTAAAAATATTATTAAAAATCTAGAAACAAAAGATTTTCATGCGGTTGCTGGAAGTGGAAAAACTACGTTGTTAGCTTTCAAAATTGCCCTTATTCTTCGAAAATGGCCATATCCAGATCGAGGTGTTTGTATTCTATCTCATACTAATGTTGCAAAGGATATTATTATCAAGGAATTGCAACAAATAAATCCCTATTACTCATTAGACCAGCATCCTCATTTTATTGGTACAATTCAGCAATTCGTAGATTCTTTTTTAGCGCTTCCGTATATAAATAGCTGTGTTTCAAAAGTTCGATATGTTGATAATGAGCAATATTGGAAAAACTTTAAAGGAAAGTTTGGCTTTTGGGAGACATTGAGAGTAAATAAATATTTTGTGACTTTTGAAAAATTTATTTCTTATCTATTGAGTCATACAGCTGAGGAATACTGTTCTCATTTAAAGTTGGTGAATGTTGGGCCTAAGCGAGCAGCGAGGGAACAACACGCAAGAGCGCACCGCATTCAAGAAATGTTGGTTTCTGAAGGATTTTTTACTTACGAGGACATGTTTAGGTACGCACATGCATTTATTAAAGCTTATCCTCGTATTTTAGAGATTATACGGTATAAGTTTCCATTAGTAATAGTGGATGAAGCACAAGATACCACTCAAAAACAGCATGATATATTAGAATTATGTTTTGCTAATGGGCCAGTTGTTTTCCAAAGAATAGGAGATCCAGATCAAGCAATTTATGATTTTAGTAGCAAGGAATCTATTAGTGATAAAATCTTTTCTAGGCTGGACCCTTCTATGAAAATCACTGAGACGCATCGATTTGGTAAAGAGATTGCTGCCGAAGCCAGTCATTATTCTTTAACAGGAACAAATATTGTGAGCAACTCCCAAGGTTATGATATAAAAGAAATAGCATTCAGTGTAACTTCTCCCACTAGTGCTATTGAGACGTTTGTGAATTATATATGTGCTAATCGGAAATGCCTGTCACAAGACCCTAAAATTAAAATTATTGGTGCTCAAGGTGAGAATAGTGATCCTGCGGCATTGGATATTCAATCCTATATTCCAGCTTTTAATAAAAAAGTACAGAAAAGTAAATTTAGAACTTCTAATTTATTTCAAGCATTAGAGTATATTCATAAAAATAGATGTGGAGATTTTGCTAAAAATTATGAGATTCTTGTAGATTGCATTGCTCAATCTGTTTCAATAAATGGAAAAGTTGTATCAAGAAAGGAATTTCTTGATATTTTATATGAAAAAGCCCAATTAGATATGCTTAACAACATCATATACCTGTGGTTTAATATAAGGACTCCCATAACATTAGAAGGTGTTAAACAAGATTTTTCTTGTTTTGATATAAGTTTGGTATTTGATTATAATAAGTTATGTAATTCTAAATATAGAGAAGAAGAACAGATTTTAAGAAATTCTACTATTATGATTAATGGTTGCGAAATACCTGTTGTCAATAATTCATTTCAAGTTGATGGAATTACTTTCTATGTTAATACTATTCATGGTGTAAAAGGGGAAACACATGATGCAACATTAGTTTTAGCTACCAAAGATAAGACTCCCACAACTGATATTCAAACTTTAAGACGGCAAAATAAAATAAATACTTACCAGGCGCAGCGAAAGAAAATATATGTGGCGATGACTCGTCCAAAGTACATATTGGCTATAGCAGTTCCACAATCATAGGAATACAAAATGATACAGTTTAGAAACCTTAAAAAATTAAACCGTTTGTTATATTTGCTTAATATCCTGGACTCGGGGGAAATCCAAGTGCAGCGCGAAGCGCGGGAACTTGACGTTACTGAGCGCACTATCCAGCGGGATATCAACGATATTGACGCAGGGGGATTCCCTATTTATAAAGCGGCCCCGGGGGTATATAAGTTTATAGAGGGGTTTTCTCTTAAAAAAATGAATTTGACGGAGGCCGAAGCTTCCCTTTTGCTCGTTATGCAGGATGTGATTTCTCCGCTGGGGAAGCCATTCTAAGATAGTTTGGTGTCACTGCGGCAAAAGGTATTAAACGTGCCCGAAGAATCCCCGTTTTACATCAAAATGCCAACGGGCAATAACTACGAGGAAACCAAAATCACGCGCGTGTTGGAGCGGGCTATCCGCACCCGCACGAAAGTTTTTATGACTTTGGCGGCTGACACCAGCAAAGCGCTGAATTATGATGTAAATCCGCTTAAAATCATGAATTATGACGGCTTTTGGTATCTGTTGGGTATCAATGCCTATAAACAGGTGCGCAAATTCCGCCTGGACCGCATTTTGGACGCGGTTAATACGGATAAATCATTCAAACCCACTAAAAATATCCAAAAAATACTGCAAGAGAGCCAAAATATCTGGTTTGGGGAAAAGCGGAATAAAAAGGTGACTTTTTGGGTTCCGGCGAAGTTTGCTCCGTATTTTGAGAAAAAAGCCTATTTTCCGTTGCAAAAGATACTCAAAAAGCAGAAAAACGGAGATATTTTGGTGGAAACGAGTATATCCAATTACCGCGAGATTATTCCAACAGTGCTCAGTTGGCTGGAACATATTATGCTTGTGGAACCGGAAGATTTTAAGACTCTTATCAAAGATATTTTAGGGCAGGCTATCCAAAGGCTATAGCGTTATATGCAATTAAACTCCGCACAAAATACGCAACATATGCGTACTTTGTGCGGAGATTATGTATACCTTACAGAACACCCCGGGTGTAGCCCTAGGGAGTTTCATCTTACTAGAAGCGATTTATTTTTTATTATATCCATGTTTGACGGAATCTAGTACAGTTTTCCACCATTGTTCGCGTTCTATAATGATTTCCCGGCTTACATTGAAGTTGTAATTTTCTAAGATTGTATATGTAAAAAATCGCTTAATATGGTCAAAGTCTAAGGCTTTTAGTTCTTGATTCCCTCCGTGGCCGTTTTTTACATACTGCTCCCAGCGTTGCCAAAGTCCCTCATTTTCACCGGAAGCAGAGCCTACATATAATTTCCCGTTGCTAGTATCCGTAATTAAATAAATGCCTTTTTGTTGGGAGAGGGCATTCAGCCAGTCTGGTTTTTTGCATTTGAAAATATGCTCCAACTGGAACCAAGATAAATGTACTTTATCATAGCCAGGGAATTTGTCTCCAGTATATTTTTCAGAACGAAGTTCCAGTACTTCTAGTTGTTGGAAAAAATTGGTTGCTTTTTGAATAACCGGCATGGTTGATTTGTGAAACCGTATGATTAAACGACCGAAATAAGGAGCATACTCTTGTAATTCTTCCCCTTCATAATGAACCCCATTTTTTGTAGGTAATACTTTTGTTATTTTTTTGATAGTTGTAAACAACCAAAGATCGTGAGGCAATTTTATTAAACAAATGGCTATTTCGCCTTCTTTAAAACGATTTTTGTCATTTTCCCAAAACAGCCATTCTGTATTAACGGTTTCGGGATTCATACACCAAAGTTCTAGTGGATTTTTATTCTCTTTAGGTTCAGTTTGATTAAACTTGATTTTTGCTTGGTTCCAATCAATATCAAAAATATCTTCTAAATATAATTTTTCTTTTTGCATAAATTCCTCCTTGGTGTTATTTAGCCTTACAATGGGCCTATACATCAAGTAAATGTTAAAAAACATTTCCGACAAACGTTTGTCGCTTTTGATTGGTAAGATAAACTAGACAAGAAAAAAGCGGCAATCTTTCCGGGTAGCTGAGAACCGACCCAAAACGATATGCCGCCAGCACGCTCCCGTAAGGGGGCGTGCTAAAAGACGGCTTCGTTTCCGTTTCTCAGCTCGCCGGAGTATTCCGGCGGGGCTATGCCAGACGCATAACTCCAAAAACAAGCCTAAAAGCAAATTGTACCTACAACAACTCTTATATTATAACCTTTTTTCTCCCAAACAGCAGGTATTTAAGACAGATGTCCCCGTTTAAATTTGCTATATAGGGGAAAAGGAGGGGAGTGCGATGAAAATAGGATTCTTAATTTCAAAGACAGTAGTTAATAAAAAGCCCAAACATGAACTGGATTATATAAGACTGGAACGAAAAATCGTGTATAGTTGGCAGGAAATGCCCGCTTGGGCCAAAAAGCGATATGACCGTGAAGTGGTACTGCTTTTTCAAGCGTTATCTTATAACAAGGCGTTGAGCCGTGCAGTAGAAAACTTCCGCGAGCGATTTGGTTTGCCTCCACAAGGGATTTCTTTTAAAGAAAACGAGAAGGCTATTTGTCGTATAGGGAAAGGACCCTTGTATCGTTTTGATGCCTTGCCCGGCCGAGTAGCAGTAAGTTACGAGAAAGAACAACAATTTATTGAAAAATTTCAAAAGGAAAACATTATTGCAGATCCTTTTAAGATCCATTTACAAACTATTTTTTATGCAGGATTTGTAGATGTTTCACCTGATATTACACAGCCTCTTAATTGTTCTATCCCGGATATTCCCAAAACTACTGCCGGAACTATTTTCCAATATAGACCCCCTGTGGCTATTTTAATTAATTCCCGCAATTTAAGTCGTTCAGAGGTTAAAAAACAGATAGATAAAAATTGGCCTGCTATTCAACGGTATTTTCGACAACATCCATTTATAACGGATGTATCTCTGTTGGCAACTACTCTGCAAATTTTATCCTTGAAACAAGAAGGCAAAACTGCCCGGCAAATTCTGCAGTGCCTAGATACCATGGCGCTCCAAGAGGGTAACCCGGTTAATTACAATAATAGTGATGCTTCAATTCGTAAATCCATAGAACGTGCCAAAAAAGAGGTAAATAAATTGATTTATCCTCGTAAAAAAAAGCGTGACTAAACTCGTCGTTTCCTGTCACGGGGTAAATGCTTCTGTTTAGTTATTATATCCTTGCCCGATGTAACTAGATTATGGGCAAGGAACATTTTTTTGTGAAAACAGTAAAAATTGCCGAGTTGAAGCCGTACCCCAAAAACGCGCGGACGCACAGTCCTAAGCAAATCCGTCAAATTGCCAAAAGCATTAAATCGTTTGGTTTTACAAATCCAGTCCTCGTAGATAAGGATAACTGCATTTTAGCAGGGCACGGCAGGGTAGAAGCAGCCAAGTTGGCGGGGCTTACTGAAGTGCCTGTGGTTTGTATCACACATTTAACCCCTGCCCAAAAGAAGGCTTATATTGTGGCGGATAACCGCTTAGCGGAGCTTTCCGGCTGGGATAAAGATATCCTCAAAGTGGAGTTAGAAGAAATTCAAAGCATTGAATGCGATTTCGACCTCACATCAACGGGTTTTGAGGCTCCGGAAATAGATGTCCTTCTCACGCCGGAAGCCCCTGCTACAGAAGAAAAAGCCGATTTTCTGGGTAAAACAATTCCCTCCCGTGTACAAGTAGGCGACCTTTGGCAGTTGGGGGAGCATAAACTGCTATGCGCGGATTGTACGCAAGCGTTTGCCTTTAAACGGCTCTTGGGAGCGGAAAAGGCCGACCTTATCGTAACGGACCCGCCCTATAACGTAAAAATTTCCGGCCATGTGAGAAGTGGGGATAATTACCGCGAGTTTGCTATGGCTTCCGGAGAAATGTCCCAAAATGAATTTTCCCAGTTTTTAAAGGGCGTTTTTAGCTTAGTGTCCGAATATAGCCAACAGGGCAGTCTGCACTATGCTTTTATGGATTGGCGCCATATAGGGGAGATTCTGACGGCCGGAATGTCGGTTTATACGACTCTCAAAAATGTTTGTGTATGGAATAAATTAAGCGGCGGAATGGGCAGTTTGTACCGCAGCCAGCATGAACTGGTTTTTGTGTTCAAAAACGGCGATGCCCCGCATACCAACAACGTTGAACTAGGAGTTCACGGCCGCTACCGCACAAACGTGTGGGACTATCCGGGTATTTTTATCAAAAACAAAGTAAATAAAGCCAACATCCGCCTTCACCCAACGGTGAAACCTGTGGGCTTGTTGGCGGACATATTGTTAGATGCCAGCCCCCGCAAAGGGCTCGTGTTGGACCCTTTTGGCGGTAGTGGCAGTACTCTCTTGGCTGCCGAGCGAACGGGCCGTCAAGCGCGGATTATAGAGATAGACCCGCGCTATTGCGATGTAATCATCTATCGTTGGGAACAGCAAACGGGTAAAAAAGCCGTGCGCTTGGAGAAAGAAAACTATGAAAATTAAGCGTAAAGAATACAAGAAGCCCGATTACGTGGGGTATAAACACCCGCCGGTTAAGTACCGTTGGCAGAAGGGGCAGACGGGCAATCCCCACGGAAGACCTAAAAAAGATGAGTCCTTCCGCGCAATTGCTGAGCGCGAGTTAAAAAAGGAAGTTTCCCTAAAGGAAAACGGCCGCATCCGGCGTGTGTCCTTGAAGGTGGCTATCGTTAAACGGTGTTTAGCGGATGCGGCGCAAGGTAGAATCCGCAATTTGGAGTTTATTCTTAAAGTGCTAAACCAAAGCTCCCCTGTCCCGGTGGCTGAAGAATTAACCGCACAGGAACAAGAAGTATGGAGTAGTTATTTTAAGGAGGGAGAGAAATGAATCCTGAACAAAAGCGCAAATTCTTGGCGAAAGCCGTACGGGAAAATTTTTTAATTTTCCTGCATCGGACTTTTTTAGAAATAGACAATAGCCAAAGTTTTACCCCAAACTGGCATTTAGAAGTAATTGCCGATAAATTATTGTCGGTGCAGCGGGGGGATATCCGGCGGTTGGTTATTGCACAACCGCCCCGGAGCCTAAAATCGGTCTGTGCCAGTGTGGCGTTCCCTGCGTGGATTTTAGGACATAATCCCAAGGCACGCATTATTTGCATCAGTTATAGTCAGGATTTGGCGGACAAATTCGGCCGCCAGACCCGTCAAGTAATGGAAAGCCCTTGGTATAAAGCGGCGTTCCCTGCGGCCCGCATAAACCCTGCTAAACGGGCCGACAGCGAGTTTGAAACGACTGCGCAGGGATTTAGACTGGCCACTTCTATCGGTGGGCGTTTAACCGGGATGGGCGGCCAGTATTTAATTATTGATGACCCCATAAAACCAGGGGATGTGCTTTCCCGTGTGCAACGGCAAAACGTCAATGAATGGTTCCATAATACGTTATATACGCGTTTAGATAATAAAAACACGGGGGCTATTTTATTGGTAATGCAGCGGGTGCACGAAGAAGATTTGGTTGCCCATGTGCAAAAGTGGGATGAGTGGGAGGTTTTAAGTTTATCGGCTATAGCTACCAAAGACGAGGCTTATCTGTTGCAAAACGGTAAAGTTATTACCCGCAAACAAGGGGAAGCTTTAAATCCGCATTTAGAGAGCTTAACCAAATTAAAAGAGATTCAAAATACGTTAGGCAATTATAATTTCCAAGCGCAGTACCAACAAAATCCTATCCCCGAAAAGGGAAATGTGATTAATTTTGACTGGTTCCAACGGTATACGGAGCTTCCTAAAGATGAGAAAGGCCGTATTCGCATTATTCAAAGCTGGGATACGGCTATGACAGAGTATGATGGGAGTGATTATTCTGTTTGTATTACCGCCCAAGTGATTAACAAGCAGTATTATATACGGGATGTGTTTCGTAAAAAGTTGCTGTTCCCTGATTTGGTCAAAGAGGTCAAGCGCCTAAAATCACACTACAACGCCCGGGAGGTGTTTATTGAAGATAAGGCCTCCGGGGTAGAGTTGATCCAGTTGTTGCATCGGCAGGGTGTACCGGGGATTCAAGCGATTAAACCGGAGGGAAGCAAAGAGGACCGGATTGCCGCCCAATCTACGTTGATTGAAAACGGCAGGGTATTTATTCCGCAGTCGGCCCCGTGGATTGAGGAATTTAAGCGTGAAGTAAATGCTTTCCCCCGCGGGGCGCATGACGACCAACTGGATGCCTTAGCGCAGCTGTTAAAACGGGAAGAGGAAGAGGGTGACAAGTTAGAGTGGTTAAAATATGTGTAGATTGTTGCTTGACTTATCTGCTCATAGTAAGCGGTAATGGAATGCAGGACAATTTAAAAAGGAGAAATTTATGGGAAAAGAAGAAAAATTAGCCATACTAAAAAGTTGCGTCGGGATGTTGTTTTCTCTTGCGCAAGAGATGAAACAGAAGCTGGAATACGCAAAAGAGGGTATTGAAGAAAACAATATCAATCTGGTGATTGGTGGTGTATGCGGGCTGGAACAGGTAAACCAGCGTATAAAATCTATTTATGACATGATGGTATTTGTCCAGCGGTTATAAATAAATTTTCCGGATACCCCGCTGTTCTGGCGGGGTATTTTTTAAAATTGCTTGACTTATTACCCCTTGGTAAGCGTATATATTTAGTAGAGGTATTGAGGTGTCTATGGACTGTTTAACAAGAGAACAACGCCGAAAAAACATGCAGGCTATCCGGTCATCCGGTACAAAAATTGAAATATCTTTAGCAAAAGCCTTATGGCGTAAGGGATACCGTTACAGGAAAAATTGTAAAAATATTCCGGGAAAGCCGGATATTGTCTTGCGTAAATATAAAATTGCAGTTTTTTGTGACAGTGAATTTTGGCATGGAAAAGATTTTCCGTCTATTGTTAAGCGTATTGGAACAAATAAAGAATTTTGGAAAAGTAAAATCCAGCGTAATATGAAAAGAGACCTCGAAGTAACCCGCCAATTGGAATCCGCAGGGTGGACTGTTTTACGGTTTTGGGAGACAGAGATCAAGAAGGAATTGGCAGAATGCATTTTTGAAATTGAAAAAAATATAGAAGAGGCCAAACTGCGGTTTAAGACTAAAAATATCCAAATATGACTTGTAAAAGGTATAATTTACATTAAGGATTTATTATGAAGGCACCACAGATTTTTTCATTTTTTTCGGGTATTGGGTTTCTGGATTTAGGATTTGAAAAAGCTGGTTATATATCTGCTTTTGTTAACGAATTTGACCCCGATTTTTTATCTGCCTACCAATATGCCCGTAAGCAGATGAAAGTGAAACAACCAGTATATGGTTATTTACAAGGTTCGGCGGAAGCTGTTTTGGCTGGAGCTTACCAGAATGATTTTAAGAAAATTTTGGTCCAGGCAAAGAAAAGTGGGCATCCTATTGGTTTTATCGGGGGGCCGCCTTGTCCTGACTTTTCTGTCGGAGGGAAAAACAGGGGAAAAACAGGTTCTAATGGCCGTTTGACCCAGGTTTATGCTGATATTATCTGTAAATACCAGCCGGATTTCTTTGTGTTTGAAAATGTGAAAGGCTTGTGGCGTACAAAAGTACACAGAGCTTTTTATGAAGATATTAAAAAGCAATTTTCTAATAGTGGTTATATTTTGTTTGACCGGTTAATTAATGCTATGGAGTTTGGGGCCCCCCAGGACCGGGAACGTATTATTTTAATAGGCTTTTTTAAGAAATCGCCATATTTTAAATCTTTACCTAAAGAAATGCCTTGGGAAACGCACATGGCATTTTCCTTAGAAAAAATTAAAAAACTGAATTGGCCAGAGGCTGAAACTCCTTCGCCTGTCCGTATCTGTCCAGCCAAAATTATTCCGCAGCTAACAGTCCAATATTGGTTTGATAAAAATAAAGTTACACAACATCCAAACCAACAACATTGCTTTCGTCCCCGTTCCGCTTTGGTTAAGTTCCAAACTATTCCGGAAGGGGATGTCGCTAAAAAATCTTTTAAAAGATTACACCGTTGGCGTTATTCTCCTACTGCCGCTTATGGTAATAATGAAGTTCATATTCATCCATATGAGCCCCGCCGGATTTCTGCGGCGGAAGCTTTGGCTATACAGTCTTTACCTAAAGAGTTTGTTTTGCCTCCATGGATGTCGTTGTCTGATATGTTTAAAACAATAGGAAACGGAGTGCCTTATAAAGCTGCATATGGTATTGCCAAAACCATATTAAAATTTATAAGTTATAAAAATGAGGATAACTCCGGAAAATATTGTAAAAATAATAAATAATTTACCCAAATACCAATGGTTTGATTACATTGGTGAGCATTCTAAGACCAAAATACAGGTCGTGACTGCCCGTTTACCGGAAGGCCCTATTGTTATTAAGAGATATGATGTTTCTAAAGGCCAAACAGCCAATGATGCTAAAGAAGCAAATATTTCGGGTAATATGTTGTGGCGGGTAGCAAATGCTATCCGTCCGGGAGTTCCTGTAAATATTGACCGTGTTCTCGGCGCCAGTTATAATACACGCTCTGCCTTGGAAACACTGTTAGCCCATACGCCAGAATTCTACTGGTGCTTGCCGGGCCGTATTGAGTTAGTTGACTCAACTTCCCAGATTAAACGTGGCCATAAACATTTAGTTTGGGTGCCGGATATGCCTCACCGTAATGGTATAGCAGAAAAGTATGATACAGATGTTACCATATCAGAAATTCCTACTTCAACAGCTATTTACGAAGCTGTTTCTCTTCCGGATACTCCGTTAGATAATTCTGTCGATATTGAAGTCCGCCGCCGTCATTTACAGATACAAATTGCTCTGGTAATTATTGGCCGTCATTTTGGTTTTAGAACTTGGGTTGCTCGTAACGACCAGGGGCTGACATATGGCGATAAAAAGGTTGGCGAATTAGAAGGGGTAATTCACCGTTTAGAAGATGAAAAATTATTACAGTCCTATAGTGATGCTATCCACGCAGCTTTGCTGGTTGATTGTATTTGGTTTCAAGGAGACCGTTTTATGCCTGCGGTTATGGAGGTGGAACATTCTACTGGAGTAACTAGTGGTTTGAGCAGGATGAAAAACGTCCAGGACCGTATTCCGCCTTTTCCTACACGATGGATTATTGTGGCCCCGGATGAAGACCGGGATAAAGTATACCGGGAAGCAAATAAACCCCAGTTTAAGTCTTTAGATACCCGTTATATGCCGTATTCTGCTGTGGATGAGTTGTATTCTCTTCTCCAGAGGCGGAATGTTACTCCGGAGATGTTACATGATAAATTTTTAGATTGTTATTTGGAAAGAGTTCTGCATTAGTTCTTAGTGTCGTTGGTTGTACAGGATAAGTAATAGTTGTATACTTCAAAATTAAGACTTGTCAAGGCGGATAATTTCATTGTTATAAATTTGACTTTACTCCTGATAGTAAGCGGTAATAGTAATGGACCAAAAAGCCCTACTAAAACCAATATATTATCGGGAGTTTTTTATGAAGAGAAAAGTTAAACAACCTACTGTAAAAATTGCCAAACAAAATGCTGTTGATTTCTCCGTTGCGTCACCCAAAGAGCGCGACAACCGTTTGCCTGCGGTGGGCACAGTTATCACCAAAACTTATCACGGACAAACCCTGGAAGTAAAAGTGCTTGAGAACGGCTTTGAGTATCAAGGCAAAGTATATAAGAGTATATCGCGCGTAGCGATGGAAATTGTCCACCACCCTATCAGCGGATATGTATTCTTTGGATTGACCAAATGACGCCGTATAGACTGCCGCCGTTGACGGGCAGATTCGTAAAGGGCCGCTCGGGTAATCCCCTGGGGCGGCCCAAAAAGAAGCAAAATGCCCAGCTGCTGGAGACGGCTATCTTGTTCTTTGACACCTTAGCCAAGGCCTATTATCAAAAAGGCAAGGCGGCTCGGAAGATAGAAAAAGTGAGGGACGTGCTAAATGAGAAATAAATGTTATTTGCCCAAAAGCTTGGAAGAAATAAAGGGATTAAGTGATGAAAAACTCCAGTTTTATTGGGATATATTTTATGCTTACCCGCTGCGCGGGCGCAAAGGGAAATATCGCCCTTTGTGGTATGCGATTCAGTGTGAGTCGCTTGGCACTAAACTGGCAGATAAATACATTACCCGCTTGAACCGCTATGCAGCTAATCCGGAAAAATACATTCAGCGCGCTAAGAAGAAAAAATACAGTTTGGAAATAGGTACGGTAATTGGCAAAACCTATAAGGGCAAAATATATCATGTTACCGTAAAAGGAGAGAGCGCTTACGAGTGGGAAGGCGAGGTGTATGATAACTTATCTGCCATTGCCGGGAAAATAACGCGGGGCCACATCAGCGGCCCCAAGTTTTTTGGATTAATCAGCAGAACTATAGAAAGTATATAGTTGCTTCAGAGTAAGTTGTATGCCTTTAGAAGCCAAAAGATTTTTTCGTTGTAGAAACAACTGTTCTAATATCGGTTTAATCTCTTCCTTGTCCCCATAATGTAATAGACGGTGGCAATGAGGGCAAACGGCAATGATATTGGCTTCAATATCTAAAGAAAAAGAGAAAAGGTCGGCATGCTTTAAGGGAATTAAATGATGTGCTTCTAAATAATTTTGATTTGTTATGCGGGATTTAAAAAGCTGATGCTTACTAGAAATTTCACAACGAAAATTTGCTTTACGCAAAGCATTTGCTTTTTTTCTGATATCGCGGCTATAAATATGATGTGTAGTCGCGCTAGTATTTTGAGGTTTGGGTTCTGGGCCGATTGGCTCCTGGAAATATTGTCCCAAGGTAGCCTGTCTTTTTATCTCTTTTGCAATAGATAAAGGTTCTTCTTGCGCAAATTCTGTCCAACGATATTCTAATGCGGGCTCCAGCCCTTTAGGGACTGCTAAAATAATTGTATCCTTAAATTTTTTGGAAATATCCACACCACCTATTGTACTGGTACGGATAAAAGTAGCGACATCACTCTTATGAGGGGTATTGGAAACAAAAATAGAATGTTCGGAGACCGGGAGCTGCTGTGCATATTTCCCAATAAAGCGTAAAATAATACCTCCATTGGATTGGGCTAATTGCCAAAAAAGTTGTTTGTTTTTTGGAAATATATAATAATGGTTATTTAAGCCATCTTCTTCTTGAACTGAAACCCTCCATTTATCTTCTTGGTAAAAATTAAGCATTTGACTTCTCTCCCGATAGTAAGTGTTACTGTGTATAGGAGAATTGTACCAAATATGACCAAAATTAACTGTGCTATATACACCCGTAAATCCACAGAGCACGGCCTAGATATGGAGTTTAACTCGCTCCAAAACCAAGAAGAATCCTGTAGGGCCTATATCTTGTCCCAAGCGTTCAACGGGTGGGAATATACCAAAACTTATTCGGATGGCGGTATCAGCGGGGGGACGATGGAACGCCCCGGTTTACAAGCCTTGCTTAACGATATCCGCGCGGGGCATATCCAAGTAGTGGTGGTTTATAAAGTGGACCGCTTGTCGCGCTCTATTATAGACTTCCACAAAATGATGCAGGAGTTTGATAAATATGGGTGCAACTTTGTGTCTATTACCCAGTCGTTTGATACGAGTAATTCTATGGGGAAACTGACGCTTAATATGCTGTTATCGTTTGCCCAGTTTGAACGGGAGGTATCAGCGGAGCGCGTACGGGATAAAATCGCAGCCAGTAAGGCTAAAGGACTATGGATGGGGGGAACCCCACCACTAGGCTATGACCTAAAAGACAAGCAGTTAATTTCGAACCCCCAGGAAACGGAACTCGTCAAGCTGATTTTTAGCAAGTATTTAGAACTGGGAAATATACAAGCCACAGCCGATTGGATGAATCAGCAAGGCTACCGCAGTAAATGCTGGCAAACCGCGGCAGGGGATAAACGTGGCGGGCATTTGTTCCGGCACGGGTCTATACAGCGAATCCTCGGAAATCCTGTCTATATAGGCAAAATCGCACATTTGGCCCTTAAAAAGGTGTATATTGGGAAACATAAAGGGATTGTCCCGCAAGAGGTCTTTGAGAAGGTACAGACCAACCTCGGTGCCAATAAAAATGGGCTGCGGGAACATCGTAGGAATATCCGTGCTGATACCTTACTTGGGGATGTGTTAGTTGATGAGCGGGGGAGGCCCTATAAACTATCTTCGGGGCGCAAAGGGGCCAAAAGTTTTAAATACTATGTAATTCGTAATGGGGCTCATTTATCGGTGGGGCAGTTAGACGACTTGGTGTTGCGGACGATTCAAAATGCGGATTATGGGGATATTTGTCCGCGCACAACGGCGGCGAAATTAAGTAAAAATGAGGCTAAAACCTATTTAGACAGAGTTATTTGCCAAAAGACAGGTAAGGAGTGTTACGTTACAATATATTTGAAAAAACAGGCATTTGAAAATTTTTTGGAGAAGCACATCGCGGAGAATCCACCTGGCGGTGGGGTGCGGGCGCAGATAAAGGGGGATAGTATTATCCTAAAAGACACATTCTACATAGATAATGTAACTAGTACCCGCTTACAGAACGGCACTTCCAACAATATTTTGACGGTGCGCCAACTAAATGAAAGCCTTGTTCGTGGTTTGGCTCGTGCGTGGCAATTGAAGAAGTTAATAGAAAAGGGGAAAACTACCCGGGAATGGGAAAAAGAGACTGGAATGAATAAACGCACTTTTGCCCGATATTTAAATTTGTGTTATCTGTCTCCCAAGATAGTGTTGGATATTTTGGAGTATAGAAACCCACGGAATATGAGTTTGAAGGAACTGATGAATTTGGCTGAGGGGGAAACAGAATTTAAAGAACAGGAGCATTCTTGGAATCAATAGGGCGGCTGGTATTTAATTTCGTAACAGAAATATCTTCGCCGTCCCAATACAGTAAGAAAATATTAGGAAAGTACGATTGAAAAGAAAATTCTGTTTCCGAAAAAATAGGGTTTCCTGTATGGTAATTGGGGTAAATGATTAATAAATCACAGTACTTGCAGTTGGATAGATAGGAGTCGTATTTGGTGTTTTTACAATTTATAATTTTCTGTAATGCTGTTGTAGGATTTGTCCAATACATGCTGTCATTGTTAATATGAAATTCAGGAAAATTAAACCAAGATTTGGAGAATGTAAGTTTAAAATATTGCCCTTTAACTTCTACTTGTTCGGTTGTGAAATATTCAGTAATATCTCCACTATTCAATATCTTGTCTAAAAATACTTTTTTGATAGTTTTTGTATTTGCTTGCAGTTTCTTTACCCCTGGATTGTAAACATAATCAAGAAATTCTTTTCGGGTACGATATCCCCACTTTTTAGGGTCATAAATATCAATAGTTAGACTTAAATTGATATGTTTTGTTTTTTGTACTTCAATACAAATATCCCGAGCAATATCCGTTAATATTTGGTTTACACGGCATTGTTTGGTATTATTAACCCAATCAGTAAGTTCTAATCCTCTTTGTTGCCCATTTTCATCTAAAAATAAAAAATCAGGACGTTCTTGTTTTGGCAGGTCTAACAATTTGCTAGAACCTTTCCATATTGTTCCTTCGTGGGTTTGTAAGAATAAATCAAGGTAAAAAGCTTCACGAGCCTTCTTCCTTTCTGGAATAGAGGTTTCTATTAGGGTTTTAAAATACTTAATGCGGTTCTTGTCAGTAAAGTACATAAATTGTGCTTATATTGTAACAGATTTGGATCCCCTCTATTTGGCAGTTAGAGAAAAAGGCCTAGTTGAGGCCTTTTTTCTGTATCTCTAAAAGGTATCTAGGACGGCAATGTATAAAAATGGAGGAATTTTCCCGATGGGAAATGGCTCGCACAGGCAACAAAAAAGCCGCTTGCTTAAAAGCGGCTTTTTAAATGGTCGGGGCGGCGGGATTTGAACCCACGACCTCACGGTCCCGAACCGTGCGCGCTACCAGCTGCGCTACGCCCCGTATATAGCAAGTAATTGGTTGAAATGGTCGGGGAAGCGGGAATCGAACCCGCGGTCTCTCGCACCCCAAGCGAGCACTCTACCACTGAGCCATTCCCCGGAAAGATTGTCAATGCACTTTACTGCTGTACATATATTTTAGCATTCTTTTAGAAGTTGGGAAAGAGTTTCTTTGATTTCCGAGAGAAACTTGACGTCTGTGGCGGCGGTTTTAGCCTGCGCACGGGCAGTAGGAGAGAACTTAGAAAGCTGTTTTTTTGCGCCCTCCAGCGTCAGCTTATGTTTATAAATCAAATCTTTGATTTTTAGAATAGTATAAACATCTTCTTTGGTATAGCGGCGGTGTCCGCTTTCCAGGCGGATAGGTTTAATCAGGCCAAACTCCGCCTCCCAGTAGCGCACGGAATATTCTGGCACGCCGGTAATACGTTTTACGTCGCCAATGCTAAAATAGTCTTTTTGTTCCAACTCTTCTAATCCCATATTTACATTATAGCAAACAGAGTCTGCTAGCTGTTAGCGTACCCGCGGGGCAGGGTTTTTGGTGGAAAAACAGAGGGGCTTGACTCATTTTTTTTTTTTGATAAATTTTGCGTATGAGCGAAAAATGTCAAAAAGATATCTCTCTTCTAAAAAAACCCGTAAAATCCGTTTTAGGCGGTTTTACGCTTATTGAGCTTTTGGTGGTGGTGCTGATTATTGGCATTTTGGCGGCAATCGCTTTGCCGAAATATCAGGTAGCGGTTGGTCGTGCGCGGGTAGCACGGGCTTTGCCTTTGCTGCGCAGTATAGTGGAAGCGCAGGAAAGATATTATATGGCAAATGGTGTTTATACGGCCGATTTGGACGCTTTAGATTTGCAGATAGCTTATGCTTCCCGTATAGAATCAGATAACCAGAGTTGGCAATATCAAAACACTCCGATTGGTCATTTAAGCGTAGCGTTTTCTTTTCCGTGTGCATATTGGGACAATCAAGAAGATAAAGTAGCCATAGATTTTTGCGGCGGCAATATGGACAGAAAAATGTGCTATGCGCAAAAGGATAGCCCTTATGGGGATAGACTGTGTGCATCTCTAGGCCGGAAAACAGCATCCGTAAGTGATTGGGGCACCTCATTATACAGTTTAAATTTTTAAATAAAAACCCGCTTTTGCAAGCGGGTTTTCGGCAGATTGCAATCAGTCAAACAAAGCTACTTTGAGGCAATAGGCCGCGGCCGATATAATTCCCGCCGCCGGAATGGTAATAAACCACGCCCACACAATGCGTTTGGCTACGCCCCAGCGTACGCTGGAAAGACGGCGCAGGGAGCCCACCCCGACGATAGCGCCAGTAATGGTATGCGTCGTGCTCACGGGCACGCCCAAAGACGAAGCGATAAACAGCGAAATGGCCGAGCCGGACTCGGCGCAGAAGCCGTCCACGGGGCGCAAGCGCGTAATTTTCTGGCCCATGGTTTTCACAATACGCCAGCCGCCGGACAGGGTGCCCAGGGCAATGGCGGAGTGGCACATCAGCACCACGCTCAGGGGGACGATAAACTCGCCCTGCGCCACCAGGTGCAGTTCCTCATGGCTTAACAGGAAATCGCGTATAGGTGCGGCTTCCTGCCCCGCCAGTCCGCCCAGCAGCAGCATGCTGATGATACCCATGGTTTTCTGCGCATCGTTGCCGCCGTGGCCCAGGCTGTAGGCCGCCGCGGAGAATAACTGGCCGATGCGGAAAATGTGGTCCACTTTAAACGGATTGGTTTTGCGGAACAAGTTGAACACAAGGATACCAATCACCAAGCTTAAAATGAAACCCAGCAGCGGCGACACGAAGATAAACAGCACCGTTTTAATAATACCGCTGGCCACCAGCCCTTCGGTGCCGGCTTTTACCAGCCCCGCGCCGATCAGCCCGCCGATAAGCGCGTGGGAGGAGCTGGACGGCAGGCCCCACCACCAGGTCAGGATATTCCAGGCGCAGGCGCCGCACAGCGCGCCGAACACCAGGTTGGCATCCACAATGCTGATGTCTACAATGCCGCTGCCGATGGTTTTGGCCACGCCGGTGTGGAACACCAGAAAGGCGACGAAGTTAAAAAACGCCGCCCAGGCCACCGCCGCCTTGGGCGAAAGCACGCGCGTGGACACGACGGTCGCCACGGAGTTGGCCGCGTCGTGGAAACCGTTGAGGTAGTCAAAAAACAATGCCAACAGAATCAGTAAAATAATCCAGGTCATAGGCTTAGTTGTTCTTTACCAGGATAGATTCCACCACATTGGCCGTATGTTCGCAGTAATCCGTTACGTTTTCTGCTTCTTCGTACAGTTCTTTTTGTTTGATAATCATCACCGGGTCTTTTTCGTGTTCAAACAAGTAAGAGATGGCCTCATCGCGGATGACATCCGCCTCGTTTTCCAGGCGGTTGATTTCCACGCACTGCAGCAGGGTTTCTTTCATCATTTTTTTATTGCGCAGGGCGGCCAAAGCTTTTTGCAAAGCTTTGGTGGACTGGGCAATAACTCCGCCCAGCTTTTTGGAGGCTTCCGTCGGTTTGGTAATTTTATAGAGGCAGAAGCGGTTGGTAATCATGTAAATGCCGTCTATAATATCGTCCATATGGTTGGCCAGGGCCATGATATCCTCGCGGTCAAAGGGGGTGACGAACGTTTCGTTTAAGGTGTTAATAATGGTGTGCGTCAGCTCGTCTCCGTAATGTTCCCGCTCGTGCATCGCGCGTACGTTTTCCGGGGTAAAGGCGGCTTCATCTACCAGCTTTTTGTAGAAGTTTGCTGCCTGGACGATATTTTCGGCCTGCTTGTCAAACAAGTCAAAGAATTTGGCTTCTTTGGGCATGAACATATGTTATTTTTCCTCCGTAGGAATGTTTTTCTTTTCTAAAATAAGCCCCGTGCCTTAAACGGCACGGGGCGGAGTATTATTGTTTTTGTTTCAAAGCGTCCGGCAAATTGACAGCGGCGTTTAAGAGGAACGGTTTTTTCTTTACCTCTTCTATAAACGCTTCATCACGCAGGCTGTTGCGGTAGTCTTTGTCTTCAAAGATATAGCGGAACTTGGTATATACGTCGTAGGTTCCGGCCTGTATAGCCACAATGTCCTGCACGCCTACAATTTCTTCGTCCGTCGGTACGACAAAAATTTTGACTTTGGAGTTTTCCGCCGATATACAGCTTTCGGCGTTTTTGGTTACGGCGTCGCGGTTTTTCTGCTCGTCTAGCACAATGCCGTAATTCTCCAACCCTTCTACGGATTTACCGCGTATAACCGGGCTTCTTTCGCCTACGCCGGCGGTGAACACAATCGCGTCCACGCGGCCCAAAGCCGCCATATAGGAACCGATGTATTTTTTAATGCGGTAGCTTTCCATCGCGATAGCCAGCTTGCACAGCTCGTCGCCGTTCTTGGCGTTTTCCACAATGTCGCGCCGGTCGGCAAAGCGTCCGCCCGTGATGGCTTTTACGCCGCTTTCGCGGTTTAAAATGCGGTACATTTCGTCCGGGCTCATATTGAGCTTTTTCATCATATGAAAGCAGATGGACGGGTCAATATCGCCGCTGCGCGTGCCCATAATGAGGCCTTCCAGCGGGGTCAGCCCCATACTGGTGTCGTAGCATTGGCCGTTTTTGACGGCGGTGCAGCTGGCGCCGTTGCCAATGTGGCAGATAATGGTGTTGGTGTCTTCCACATTTTTACCCAGCAAGACAGCGGCGCGGCGGGAGCAGTACAGCGCCGAAGAGCCGTGCGCCCCAAAGCGGCGCATTTGAAAATCGGTGTACCAGTTGCGCGGCAGGGCATACATATAGGCGTGAGCAGGCATAGTCTGGTGAAAAGCGGTATCCATCACGCACACGTGCATTACGTTAGGCAGAATGGACATAGCCGCTTCAATACCCATAATATGGGCCGGGTTATGCAGTGGGGCCAGGTCGGAAATGTTTTTCAGTTCGTCAATAACCGGCTTGTCTGCCACGACGGATTTGGTAAATTTGCCCCCGTGCACGATGCGGTGGCCTACGGCGGAAATCATATTAATATTTTCAATAACGCCGTATTCTTTGTTGGTCAAGGTATTAATTACTAAGGTAATGGCGTCTTTGTGGTTGTGGCAGTCTTGTTTTAGTTCAAAGGCTTCTTTGCCCGGGCGTTCGTGGGTAATAAAAGAGCCGGCAATGCCAATGCGCTCTACGCCGCCGGCGGCCAGGCTGCGCTTTTTGTCCCAGTCATAAACGCTGTATTTGACGGAAGAACTGCCGCAGTTTAAGAAAAGTATAATCATAAGGTCCTCTTGTGTGCGCGCCAGGCGCGCGGAAAATAATAAATCCTTCTATTTCTATTTTAACAAATTGCGCGCAAGAGAGCGGAAAAAGTGCTTGGCGCGGGTGGGACGTTTTTGTTAGGATAAAGACAGGAAAACTTATGACTAAATATACCAAAAAAACATTTTTGTCTGTTCTGTTTGCTCTCTGCGCTTCAGCGGCTCTATGGGCCGCCGTGCAGCCTAACGACCCCGGCGTGATAGAGGATATTGCCGGCATTCCCGGCAAACGCGGCTACAGCGGCGACGGGACCGACGCACAAAAGGCCCGCTTTGCCAACCCTCTGGGTTTGGCGCTGGACCGCTGGAATAATATTTATATAGCCGATACCATGAACCACCGCATTCGGCGCATAGATATACGTTCCCATGATATAGAAACGGTGGCCGGCACCGGAAAAGGCGAGTTTTCCAATGACGGGGGGCATGCTGATATGGCGGGCTTAAGGGGGCCTACCGCACTGGCTTTTGACGGACACGGCAATTTATATATTGCCGATACCGGCAACCACCGCCTGCGTCTGCTGACGCCCAAAGGCTATCTTTATACTATAGCCGGCAACGGGCGGCGCGGGTATGAAGGGGAGGGCGTTAAAGCCGCCAATACCGCTTTAAATGCTCCTTCCGGGGTGGCCATTAACAGCAAAGGAGAAGTGTTTATCTCAGACACCGGCAATAACCGTATCCGCAAAATAGACCGGCTTACCGGTGTACTGACCACCGTAGCGGGTGACGGTGAAAACCGGGACGGCGATGATGGGGATTTGGCTATAAACACCAGCATAAGCCGCCCCACGGCTATTATATTTGACAAGCACGACAATTTATATATTGCCGATACCGGCAACCATAAAATCCGCTTTGTAGACAACCGTAGTAAGCGTATGTTTACACTGGCGGGCACGGGCCGTTCCGGCTATGAGGGGGATAATTCGGGCCGCAGCACTGATGCGCGTTTTAATGACCCTACGGGCTTGGCCTTGGACCGCTTTGGCCGTGTCTATGTGTCTGATACGGACAACCAGCGTATCCGCCGTATTACGGTGGATTTGCCAAACCGCCGCGCCTGGGTGGAAACGGTGGTGGGCACCGGTAAACGAGGGTATAACGGACGCGATATTAATGCTTGGGACGCCAAGCTGGCTTACCCCGGTGCTTTGGTCATCAGCCCTTACGATATTTTGTACTTTTTAGATACGGGCAATAATGTGGTGCGCCGCGTACAGCGCATTTCCAGCGTGCGTGCGCCCACCAGCTATTCCGTTTTGGCAGATTCCAATAGCGAAGTGGACAGCCGCAGCTTTTATGAAGTGCTTTTTGTACCACAGTTGCAAAACATGAAGAAAAAGTAATATACTGTTTTTCCTCCGGGCTACCGGAGGTTTTGATAAATGATGCTCACGGGCGGGCCTTTTAGGCCCGCCTGGTTTTTTGGGGAAATATGTTGATAGATAATTTGCAATTAGGCCAAATTGATGAAATAAATTTGCTCATAATAAAATCTCTCAAAAGTTCTAATGGACGCAAAATTTTTGATAGAATTCTATATGTAGCGATATTATTATCTTAGAGAGGGCTATATGAAAAAAATTACTCTTTAGGTTTTACGCTGATTGAATTATTGGTAGTGGTGCTGATAATTGGTATTTTATCTGCCATAGCTCTTCCGCAATATGAACGCAGTGTTACCAAGGCACGTTTTGCAGAAGCATTTGTGAATTTAAGAACTATTGGAGAGGCCGTTAAAGCCTGTGATTTGGAAACAGGAGAGGAGTGCCATGGGCTTTCTTCTTTATCCATTAGTATTGGAGAAGGAGATGGTAATGTAACAAGTGGGCATTTTTCTTTTAATGGAAGATGGGCGGCCAATGATGATACAATTATTGGTAGTGCTCTGTATGATAAGTATGATGTATGTGTTTGTATCCATAAAGACGGGCATTTTTCTGGCTCTCAAAACTATGATGGCTGTGGGTCTCCAGATGTAGATTATGATTTGTTGAAAGTATTAGGCGTGGAAGAAAATACTCAATGTAACTGTTGCTGATTGTTTAAAAAGTTTAAAAACCCCGCTTTAGGCGGGGTTTTTTGTGCGTTGAAAGTGTTGCCGGCAGGCGGAGCAGAATAAGGTCTTAATTTTCTAATTCTTTATCGTTTATAATTTGCCGGGCGTTTTGTTTGTCTTGGCTTAGCTGGGCTTTTAGGGCCTCTAAGCCGTCAAATTTCATTTCCCCGCGCATTTTATCGCCGAAGAACACTTCTATGCGCCGCCCGTAGATAGACTGTTTGAAATCCAAAATATGCACTTCCGTCAGCGGAATAATAGAGTCTATAGGGTTGACCGTAGGGCGAAAGCCGATATTGCATATGCCGCGGTAAAGCCGCCGCCCCACCCGTACTTTGACGGCAAAGACGCCCAGCGGCAGCAGTTTATAAAAATTAATGTCCAAATTGGCCGTCGGGAAACCCAATTTGCGGCCCAATTTTTTGCCGCTGATTACGCGGCCCTCTATGCTGTAGGGACGGCCCAGCATGGCGTTAGCCAGGCGGACGTCTCCGGCGGCTAAGGTTTTGCGTATCAGAGAAGAGGATATTTTAGTTCCGTCCGCCGCGTCGTAAAAAGGCAAAACTTCAAAGGGCAAAGCCGCCTGGGCGCATTTTTGTTTTAGAAAGTCGTCATTGCCGGCGCGGTTTTTACCAAAAGCAAAATCCGGCCCGGCCAAAATGCCGCCGCAGTTATATTTCTCTAACAGGACTTTTTTAAAAAACTGCTCCGGGGAGTATTCCCGATAAGCCTGAAAGTCCAGCGGCTGGGCCGCCACGTCCAAACAGTTTTTTAATAGAATTTTTTTTTCCGGAGGCGTGGAAAGCACCGTCATTTCCGGGCGGGGGGAAAGTAAGGTTTTGGGCGGATAGGGAAAGTAGAGCACCAGCGGCGTCATTTGGTGCAGCACCGCCAGCTGCTCCAGGCGCGTAAACAGTTTGCGGTGCCCCAGGTGCACCCCATCAAAAGTACCTACAGTAATAAAATTTTTGCGTTTCATTTCGCTTCCGTATCCGTTTGCGCTGTCGCACTGCAATAAATTCGGTTCTCTGGTTCTTGCGCGGCGGCCTTGCCGCCGGTTGGCAAGAGAGGTTCTTTTAAAAATTTTACAATTTCTTCACGCGGCGTTGTTTTTAACCGGGCGCCGTCAAACGCATTTTGCACGTCAAACGGCCCAATGCGCAAGCGGCGAAGCGCGGTTAAATGCCCCGTAGTACCCAGCGCGCGGGCCAGCAGCAGCCCCAGCGCGCGCACATAGGTGCCGCAAGAGCAGTGCAGTGTAAAAGAGATTTTGTCTTTTCCGTTAAAAGTGATGTCTTCCCACGCGTGGATTTGCACCGTATTAAAGCGGTCTTGCACTGGGCGGCCCGCGCGCGCCAGGTCATACATTTTGCGTCCGTTTATTTTCTTGGCGCTGAAAGGGGGAATGGGTTGGCGCACTTCGCCGCTGAGGGTTTGGGTGGCGGCTTGTATTTGCTGCAGCGTCAGCGGGCCAACAGGCAACGTGCGCACAGTTTCTCCTTGAGCGTCCCAACTGTCGGTTTCGGCGCCCAAGGTAAGCTCTGCGCGGTAAATTTTGGAAAGTTGTAAAAAACTCTCCTGCAAACGGGTGGCCTGGCGTTCTATAAGCAAAATCAGCAGTCCCGTTGCCATTGGGTCTAAAGTGCCGCTGTGGCCAATGCATTTGGTGCCCAGCGCGCGCCGGGCGATGGCAACGATATCGTTGGAGGTAAAATTTTGCGGCTTGTCTATCAGCAGCAGGCCGCTTGGTTTAGTGAGCATGGGAAAGGGTTTCTTCCACCACGGCGGCCAGCTCGTCGGTTACAGTCTGGACGGACTTGCCCGTTACTTTAAAGCCGGCTGCGCGGGCGTGCCCGCCGCCGCCAAAGCGTTGGGCAATAGAACTGACGTCAATTTTATTGCGGGAGCGCAAATTGACGGACACTTTGTCCGTCTCTTCTTTAATCAGGGCCGACACTTCCACCCCCGGTATCATCGTGGGCTGGCTGACGATGCCCTGCGTTTGGGAAGGCACTGCATTAAGCGGCTCAAAGTCTGAGAGGGTGAGCACAATTTCGCTATATTTGTTTTGAAAGCGCAAATGCATTTTTTCCAATGCGCGGCCCAAAAGCTTCAGTTCCGTATAAGATTTGGTGAAATAAATCACTTGGTTGATTTTATTAACATCTGCCCCCAGCGCCACCAATGCAGACGCCACGCGCAGGGCTTCTGCGGTGGTGTTGGTGTGCAAAAAACGGCCGGTATCGGTCACTAAGCCGGTGTAGAGACAAGTGGCTTCGTCCGGCGTGGGCAGGAGGTTGTCCTCGCTGGCTTCAAAGAGTTGGAAAATAATTTCCGCCGTAGAAGAGGCGGCAGAGTCAATATGATTGACGTCGCCGTACGCGTCGCTGACCAAATGGTGGTCAATGTTGACCAAGGTTTTTGCGTTTTGTAAAACGGTTTCCAAGTCGCCGCCGCGTTTGCGGTCGGAACATTCCAGCAGGATGACCGTGTCAAATTGAGGGCGGGGGGGAAGCTCGTTGACGTGTATTTTTTCTAATCCCGGCAAAAACAGCAAATCGGTGCCAATGGCCGGAGAAGCATACGCATAGGCGGTTTTGCCCAGTCGCTCCAGCAAAGAGCATATGGCCAGTGTGCAGCCCAAAGAATCCCCGTCCGGGTTTAAGTGCCCGGCTACAAAGAAGTTTTGGCCTTTTTGTATGGCTTGCCAAATTTGCTGAAACGAATTGTAGCTATTCATTTTCTTTCTCTTTTTCAATGACTTTAAAAATGCTTTCCACACGGCTGGCTTTTTCCGGCGTGTCGTCATATTCAAAACTAAAAGACGGAATGCGTTTTAAATGCAGCCGGTGGCGCAGCAGGCCGCCAAGCTCTTTGCGCAGCAGGGAAAGCTGCTCCTGGGTTTTTTTCTTATCTTCCGGGCTGCCAAAGACGGAAAAATATACTTTGGCGGTGGCCAAATCTTTTGCCACGTGCACAGCGGTAATCGTCACAAACCCGCCAAAGTGGCCCGCTGCGGTCATTTTGGTAATAATAGTGTTAATTTCCTGCAAAAACAGGGTTTCTAAACGTTTGATTCTGTCTATCATAGACTTATTATAGCATTTTGGGGCGGCGGTCCGCCTTGAGGTATATGGCAAGGAAAAGCCCGCCCTTGTGCGCGGTTTTTGCCGTAAAAAACCCCGCTTGTAAAAGCGGGGGAAAAGTTATTTTTTGGTGTCGCCTTTTTTAGCCAGATATACATCTACGTCTTGCGTGCTGACTAGGCAGCCTTTGGGCTGTTGTTCCAGCCAAGGCAAAATGCTTTCTAAAAAACCTTCTATTTTTTCGGCAGTATCAATAAATTCCACCACCACCGGGAATTTTTCCACCAGCTCAAAAAAGCGGGTGTTGCGCAGCTCACTGCTTAGGCCATACCCCATAGCTCCTTTAATGGCGGTTCCGCCCGCCACCCCATAGGCTTTGGCTTTGCGGACAATGCTTTCATAGAGAAGCGCGTGGTCCACGACGTCTGTACTGCTGACGAAAATTTTAAGCAGTTTAATTCTTTTGGGTTCCATAATTCCCTCTCGCTGTTGAACACCGTCTGTTGACGGTGACGCGGCATACGAGCCGTTACCCTTATTATAACAATTTACCTCCGGGAAACAAGAGGAAAGAATTTTTTCAATGCCGCAGAAAAACTTTTACCTAAGGGCCGCCGGCAGCGGGAACTTGAGCACGGGCGCAAAATAGAGAAAAGACACTGGTATATCCGGGCATAAAAAACCCCGCCTTGTCAGCGGGGTTTTATGCGGCTAAAAGTTACATCTTTATCGGCGGGTGACGTTTTCGTGCTTAATGCACTTGAGTGACATCTCCCTCTTGTACTCCTTTGAAGCCTTCCCCGCTTGTGCATAAAAAACCCCGCTTTGTCAGCGGGGTTTTAAGCGGCTCAAAATTACATCTTTATCGGCGGGTGACGTTTTCGTGCTTAATGCACTTGAGTGACATCTCCCTCTTGTACTCCTTTGAATCCTTCCCCGCTTGTGCATAAAAAACCCCGCCTTGTCAGCGGGGTTTTAAGCGGCTAAAACTTACATCTTAATGCGGCGGGTGACGTTTTCGTGCTTAATGCACTCAATGACATCTCCCTCTTGTACTCCTTTGAAACCTTCCACCAAAATGCCGCATTCAAAGCCTTTTTCCACTTCTTTAACATCGTCTTTGAAGCGTTTCAGGCCGCCTATTTTGCCGGTGCCTACGACTTCTGTGCCGCGCAGCACTTTCACTTCCGCGCCGCGCACCATTTTGCCGCTTTCCACCAGTGAGCCGGAAATAATTCCGGAGCTTAAGCGCATCACTTTTTTGATGGTGGCTTTGCCCAAGGACACTTCCACCACATCGGGCTCTAACAAGCCCTCCATAGCGGCTTTGATATCTTCCAAAAGTTCAAAGATAATGGTGTAGAGGCGTATTTCAATGCCTTCTCTTTCGGCTTCGGCCTGGGCTTTGTGCTCTACGTCCACGTGAAAGCCGATGACGACGGCATTGCTGGCTTTGGCAAGCAAGATGTCGGACTCATTGATATTGCCCGGCGCGGAGAGAATAATATCCAGCTCCACTTCGTCAGACGGAATACGCAGCAGCGCGTCTTTGATGGCTTCAATGGAACCCTGCACGTCGGCCTTGAGCACGATGGGTAAGCGTTTGACGGTGTTTTCGCCGTTTTCATCTTTGCGCAGGTTCATTAAAGATACCTGTTTGGTGCGGCGTGCGTTGACGTCTTCTTTCAGCGCTAGTTTGCGTTTTTCGGCGGCATAGCGGGCTTCTTTTTCGCTCTCCATAATATAGAGCGTGTCGCCCACCTGCGGCGGTTCTCCGTTAATGCCTAAAATTTCCGCCGGCACGCTGGGACCGATTTTTTGGTAGCGCTGGCCGTTTTCGTCAATCAACGCGCGGATACGTCCATAGCTGGTGCCTACGATGAACGGGTCTCCCACTTTCATCGTGCCTTTTTGTACCAACACAGTGGCTACCACACCGCGTTTATTGTCGCGCTTGGCTTCCAAAATAACGCCCACGCCCAGGCGGTCGGGGTTGGCTTTCAGCTCCATCATTTCCGCCTGCAGGGCAATCATTTCCAAAAGTTTATCAATATTAATTTTTTTCTTGGCGGAGATTTCCACGTAAATGGTAGAGCCCTGCCATTCCTCCGGCACCAGGCCGCGGGCGGCTAAATCTTGTTTGACGCGGTCCACATTGGCGCCGGGCAGGTCAATTTTATTGACCGCCACAATGATAGGCGCTCCGGCGGCTTTGGCGTGCTCCATGGCTTCTATGGTTTGGGGCATAATGCCGTCGGTGGCGGACACCACCAGCACCACAATATCGGTGGCCTGGGCGCCGCGGGCACGCATAGCGGTAAAGGCTTCGTGGCCTGGAGTATCCAAAAATGTCAGTTCCCCGCGCGGCGTGCGTACGCGGTACGCGCCGATATGCTGGGTAATGGCGCCGGCTTCACCCGCTACGACGTTAGAGCTGCGAATGGCGTCTAACAGCGAGGTCTTGCCGTGGTCCACGTGGCCCATAATGGTGATGACCGGGCTTCTGGGCTTTAGGCTGGCGGGGTCGTCTTGCGCCTGCATAATATGAATGGTTTGCTCGTCCAGTTCTGCCGGGGCTTCTTCCACCGTAAAACCGCATTCGGAGCAAATCAGCTCCATCATATCTTTTTCCAGCCGTTGGTTGATAGTGGCAAAAACGCCCAACATCATCAACTTTTTGATGAAGTCATTAATTTTGAAATTCATCTTTTCCGCTAAATCTTTGACCGTTTCGGTGCCGATTAGGCGGACGGTTTTGCCCTGCGCAGCCGTTTGTTGCGCTTGGGCCGATTTGGGCTGCTCGTGATGCACGGGCGCTGGCTGCGGCTTAGGCTGCTGCGCCGGGGCCGGTTTAGGCTGCTCGTGGTGCACGGGCGCGGGCTGCGGCTTAGGCTGCTGCGCCGGGGCCGGCTTGGGCTGCTCGTGATGTACGGGCACAGGCTGCGGCTTAGGCTGCTGCGCTGGGGCCGGCTTGGGCTGTTCGTGGTGTTGCGCAGCTACGTGGCTGGAGGCGGCTTTGTCGGTTACTTTTTCCGTTCCCAGTTTAGCCGTCTTTTTTGCCGTCGTTTTTTTGGCTGCGGTCTCCGTTTTTTTAGCCGTAGTTTTCTTAGCCGCAGATTTTTTAGCCTCGGTTTCCGTTTTCTTGGCGGTTGTTTTTTTAGCCGCCGGTTTTTTAGCCGAAGTTTTCTTTTTGGTTTCGGAGGTTTCGCCTTCCTTATTGGTTTTCCTGGTTGTCATAGGCTTCCTCCTGCGCGGCGGGCTGCTCGGCCTGCTGTTCTAAATGTTTTTTGGCGCTTTCAATAATTTTAGCTGCTGTTTTCTCCCCGATGCCTTGCAGGGCCGCCAGATGCTCCGGCTCTACGGAAGCAATTTGTTCTACAGAAGTATAGCCGGCTTTCTGCAAGATTTCTGCCGTTTTGGGACCAATGCCTTCCACTCCTTCTAACGTGCCCTGGGTGGCGGCGGCCGCTTCCTCGGCTTCTTTATTTTTCTGGCTTTCGCTCTTTACTTCCAATTCCCATCCGGTTAAGCGGGAGGCCAGTTTAATGTTCTGCCAATCTTTGCCGATGGCAATGGGCAGCTGGTCGTCGGGCACGATAATCAACGCTTTCTTTTCGCTCATACTGACTATTTTGACAAAGCTGGCTTTGGCCGGGGCGATAGAGTTGGCCAAAACAGTGGTAATATCATCGGAGTAATTGATTAAAT
This sequence comes from uncultured Elusimicrobiales bacterium, assembly GCA_944324645.1. Taxonomy (GTDB): domain Bacteria; phylum Elusimicrobiota; class Elusimicrobia; order Elusimicrobiales; family Elusimicrobiaceae; genus Avelusimicrobium. Next base: position 4,062 of record CALUXB010000002.1, on the reverse strand, counting down.
CAATACGCTCGCCGGACAGTTCATTCATAACTGCGCGAATGCGGATACCGCGCATACCCACGCAGGTGCCAATGGGGTCAATTTTGTGGTCAATGCTGCTGACCAGCACTTTGGCTCGGAAGCCCGGGTCGCGCTGGACGGCTTTGATTTCCACGATGCCTTCGCTGATTTCAGGCACTTCCACTTTAAAGAGCTCTTCTAAAAATTTGCCGTTGGCGCGTGACAAAATTACATAAGGTCCGCGCTGCCCTTTATCCATTTTAAACGCGGCGGATTTGTAGCGGGAGAGCACCGGGTCGTCGCCGATATTGGCTAAATCAGCCTGGCTGAGCACTTTGGCAATGATAGCTTTGACGCGAGAGCCGTTGGAGTAGCGTTCTTTTTTAATCTGTTCGCAGTACGGCAAAATCGCTTCCACTTTGCCCAAGTCCACAATTAAATCCCGGTCGGAAAAGCGGCGCACCGAGCCGGTAATTACTTCGCCTTCGCGGGGTTTAAACTCTTTGTAAAAATTTTCGCGTTCAATGCCGCGCACTTTCTGAATGAGCACCTGCTTGGCAATTTGGGCCGCGATGCGGGAGAAGTCTTCTACGTCTTGGGTCAGCGTAACCACGTCGCCGGCTTTGGGATTTTTGAGGTAGGCTTTGGCGGCCTCTACATCAATTTCCATTTCCGGGTTGGTGACGACTTCCACCACGTTTAGCGTTTGAAACGCCTGAATGCTGCCGGTTTCTACGTCAATTTTGGCGCTGATTTGGGCGGTTTTGCCTAGGTTTTTGCGCAGGGCGGACACCAGCGCGTCTTCAATGGTTTTTAAAATATCGTCTCTTTTGATATTTTTTTCTCTCTCTAACCCTTCCAGGGCCATAATTAAATCTTTAGCGGTTCCTTCCATTTTGTTTTTCTCCTTATATATACGCCGTTTAAAACGGACGCGTGGTGTTAAAATTCCAGGACAGGGTCCAGGTTGGCTTTCTTAATATTGTCGTATTTAAAGTGGTATTTGTTGGTGCCGTCGTCCAATACAAATTCATCGTCAGCGGCAGAGGCTATCGTGCCGGTGAAAAAGCCGCGTCCTTCCAGCGGGGTTTTCAGCACGACGCGCACGCGCTCATTGATAAACTTTTTATAGTGCTGTGGTTTTTTGAGCACGCGTTTTACGCCGGGAGAAGACACTTCCAAAATATACGCTCCGTCAATCAGGTTTTCCATTTCCAAAATAGAGTCTATTTGATTGGTCAGAGCAGAGCAGTCGTCTAATGTGACGCCTCCTTCTTTATCTACGAAAAACTGTAAGAGTTTTTTGCGGCCCTGGTTTTGGATAACTAGGTCCACCAATTCAACGCCTTGGCCTTCTAGTACAGAGGCTACCGTTTGTTCTATGGTTTTGGGGTCTTTCATATTACACCTGCCTATTAAGTAAAAAGCGACTTGTTGGACAAGTCGCTTTTAGCGGGATAATTTATCTTAACATTATATAAGCCGCCTGTCAAATTTGCTTAGGGAACATCTAATCTGTTTTTTGCGTTGACCGCCTTTGTGGCTTTTCTTACTATAAGAAGCGTAGTACATACAAATAATATGAGGGGGAAAATATGTATAAATCTGTAACCGTGCTGGCGGTGCTATGTCTGTCTGTTGGTGCTTTTGCCCAAAATACCACCAAAACTACCGCGTCTAAGCCGCAAATGCGTGTTGTGCAAGAAGATACGACCACCGTCTATGATGTAACTACGACCAATAAAAAAGGTACCACTCAGTATGGCGTGATAGAGCAGACTCAAACCACGCCCAAAGGGGGCACACAGGTTATCAGTCAGATGGAGTATTCTGATTATACGCCCAGTAAAATGGCATTAGCCAATGCAAAACGGGCGGAAGTATCGCTGGGGATTGGAATGGCGCACAGTTTTAACAAAGATACCGAAGGGATGCGTATGGCAGATATCGGGCTTGCGGCCACGGGCCAAGTATTGTGGGACATAAGCGACCATTTTGCCCTGGGTGCCGACTATATGATGTTGGCGCCGGACGGCCGCAGCAGCAATGGTTATAAATATGATCCTTTCCGTCTGCATAGCATTGCCCTGGCCGGGAAATATACCATTAACGCCTGGGATAGCTGGCGCGTCTATGTGCCTATGGGCGTGGGCGCTGCACAGGCGCGTTTGAAATCTTCCGGGGACAGAGGCGGCGTGCATACGGCTCAAAGCGCTGATAAATGGGGGCTGGATTTATTTGCCGGGTTAGGGCTGCAGTATAACTTTAACCAAGATCTTTTCCTGGCGTTGGAATACCGCTATACGGTGGTCTTTGTTAAAGCGGAAGATTTGAACCGCTATTACGGCAAAGATAATTATCTGCAATTCCACGGCGCTTTTTTGCGTTTTGGCACACGATTCTAACCTCTTCATCCGCAAGAATGCTGTTGTGGGGGAAAGGGCGGCCTGTGTAGGCCGCCCTAATTTTATAAATACCCGCACATAGGCCAAGAAATAGAGGGGGAAATCTTAAGAAGAAAACGGTATTTTCTTGTTAGATGCGTGGGGGGAGAAACTAGAGCAAAGCGGAAGGATTGAAATAACAGAAATTTAGGGTGTAAAGCGGGGGAAACTGCCGGCTGTAAATGGATATGTAGCGCCAATGCCAGCGCTCCTTCTTGTCAAATATGCTTTAGGTAACTTTTAATCGGTTATTTTCCAGTTTTATAGGACATCGTTTGGGGAGGCTAAACGGTTCTTAACCTTGAGCATAATAGTTCTTGTTGGAATAATGGGTAAATACACGAAAGAGCTGTATTTTTAGGGGGCGTCTCTTGCAGTAATATCATTTGCCGGATAATCAAAATTGGATTAGACCGAGCTTGATAAAAATAGTAAAAAAATCAAAACTTTAGACGGTAGATAAAGTGAAATACTGATATAAAAGAATTAAAAAAAGGCTTTAAAACGCGTTATATAAATAGATATAGCGCTTTTTATAAAATAAGCACGGGGAATTTAAGTGTGAGAGATAAAGTTGCCGTGCTTTGCTTTTAAAGCCGCGTGTTTGGCGGTATTTTTCTTTATATTTGCACCGATAGGCCTGCAAGGGCAAATCTATCGGGTGTACCGTCCTTTTGCGGCGCCGGATATTTCTCCAGTATCTGAAGAAGCGCCTTTGTATGGCTGGGAGCTGTCTTTGTCGGCAATGAGTTCTGTAGGTAATTTGCGGGACGGAGGAGGCTGGACAATTTCCCGCAGTATGCCGGGGGTGCGCTTGCGTATGTTAAAAGAAATTTTCCCGGCGTTCTCTTTTGGTATAGAGGGTCAATGGCTGCACGCAGTTGATTTTTCCCAACAAGATATAGATAAGCTAGAAAAATATGCTTTTGCTGGGGTTATCAAATGGGTTTTTACTCCGGAGACACGCCCGCAGATGTATCTTTTGCTGGCTGGCGGAATGGTGTTTGACCGGGTGGAGATGCCAGATCTGGACTTTGGCAATTTTAACCAACGCAGTTCCGTTTGGAGTGCAGGTCTGGGCATACAAGCCCCTCTTGGAAGGCGAATTCTGCTGACGGGGGAATATCGCCTAAGTTATGAAACGGCGGTTTGGAATAATTTGTTATTACAAGCCTCTTCCGACGTCCGCCACGAATTTGCCGTGGGGTTATCTTTGCTTTTCTAATTTCGTTATTTTATCTCTGGTCCTATTGTTTTAATTTCTTACAACTAATTTGTTTATAGAAAACTGCCCTTTTGATTAAGGAGAAAGCCGCTGTTGTAAATAAGGAAAAGGCCACAAATAAAAAAGGGGGAATTTTCCTCTTTTTCCCTCAGGTCTCTAATATTCTATGCCCCGTTTTCTAGCTAAGCTTGGTTTTGGCTCCCTAAAAAATAGCGATTTCCCCCATAAATCCCAAAGCCAGCTTCCAAACTAAAAAACCCCAATTTGCTCTAAATTTAACTTAAATTTTATTCTAAATCTCTAGTTTTTTAGGCTAAGGCTAAGGCTAAGGCTAAGGCTAAGGCTAAGGCTAAGGCTAAGGCTAAGGCTAAGGCTAAGGCTAAGGCTAAGGCT
>CALUXB010000001.1 GCA_944324645.1 uncultured Elusimicrobiales bacterium | reverse complement strand
CTTTTTCCCGCCGCCACAGGAATGCGCAAATTATCGTATCTGTTGGCAACGTCACTTACCTTACGCTGTTCCCAAGGGTTTGTGAGAGGAGATATATTTTACAACTTATAGTGTCCACAAGTATGTAGGTTGGCATAATAAAAGCCGCAAGGATTTTGCAGGACAACAAAGAAAAGCGTAGCGTTATAGTGTCCAAATTGTGTCCAGTATATTCATAGTTTTCGAGAATTTTTTTAGTAGTTTTTATACTTCTTCGACGAGAACTAATAATTATAGTATGTGAAAAAATCTTGGGAATTTGGGTTGTGCGGATATAGTTTGTAGAAAAGTCGTGTATATTTACACCTTTATCGACGAGAAATACAAAGAAAACTAGCATTTACTGTACACCATACAGGGTCCACTAACAATATACAAGATTTGCGTAATTTTGCTCATTTTGCTCAAAAAGTGTCGACGAGGGAGCATAAGAAAAAACCCGCTCTCGACGGAGAACGGGTCTTTTCTTAAAAGTGCGCCCAACAGGAATCGAACTATTAAATTAATTGACTTGACTTCTCTCCCGATAGTAAGCAGTAATGTGTTACGGGCAATAACCCGTACATCACAAATACGGAGAAGTCAAAATGAAAAAACAAACCAAAAAATCTGTTGTAAAGAAACAGCCTAAACCTGTCCAAAGAAAACCCGTCAAGATATTAGAAGTTTCCAGTCCAGCAGTAACCAAAGAATTCGCTCTAGTTCTGCAGAGTGAACAACCTACTGCCGGCAAAGCTACCCGTCAAGGACATTTACCCTTCCAACCTGGAGAGCAACTTACAAGACACTTTAAAAGGGCCGATATTGAGGTCAAGGTATTAGAGGATGGGTTTTTATATGCCGGCAAGGAGTATAAGAGTTTAACGGCAGCGGCTGTAGCTATTACCGGTTATTCGGTAAGTGGCCCGGCATTCTTTAAGGTGAAATAGGTTATGGCTTGTCATCTTGAAACATCTATAACAGGCGCATGGGATAGGTATGTAAAATTGCCTATTCCAACTATACGCAAGGTTTTACTTAACAAGTATATTGCTTGGTATAAGCAAACCCGAGAAAGTGGTATATCTCCCAAATATGTGTTAAAGCGCATAGAACAGGCTCAAAAGGGTTTTACTCAGCTCCACCGAAAACTCTATTTCAAAGTAGGTACAAAACTCATACGTTCCTATAAAGGGACAAAATATGAGGTTTTAGTAGTTGATGCGGGGTTCCTTTACAAAGGGGCTATATACAAGAGTCTTTCAGCTATAGCCCAACTAATTACCGGAGCTCATTGGAACGGTAAAGTGTTCTTTGGAGGCAGTAAATATGGCCGAGGAACATAAGATATTGCGTTGTGCGATCTATACCCGCAAATCCACAGAAGAGGGCTTAGAGTTGCAATTTAACAGTTTACAGGCCCAAAGGGAGGCCTGTGAGGCATATATAAAAAGTCAAAAGCATGAAGGTTGGAAATTGGTACCTACTGAATATGATGATGGGGGTTACTCCGGTGGTAATTTAAATCGGCCGGCTTTACAACGTTTACTTAAAGATATAGCAGATGGGCTGATAGATATCATTGTGGTATATAAGATAGACCGATTGACCCGTAGTTTACATGATTTTAGCAAGATAGTAGATGTATTAGAGGAACGGAAGGCATCTTTTGTGTCTATTACACAACATTTTAATACGAGTAGCAGTATGGGGCGATTAACCCTAAATATGTTATTATCCTTTGCCCAATTTGAACGGGAGATAACAGGGGAACGATTAAGGGATAAGATAGCAGCGAGTAAGAAGAAGGGGATGTGGATGGGTGGAACTCCACCTATGGGTTATAAGCGCAAAGATAAGAAACTTTATCCGGATGAACCCCAGTCGGCTAAAATACAGCTTATATTTGATAAATACAACGAATTCAAAAGTGTACAACGGCTAAAAAAATACTTAGATAGCCAACATGTCTACAGTCAGCATGACAGACCGCTTTCTGTAGGGAATTTATACCGCATTTTGCAAAATAGGGCTTATATAGGGGAAGTGCAACACAAGGGGGTATGGTATAAGGGTGAACACAAAGGAATTATTGAAATAGGGGTATTTCATAAAGCGCAGGATACCCTACAGGAGCATAGAATTGATAGGCAACGATATGAACCACAAAAGAGTTTATTATGCGGTAAACTGTATGATGATAAGGGTAATAGGATGAGCCCTTGTTGGAGTACTGGTAGTAAAGGCAAGAAGTACCGATATTACGTTAGCCAGGCAGTTATTAAATGCAAGAGTGAGAAAATAGGGCAGGTGAGTAAAATATCCCTACCGGAGATAGAAACATTTATAGATAAGTGGTTTAATAAGCAATTTAAAGAGGATAAATCGGCGTTTGCTAATTTATTAAAAAGTTATAGTGTGAATGACACCAAGCAGATATTAAACAGCATACAAAACAAAACCATAGACCAAGAGACACAAAGGATATTACTAGGACGAGTGGATTTGTTGCCCGAAGAAATTACACTTACCATCTATCAGGAGCAGTTATGCGAATATATCCGTTCACTCTACGAAAATAGACCTATTAAAGAACTGTTTAAGGAATCCCTCAAAACATCTCTTGTGTTCCATGTTAAATACCATATAGCAGTCATAGACAACGGAGCCAAAGCCATTGTAGGCGAAAGGATAGAAAAGAACACCAATAAAACCTTGGTTCAATTACTCATCCAAGCATTCAATATTAGCCATGATATACTGCAGGGGAAACAAGTTAAAGATCTATGTGAGAAATATCAACTGACAGATAGGTATATGAGAAAGATTTTGACTCTTAGATTTTTACCTGCCAAAGTAATCCTTAGTATTTTAGATGGTACACAAGGACGAGAGATAACAGCTAAACAGTTATTTGAACAGGCCAGTCAACATAAATAAATACAGTATCAGCTCTAGCTAAAAGGCTACTGCCAATATGCGGTAGTCTTTAAGTTTTGGAACTGCGAAAACGAAATTTTGAGCATGGGCGGAAGAAATTCTTGAAATAAACGGGGAAACGGAAAATGAGCATTTAAGATTTAAGTAAAATAAAAAATCCACGACGAGAAAAAAGTTCATCGTGGATTGTATCTAATTAATTTACACTAGAGCACGGAGAGGGAGGGATTCGAACCCTCGATACGGGAATTAACCCGTATAACGGTTTAGCAAACCGCCGCTTTCGGCCTCTCAGCCACCTCTCCCAAAGGGTTTTTTCCGTCTGAAACGGCTTCAGTACTATTATTATAACAAATAATGAAAAAGTTGTCTTTGCTTTCCCGGATAATAAGGATAAGACAGATTAGAAACTCTTTTTTAAGCCTTCCTCTAACGGGGTAAATTTTTGGCCGCTTAGTTGGCTCCACTTCTTGCCGCTGCAAATCCAATGCCCGGGGATAATGGCCTCTTTCACTTTATCATAGTTCAGCGCCGGCTGGGCCCCCGTCAAACGGGCGGTATAAGAATAAAGCGCCGCAGCCAGTTTTAACATCCACACCGGAGCATTGGGCATAAATGGTTTTTTTACCCTCATCGCCCGGGCCATTTTTTCAATAAATTCCGGCCAAGGATAACATTGTTCTTCGCAAACAAAGAAAATTTGGTTTTCTGTGCCCGGAATTTTGGCAATATCAACCAGCGCCTGCACCAAGTCGTCCACATAAACAAAGCTAAACAAGCCTTTGCCGGATGTATTGACCATAAGCCCCCGCTTAACCCAGGCCGCAATTTTAGACACGCCCGAATCGTTCTTGCCATACACAATGGGCGGGCGGAGTATTGTCCATTTAACCGAAGGTTTCAGCGTTTGCACGGCTTTTTCGCCGGCTAGTTTGGTAATACCATAGTCTGAAACCGGCTGCGGTGTCATATCCTCTGTGCGGGGCTGCGAGGCGTCTTGGGCATAGCCGCTGGCGGCCAGACTGGAAACATAGATAAAACGCTCCAAATCCGGTGTTAAATTAGCCGCACAGACCATATTTTGTGTGGCGCGGGCATTGGCTTTGGCAAAGTCTTCTTGGGTAAAGCCAAAAATGGCGGCTGCTAAGTGATAGACCATACTGCAGCCTTCCATCGCTTTTTGCAGGGAGGCGCAGTCCTGATAATCCACCTGTACCACAGAAACGTCTGGATTAAGGGGCTTTTTCTTGCTGGCATAACGGGATACGATGCGCACCTTATAGCCTTCTTTAAGCAAGGCATCTGTTAATTTGCGTCCAATAAACCCTTTGCCGCCGGTTACTAAAACGGTTTTTTTCATTTTTCCCCCTCTAATTTTTCCACAAAAATATCCAGTTGTTCTTTCTTCTCTTTTAATTCTTTGCGGATTTCTGTGGCGGTATCAGTAGCGCTATCTATTTTTTGATTTACAAAATTGGCATCTCTGTTCACATTGCGCCGCACAAAATCAAAATTAAATGTAAGACGGCGCATTCCTTCTTTTACGTCCGCCTTGGTGGGCCATTGGTTTTTTTGCATACGTTTGGCGGGAGTATCCCCGTTTTTAAGCGGGAAATAAAATAAAAGGCAAGCTAATAGTGCTCCCAGATATAAAATGCTGATAAAACGGTTTAAAAATTCAAATTTATAAATCCCAAAAATACCGCTAAGCACGGAGAGCAAAATAATCACACACGTCCACAATAAGGCCGACATAAACATAAACGTCAAGCCAGCGCTGTCATATTGAGGCCATAAAATCATAACCAGCAAAGAGCATACAATCATCAGAAAAAAACGCTGCCAGCCTGTCATATTAGCTCTCCTGTTTAAATTCTACCGTCACGGTCAGTTCGTCCTTTTCATACAGCATAGGAAGCGGCGGAAAAGGGCCGGCGTTAATCACGGCGGACGTGGCGGCAAAATCAAAGCTGTCATCACCGGAGGATTTTTGCACTTTTAAGTCTTTTATTTTTCCGTCACGCGCAATGGCAAAAGACACTAAACTGCCGCGCACCATACCGGCGGGGCGGCGTTTTTCCCACTGGCTCCAGAGGCTGTTGCGCACCTGGGTGATATACCACGGATAGGGAAATGTGGCAAAATCGGTGCGGATATTGCCCCCCTCAAATTCTCCTTCTCCTCCCGGGCCGGTGGTGCCGCTGCTGCCTTTAGACTCTTCTTTGGCTTCTTCCAAAATGCTGGGTGCCGCCAACGGAGCGGCCGCCGGGGCTTTTTTGGTTTGTTTCTTTTTAGGCTGTTTTTTGGCGGAGATTTCTTCTTTGGCCTGATATGCCTTTTTGTCCGGTTTAGCGGCGGGCTCTTCTTTTTTAGGGGCCGGAGCCTGGGCCACTTCTTTGGCAGGTTCTTTTTGCGCGCCTGCCTCGGGGCCGGCGGGTTTGTCCTGCGCTTGCATAGCCACCACTTTGCCGCTGCCGATAAAGTCAATGGTATAAGTAACCTTTGAGTCCGCAGCCGAAGGACTCAATATACCTATTACCAGCAGGGCCAGCGCCAAATGCAGCAGGCAGGAGAGAACAAAATAGCGGTTCATTAGTTTTTAGAAAGGACTCCAATTCCCAGTTTTGCCGCGCCGAGTTTTTTGGCGATGTCAAACACGTCCACCACCGTCTGTATCGGCACATCTTTATCGGCCTCTACCAAAATGGTTTTTTTATTGGCCTTGCCCATACGAAGCACCAGCTCACGCTCCAGATTTTTCACCGTATAAGTGCGGTTGTCAATGCGGATGACCCCGTTTTTTTGCACTTCAATGCGGATAACGTCATCTTCAGCCGTCGTGTTGACAGCGTTGGATTTGGGCAAGTCCACATTCATCTGCATTTGCACCAGCATAGGGCTCATCACCATAAAAATAATCAGCAAAATCAACGTGATGTCTATAAAAGGCACCATATTGATTTCTGCCATAACAGTTCTTGTTTTATGCGCCATAGATTACCCGCGGTTTTGCTGAAAAATGATTTCATCGGCAATATTTTCCAACTCTTTGCCGAAATAATTGGTTTTAGACAGGAAGTAGTTGTAGGCGATTACCGCCGGAATAGCTACAAATAAGCCGGCTGCCGTATTGACCAGCGCCTCGGCAATACCCGCCGCCACTACCGAAGCCCCCGCCGCAGAAGCAGACGCCCCGGCCAAGTCTTTAAACGCGTGTATAACCCCAATAACCGTGCCAAACAAACCGATAAACGGCGTAATGCTGCCCAACGTGCCCAAAATGGTCAGCTTGCGCTGCAGTTTGGTCACTTCCCAGTCTATAACGGAGTCCGCCATTTCTTTGAGCTCTGCTTTAGAGCGGTTGCGGTTTTCCACCAGCGTCAGAATAACGTGGGCTGCCGGGGTGTTTTTGGTCATTTCCCGGGTGCAGGCATCGGTTACTTTTTCGTAATTGTCGGAATGAATAGGGTGGCGGCAATAGGCAATTAATTTGCGTGACATACCAATACTTTTTTTAAATTTAAAAAAGCGCTCCAAAATAATGGAAAGCGAATAAACGGAAAGCAAAATCAGCAGCACCAGTATTGGGCCGCCCGCGGCGAACAGTTCGCGCAAGTTGGTCATATTGGAAAAGTCCATTTTCTTTTATCTCCTTGTCTTTGGCGCCTTGCGGCGCACGGTATATTTATTTATAGCAAATCTACATTTTGGCTCCGTCCCGTTAACGGGTTAGAGCGCGGCCTGCCGGGTAAAAATCATAAACAGCTGCACTACAATATTTGCCAGCAGCCCGGCGGAAACATCGTCAAACACTACCCCAAAGGCATTGGGCATACGGTCAAAATGCTTCACTGGCCAGGGTTTTAGGGTGTCAAACGTGCGAAAAAGTACAAATGCCGCCAGCAAATACGGCCATGTACGCGGCAAAAACATAACCGCCGTAAAATAACCCGCCACCTCATCTATGACAATGCGCGGATTATCGTGCCCCTGGTAAGTGCCGCCTAAGCGGGCCTTTTTGCAAATCCACACACAAAGCACCCAAAACGCCAGCAAAAACACCAAATACAACATAAAATCCGTCGGCAGTAAAAACACAAACGGTACCGCCAACAGCGTGCCTAAAAATCCGGCCCCGGTATTTTTTTTAAACGGAATAACCAAAGCGGGCAAATAGCTGATATAAAACCCCGTGGCTAAGGCGTTTATGAGTTTTTGCATACGGGCAAACTCCAGGATTTTTTAAGCAATTCCCAGTTATTTTTTAAATACGAAATAGCGCTAATCCACGTAATTACCGCCGCAATAGCCGTAATGGCATAGGGGATTTTGCGCAACGTCCAAAAAGCCACCATACATACCGTTTTAGCTTCCCCGCTCAGCCACTGGCTGACGTGGTACAAATCCAACACAAAGAAAATGGTGCCCACGGCCGCCATTTGGATTACCGTTTTAAATTTGCCCCAGCGTTCCGCCGCCATCACTTTGCCTTCCAGCGCGGCAATCACGCGCAGAGTGGAAATCATCAGCTCGCGCAATAGGATAAAAAATACCGCCCAAATGGGGATATCCAGCTCCCGTATGCCTACAAAGGCAAACAGGGCCGCCGCCACCAAAATTTTGTCCACAAACGGGTCCACTATAGCGCCAAAAGGGGTAATGGTGTTGGTTTCCCGTGCAATTTTGCCGTCCACCCAGTCAGTACTGGCGGCTAAAATAAAAATCAGCGTAGCCGTAATACGGGCCCAGCCGTAAGGCAGCAAAATAAAAATAAACATTACAATAGACAGTGCAGCGCGCGTAAGCGTTATTTTATTGGCGAGAGTCATCATTGGATTATCCTCTTAAATATCTCTTTTTTAAAATCAATATTTAATTCTTTATTTTTTAGCTGGGCGGTAGTTTTCATCAAATCGGATTGTATGGTAATGTAGGACGGGAAACAATCCTTTTCCCCCACCGCCACATACAGCGTGTAATTCTGTTTTTTATCTTTAGGCTGCAGACGCAAAACAGCCAGCCCGTCTTTGTGCTCCAGCACAGAGGCATCGTGGCGGGCAATTAAGCTGGTATAATTGCCAAAGTCAAACAAAGCCTGATTGGGCTGGCCCGCCAACCAATCATTCCAATCCACTTGGGTTACGTCTTTGCCATTTTCATCTAAAATCCAAATCTTTTTCTTATTAGTCAATGCCGTTTGGGTAACTTCATTGTCTTCCAAATTGTCTAAACGCAGCTTTTGTCCGTCCTGATGGTAATAGATTCTCCCTTCCGAACGGCTGATGAGTATGCCGTCATATTCAGTAGTTTGAATAAAATCGGTGCGCAGCGTGTGCATATTTTTATCCCACGCGGCAAAGCAGGCCACATAGTCTTTTTCTTTGGCGGGAGAGTCCGCTTTTTTTTCTAAAGAGACGTCTGTTTTGTCTTTATTGATCCGCGCGGCGGTTTTGTCCGTTTTGGCAGCAGAAGTTTCTGCGGGTTGAGTTGTTGGGGCAGATAATGCGGCGGCGGATTTTTCCGCCGGGACGGCGGCTTTCGCTTCAGCTGTTTCTGCTGCAAAGGCGGCCCCCGCCAGCAATAGAGCCAGCGTCAGGCAGCAAGAATTATTTATAAACCGTTTCATATTCTGGTTCCTGGTATTTGTCCGTATCTCTGTTTTCTAGTGCAGATATTTGTTCTTCTATCAAATCGTAATGGATTTCCCAGCGGTTGGAGCCTTCGGGCTTTGTGATGAATCCTTTCATCTCTAACACGCTTAAAATATTGGTGGCACGGGCCGAAGAGCCAAAATGCGCTTTAAGCAAATCTTGCGACACGCGCTTGCGCTCCGTTACCAGCTTAAGCGCCTGCAGCAGCTCTTCGGGAGAAGTGCCCAGCCCGTCCTGCGGGCGCTGCATACTGTGGTCGGCTAATATCTGCACCGGATAATCGGGCGCGCCCTGGCTGCGCAAAAAGTCGGCCACGGCGGTAATTTCGCTCTCGCTGACGTAAGCGCCCTGTATGCGGTGCGGCTTTTGGTCGGACGTGCCCTGATAAAGCATATCCCCGCGGCCCAAAAGCAGCTCCGCTCCGGCGCCGTCCAAAATCACGCGCGAGTCGGTCTTGCTGGCCACCTGCAGGGCAATGCGCGAAGGCAGGTTGGCCTTAATCACGCCCGTAATCACGTTGACGGACGGGCGCTGCGTGCACAAAATCAAATGAATGCCCACCGCGCGGGCCATTTGCGCCAGACGCTGGACGGAGTCTTCTATAGCGGCGCGGGTCTGCAGCATTAAATCCGCCATTTCGTCAATGATAACCACAATGTAGAACATCTTTTCTTCGCCTTTTTTCTCCGCCCAGGCGTTGTAACCTTCAATATTCTTCACTTTGGCCAGCTCCATAATTTTAAGGCGTTTTTCCATCACTTTTACCAGCATTTGCAGGGATTTGACGGCCCCCTGTGCGTCGGTTACCACGTTGACGTCATCGCAGGAAGTTTTGGGGTCGTAGAGGTGCGGAATGCCTTCATAGAGCGTCAGCTCCAGCCGTTTGGGGTCAATCATCAGGAATTTGACCTCATTGGGTTTGGCGTGGTATAAAACGGACATAATAATCGTATGCAGACAAATGGATTTGCCGCTGTTGGTGGCGCCGGCAATTAGGATATGGGGCCATTTCTCCAGCGTGGCGCCGGCGGGCCGTCCGTCTGCAAAGCGGCCTAAGGCCACGGGAACGCGGGCCTTGGACTGGGTATAGACGGGATCCTGCAGGATTTCTTTCATCGTTACCATTACCGGGCGGTCATTGGGGATTTCAAAACCAATGGCATCTTTGCCCGGGATAGGCGCTTCCACGCGAATAGACTTGGCCCGCATAGCCAAGGCGATATCGTTAGAAATAGAAACGATAGAGGCGATTTTAACCCCCGGGTCCGGCTTGATTTCATAACGTGTTACCACCGGGCCGGGCGAAACGCCTGTCACGTGGGCACCGATTTCAAAGTTTTTTAGGGTTTCTTCCAGGCGTTTGGTGGCTTGGGCTATTTCCTCGTCAGTAGGGCCTACGACGCCGTTGTTAACCGGGTCTGAGAGCAAGTCTAAAGAAGGCAGCTGAAAGGTGGCAGGGTCAAAGGGTTTGGTCTGCTGCGGGGTTTCTTCTTCTGTTTGCTCTGTTTGGACGGGGGCTTTATTAGCCGAGCGAGGCAGCTCTTTCACCATTTCCGCCACGGGGGCTTTAATTTGGGTATGAGGGCGGTAAATTTTGGGTTTGGAAGGGCGTTCCGCTTCTTCGTTATCTTGCGCTGCTGGGGCGGGATGTTGGGCGGCTTGTTTTATTTCTTCTTTGCCCTCTTTTACTTTTTCTTTCAGTTCCGCGCGTGCTTCCATCCAACCCTGAAAATCATTACGCAGGAACTCAGCTGATTTGCTGACCACCACCTGCCACGGTATAGCGAACAAAATATGCAGCCCTACCAGCAGAAAAGCCAGAGAAAACAAAGACGCTCCAACGGGCCCAACAACCCCTTCAAACCAGTAAAATACTTTTTGCCCTGCCAGCCCGCCCGTAATTTGAGAGCCGGTAAAAATCAGCTTTAGCATTGTCAATACAGAAGAAAAAGCCGTCAGCGTCAGCAAAGAACCGAAAAAGAAAAAAATAAATGCTCCGCTTTTTTTAATTAAACTACGCACCAGCCAATAGGTAAGCAAAAGAGGAATCAGCGGCGCGCTTTGTCCAAAAAATTGGCGCAGCACCCGGCAGGAAGCCTCGCTGATACTGCCCTGGGAAAAGCCAAACCATAACATAGCAAAAAGCCACGCGGTCACGGCAAAGCCCACTATATACAAAGCAGAGGCCAGCCAGCGGACGGAGGAAACTTGTTTTGTTTTTTTCTTGGATTTCTTACGCGCGTAGCAATATTTTTCCATATAGAAACATTTTAGCAATTTTATACAACAAAATATAGCGCGTATCTCAAGAGGCTGCCCGGCGGAATATTTTAGTAAAAATCCAGTCTAGCAAAGGATTAGAAAGGATAGCTTTCCGTTACGCCAAAAGCAGCATTTTCAAACCAACGCGGCAATTCCAATTGGAAAACTTCAGGTGTGCCAGAAGGCACTAATCCATAGGATCTGTACGGAGAAAAACTTTCATACGTTTTCAACTGAGGAAGAAAATCCGACAGTCTTTCCAAAGCCTGGGGCAATTCGCCAAATTCGGCCCTTCTTAAATGCAACAGTGCACGCAGGGTTTCAATATCTTGTTGGCTCAATTTCTTTAATTCAGGGTCCAGTAATGTTTTATAGTAGAGCTTTTCGCTGTTCAATACATCTTTCAGTGGGTCATACACTTCTCCTCTAACATAGGCTCTTCCCAAGAAACCAAATTTGCGCAGGCCCATATTCTCCAACCACACTTTCTTGGCGTATTGCAAAGGAGAAAGAGGGGTCTTGGCATCTATAATCGGAAAAGCGTTTGATAAGGAAAAAGACACTTCTCTAAATCCACCCGAGAGACTAAATAAATTAACCCCCCTTCTCATCCAAGCAGGCATCAGCAGCATTCTTTCAAATGCTACTCCGCTATAGCAGCTGCCCAAGATACAAGTAATTTCGGAAATATTATGTTCGCTCCTTAACTGTTGGAAGAAAGAGAGCAAGCCTTCTATATCTACGTCTGTAGTATCCAAGTCAGACATATATCCCCACCATTTCCCATACCTTACTGAACCGTGCACATTAAAATGCACATAAATTTCATCAGAAAAAGCCGGTGTTTTTTGGATAATGTTTGATAAACGGTCAAAAGAAATACCATTTACGGGGGTTCTTTCTAACGGCAAGTTTAAGTTTGGTTTCGGCCTTTTACCAAAGGAATAAGCCAAGAAATTGGAATGAATCCCGTGGTCGGGCTGCCAAGCAATATCTTCGCCATATATATGGAAAGCCTGAAACCGTTTTTTTGTAAAGCCCTCCATTGTCCTAAGGTAGTTTTCAGACCCAGTAGGAGTAATAAAGTGTCTGGAGAAGGTTTTTTCCAAACGCTGAAGATACAATTTTTGCGCTTCTGTTTGTAAAGGAGCCAATTGAATATCTTTTTTCAACAGTTGCAACGTATTGTGCAGTTTGTTATGTAATGAAAAATAAGACACTTTGCCCGTTTCGGGAAGGGCAAGCAATCTGGCAGAATTGGAGGAACGGTTGACACGCCACAGATTATAAAAAAACCAAGGCAAATTCATCCCGTGGTGAGTGCGGGCATAACGGTATAACACAGGCAATTTTTTTACCAAGCGAAAGAACGGTTGGCGCGGTGCAGAAGTGGCCACATTGGCCGCTGCAGTCGCTGCCGTTTCTGGGTTGACCTTTGGAGCAGGTTTTCCAGCGGCAGAAAGTATTTGCGGAAAAACCGCAGCAGCCTCCCCCTGGCTGGTGTTTGCCAACGCCAAGGCCGGTTGGGGAATAGGCGTTTTTTCAACAGGTTTCCAGCTCTTAAAAACCCGGCGGAAATGCGTTTGCAAAGCCGCTTGTTGCACGGCCCCCGTTTTATAGAAACGGCTTAAACGCACCACTCTTTTGAAACTTTGGGCAAAAGAAATATCTGCCGCCACAGCCCCGGCACGGGCCAAACGCAAAATTTTAACCCCTTTGGCTAACCCGGACACCCCTTTGGCAACAGCTGCACTTGAACCAGTAAAAAGCAGAACAATATCCGTCCAAAAACCTGCTTTTTGCCAATTATTGCGCCGCTGCCACCCCTCCATTTCTTCTGCCAATACCGTTTGGCGCTGAACATACGTTTTAAAAACAGCCTGTTTTTGCCCGGCTTGTTTGGCCTGCATTGTAGCATAAGCAAGCGATTCTGCATTGTAAGCGGCTTTTAATTCATTATCAAGAAAAAGACGGGTATGCGGATCCAAATTTTCTTTATTTTTTTCCAACAGCAAACGGATAAAGTACATCGTTTCGCTTTGGCCGGCTTTTTGCTGTTGTTTGCGCATACTGGCCCACAGGGCAGAACGGGCCGGAGTATGATGTATGCCGTCTTGATCCGTATATTCACGGTTCAGGCTCTCCGGGCGCAGATTCACTTTATATCCGCCTGCCAATGCGCCGGCGGCAAAAACATCAAAACCAACGTTTCCTTTAAACTTGGAAATAGAATAGCCCAAATTGTGCTTCATTACCCGGTTGACTGCTTGGGCTGCCCGGGCATCCTGGGAAGAAATTTGCGCCAAATATTTGCCTAAATCAAACCAAGCGTTTCCTTGGCCCGGTTGGGAATCCTGCGGATAAAAGCTTGTCTCGTAACCGGCGCCAAACAGACCCGGCTGGAAAATAGTGATAATACCCTGCGCGCTAAAATACCCTAAAGCGTCCCACACAAGCCCTTTGTCAAATTGATGATTGGCCGCTTGAAGCAAAATATCTTCCAGTTCCGCCCCGCCATTTAACGCCAACAACGCTTGCGAAGATTGCAAAATAACTTCCGGAGCGGATATTCCGTTAATTCCCTGCTTAAAAAATTGTGCCACCGCAGCCGCATCGGCCCGGTTCTTGCCAGAAGCTTCCTGGCCCAAAACCCCCAATGCCGCCAATGCAGATAAGGCTTCCCCGCAGCGGTTTTGTTGCACATTTAACGCTTTGTCTGCCCCTACGGCCGCTTTAATGCTTTTCCACGCATTAACCGCCGAACAGGAAGAGCCTTTTTCTCTCAGTATCGTGCGGGCAACCGCAGCCGCTTGCAAACGTTGTTTGGGGTCTAAAGCTCCCATAGCCTGCAGAATAGGGGCTGCTTCTAAAACCAGCCAAGACTGTTCTTTAACAGATAAGCCCTGCCGGTTGTTCCAGATATTCAGCGCCAATTCAGAAATCTCTTGTATTTGCTGCGCGGCGTTATCTTCTTCTTTTTGCTGTGATTTGCGGTATTGGCTTTGAATAGCCTCATCAGAAGAAAGACGGCGGTATTGTTCTTGGTAATATTGTTTTTCCTGTGGCGTTTTGGCGGCATTTAATGCGCTCTTTAATTCCGCCTGAAGTGTGTTTTTGTATAACTGGACAAAGTGGTCATAGACTTCTTCTTCTGAAACAGGCGTTTGTATTTGCTGCAAAAAAGCATAAAGCTGTTGGTATTGGCTTTTTACCGTATTGCTGGCTTTTTGGAAAGAGCTTAATAACGCCGCTTCAAAATTGGCTTGTTTTTCTTGGTTTTGGCTGATAAAAGCGTTGGAATAAGCAACGCGTTGGGCCTGTACCGGCAAAGCCGAGCCCAACAGCATAGAAAAAGCAGTAAATAGACAGACAAATCGTTTCATATATTAATATTTTCTCAATTTATGGACAAAAAAAACAGGGTCTTTGGACCCAAAAAGCCCAGGCCATAAGACCCATAAAATAGCTACGTAACGATCTAAAGATGGAGCAAGGAATGCTGACTAAACAGCGGCAGTAAAAAAGGCTCCCTTTCGGGAGCCGTAAAATTAGAACTGCTGGGGTGTTTCTACATCTGGCTGCGGCAGCGAAACTTTATAGTTAATATCGTCTGCCTCCAGGCGGATTTTGCCTTGTTCATACAATACGCCCAAAGCCAAATATAACACCGAGCTGGATAAATGCAAGGCCAATTTTAACTGCCAAGATGTAGCCTGCTTTTTATCCTGCAAATACTCCAACATACGCCCGCAGGCGGCCTGAATGCTCTCTTGCAATGGCGTCATATTTACACCCGCTCAATGGCAAAAAGCGCATCGCCTTGTTTAATGGGTTTGCCGTTTTCTACCAATACTTTCTGTATAACACAGTTAAAATCGGCACGGACTTCATTAAATACTTTCATTGCTTCAATCAGGCAAATCACGTCGCCTTTCTTTACTGTGGCGCCTTCTTTGACAAACGGGGGTGCAGACGGTGTGGACCCACGGAAGAAAATACCCATCAGCGGCGATTTAATTACTTCTTTATACTGTTCCTGCGCAGGCGCCGCAGCGGCAGCCGGACCCGCAACGGCGGCTGTACCTACATTAACCGGTACCGGCACCATAGCCGGTTTTGCCTTTACCAAACGTAAATACAAACCGTTTTGGTCGTATTCAATAGTATCTAGGGAATTGTCCTGCATGAAAGAATAAAGTTGTTTGACTTCTTTCAAAATAGGGGATTCTTTCACGGCCGGCTTTTTAGTGGCGGCTTTTTTGGGTGCGGCTTTCTTGACTGTTTTTTTCATAAAGAAAATGCCCTCTTGCACGTGATCTGGGCCATATGGGCCCGAACAAGCTTTCTATTATTTTACATAATTTTGGCCTTTTTGGGATATGTCCAAGTAAAATTTAATCTGTCGGAAGTGGGAAATCGTCGGGATCTACCGGCTGTGTAACCCCTAAAGTACGTTGTACTTCATAGGCGGAAATGGCAAAATTTACGTTTTGCACGCCGCGGCGCAAATCATCTATATCGGCCGACGGGGTCATTCCCCAGCTGTTCACTCCTAGTACCCGCCCGGTTTGCAGGCTGATAAGCGGGCCGCCGCTGTTGCCGTTATTAATGGCGGCGTCGGTTTGCAGGGTGTCCACTCCGTTATTATCGCGCGCAGCGCTTAAAATGCCGCGGCTGGCGCTCCATTCCACCCCTTTGGGCGCGCCCAAAGCCACAACTTCCTGGCCGGTGGTATAGGCGGAGCGGTCTGTTTCCAGCTCCAAATAAGGCAGGTTTTCCCCCTCCATTTTAAGCAGAGCTAAATCCCGCGCTTTATTGCTTTTAAGCACTTTGGCAAAGCGGACTTTGTTGTTGGTGGCTTTTTGATCGGCTATTTCGCTGGGGTTGGTCTTGTCCATTAGTTGGCGCTGGTCATAGAGCACTACGGATACATCGCGCGCCGTACCCACTACGTGCCGGTTGGTAACGATATAGCCGTCTGGGCTGATTAAAAAGCCGGAGCCAATGCCGTCATCCGTATAAATATACACCGTGGCCTGCATAAACGGGATAAACTGCCCGTCCACACGCACATTGCTTTGTTCTGTAAGGTGTTCGCGGGTGAAATTAATGCGGTTTTCTTCCATTTGCGGCATAATTTCTTGCGAAAGAGTTTTGACTATACCTTTCTCTAACAAACCCCGTATATAACTTCCATAAGCTTGCACATCCAACGGGGTCAAGAGCCCTAGCGTGATAATGCGTAAAAAGCGAGTCAACCATAAAAGAGAACTGCTGGAAGCGTCCTCAAGAGATATTTCCGTACTGTCGGTATAACGGGCCACGGCATAACCGGTTTGGGGGTTGCGCATAGTTAAGGTTAAATAGGTGTGCAGAACGGGTTGAAATACCACGTGGCTGTAAAACGTATTTTGTAAATGTATTTCTGCCGGGCCGACAGCCAAGGCGGCCTTATAATCCAGCTCGGCTATGTAGTCATAACTTTTGCGGTACTTATATTCATTAACTTCCACTTCCGTAAATAAGGTGCCCAGTGCATCCGCCACTGCCACAGGCAGCCCGTCAGAAAGGCGGAAATGGTAGGACGAATCCCCCTCCAAAGTTACGCTCTGCGGGAAAAATTTGTCCGCCACCACCATCACACGGGCGTTTATTTTTTCTTCATAGTCCGGCTTCTGATAAATGCCGCGATGTATTTTGCCGTGGTAAGTACAGCCGGTTAATAGAATGGTCCCAAAGAAAAAGAAAGAAACAAAAAAAGCAGAATAATTTTTCATATAAATTTTATTCTACTTTATTTGTCTAATGAGATAAAACAAAAAGCCCGGCGTCTTAAGAAAGAGCCGGGCTCTAAAAATATATTACTGGGCAGAAGGGATATGGAGAAAGTGATAGAGCTCATTATCATAAGGGTTATTCATATGAGGGAAAGCATCTATCAGTTGAAAATCTTTCACCGTTCCGTTCTTGAAAGTCAGCTTCACATTAATGAGCTCTGTATAGGGAGAAAACTCACTTCTTTTAGCTCTTTTTTCCAAGACTTTTACTTCATTGACAAACTTAATGTCATTGAGCGGAGCCAGTTGGGCCAAAGCCAGCATATTATTCCAAAAAGAGTTATATACTTCTTTAGCTTGGGCAGCAAGCTGCGCAACATAGGCCTCTATTTCTTTTGCCTTTTCAAAGCCTTCTTCCGGAGAGGCCGCCCAGTTTTTCTCAGAAACAGATTGCAATTTTTGGAGACGGTAGGTAACAAAAGAACCACCATTCTCTTTCAAATGATAAAGTTGGTAATAATGGGTCTTGTTTTGTTCCATTACAATAATGTAATAGCTTTTTTCTTCCGTGTTTTCACGGTCGCAAGAAACCATTTTTTGTTTGCCAATAAGGCCGGCATTAAAAAGCACTTGGGCTTGCGGATGTCTTTTTAGCAAATTATTTGCCAAAGCCTCCGAAACATCTTTCCGCAATACCCGTTCTTTTTGCGCCGTTGTCTGGGCTTGCTCTAAAGCTTTATCTAAGGTTGCTAGCTTCACTTGCAGAGGCGCCGCAAAAATAGGGGCCGTTAATACAACAGTCAACAACAAAATCATTGCACGAGATATTGCACGCATTCTTTTTTCTCCGGTTTTAAAATGAACTATCTTACTTATACTTTATCAGGAATAACAATGCGAAACAAGAGACTTAAGACCTATTTTTAGTATAGGACTTTTGAAACAAACACCCCCGGGATTGTTTCCCGGGGGTGTTTAATTTATAGGTTCTAATGAAACTATTTCAACAGAACTTTTCTGGACAGGCGGACTTTGCCGTTGGTGTCAATTTCCACGCATTTGACTTCCACCATATCGCCCAAGTGCAGTACGTCTTCCACTTTGTTGATGCGGTGTTTTTCAATCTCGGAAATGTGCAGCAAGCCGTCTTTGCCGGGCAGAATCTCTACAAACGCGCCAAAGGGCTGTATAGACACCACTTTGCCTTTGTAGATCTTGCCCACTTCGGCTTCAGCCGTCATCATTTCAATTTCGGCTTTGGCCTGGTCCAGTTTGTCACTGTTGGAGGCGGCAATCGTCACCGTACCGTCTTCTTCAATATCAATCTTGGTGTCGGTAGATTCGGTGATGCGTTTAATGTTTTTGCCGCCGGGGCCGATTAACGCGCCAATCTTGTCTATGGCAATTTTCATCTTGAAAATGACCGGGGCAAAGCGGGAAACGTTCTGTTTCGGCGCAGCGATGGTTTTTTCCATATGGTCCATAATGTGCATACGGCCGCGGGTCGCTTGTGCGATGGCCTGGCGCAAAATGTCCAAAGGAATACCGGTCTTGAGTTTTACGTCCATTTGGAAGGCCGTAATACCTTTGCGCGAACCGGTCAGTTTAAAGTCCATATCGCCCAGGTGGTCTTCCAGGCCCATAATATCGGACAGGACGACGAATTTGCCCTCGCCCGAAATGGCGCCCATCGCAATACCGGAGCAGGCCGCTTTCATCGGAACGCCTGCGTCAAAGAGCGACAAGCTGCCGCCGCAGACGCTGGCCATAGAGGAAGAGCCGTTGGATTCCATAATATCAGACACTACGCGGATAGTATAAGGGAATTCCTCTTCGCTGGGCAAGAGGGGCATCAAAGCGCGGCGCGCCAATTCCCCGTGGCCGATTTCGCGGCGGCCGGGGCTGCGGTCCGGTTTGCATTCGCCCGTGGCAAAACCCGGGAAGTTGTAGTGCAGCATAAAGCGTTCATAGGTGGTTTCGTCCAACCCTTCCACCATTTGCTGGTCATCGGGCGTACCCAAGGTGCACACCGCCAAAGACTGCGTCTGGCCGCGCGTAAAAAGCGCAGAGCCGTGGGCGCGGGGCAAGAGGCCCACCATAGAGCTCAAGGGGCGGATTTCTTCGGGTTTGCGTCCGTCCACGCGCACGCCTTCGTGCAGCACCATATTGCGGGATTCTTCATACATAATGTTTTCCAGCGCAACGGCTGCATAGGTGGCGGCATTGTCGCCATAGGTCGGGGTCAGCTCTTCGGTAAAAGAAGCTTTGAGCTGGGCCACCTGGGTGTCGCGGGTTTGTTTGTCAGAAAAAGCGTGCAAAATGTTGCGGGCTTCCTGGCGGAATTTGCCGTTAGCCAAATCAGCCACTTCCTGCGGCAGTTTTTCTACCACATACGGGAATTTGGGCTTGCCGCAAAGCTCGCGCAGTTTAAGCTGCACCGCGCACATTTTGTCAATTTCCGGCTTGGCCACTTCCATAGCTTTAATAATGGCTTCTTCTTCCACTTCTTTGGCGCCGCCTTCCACCATCAAAAGCCCCTGCGCAGAACCGGCAATGACCAGGTCCATATCGCATTCCGCTTCCTGGGGTTTGGTGGGGTTGACGATGTATTGCCCGTTAATGCGGCCAATGCGCACCGCGGCGACAGGCTCATTAAACGGAATGGAAGAAATCACCAGCGCGGCCGAAGAGGCCAACACGCTGATTACATCAGAGCCGTGCAAATCATCGGAAGAAAGCACCATCGCCGTCACGTTGGTTTCGCAGGCGAACCCTTCCGGGAAAATCGGGCGCAGCGTGCGGTCAATAATGCGAGAAGAAAGGGTTTCTTTCTTGCTGGCGCGGCCTTCACGCTTAAAAAAGCCGCCCGGGATTTTGCCGGCGGCATAGGTGCGTTCTTTATAATTGACGGTCAAGGGCATAAAATCGGAAATGCCCGGCTTTTGTTCTTTGGTGCACACGGCGGTGGCGAGCACTTTGGTCTCGCCCCAGGTGACCATTACGGCGCCGTCAGACTGGCGGGCAATTAAACCCGTTTGCAAATTCAGCGTCTGACCGCCGACTTCCACGTCTAAAGAGTGGATGTCAAACTTGTGGTTAAAATTTTCCATTAAGCTTATTTCCTCAATTTGAGTTCTTTGGTCACTTGCTGGTATTTGGCAAAGTCGGATTTCTTCAAATAAGCGAGCAAGCGTTTGCGCTGGCCGACCAGTTTATTCAGGCCGCGTTCGCCGGCAAAGTCTTTCGGATTGGCTTTGAGGTGATTGGAAATGTAGCTGATGCGTTCGGTAATCAAAGCAATCTGCACGGCGGCGGAGCCGGTATCGTTGGGGCTGCTCTGAAATTTACCGATAATGTCTTTTCTGTCTTGTACGGAAAGTACCATTTTATTTTACACTTAGGTTGAAAACTGTAACGACCAAGTGTCCCATCTCCTTAGGAAACACCGAGCCGGAGTCCAACCTTCTCCTTTTTAGTTTTTTGTACTAGAGTACAATTTATTATACCAAAAAAAGCCTAAAGAGCATATCCCTGCCCTTTGGCTTTTATATAGTATAGCAAATTAAAAGGAGCCGCGGTTGAACACGCAACCGTATCCGTTGGTTTTTAAGTGTATTTTCAAATGCCACTGGCGTTTATAGTGTTACTGCGCCCCCAAGAAAGCCCCTCTTAAAAAGAAGAAAGCCATTTTTCCACACAATAAAAAGGAACACCCGCCGGGAGGGTTAACCCGGCGGGTGAGGGGTTTGTAGGAGGAGGTATGAATAAAATCAAATAAAGCTGATGCCTAAATGCAGGCTGGCATACCGTTCAGTGTTATATAGTTCAATGTCATTTAAGGTTTTAAAATCGTTAAATTCACGTTTGACCCAGCTAATCTCGCGCTCCAAGCGGCGTTTTTTGATGATTTGTACTTTGCGGGTCATTACCATATTATTCTGTTTCATAACTGCCCCCGTGCGGCTTTGGGTTGTTCTTTGCTTCTCTTAATAACAGAATAACTTTTACGAAGAGAAACCACCAGGGTCATTAGACCCAAAAAGAGGCATTTTTTGGGCCCATTATTTTTGCCCAATGCAGGCCCGCTTTTCTTTGAAGCAAAGGCCCAGCCCCAATTAGGTCCTAGGACCCATAGCCTTTTGAAACGGAGATTTTCCCTTCCCTCAAAAAATCTCTTTTCTTTAAATAGGAAATATAATACAATATGAAAGTGCAAAACCTGTTTAACGGGGTGTTGTATGGCCCCGCACGCTATTCTTTACGGAGAAAACAAACACAATGGCAAAGAAAACTGTAAAAAAGACCGCCAAAAAAGCTGTTAAACCGGCGGCAAAAAAATCCGTTAAAATGGTATATGCTTTCGGCGGCGGCAAAGCCGACGGAAACGGCAAAATGAAAGAACTGTTGGGCGGCAAAGGCGCCAACCTGGCGGAAATGGCAGGCCAGCTAAAACTGCCCGTCCCTCCGGGATTTACTATTACCACCGAAGTCTGCACCTACTACTGGAACAACAAAAAGACCTATCCCAAAACTTTAAAAGCCGATGTAGAAGCCAACCTCAAAAAAGTGGAAAAACTGACCAAAAAAGAATTTGGTTCCGATAAAAACCCGCTCTTGGTGTCCGTACGCTCCGGCGCGCGCGCTTCTATGCCGGGTATGATGGAAACGATTTTGAACATCGGTCTGACGGAAAAAACCATTCCGGGTATGATTGCCAAAACCGGCGACGAGCGCTTTGTCTATGACGCTTACCGCCGCTTGATTATGATGTATTCCGACGTGGTGATGGAAAAAGCCGCCGGCATTGAACCCAAAGACGGCGAAGGCATCCGCAAAATCTTAGACGGTATGATGGGCGAAGTAAAAGCCAAACTGGGCGTAAAAGACGACACCGGCATTCCGGCGCAGGAACTGAAAAAACTGTGCGTAGAATTTAAGAAAACGGTCAAAAAAGTGTTGGGTAAAGAATTCCCCGACGACCCGACCGAACAGCTTTGGGGCGCCATCGGCGCGGTGTTTGCTTCTTGGAACGGCAAACGCGCCATCGCTTACCGCAACATTGAAAACATTCCGCACGATTGGGGCACCGCCGTCAACGTGCAAACCATGGTGTTTGGCAACATGGGCGACACTTCCGCCACCGGCGTGGCCTTTACCCGCAACCCGGGCAACGGCGACAGCCATTTCTACGGCGAATACTTAATCAACGCCCAGGGAGAAGACGTGGTGGCCGGTATCCGCACCCCCTCCCCGATGAACAAATGGTCTGCCAACGCCCACTCGGCCCACTTGCCCACGCTGGAAAAAGTGATGCCCAAAGTGTATAAAGAATTGGACACTATCCAGAAACGCTTGGAAAAACATTTCCACGATATGCTGGATATTGAATTTACCATTGAACACGGCCGCCTGTGGATGTTGCAGTGCCGCGTAGGCAAACGTAACGGCACGGCTGCGGTGCAAATGGCGCTGGATATGCTTAAAGAACACCTTATTAATAAGGAAACGGCTGTCCTGCGCGTGACCCCGCATCAGTTGGGCGAACTGTTGCTGCCCGCCATTGACCCCAAAGCCGAAGCCCAGGCCAAACCGATTGCCAAAGGCTTGCCGGCGGGCCCGGGCGGAGCCAGCGGCAAAATCGTGTTCACCTCTGACGACGCTATCAAACTGCAGGCCAAAGGCGAAAACGCCATTTTAATCCGCGAAGAAACCAACCCCGAAGACATTGAAGGTATGCGCGCCGCGGCCGGTATCTTGACGCAGCGCGGCGGCATGACCTCCCACGCGGCCTTAGTGGCCCGCGGCTGGGGCAAATGCTGCATTGTAGGCTGCAGCGAATTGGAACTCAACACCGCCAAAAAGACCGTCAAAATGGGCGGCAAAACCTTTAAAGAAGGCGACTTTTTGACCTTAAACGGCACCAAAGGCTGGGTGTATGACGGCGCGTTGAAAATGTTGGAAGCCGGCGAAGGCAACAAAAACCTGGCCGCTTTCCTCAAATTAGCCGACTCTGTACGCACGATGAAAGTGCGCGCCAACGCCGACACGCCCGAAGACGCCGCCAACGCGCGCAAATTCGGTGCAGAAGGCATTGGCCTGTTCCGCATTGAACATATGTTCTACGGCAAAAACTCCGATGAGCCGTTGTTCATTTTGCGCAAGATGATTTTGTCCGGCAACGAAACCGAACGCAAGGCGGCCGTCAATGAGCTTTTCCCGTACATGAAGAAGAACATTAAAGCCACCATTAAAGCCATGGCGCCTTACAGCGTGACCATTCGCTTGATGGACCCCCCCTTGCACGAGTTCGTGCCTACCCTGCTGGCTAAACAGCAAGAGCTGGCCCAAGCCTTGGGCATTGACGCCAGAACCTTCCAGGAACGCGCCGCCGGCCTGCACGAAGTCAACCCGATGATGGGCCACCGCGGTATCCGCTTGGGTGTGACCTATCCGGAAATTACGCAAATGCAGTCCCGCGCTATTTTTGAAGCGGCGGCCGAGCTGATTAAAGAAGGCGTCAAAGCCGTACCGGAAGTGATGATTCCGCTGACCTGCGATGTCAACGAAATCGTCAAACAAAAAGAAATTATCCGCAAAGTCTATGAAGAAGTGGTGGCAAAGACCAAAGTCAAAAAGCTTAACTTCTCCGTCGGCACGATGATTGAAATTCCGCGCGCTGCGGTCTTGGCTTACGAAGTGGCGCAGGAAGCGGATTTCTTCTCTTTCGGCACCAATGACTTGACGCAGATGACGTTCGGTTTCTCCCGCGATGATATCGGTGCTTTCCTGCCTGAATACCTCAAGCAGGGCGTATTGGAAGCCGATCCGTTCCAGACGCTGGACCAGCGCGGCGTGGGTATGCTCATTGAGCACGCCGTAGCCGAAGGCCGCGAGTCTAAACCGAACCTCAAAATCGGTATCTGCGGCGAACACGGCGGCGACCCCGAAAGCGTGGAGTTCTGCCACCGCGAAGGCTTCAGCTACGTTTCCTGCTCTCCGTTCCGCGTGCCTATAGCACGTTTGGCCGCTGCGCAGGCTGCCGCCAAAGAAGCGTTGGCTAAGAAACGCAAATAAGACCTATATCTGTAATCCCGCCTTGCCAACAACAAGGCGGGATTTTTTAGATTTTTATGGATAACCCCGAAGAAATTATTATTAAACCGGCTCTCTTCAACAAGATATTTATTTTCCTGTTTGGACTTATTTGTATATGGTTTGCTTTTGCGACAGATTTTCTACCCCAAACGGCAGGAGAGATAAGCCTGAAAAACGGTCTGCTTTCTCCCTGGATTTGGCATATTATTCTGCTGGTTCTTTTTGGCGTGATGGGACTGTCTGCCTTTATTGTTGTTTTCGCGCCTTATAAAGTGAAAATTACGCCGGCAGGTATTCAGGGCCCCATTTGCCTCTCGCCCGTCCCGTGGCACGAAATTCAATGCGTAGAATATCACAAAATACGCCGTACAGAAATTTTGACTTTTCATATGAAAGAAGGCTCTTTTGCGCGCGTACGCATATTATATCTGTTCCCCGCTAAACAAAAGTCCTTTGCGATTGTGCTTACCCAATATAACGCAGATAATCAACAGAAAATTTTAGAAACCGTGAAACAATATACTATTGTGAGGAAAAAATAATGAAAAAGGCAAAAGATATTTTTTGGCTGTTATTTTGGGGAATTATTGCCGGGGCTGTCTTTGTGGGCGGCATTTTAGGTTTTGGCAGTTTTGTTAATTGGTTAAATACCGCAAAAAATGCCCCAATGTCTGCTATGGGTTTTAAAATAACATTGCTTGTGTTTATTTGTGCAGTCCTATTTGTTTTGTTTAAAGTGGCACTTATTTTTAACAATAAAATCACACACAAGCAAGCAGCCAAAGTTTTTCCGCCGGAGCTGTTAAATTTTATTTACAAAGCGCCTGTGGCTAAAGCCGTGGTGCAGCAGCGTGAAGACAAAATTGACGCCCTGCGCTTTCTGCCGCAAGACGCCCGTGTTCAAGCCGTCAATGCCCCCGTGCACGACGGCATTACCCCCCTGCATATTGCCGCGGCCTTGGGGCGCAAAAAATTCTGTGCCCGACTGCTAAAACTGGGGGCTGATTTGCAATCCAAAGATATACACGGCCAAACGCCCGCAGATTATGCCGCCCGCTTTAACCAGCAGGAAACCTTACAATTTTTGCAGTCTTATCACATAGACAATGTGTATTAAAAGAACGCAAAATGCTCTTTAGTGGTATGCTCTCTAGAGGCAGCGCATTTAATTTAACAAAGGATATAAAATGACTAAAGAAAAGCTTAATCAAGTCTCTTTCAGTTCTTCTTTTTTCGCCAAACTTATCTCATTTATGTTAGGGATAGGGTGTTTTTATTTGCTGGGATCTGGTGAAATGTTGACTTTTGTTGCCTCTAAAGTACAGGCCGATTTTTTTATTCCGCCGTTTCTTTTTAAGCTCCTTCTTTTTCTGTTTGGCGTCACCTTTCTTTTGGCCATATTTTCCCACATTAACATAAACCAACATGCCATTGGGTCGGACTTTTTATTGGCTTTTGTAGAGCCTATCGCCTGGGAAAACATAGAAAAAATAGACATAAAGCTCGTGCGCGTGAAAAGGCAAGATGTGTTGGACATACGCATCGTTCTGAAAAAAGGCTGCTACGGACAAAGACGGATTTTCTGGTTTTTCCGCCAACGAATAGACCAATGGTGCTTTTCTTGGCCTTTGCACCTGAAAAGCAAAAAAATGACCATGGTCCAAGCCATTGAGCAATTTGCCTCTAAGGAAATGATTCTTCAACAGAATCTTTCTCTGATGTAGTTTCGGGCTTATTTATCCCAAATTGCCCCTTGAAAGGCTAAACTTGGATTATTATAATATGCTTAGGCATGTGTGAAAGGTAAAAATATGAAAGAGTTTCTTTCAGTATTTTTAACTTTTGTTTTTGTACCTTTATAAAAGGAAATATTATGAAGAAAACTTTCTCTTTCTGTATGTTATTGCTGCTGTCTATGCCGGCATCGGCTTGGGTTTTTCTTACAGACGCACAGGAAAAGGCCACTGGTATTTTGCTGCCTAAAATTATTAACCAGCAAGGGCAAAATCTCCGCGTATGCATGGACGTCCTTGATGAAAATGACAAATCTATGTATAATTCCCCTGCAGACCGAACTTTAGCCTTAGAACATTACAATCAAACCAAGCCTTTCATTGCGTCAGCCTATCAAACATGGTTTGATACGCTGCGCAGTACCATCATCAACTCCGGCCGTCAAAAAGAATTTGCAGACGTCTTGGCGTTGCTTCCCAGCCAGCCGCTTTCTTTTAACTTTGTTAATCCCGACGCCACCCCCTGCTATGACGATTCTAAGCAAGATTTATATATCCGTTTGGATCTTGCCCCTGTGGGGGGACATCAAGCGTATATCCGTGTGCACAATAATTTCGCGGCTATGACTCTTTTTCAAAAAGAATACAAAATTCCGGAACGCTTAAAGAGAATTATTCTGCATGAAGCCGGCCACACATTAGGCCTGGGCGACATGTATTCACAAAAAGAAGGAGCGGACTACAACAGCAGTCTGTATAGTATGGCAAACATACAAAAGCTTAGCAGCATTCCTTCTTGTATGAATGAGAACTGCAGCGGTAACATGGAAAGACGAATTGTCATTAAAACCTATGAACGTTTGGGGGAAGAAGGCTCTCGGCGTTCGTCTCAAGAAGAGGTCATGTTATTTCATCCCTATTCCAACGAATTGCTAACTTGCGACGATATGGACGGCCTGGTTAACTTGCTGGATTTTTACTTTCCCAGCAAAATGTCTAACCGCCGCAGCCAAGGCTGGCTGAGCTTCTGCAAAGACAAAAACGTGGCGTATGTAGCTTCTTTGCCGGTGGCTTTATCAGAGCAAGACAAGACGGACTTTATCAAATTTATTTCCCAGGGCAGACGAGGTTTTTTCCCCGTTGTGCAGAAATTGCAGGCGGCGCGTCAACGGGCAGAACACAGCGAAAGCTTGGCTGCCCAAGCCAAAGAACAGCAAAGAATGCAAGAACAACAAAAACGAGTGCAAGATTCTTTGGCAATAGCCATTGCTAGTCAGCAAAAAGAAAAAGCCTATCAAGCAAACCTGGCCGAATACAAATCAAGGCCCAAAGTTCCTAATGAATGTCCCGTCTGCCATAAGCCTTTGGTATCAGGACATCTTTCCTATCATGCCGTTCGTTTGTGCGATAGAGATGAGAATGGTAACATACGGCTTGGGTGTATATTCATTCACCAAGGATGTAAAGGAGATTTGAAATACAAAAGCAAATTATATGGATTTATTAAATCTTTAGACCCCAAGTTTATAGCACCAACAATTGACACCCTCGTTCAACAAGATTAACCTAAAGCCCCATTTCACATGGGGCTTTTTAATGGCAAGGCTTAGTTTGATTGACACATCTTCGTCAAAGAATTAAACTAGTAAGATAGAGAAAATGGTGACACATATGACGTGGATTGTCTTTTTTATCATTTTTTTCTGTTTATTCTGGCTCAATCCTACTTTTACGGGACTATTGGGTTGTTTGGCGTTGGCGGTGGTTTTTTATTTTACCCGCCCGGTGCTGATGGGCATGGTATGGCGCTGGCGCCTGCACAAAGATGTTAACCCGGAAATTGTCAAATTTTTAACCAAAGAGCTTCAGCGTTTTCCGCTGCACCAAGCCGTGTTCTACAATGATTTTTATAAAGTAGACAAACTGCTGGACCAAGACTACACCGTAGCCCATGAAACCGATGACGGGCAAACCCCGCTGCATATTGCCGCGGAATGTAACCAGCCGGCCATGTGTTTGTTCTTACTTGAAAACGGAGCGGAAGTGGACGCGCTGGATAATTTTGGCGGTTCTGCCCTGCACGCCGCCGCGGCGTGCCAAAGCCAAACGCGGGTTATTAAAGTTCTGCTCAGGTACGGTGCCAACCCCCATCTGCGTGACTCAGAAGGGCTGACCCCTTCAGAAGTGGCCCGCAAATACCACCACCCGCTTATAGAGCGATATATCCTCTCCCAAATGCCCAAGGATACTCCCTAAGTTTTCTCCAGCCCGCTTCTTATGACACACCTAAAACAAAGGCGGTTTCTCCGGCGGCGGGGTATTTACCAAAAGCCCTTTATTTTACTAAAATAGATAAATGAAGCCTTTTCCTATTATCGTATCTTCTCCTTCTGGCGGCGGAAAAACCACCGTGGTGCAGCATTTGCTTAAGCGCAATAAAACGCTTTGCCGCGTAGTTACCGCCACCACGCGTGCACCGCGTGACGGAGAAAAAGACGGAAAAGATTATCACTTTTGGACGGAAAAGCAGTTTCTTTGCGCCGTTAAAAAAGGCCAAATGCTGGAATGGGCCCGGGTGCATGCCCATTATTACGGCATACCTAAAAAATCGGTGGACGGCATGATGAAAAAAGGGCTTTGCCCCGTACTGGTAATAGACGTGCAGGGCGCGCGCACGGTTTCGGGCAAATATCCGCAAGCCGTCAAAATTTTCATCGTACCGCCCAGTTTAAAAGTGCTTAAAGAACGCATTGCCGCGCGCAAAGACCATACGCAAGACGTGGCGCTGCGTTTAAAAACGGCAAAAAAAGAGCTCAAAGAAATTTCCAAGTACCACTATGTGGTGCTTAATGCCGATTTAAAACAGGCCGTAGCAGACACCGCCGCCGTGGTCCGTGCCGAGCAGTTAAAGACCCTGCGGCAACTGAAAGATTTAAAACTATCTAACGTTATTTAGGGAGCAGAATATGCCTAATACCAAGACTGATAAGACTTTTGAGTCCGAACTGATGAACTTTGACGGGGACCGCTACGACGTAGTGGTGCTGGCGTCCATCTGGGCAAAAGAACTCAAAAAGAAAGCAGAATATAAACACCAGCCCAATGCCGCTGTAATCAAAGTGGCGCTGGACGACATTCTTTCGGGCCGTATGAGCAAAGACGCCGTGCTGGAAATCAGCCGCCAAAACCTGGAAGCGGAACTCAAAGCCCAGGAAGAAGCCCGCAAAGAAGCCGAACGCAAAGCCAAAGAACCTATGAGACTCTAATTATGAAAGATGAGCTGCGCGCACTGGCGGCGGAGTTTAAAGCTTTTCTGTCCAGCCGGGAGGAAGATGATTTGACGCCGGCGGCCTGTACCCAGGCCGCCGCGCGCGTATCTGGCACGGCGGAAAAAGAAACTTCCGCTCAGCCGGCTTTCCCCCGCCCTGTCCAAGAGGCCACCCCAGAAGATACGGCCCCGCAGGCCGCGCGTGCCGCTCTGCATTCCGCGCCTTCTGCCGCATCGCAAGCGCAGCCCCCGCAAGACCATTTGACCATTGAATTTGTACGCCAAGTCAAACGTTCTTCCGCACAGTCTGTTTCTAACGTAAATACATCGGCAGAAAAACTTGCCCCGCAAACGCAGGCCGCGGCCAGCGCCCAGCCCGTGCTTGCCGCCTCTGCACAGAGCCAACAAACAGCAGAACCCTTTTTCCAGGCCGCCCCGGCGGCTCATTCCCCCACGCAGGAGGACCCCGTGACCCCGCAGGAAAAACAAGCCGTATTGGACCAAATCGCCAAGGAAATCAAAACCTGCCGCCGCTGCCCGCTGGGGCAGACGCGCTTGAACGCCGTCCCCGGTGAGGGCAACCCCGCCGCCGAGCTGATGTTTATCGGCGAGGGCCCCGGCTTTGACGAAGACCACCAGGGCCGCCCGTTTATCGGCCGGGCCGGACAGCTTTTAGACAAAATGATAGCCGCTATGGGACTCAAACGCGAACAGGTATTTATCGGCAATATTGCCAAATGCCACCCGATGGTCAACCCCGCCGACCCCGAAGCCCGCGGCAATGACCGCGCACCCAACGCCGGAGAAATTGCCGTCTGCCGCAAATATATAGAGCGCCAGATAGCCGCCATCAGCCCCAAATATGTAGTGGCGCTGGGCGGCGTGGCGGCCAAGGCGCTCATCAGCGACACCAAATCTTTGGGGGCGCTGCGCGGCAAATTCCATTTACTGCACTTAGACACGGTGGAGCTGAAAACACCCGTTAAAATTCTAGCCACCTATCACCCCGCCGCCCTGCTGCGCAACCCGGCGTGGAAAAAAGACGCCTGGGCCGACTTGCAAATGGTAATGGCGGAAATGGGCCTCAAACGCCCGCAGGGTTAAATTATGTTCTGCAAAGTAGTCTTTGACGTGCCGCTGGACCGGGACTTTGACTATGCCGTCCCGGACGCCCTTTGCACGCAAGTCAAACCCGGCATACGCATCACTGCCCCTTTCGGTCCGCTGCTGACCACCGGGCTGGTGGTGGAAACGGCGCAGACTACTTCTTTGCCTAAAAACAAAATTAAAGAAATCACCTGCGTATTGGACGAAAAACCCGTCTTTGGCTCCGACCTTTTTGTGCTGGCCCAATTTATGAAGGCCACCTGGGGCGGCCCGATAGGCCAAATTTTATTTTCCTTGGTGCCGCCGCAGGCTTATTTTAAGCTTCCCCAAGAGCAACCCCTGCCGCAGGCTGCTTTTTCCGCCCCGGCGTTTTCCCTTACCCCGGCGCAAGAGCAAGCCTGCCAACGGGTAAAAAACGCTCTTGGCGGCGGTTACAAACAACTGCTTCTCTGCGGCCCGGACGCGGCGGGGCAAAGCCAAATTTTGCTTGCTTTAGCCGCTCAGGTGTTGGCCCAAAACGGGCAGGTGCTGCTTACTTTGCCGGACGTGCTGGCAGCGCAAAATTTTGCATTGCATTTGCAAAAATCGTTTGGAGCAGAGTGGGTTCACTGCTGGCACAGCAAAATGCTTTTAAGCCAAAAAAAGAAAATTTTTGCCCGCGTGTCCAGCGGGGCGCCGGTGCTGATTGTTTCGGCACGCTCGGGCGGGCTTTTGCCGTTTAAAAACCTGCGCCTGGCCGCTATGCTGGAAGAAGAGAACGATAATTACAAACAAGAAGAGAACAAACCTTTTTTCCACCTGCGCGATTTGCTTTCTTTCCGCTGCCAGCAACACGGGGCCTTGTTTGTCTGCGCTTCAGACACCCCTTCTTTGGAAACGTTGCACCTGGTACAGCAAGCGGAGTGCGAAGAAATCCGCCTGCCTGCTCTTACGGACCAAACTCAAATTAAAATTACCCCTAAAAAAGGCGAACACTCCCCCCTGCTTTCAGACTTTTTGTTGCAGCAGTTAACCGATACTTGCAAAGCCAAACAAGCCGCCCTGATTATTTTAAACCGCCGCGGCTACTCCAACGCTTACTACTGCTTAAATTGCGGCGCTTACGCCAAATGCAAAAAATGCGGCGCCATTTTAGCGCGGGAGAAAAATGAAAAAGGAGAAGACCGCCTGGTTTGCAAAAAATGCGGACACACAGAACCGCTGGAGCAAACCTGCCCGCTGTGCCAAAATAAAATTTTCAAATCCCGCGGCGGCGGCACGCAAAAAATTGTAAGTGAACTAAACAAGCTTTTCCCTTCTATGCGCGTACTGCGCCTGGACTCAGACACGCTGAAAAACAAAGACGGGCAGGGCCGGCTGGTCCGCCGCGCCTTAGACCAGGGCGAGGCCGACGTGGTAGTAGGCACCCGCCAGGCGTTGGAGGCGGCCCTTTCGCCGCGGGTAACGCTGTGCGCGGTGGCGGATGCGGACTTAGAGCTGGACAGCCCAGACTTCCGCGCTTCCGAAAAATTTGGTCAGCTGCTTTTTAAACTCAAAAACCGCCTCTCTTCCCGCCCCAACGGACGGCTCATTATACAAAGCGCTTCGGCTGATATTTACCCGTTTGAAGCGCTAAAAACCGCCTATGAGGACGCCGCGCGCGAAGAGCTGCTGGCGCGGGAAAGCTTTGCCTATCCGCCGTTTGTTTCTTTGGTCAAGGTGCTTATTAAAAGCAAAGACGCCACCTTTCTTACCGCAGAAACCGCCCGCGTATTAAGCGCCGCGGCCCCGTTTTGCCAAAGCACGCTGGGCCCGGTGCCGACGGGCAAAAAAACAGACACCTATAAAAAGCAGTATCTCATCTTAAAAGCCGCCCCCGGCCAATACCGCGCGCTGGTGCAAACGTTGGATAAATTAGAGCCCGTTAAAAGAGCCGACTTTAAACTCATTGCCGACCCTTATGACTTTTATTAGTTGGGGCTTGGCTGCCGCGTTGCAGGCGCACCGGTAGTTATAGTGCTTTTTCCCTTACGCGCGCGTATATGCTAAAATAGAAAATAGAGATTTTTGCCCCTAGCGCCCCGCCGTGGCGGCGCGGCACAAGAGGCGGTATTATTTAAATGAGGAATGTATGAATATCCAAGAACAAATTGCTTTTTTAACCCGCGGTTGCGTAGATGTGGTAAATGTGGAAGGCTTGCAGAAAAAATTGGAAAGCGGAAAGAAGCTGGTGGTAAAACTGGGCTGTGATCCTACCAGCGCAGACCTGCATTTGGGGCACAGCGTGGTGCTCTCCTTGCTGCGCCGGTTTCAGGATTTGGGCCACACCGCCGTGCTGGTGATTGGGGATTTTACCGCCGCTATAGGCGACCCTTCGGGCCGCGATTCCACCCGCCCCGTCCTGCCGCGGGAAAAAATCTTGGAAAACGCCAAAACCTATACCGACCAGGCCTTTAAAGTCTTAAAACCGCAGCAGACCCAAATCCGCTTTAACAGTGAGTGGCTGGACCCCTTTGTCAGCGGCAAAGATTTATTGCAAACGCTTGCCAAAGTAACCGTTTCCCAGGTGCTGGAGCGCGATGATTTTAAAAAACGCATGAAAGAGGGCAACCCCATTAGCATGCTGGAGATTTTATACAGTTTGTTCCAGGGGCAGGATTCGGTGGCGCTGAAAGCCGATGTGGAGCTGGGCGGAACGGACCAGATTTTCAATTTACTCGTAGGCCGCCAGCTGCAAAAACAAAACGGACAGGAAGCGCAAATTGCGCTGACGGTGCCGCTTTTGGTGGGTATTGACGGCGTGAAGAAAATGTCCAAATCCTACGGCAATTATGTAGGGCTTAACGACGCGCCCAATGACATGTTTGGCAAGCTGATGTCTATTTCCGATGAGATGATGATGAACTACTATGAGCTGTTAACCTCGGAAAATATGGACCAAGTCAAAGCCATGCACCCCATGGAAGCCAAAAAGAAACTGGCCGGTCTTTTGACGGAGCGTTTCCACGGAAAGGAAGCTGCGCAGGCCGCGCGTGAAAATTTTGAAAAGGTGTTTTCCAAAAAAGAAAATCCCGATGAAATGCCGCTTTTTAAACCGGCCGAAGGGGCTATGCTTTCGGCTGTACTGTTTGAAGCCGGCGCCGCCCAAAGCAAAAACAAAGCCCGCGCTTTGATTGAGCAGGGCGCGGTGCGCTTAAACGGAGAAAAAATAACGCAAGACGGCCCTTTCTCTTTTCAAGACGGCGATGTGCTGCAGGCCGGCAAGCGCGCGTTTTTTAAATTGCAACATTAAATTGCACACTACAATGAATAAACGTTTTCTAATCTCTTGCATCGTTTTTTTGGCGTGTATTATCGCTTTTGCGCTGTTTATTAAACTGCACTATTTTAACAAAGGCGAAGCGCTGGTGTTTGAGATAAAACCGGGGCAAACCGCCTCTGAGGTAGCACAAAACCTTAAAGACGCCGGTGTCATTAAGAGCCGCACCTGGTTTAAGCTGATTTTACGTCTTTCTTCTTCTGCCAAAGACCTCAAAGCGGGCAAATACGATTTGTATAAGAATATGCCCTCGGAGTCGGTGCTCAACTGCATTAAAAGCGGGCAGTGCCTGCATTTGGCTAAGTTAACCACCTTAGAGGGCTGGCGCAGCGAAGAAATAGCCGAGGTGCTCGCCGCCAACGACATTACCGACCCGCACGCTTTCTTAGACATTGTGCGCAAGCGCGAGCTGGAAGGCTATCTTTTCCCCTCCACCTATTATTTTTCCGAGAATACCCCCGCCTGGGCGGTGGTGGACGCTATGCTGGCGCAGTACAACAGTAAAGTAAAACCGCTTTTTTCCCAATATAAAACCAATTTGACGGAGAAAGAAGTGCTTACGGTGGCCTCTATTGTAGAGCGGGAAGCTATCTTTCACGATGAGCGGCCCAAAATAGCCGCCGTGTATTTAAACCGCCTCAAAATTGGCAAACGCCTGGAAGCCGACCCTACGGTGCAATACGCGCTGGGCTTTAACTTCCGCGAAAACCGCTACTGGAAAAAAGGCCTGACCTACCGGGACCTGCGCAACAAATCCCCCTACAATACCTATCGCTACAACGGTCTGCCGCCGGGGCCGATTTGCAACCCCAGCTACGAATCGGTCAAAGCGGTGCTAAACCCGGAGCCGGATTTTGACGCGCTTTACTTTGTAGCAGACAATACCGGCCGACACGATTTCAGCCGCACCTACAATGAACATTTAATTAAGAAAAACAAATACCGCCGCAAAAAATAATACCCAAAACCCCGCTGAAAAGCGGGGTTTTTTAACTCTTAAAAAGGGGAATTTATAAAATAACGCAAGCCAAATTTTAGCCAAACAGCTCTTGAAGGGTTTGTCTTACGCCTTCCTCTTCGTTGGAAGGACAAATTCTATCCGCGGCAGCCCGCACTTGCGCCGCTGCATTTGCCACCGCCACCCCCAGCCCGGCGGCACGCAGCATATCTGCGTCATTTAAACTATCCCCAAACGCAACAGATTGGCTCACGGGTATATGCAGCTGTTGGCACAAATCTTGCAAAGCCTGTGCTTTGCAAGCGCCGGGAGCGGTTATTTCTATATGTCCAAAGCCGGAATAAGATACACACAACGCGGAAAAAGCCTGTTTTAGTTGCTCCAACATTTGCGGGCAGCGCTCACTCTCTCTCACCATTAAAAATACTTTATGAGCCCGCACTTTTTGATTGCAAACAAGCGGCTGCGCCGTGACCCCGGTAATACGGCTCTCTTCTTCCACCAGCTTATCCTGCGGCGCATACCAAGTGTTTTGGGCATAGAGTGAGCAGGAAACGTCGGGCCATTTCTTTTGTACCCATACCATCACACGGGCGGTATCTGTTGCAGAAAGCGTTACACTGCGTAAAATCTGATGTCGGGCGTCCAGCGTCAGAGCGCCGCCATAGCAAATGATAGGAGAAGATATGCCTATTTCCTCTTGCAACGGATAAGCCGCCTGCGGCATACGCGCCGTAACAATTACAAACGGCACCCCGGGGGCTGAAAGTACGCGCAGATATTGCGCGGTGGCGGCGGGCACGTGGTGGGCGGAATTTAAAAGAGTGCCGTCCAAATCGGAAAATACCATTTTATAACTGCACATATATAAATTATACAAAAGCGGTTTATGGACAGCTTGTATAGAAAGAAGAGAAAGGAAAACTCAAAGCCGCCTTGCGCCGCAGGTGGCTTATTGCAGGCGGGTTTAGAAAATCCCCGGAAAAACACCCGGGGATTTTATGCATATCTTTCTTTTCCGCCAGAGGCCAAAGCGGCGGCTATTTTATTTTTTGCACGCCAGCGGGCGCAAGGAATTAAGCACCGCCAGCACCGCCACCCCCACATCGGCAAATACCGCTTCCCACAAATTAGCCAGCCCCAGTATGCCCAGCCCCATAACGGCGGCTTTTACCAACAGAGAAAACCAAATATTCTGCTTTACAATTTGCACCGTAAAGCGGCTTAAGGCCACCGCTTGGGGGATTTTGGAGAGTTTGTCGTCGGTCAGCACCACGTCGGCGGCTTCTATGGCGGCGTCTGAGCCCAGCGCGCCCATCGCTATCCCCACATCTGCCCGCGCCAGCACCGGGGCGTCGTTAATGCCGTCCCCGGCGAAAAGCAAAGTAGTGCCCGGTTTCTTTTCTTTGAGCAGCTGCTCTACTGCGCCGACTTTATCTGCCGGAAGCAAAGAAGCGTACACTTTATCTACTCCGCATTGGCGGGCCGCCAAGTGGGCCGGTTGCGGGCGGTCCCCGGTCAGCATAATACTTTGGGCAAAGCCCAGCTTTTTAAGCGCCGCCACCGCTTGGGCGGCGTCCGGCTTTACAGCGTCTGCCAAGGCTAAAGCCCCCGCATACACACCATCTACCGCTACAAAGACAGTTGTCTGCTCAAGCTGCGGTGTTTGCTCATCAGAAACAGCCCCCAAACCGCTTTTTTTGCCGGCAAACACTTCCCGCCCGTCCACACGGGCAAATACGCCCAGGCCCGCTTTTTCGCGCATATCCGCCAGGCGGGTGCGGTCTATCTCTTGACCATAGGCTTTGACTATGGCTTGCGCCAGCGGGTGGGTGGAAGCGCTTTCTGCATAAGCGGCCAGCTCCAGCAGTTGCTCTTTGGAAAATCCGCCCGCCGGATAAACGCCGCTTACTTCAAACTGCCCGCGGGTCAGCGTGCCGGTTTTGTCAAACACAATGATACTTCCTTTGGCTAACCCTTCCAAACTGCCGCTTCCTTTAATCAAAATACCGCGCCGCGCAGCCGCCCCAATGCCGCCAAAGAACCCCAGCGGCACCGAAAGCACCAGCGCACACGGGCAAGAAATTACCAGAAAAATCAGCGCCCGGTACAGCCACACTTTCAGCGAAGCGTCCGGCAAGAGCAAAGGCGGCACAAAAGCCGTAAGCAGCGCAGCCGCCACCACCGCCGGGGTGTAGTAGCGGGCAAAACGGGTAATAAAACGCTCGGTGGGCGTTTTTTTGGCCGAAGCGTTTTCCACCAACTCCAAAATTTTGGCAATGGCGGAGCTGGCATAGGGGCGCAGGGCCTGCAATTCCAGCTCTCCGTCCAGCGCAATCACGCCGGCCAGCAGCTCCTGCCCGGCCGAGGCGCTGTAAGGCAAAGACTCCCCCGTCAGCGCAGAAGCGTCTATTAAGCTGCGGCCTTTGCGCACTACGCCGTCTATCGGCACCCGCTCGCCGGGTTTGACCCAAAAAACATCGCCTTTTTGCACGCTTTGCGGTTTTACTTCGGCCCATTTATCCCCTTGTTTGATCCAAACGGTATGGGGTTGCAGCTCCATTAAAGAGCGTACACTGCGCCGGCTGCGGTGCACCGCCCAATGCAAGAAAAATTCCCCCGTTTGGTAAAAAAGCATTACCGCCACCGCTTCCGGATATTCCCTAATGGCAAAAGCCCCCAGCGTGGCTAAAGACATTAGGAAGTTTTCATCCAGCCACTCCCCGCGCGCCACATTGCGCACAGAGCGGTATAATACGTCCCCCCCGCAGACTAGATACGCCAGCACAAACAACCCCAGCTTCAGCCCTGCCGCCGGCACTACAAGCGCCGCTGCAAAAAGCATTCCCCCCAGTAAAATTTGTATTAATTGCCTTTTCATATGTGTTTATTCCCGCACATGGTCTAAGCCTTGCTTAAAGATAGATTCTACGTGGCTGTCTGCCAAAGAATAAAAAATAATTTTTCCTTCCCGCTGGCTTTTGACCAGCTTGGCTTGTTTTAAAATGCGCAGCTGGTGCGACAACGCCGACTGGCTGACCCCCAGCAAAGCCGCCAAGTCCAGCACGCACAGCTCCTGCGCCTGCAACGCAGACAAAATGCGCACGCGCGTGGAATCGGCAAACATTTTGTATAAATCGGCCAATTCATAAAGCACTTCTTCCGGCGGCATATTTTTGGCTAATGTGCGCGCTTGAGCGGCGGTTAAATGCAGAAAAGACGGTGAAAGTTCTTTTTTCATAAGTTCCTCTTTTTCTTCTGAGGTTGTAAAGTATTAAACAGCAAACAGCAAATCAAATTTAAACCACTTAAGTTTAATATATGAACAAGTGTTCATATATATTATATAGATTCCGCCCTTTTTTGTCAAGGAAGTTTTGCCAAATGAAAGAAGTTATTTAAACCTAAAGAAAAACGCTCCTTGCGCCAATCAATCCCACACCCAACCACGCAAGAAGCCACTTTGTCGCAGCTCTACTCTACTGAATAAAAAACCCCGGCACAAAACCGGGGCCAAAAGACGATAGAGGTATTAGATATTTTTAAATGGCAGCTATATTAGAGATTTTTAAGCAATTTGGCTATATTTTCTGTAGCCGTTATAGGGTCTGGCAGGCCCAGCTTGGCATAATTTTCGTGCATCATCTGCAAGACAGAGTTGTTGGCCGCATTAAAAATACGGTCCATCAACGTATAAAGCTCCGTTTGCAAATTAGGCCCCTGCTGCACCAAAGCCGCACAACCCACGCTTTGCAGCACTTTGGCATTGTAATACTGGTGATTGGCCGCCGCCGTAGGAAGCGGAACTAATACTGCCGGCTTTTTGCAATAGACCAGCTCTGCTATCGTGCCAGCCCCGCTGCGGCAGACTACCAGATCTGCCGTATGGATTAAATCATAAATTTCATTGGAATAAGGCAATACTTTCACGCGCAGGGTTTTACCATAACGGTCACAAATACTTTGGTACCAACGTTCCCCGCTGATATGAATAAACTGCCATTCTTCGTTTTCCGACACCAGCCGTTTGACGGCTTCTATCAGCGCCTGGTTTAGCGCCTTGGCCCCTTGGCTGCCGCCAAAGAGAAGGACCGTTTGATAAGTTGGGTTCAGCCCCAACCCTCTCAGCGTTTCGGCACGGTGGACCGGCTCTGCAAATTCCCGGCGGATCGGGGTGCCCACCAGTACAGCGTTTTTGATTGGCTCATTTACCGGCAACCCCAGCAAAAAAAGCTGCGTCCAGCGCGAACAAATTTTATTAGCCAACCCTACTTTGGTGTTAGAATCGTGCACCGCCGTCTTAACCCCTTGCAGGTGGGCCATAAAAACCAGCGGAAAGGAAATATATCCCCCCGTTCCCACAGCCACATCCGGTTTAAACTCCGCCAGTATGCGGCGCGTTTGACCTAAAGCTTTGATAAACTTCCAGCCAAACACTATATAACGCAGCGGATTAAAAGACCGAGGCAGCGAACAGAAATCAATTTCCCGGTATTTTAGTTTGCTTTCTTCTAACAAAGAGCAAGAAGGGTCCCCCTGCCGTACGATAAAAAGTACGCTGCACCCCTGCTTATTAAGCAGACGCCCTAAAGAAAAACCAGGATAAAAATGCCCGCCCGTTCCGCCGGCGGCTATCAGAAAGCGTTTGTTCATATTTACCTATTCCTGTTCTTATAATCGGTAAAATCATCCTGTCGGCGGGCTTTGGGGGCCGCTTCGCTAGCGGCTAAATTTAAAATAATCCCCACCATTACCAACGTCATAATAACCGAAGACCCACCATAAGAGAAAAACGGAAGCGGAATGCCTTTGGTAGGCAGCAGGCCGATAGCCATAGCCATATTAAAAAAAGCTTGAATAGATATAGTCATCGTCAGGCCAAAAATGACCAAACTATTAAAACTGTTTTTGGCCACCCGCGCTAAACTGATTCCGCGCACCAACAGCCAACAGAAAAAGAAAATAACAATAAGCACCCCTACCAACCCCACTTCTTCACACATTATAGAAAAAATGAAGTCTGTATGGGCCGCTGGCAGATATTCCAATTTTAGTTCACTGTTTCCCAACCCTTTGCCAAACCAGCCGCCGGAACCTACCGCCAAAAAAGATTGCGTCAGCTGATAGCCGGCCCCCCCGGCCTGTGCTTCGGGGTTTAAGAAAGAAAGCAAA
This sequence comes from uncultured Elusimicrobiales bacterium, assembly GCA_944324645.1. GTDB lineage: Bacteria > Elusimicrobiota > Elusimicrobia > Elusimicrobiales > Elusimicrobiaceae > Avelusimicrobium. The sequence continues at coordinate 660,060 of CALUXB010000001.1, read as the reverse complement.
CGCTCCAAGCGGTACGTATAAAAAATCAGCTGATACAAAATGACAGGAATAGACAAGGCAAACAAAACCGCCAAATGCTTTAGGCTGGCACCGGCTACATAAAGCATCAGCACCACCACCGCCCCCATCAACATTGGCGTACCCAAATCCGGCGCTTTCATCATCAGAGCAAAAGTAACCCCGCTGACCAGCAAAGGTTTAATGAGCAGCTTCCAGTTTTTGGCCAATTTTCCCTGTACATTACTTAAATAATCGGCCACATAAATCACCAAAGTCACTTTAGCCACTTCTGAGGGCTGCAAATTAAAAAAGCCCAAGTTTATCCAGCGGTGCACATTGGCTATGGGTTCTGTAAAAAGCACAATCAGCAGCAACGCCCACGTGCCATACATCAGCCACATCGGTTTAAACAGACGCTGCAACGGCAAATAAAACTGCGAAAGGAACAGTGCCGCCAAAACACCTAAGAAATCAAAAATCAGTTGGCGTTTAAAATAGGCCGTAGAATCAAACGCCGAAGAAGAATAGGTGAATATTAAGCCAAAACAAATAAAAGCAAACACAACAAATGCCAGCCGCCGGTCAATTTTAAGCGGCTGCCATTCTTTTTCTTTACCAGGCAAACCGCGGCGCGCCGGCTCTTTAAACAAAACCGGCTTACGCCTGGCAAAGGTATTTTTATTTCTGCTTTTGGAGAACAATCTAATCATAATATGTTTGCGTATTTTTGCTAGTTCTTTTAACGAATTTTTAAAGAAGCCAACGCCAATAACATCAGCATTGCCCCCATAATCCAAAAACGCACAATCACCTTGGGTTCCGGCACCCCGCACAGTTCAAAATGGTGGTGAATAGGCGCCATTTTAAAGAGGCGTTTGCCGTGGGTCAACTTAAAATATCCCATTTGCAGCATTACAGAAACCGTTTCCAGCACAAAAATACCGCCGGCAATAGGCAGAAGCAATTCCTGTTTTACAATGAGAGCCGCCGTGCCCAATACTCCGCCCAAAAACAAAGAGCTGGTATCCCCCATAAATACACTGGCGGGATAGGAATTAAACCACAAGAAACCCAAGCACGCCCCCACCAGCGCCCCTAAAAACACAGAAACTTCCCCAGCGCCAGGCACATAAATAATTTTGAGGTAATCGGCAAAATTAATATTGCCTGCCAAATAGGCAAAAACCGCATAGGTAATAGCGGCAAAGACCATACATCCGCTGGCTAATCCATCCAAGCCGTCAGTCAAATTGGTGGCATTAGACGCACCCACAATAACCAACATAGAAAAAGCAAAGTAAAACACAGACAAATCCACAAACGTTTTGCTTACATACGGAATAATGAGCGACGTGGCATATTGTCCGTTGGGCGGGTTTAAGGCCAAATACCCCACCACCACCACGGCGGTAAAAATTTGGATAGCCAACTTTAAAGAAGAAGGCATCCCTTCGGGGTTATGTTTGACCAGCTTGGTATAATCGTCCATAATCCCTGCAAAAGCCAAACACACCGTAGTAAAAAGCATCAGCCCAATATAAGCGCTGTCCAGACGCGCCCAAAGCAATACGCTCAACAGAAGCGTTACCAAAATCAGCAGCCCCCCCATAGTAGGCGTGCCGCTTTTAGATAAATGGGACGCCGGGCCATATTCGCGCTCTATTTGCTGGATTTTAAAAGAGCGCAGCTTGCGCACCAAAGCCGGGCCCAGCAAAAGGGACAATAAAAACGCCGTTACAATCGCGCCGCCGGTGCGGAAAGTAATGTAATTAAAGATATTCAAAAAACTTAAATCGTCTTTAAACAGAGAGAGGTAATAAAGCATCTTATATCTCCTTGAGCAGATTTTCAAACTGCATACCGCGGGAAGCTTTCAACAAGCAAACCCCGCCGCGCTTAGCCAAGAGGGTTTTTAACTCTCCCACCCAGTTGGCTGGGCTCAATCCATACACAACGGTAACAGAAGCGTCTTCTTTAAGTGCGTCTGCGGCGTATTTCATTTCCGCCCCGGCTAAGAAAGCATAATCCACTTTATTGTCCAGCAGCCAGCGCGCCACCAGGCGGTGGTAATTTTTGGAAGTTTCGCCCAGCTCTTTCATATCGCCCAACACGGCAATACGCGGGGAGCCGGCTTCCCGCCCCAAAATCTCCAGGGCGTTTTGCATACTGGCGGGGTTGGCGTTGTAGCAATCCAAAATAAATTCCGTTTCCCCCCGCTGCATACGCTCCATACGCATAGGCATAGGAGTATAGGAAAGAAGCCCTTTCTTGATATCATCCATAAACAACCCCAACGCAATGGCTGCTGCACAGGCGGCGGCGGCGTTTAGTTTGTCGTGGCGCAACAAATGCACGTCTATTACATACGCTTCATTTTTATAAGTAAAAGAGAAATTTTCCGTTTCCAAAACACGCAAATCCGCATTGGGCGAAAAGCCAAAACTAATCGCTTTTCCTTTATAGGCGCCCAAGCGGCGCAGCATTTCATCATCTGCATTATAAACTAATGTGCCGCCTGCGGCAATACAGGGCACGATTTCTGTTTTGGTTTTATATACCGTTTCCAAATCTTTAAAAAACTCCAAATGCGCGGCAGACACATTGGTAATTACCGCCACATCCGGCACGGTCAGGCAAGCCGTTTCGGCAATGTCGCCCGGGTGAGAGGCGCCCAGTTCAAAAACACCAAATTTATGTTTGGGCTGTATCTCCAACAAAGAGAACGGAACCCCAAACTGATTATTAAAATTGCCCATATTGGCCACCGTTTCCCCCGCTTGCTGGCAGATGGATTTAAGCATTTGTTTGGTGGTGCTTTTGCCGTTAGATCCGGTAATGGCGGCTATTTTAAGCGTGCTGTTTAAACGGTGATATTTAGCCAATGCCTGCAACGCTTGCAAAGAGTGTTCTACTTCCAATGTATCCACCCCGGCGGCGGCAGCCGCCGCCAGGCGGCCCTTTTCCCCAATAACTAAAGAGGCTCCTTTTTGTACTACTTGATCCAGAAAGCTGTGTGCGTCGTGCTGGCGACCTTTAAGCGCCCAAAAAGCATCCCCAGCAGAAAGCACCCGGCTGTCGGTAACAAAAGATTGAATTTTAGTTTGCGGGTCTTTGGCGTGCAAAACCCCTCCCGTAATAGAAGCCAGTTTAGATAAGGTCAAGTTTAATTTCATACGTTCTCCTTAAAAATTACTGTGAAATCTTTTTCTTTTTTGTATCCGGCTGCAATTCTTCCGGCCGGTCCGGCGCCACCGCCTCCATAGCCAGCAGCCCCTCCGCCACTTCTTTAAACACCGGGGCCGCCGCCGTACCGCCAAAAGTATATTTAGCCGGATTATCCAAGATAACTAAAATAGTAAAGCGCGGGTCCTCTATGGGCGTAAATCCACAAAAAGACACTACGTGGTGGCGTTTGGCATAGCCGCCCTCTTTACTTACTTTTTCCGCCGTGCCGGTTTTTCCTGCCACGCTGTAACCCTTAATTTGGGCTTTCTTGCCGGAGCCTTCTTTCACCACGTGCTCTAACACCTTTTTCATTGTTTGTGCCGTTTCCGGCTTAATCACGCGGCGAATGCGCTGCACTTCGGCTTTTTTCTGCACGCGTCCGTCAGCATATTCAATACGGTCCACCAAATGCGGCTGCATCAGATAGCCGCCGTTGGCAATGGCTGAATAAGCCCCGATTAACTGGATAGGCGTTAATGCAATACCATACCCATAGCCTTTGGTGGCGGTATCCACCACCGTCCAGCGAGTGTAAGACGGCACAGACCCTTTAGACTCGCCATTAAAATTAATATCCGTCTTGGTGCCAAAGCCAAAAGCCGTGATGTAATAGAACAGGTTTTTAGCCCCTAATTCCAGCGCAATTTTACCGGCGCCGATATTAGAAGACACCGCCATAATCTCCGGAATGGTCAGCTCATCTTTGTCGTGCTGATTGTCGCGCACCACCACCCCGCGGGCAATTTCCCACTTGCGCCCGCTCATATCTATAGGGTCATTGATAGACACCACTCCCGCGTCCAAGGCAGAGGCTATGGCAATGGTTTTAAAGGTGGAGCCCGGCTCATAAGTAAATTGAAACGCCAGCGACTGCCCGTCTTTACGCGGATAGGAAGCCGCCGCCAAAATACGCCCCGTTTGCGGCTGCTGCACTAAGATAATTCCGCGTTCCGGCTCATAATCTTTGACCGCTTTAGCCAAGGCTTGCTCTGCGTAATACTGCGCCAAAATATCAATCGTCAAATAGACGCTGCCTACGGAGCGTTCTTCTTTTAAACTGCGGTCGTAAATCAATTCCCCGCGGCGGGCGCGTTTGGCGCGGCGGCGGCTGATTTCTTGGCTAAGCTCGCTGTTAAACATCAGCTCTATACCCGAAAGCCCCAAATTTTTAGAATTAGCCGCCCCTAAAATGTCTATGGCGCTGTTTCCGTAGGGGTGCACGCGTTCATATTCCGGGGTTAAATCCAGCCCCTGCCCCAGCGAGGTGCGCAAAATGGGCTGTATCTCCATATACACGTCCGGCTTAATTTTTTTTGCCACGAAAAAGAAATTGCGGTTGCGGTTCCATTTACGCTCTATATTCCGGCGGGAAAGACCCAGCGTTTCAGCCAAAAAATCCAATGTTTTTTTCTTGTCTTTTACATAGCGTTTGCTGATACCGCAAGAATGGGTACGCACCGATTCGGCCAAAAATTTACCGTTTGTATCGTAAATTTTTCCGCGCCAACGGTCTTCATCCAAAAAGTTATAAATAGCCCGCTCCGCCTTAGAAACCAATTCATCGTGTCGGAAAGTTTGCATATAAAACAGCTGCGCCCCAATACAGACTGGCGCCAGCAGACACAACAGCCCGCAAATTTTCATACGGGTTTTGGCGTTATAAGCAAAAGGATTGTTTTGTTTAAACATTTAATCTTCCAGCACCATCACATTCTGCGGAGGCGTAGGACGCAAATGCAGTTTTTCCTGCGCCATTTGCTGCACCGTCTGCGGGCTTTGCAGGCGGATTACTTCCAGCTCCAAATACTGATTGCGCGCCCGCTTGATTTCCACTTCGTTTTGCAATTTTCCAATACTGCGCCCGGAGCGGTTAATTTCAATACGCATCATTACCACCCCAAACGCAAAAACACTAATGGCAAACACGATTCCAAACAATTTCATAAGCGCTCTATCACCCGCAGTTTGGCGCTGCGGGCCCTCGGGTTTTGACGCACCTCTTCGTATGTGGGCGCCACTACGTGTTTCGTAACCAGCCGCCAACCGCCGCCGGCAGCAAGTTCTTTAAAACGGTTTTTAACTAACCGGTCTTCCAAAGAATGAAAGGTAATAATCCCGGCCCGTCCGCCCGGTTTAATAACCTTTTGCAGCACTTCCAGCACGGTGCGCACGCAGCCCAGCTCGTCATTTACCGCAATACGCAAGGCTTGAAAAGTTTGCGTAGCCGGGTGTATTTTGCCGCGCCCGCGCACTACGCTTTCCACTATTTTTTTCAAATCAAAAGTCGTTTCTATGCGCCCCTGCCGCCGCGCTGCCATAATGGCCATCGCAATAGCGTGGGCGTTTCTCTCTTCGCCAAAATCGGTCAAAATACGCTCTAAATCCGTTAGTCCCCATTCATTGACTATCTGCGCCGCCGTCAGCGGGGAGGACAAATCAAAACGCATATCCAGCGGTCCGTTTCGCAGCAGGCTAAAGCCGCGGGCCGGATTGTCTAGCTGGTACGAACTTAGCCCCAAATCAAATAAGGCCCCGTCCGCTCCGTCTATGCCGGCCGCTTGCAGCACGTGCGCCGCCTGGGTGTATGAAGCGTGTACCGCCGTCAAACGCGGGTCATTTACGCGCGCGCGGGCCATAGCCAGAGCTTCTTGGTCTTTGTCAAACCCAAAGATACGCGCCTGCGGCCCCAAACGCGCCAAGAAATACGCTGTGTGCCCCCCCAGCCCCAACGTGCCGTCCACATACACCCCGTCCAAACGGGTCAAAAGAAGCTGGGCCGCCTGCTCTGCCAAAACGGGGATATGCGTCCACTGTTGGCTCATTAAAATCCCCCCTTATAGCCATTTGTTTCCACCATTTTTAGTTTGGGGATAACCGTTTTCTGCGGGGTTTTGGCTTGGGCAGCAGGCTGCTGTTTTGGCTGGGCCGCCGGCACGGAAATCGTCTGCGTAGAGGAAATCACTTCCGCCGGCACCGGAGCTTTGGGTGTTTTATTTAAGAACAAATGGCCCTGCGGGTGTTTAGCCAAATCGTGCAGCCATACGTTTTGCAATACAGACACCTTGGTAAAAGGCATACCATAAGCGCGGTAAAGCGCCTGGTGCAAAGGCGCGCCGGATTTCAGTTCATTACAAAAGCGGTAAAATTCGTCGCGGCTGCGTTCATTAAGCAGGTAATCCACCACGCTGTAGGCTTGGCTGTACCACATTTCGGCTTGCTCTGTGGTTAAAGAGGACAAATCTTCCATTTCCACTAATGTTTCCAGCGGAATATAGCGCCCCTGCAAGACATTATTTAAGCTCTTATCCACCCAGCTGGGCTTTTGGCGGGTAGCGTAAATTTGCATATACACCGCCATACCTTCCGAGAGCCACAGCGGAGAGATGGTAGGCAGGAAATAACCGTCAAAATACAAATGCGTCAGCTCGTGCACGGAAAGCGGGTAAAAGCTTTTTCCTTCCAGCACATACATCGTATCGGCCTTTAAGTCTGAAGCGGCGCCGGACCACGGCGGACGTTTGGTAAAATTCATATAACTGTCGCGCTGGGCAAAAAGCATTACCAAAATTTTATTGGGTTTGGACACCAGCGTGAACGGCGTCAAATCCAGCATCAGGTTGCCGTGAATGGTATCCAGCACTTTTTTAAGTTTTTCCCCCACGGCTTCTTTTTCCCGGTAAATCAAATAGTTGAAGGTTTCCCCGGTCAAAAATCCCGGCGGGGGCGGCAGCCAGCGCACCTTTTGCTGCGGATTGGGGGCTGTGCGCACCTGGGCCGGCACACCTACGATATGGTGTTTTTCTTCCGGCACCGCCACGGAGCCTACTTGCTCCAGACCGGAAATCAATTCTTTAAACTCTTGTTCCACCGCCGCACGCTGTTGGGGCGTTTCGGGCTGGTGTTCTTCAAAAAGTTCATCAAAAATTTTAGGGTCTATTTTTTGCTTTTTAGCGGGCTCTTCTGGCTTTTTTTCCGCGGGGGTTCCCACCATTAGCACTTTTTTATAAGCTTCTTTAACGTCAATATCAAAATAACGCAGCACAGGCGGGGCGATTAAAATAGCGCCCAGCACCCACAACAATATGGTTATTTGTTTGACTACATCCATCGTTTCCTATCCCGCTTTCCCCTGCGCTTGTTTGGCAAACACCGCCAAATAACGCATTTTTTCTTCCCCCGGCAGGGTATAAAACACCGGCTCTTTTTCCACTAAACCTAAGTGCTCCGCCAATGCCCCGTCCGCCTGGGCGGGCTGGCTTTGGTAGGCGGCAAACAGGCCGCCTTCTTTTACAGCACACGCCACGCAGGGCAAAATATCGTTAATCTGCCCCATAGCGCGCTCTGTAACAAAATCAAACGGGCCTGTTTGTTTTTGGCCCAAACGCATACGTACTACACTAACATTTTTTAAGCCTAATTTTAATACGGCCCAATTTAAAAAAGAACATCTCTTCTCCAGGCTCTCCACCAGGCTCACCTGTGCCTGCGGCAAAGCCACCGCACAGGCCAGGCCAATGTAGCCCGCCCCGGAGCCCATATCCGCTAGGGAAAACGCTTCTTTTTCCCCCGCCGCCCGCTTAAAAAAAGCCGCCGCGGCCAGGCCGTCACAAATATGGCGGGTAAAAATTTCCTCTTTATCGGCTACGCTGGTCAAATTTAAAAAATTTTTCTTCTCCCACACCAGCTCCGCATACGCCGCCAGAAGCTGCAGTTGCTGCTCTTTTAACTCCAATCCCAAAGAAGCGGCAAACTCACGCATTTTGTTTTGCACGGTTCAGCCTCCGGTAGCGTTCTATGTGAATAGCCAGCAGCTGTATATCCGCCGGCGTTACGCCGGGGATACGCGCCGCCTGGCCCAATGTGCGCGGGCGGACGGTTTTAAGTTTTTGGCTGCTTTCTATCAAAATGCCTTTGACGGCGGACGGGTCAAACCCTTCCGGAATGACAATGTTTTCCGCCTGGGCCAGTTTTTCTGCGTCTTTGCGGTTGCGCTCGTAATAACCGGCGTACTTTTGAAACACGTCAACGTGAAAGCGCACTTTTTCTGCCGTCCACGGATACAAATCCGTTTCGTCAATGGTGTGGGCCGGGTTGGCTTTAAGCAGCTCCACCTGTTTTTGGTAATTTTCAAACGCTTTTTTATATTTTGCGTCCAGCGTGCCCAGCTTAAAACCGTAGGGGCACAGGCGCAGGTCGGCATTATCGTTGCGCAGCAAAATGCGGTATTCGGCGCGGGAAGTGAACATACGGTAGGGCTCATTGACGCCTTTGGTTACCAGGTCGTCTATTAGCACGCCGATATAGGCCTCGTCGCGGCGCAGCACAAAAGGCTCTTGGGCGCGGGTCTTGCGCGCGGCGTTGACGCCGGCAACAAAGCCCTGCCCCCCGGCCTCTTCATAGCCGGTGGTGCCGTTGATTTGCCCGGCGCAGAAAAGCCCCGGCACAATTTTGCTTTCTAATGAAGAGAACAAATCCATCGGGTTGGAAAAGTCATACTCTATGGCATAACCCGGGCGGGTAATGGAAGCGTTTTCCAGCCCCGGCACCGATTTTAACAACGCCCGCTGCACTTCTTCGGGCATACTGGTAGAGAAACCCTGTATATAAAATTCTTCGGTATTGCTGCCCTCCGGCTCCAAGAAAAGCGGGTGGGTTTTCATATCCGGGAATTTTTTCGTTTTATCTTCCACCGACGGGCAATAGCGCGGCCCCAAGGCGTGTATTTTGCCGCTGTACATAGCGGAGCGGTTTAAATTTTCGCGCAAAATTTTATCGGTTTCTTCCGTCGTGCGGGTAATATAACAACTTAAAAAATGGCGCTTAGACTGCTCTTTTGCGTCTGTAAAGTGCGAAATGGGCTGCAAGGGGTCGTCTGAAGGCTGCAGGCGGAATTTGGAAAAATCAATTCCGCGCGCATTGACGCGCATAGGCGTGCCCGTTTTAAAGCGAATAATATGCAAGCCCAGGGATTTTAAAGATTTAGAAAGCTCGTTGCTGGGCATATCGTTATAACGCCCGCCGGGGAACACTTCTTCGCCTATATGAATGGTGCCGCCTAAAAAAGTGCCTGTGGTCAACACCACGGTTTTGGCGCGGTAAAACGTATGGCGCAGGGTCATCACGCCGGATACCGCCCCGTCTGAAGTGGTAATTTGGGCCGCTTCGTCCTGCATAATATCCAGGTTGGGCTGGCGCTCCAGAGTATGTTTAAAGTTAAATTGATAGGCTTTTTTATCGCACTGCACGCGCGGGGAATGCACAGCAGGGCCTTTGCCGGTGTTGAGCATATGGTAATGCACGGCGGCGCTGTCTGTCACTAAGCCCATAGCCCCGCCCAGGGCGTCTATTTCCCGCACGATTTGCCCTTTGGCTATACCGCCAATGGAAGGATTACAGGACATCTGGGCTATGGTGTCTAGGCTTTGGCTGATAAGAAGCGTCTTAGCGCCGGTTTTTGCCGCCGCCAAGGCCGCCTCACAGCCGGCGTGCCCGCCGCCTATTACAATCACATCATACTCATATGGATACTGATACATTTGCTTCTACTTCCCCATACAAAATTTAGAAAAGATAATGCCTAGCACATCGTCTGGCGTTACTTCCCCGGCCAGCTCTTTAAGCGCTTTGAGCGCGCCGCGTATATGCTCTGCGCACAGCTCCAGCCCCGCGCCGTTTTTCAAACGTACGCAGGCGGACTCCACTTCGGTCTGCGCGTCCAGCACCGCCTGGTATTGGCGCAGATTGGAAATCATTACGCCGTCCTGCCCCTGCGCCTGCGGCGCGGAAACAAAAGCCAAAATTTGCTTCTTTAACGCTTCCAGCCCTTCCCCGCTTTTGCAGGAAACATACACCGTATATTGGGCTTTTCCTTCCAGTTCACAACGGCCCTGCGGCGCTTGGTCGGTTTTGTTGAGCACCAGCACCACCGGTTTGTTGGCTTTTTGCACGTCGTCCCACAAGGCTTCTTCCTGCGGGGTAAGCTCCCGTGTTAAATCCGCCACAAAAAGTACGGCGTCTGCTTTTTCTATGGCGCGCAGGCTGCGCTTCATACCTTCCTGTTCGGCAGGGTCCAGGGCGTGCTCGCGTATGCCGGCGGTATCGGTTAAAATGATTTTTTGGCCCTCTAAATCCAGCGTTTCTTCCACCGTGTCACGCGTGGTGCCGCTTTGGGCAGACACAATGGCCCGGTCAAAACCTACCAGCGCATTAAGCAGGCTGGATTTGCCGCAGTTGGGCGCGCCCACAATGGCGGCTTTGAGGCCTTCTTTTATTAAACGTCCGACGGAAAACGTATCCGCCAGCCGCGCCAGCACCCCGGCTTGTTCCAGCAAATCTTTTTCTGTTTTTTCCGCATCCAGCGGGGGCATTTCTTCATCTACATCATCTAGGCGCGCTTCCAGCTGGGCCAAGGTTTCGGCCAAGGTGTCTTTCACGCCGTTTAATTTTTCGCTCAAGCGGCCGTCTAAAGAGGACAGGGCCAAGTCGTGCGCGGCTTTATTGCCGGCGGAAATTAAATCACACAAACCCTGCGCTTCCAGCAGGTCCATTTTGCCGTTTAAAAAAGCCCGGTAGGAAAATTCCCCCCGTTTGGCAGGCTCCGCCCCGGCAGCGCACAAAAGCTCCAGCAGCCGCCCGCGGATGTAAGGCGAGCCGTGCACCGCAAATTCTACCACGTCTTCCCCGGTAAAACTGCGCGGGGCCGGGAAATACGTGACCAAGGCCTCGTCTAGCACCTTTTTACCGTCGTATAGACGGCAGAACACCTGCTCGCGCGGCGGGAAAGTTTTATCTGTACTGACAATTTTACGCAATACAGCCAAGCTGTCCGGCCCACTTAGGCGGACAAGAGATACTGCACTTTGCCCCGGTGCGGTAGCCGGAGCACAAATAGTAGTTTGCATAGTTACATTTTATAATTTTTAAAGGTTTTTTGGGGAGCAATTTTCCGTACGCGCGCGAAAGATGTCATTGACAGCAGGCTCTATATCGTTTAAACTATAATATGATGAAGAAACTACTTATCATTCTTTGTCTTTTTGCCGCTTGCATACTGCAAGCGGCCGAATTGCCTTGGAACAAAACCCTAGAATATAAATATTTCTTTAAACCCCTGGACCGCTTATTAGATAAGAACCCAGAAGCGGCTTTCTCTTTGCTTACTAACAGTCATCTTCTGACGGAAGATTTTGATTACGCCTCTCTGTTTGGCAATGCCCAAGTGGTGTTATTGGGAGAAATTCATAATCAAGATGTTATTAGCAGGGAAATCAACGTTATTTTAAAACAACTGGCTGCGAATGGATTTTCCTATCTGGCAACTGAATTTTTATTACAAACCGCCCAGCAGAATTTTGACAAAATTGAAAACAAAAACATAGATTTAGTGGAACTTTCCAAGAAAACAGATCCCAGATTTGAGCCTGATTTTACCACGATACTGACCTTAAAGATAGCAGATGATTTAAAGCTCAAAGTTGTAGGGTTAGAGATAGATAAAATTTTAGACCGGGGCGGAATTGATTGGGCTAAGACGGAAGAAGGGTTAAAAACACGCAATCAAGCTTGGTTTAAAAAGATACAGGAAATTCTTGCACAAAACCCGCAGGCACGCATTGTGGTGCATTGCGGTTCTTTGCACAGCCAATATATTGCCAATTCTTTAAGCACTTTGCTTAAGCAAAGCGGCATAAAAACCCACGTCGTTTTGTTTGAGGTGGGGCCCCATCCAACTTTGGAAAAACATATCAATTGCCAATCTTTACAGGAGCCAGGAGCTGCACCTATTTTTGCGTGGTACCAGTTTTTTTGCCAGTTTAACGAAGAAAGAAAAACTTTAATTATCCAGGTGCCCTCCCGTTTTATTGAAACGTTGGGAGCAAACACCGTGATATATTTTGGCGATCCAAACCCGGAAGGGAAAATAAGTGGAATAGAAAAGAAGAAATTATACGAAGAGATGCGATTCTTTTTCAAAACAGGCTGCCATTTGCATCCGGATTCCGTCTCGTGCCAAAAATTACGAAACTTATCTTTTATGCCATAAATCTTCCCTAAAAAAGCGCCTGTTTCCAGGCGCTTTTTTACGATTTTAAAATTATCTTAGTGGGTAAGATTAATGTTCTTTAGGCAGCGTGGGCGCAAAGGTGTTGCCGCTGTTGGCCTTAAAGAACGCCGCGGCGTCCTCCCAGGCCGGCTCTGCCCCTTTGCCATAGTATAAATGCGTTTGCACCGCCGCGCCGCTTTGGCGCAACAAGGCGGCAATATTATTGTAGCGCTGGGAGAACGAAAGACCAAAAATATCCAAGGCTTCTTCGGCATCTGCTTTGCCTAAAAAACTCTCTGTAGCCAGTTGGAAATTTTTATCACGCGCCCCCATATAATAAAACTGCGGCGTCTTTTTCCAGTTTTTCAGGTCAAACTTTTCCCCGCTCCAAGTTTTCATTTCCGCCGTCCCCAACGGATAGCGCAACAGGTGCCCGTTCCACTCGTCCAAAGGCTGCGGCACAAGGCCGTCCGTACCGCCGCAAACGGCGGCCTGCACGGCTTTAGGGTGCAGAAAAGTAAAGCGCGTGCAAAAATCCCCCGAAGGGCCAAACCCGTTTAACCAAATTTTTTTATAGGTTTTTATCCCCTCTTTTTTCAAGCGTTTGCGCGCGTCTTTGAGCATAGCCAAAAACTGTAAATCCGGGCGTTTTAATATTCCCTCACGCACTTGCATAATTTCTCGGTCCAGTGTGGCAGGCTTTAAACCGGGGGCGGAAGACACCCGGGTAAATACGGGCATAATTACAGGCGTTTGCAAACTTTCCAAAAGAGGATACGCCTGTAAAAACCCCAAAGCGCCCGCCGTTTGGTCGGCCTGCCCGCCACTGAGTTTAAATAAAGCGGGGTCTGCTTCTGCCAGCAGAAAATATTTCTTATCCCGCTCCAACCCCCGCGGCACCGCCAAGAAATAACCGAAAGCAAATCCTTCTTGCGCATTTGGCCCGACGTATTGAATCCACAATTTATCGGTATAAATTTCCCCGGTGCGGCTTTGGGCAAAACCAGCACAAGGCAACAGCAAAAAAATCAGAACAAAATGAATAAATTTTTGCATATTTTTCCTCTTTAAAAAGTATTGTAGCATAAATCCTTCCTCTTTCTGGCGCAGCAAACCGTATTATCTTGCATTTTTAGAAACGAAACGAGAAAATGTTTTTCTATCGTCGGAATATGAATGGAATATAAAACTCTGCGCGTTGAGCCCCAGTTTGTTATTTTGAAATTTCTGCCTTACTCTATTCTCCTTCCCCCGAAAACCCACTTAAAACCCCCGGAAAAGGCCTATGCCCTCAGCCCAAAGAGTATTGCACCCGCAAGCGGACGCCTTAAGGGTTTTAATTTAAAATTTCTGTTTGGCCCTGTTTGTATTTCTCCAGCACAAACCCGGCGCAACAACGCCGCTTTCTTCAGTTGAATTGCACAAGCGCCCCGCATCTTACAGATAGCGTTTCTTTTTTCAAAAGCTTTGATTCTCCTTCTTTTGTCTGCCCCGCACTCCTTAAAAAACCCCGTTCTATCAGAGTGTGGCTGAGCGCCCAATTCTTACGACTTACGTCCCGGGATTTATTTATAAAAAATCCCCGTCTTAAAACGGGGATTTTAAAAGAAAACTGCTCTTATTTTTCTTGCGGTTTTGGCTCGTCTGTATTTTGAGTCTGTTCAAACAACGGGCCGCACGCACAGCCGCTTTGGTTTTCTGCCGCAGGCTCTTGCGCAGGGCAGACCGCAGAAAGCGTTTCAGCGGGGTTTTGCGCCGCAGGAGCTACTTCCTGCGCGGGGGCAGCTGCTTGGGCCGCCTCAGCCACCGTATTTTGTACGGCAGGGGCCGTTTCTTGAGCTGGCGCTTCCGCCGGGCACCCCGGGGCTTGTTCTACCGGGACCGTTTGGGCAGCAGAGGCCGGCTGTTCAGAAGCAGTTAAAGGCTGGGCCTCTTGCGTTGCTGGAGCGGCATTTAAAGCCGCGTCTGTTTGCGGAGCCACGTCAGCACACGCCGTTTGGAGCGGGGTTTGCGCTTCTTCTGCAGCGGGGGTTTGCACAGAAGCCGTTTCTTGGGCCGGGGCGGCCGCTTCAGCCTGCATTTCTTGCATTTCAGCCGCTTGCGGAGCGGATGACTCAGCGGTGGCAGAAATTTGCGCAGTTTCTTCCGTCTGCGCTTTCTGCACGGGCTGGTCCGCCGGGCGCGGGCGCAGGGTTACTTTGCGCCACTGGCCTTCCCCTTCGGAAACGGTAATAACAAATTCATTGTTTTCCGCCGCGCGGTGTATGTAGCGGCGCAGCTGCGCGCTCATCGGGCGGAAGCGGTAGACGCTGTAGCCGTTTTTGATTTGGTTAATACCATATTCCAAATCCGAATTGATTTTATCTTCGGCTTTGCGCCAGTAATTCTGCGTATCGGCAATGACGGAAATGGGCTTGTCAAAATGGCGGCTGAGGCTCAGCGTAGCCAAATATTGCAAGGATTCCAGCGTTTTGCCTTCTTTGCCGATAACAATAGCCGGGTGATCGCAGTCAAACGTCAGCAAAATGCGGTTCTGTTTTTCGTCCCACCAAGCGTTCAGGTTTTCTACTTTAACGCCCATATGCTCCAGCACATTGGCCAAATAATCTTTAGCTTCCTGCAGCGGGGCTTTCAAAAATTCAGGGATAACGGCATTCTGAATTTGTTCGCTGGGCAGCAACTGGGGCTCGTTGACTTTAGACGCTTTCTCTGCGCTATGGCGCGTGCCGTAAGCACGGCGGCCGCCGCGTTTAATTTCGCGCACGCCGCCCTCTTCCCCTTTGTGGGAGCGGGAGCGGCCCCCGCGGCCCCGACCGCCGGAAGAACGCTTCTTTTTGGGCACGTCCATATAAATTTGTGAGTCTAAATTGTCAGACACCCAACGTTTTTGGCGCAGTTCCACCACAGCCGGGCGCGCACCGATACCCAAAAAGCCTTTGC
This sequence comes from uncultured Elusimicrobiales bacterium, assembly GCA_944324645.1. GTDB lineage: Bacteria > Elusimicrobiota > Elusimicrobia > Elusimicrobiales > Elusimicrobiaceae > Avelusimicrobium. Next base: position 644,852 of record CALUXB010000001.1, on the reverse strand, counting down.
GCGGGCTTTCCAGCACGGTTACTTCCACCTGGTCGCGGCGCAAACCCAATTTTTTTAGTCCTTTTTCTATGGCTGAAGAAACTTCTTTGTCTTCTACTTTAATTTTATGCGGCATAAAATAAACTCCTTGCTATTTCTCTTTAGCAATTTTTTTGTTGGCAATGGTCTGAATCCCAAAGGTAATGAGGCTGTTGGTCAGCCAGTAAAGCACCAAGCCGGACGGGAAATTCATAAACAGCAGCGTAAAAATCAGCGGCATATATTTAAACATCGCGGCTTGGGTGGGGTCCATACCGGCGGGCATAGTGGCCCGCTGTTGGAAAAACATCACGGCACCCATTAAAATGGGCAAGATATAATACGGGTCTTTAGAAGAAAGATCCGTAATCCACAACACAAATCCGGCCCCGTGCAAAGACCAAGACGTGCGCAATGCATTAAACAGCGCCAGGAAAATAGGCAGCTGTATCAGCAGAGGCAAACAGCCCGAGAGCGGATTAATTTTATGTTTTTGGTACAAAGCCAGCATTTCGCGGTTGAGCGCTTCCGGATTGCCTTTATATTTCTCCTGCAGGCGTTTCATTTCCGGCTGCACTTTCTTCATCTGCGCGCTGGATTTAAGCGACATCAGCGTGAACTTAAACAGTATCAACTGCAACAGCACCGTCAGCATAATAATAGCCACACCGTAATTGCCCGTCCAGCTGTAGAACAATTCCAGCACATTGCGCGCCAAACGGCCCAACGCGCCAAAAAAGCCAAATTCAATACTGCGGCTTAAGTGGTACGGCATTTTTTCAAACGCTTGGTAATCTTTCGGTCCGAAATAAAAATCGGATTTCATTTCCAAAGAAGATTTAGCAGCCAGCGTTTTAGCGGGAACGTTAATCAGCAGCTGCGGGCCGCTTACTTGCGCCTCACCAAACAACCCCCACATACGTTTGCGGGTGGTAACGTCTTGTTTATCTGTTTTTAAGGTGCCCGCCGTCCAATTCTGCGGAATCAGAATGCTTAAGAAATAGCGGTTTTGCACGCCGGCCCAAATCCAGTCTTTGCCGGAAGCAGGGGAATCTTCCGTATCGGTAAATTTCACCAGGGTCGGGTTTTTCTTTCCGCTTTCCTGCATTAAATAGACGGCCTTGGATTCGCGTTCATTGTCAGACATTTCGCTCTTGGTGGTGGCTAAACCGGGGCCGAAATTAAAGGCAAAAGCCGGCAGCTCCACGTCGGAGGAAGTCTTGTTATTGAAAATAATGTTGAGGTTATTTATTCCGTTTTCATTAAAACGGTAGGTCTTTATCACTTCCACACCGGCAGCCAAATCGGCGCTGAAAGTAATGGAATCCTGCGTGCGCTGGCTCTCAGCAAAGTCCAGCTGCGGCAGCGTGGCAAAATACCCTTCCCCTTTGTAAGGAGTCAGGTCCAAATCACCCAACACATCATCAAAAAGAAATGTTTTTATCCCCGCGCCTTTAGAAGAAAAAGTAATTTGCGCGGTAGGCGCTTGAAAGGTAGTAAATTCTTCCGGCAAAGAGGAAGGAGACGTTTTGGTAAAAGCCGCAGAGGTAGAAGTGGTATGCGTCAGTTCTTCTTGGGCGGCGGCCAGTTGCTGCTCGGCGGCCTGTTGTTCACGCTGCATACGGGGAATGGTAACAAATTGGTTATACCCCGTTACCAGCAGCAAGAAAAACAAAGCCGCAAGTAGAAAGTTTTTGTTCATAAAATCCTCTGAAAGTAAGCCGTCTAAACGGCGGGCTTCATTTCAGCGGGCTTTCAGAACACGGAAAAGCGGGCTTTTAAGGCACCGGGTCGTAACCGCCCTGGTGAAAAGGATGACATTTGCCTATACGGCAAAGCGCCAGCCAAGTTCCCTTAAAAACCCCATACTTGGTTATCGCCTCTTTGGCATACTGGCTGCAAGTGGGCGTGAAACGGCACACCCCGCGCGGCCCCAAAAATGGCCGCACCAGCAGCATAAAAGCGTTTAGCAAAAAAAGCAGAACTTTTCTGCTTATCAGCGAAATCTGTTTCATTGGTCTGCACGGGGCTCTGGCCCCGCAGGCAAAGACGGCATCAGGCCGGCTCTGCGGCACAAACCGAGCACTGCATATTCCGCCGCATCGGCTGTGGCCAAACTGTCGCTGCTGCGGGGACTGAACACATAATCTACCCCGCTTTGCAATCTTTTCCGGTTTAGTCTGAAAGCTTCGCGAAGAAGCCTCTTTACGCGGTTGCGCTCAACCGCACTTCCCAGTTTCCTGGATACGACTAGCCCCATTCGCACATCTTCCTTTCCCAGAGGGGCAGGCTTCCACCACAGCACAAGGCCGAAACCCTGTATTTTATGGCCGCTTTGGATAATGTTCTTAAAATCGTTTTTAAGATGCAAGCGGCGGCTCCGGGGGAAGCCCTGGGAAGTCATAGCATTAGGCCTTGATTAATTCGTGGCGGCCTTTGGCTCTTCTGGCGCTGAGGACTCTGCGTCCGCCGGCGGTAGCCATGCGGGCACGAAATCCAATGTGTTTAGCTCTTTTAGCTTTATTCGGTCTGTATGTAGGCAGCATATGCTTCTTTATACGGGCGGAAGCGAAAAACCCCTTCAGGCCCGTACACTCCTGTTATTAAGTTAAATTCTCCTTTACCTGCGCGGCTTACGCGCAAAAAGGACATATATATTATAACTTATCGCGGCGGCGCTGTCCAACGGGTTTTTGTCCAAAACGGCATTAAACGGCCATATTGCACGCAGACAACCCGCAAATATGCTACATTAGGATATATGATATTTACTGACCAAGGCATTGTACTTTTCCGCCAGGATTTCCGGGAAGCGGACCGTATTATTTCGCTTTATACGCTGCAGCACGGGCGAATTAATTTGCGCCTGCCCGGGGTCAACCGCGCCAAAGGCAAGCTCAAAGCATTAAGCGAGCCCTTTAGCTGCGGGGATTACCGCATATATGCCCGCAACGCCAATGTCTTGGGGACGGTAACCGGCGGCAAAATAACACACGTTTTTCCCCATATCCGTCACAACCTCAAACGCCAATCCTTGGCCTTTCACTTTTGCGAACTGTTTATGCGCCTGACACCGCCGCACCAGCCCAGCCAGGAAAAATACCGGCTGTTGCTGCAAGCGCTGACGGAACTGGAATATGGAGAGCCCACCCCTGCTTTTGTTGCGGCATTTACCTTACGTTTAATGGCGGCGGCAGGTTTTGGGTTAGATCACCCAGTTCTGCAGATCTCCGCCGATTTTTGGCGCCGTATGCACGAAGACGAATTTTCTGCTTTAGATTTTACTTCACCTGAGGATTTGTTGTCGCTGGCAAAATGCAACAGCGTTTGCCAGCGTTTCCTAAACCGCTATTTGACCAGCCCGCTACACACCCTAAAAAGCTTTGGGCTGGCGGACAAGGACTCTTTGTCTGCTCCTATTGCCGGCAAGAATATACAAGAAGTGCCTGCTTATTAAAAAAGACCGTGTATTTCCCTTTGTTATAGCTCCTTAGAAAGGTGGGGAATAAAAAACAAGGTCTTATTATCAGAAACAAAAAAATTAGGAGAAAATATGCCAACTAAACTTTGGATAACAATTATGTCGGTTTGTACCATATACGCAGCAACTTTGAACCCAGCGTACGCAGGGCAAAGTTTTGATAAAAAACCCATCTCGTGGCAAAAAGCCTTGCAAAAGGCAAACAGCCGCGTAGATAATTACGGTGGGGCCTCTGTTTTGGGAACGTTTGTTGGGGAATATGTACGCCGCTGCGGCGTACATCAAGAAGAACGTCAGAAAATGCAAGCTTTTTATGACGAAGTAAAAAATAATCCCAATGTGGATGTGCGCACCTGTGTAAATAATTACAATCAAATCAAGCAAGCGGCCCAAGCCCAAAAATTATTTTCCAATTATGAGCTGACAGCCCTTGTGCCTTTTGACTTTTGTGCGCTGACTCCAGAAAACCTCAAATATATAGTCCGTTTTTTTGCCGGGCAGGTTTCTCCCCGTTATGCCAGGCAATATAAAAAGGCCATATTGCTCCGCTTAGACCACTATTTTAACCCAAGCCAATCAGTTACTTTTTGGTTTGTGGTGAATCCTAAAGATAAAACCCTCACATTCAATTTAAATGACCCCCTGAGTTTAGAGGCGGTGGAAGAGTTACGCACTCCATATAAAAACCTGGCAGTTTATTGACTGCTGTTCATACACCCCGGCTAGTGCCGGGGTGTGCTTCAACTGTTGGCCGCTGCAGAAATAAACAGACCCATTTTTTATAGGTCTTTAAATAAAAAATAATAGGTCCAAATTCCCTTGTGAAAAACTTTAATTTTTCTAAGAATATAATTGTAGCTAAACTTTTTATATTGGAGAAAACCAATAATGACCAAACGAAAGAAATGCGGCAAAATTTTATTGGCTGCCATTGCGCTAATTGGTTTTGGCGCGGCTGGTGCGGCGGCACAAAATTACGGCAATTACATCTATATCCCTGTGCAAAAGCAGGATTTTCAGGTTGCTATAGAGAAGGCCACTTTCCACTTCTGGCAAGATTTAGGGCTGGCCTTAAAAGGCGAATATGCCGACACACAAAAAGCATATGCTTTGTCTGCCAAAAGAACCAGCAAACTTATTACCCGCGATCCGCAGGCTTTCTTCTCTATGCCCTCATTTGATTTAGGCAAGAACTTTGAGCAGCTATCTGAAGAAGAAAAATTGGCCAAATATCTTGAACGCGAAGTGTTTGTTGCCGCCCAAATGCAAACGGTATTGACCCGTTATAACGCCTTGCAAAAAGCCATTAGTGAAAACCAAGAAATCTTTCCGGGATATGTATTGGTAGGCAAAACGGATCTGACCACTTTGTCCGAGGCTACGATGAGAAACCTGCTGAACCTTTTTGGCGGCACCAACAGCAGCAATACTCCGGCTTTTGCATTCCAAGAGTTTGCAAACCGCATTGTAATCTCGGCGGATCAGACAACCCTGGTGATTGTGTTCCCGTCCCAAAGACATTTGGTAATTATTAGTACGAAGTAAATAATTGGCAAATGCAAAAGCCCCGGCCAGCGCCGGGGCTTTTTGACACACAACAAAATCAAGCCAGAAGTTCATCCATATCCGGCTGCATATCGCACAAAGACTTATAAATGCCAAACGCATTGGCGCGCACAAACGAATTAGGCTGCTTTAAATCCGGCACCACCACCGTGCGCATCCCCGCGGAAATAGCCGCCGTAGCGCCCGCCACGGAATCTTCTATGGCCAAGCATTGGCTGACCTCTGAGCCCAAATTCTGCGCCACACGCAAATAAACTTCCGGGTCCGGCTTGGGATTAGTTACGTGGTCAGAAGTAACAACGGCGGAAAAATAATCCGCTATTTTAGCTTTTTCCAGCAGTTTCTCCACCCAACGGCTGATATTGGAAGTAGCCACCCCCATTTTCAGCCCCCGGCTGCGAAAATATTCCAGCGTTTCTTTGGCGCAAGGCTTCATAGGGATATCGTGCCTATCCATATATTTTTCAAAATTCCGTCCGCATTGTTCATACAAATAGGCCACATCCACGTCTCTTCCAAAATAGTTTTTAACCAATTTAGAAGAATCCGCCACACTCATACCAATACAGCTTTCAAACAATTCAAACGTAAATTTCAGCCCCATCGGCTCAGCGGCCTGCTGGTAACATTTAAAATAAATCGGCTCTGTGCTAAACAGTGTGCCGTCCATATCAAAAATCACGCTGGTAATCATACATTCTCCGCTTAACGGTTATTCCATAACCGCAAAAAATACTCTTCTTCTTCCCGCGCTTTCTGTAAAGCTTTTACCAAGGCAGGTCTTTGCTTTAACTCCGGGTGCGCGGCAATACGCGCCAAAAAAGAGGAGCTCTGTTTATAAGCATACACCTCTTGTTCTTTGCGCGGTATATCCCTGCGGGGGTCAAAAGCATACAAATAACTATGCCCATAAATTTCGTGCGCCAACAAAGCAGACAGTTTAGCTAAAAACTCTTCTCTCTTTGCTTCCGAAAGCGGGAACGTAAGCGTTTCTTTTCCTAAAATTAAATCCGAAGCAATCAACACGATAAGTTTTTTAAACCCTGTAGTACGTTCCACCATAGGAAGGGTTACCCCATTTGTTGAGGCCGGCAATACCAAATCCGGGTTTTGCCCGCCGGCGCGCAGAATTTTTCTTAATTCTGCCGACGGAGCAATATACACATAAATATGCGCGTGGGGCACGTCTTTTTGTCTTAAATCAAATACGGATTTTTTGCCTTGCGGAGGGAACAAAAGCAGAAAATTAAAAACTTGTTTGTATAAAAATTCTTCTTCTTTATTTACAAAAGAAGGCTGATAAAAAGTAGCCGCCGGAACGGCTGCATCTTCCAGTGCCGCAGAAAAAGCCGCCTTTTGCTGCTCAACCGACGAAGCCAAAGCAAAAGAAGCGGGAGCCAATAAAAGAAAAACAGAAAAAAATAATTTGTACATATAACTATTTTACTTTTAGAGAACACGTTGCCACAAGGGCCAAAATGCCCAGCCCGTGCTAGGCCTTATTGAACATTTTACGGCCGCACCCTATTTGCAGAGCCAACTTTCTCTGGGCCCGCCAAACAACCCCTCCTTTCCGCTGAGCAGCGCGGGGCATAAGGGATTTTATATAATATAGTTACTTATGAAATACGGAAAAAATTTTCAGGACATTATTTCTTCTTTAAATGAATATTGGAAGAAACAGGGCTGCATTCTCGTGCAGCCTTATGATATGGAAAAAGGTGCGGGCACTTTTAACCCCGCCACCGTGCTGGGGGCACTGACCAAGACCCCCGTCAACCGCGCTTATGTAGAGCCCTGCCGCCGCCCTGCCGACGGCCGCTACGGCGAAAACCCGAACAGACTGGGCAAATATTACCAATATCAGGTCATTATGAAACCGGCCCCGGCTAATATTCAGGAAATCTATTTAAACTCTTTAAAAGCCATTGGCCTGGACCCCCAAGAGCACGACGTACGTTTTATTGAAGACGACTGGCAATCCCCCACCTTGGGCGCCAGCGGCGTAGGCTGGGAAATTTGGCTCGACGGTATGGAAATTACGCAATTTACCTATTTCCAAAATATGGCCGGATATTCTTTAAATCCTATTACAGTGGAAATCACTTACGGCTTGGAACGTATTGCAATGTACTGCCAGAAGGTGGACAATGTCTTTGACATCCGCTGGAATGACACCGTTACCTACCGCGATGTGCATTACGAAGGGGAACGGCAGTTTTCCCACTATTATTTTGAAGAGTCCAACGTGGAGCGTCTGCGCCGCGACATTGAAGAAAACGAAGCCGAGTGCCACGCCCTGTGCAAAAAAGGCCTCTACTTGCCCGCTTACGAATGTGCGATGCGCGTATCACATTTGTTTAATATGCTGGAAGCGCGCGGTGCCATTTCCGTATCGGACCGCACCAACATCATCACCAAAATCCGCAACCTGGCCAAAGCCTGCGCCAAAGTGTATGTGGAAAGCGTAGAGCCTAAAGAGGAAAAGAAAGAGGAGGCCGCCCAATGAACGCATTTTTGGAAATCGGCTGCGAACATTTGCCGTCGCGTTTTGTAAAACCCGCTTTAAACCAAATAGAAACCTTAGCCAAACAGCTTTTAGAAGAGCACCGCATCGGCTATGAGCGGGTGGAATCTTTTGGCACCTACCGCCGCCTGTGCCTAATTGTGGAAGGCATTGCCGACAAATCGGCCGACGTGCAAAAAGAAGTCAAAGGCCCCCCGGCCAAACTGCTTAAAGACGCACAAGGCAACTTTACCCCCCAGAGCGCGGGCTTTGCCCAAAAAAACGGCATTAAGCCGGAAAAACTGGTGATTAAAGAAACCGAAAAAGGCCCCTTTATTTTTGCTGAGCTCAATATTAAAGGCGAAAAAACGGCCAAGCTCCTGCCGGAAATTTTTGTCAAAATCATTACCGGTATGGAATTTGCCAAAAATATGGTCTGGGAAGAGAGCGGTCTGAAATGGGGCCGCCCGATACGCAGCTTAATCGGCCTTTACGGCAGCAAGATTGTGCCCTTTGAAATCGCCGGCGTAAAGTCCAACCGCTTTACCTACCCCATTACCTCTTTTGGGCGCAAACCCATTCGGGTGGAAAAAGCAGATAAAGACTATTATGTAGAGCTCTTAAAATCCCAGCCGCAGCCCATTTTGGTCCTGCCGCAGGACCGGCGCGAAGCGTTAATCCGCGGTGTAATGAACGAAGCCAAAGCCCGCGGTTACCACGCGGATTTGGACCAAAACTTGGTGGAAGAAACCGTCTATTTTACCGAACACCCGGTGGCAGTGGGCGGCGATTTTGATTTAAAATTCTTAACCCTGCCCAAAGAACTGATTACCACCGTGTTTAAAACCCAGCTTAAAATGTTCCCGGTGGTGGACGGCAGAAACGACATACAGCCTTATTTTATCGCTGTGCGGGACGGAGTGTCTGCCAACCAGACCGAAGTGCGTGAAGGCTTTAAAAAAGTGATGTCTGCGCGTTTGTCTGACGCGGTTTTCTTCTACGAGAATGACAAAAAAGAAGGCCTGGACCACTTTAAAAACAAATTGGTGGAGCGCACCTTTGTGGAAGGGTTGGGCAATTTATTGCAAAAATCCGACCGCACGCGCGACTTGGCTATGTGGCTGTGCGACCGCTTGGGTCAAGACGCCATTAAAGACAGCGTAACCTATGCCGCCGGCTATGCGTATGCGGATTTGGCCAGCTCTGTGGTCTATGAGTTCCCGGAATTGCAAGGTTATATGGGCGGACGCTACGCCGAGCTGGAAGGCCACCCGCAGGAAGGGGAAGCGATGGCGCAGTTTTACTGGCCGCTTTCTTCCAACTCCGAATTGCCCGACACCTTAACAGGAGCTATTGTGTCTTTGGCGGGCAAAATGGATACGCTGGCGGGCAACTTCCTCATCGGGCAAATCCCGACCGGGAGTGAAGACCCCTTTGCCCTGCGCCGCCAGGCTTTTGGTGCAGTACGCATTCTGCTGGAGAATAATTTAAACGTATCTTTACGGGAGCTGACACAAAAAGCGCTGGCTCTGTATGAAGGAAAAGACGGCGCCAAAGCCGAAGAAGAACTTAAAAACTTCCTCTTTCAGCGCTTGTCCTTAATTATGCAGCAGCGCGGACACCAGCCCGGCACGGTGGAAGCGGTCAACAACTGGTACGGCCTGCCACTCTCTTCGGTGGAAACGCTGGTCAACAGTCTGGAAGAAAACCGCGAAGGTGAAGCCTTTAAATCCGCCTCAGAAGCGGCCAAACGCGTCTGCAATATCTTAAAGAAAGCAGACGCGCTACAGGGCAGCGTCCAGGAACAGCTTTTAGAACTTCCGGCGGAAAAAGAGCTTTTTGCCGCCGTGCAGAAAGCACACGAAGCCTTGGCAAGTTTAGAAGGCAAAGAACAAGACGCCGCTTCTTACCAGCAAATACTGCACGTTTGCGGCAGCTTTGCTGCTCCGCTGGCGCAGTTCTTTACCGATGTAATGGTAAATGTAGAAGACGCCGCCATACGCCAAAACCGCCTGGCGTTGCTGGCTCAAGTCCGTGCAATTCTAACGCAAGGTGCTGTAGATATTACCAAGCTGTAATTGGTACGAATACCGTTTATGCCCCGCCGCTGCAAACGGCGGGGTTTTTCTTCTTATCTACCGTGTAAAATCAACAAAGCGGCTTTCTGCTTACAAATGCCACTGTTCTGCAAGGGATTTGTATCCGCTTTCCATCTCCGGGCAAGTTCCGCCCGCAGTCCAAACCCTCGTTTTACCTCCGGCAGCCTAGCAGGATATTCCCTTCTCTTTACCTTAAAACCAACCGCACTGCACTGAAAAAAGTTTGCTTGCTAACTATTTCTCTTCTTATTTTATGAGTGCAAAAAAGCAAACCTAAATAAAGAACAAAAAACCCCTTGACAATTTTTTTAACCCGCTTATAATAGTAATGAAGACAGTCCCAGGTAGGGTGCATAGGGCATTGGTAACTGCAAAGGAAGGAATGCGGGTAGGAAAGCGGACTGACCGGATGCAGGGCTGTAGCAACGAGCGGATGTGAGAGCCGCTGCTGCAGAGCGTATAAACAAGACGTTACCGCAGGAGCCAGCGAAGATGTGTTTGAAGTGGCGCGGCGGCCGGCGGTGGGGTAGTGTGAAGACGTAAGACGTTTCGCGCAGGTTGATGTAATTGGTTCGGCCTAAGCGGGGCGTGTGGTTACCGGACGGTGCCTGAAGTAATAAGTCGCCCGGCCTGACTTAAAAAGGAAGAGTGAATGAAAGAGTCGACGTGAACCCCCCGATGGAATATCGGGGGGTTCCTCTTTATAAAATCAGAAAATAGTTTCCGTTTTTGCAACTGTTTCTGCGCTTTTTCTGTAGGACAATTTCCCAAAAGCAGTACGTGCACCGCTCGGCAGAAAGAGGGCCTGCTTTTCCCACACAGTAAGAACCCGCGCTTACCGGCGCGGGTTGTAAGAAATAATATGGGCTATTAAGCCGTAATTTTTTTTGCTATAGGCCGCAGCCGCTCACTAAGGCAAAAGCGGCTGGTCTGCGTGATAGGCGGGCATTGGCGGCGTTTAAAATCCATAGCGTCTATACGGCGCAGGACATCGGCCACCACCGCTTTGGCTATTTTGTATTTTTTTACGATATCCGCCGCAGGCAGCTGCTCTTCCCAATACGCACGGATAATTTTATCCAGCACCGGGTAAGGAGGAAGAGAATCTTGGTCTTTTTGATTGGGGGCCAACTCTGCGCTGGGGGCGCGGTCTATAATACCCTGCGGGATAATTTCTTCGTCTTTATTAATATAGCGGGCCAATTTATACAAATCGCTCTTATACACATCTCCCAACGGCATCAGGCCGCCGCAGGTGTCGCCATACAAGGTGCAATAGCCCACCGCGGCTTCACTTTTGTTTCCGCAGGAAAGCACCATACCACCCAGTTCGGCAGAGAGCGTCATCAACACCACACTGCGCAGACGGGATTGTAAATTCTGCTCCGTTAAATCTTTCGGGTGGGAAGATATGTGCAAAATCCCGCTTTTTACCGCTTCAAACGCAGGCCCTATGGGGATGCGCTCGTGATTAATTTTCAAATTATGCGCCAGCTTTTCCGCCAGTTGTTTGCTCAGCTCGCTGGTATAGCGGAAAGGCAGCCCTACGGCAAATACACTTTCCCCGCCCAGCGCACGCGCAGAAAGCACCGCCACCACCGCTGAGTCTAACCCGCCGGAAAGCCCCAAAATTACCTTATCCATACCACATTTGGTTACCTGGTCTTTGATGGAAAAAGACAGCGCTTCCAAAAGCTCCGCCATATCATCATATTTAAAGGTGCAGGGTTGCGTGCGCTCTTGCGGCTGCCAGATAAAAGACTGCTCTTTAAACGGCGCACTGACAAAAGTATATTCCCCTTTGCGGTTTAGCGAGGCACACACCCCGTCAAACACCAGGCCGTCCCCCCCTCCAAGCAGGTTTAAAGACAGCAGCGGCGCGGCGGCCTTTTTAGCCGCTTTTTTCAGGCTTTCAATGCGCGCGGGCGTTTCGCCGCGGCGGTAAGGCACCGCACAAGGGTTTAGCACTACGTCTGCTTCAGAGAAATTTTTATACTGCGCCATATTGCCCGGGCAGATTTGCACGGTTTGTCCCATAAAATCCAGCGTTTCGTAATCAAAAATTTTGGTAATTTTTCCTTTATAAATAAAAGCAATCGCGCTGGCGGGCTGTTTATCCAAATAGTCAATATAGCCCAACACACAAGCAATGTCTTTGGTGTGTTTGGCAATTTCTTTTAGCGCTTCTAAATTTTGTTTGATAATGCGCTTGTCTTCAAACAAATCATACAGCGGGCAGCCCGTCAGGGCCGCTTCCGGCAAAAACAGCAAGTCCGCCTGGGCACTGGCCGTTTTAAGCAGGCGGATAATATTTTCGGCATTGGCAGAAATATCTGTCACACGCGGATTAAAAGAAGTAGCGTATATTTTCATATTTTCCTCTATATATATTTTACTATTTTATTGATTAGTACTTGGCATTTTTCCCAATGCTGGTAGATGTTACTTTGTAGATAAAATTTAGCTCTTGCAGTCCAGTTTTAACCTGAACAGCAGCAAGCCCGGCGCAGCTAAGGTAAAAAACTAAGAAGTTTCCCATTTTTTCGTGCACCCCAAAGCGTTTTAGAAGCTTTTTGCCGAAGAGAGAAAAAATTTTTACAAAATATTGACTTTTTTCTTGCAAAAAAAGCTACAATAACCGGGTCAGTATTTTTTTAAAAGGAGAAAGCGTAAATGAAAAAATTAGTTCTTATGCTTGCTTTGGCTGTAGCGGCGCTGCCGGCTATGGCTGCCAGCGGAGATGCCAACTTCAAACTCTCTCTGTGGGACCGCATTGCGGTAGGTATTCCCAACAACATTGACAGCGTGACCGGTGTGGACTTGGGTATCGGCTCCGTGGCGGACCACGTGACCGGCGTGCAGTGGGATATCCTCTATGCCAACGCCAAAAATGATTTAGTCGGTATACAATGGGCGTGGGGTTATACCGTTACACCCAATTTTACGGGTTTCCAAGCTGCCATCTATGCCAAATCTGACAACTTTTTAGGGTTGCAGTCTGGTATTGTGGCGCAAAACACCCAGGATTTCACCGGTGTGCAATGGGGCGGTGTGAACTTGACCGACTCCTTTACCGGCGTGCAGCTGGGCTTTGTCAACGTGGCTAAATCCGTCAATGGGTTGCAATGGGGTTTTGTCAACTATACCGAAGACATTTACGGTTTGCAAATTGGCTTGCTCAACATTGCCCGCAACGGCTGGCTGCCCGCGATGGTGTTCATCAACGGCCGCTTCTAAACAAATCCCTTGTTTTACACCGCGCCCCCAAGGCGCGGTTTTTTTTGCTATAATATCTATAGGTTTATGACTGGCAGGGCGCAACCTGGTTGCAAATCAAAGTCCTTCCTCTCTTAAACCCGGGCAAAAACCGCCGGGGAATCCCCCTTCCCTAATTTTGGTTGACGCCCCACAAGGAGAGTATAATGAGCAACGTATCCATGAAGTCTATGTTGGAAGCGGGTGTGCATTTTGGACACCAAACCTCCCGCTGGAACCCCAAAATGAGCCGTTTTATTTTCGGCGAACGCAACGGGGTGCATATCTTAGATTTACAGAAAACCGCCAAAGAACTGAAAAAAGCCTGCGCTTTTGTAAAAGAAGAAGCGAAGAAAGGTTCTAAATTTTTGTTCGTCGGCACGAAAAAACAGGCCCAGGAAGCTATCGCTACCGAAGCGGCCCGCGCCGATGTGTATTGCATTCACGAAAAATGGCTGGGCGGCACGCTGACCAACTTCCAAACCGTCAAGAAATCCATTGAACGTATGAACGAGCTGGAAAAATGGGAAGCCTCCGGTGTATTTAAAGCCATTTCCAAAAAAGAAGCCAGCCGCTTGAGCAAAGAGCTCAACCGCTTGCAGAAATTGTTGGGCGGCATCCGCGAGATGAAAGTATTGCCGGATGTGGTGTTTGTCATTGACCCGGTGGATACCGCCGGCGCCGTGCGCGAATCCCACGTGTTGGGCATTCCTGTGGTAGCCGTCTGCGACACCAACTGCGACCCCGATTTGATTGACGTGCCCGTGCCGGGCAACGACGATGCGGCCCGCTCCATTAAACTGTTCTGCGCCGCCATTGCCGATGCCGTGTTAGAAGGCCGCGCCGAAGCCGAAGCCGCCAAACAGCCGGCCCAGGCCGCCGCTGCCGAAGAAGGCGAAGCCGCCCCGGCCAACCCGGCCATGGCCCAAGCCTTTGAAAGCATTATGCTGGCCGGTGAAAAAGCCGAAGAAGCCAAAGCGGAAGTAAAAGAGGAAGTAAAGGCCGAAGAAGTTAAAGAAGAAACCAAAGAAGCCAAAGCGGAAGAAGTAAAAGAAGAAGCCGCCCCGGCTGAAGAAAAAAAGGCCAAAACCGCCAAAAAAACCACGGCTAAAAAACCCGCCGCCAAAAAAACCACGGCTAAGAAAACCACGGCTAAAAAAGCCGTAAAAGCCGAAGAAAAAGCAGAAGAAGCCAAAGAAGAAGCCGCTTCTGAAGCCAAATAAACTTTCCGTCTCCGGGCCGCTGTTGCGGCCCGGACAACCGATTTAACTGGTTTAGGAGAATACCATGTCTTTAGCTGAAAACATTAAGATTTTAAGAGAAAAAACGGGCGCCGGCCTAATGGCTTGCAAAAAAGCCCTGGAAGAAAATAACAACGATATGGAGCAGGCCGTCGTCGCTCTGCGCAAAAAAGGCTTGGCCGATATGGCTAAACGCGCCGACAGAGCCACCAAAGAAGGCCGCGTCTCCGTCAAGACCGACGGCAAACGCTTCGCTATGGCCTACCTGGGCTGCGAAACGGACTTTGTGGCCAAAACGCCGGACTTTATCGCTTTGGCTGACGCTATTGCCGATTACGTCTTGCAGCACCCCGAAATTGCCGACTATACGGCCGATGAACACATCAAAAATATGATTGTGGAAAAAGCCCCCAAATTCGGCGAAAACACCACCTTCAAAGGCGCTTACAACTGGGTAGCCGCCGACGGCGACGTGATTGCTTCTTACGTCCACTCCGACAACAAAAAAGCCTCTTTATTGGAAATTGCCGCCACCGGCTGCAAAGACACCGAAAAAGTGCACGAAATTGCCCGCGGCCTGGCTATGCACACCGTAGGTATGCAAAGTATGTGGGTAGATGCCAAAGATATTCCGCAAGCCGATATTGACAAAGAACTGGACATTTACCGCACCCAAGCCAAAAACGAAGGCAAAGCCGACGAAATGATTGCCAAGATGCTGCCCGGCAAAATCAAAAAGTTCGCCAAAGAAACCTGCCTGTTGGAACAGCCGACTATTAAAGACAACAAAAAAACCGTTGCCGATTACTTGGCCGAAGAATCCAAAGCGCTGGGATGTGAACTCAAAGTAGTTCGTTTCGTTCGCTTCTAGTTTTAAAGCCCCTCGCAAGAGGGGCTTTTTTCTGCCCGGGTGAAACTCGCCTAGGCAGGAAAAAGCCTCTCCGCCCCGCCGGCACAGATGTTTTTACGGATATAATTGGGAAAAAGCATCTGCCGCCGGCTCTGCTTCTCGCGCAACAGAAAGGAATTGGCAGAGCCAAATAAACGGCGGACTGAAAAAACAGAAGAAAGGCTGGTAAAATTAAAAAGAGGAAAGGAAAGTATTTTCCCCCCGTTTTTGCTAGAATAAAAAAAACCCAAAGAGGATATTATGGTAAATAAAAAACCGTGCAAAAGAAGAATTTTACTTAAACTCTCCGGCGAAGCGTTAAGCCAAGACGGCTGCCGGGGCGTAGATCCCAAACCGCTTAAAGATATTGCCCAAGAAATCGCCCAAGTGCACAAAACAGGCTGCCAGCTGGCTATTGTGATAGGCGGAGGCAACATTTGGCGCGGCCTGCGCGACGGCGGCGGCGTCATTGACCGCGTAAATTCCGACGGTATGGGTATGCTGGCTACCGTCATTAACGCCATTGCCCTGCAGTCTGCGCTGGAAGAAATCGGCGTGCCGACCCGGGTGCAAACTTCCGTCAACATTTACCAAATGGCAGAACCTTTTGTGCGCCGCCGCGCGCTGCGCCACCTGGAAAAGGGACGTATTGTCATCTTTGCAGGCGGCACGGGTAACCCCTATTTTACCACCGACAGCGCCGCGGCGCTGCGCGCCTCTGAAATCAACGCCGATGTGCTGTTAAAAGCCACCCAGGTGGACGGCGTCTATGACAGCGACCCGCGCAAAAACCCCAAAGCCAAACGCATTAAGAGAATTTCTTTTAAAGATACTATCGCCAAACATTTGCAATTTATGGATACGGCGGCTTTGGCTATTTGTATGGAAAACAAAGTGCCCGTGCAAGTGTTTAACCTGCACAAAAAAGGCAACATCAAACGCGCCGTCTGCGGTGAAGACATCGGCACCGTAATTTATTAACCCCCTGACGTAGAGGGAGCGGAATTGCTATAATAAATTATCTTACTTACAGAGGATTTTATGGAAGCCATCAACGAATTTATCAGTAAAGGAAAAACCGAAATGGCCGGACACGTGGACAAGCTCCGCCAAGACTTATCCACCATCCGCACCGGCCGCGCCAGCGCGCAGCTGCTGGAAAATATCCGCGTAGAATATTACGGCACGCCCACTCCGCTCAAACAACTGGCGATGATTAATGTTTTAGACGCCAAGACGCTGGAAATACAGCCGTGGGATATTTCTTCTTTAAACGATATTGACAAAGCCTTGCAAAAGGCCGATTTGGGCGCCAGCCCGGTTAATGACGGCAAAGTAGTGCGCATTACGCTGCCCTCTATGACCGAAGACCGCCGCAAAACCTTGGCTAAAAACATAGCCAAGATGAGCGAAGATTTTAAAGTGGCCGTGCGCAATACCCGCCGCGATATTTTAGAAAAAGTCAAAAAAGCCCAAAAGGCTGGCGAAGTGACCGAGGATGACCTCAAACGCTACGAAGCGGACGTCCAAAAAGCTACCGACGCCAACATCGCCCAAATTGACAAACTGGTGGCGGATAAAGAAGCCGAAATCATGAAAGTATAAGACCGTTTGCAATGTTCTGTATAAAAAACACCCTGCTTCTGGCAGGGTGTTTTTATATGATCCATACGGGGCAAAAACTAATTGGTAAATTTATAATATACGGCATTGCTGGAGGGATATTCCACCGTAGAAGCAGTCATCGCGCGGCAGAGATTTTTGGCCCGGTTTCCTCCGTCCGGGTAGGCCAAACAGCGGCGGTCCTTTCCGGTCATATCCGTCCAATAAGCCACATTAAGCGTGTCCTCTTTAGAGAATAAATAGCTGGTGGGACAATCCGTAGATTGTCCGCCCTCTCCTGCTTGAACAGCACAGCCCAACTGTATACTGGTTTTTTGTTTTGCATTGCGCAATACTCGCTGGGATTGCTTTTCATAGCCGGGCGGAAGCATTCCGTCCAAATCATCCCAAGACACGGCATAAGCGCCGTTTCCCATAAAATAAACCTGTTGGGATTTAAGGGCGGCATCGGTATTTACAATAAGCTGAGTAAAACGGGCTTTGTCCACGGCACTTTGATACTGCGGCAGCGCAATGGCCGCCAAAATACCAATAATTAACACTACTACCAATAACTCTATCAATGTGAATCCTTTTTTCATATTTTCCTCGTTTTTCTATCAGCTTCTATTTATATTAGCAAAAAAATGCCTTTCAAATCTTTATTATATGGCATATCACAAACCTCAGGCTTATGCCGAAGTTTTCTTTGTGAAATATTTATAAATAACATCTCCGGCCTAGCAAAGTTTTCTAGATACAAAAATGGCCCCGTTTGAAACGGGGCCGGGGTAGAAAAAACAAGTTTAATCTGCTTGGCCTTCCAGCATTTTCTCTTCGGCTATCGCCGCGCGTTTGCGCAGGTGGTGCACCAAAATTTTCTTGCGCAGGCGCAAGGACTTGGGCGTAATTTCCACCAGCTCGTCCGGGGCGATGTATTCCACCGCCTGTTCCAAGCTCATCTGGCGCGGCGGGGTAAGCGTATAAGACTCGTCGCTGGAAGAGCTGCGCATATTGCTTAAATGTTTGGCTTTGCAGGGGTTGACCACCAGGTCATTGTCGCGGGAGTTTTCCCCCACGATTTGGCCCGCGTACACTTTTTCGCCGGGGCCCAAAAACAGCTCCCCGCCGTTTTCCAACGCAAACAGCGCATAAGCCGTGGTGACGCCGTCTTCCTTAGCCACCAGCACGCCATTGTGGCGAAGCGGCGGCAGGTTGACCTTGGGGTAAAAGCCGTTAAAGCTGTGGTGCATAATGCCCGTGCCACGGGTGCCGGTCAAAAAGTCATTTTTAAAACCAATCAGCGCGCGGGACGGAATTAAATATTCCAGCCGCAGGCGGTCTTGGCCCTCAGCCACCATATTTTCCAGCCGTGCCGCCCGTTGACCCACCAGCGTAAAAACCGCGCCCTGATATTCGGATTTAATATCCAGCACCAAATATTCCATAGGCTCTAAAATCTGCCCGTTTTCTTCTTTATAAATCACTTCCGGGGAGGACACCGCCAGCTCAAACCCTTCGCGGCGCATATTCTCAATCAGCACGGTTAAATGCAGCTCTCCGCGGCCATAGACTTTAAACTTGCCCTCGCCCTCCAGCGGCACCACTTTCAGGCCCACATTGGTCTGAGCTTCTTTTTCCAGGCGGTTTTTGAGGTGGCGGCTGGTCACAAATTTGCCTTCTTGACCGGAGAACGGGCTGTCGTTAACCATAAAGTCCATAGACATCGTCGGCTCATCAATAGCCAGCGGCGGCAGCGGCATAGGGAAATCAGGCTGGCAGACCGTGTCGCCCACGTCCACCCCTTCTAACCCGGCAATAGAGACGATGTCGCCGGCTTGGGCGCTTTCCACTTCTTTTTTGCCAAGCCCTTCAAACATTTCTATTTTGACCGCTTTGGCGGGCGTCTGTTTGCCGTCGTGATGAATAAGCACCACGCTCTGCCCGCGGGTGATTTTGCCGGCCAAAATGCGGCCAATGCCGACGTGGCCCAAAAAGTTGTTGTAATCCAGCATTGTCACTTGCATTTGAAGCGGGTCATTAGGCATAGCCACCGGGGCAGGCACGTGGGAAATAATGGTGTCTAAAAGAGGCGCAATGTCTTTGCCTTTTTCTTCCATTTTCACGCTGGCCCAGCCTTCACGCCCGGAAGCGTACAAAATCGGGAAATCCAGCTGTTCGTCGGTAGCACCCAACTCCATAAACAGGTTAAACACTTCGTCCACCACTTCGCTGGGGCGGATATGTTCGCGGTCCATTTTATTGATAACCACAATCGGACGCAAGCCCAAAGCCAACGCTTTGCGCAGCACAAAGCGGGTCTGCGGCATAGGGCCTTCCACCGCGTCCACCATCAAGATAGCGCCGTCCACCATACGCAGCACGCGCTCCACTTCGCTGCCGAAGTCGGCGTGTCCCGGGGTGTCTACGATATTGATGGTATGGTCTTTATATTTAACAGACGTGCATTTGGCTAAAATGGTAATGCCGCGTTCACGCTCCAAGGGATTGGAGTCCAACACGGTTTCCTGTGCCTGGTCGTCTTTTACGTTAAATTCGCCGGCCAGTTTTAAAAGGGCGTCCACGACGGTGGTCTTGCCGTGGTCCACGTGGGCGATAATAGCCACATTGCGTACGTCACTGCGAACATTGCTCATAAATTCTTCTTTCTTCCGTAACTTAAAATTTCAGCAAAAAATAACCTCGCCGCTGCGCAGGAGGTTTTTGACTGCGGGTTTGCCGCTTTCTTTCACTTTGCAGATAATATATTTTATCATTTTAAGACGCCGCCGCCAACGCCTAAAACTCGGCTCCGGCCGAATGTTGTTTATAATCACTCTAAAATTGCAACATATCCATAGATGCCGGGCAGCACCCCACCCAAAACATCTTTATAATTGCTCTGACAGAAAGATATAATTGAAATATCCGTTAACAAATCCTATAGTTTTACTATAATGGGTATATGGAAAAAATAGGTTCTATTTTACTGGGGTTAGGCATTTTATATGTATTGTACACCCTAGCCATAAAAGGGTGGGATTATACTTCCCAAGTTAAACGTGATGAAGAAAAAGCACGCCTTAAACAGGCGGGGCTTTCTACGCGTTTTTATTTTATTTCCACAGGAAGGCTATCTCTCTTTAACTTGCTCAGTTGCGGATTGTTCGCGCTTTATTGGGCCTACAAACAATGGCAGGCCGTTCAGAGCGGGTATAAAAGCACCCGCGGCAATAAGCTGCGATTTGGACCGATTTTGAGGACAGTTTTTATCTTCTTCTCTTTTTATCAGCTGACCGCTATTATCAACAGAACTTGCTTGTATATGCACAAGAAACCCGCCTTGCCGCCCGTTTTTTGGGGAACAGTATTATGGGGCGGGCTGGCGGCTGCTTGTTGCCCGGTATTACCTGCGCCAGTAAGAATATTAGGCGGCGTTTTTTTTATCTTTGCACCCACTATGCTGCAGCGGCGCATCAACGCGTTGCCCAAAGAATTGCCGCCCACACACGTCAAAGTACCTGAAATAATATGGTTGGTTTTATGCTGGCTTTTTTTGGCGGCTGCTTGGCGTGTATTAACTTATCAAGGAATACTGTAGCGGTCAAAAGTGCCCACCCAGCTCTCAAAGGTGCCCAGCTTGACGCCGTCATACCCTTCGCACACTCTGGCGGCCACGTCATTGCCTTGCAAGGCCAAACATTCCATCTTGCCCGCCATTTCGGGGTGTTCGGTGGGATAAGTATAGTAGATTAAAAAACCATTAATATCGGTAAAACCCGCCACATCGCCCAAAACATCCATATGGCCCACGTCATATTTCGTCTTGGAGCAAATGGCCTGTCCACCGCCCTGGTCCACACAATCGGCAGGCAACAGATGCATCATCCCCACTAAAGAATCTACATAACTTCCCTTAGACATCAAGCGCAAATCCTGCGCTTCTTTTAAAGAGCGGGTCATACTCATTACCGTAGAAAGCCGGCTGGTAGCTACCGCCACCTCATACTGCGGTAAGGCAATAGATACCAAAATGCCCAAAATCAATACCACCACCAGCAGTTCTATCAAAGTAAAACCTGTTTTCATCTATCTCTCCAAAAGAAAGGAAAATAGAGAAGTCTATCCCCTAAAGAACAAGTCCTTTCAGCCCGGAAATGGAGCTGCGTATTAAACGCGGCTTAATATCCTTCGGCTTCCGCGTCCACCATAGGCCAATCCGTGCTTTTGATAGCTTGGCAAAGCTTGGCAGATTTGGAGGTAGAGCCCACATAATTGCACTGCTGAGTCCAACCAGAGGCATCTTTCGTCATAATTAATCCCCCTTCTGCCCCATTTACTTGGGCAAGCAGGGTGCATTCATTACCGGAACAGGAGCCATCATAACTCCACTGGTTGGTATTGGCGGGAAACTGGACATCCAACATCACTATAGTACAGTCTCCGTTATCCCCATTTCCGAAGTACACACAGTTGTCCCCAGAAGAATACCCATTAGACAACACCCAAGCATCCACTGCTGTGCGCATAGAACCCAGCACAGAAATAGCTTCTGCAGCGCGGGCCTTTAATACTGTTTTTTCATACTGCGGCAACGCGATGGCAGATAGTATGCCTATAATCAAGACCACTACTAACAATTCTATTAAGGTAAAACCTTTTTTCATATTATATTCCCCAAAAATGAGTTTTTGTCTATTTACAGACAGCTATAGCCTACTAAAAAAATAATACTAAAACAAGTTTTTTCAGAAGAAATCATTTTTAAACCTCATCCAAATAAAAATTGTATTCAGTTAAATTGTCAGCTCTCAAAGCCTACAAAAGGCAGAGCCGTTGTAAAAAACCGTTACAGCAATGTGTCGTGCCATATCATTGTTGCACCAAACCGCTTACTATACCAGGGTGTTCCTTGCTCCAGCACGCAAAGAAACTGTTTTCAAAACAACAAACGCAAATCTTTATTTTAAAAATTATGGACGGGAACTTTACATAGATATACAAAAAACAGGCGGAACAAACATTATTTTGTTCCGCCTGTTTAAAAAATGTCCAAGAAGCAATTGGTTATTTCGCTTCAGAGACGGCCACCGCAACGGCTACCGTCGCGCCGACCATCGGGTTGTTGCCCATACCGATAAGGCCCATCATCTCCACGTGCGCAGGCACGGAGGAAGAGCCGGCAAACTGCGCATCGCTGTGCATACGGCCCATCGTGTCGGTCATACCATAAGAGGCAGGGCCGGCGGCCATATTGTCCGGGTGCAGCGTGCGGCCCGTGCCACCGCCGGAAGCCACGGAGAAATATTTCTTGCCATTTTCAATGGCCCATTTCTTATAGGTGCCGGCTACCGGGTGCTGGAAACGGGTGGGGTTAGTGGAGTTGCCGGTAATGGACACATCCACCCCTTCGTGGCGCATAATGGCTACGCCTTCGTTGACGTCGTCTGCGCCGTAGCATTTCACTTTGGCGCGGTCTCCGTCGGAGAAAGCCTTTTCACTGACGATTTTAAGTTCGCCGGTTTTGTAGTCATATTCCGTTTCCACGGAGGTGAACCCGTTAATGCGGGAAATGATGTAGGCGGCGTCTTTGCCCAAGCCGTTCAAGATAACGCGCAAAGGTTCTTTGCGCACTTTGTTGGCGGTGCGGGCAATGCCGATGGCGCCTTCCGCAGCGGCGAAGCTTTCGTGCCCAGCCAAGAAGCAGAAGCATTTGGTTTCTTCGCGCAAGAGCATAGCGCCCAAGTTGCCGTGGCCCAAGCCTACGGCGCGCTGGTCAGCCACAGAGCCGGGAATGCAGAAGCTCTGCAAACCCACGCCAATTTTTTCGGCGGCTTCCGCGGCGGATTTGACGCCGGATTTCAAAGCAATGGCCGCACCGACCGTATAGGCCCACACGGCATTGTCAAAAGCGATAGGCTGAATGCCTTTGACGATTTTTTCCACGTCAATGCCTTTGTCCAGGCAGATTTGGCGCGCTTCTTCCAAATCTTTAATGCCGGCGGCTTTGAGCGCGGCGTTGATTTTGTCAATTCTTCTTTCGTATCCTTCAAACGTAATCATAAATTTCTCTCCTGGGCTTACTCTTTGCGGGGGTCAATTTTCTTGACGGCTTCGTTAAAGCGGCCATAGGTTTTGACGTTGTCTTCAAAGGCTTTTTTGGCGTCGGTGCCTTCTTTGATGGCGTCCATCATCTTGCCCAGGTTAACGAATTTGTAGCCGATGATTTCGTTGTTTTTGTCCAAGCCGATTTCCAGCACATAGCCTTCGGCCATTTCCAAATAGCGGGGGCCTTTGGCTTCGGTGCCGTACATCGTGCCGACTTGGCTGCGGTGGCCTTTGCCCAAGTCTTCCATACCGGCGCCGATAGGCAAGCCGTCATCGGAAAAAGCGCTCTGCGTGCGGCCGTAAACAATTTGCAGGAACAGTTCGCGCATAGCGGTGTTAATGGCGTCGCAAACCAAGTCGGAGTTTAAGGCTTCCAAAATGGTTTTGCCCGGCAGAATTTCGGCAGCCATAGCGGCCGAGTGCGTCATACCGGAGCAGCCCAAGGTTTCCACCAAGGCTTCTTTAATCACGCCGTTTTTGACGTTTAGCGTCAGTTTGCAGGCGCCCTGTTGCGGGGCGCACCAACCCACACCGTGGGTCAAACCGCTGATATCGCCAATTTGTTTGGCTTTAACCCATTTTCCTTCTTCAGGAATCGGGGCCGGATCGTGCTTGGCGCCTTTGCAGACGCAGCACATTTCTTTGACTTCGGGGGTGCATTTTTCGCAGCTCATGAAAGTCTCCTAATGAAAATAATAAATCTTACTTATATATTTTACAAAATTTAATCCCGCCCTAATACCAACATTCCGCGCGGGATTAAAAACAAAATACGTTAAGGTGGAGCAGAGAAAATAAAAACAAAAAAGGCTATTTTTCCCCTCCTTTTACTTTATAGAGTACACATTAATCCCCCGGCTGGTACGCACCAGCGTTCCGCCTTGTGAGAGGCAAAAATGATTAAATTTTTTATTATTTTCATTTGCGTGGCATTCTCTTTGTCCATTAAAGCGGTAAATATAACGGGATTCATCGGCATATTCCTTGTAGGCTAACGAAATCATCTGATTAACCAGTTCTATAGCTATACGAACTTCATCATAATGATAGGTACAGCGGGACACATCAGGGCAGTCTGAACTATAGCCACTTGGCAACTGAATATCCAAATTTTCTACTTGGGCTGTATAATCGTTATTATTCATATAATAAATCTGTTCTGCAGAAAATATAGAGGACACAACCGGCAACCAAACACTCATACGACTGTTCAAAACTGCCTTCTCATATTGAGGCAAAGCAACAGCCGCCAAAATGCCGCTTATCAGCACCACCACCAAAAGCTCTATTAACGTAAAACCACCAAAATGGCGTTTTACGGGGGTTTTTACGTCGGGAATATTTTTTTGATAAATTTTGCTCATAGACAAAATTTATCAAAAAAAAAAAACAATGCAAGGCCTTTTACAAATCAACAGTAAGCACTCCATACATATCCCTGCCCTAGCTGGGGCTTTTCAGAACAGAAAAACCCCGCCTGATGGCGGGGTTTATTTAGAGTTTAAAATCTATGCGGCCAGTTTCTTGTTCATTCTCTTCAGAATTCTCGGACGATTCTTCCTCAGGCTGAACAAAAAAGCCCGTCAACAAATCCGGCTCGGGACCAAACTGGTTAGGGCCTTTTTCTCCCGGAAAGAAACATAATATTCCAAAAATTCCAACCATAATCATCTCGCCAATAAAATCTCCGCTCAATGGTATTACCACAAATGAAGCCGCTATTCCTAACAGAAGCCACCAAAAAGAAAATCCTAAGTCGTGCAAACGACGGGAAACAGAAGTCAACAAAATATATCCCCCGCATCCATTAACCAGAAACAACACCCACTTATAGAGGTCTTCTTCAGGCAACACGCCTGACACAGTCAAAAACAGCAAGCCTTTCAAGCCCAGTTTCACCAACACTCTGGAAAGAAAAAACACCAAAATAAACTCTACTCTGCCGCTGCGTCCGCCAAAAGAAAGATAATGTAACATATCAAGAGCTTAATATCTCCTATAAAAATGTCTTTGAAACAAAATACTGCAGGAATATATAGTCAGTTTAACAAAAAATCCGCTATTTAACAATATTTCCATCTTTTCCTGCCGTAAAAAACAGTATATAATCCCTGTTTTTAGTCTAAACTTTTTTTGTAACACAAACAGCCATCTTAAAAAAGAACAAATACCAGCGCGCAGACAGCAACTAAAAAACGGCCTCTGCTTTCTCCAGCCCAGCAGCAAAACCTACATATATTTCAGCCGGCTGCTGTGGCCGCGACAACAAACACAACCCTGCTTTTCTCTTTTGACGGTAGAAAATAAATTTGTTGACAGTATAAGAGAATGAAGCAGAACGCTTCAAGAAAACAAAAGATAAAAGCAGATTGAGAAAAAATAGAAAAGAACAAGGGGTTGCATTTTGGCCTAAAGCTTTTTACAATGGGGGTAGATGTAAAAAAGGAGAATATTATGACCGTGAAAATACCGACTGAGCAACTGCCCACTTCCACCTTTACCTGCGGCCCCAGCCAGGGCCACCCCGTCGTGCGGGAAACGCCGCTTTATAAAACCGCTTTTGAACGCAGCCACCGCGCCAAAGATATTTCCACAGACGGCCTGTATAAAGAAGCCTCCGACAATTTACGCACCCTTTTGGACCTGCCCGCCGATTATACGGTCATTTTCTTTATGGGCGGCGCCACGCCGGCTTTGGACGCCGTGGCCTGGAGCCTGACTAAAAATTCCATTTCCGGCCTAAGCTTTGGGGCATTTTCCAAACTGTGGTGCAAAAAAATCGCTTCCTGCTTAGAAGACAACGTCACGAAAGATTTTAAAGAACCCGCCGAAGGCGAATTTTTTCCCGCGCAAAAGCCCGACTACAACGCCAGCCTGGTGGTGCTGACCCCCAACGAAACCTCCACCGGCACGCAAATCCCCAACGAATATTTGGAAGAAGCCTGGAAAAGCAAAGGGCCTGACACCTTAATCGCCTGGGACTGCACTTCCTGCGCCGGCGGACGCGATTTGCCCAAAAACAAATTTGACGTAATGGTGTTTTCTATGCAGAAATGCTTTGGCGTGGGCGGCGGCAGCAGCGTGATTATCTTAAGCCCCGCTGCGGTCAAACGCATTGAAGAGGCCAAAAAATACCGCCGCATTCCTTATTCTTTGGACCTGACGGAAGCCGTCAAAAAAGCGCAAGAAAAAGCCCAAACGGTCAACACCCCCTCCACCACCAATATTTGGATGTTTAATGAAGCCTGCAAGTGGATGAATGACAACGGCGGCCTCAAAGCAATGGACGCGCTGTGCCGCGCCCACTATGACTACCTGATGAAATGGGTGGAAAGCACCGACTGGCTGGCCCCGCTGATTAAAAACCCGGCCAACCGCTCCTACACCACGCTGACGCTGGAAATCACAGACCCCAAAATTGACTGCGCCGAAATCAGCAAAGCGCTTAAAGTCACCGGCCTGCCCAATTTGCAAGACGGCATAAAGAAATATTCTTCCGTCAAACAAAACTCCCTGCGCATAGCCTGCTTCCCATTTGTGGATATACACGGCACGCAGCAATATGAAAAACTGACCAAAGCCGTTGACGCTATCGTGGCGGATTTGCGCGCCAACGCGGAGGGCAAATGAAAATACTGATTGCAGACAAATTCCCCGCCCACTGGGCCGAAGTATTAGCCAAGCAGGGCCACCAGATTACCTCTGAGCCGTCTTTAGACGAAAACACGCTGGTCGGCGCGATAAAAGACAATGAAATTTTAATCGTGCGCAGCACCAAGGTTCCCGCCGCCGTCATAGACGCAGGCGCGGCCTTAAAGCTCATTATCCGCGCCGGGGCCGGCACCAACACCATAGACGTCAAACACGCAGCCCAAAAGGGCGTGGCGGTGTGCAACTGCCCGGGCACCAATTCTATTGCCGTGGCGGAGCTGACGATGGGTCTTATGCTGGCTTTGGACCGCCGCATTTATCACAACACCAAAGACCTGCGCGAAGGCAAATGGAACAAAGGCGAATATGGCAAGGCCAAAGGGCTTTTTGGGCGCACGCTGGGCATTATCGGGCTGGGGGCGATTGGCAAAGAAGTGGCCAAACGCGCCGAAGCGTTTGGTATGAAAGTGGTAGCCTATGACCCCAACGACAAGGCCGAAGAATTTATCGCCATTGGAGTAACGCCGGAACCGGACATTTATACCTTAGCCGGTATGTGCGACGCGGTAACTGTGCACGTGCCCGAAACGCCGCAAACCAAAGGCTTGTTTAACAAAAAATTCTTTGACGCAATGAAGCCGGGCGCTATCTTTATTAACGCCGCGCGCGGCGGGCTGGTGGTGGCAAAAGACCTGGCCGAAGCCGTCAAAACCAAAGGCATTAAGGCCGGGCTGGACGTGTATGAAACCGAGCCCAAAGCCAATGATACGGCCTTTGACTATTCCCCTTATGAAGGGGCCGAAAATATTTACGGCACGCACCACATCGGCGCCAGTACCGACCAGGCGCAGGATGCGGTGGCAGAATGTACCGTTAAAATTATCAATGAATACGCCGCTACGGGCAAGTTTCTGCACAAGGTGAACTAATGGCTATTGTTAAACCTTTCCGGGGCTACCGCCCCGACGGACACGCAGAGCAAATTGCGTGCCCACCTTATGACGTGATTAACTCGCGCGAAGCGCGCGAAATGGCAAAAGGCAATCCTCTCTCTTTTCTGCACGTGGAAAAGCCAGAAATTGATTTGCCCGAAAATGTGGATTTATACGATGAGCAAGTCTATGCCAAAGGGCGTGAAAACCTGGACAAATTCATCGCGCGCGGCATTTTAAAACAGGACAGAAAACCCTGCTTTTACATTTACGCGCAGACAATGGACGGACGCACCCAGTACGGCTTGGTTGCCGCGGTGAGTGCAGAAGAGTACGACAAAGGCATTATCCGCAAACACGAGCTGACGCGCAAAGACAAAGAAGAGGACCGCACCCGCCACGTAGACACCTTGGGTGCCACTACGGGCCCGGTGTTTCTGACCTATCCGCACCAAAAGGAAATGGACGACTTAGTCAACGCGCTGATACAAAACCCGCCGCACTATAAATTCACCACGCCTGACGGCATTGGACACACCTTTTGGGTTATGCACGAGGATAAAGACATTGACCGCGTGATTAAAATTTTTGATGCACTGCCCGTTTTGTATATTGCAGATGGGCACCACCGCTCCGCCTCTGCAGCCAACGTGGCGCGCAAGCGCAAAGCCACCAACCCGCACCACACCGGGCAGGAAAGCTACAACTTTTTCCTGGCGGTTATCTTCCCGGCGGAACAGCTCTACGTTATGGACTACAACCGCTTGGTTAAGGACTTAAACGGGCTGTCTAAAGAGGCATTTTTAGAAAAAATAGCCTCAAAATTTGACGTAGAGGCCACCGGGCAAGCCAAACCCCAGGCCCGTCACCAATTTGGTATGTATTTAGACGGGCAATGGTACACGCTAAGCGCCAAAGAAGGCTCTTTTGACGCCAAGGACCCGGTAAAAGCGCTGGACGTGAGTATTTTGCAAGACAACCTGCTGGCCCCGGTGCTGGGCATTGGCGACCCGCGCACCGACAAACGCATTAACTTTGTCGGCGGCATACGGGGGCTCAAAGAGCTGCAAAAACGCGTGGACAGCGGCGAATATAAGGTGGCGTTTTCCATGTATCCAACATCTATGGAAGAGCTGATGAAAGTGGCCGACGCCCACCTGATTATGCCGCCCAAATCCACCTGGTTTGAGCCCAAACTGCGCAGCGGTCTGGTGACGTATAAATACTAAAGTGCATTCAAAAGCTGTTTTAATCACCAAAAACGCCCCCGGTTTGCGGGGGCATTTTTTTAAGAATAGTGTTTGAACGAACGAGTTTGGAATAAGCCTATCTCTTCCAGCAATGCGGCGTGTGACCGGTGAACATTTCTCCGCCCATAACAGATTTACATAACCAATCTGCGGCGTAATTATCTGTGGAAGAAGCGCAGCACCAAGTAGAGCCTGAAGAATAAAAAATGGTATAAGTAAAAGCAATATTTCCGCCGCCACAGTCCAGCCGCTCCCCAACCAAATGGCAATGAAGATTTTCCCAACGCACATAGGTGTCTGTAACAGACGTTCCCTGCATTTCTATGTCCAAATCAAAAAAAGAATCTGCATAACTTCCATTGGCCATATAATAACGAATTTGCGCATCATAGATATTCTTGGCAGCGCTCACTATTTGCATAAACCGGGTTTTTTGCACGGCCCGTTCATAGTGGGGCAAAGCTATGGCGGCCAAAATGCCGATTATCAACACCACCATCAAAAGCTCAATAAGCGTAAAACCGTTTATTTTGCGTTCAGCGGGGTTTTTTACGTCGGGAAGGCTTTTTTTCATAGACAAAATTTATCAAAAAAAAAAATGAGTCAAGGCCTTAAAACACCCTTCCGAAAAACAACGTATGTTACAGCATATCCAGGGCTTACACCCAGCAATCTGCACAGAGCTGCTTATAAAAAACCCCGCCATAAAGCGGGGTTTTTGTTTTTATATAAACTATTACAGCAACTACTTCCTCGTCATATTATTCCGCATTGGACTGGCTCTGAGATAAACGCAGAAGCTCAATAATTTGAGCGTTTGGATTTGCCCCATATTGTGCCAAATCCAAAATAGTACTGCCGTCGTTATCCTGCATATGGGGATTGGCGCCATATTTCAACAGAAGAGACACCACAGCAGGATCTGCCTTTTCAGCCAAAACGGCGTAAGCCAAAGGCGTCCAACCGCGAATGTCTTTTTGGTTCAGATCGGCTCCTGCTTTCAGCAAGGCTTCCAAAACCGCAGTATCCGGATTATCTTTTGCCGCTGCAAACATCAAAAGCGTTCTGCCCTCAGGGTCGGTCAAGTTAGGGTTTGCCCCCGCACCCAACAAAACATTAATCATTTCCAGATTGGGATTGTCTTTCATCACAGCGTGATGCAAAGGCCCCCAAGAAAAAGCATCTACAGCATTGGGGTTGGCTCCGGCCGCCAGCAATTGCTGTACAATTGCCGGATTATCCTGCCCCTTCTCCACCGCGGCAATGAGCAAAGTGGCTCCTTGGTCAAAGTGAGCGGCATTGGGATTGGCCCCATATTTTAGCAAAAGCGCCACAATTTCAGGGGCTTCTCTTTCTTTCAATACCGCATTGCTTAAAGCAGTCCACGGCTGTTGCTCTTGCATATTGGGGTCGGCTCCCGCTTCCAACAACAGCTGGACCATAGCCGGATTAGCCGGCTCGGTGTTCACGGCCAGGAGAAGCGCAGACAGTCCCTTCTCATCGGTTCCATTCACAGCAATGCCGGCTTTCAATAACTGCCCTACTTTTTCCACATCATCATTTAAAACCGCAGCTGCCAAAGCATTCCATTGTTCTTTATCCATAAAAGAAGCCTGCTGCGTCTGCTGAGGAATAGTTTCTTCCCCGCTTGGCACAGACTCTGCCGGTTGCTTGGAACAGCCGATACAAAACAATAGCGCCAACAATAGCCCTACTATTTTTTTCATTTATTTATCCTTTTATCCCTTGTGCTTAAACTGCGCATTATACAGCGCTTTATAAGCTCCGTCTTCCAGCTTCAGGAGCTCTTCGTGAGAGCCGGCCTCTACAATCTCCCCGCCGTTAAGCACCACAATTTTGTCTGCATTAACCACCGTAGATAAACGGTGCGCAATAACAAAAACCGTGCGGTTTTTCATCAAGTTATCCAGCGCCTTTTGCACAATGGCCTCAGACTTATTGTCTAAGGCGCTGGTGGCCTCGTCCAGCACCACAATGGGGGCATTGCGGATAAACGCGCGCGCAATGGCCACGCGCTGGCGCTGCCCGCCGGAAAGCGTCAGTCCGCGCTCGCCCAGTTCGGTATCCAGGCCGTCTTTAAGCGTAGCGATAAACTCTTCCAAATGAGCGTTTTTTACCGCTTCGTGCAAGTCCGCCTCCGTGGCACCTTTGCGGCCAATCAAAATATTGTCACGGATAGAGCCGGCAAAGAGGAAATTGTCCTGAAACACCACCGCAATTTGGGAGCGCAAGGAAGAGAGCGAAAAATCCCGTATATCACGTCCGTCAAAAGTAATGCGCCCTTTTTGCACATCGTAAAAACGGGGGAGCAAATTCACAAACGTACTCTTCCCCCCGCCGGAGTTGCCCACCAACGCCAACGTGCTGCCCACCGGGATAGACAGACTGATATCTTTAAGTACCGGCACCCCTTCTTTATACGAGAAGCTGACATCTTCAAATTTAATTTCCCGGTTAATCCCAGTCAATTTTTGGGAATCTTTATTATCTTTAATGGTGGGTTTGAGCGCAAAAATTTCAAAAATGCGGTCTATAGCTAGTAACGCCTTTTTAATATCCACATAATCATCGCCCACCGTTTTCAGCGGGGTATAAAGCAACAACAACGCCGCCACAAAAGAAGTAAAGTTACCGCTGGTAATCACTCCCTTTACAATTAAAGAGCTGCTCTGCCAAATCACAAAGGCCAACCCCAACGAAATAATAAAATGCATTACCGGGGAAAGCCAACCCGTATGTTTCACAATACCCATATTCAAACTGAAAATACGCTCCATAAGGGTATTAAATTTATTTTGCTGGTCCGTTTGCAGGTTATAGGCAGCAATTGTGCGGTTGCCGTTAAAAACCTCGTTATAGGCCTTTAAAGCGACGGAAGACACCTGAATCGTACTGCGCACCAGTTCTTCCATTTTGCGCCGTACAATGTAAATAGGCACAAATGCCACCAATACGGCTCCTACGGCAATAATCGTCAGCTGCCAGGAGTTATAAAACAGCACACATACCAACGCTATAGAAGAAAACACTTTTGAAATGACTAAACGCACATTATTAATTAACCCGTTACACGCGGTATCGGCATCACTGTTAAAGCGCATAATCACGTGGCCGGAGTTGTTAGAGTCAAAATAAGAAGTGTTTAAAGAAAGCAGTTTAGCAAACAGTTTTTTGCGTACGTCTAAGGTAATTTTGTTGCCCACCCAGGTCGTCAGATATTTAACGCTGTAATTGAGCACGCTTTGCACCAACACAAAAGCAATAATTAACAGCGGAATATAACTGGCAAACGTAGCATTCTTGGCGACCAACACATCGTCCGTATAAGGCTTTAAGAACAAAGCCACGATAGAATCCAACGCGCCGACAGGAATAGCCAACGCTACACCCAAAAAAGCTCTAAACCAATATGGCTTAATATAAGGCCACATCCGCCTATAATTGACAATCAAAGAGTTTTTTAAAATCAATTCACTAAGAGGAGTCTTTAGTATCTTTTTCATTCGGGGGCACGCTCCGCAATTGAGAATGAATATTCTTTATTATAACAATATCTGGGCCCCCTTGCATTGGTCGTTCGTATTTGCTACATTAATCAAACGGCGCATTTGTCCAAGCCGAAGATTTGAATAATTAAAGGAGTACCCGAAATGGTAACCAAGAAAAACAGCAAAGACGCATTAACCGCGGCGGAAATTAAAGAAATAAAAAAACATTTGGAAGAGTTAAAAGCCGACGCAGAAAAACGCCTTAAAGACAAAAAAAATATGGATATGCCCGAAGCCGAAGTGGGCGACCCGATTGACGCCGCCAGCCAAAGTTTAGATAAAGAAATTTTATTTGAACTTTCCGGCAATTCCCACAATACCATCGGGCAGATTGAAGCTGCTTTGCGCAAAATTGAAAAAGGCATTTATGGCCGCTGTGAACTGTGCCGACAGCCTATCCCCAAAAAACGTATTAAAGCTTTGCCTTTTGCCCGCTATTGCGTCAACTGTCAACATTCCTCGGAACGTCATAACGGTTAGTTTTACTTAAACAAAACCCCGGTTGAACCGGGGTTTTTGTTTTTCTCCAAAGAGAGGCTGGGCTCTTGTAAAAAATCCTCTATAAGCCGCAAAGACTCCATTTAAAAACCCCTCTGGCTGCCACAGCACAGAGGGGTATTTTGATAAAACAATTTTTCTACGGATAAGAAACCAAAGTCTTTTTGGCATCTTTGGCGTGGGCACGAATGCGGTAACCGTGTTCATTCACACCAATGCGGAAATCTTTGTTATAAAGTACTTTATGCGTATCACGCTGAAATTGCACAGGATCCCCGGACAAAAGAGCCAAACGCAGCAGGTCATTGGTATAATAACCGAAATGCCGGAAATGCATTTCTTCCAAATAACCAATTTTTTGCATATGTTCCTGCGCCGCGTTAATCAACCGTTTCTGCGCCCAAGAACCACCGCTGAAAATTTGGGAATAAACATAAGAAGCAAATACAAACATCAATACCAGCCCCGTCAGAGTCAGGGCCGTCTTCTCCCCCCACCCCTTAGGACGCGCCTGCATTACCTCTGAGCCGGCCAAATAATCGTGCAAAGCTCTTTTACGGTTATCTATCAGAGCCAAAAAGAAACCACACATCAACAGCACTCCGCTAATCAAATAACCAAACGCACGCACCAAAGAGCGCCCCCAAGAAAGAGGCTGGCCAGTACGGATATCTTCTACCCGAATGCCCACCAGCTTCTTACCCAACGTGCTGCGGCCGCCGCAGGTAAAAATAGTTTCATACAGAATAAAAGGAATAAATACGCCGGCTAAAACCAAATAAATTTGCTCTAAATCCAAAAAACTGTGCTTTATATACCATACGGCCAACAACTGATAGGGAATGCTGATAATTCCCCAGTCTATCAATAAAGCAATAAAACGCTCCGCTATACTGGCAGGTTGGGGTTGCATTTCCTGTTCTTCTTCCGTCTGCACGGGGGCGTCTTCCATAATATTAATGCGGTGTTCTTCCATATTCTCTCCCTCTCTTATTTGTATTATAACAAGTTTTTCAGGCGGCGCAATATTTTTTAAAAAAAGGCGCGCCGGATAAGGCGCGCCTTTTTGAATAACTTGCTGTTAAGCCGCGATGCCAAATTTAGAGAAGATGACATACACCGCAAACACACACAGCACAATAGCCACGCTCATAGCGACGGCTTTGTTCCACGGGGTGGTATCCACTATGTGCAAGTCTTTGGCATCGTCATACTGGTTGGCAGAAGGAGAGAATTTGCCCGCCAAATACATAAAGGCTATGGCAATTACAAACAAGATAGCCATTACGTGCAGGAAATGGATAGACTTAAGCCACCCCAGCACCGGCACGGCAGAGGTCCAATCCATCGGAATCTGCGTCAAACCATAGGCGATAATAAAGAACACCAATGTAATTTTAGCAGACCACGCAGGCGCGGTTTTATTAAGCATACCAAAGATAATCAGCGTAAATATGGGCACATTGTAAAACCCATTCACCATTTGCAGATAGTTAAATAAACCAGAAGGTGCTTTAGCAATCAGCGGAGCCACACACATAGAGAAAATAGCCAAGATGACCGCCACCGCCTTGCCGGCCACTACCACTTGTTTATCCGTAGCATCTGGTTTAATATAAGGTTTATACACGTTCAACATAAACAAGGTGGAAGTAGAGTTCAGCGCCGCGTTAAAGGAGCTCAAAATCGCCCCAAAAAGCACCGCAGCAAAGAAACCCGTTAAATAGAAAGGCAACACTTTATTGACCAACATCGGGTAAGCCATATCGCCAATTTTAAGCGGATTATCCTGGAAAATATGGAAAGCCACAATGCCGGGGATAATCAAATACAACGGCCCAAACAATTTAAAAACAGCTGCCAGCAGCAGGCCTTTTTGGCCTTCTTTGAGGTTCTTGGCCGCCAAAGCGCGCTGGATAATGGTTTGGTTGCAGCCCCAGTAGAAAAGATTTACCAAAATCATACCGGTGAACATCGTAAGGAAAGGCACGGGGTCGTTGGGTCCGCCAATGGCATTAAATTTCTCCGGGTGGGCTTCTACGACCGTTTTTAAACCTCCCAGCATATCCCCCCCGCCCACATACATTAAGGCAAAAACGGGAATCATTAATCCGCCGATAATCAAACCAATTCCGTTTAATGTATCCGCAATAGCCATAATGCGCAGACCGCCGGCTAAACTGTAAATAACACCCAAAACGCCGATGGCTACCACCACAATCACAATAGCCGTCATATAATCGACGTTAAAGGTGCCCATAATGTCAAAAATACCCCCCATACCGATAGCGCCGGAATACAGCACTGTAGGAAGCAAAATGAGTACATAGCCGGCCAAAAAAAGGAAATTCACCATCTGTTTGGTCGTAGCGTCATAGCGGTCGCCAATAAAATCAGGAATCGTAGCATAGCCTTTTTTCAAATAGCGGGGCAAGAAGAAAAACGCCACCGCTATCAGCACCAGAGAAGCTCCCAGCTCATAGCCAATACCCGACATATTGAACATATAGCCTTGCCCATTAAGACCAACCATTTGTTCTGTTGACAAATTGGTCAATAACAGCGAAGCGGCAATAATCCAGCCGGTCAAACCGCGCCCCGCCAAGAAGTAACCTTCCTGCGAGGATGTATCATTTTTACGGGTGAGGAAATAGGAAATTCCCAACACCAGTGCGGTGAATCCTACAAACGATATGATGGTTAGTAACATCCGTCCTCCGTTATGAAGTAAGTTAAACATCTCTACCAAGTGTTCCCAAAGGAACACCCGCCCTGCAAAATTGACATCAACTTCAAATGAAACGACAAAACGGACTTGATAAAAAGAAAATTAACGGCTATACTGTCGTTATACTTTTATTGTAAAAATAAAACGAGATTGCGTCAAATCTTTTTAGGAGGGAACTATGCTGGTATGGTTTATATTTGGATTTATGTGTGCCGCCGCGGCTGTGCTGGCGGCTGCGTATTTTAAATTTGTTTCACTGCGCAAGGCGGTCTTTCGCGCCCAGCGCCGGCTGGAAGTGTGCCTGCGCAACCGCCGGGAACTTTTGCCTTCGCTGGCGTGGTCTTCAGCGGCGCTGCCAGAGCTGGAGCGTGAATTTTCGTATGCTTTGGGTAAAATGAAAGAAAAATGTGCCGAAGCAGACACGATGCAAAAACGCATAGACTGCGAAGCCGAAGTGAGCCAAGACCTTAAAAAAATGTTTGCCAAGCTCTCCGAACATCAAGAACTCAAAAAAGATGAATATTTTTTAAAATTACAACGCAATGTTTTGGCTTGTGAAAGCAAAATCCAACAATGCAAGAAACGCTACAACAGCGCCGTGCGCGATTTTAACACTTTAGCCGGCGTTTTTCCGCTGAACTGGATAGCGCGCACACTGGATTTTGACAAATACGAATATTTTGATTTTGAGCCCAGTCTGGATAAAATCATACACTAAAGTTTCTTCAAGCAAAACTCCCGTCCAAAAGACGGGAGTTTTTATACACACAGCTCACACTAAATCTTGGGCGCAAGCCGAAGAGATAAGACAACAATCTTCCGCCAAAAAAGCTTTGTTTAGTGGCGAAAAAACTGGGCCAGCGGACATTTGCAAACAACAGAAACCCCGGGCGCGTAGGCCCGGGGAGTTTTATTCTGCAAAAACAGCCTTTCCATCAACGCGAGTCTTTCTTATTGTCCCGTTCTAAGAAGAGGCTACACCCCTCTGTCCATTCTGCGCAGAACGGCAATACGCTGTTCTACCGGCGGATGCGTAGCCAAAATGCCGGAAATAGAAGCAAAGAAATTAACTTTAGACAAAGGATTTTCAATACACATTGCCGCCATACTGGTATGATCATCTAAAACTTCCACCCGGGGATCTTCCGATATTTTAGCCAACGCACTGGCCAAAGCAGCCGGGTTGCGCGTCATTAACGCGGCGGAAGCATCTGCCTGGAACTCTCTGGTGCGGGAAATAGCCAGCCGGATAAGCGGGGCCACAACAAAACCGTAAAGGGCAAAAAAGATGCCTAATACAAAAAAGACCAAAGCGGCTTGTCCATTATTTTTGCCGCGGCTGCGCCCGCTGGAAAGCCCGGCCCGAAAACAAAGCTCCGACAGAAAAGTAAAAAAGGAAATCCCCGCCACCGTAATCAACATCAGCCGGATATCTCGGTTTTGGATATGCGAAAGTTCGTGGGCTACCACTCCCTCCAGCTCCACCCGGTCCAGTTTCTGCACAATGCCTTTAGTCAACGCTACAGACGAATGCTGCGGGTCGCGCCCTGTGGCAAAAGCGTTTAAAGAGTTATCATTAATAACATACACCCGTGGCATTGGAAGACCTGAAGCAATACATAAGTTTTCCACCAAACGATAAAGTTCCGGCTGGTCCTCCCTGTGTATTTCTATGGCTCCGGCCCCACGCAAAAGCATATGGTCCCCGGTAAAATAGGCAATCACTATCCACAGCATAGCCGCCAGCCACAGCCACGGAAGGACGTGAACGGCCGTTTGGTTGGCCTGCGCCACCGTGTCGTTTAAAGAAGGAGCAGAAACTCTTGCATATTCTTCGTTCACTGCGTCATAACGATACGAGGCCGAATCAAAATGATGATATCCCAGCAGGAAAACATATCCCAGCAGCACAAAAGTCAACGGGAAAAGCAAAACAAGCAGCCAGGTGCGCCGCTTGTTTTGTGCAATAAAATCGTAGGTAGTAGCCACTTAAAACCTCTTAAAATTTGACAGCAACGGGTTTTTTGGCAGCTTCTGCCTCTTCTTCATCCAGTTCAAAAAATTCTTGTTTTTCAAAGTGAAAAAGGCTTGCCACCGCATTGCTGGGGAACATCTCCGCTTTGGTATTATACGCCAACACATTGCCGTTGTAAAAACGACGAGAAGCCTGCAATTTGTCTTCCGTATCACGCAGTTCGCGCTGGAGTTCCAAAAAGTTTTGGTTGGCTTTCAAATCCGGGTAGTTTTCACTCAGGGCAAAAATGCTTTTCAAGGCGCTGGAAAGCATATTTTCGGACTTGGCCACCTCTTTCATATCGCTATGAGCGCCCATAGCCATATTGCGCGCCTGGATGACTTTTTCCAGCGTACCGCTTTCGTGCTTGGCATACCCTTTTACCGTTTCTACCAAGTTGGGAATTAAATCGTAGCGGCGTTTAAGCTGCACCTCAATATCGCTCCAAGCTTCTTTGACCCGGTTGCGCAATGTTACAAAAGCATTATAGGTTATCACAAAATACAGCCCCACTATTAATACGATAACAACAGCTATGGTTATTCCACTCATTTTTTTCTCCTGTTTTTATTATGTTGCCTGCCCCATTAAAAAATTATTTTATCACAGCCTGACCGCTAATGCAATCCCGCTAAAACGGCAGATAGGGCTTATTTGTCACTCTCGTCCTTTTTTTGGTTATGATACGACAAATATTTGGACGTTTCAAACAGCCCGCGCGTCATTTTTTTCATATATTCATAGCGCTGTGGCTCTTCCTGAGCTAAATTGCGGTTGAAATCTTTTTCCGCATATTTATACAGGCCGTCCTGCCCGTCGGTACCCAAGATAGTGTAATAGTATTCCCCCTGCACAAAGCCCATCGGATGCGGACTTTGCGCCCAGGAATAAATAAAGGCACCGGGCTCGCGGTTGGGGTTGAGTGCGTCGCGCCCAATAGTGCGGGTGAAATACGGGCGGCCCAAAATGCCCATAATGGTCGGGATAATATCCACCTGGCTGGCGGTTTCTTCTATCACCTGGGGTTCATCCACCACCGGGCCGGCTAAAATAAGCGGCACCTGGTGGTTAATCAGGTTCAGCTCCACATAGCCGCGGGGCATGTTTTCAGATTCCGGGGCAGAAAGACCATGGTCGCCGAAAATAACAAAGAGCGTATTTTTATAATAGTCCGACTTTTCCGCCATACGGAAGAACTCCGCCAAAAAGTGGTCTGAGAGCTTGAGCGAGTTAAACTCCGCCACGCTGACAAAGCTGCGCTTTTTGGCTTGGGCTTCCGTCAGGGTGGTATTTGGCACAAAGCCGGCATTGTCATCGGGAATAGTGTAGGGGCGGTGATAACCTGCCGTCTGGATGATCGCAAAGAAAGGCTTGCCGGTTTCTTTTTGGTCTTTTTCCAAAATACGGTTTGCTTCGCGGAACAGGTCCAAATCGGAAATACCCCATACGTCGTTGCGGCTTTCGTGCTCAAATTTTCCTTCTTCATACATATGAACATCCGCCAAATTATGTTCAATCACGCCGCGGATATTGCCCCAGCTGGAGCTGCCTCCGATGAAATAATACTTTTCATAATCCTCTAACGCATTAGCCGGCATATGCTGGTCCACAATCAACGGGTTGCGGGAGCTGGTTTCCACTGCCGTGACGTCTGGCAAGCCGGTCAGCGTGGCAAACACCGCACGCGCCGTGGCGGAAGTGGGCGTAAAGAAATTGGTAAATAAAATAGATTGGTCCGCCAGTTGTTTAATAAACGGCGTCGGGTCCAAATCCGGGTTGGTAAATGAGGTTTTATTCCAAGCCAAAGATTCCATAAAAATGACGACTACATTGTAATCTTTTGGCTTTTCTGCACCGGCAAAGGTGCGCGTAAAGTCCAGCGTTTCTTCATTGGGCTCATCCACCCCCAAGAACTTAGACACTTCCGGATAATACTTACGCACTTGCTCCTCATCATATTCTTTCGTACGGGCAAAGCGGTATGTGTCCATTAGATTCAAAACGGGATTTAACGTCAAATTGCAGATAAAATTATTGGTGGAGTGATAGGCGTTGCTCCAGCGCAGCGGATACTGGCTGATTTGCCCAAACATCAGCGCGCCCGTCAGCAAAAGCCCGGCGAAAAACCAGCCCAAGTTGCCTTTCCAGCGGTATTTGTCATCGCGCCCAAAGGCATAGGTCAACAATTTTTTGGTAAAGAAATAGCTCAGGGTGCCCCACACCAAAAGCCCCAGCACAATCCAAATAATCGGATAGGTTTCCCACAGCATTTGGGCGGAGATGAGCGCGTTTTCCGCATAGCTGAACACAGAGGAATTAATGCGCATAGAGATATAGGCATAATGCCCAAAATCGGCAAAATACACCAGCATAACCAGTGCTTCCAACAGGGCGTACAGCCAGCACATTGCTTTTTTAATATGGGAAGCTTTATGCCAAAAGGCATATACCGTCAAATACAGCCCCAGCGGAATAGCCAGCGCCCCCGCCAGCCGGAAATCAAACTTGGCGCCGATATAAAAAGTGGTCCACAATTCGTGGTAATGCTGTGGCGTAAGCGCACCGCGAAACACATATAAAAAAATCACACGCAGCAACCCAAATACCGCCCAGTTGCCAAGCATAAATAGGAAATAAGACTGTATCCAACGGGGTATGACCAATTTTTTCATACGGCCTCCAAGAAAAATACTTAAGTATATTTTATCAAAAAAGGTTTTCCCCCGGCCCGTCCGTTTGTGCCGGGGCTTTTCCAAAGCCAGCCGCCGCCTGCCCGGCCAGTTCAGTCCTGCTGTTCGCGCTGGGGCTTGCCCAAAACCTGGGGGCGTTTGTCCGTTCGTTTTTATCGGGGCTCTGCAAAAAAACAGGGGTTGCCTGCCCAGCCAGCTATGCTCAAGCATTATTTATGCTGGGGCTCTGCCAAAATCAGAGGCTGCCTGCCCGTCCGTTTGTACCCACCGCAAGCGGCAAAAACTTTTTTAGCAAACGGCAGGGCTCCCGCTTAAAGCCATAAAAAACCCGCGTCCTGGCTTAGCCAAAACGCGGGTATCACACAACAGAGAATTTTATTTTTCCAATGCTTCCAACATAGCCGGCACCACTTCATACAGGTCGCCCTGCACGGCGTAATGCGCCAGCTTCATAATGGGGGCCTGCGGGTCTTTGTTAATGGCGACAATCACGTCCGCGCCCGAGCACCCCGCCATATGCTGTATTTGGCCCGAAATACCGCAGGCAATATACAGTTTGGGCTTTACGGTGCGCCCGGTAAGGCCAATTTGGCGGCGGTATTCCACCCAGCCGCTGTCCACCGGTGCGCGCGACGCTGCCACCGCGCCGCCCAGCCGTTTAGCCAGTTTCTCCAGCAGGGCAAAACCTTCGGGCTTGCCCAGCCCGCGCCCGCCGGCTACGATGACCTCCGCTTCAGACAAATCCAAGCCTTCGCCCTCGCTTTTGATAAATTTCAAAAATTTAGCCAAAGAGGTAAAATCCTGCTCATTAAACGCAAATTCCACCACCTCGCCGCTTCTGCCCAGTGTGCGTTCTGCTTTGGCATAAGACATTGGCCGCAGGGAGCACATCTCCGGGCGCGTATGGGCGCAGGTAATGGTAGCCATCAGGTTGCCGCCAAAGGTCGGGCGTGTGGCGTGCAGCTGTCCGTCCTCTTTATTAATAAGCACCTCGGTGGCGTCTGCCGTCAGGCCGGTGCCGGCAAAAATAGCCGTCTTGGCGGACAGCGAACGGCCCATATTGGTAGCCGGCAGCAAAAACTTGTTGGGCTTATACTGTTTAATCATACCCGCCAGGGTTTTGGCATACACGTCGTCTATATAGTTTTCCAGCTGCGGCGCGTCGCACACATATACCACGTCGGCGCCGTGCTCAAACAAATCCGCCGCAAATTTTTTGACGTTCTTGCCCAACAGCACCGCGCAGAGTTTTTCCCCCAGCGCGTCCGCCAGGGCGCGCCCGGCGTTTAACAATTCATAAGCCGTAGGGCTTAGCTTG
Organism: uncultured Elusimicrobiales bacterium; assembly: GCA_944324645.1. GTDB lineage: Bacteria > Elusimicrobiota > Elusimicrobia > Elusimicrobiales > Elusimicrobiaceae > Avelusimicrobium. The sequence goes on along the minus strand of CALUXB010000001.1, from coordinate 603,437 downwards.
CCCCGCGACACTTCTGCCAAAATCCATACGTTTTTCCAATCTTTCATAAAATACTCTCTGTTTTAAAATCAACCGCCCGGCACGCGCCGCGCACAGTTAAATATATTTGTTCTCTTTTAACAATTCCACCAGTTTGGCGGCTTTTTCTTTGCCGTTGGCTCCTTCTACTTCTACGGCGTTGCTGTCCCGCTTGGGGGCAAAAGATTTGACCACGCGGGTGGGGCAATTTTTTACGCCCAGCTTGGTTTTGTCGGCCCCAATATCATCGGCGGTCCATTTGACCACTTCGGCGCGTTTGGCCGCCATACGGCCCTTTACGCTGCGCACGCGGGGATTGCTGATTTCCTTGACCACGCTAATCACGCACGGATAAGGCAGCTGCAACACTTCGGTGCCGTCCTCTGTCAAACGCTCTACCGTAATGCTGTTTTCCCCCACTTCCACCACGCGGCGCACAAAGGCAGCGTTAGGGATACCCAGCCAAGCGGAAATCTGCGGGCCGATGTGCCCGGTATCGCTGTCGTTGGTTTGCTTGCCGCAGATAATCAAATCCACTTTTTGCCCGGCGTTAATTTTTTCCACCCCTTTAGACAGGGCATAGCTGGTGGACCAGGTGTCCGATCCGGCAAAAGCCATATCGCCCAGCTGGTAGACTTTGTCTGCGCCGCGGGCAATACTGTCGCGCAATACGTTTTCCGCCGCAGGGGGCCCCATGGTGATGACCGACACCGTACCGCCTACTTGTTCTTTAAGCGTAACGGCTTCTTCCAGGGCGTATTCGTCAAAAGGGTTCATCGCGCTTTCGGCGCCGGAGCGGATTAAGCAGCCGGTAGCCGGGTCAATTTTCACATTGTCGGATTTGGGGGTTTGTTTGACGCAAGCCAAAATGTGCATACTTATTCTCCTTTGGCGGCGTATTCTTTGATTAAAGCCGCGATGATTTCATTTTTCTGGATATGGACGGTGCCTTCGTAAATCTGGGTAATTTTGGCATCGCGCATATATTTCTCCAGCGGGAAATCGCGCATATACGCCACGCCGCCGCACAGGGTGACGCATTCGTCAGCCACTTCCATAGCGGTATTGGCGCAGAACAATTTGGCCATAGCGCTGTATTTAGTCCAGCGGCCGCCTTTGATTTTTTTCAGCTCATCGTGCACGGTGGTACCGTTTTCCAGCGCGGCTTTGACCGCGGGCAAAAATTCTTCGTCCATGCGGTGCGTAATGCTGTAGACCAGCGCGCGCCCGGCCTCCGTTTTGGCGGCCAGTTCCGCCACTTTATGCGCCAGCGCCTGGAAGGTAATAATGGGCTGCCCAAACTGTTTGCGGGTGCGCAGATAAGGTATCGTTTCGTCCAGCGCGCCCTGCGCAATGCCTACCGCCTGCGCCGCCACGCCCGGGCGGGAATAGTCCAGCGTTTCCTGCACATACAGCAGGCCGCGGCCTTCGCTTCCCAAGAGGTTTTCTTTAGGGACGCGGACATTTTCAAAAATCAGTTCATACGTCGGGTTGGTGCGGATACCCATTTTTTCCTCTTTTTTGCCAAAGGAAAAACCGGGCGTGCCCTTTTCAATCACCAGCAAAGAAATACCGCGCGCGCCGCGGGCCGGATTGGTGTTGACGGCTACGGTGTAAAAGTCGGCCTCTTTGCCGGTGGAAATAAAGTGTTTGGTGCCGTTGACTATGTAATAGTCGCCTTCTTTTAAAGCGGTGGTTTTCAGCGCGCTGGCGTCAGAGCCGGCTTCCGGCTCGGTCAAGGCAAAGGCCCACAGTTTTTTGCCGCTGGCCAGGTCATAGCACCAGCGCTCGCGCTGTTCTGCAGTGGCGGCTAAAAACATCGGGATAGCGCCCAAAGCAGACGTGCCCGGCGTCAGCGCCAGGCCCGCGCATACGCGCGAGAGCTCTTCAAAGGCCATCGCCAGGCAGGTAATCCCCCCACCCAAACCGCCGTATTTTTCCGGCAGCCACAGGCCAAACATACCGCTTTTGCGGAATTCTTCATACATCTCTTTGGAAAATTGTTCCTTGGCGTCCATTTCCGCGCGCAGGGGTTTTAGTTTTTTCTGCGCCAGTTCGCGGGTGGCGTTTAGGGTTTCCTGCTCCATTTCATTGATAGCGTAATCCATTATCTTTTCTCTCCCGTGGGATTAGTAAATTTGCGCCGGGCGCCGTATTTGCGGCGGCGGAAAAACGGCTTCTTGCCGCTGCGTTTGCGCGGCGACAGAGAGCGGTAGAGCTGCTCCTGGCGGCGTATCATAACGGGGACGGCAAATTCCCCAAAGTCCCGCCGGGCGATGTTTTCTTTAAAACGCTCCCGCAGGCCGTTGTTGCGCAGCAACGCTTTTATTTTTTCCGCCAAAGCGGAAATATCATTGACTTTGACTAAAAAGCCGGTGCGGTTGTCAGACACCACTTCGCTGATGCCGTCCACATCATAGCACACGGCAGGCACGCGGTGGGCCTGCGCTTCCAGCACAGACATCGGCACCCCTTCGCGCAAAGAGGTGCTGGCATATACGTCCGCCATAGCCAACAGCTCATCGGTGTCGCCGCGCCAACCCGGGAAAATGACCTGGCGGTCAATGCCCAGGTGGGTGGCTAAATTGGTGGCGGCTTCTTTCAGCGGGCCGTCTCCGGTATAAATAAAGCAGACGTTTTTCATCTGTCCCAACACTTTATAGGCCGCCAGCACAAAGTGAATGGGGTTTTTAAGCGGTTTAAAATTGGCAATAGAGAGCACCACCCGCGCCGCCGACGGAATTTTTAAAGCGGCTTTTTTGGAGGCCGGATTATAGTTGGGCGGCAGTTTGCGCTCAAAATCTATACCGGCGCGGATAATCTGGCTGCGCACGCCTTTGCCAATGCCCAGGCGGGCGGCTTCGGCGGCGTTTTTCTTAGACACAAACACCAAAACATCGGTTAAAGAAGAGCAAAATTTTTCCGTCTTGACAAAGAAATTAAAATGTTTTTCCCCGTGTTCTTTGGCAAAGCCCAAGCCGTGGAACGTATGCACCACTTTGGCCTTGCGCCAAAAAATGCGCGCGGCAATGCGGCCCAGCACACCGGCTTTGGGGGAATTGGTATGAATAATATCGGGGCGGATTTTGCGCATTAACAGCCCCATTTGCACCAAAGCCAGCGCGTCGTGCAGGCAGTAGCGCGGGCGCACGTCGTGCTTTAAAGCCGGGATAAAAAAGAGGTTTTTTACTTCCCGTTTGGTTTTGCCGTCCAAACGTCCGCCGCGGCCGGCGGCTAAATAGGGCTCAAATTCCCGCTTGTCCAGGCGCTTCATAGTGGTCAGCACGCTGTTTTGCGCGCCTCCCTGGTCCAGGGCGGTAATGAAATACAAAATTTTGGTCTTAGACATCAGTGTAACTCTCCGGTTTGGGTATCAAGAATGCGGGCATTGGGGAAATAATATTTGATAATGCCCTGGTAATCGCTTCCGTCCCCGGCCAAACCTTCGGCCCCGGCCACACACAAACCCACGCCGGTGCCGCTGTCATAACCGCGCACCAGCACGCGCTGTATATTTTTGCCTTTGTACATCGGCACAAAATCAAAAAATGTGGAACGCATCGTGCCCGCACTTAACAGGTACTCCACCTCTTGCGGCGTTTGGGCCAAATAACTGCCTTTGCTGCCCTCAAAGCGCATAGAGAGGATACGCCCCTGAGGCGAAAGTTTCTGCGGCACCAGTGCGCGCAGTTTGCCTATATCGGCGCGCGCATTGACGCGCGCGGCGATTTCGTCCCCGTCATAGAGATACACCCACTTGACGGCGGACCATTGGGTCGGGTCCTGCGGCGTGGAATACAAATCCGCCGGAGGATTGGAAAGCATATACTTAGAAAGGTTGGCAGGGGAATAGGTATAATTGGGGCGGTTTTCCGTATTGGCAACAGTATCGTAAGACACCGTACCGCAGGAGGCGTAATAGCCCAAATCCGTATTGGACAACTCTAGCCCGCGGGAAGATTTGACCGCTTCCAACATAGCCTGTACGGTTAAATTAATGCCTTTAAATTTGAAATAAACATCATTGTCCGTAATATGGTAGGGCTGGTCGGCATTCTTTTGGGCGGCTTCCTGCAAGGCCGCGCGGAATACCACAGACAAAGCCTGCAAGGCAGCCGGCTCTTTAATGTCACGCGCCTGAGTGGCCAGCAGCGCCGGGATTAAATCCTCCGCCGGCACTTCATTGACCAGCAACATGCCATTAGATACCGGCAGCACTAACAGCTGGCCTTTGAGCTCTTTGTCGCTAAAGTCCGCGGCAAACAAATCCTGCGCGGTGGCATTTTTGACCAGCAGGGTTTTTTCCTCTTTTACCGGACGAATGATAAAAGGCCTCCGGGCGGAAAACTCCACATGCCCGCGGCCGTCTTTAAAGTCAATACCTTTGGTTTCTTCGTTAAATTCCAGCACGCGCGTGACGTAAGAGGGCGCTTTAAGCACTTCACCCAAGCGCTCGTCCCACACGCTCATTACCCCAGAAGACATCAGCGTCACTCTTTTGAGCGCCACGGGCTGCTGCCAGCGGTCTGCATACAAAGCCATTTTGATATTTTCAGACGGCACCGAAGGCAAATCCTGCACGATAGGCTGGTCCAACCGCAGATAGAAAAGATAAGAGGCCGGGTCCGCCTGCAAATCCTCTGCAAATTTGGTCACTTTTTTGCCGGCTTTTTCGTTGGTGGGGTCTAAGCTAAATAAAGTGGAATAATACTGAAAAGAGGCCGTTTTGTTTTTCTTATCTTTTTCAGACAGCTGCGCCAGCAGCTGCATAGCCGGGTAATTGTGCCCGTCGTGGCTGAGGGCCTGCTGCAAAAACACCGGGGCCAGCTTGCGCGAGTCTTTGCGCTCAGAAGCGATTTGGCCCATCATGTACGCCGCAAAAGAAATCAAATACGGATTAGAGGTATAAATATATTGGAAATCCGCGGCGGCCTGTTTTTGGTTTCCTTCAAAATAATACGCCAGCGCGGTGCCCAGTTTGGCTGAAGAGGAGTATTCAAAATCCGCCGTCAGATAAAGCATATCGGCAAAGGATTTGCGCGCCTGTTTATACTTGCCGGCGGAGAAAAGCGTCCAGCCGCGCGTAAGCTCTATAAACGGGTCTTCCGGCGCCAAGCGGGCGGCTTTATCAATATACGCCAGCGCCTGCTTGACCAGCCCGCGCTGCAAAGACATGACGGATAGCTCTAAATTGGCCTGCGCGGCTACGGCGGGGTCTTCTGCGTTTTCAAAGGCTTTGTAGGAGAAGTAACATTCGTCGCTATCCCCCCCGGCGCATTTTTCCGCCACGTCTTTTAAAGCGGCGGGCAAAGAATAATCTAAAACGGTGGAATGTAAAATATTATCGCTTAACTGCAAATCCACCCGCGCCACCAAAGAGCTTTTGGTTACGGCGCCGGCGGTATGTTCTTCGCCGGGAGCGGGGGTGGTCTGCTCGGCATACGTCACTTCGCCCACGGCCGGCGCAGAGGAAGCGACCGTAGAAACGGCGGCCGCCGTTTGGGCCGCGGCGGTTTCTGGGGTTTGCGCCGCGGGGGAAGCCTTTTCCTGAGCGCATAGGGCAGACACAGTACATAATGCCAAAATGGCAAACAGCAAGCTCTGTTTTCTCATATACAAATTATAACAAATTGTAAGCGGAAAAACCCCTGTTCAGACGCCCCCGGGCTGATCCAAAGACAAGCGCGCGGGCACCGCTTTTTGGCTTTCCCCCCGGCGCGCCCCGTGGCGGGTGCAGGAAGCATGACACGCGCAATCTGTTTCTCTTTTGCAAATGGGGCGGAGGCGGACAGAGAGCAAAAACCCGCCCCAAGCGGCGCAAGGGGCGGGTTTTAAATTCATCGCGGTGCCTGTGCAAGCACAGCCGCGGTTTATTTTTTGCGGCGGGCCGCGGCCCGCGTTTTGGTTTTGGCTTTGGCTTTAGCCTTTGCTTTGAGCTGGGTGGCTACCTGAGCTAGAGCGCGGCGCACAGCGGATTTGGCGGCAGACTTGCGCGCCGGGTGGGCCGCCCGTTTAGCCGTTTTTACGCTTTGGGCCGGGCGGGCCTTAGCGGCGGCGTGTTTCTGGGTTGCCGCACGCACAGCGCCTTTTTTAGCCGCTGTTTTTTTAGCCGGCTTAGCGGCAGAGGCCGCTTGGGCGGCGGCTTTGGGGGCTTTGTAGCCCTCCAGCGCCAGCGGAAGCACCTCGTCCATATGTTTGACGGGGATAAGCGTCAGCTCTTTGCGCACCTTTTCGGGCAGTTCGGACACGTCTTTCTCGTTGGTATGCGGGAAAAGAATGGTGTTGACGCCCTCGCGGTAAGCGGCGAGGAACTTTTCTTTAATCCCCCCCACCGGCAACACGCGCCCCGTCAAGGTAACCTCCCCGGTCATAGCCAGTTTCTTCTTAACCGGCAAGCCCAAAAGCAGGCTCACCAGCGCGGTGGTAATGGTAATGCCGGCGGACGGGCCGTCTTTGGGCACGGCCCCTTCCGGGAAGTGGATATGAAAGTCCGTATGGTCAAAGTTAATCCCTTTGCCAAAGCCGCGGCTGCGCGCATAGGTCAGCGCGGCGCGGACGGATTCTTTCATCACGTTGCCCAGCATACCCGTTAAAATCAGCTGGCCTTTGCCCGGCAGTTTGGCCGCTTCTATAGACAGCGTTTCCCCACCCACGCTGGTCCAAGCCAGCCCGGTGGCGATGCCAATTCCGTTTTCTTCAGTAGCAAAGTTGGAATACTTCGGCACGCCCAAAAATTCGTGCACGTTTTGGGCGGTAACCGCTATGGTTTTGCCGCCGTTTTCCACATACATCTTGGCGGCTTTGCGGCAGAGGCTGCCGATTTCGCGCTCCAGGTTGCGTACGCCGGCCTCGCGCACGTATTCCCGCATAATTAAGGCTACAGCGTCTTTGGCAATGGTCAAAGAGCCTTCTTTGAGGCCGTGCATTTTCATCTGCTTGGGAATTAAATAATGGTCGGCTATTTCGTGCTTTTCATAGTCGGTGTAGCCGGAGAAATCAATAATTTCCAAGCGGTCGCGCAAGGTGTTGGGAATGCCGGAAAGCGTGTTGGCTGTGGTGATAAACATCACTTTAGACACGTCGTAAGGGACATCTAAAAAGTGGTCCACAAAGTCTTTATTCTGCTCCGGGTCCAACAGCTCCAGCAGGGCGGCGGCGGGATCTCCGCGCCAGTCCGACCCCATTTTGTCTATTTCATCTAATAGGAAAACGGGGTTGGAGCTTTTGGCCTTGCTGATACCCTGTATAATGCGCCCCGGCATAGAGCCGATATAGGTGCGGCGGTGGCCGCGGATTTCGCTTTCGTCACGCACGCCGCCTAAAGACATACGCACAAATTTGCGCCCGATAGCGCGGGCAATGGATTTGGCCAAAGAGGTCTTGCCTACGCCCGGAGGCCCCACAAAGCACAGCACCGGGCCGTGCAGGCTTTTGGTCAGTTTGCTCACGGCAATATATTCCAAAATACGCTCTTTGGGTTTCTCCAGGCCGAAGTGGTCATCGTCCAAGATTTTTTTGGCTTCGGCAATGTCCAGCACGTCCTGGGTGGTAATATTCCAGGGCATATTGACCAGCCAATCCAAATAGGTGCGCGATACCGTCGCTTCCGGAGAGAACGGCGCCATTTTTTGCAGCCGCTCCACCTCTTTGTCTGCCGCTTCTTTGGCGGCGGGAGGCAGGCCGTTTTTCTTGATTTTGGCTTTAATGGCGTCTATTTCTTTTTGGAAATCGTCTTTTTGGCTCAGTTCCTTTTGAATAGCCTTCATCTGCTCATTGAGATAATACTCTTTCTGGTTTTTCTCAATTTGCGCGCGCACTTTGGAGTGGATTTTCTCTTCCAAGCCCAAAATTTCCACTTCGCTGGTAATAAGCTTTAAAATTTTCTCCAGGCGCACTTTGATATCCGTCGCTTCCAAAATTTCCTGGCGCTGCTCGGTCTTTACCACCATATTAGAAGCAATAGTATCAGCCAGTTTGGACGGATCCTCTATCTGGCGCAGGAAAGACACCCCCTCCACCGCAATGCGGCGCGAAACGCGGGCGTAATGGTCAAATTCGTCCAGCACTTTGCGCATCAGGGCCTGTACGACGGGGCTGTTGTCCTCTTGCTCTTCCACATAATCTACGGTGGCAAACCAGGCATTGGTCATCGGGTTGAGCTCCAGCTTTTCCACCTTGGCGCGCACCAAGCCCTGCAAAAACACCTTAATAGAGCCGTCCGGCATTTTTAAGGATTGGCTAATTTGGCTCAGCACCCCAAAATGATAAATATCGCTTTCTTTGGGGTCCTCTATCTCAGCCGCTTTTTGCGAAAGAGCCAGCACATATTTGCCCGGCGCTTCCAGCGCCAAATCAATGGCGACGATGGACTTCTCCCGGTCCACCGACAGCGGAAGCGACATCCCCGGGAACATTACCACGTCCCGTATCGCCACCGCCGGCACCACCTTAGGCAGGGAAAGGGTTCTTTTACTCATTTCTTCCATAGTATTCTCCATTCTCAAATCCTATCGCTTTACCCAAAGCCTCGCAAGCGCGCTTTGGGGCTAGTTTAGAAAAGTATAGCACATTCTGTTAAAATTAGCAAGTAATTTATTTGAGTGCTAACTTTGCTTTTTAAAAAAATGTTTCTTTCTTCAGAAAAAAAGAATTTTTCTATATTCTCTGGGTCTTTAGACCCAGACGAATAAGGGCCTAAGTTTTTTTATATTTAGGTCCAAAGACCCTAGGATTTTTGTTCTTAAAAACATACTTTATAAGTAAGCAAAACTATTCTAAGGAGGAAGTATGAAGATTTACCGCTTTATGTTGTCTTTTCTGACGTTGCTAATGTTGGCCTTTATGCCGGTGGCGGCCCAAGCGCAGCAAATAGACCCGGCAATGATGCAGCAACTGCAAGAATATTATGGGGTCAGTACCGAAGAAATAACCACTATGCAGAGCGTGCTGGTAGAAGGTTATGAAAACTATAAAACCCATAAAGCAAACGGCTCTTTAAATGAAACGGAGCTCCAAATACAGTCTCTGTTAGATGAACGCATCCCGGCTTTAGAAAGAAAAATGCAGAAACAGATGGAGTTGATGCAAGAAGAATATAGCAGACTGTTGGAACAGACTATCAGAAATGCAGGCGAATTTTCCTTGGAAAAACTCCAAAAGGCCCAAGAAGAAGTAACAAATAAATTGCAGGCCCAGTATGAGCAGGTGCAGCTCCAAAATATGCAAGATTTTCAGACGCTTTTGACTCAGCTGCTTAATGCCCTGATTAAAAACCAGAACAGCCACCCAAACTACACCCCGAAAAATGAAGAATTGGCCTTATCTTTTGTCGTGGGGATTTATACTTCTCACTACATAGAGCAAATGAGCCCGGAGGAGCAACAGCAACTGCAAGAAGCATTGCAACAACTGATGGGTGGAACAGAAGCTTATTAATTCGCTCAGCATATTCAATAAATAGGCTCTGCTAACAGGCAGAGCCTATTTATTGTAGTACCGGATTTTATTTATAAAAACGAACGACCAAATTTTTCGTGCCAACCGATTTTCAAAATATTCTGCCACTTTAATCTCATTGAAGCCACCCCCAAAGGGCCCTATGCCTAATTTTTAGAGAAATTGGGCATAAAAGGGAAATAGCCTGCCGAGAAACAAACGAATAACACGATAGCAGACCATACCAATAAAAACTAAATTGATTTTTAGCCTTTGTAATAAAAAACCCCGGGTATATATCCCGAGGTTTTTTATATGTCCAATTATTTATCGCGCAGCTGGAGCACTTCGTCAATAATTCCGTACGCTTTGGCTTCTTCGGCAGACAAATAATAATTGCGCTCGCTGTCTTGGCGGATTTTTTCTTTGGGCTGGCCGGTATGCTTGGCTAAAATATCCAGCAAGTGCTCTTTATTGTCTTTGAGTTCCCGTGTTTCAATTTCAATATCCGTCACTTGGCCGGAAATTCCCCCGCCCCAAATAAGCGGCTGGTGAATCATAATACGCGCATGCGGCAAGGCGTAGCGGCGGCCTTTGGATCCGGCGGCCAAAAGCACCGCACCAAAGCTCATAGCCTGGCCCATACAAATAGTAGTAATAGGAGCCTTAATAAACTGCATAGTATCGTAAATAGCCAATCCCGCAGTCACCATACCGCCGGGGGAATTGATATAAAGGTTGATTTCCCGCTGGGAGTCTTCCGCGTCCAAATACAAAAGCTGCGCAATAATCATATTGGCGCTGGCGGTATCCACCTCCCCTTCCCGGCCGCCTACAAAAATAATACGATCTTTAAGCAGACGGGAAAAAATATCATATCCGACGTTCTTCTCAATAATAGTAGGTATTATCATATATTCTCCGGTAATTGTTTTTTTTATTATACGAAAAAGAGGCTCCCCTCGCAAAACAGAAGCAAGGACCTAGAAAAAAATAGGTCTAAATAACATCTTGACGTAGGTCCGAATTTCCTTTTTCTCTCCGGGATTTTATTATAAAATATACAGGTACCCAAAAAACCAAACTAACCGGAGAGAAAATGAAAGTACAAAAAATAGTAGTTGGGCTTGCCTGTGTATTAGCCATTATGGTCGCCGCACAGCCTGCCCGGGCGCAGTTCCTTTCTTTTGCTGAACGCGAAGCCATACGCCAAGCATTTCCTGTTTGGCAGCCGAAAACGCAACAGCAAGAGCAAAAGGTTCAAGAACAAAAACAAGAACAACAGACTGATAAGGCTCAAAATCAAGACAAACCTTCCGCCAACGATTATTTAATGGCCGGTCGTGAAATGAAGATGGTACATTCTTCTGAATATTTCTTTGATGTGGCCAACTATTGCTGGAAAGGCATTTGCAAAGCCGGTCAGGCCTGTTGGAAAGCTTGCAAAAACGCAGCTGTAACCGCAGCCAAATACGGTCCCGGCGGACGTGAAGGTGCTGCTATGCGCGCTGGAGAATTCTTTTGGAAAACAGCAGACAATATGCAAACCCCAAAAACCTCAGTGCCCTTGCGCCCCGTAGATGTAAAAGCTGCCAAACGGACGCAGGATTCACTGGATAAAGCATTGGAACGTGCTTATATCCAGGCGCTTAAAGATTCCGTACAACAAAAATAACATAGGATTTTTTCAAAGAACCCCCGTTTTAAACGGGGGTTTTTTCAATTTTTCAAATCTGTTTTAGAACGCTTGCCTGTATGGATACACGCCGGCCCCGCCTCCCGCAATATACGCACAAAAAGGCGCCCGCCCGCAAGAGGACCTCTTATCAATATTGTCTTAGAGACAAAAAATACTTCTCTTGCAACAGCCGTTCATTCGTCGTATTTTCGGCGCTTTTGCATTATGCTCTTATTTGTTTTTGAGCCTTAGAAAGAAGCAACTGCTGCCCCTTGCGGCACCATTTTAGAATTAGTTCGCCCTTGCTACACTTGTTAAAAGAGAAAAGCACAGCCCCCTCTGCTGCACTTAGCCGGACATAAAAAATCCCGCATCAAACTAGACGCGGGATAAAACTTATGCCGGATAAAATAAATTAGTATCCACTTGCCGCATATCCGCAACCAATGGCGCGCGCAAGCAGAAGCGGCAATCAGGTAAAGCTTTCCAGATACGTGTGCAACCCTTCGGCGCGGGCCTGTTTGACGCCTGCTTCGTACAAGCTTTCCGCCTCTTCTACGCGGCCCAGCGCATAAAGCACCTGGCCCAGCGCCAGCTTGGTCAGGATTTGACCGCGGATTTCATCGGAATTGTCAAACAGTTCGCGCGCGGCCTGCAAATCCGCCAACGCCTGCGGCAGTTTGTTGCGGCGTTTTAAAATGTCGGCGCGGCCCCATTTGACAAACCCCAGGTCCACCTTGTCGCCAATACTGCTGTAAAGCGCGTCTGCTTTATTGTAGTGGCGCAGGGCTTCATCATATTTTCCCTGCTGGCGCAGGCCATTAGCCATACCGCAGTTGGTGTAAGCTTTGCCAAACAAATCTTCTGTTTTATTAAAAATCTTTTCCGCCAGTTTATAATTTTTGACGCAGTCGTCAATTTTGCCCGCAATGCGGCTGATGCCCGCCAGCCCGCAATAGCCGTAGGCCAAATTGATGTCATCTCCGGCTTTCTGGGCGTATTTAATAGCCAGTTTAAACTGGGCGATGCCCTCTTCCAGCTGGCCCTGCAAGCGGTAAATGCCGCCTTTAGCCCAACAAATAAAGCTCATACCGGCCCAATCTTTCTGCTGGGTGTAGGCCGACAGCACCGCGTCCAGCAAATCCAGCGCTTCCTCCAGCCGGCCCCAGGCGCGCAGAGCCATACCCATTTCCTGCATCGCACGCACGACGTACTCGTCATATTCCATTTCACGGGCCATTTTTAATGCGTCCTCTGCCAGCTCATAAGCCGCAGAAGAGACGCCCAGCGTGCGGTAACACGCTGCCATCGCCAGCAAAATATCCATACGTTCTTCTGCATTGAGTGTAATTTTTAACGCTTTGGCATAGGTTTCAATAGCCGGCTGGAATGATCCCAGCAAGCGGTGTGCTTCTCCCAAGAGAAACAGAGCGGAGGCATCTAAATTCTTTTTATTTTTCAAAGTAGCCAGCACTTTGGAGGGTTTCTCGTCCAGCCAGGCTTGCAATGTGTCTGTATTGATTTTTTTAACAGGCATTTATTTCTCCTTATTCCCACGAAAAACCGCCTCAGCAGGCGGTTAAATTTTCAAATATTTTTTAATTTCCGCCAGCGTAGCGGCCAAATCATAGGGCTTGTCTATAAAATAGTCCGCCCCCGCCTCTTGGGCGCGGGTTTTGCTTTCGCTGTCGGTCAGCGTAGACATAATGACTACCGGGATACGCCAGGTACTTTCCCCGGTTTTAAGCATTTTGCACACTTCAAACCCGCTCAGTTTGGGCAGCATTAAATCCAAAAGCACCAGGTCCGGCTTTTCCCGCCGCACCGCCGCCACGCCCTGCACGCCGTCTGCGGCCCAGACGGTTTGCACACCTTCGAGCTCCAGCGCGCCCGTCAGCGCACCGGCTAAGGTTTTGGAATCTTCTATCAAAACCACTTTCTTCATAACAATTCTTCCGCCGCGTCTTTAAATTTTTTGGCTAAGCGCACATATTCGCGCGCATTTTGCAAAACGCCGTTGATTTCATCTTCACTCAGCTCCCGCACCACTTTGGCGGGCACTCCCATTACCAACGACCCCGCGGGAATGTTTTTCCCCGCCGTCACCACCGCCCCCGCGCCAATTAAGCAGTTGGGGCCTATTTCGCTCTCCAGCACGACGGCGTTCATACCGATAAGGCAATTGTCCCCTATTTTGCTGCCGTGGATAATCGCCCCATGCCCCACGCTGACGCCTTTGCCGATAATCGCCGGGCAGTTATAGTTCACGTGCACGCAGGCGTTGTCTTGGATATTGCTGTTTTCCCCTACCACAATTTCGGCAATATCGCCGCGCAATACGGCCCCCGGCCAAACGGACACATCTTCCCCCAGCGTCACGGCGCCGCTCACCACGGCGGTTTTATGGATAAATGCGCTCGGTGCGGTTTTGGGCACCAGTTCGTCAATTCTTTCCTTCATAAAAGGGCACCTCTTTTAGTTTTTTGGATTGGCGCGGCGTTTCGGAAAGCTGCAGCCCCCAGTAAATAAATATACTGACAATCCCCGGCAAAATATAATACACCACGCGGTAAATCAGCGTGGCCATCAGGGCGGCGTCCCAATCTATGCCCATTTGGGCAAAAACGGCGGTCATCGCCAGCTCCATCGCGCCCAAGCCGCCAGGCAGCACCGGGATAAGCGTGGTTACCATTCCTACGGCAAACCCCGCCACCAAACCGCCTGCGGAAATATGCACGCCTACGGCGCGGAACGCAAAATACAGCACCAAAATCGTGAACAGCCAATCCGCACACACATAGACGATAGTCCATGTCAGTTTTTTCTTTTTCTTATGGATTAAGTCTATCCCTTCGTCCAGCTGATCCACAAAGTCGTCATAGCGGCCTTTGGGAATAAGCGCGCGGAATACGTGGAACAAAAATTTATTGAGCCAGCGGAAAATTTTGCGCACCCATTTGGAGCGCCATTCATTATTAAACAAAAACGCGGTAATAAAGGCACACACGGCGCACATCACAATAATAAGCAAAAAGTTCTTGACAATTTGCATTGTGGTGGCCGAAGAGTTAAACAACATCAGCACCGACCCCTGCAAAATAATAATGGCCAGCACAAAGTACAAAAGCACGCTAATCACAATACTGGCCGTCACACACATACCAAAAGGCACCCGCCGGCGGTTGAGCAAATGCGCGCGCAGGGCAAAACCGCTGACCCCTAAAGAAGACACCACATAGTTGACCGTGGTGGACACCAGCGCAATCCCAATGGCGGCCCCTTTGTTAATGCGCCGGCCCATAATGCGCAGCACTTCATAAAGGCTTAGCCCCATCGCCACATAAATAAGGGCGGAGGATAAAATGGAAAGAAAAAGATATTTGGTTTGCACTTCCTGCCAGATTTTGACGATACTGTCTTTGCCCTGATAGACCAGCAGGGCAATAATTCCTAAAGAAAGAAGAATGCCCACAGCATAGACTAGAAATTTAACGCTTTTTTTCATATTTGTTCCGTTCCCGCCGCTATACGGCGGGCTGGTGGCATATACTTATACTGCGGCCCTATTCTCTGCAGCCGCGCTACCCCTTTTGCCGCCGTCTGGCAAAATTTTAGAGAAACGCACAGACAGCGCCCCGCAAACCCGGGCGCATACAGACGTGCCGGAGCGGTTTTATAAATTATATAATTTATATAAACATTTTACATCAAAACCGGCCCTTTTACGCGCCGGAAAACGAAGGATTTGGATGATATGAAAAGCATTAAAGTCATTGGGGCCAAAGGGCACAATTTAAAAAATATTACTGTAGAACTGCCCAAAGACAAAATGGTGGTGGTAACGGGCCTTTCCGGCAGCGGCAAAAGCTCGCTGGCGTTTGACACCATTTACGCAGAAGGCCAGCGCCGCTATGTAGAAAGTATGTCCGCCTATGCACGGCAATTTTTGGAACTGATGGAAAAGCCCGACGTAGAACACATCTCCGGCCTTTCCCCTGCTATCTCCATTGAACAGAGAAACCCGTCTAAAAATCCCCGCTCCACCGTAGCCACCGTGACGGAAATTTACGACTATTTGCGTCTGCTCTTTGCCCGCATAGGCAAACGCCACTGCCCGCAGTGCGGGCGGCCGGTGGAAAGCTGGTCCGTACAGGGCATTACCGCCGATATTTTAAAGAAATTTGCCGATAAAAACGTCTATCTTTTCTCCCCCATCGTGCGCGGGCGGGCCGGCACATATGAAGAACTGTTTGCCAAACTCAAAAAAGAGGGCTTCGTCAAAGTGCGGGTGGACGGCACGCTGTGTGCGCTGGACACGCCGCCGGTGCTGGAGCGCTACAAAAAACACACCATTGAGCTGATGGCGGACGAAATTTATGTAGATGAATTTGAACGCGAACGCATTGTGGAGTCTTTGGAGCTGGCGCTGAAATATTCCAAAGGATTAGTTACTGTGCAGGAAGCGGAAGGCGACAACCCGCAGCAATTTACCTACAGCGAAAGCAACGCCTGCGCGCACTGCGGAATCGGCTTTTCGGAGCTGGAGCCGCGCCTGTTCTCTTTCAATTCCCCCTACGGCGCCTGCCCGGAATGCAACGGGCTGGGAATCAAAATCCAAATTGCTGAAGATTTGGTGGTGCCGGACCCAACCCTCTCCATCAACGAGGGCGCCATCGCCGCGTGGGACAACCCGGTCACCACCCGCACCCACCGCTGGAAAAGCTCTTGGAGCGGGTATTATTACGATATTTTAAAACAGGTCTGCCGCCGCGCCAAAATTAATATGAACACGCCGTGGAACAAACTGTCCAAAGCGCAGCGGGATTTGCTGCTTTACGGCTCGGGCGATGCGCATTATACGTCGGTCATTTCCGGCACGGACCAGCATTTTGAGGGCGTGATTACCAATTTAAAACGCCGCCACGACGAAAGCGAAAGCGAATTTGTCAAAGAAGAAGTCTATAACCGCTTTATGCGGGAAATTACCTGCCCCGTCTGCCAGGGCAAACGCTTAAAACCCGAAGCGCTGGCGGTGTATGTGGGCGGAAAGAACATTGCGCAAATCTGTGCGATGCAAGTGTCGGCGGCGAAAGAATTTTTTAATCAGCTGGAACTGGACGAAAAAGAAAAAATCATCGCCAAAGACGTGCTGAAAGAAATCAAAGCGCGGCTGGAATTTTTAAACAGCGTGGGGCTCTCTTACCTGACGCTGGAGCGCAAGAGCCAAAC
The DNA here is from genome assembly GCA_944324645.1 of uncultured Elusimicrobiales bacterium. Taxonomy (GTDB): domain Bacteria; phylum Elusimicrobiota; class Elusimicrobia; order Elusimicrobiales; family Elusimicrobiaceae; genus Avelusimicrobium. The sequence goes on along the minus strand of CALUXB010000001.1, from coordinate 587,077 downwards.
GCTATCGGGCGGGGAGTCGCAACGCATTCATTTGGCCACGCAAATCGGCTCCGGCCTAACCGGCGTGCTGTATGTGCTGGACGAGCCGACCATCGGCCTGCACTCGCGCGACAATGACCGCCTGATTGCCACCCTCAAAGAATTGCGCGACCTAGACAATACGCTCATCATCGTAGAACACGACAAAGACACTATTTTGGCCTCCGACTGGGTGGTAGAGCTGGGCCCCGCCGCCGGGGAGCACGGCGGGCAGGTGGTGGCCCAGGGACCGACGGCGGAGTTTTTAAAAGACCCCAACTCTTTAACCGCGTCCTACTTAAACGGGCGGCGCTGCATTTTGCCGCAGGAAAAACTGCGCAAAGGCAACGGCAAATACATTGAAATTCTAGGCGCCAAACAATTTAACCTTAAAAATATTGACGTTAAAATTCCGCTGGGCAAAATGGTATGCGTGACCGGCGTGTCCGGCAGCGGCAAGAGCACGCTGGTGCACCAAATTTTATATAAAGCACTGGCGCAAAAATTCTACCGCGCCAAAGACGTACCCGGCGAGCATAAGGCCGTCAAAGGGCTGGAAAATATAGACAAAGTAATTATTGTGGACCAAGCCCCCATCGGCAAAACGCCGCGCTCCAACCCGGCCACCTACATTGGGCTGTTCACGCAAATACGCGAACTTTTTGCCCAAATGCCGGAAGCCAAACGCCGCGGCTATAAGGCGGGGCGTTTTTCCTTCAATGTCAAAGGGGGCCGCTGCGAAAAATGCCAGGGCGACGGCATTTTAAAAATACAGATGCAGTTTCTGCCCGACATTTATGTAAAGTGTGAGGAATGCAACGGCAAACGCTTTAATGAGGACACCTTGCAAGTGACGTTTAAAGGCAAAAATATTGCCGACGTGCTGGATATGAGCGTGTCGCAGGCGTTGGATTTTTTTGACGCTATCCCCAAAATCAAACGCTACCTGCAAACACTTAATGACGTGGGCTTAGGCTACATTAAACTGGGCCAGGCCGCCACCACGCTTTCGGGCGGGGAGGCGCAGCGCGTCAAGCTGGCAGACGAACTGTCCCGCAAGGGCACCGGCAAGACGCTCTATATTTTAGACGAGCCTACCACCGGCCTTCATTTTGCAGACATTGACAAACTGTTAAACGTCTTGCACGGGCTGGCAGACCGCGGCAACACGGTGCTGATTATTGAGCATAATTTAGACGTGATTAAAACGGCGGATTGGATTATAGATTTGGGCCCCGAAGGGGGCGACAAGGGCGGGCAAATCGTCTGCGAAGGCACCCCGCGAGAAGTAGCCGCCTGCGCCGCTTCTTACACCGGCCAATACTTAAAGCCGGAGTTGGAGCTGGCAGACGCTTTCCGCGCCGCTCACGGCGGCGCCAAGCTGCCGCCGGGGCCTACAGCGGCATTACCAGCAAAGCAACCCCAGCCCAAAGAAGCCCCCGCAGAGCTTGCTCTTTCGCTGGAGGCAAAGGCTCAGCGCCCCAAACAAAAAGCCGCCGCCCAACCCGGGCCCAAGCGCTTACCCAAAACCGCGCGGCACAAAAAAACTGCAAAGAAATAAGTAAAAGGCTGTAAATCCCGTTATCAAGAAGCCCCAGATATTTATTCTGGGGTCTCTTATATGTTTAAAGAAAGGAATGGGGAGTGGTACATTTATTTTGAAAGCAGTAAGCTTACCCCGGAAGCAAGTAAATATCGCACGCATTGCTTCCCCCAAAATTAGTATGCGTGCAAGTTCCCGTTTTAACAAAACTGCCGCCCAGACTTTTACAGATATTTTGTGCGGCCTTATCGCCCGGTTTGGCCCCGCACCAGTGGCGGTTAGGATAGCCGGATGCCTGGGCCAGCATCATACCATAACCTAAGCGAATGTCTTTATTGCTGTCTGTTAACAAAATGGCAATATCATAAGAACCATTTAAAGCAGCCGCCGTATGGATATCATAATATATGTCGTCACATTTTAATACGGCATTGCCCACATCTCGGCATTGAGGAAACTGCAAATCAATCATCATTTCCCTGACAGCGCCCGTGGAATAGGCTCCGTTTTCCATATAATAATGTTCGGCTTGTTCTTTTAAAGAACGTAAAACAGGCATAGCTCCCCCCAGCTGGCTTCTCAGCACTGCTTGGTCATACTTAGGCAAAGCAATGGCTGACAAGATGCCGATAATCAGCACCACCACCAACAGTTCTATCAGCGTAAAACCGCCCGTAGAAAGATTTTTATAGCGGATAAAGGTTTTTTGATAAATTTTGCTCATACGCAAAATTTATCAAAAAAAAAAAACAATGCAAGCCTTTTCTAAAAACACAGCCTGAAAATCTTATAATTTATATATGAAAGACAAAATCCACAAAACCAATGCCGCACGCCACCTAGACGATTTACACATTCCTTATGAGCTGGTGGCCTACGACGTGAACGAGGCCGACCTCTCTGCCGTACACGTGGCGCAGTCCGTCGGAGAAAACATAGAGCAGGTATATAAAACCCTGGTGCTGAAAGGAGATAAAACGGGTTTTTTTGTCTGCGTAATACCCGGCGCGGCAGAGCTGGATTTAAAAGCCGCCGCACGAGTAAGCGGCAACAAAAGCTGTGAAATGCTTCACGTCAAAGATTTAATGCCCGTTACCGGCTACATACGCGGCGGATGCAGCCCGCTGGGTATGAAAAAGGACTTCCCCACTTATATTCACGAAGATTGCCTGCTTTGGGATTTTATTTACGTTAGCGCCGGCAAACGCGGCCTGCAAATTAAAATAAATCCGCAGCATTTGATTCAAGCCTGCAAGGCTAAAACCCCGGCATTAATTTCGTAATTATCTTAGCAAGACCCATTTTGTTGGTAGGCCTCTTTTACCCGCCGGCTTAGGTCTAAAGACTCTTTTTTGCAAAAACACAAAAGTCTTATTCTATATTTAGAAGGAATTACTTTTGAAACAAAAGAGAGAAAAGAATATGAATAAAGCAAAATATATACTGAGTGTTTTGGCAATTGCATTTATTACCACCTCGGCCTTTGCCCAGCAATCTGTTGAGGCAAAAAAAGAGAATTTCAACAAAGCCCTGCAAATACAGGCAATAAAAGCCGCCAACGAAAATTCGTTTAAATTAAAAGGCAAAAAAGTAGAAATTTCAGCAGAAAAAGTAAATCAAATTATCAACATAGTAGAAAACTCTGATCAATTTTCAGAACAAGAAGTCAACTTTATTAAAGAATCCTTTCAAAAAGACAGAGCAGACCTTGCCGTTTTTATGATTCTTTCTAAAGCATTAAATCAAGACTCCCAAAAACAAGAAAAAACAACGGCCTCTGAAAAAAAGACGGAAGAAGGCTCTTGGCTCTCTGCTATTTTGGGCGGCAAATATCCGGGCGAAACTGATGATTCCTACCGCTACCGGATGGAAATGAAAAAATATCCGGCTGCGCAACCGTTTAAATAAACTCTTTCTGTAAAATAAAAAGAGCTGCTTAAATTAAGCAGCTCTTTTTATTTTGCTTTTCTTAACCCATATCAAATATGCTGCAAGAAAGCAAGCAAGCTTCAAGATTAATCTTCTTCTGCATTTTATTCCACATTCTCCAGCTGCTTCCAGCTGTTCCAAAACCTAGGCCTAGACCGGACATAGGTCCTTTTAAGGAACTAAAATAGGCCCAAAGACTCTGTTGTTTTATATAGAAATTTTCTAAATTAAAAATAGGAAGGATTTGGAAAATTCAAAAATGAGGTAAAGGAATAGAAAAATGAAAAACTTAAAATGGATGGTTGCCTTACTTTTTACCCTTTCATTCACGGCCCCGCTTATGGCTCAATCTGCTTCTGCTTTAACCAAAAAGGATATTACTAAAGCCTTAGAAACAGCGGCCCTGAAAGCACAAAAAAAGATTTGTGCCACCTGTGGCAAAGAAATAAAAGAACCTGCACAGCATTGTGCCGCTAACGGATACATTTCTCTTTGCCGCGCAGATCAGCCAAAAACAAAAAATACGGACCATTGCATTTACTGCAACAAAGAAATGAAAGAGAAGGGGCAACATTGTTCTGCCTATGGATACGTTGTATTATGTTCCTCCTCCGACAAAAAGTATCCAACTAATACTATTATCTACGCAAACAGCATTTGCCCAGATTGCGGAGAAGAATTAACCATTGATGAACGCTGCCACGGGGCACAGCACAAGTGTGCATCTGCCTGCGTCTCAGAAAAAGACTATTGCATCTACTGTGGAGAGGAAATCAAAGAAGCCAATCAACATTGTTCAGCCCAAAATTATCAAGGCCTCTGCACGGTAAAATGCCCAGATTGCGGAGAAAACCTGCGTGATCCCAAAAACTTAAGAGGCGGAAAAACGCATTATTGCAAATTTAAAATGGTAATTACCCCCGTACAACCCAAAAAATAAACCTTTCTTTTCCCCCCGCTTCGGCGGGGGTTTTTTATGGCCGGAAATAAATTTTCAAATAGTTTTAGACACAAAAGATAATTCAAACTCTCATTTTTTCAAACACAACTCCCTTTCCCGTGTGCTATACTGTATATATATTTGGCCCCAGGAGAAGGGAGGTTTTTATGTATGTAAGTATATGGAAGCGTTTTTGGGCTTTTATCATAGACCTGGCGGTATTTGCGGTATTGTTTGTAGCTTTAGCCCAGCTTTTAGATGAATTTACAGTTTCACTGGTATTATTAGTTATCATTTGGCTCTATTACGCTCTGTTAGAAAGTTCCCCTTGGCAGGCTAGTTTAGGCAAGCGTATTATGGGATTGAAAGTAGTGGATAAACGCGGCCGCCGGCTGACGTTTGGCAAAGCCACCAAGCGTCTGCTTTCCCGTTTGGTAACCAACCTGACATTTTATTTTGGCTTCTTTACTGCCGCTTTTGACAAGCATAAAGAAACCCTACACGATAAAATGAGCAAAAGCGTGGTCATTAAAAAAAATGCGGAGTTTAATCCTGACGATTATCAAGAATTGGACAACCACGATTTGCCCCTAGTTACTGTGGTGTCTGTTTTATTGGCAATTATATTTGTTGCCGGGCTTTTGTGGTGGGTTGTACTTCCCCAATACCAAAAGATAGGAGACCGCCTCAACGCCGCCACCATTATAGATAATCTTAATTTGGCAGTCCAAAACCGCCCGGCGCGCTTAAAAGCGGCCCAAGGCGGCCCGGAAATCTGGCTAAAAAGCTATACAGGCTGCGTCAACGACGCCAAAGACCCGCTGACGCTGGATTGCAACGGCTATCGGATGAGTTTGCAGCCAGACGGCATTTCCGCCGTCAGTCGTTTGGCAGATTGGAATGAATATACGCTGTTTAAATCTTATTCAAATGGCAAAATTACCTGTAGTGCAGAAAGCAAATCCGCCCAAAAATTCTGCCGCAGTTTAGACCTGCCTTAAATACAACTAAAACATATTCTCCCGGCTTACTAGCCGGGTCTTTTAAAGATAAAAAACCCGCTCTGGATAAGAGCGGGTTTAACAACTATTTATTGCAAAACGCTGGGAAATGGTAAAGAGCCGTCATCAGGCAAGTTTTCTTCTTCCGTAAATTCCGGAAAACTCTCTTGCGGAGCCGCCTCATTAGAAGGAACATACTGCGTGCCTCTAGGCTGAGAGGCAGTTGCTTCTCTCTGAGAAGCAGCCGGCTGGGGTTGCTCCGCTTCCGGCTGGGCGGAAACTTCTACCGTCTGCGCGAAAGGCGATAAATCCAGCTCTTCATAAGACTCCATCACAGGCTCTATCGTTTGCTCTACCGGATAGGGTTCTTCTTCTTCCTGTGCTGTAGGAGCCGCCAAAGAAGGCTTCACCACGGCATTTTGCTGCCGGGCGGCAGAGGCCTCCCCATAAGCGCCAGACGGATTCCACCACGCTGGCGGCGTGCCGGCACAAGCTCCTGCCAAACTAAGCGAAAAAAGAAAAACAATATTTTTAAACATAAAATTATTATACCTGTTTTCCCTGCCGCGGCACCTTGATTTTTTCATTCAACACCGCCTGCCGGTATAACGCACCCGCGCGGTAACTGCTGCGCACCAGCGGGCCGCAGGCCGCGGCGACAAAGCCTATCTCCAAGGCATATTGGTGCCACATTTCATATTCCGCCGGATCGGGATAGCGCAACACGGGGTGGTGTTGCTTAGAAGGGGCTAAGTATTGCCCGATCGTCAACAAATCCACCCCTGCCGCACGCAAATCTTTGAGCGTTTGTTTTACCTGGTCCTGGGTTTCCCCCAGCCCCAGCATAAGACCTGACTTGGTAAAAATACGCGGCGCAGCCTTTTTGGAATACGCTAACAAATCCAACGAACGTCGATAATCCGCCCCCACCCGCACCCCGGCGTAGAGCTGCGGCACGGTTTCTATATTGTGGGCCAATACAGCAGGCTGGGCGGCCAGCACCGTTTGCAAATCTTCTTTCCGCCCGCAAAAATCAGGCACCAACGGCTCTGTTTTTACTTCTGTGTTTAGGGCCGTTATGGCGTGCATTACGCGAGCAAAATGCGCGGCTCCGCCGTCGGGCAAATCATCGCGCGTGGGTGAAGTAAGCACCGCATAGCGGATATGCCACTCTTTCACCGTTTGGGCTATTTTTTCAGGCTCGGATTCATCAGGCGGGAGCGGTTTTTGCTTGGTAACGGCGCAAAATTTACAGCCGCGCGTACAAATGCCGCCCAAAATCATAAAGGTGGCGTCCCCGCAGTTTAAACATTCCCCGCGGTTGGGGCACTGTGCCTCCACACATACCGTGTGCAACGCCGCGCGGTCCAGCCCGCGCTGGGCCGAAACTGCCGCCTGCGTACGCAGGGCGGCTTTATTGCGGCCCACCATTTCTTTGAGCCAAGCAGGTATTTGCGCTGTCATATTGATATAATTATAGTAAATATGAAGATTTTGCTTTCTATCATTCTCTCTTTTTTCTGCTGGGCCGCGCCGCTATGGGCACAGACGCAAGAAGCTGCGCCGGAAAAGGAAACTTTTACCCAAACGCAATCGCTCCTGCGCCAAGCGGCGGAAGCATATTTTGACGGCAATCCGGCAGACGCCTTAACGAAGTATATTGAAATTTCCAAAGATACCCAAGAACGTGACGCTTTTTTAAACGCCGCCTTTATCGCACTGGAGCAAGGCACACCCAAACAAGCGGTAGATATTATGACTTCCGCCTATATTCTCTATCCACAAGATGAGGACGTGCTGGAATTTACCGCAGAAGCGTATTTGGCGGACGGACAGTATGAAAATGCGGAAAAATTTTTCTCTTTGCTCTCCGGCGGAGGGGAACGCTCCGAGTTTATTTTAATTCAACTGGCCCGCGCGCAGGAAGGTATGGGTGAAACCAAACTGGCTAAACGCAATCTATTGCGCGCCGCCAAAGGGAAAAATCATACCTCGCTTTCCAATTACTTATTAGGCCAAGTCTATGAAAAAGAAAAAGACTGGAAAAAAGCGGCCGACGCTTTTGGTGCCGCTGTTGACTACGACCACCAATTTACCGAAGCCCGCCGCCACTATGCCAACGCCCTGGAACAAAACAAACAATACGACGACGCCTACCGCCAATACCGTATGCTGCGTTCCGCCAGCCCCGGCGACCCGCAAGCCAACTCCGCCTTGCAGCGGCTGCGCCCTAAATTGACGAAAACCGACAAAGAACTCAGCCGCGACAAAGAGCGCACCACCCACACTATCGTAAAACCGGTGGTATCGTTAGAAGGCAAACTCCAGCAGCTGCGCGTAGCTTTAGGCACTACGGCAGGCGGACGGCCTTCCCCCCGCAAAAGCGTCATTTTTACCCCCTCCCACCCGTTCCGCATTACCGACAAAACCACCGGAAAAACGCTGGTAATGGGCCAGGCCAAAGAAACCTGGAAAGCGGAGCTAAAAAAAGGGAAAGCGGCTTTGGTTTCTCCCACCGGGAAGCGCTACGTGTTCAGCGGGGCCGTCGTCATAACACCTAAATCTGCCTCTTCGCAGGAAGGACCCACGATTCTGATTGAAAAAGTAATGAGTGGGGCGGGAATGACCTGGGCCAGCGTAGATGATAAAGAATACCGTGGGCAGCTGGAGATTATACACGACAAAAAAAGAAATACCCTGCTTCCGGTAAATTTAGTCAATATTGAAGAATACCTGATGGGGGTTATGTCCTCTGAAATGCCGTCCGGCTTTCCGATGAACGCCCTGCGCGCACAGGCGGTGTTGGCGCGCACCTATGCGCTAAAACACTTGGGCAAACACAAAGCCTACGGCTATGATTTATGCGACACCCAAAACTGCCAAGTATATGGCGGCGTGAATGCCGAAAGTGAGCCCGGCAACGCCGCCGTAGAGTCCACTATGGGCCAGGTATTGCTCTATAAAGGCAAGCCCATAGAAGGGGTATTTTCAGCCAATGCCGGCGGTTTTACGCAAAGCGCCAAAAGCGCCGGCTGGTTTCAAACGCCGTATCTGGTGCCCACCAGCGACTATAAAGATTTTGACATAGACGCACTGCAGCCCTACCAGTTTAAAGCGCTTTTGCAGCACCCGCAAGAGGCGTACAGCCGCTATGACAAGCACGTCAGCCGCGCGGCCTACCGCTGGGCCCGCGTGGTGGAAGAAGAAAACCTGCGCCAAATCATCAAACGCCAGAAAAAGGACATTGGGCCAATTACGGCTATTATTCCCCAACAGCGCGGGCGCTCCGGCTATGTAAGCCGCGTGCTGGTCAAAGGGACTAAAGGCAGCGTGGTGCTGAGCAAAGAAAACGTCATACGCAACAATTTAGCCCCCGGTATGCTGCGCAGCAGTTATTTTATCGTAGTGCCCAATTATGAGGATAGAAAACTCAAAAACTTCCTTTTTTACGGCGGCGGCTGGGGGCACGGCGTGGGCTTTTGCCAAACCGGCTCTGCCGGACGGGCGGAAGACGGGCAGGAATATCCGGAAATCTTAATGCACTATTTCCCGGGAACGGAACTCAAAGATACGCGAGAGAAATAAACCCTTTCTCTTTATGGTGCCCTCTTCCCCTTCCAACCGCTCCTGTTTCCCTGCACATTGCTGGCAATGCGGCATAGGGTCCGGTGGAATTGACTTTTTCTTTTGGAAACAGCCCCCAATATACTCCATATAAGGGAAAAGCCCTATATGTTTGGAAAGGAGCCCCACAGAGAAACAATCTTTCCTCCGCAATATGCTTGGTTGGAAAGCCAACCCCAACAAAAAACCCAGCCGTATAAGCTGGGTTTATAAATGAGCGGTTTGTTATTGGGCCGAAGCAGGCAGCGAAATTTCAATTTTCTCTAGCTCTTTTCTTTCCATTTCTTCAATTTCCTTCATTTTTTGTTCATATTCCTGCTGGGTTTTGACTTGATTATTCAGGGCGGCCCGTTGCTGGTTATACTTTTCCATAACTGGGCGGGCTTTATCGGCCCATTGTTTCTTAGTGTTGTCGTCTACGGGAAATTTCTTCGTAATTTCTTGAATTCGTCGATCATTTTGGCTATTAAAATCCTCTTCTTGGTTTCGTATGGCGTCTTCTCTTCCGCGCGCCTCCAGCTCTTGCAACTTTTCCTGGATCTCTTTAGTTTTTTGCATATCGTCACGCAGCATAAGATAGCTGTCTGTCCCGTTTTGGATAGCCTCATCACGAATTTTATTACGATACGCACTTAAACTATCAAACAGGCTCTGTGCTTCTGCGGCATATTGCGGCGCATAACTTTTCAGCGCTTCTATATGCTGGCTGGCCTCTCTCTTCCATTCATCCTGATACGGCTTGCGGTCTTTAGGGCCTTCCCGATACGGCTCCACCGCGCGTTTGCCATCTAAGAGCTCCTGCACTTTATCTGTGATATCCCCTTCGGTCAATTCGTTTTGTATGCCCACCAGCTTCCCGCCGGCACCCGCGGCAGACTCCTCTGTCATCGTTGTCCGAATAATTTTCTCAATATCTTTTTTCTTTTTCGCATCCAGTTCCAACAATTTCCGATTGGCTTCTTCTGTGGCCTGCGGAGTAGCATATACCGCCATTTTTTGTATTATATTTTCGTTTAATGCAGAACGGGCCGCCGCGGAAACATCCGCACCATACACTTCGGAAAGCTTTTGCAAATATTCCTCATCTTCCGCACGCAGCTGTATTTCCAGCTTTTTGAGCGCTTCATTTTGGTTGAGTTGCTGCAATTTCTGATTATATTTATTATTGACGGCATTGGCGCGGATTTGTTTTTCCTGCGGGTCCCCAGGGGCATTTAAAGTATCTCCCATTTCTTTTTGGAAGTCGTTCATAATACTCTGCGCTTCTGAAGCGGCGGAATCGCCATAACTTGAACGAATATCATCTACAATGCCTTTGGATTGCGAGGCCAGCCGCTCCATCACTTCCTGCGTAGCGTCGCCCAGCTGGCCGGATTGCGCCTGGTGGGAAGCATTGTCCATTACCGCTTTTTCCCCACGGGCCCGGGCCAAATATTTTTCAATATTTTGCTCCCGTTTGCTTTTAGGCAATACTGCATTGGCAATAGCACGCTCCAACCCGGCCGAAAAATTCTGCAAACGCCGGTCCATCGCTTTCTGTTCTTTTTGGGTCAGTTGGGGTAAAGAAGAATAGATTTTTTCCCGTCTTTGCGCCGCCTCGTCATTGCCGGAAAAAACAGAAGAAAGGGCACTTTCCCCGCGCTGTCTATAAAACCCGACGGGAGAAGAAGAAATGCGGTTTGTGCGGCTGGGATTAGTCTTTTGCGTAGGCAGAATGACTTTAGGGGCGGGAAACACCGTTTTTTTCTGGTTGCTATTGGTCTGCACTGGGTGCGGTAAATGCGCCGTAACAGCCTGGGGCGCAAGGGCATACCCCACCTGGGCAGGGGCTGTTTGCACACGCGACGCGTTTGCAGCAACAGGCAATCCGGAGGAGGCATTCGCCGGGGCTGTTTTGGCCCGTTGCAAAATATCTTGTGCAGAAGGAACACCCGTTTTAGGATAATCCAACATCCGGGTCAACTCTTCAGTTGTTAAAACCGGTTGGTTAACCGGAGCCTGCACCGGGGACAAAGAAGGGGCAGGGGCTCCCTCCTGCATCATACTGACTGGATGAGGACGGAGTAAATAGGCAATTGCCAATAATAGAAGCAAAACTGCTAAAAGCAATAAATAGAAAAGACGGCTTTTTGTATGCATAGCTATATTGTAGCAAAAGCGCCGTCCTAACAGACGGCGCAATATTTAACGGTGGGTAAGCAAATATGAGGGAGGCTGAGATTTTTTCTCCTCCCAAGCTTTATTCCATTGTTGCTGCAAAGCCAGCAAACTCTGACGATAATGTTCATTTAAATGGGCCAAGGCACGTTTTTTTTGGCTCAGGCGGGCGTTTTCCCGCAACGCTTTGCCCGTTTCTTCCAGACAATGGTTAAAAACCGTCCTAGCCTGCAGAACAGCATCTTTGCCATACAGCATTTCCACCTGTTCTTCCAGCTGCCGGTGCGTATGAATCATATCCGCCCGTAAAGACGTAATCATCTCTTCCGGGGTAATGCCCAAAGGATCGCCGGCTTGAGCCGCAATTTGTTTAATTTGGGCAGAGGTTTGCTCTTGTATTTGGGCCAAACTTTTATCCAGCTCTTCCGCATTAGCGGCACTGGCCATAGCATAGACATAATCCTGCATAGCTTTCTCTAACACCGGACGGCTCTGTTCTGCTACGGCAGGGCCATAATAAAAATCCAAACGGTCCAAATACTCTTTGCAGCGGCGGTCAAGACGCTTGCGTGCCGCTTCCAACAGAGCTTGGTCAGGCTGAATGCGCACCTTACCGCTTTGGGCGGCAATAAATTCATCCCATTGTTTATTTTGTTCTTCGCGCAAGTTGCGCAATTTTTGGGCTAAATCGTCGGGAGAAGCAGCCTCCCGCACCGCGGCGAGTGCTTGCTGGCGGTATTGCTCAAAAAGAGCAGACAGACGCTTTGAGGACTGCTGGCTGTATGTTTCCAACAGCTGCGTTTCCAAAGAATGACGGCTGCGCTCAAACATACGGGTTAAAAAGGAAGTATCCGTTTCCTGCGCTTGATTAGTCAAACGGGAAGGATTGACCGGGTCCGTAATTTGAAGCGGTTTTTGGCGCTCTTCGCCCAAGCGGTTGATTTGACGGGCTTTTTGAACATATTTTTCAATATTGGCCTGCCGTTGAAATTTAGACGGCGTGTTATCGGGCGGACGGCTGCACGCCGCACACATCACGATATTGCCACAACAGACTAGAAAGGCTATCAGTGAACGCATAAAAATCTCCCGGGGTATATTTTTTATATTATGGCTAATCGCTGTTTATTGTGCAAGGGTTTTTAGGCCTATTATATAAAACAAGAAAGGACCCAGCCTGCTCTAGGCCCTGCGGTTGTCTCTATATCCTGCGTAATGCTGCCAGCCCGGACCACAACGCTACCGAACAAAATAATAGGAAACCCTTTATATAAAAAGGAAAGATTTATGGGTATTTCTAGCCAAAAAGCCCCGGCCTGCGCCGGGGCTTTATATGCAGAGAAAGCACAGTTCTCTTCGGGTATTTATTCTTCGCTGATTTCTATACCCAGGTCTTTGAGCTGCTGTGGGTCCACCACGTTGGGAGAATCAGTCAACAGACAGACGGCCTGCGTGGTCTTGGGGAAAGCGATGACTTCGCGTATAGAATCTTCCCCGCACAGAAGCGCGGTGACGCGGTCCAACCCAATCCCAATACCCCCGTGTGGAGGCGCGCCGTACTGCAATGCGTTGAGCAGCATACCAAAGCGCAACGCCGCTTGCTCTTTGCTGTGTTTCATCAGGGCCAAAATGCGCTCCTGCACGTCGCGGCGGCAGTTGCGCACAGAGCCGGAGGCCAGCTCGTTGCCGTTAAGCACCAAGTCAAACTGGTAAGAGCGCACGGAGCCGGGGTCGGACTCCAGTTTATCCAAATCGTCCTCGTGCGGGGCCGTGAACGGGTTATGCGCCGCGTCCCAGCGGTCCTCTTCCGGGATATATTCCAAGAGCGGAAAATCGGTAATCCACGCAAAGGCCCATTCGCATTTGGGGGTCAGATTTTTGACCAGCTCTTTGCGCAGCGCCCCCATAAAGCTTTGGCAAGTGGGCACATTTGCGTCGCTGCCCACCAAAATAATATCCCCTTCCTGCGCCTCTACGGCCGTTTGCAGGGATTTCATTTCTTCTTCGGTAAAGAACTTGGCGGTCGGGCTTTCCAGCTTGCCGTCTTTAACTTTAAGCCACACCAAGCCTTTGGCGCCGTTTTTCTTGACCAAATCGGTCAATTTGTCAATCTGCCCGCGCGAAAGGGCCGCGCCCTTTTCGCCGAGCACGGCGTAAATGGCGCCTTTGGCGGCCAGCACGTCGGCAAAAACTTTAAAGCCGGTTTTGGCAAACAAGGAGCTGACATTTTTGATTTGCAAGTCATAGCGCAAGTCCGGCTTGTCGGAACCGTAGCGGTCCATCGCGTCGTTATACGGCAGCTTCGGGAAAGGCGTTTGCAGCTCTTTGCCCGCCGTTTTGAAAATTTCTTTCATCAGCCCTTCCACCACTTCGTGAATATCTTCAATGGTCACAAAAGACATTTCCATATCAATTTGGGTGTGTTCGGGCTGGCGGTCGGCACGCAAGTCCTCATCGCGGAAGCAGCGGGCCAACTGGAAATAACGGTCAATGCCGCTGGCCATCAGCGTTTGTTTAAACATCTGCGGGCTTTGCGGCAAGGCGTAAAATTGCCCGTGATGCACGCGCGAAGGCACCAAATAGTCACGCGCGCCTTCCGGCGTAGAGCGCGTAAGCACCGGGGTTTCCACCTCTAAAAAGCCCTGTCCGTCCAAATACCGCCGCGCGGCCTGCGCGATTTTGTGGCGCATTGTCAAATTGCGCACCATAACGGGGTTGCGCAAGTCCAAGTAGCGGTATTTCATACGCGTTTCTTCGGAAGTTTCGCGCGATTTTTCCACATCAAACGGCAGCGGAACAGAGGTGTTTAACAGTTTTAAATTTTCTACGGAAACTTCTATTTCACCCGTCGGAATATTTTTATTTACCGCCCCTTCAATGCGCGGCTTGACCTCACCGCTCACTTCCACCACATATTCATTTCTTAAAGAAGAAGCCAGCTCAAAAAACGGGCTTTCCGGCCCTACCACAATTTGCACCAGGCCGCTGCGGTCGCGCAAGTCTATAAACAATACGCCGCCGTGGTTGCGGTAGCTGTTGACCCAGCCGCAAAGAGTTTGTTTGGTGCCGATGTGCGAAGCGTTAAGCGCGCCGCAATAGTTCGTTCTTTTCATACGAGTTTTTTAACCTCTTGGACAATGCTTGCAAGCGGGATTTGTTTTTGCTCGCCGCTTGTTAAATCTTTTAGCGTAATTTCATTTTTGGCCAGTTCGTCTTCGCCCAAAATCAGCGCATAGGCCGCGCCGCAGCGGTTGGCCTGCTTCATTTGGCCTTTGGCGTTTTTATCAAAGAGCCCCCCTTCCGTGCGCACGCCGGCTTGGCGCAAGTCCTGCATTAGGTTGAAGGCCGTTTCGTTGCAGGCAGAAGCTAAAGAAGCCACAAAAACGCTTTTTTGCGCGCTAAGAGGCGTCTCCCCGCGCGAAGCAATCACGCGCTCCACGCCCATCGCCCAGCCCACAGCCGGGGTGGCAGGGCCGCCCATACTTTTAATCAGCCCGTCATAGCGGCCGCCTGCGGCAATGGCGTTTTGGGACGTATCGCCGGCCTGAAACTCAAATACGGTGCGGCTGTAATAGTCCAGCCCGCGCACCAGCATTGGGTCCACGATAAAATCTATTTTCCCTTTCAGCAAACGCTGCACTTCGTCAAAATGGGCCTGGCACTCCGGGCAGAGCGTTAGGGTTGGCACGCGCCCGGCAAAGCGGGGGCCGTCTATTTTGCAGTCCAGCACGCGCAAGGGATTTTTCTCCAAGCGGGTTTGGCAGTTTTGGCACAGGGTGTCTTTTTCTTTAGACAAGAAATCTATTAAGGCCTGGCGGTAGAGCGGGCGGCACTTATCGCAGCCCAGACTGTTGATTTTGACGCGGTAATTTTTCGCGCCGAAAGCGGACACGATGTCTTTGAGCATTAAAATCATTTCCGCGTCAGCGGCCGGGGCGGAATTGCCGATAGACTCGGCCCCGATTTGCTCAAACTCGCGGTAGCGGCCCGCCTGCGGGCGTTCGGCGCGGAACATATTGCCGATATAATAAAACTTCTGCACCGGAGCGGCCTGCGTAAAGTTATTCTCCAAATACGCGCGCACCACGCCCGGGGTACCCTCAGGGCGGATAGCCAGCTGGCGGTGGCCGGCGTCTTCAAAGCTGTACATTTCTTTTTGCACGATGTCGGTCGTCTCGCCGGTGGATTTAACAAACAATTCTTTTTGCTCCACCGTCGGCAAACGAAGCTCGCCAAACCCGTAGCGGCGCAGCACGCCGCGGGCGCAGTTTTCCAGCTCGGTAAATAAATTGGATTGGGGCTCAAAAATGTCCCGAAAGCCTCTGACTAGTTTGCTCATATATAGTTATTTTAGCATTTTGGAGAAGGGATAATACGTTCTGAATAAACATAAAAGTAAAATATACTTTGATATTTGAGAAACAATCTCCCCTTTTCTTCCTTATCTATGATGAGAAAAGAGCAATCTCCCCCGAACCGACGACCTGCCGGCGCCCTCGGAGTGGAACGCGCCTTGCTTAAAACAAGAAAACCACGCTTGTGCGTGGTTTCTAAATGGTGGACGTGACCCGTCTCGAACCGACGACCTATCGGCGCCCTCGGAGTGGAACGCGCCTTGCTTAAAACAAGAAAACCACGCTTGTGCGTGGTTTCTAAATGGGCCCGGATAAGGCCCGCTCCGCCGCCCTTTCGGCGGCCTCGGGGCGAAACGCGCCTTGCTTAAAACAAGAAAACCACGCCTGCGCGTGGTTTCTAAATGGTGGACGTGATCGGGATCGAACCGACGACCTCCTCGTTGCGAACGAGGCGCTCTCCCAAACTGAGCTACACGCCCAAAAAAACGATTTTTACATCACAGACAACAGCTCTTTCTTACATAATTATTATACCATTTTTGAAAAATTTGTAAAAATAAACCCCGTCTTCCGTCAGTAAAAAGGTTATTCTCTCTCCGCGCCGTTGAAGCAAACGGACGGAAAAGCTACAATATATTTATCTATACTTTTAAACAGAGGGAGCACTATGTCCAGCAAAATCAGAGTCAGCGATGTGGGCCAATACGTCGGCCAAGAGATTACACTAAAGGGTTGGCTCTATAATAAACGCTCCAGCGGCAAGCTGCATTTTTTGCAGCTGCGCGATGGCAGCGGCATTATCCAATGTGTGATGTTTAAAGGGGAAGTTGCCCCAGAGCTCTTTGAACTGGGGGACAAATTAACCCAGGAATCTTCTATTATCGTCACGGGCACCATTCGTGAAGACAAACGCTCCCCCTTAGGCTTTGAAATGGGCGTTAAAGATTTGCAAGTGGTGCAAATGGCCAAAGATTACCCCATTTCCCCCAAAGAACATGGGCCTGAGTTCTTAATGCACAACCGCCACCTGTGGCTGCGCTCGGCCAAGCAAAACGCCATTTTGAAAATCCGCGATGAAATTATTTTCGCTATTCGGGAATATTTCCACAATAACGGGTTTATTTTGTCCGACTCGCCCATTCTGACTCCCGCCGCTTGCGAAGGTACCAGCACGCTGTTTGAAACCGATTATTTTGGCGAAAAAGCGTTTCTGACCCAAAGCGGACAGTTGTACGGCGAAGCCTCCGCTATGGCGCTGGGCAAAACGTATTGTTTTGGGCCTACGTTCCGCGCCGAAAAAAGCAAAACCCGCCGCCACTTGACCGAATTTTGGATGGTGGAGCCGGAAGTGGCCTATAACGATTTAGATGACAATATGGACTTAGCGGAAGATTTCATCAAATACATCGTGGCAAAAGTGCTTAAAAACCGCGAAGCTGAACTCAAAGTGTTAGAGCGCGACACGACCAAACTGCAAGCCACGGTGGACAAAAAATTCCCGCGTATTGCCTATACGGACGCCATTGAAATTTTGCACAAAAAAGGCAATGACACCCCCTGGGGCGGCGATATCGGCGGCGATGAAGAAACTCTGCTGGGGGAGGATTATGACACACCTATTATGATTCACCGTTACCCCACCGCCATTAAGGCCTTCTATATGAAGCAAGACCCGCAAAACCCCGATGTGGTGCTGGCGGTGGACGTCATCGGCCCCGAAGGCGCGGGTGAAATTATTGGCGGCAGCCAGAGAGAAGAAGACTATGACACGCTGGTGCGCCGTATGAAAGAAAGCGGCCTAGACCCTGCCGGCTATGACTGGTATTTGGACTTGCGCAAATACGGCAGCGTGCCGCATTCGGGCTTTGGTATGGGTATTGAGCGTATGGTACGCTGGATATGCGGCTTGCAGCACGTGCGCGAAACGATACCGTTCCCGCGTATGATGGATAAAATCAGACCGTAAGTTTTACAAAAACCCCCGCCAAACGGTGGGGGTTTTTTGAGAGTTGAAAACTTCTCTTCTAAATAATATTACATCCTCAAATTTTTGAACATAAAAAATCCCGTACCAATTGGTACGGGATTTTTCATTTACTACCAAATCTCATATCCCATACAGACCCAACTATGTCTCTCTATAATACAAGGGGTTGTCATTGTATCCTCACAAATCACTTGACCATCTTTCCAGCAATCTGCAGCGGTATAAGAATCACATTTAGAAACGTTTGTGCCTGTTGAATCATAGCGAGTTGTATTAAAACTCGTACAATTGGGGTCCATCCAATCATATCCTATTTCTTCATTTAGATCCCAGTGGTAACAACGCTCATCGTTTGTACTGGCATAATTAGGACAACAATAATCCAAATGTTCATTAAACCAAGAGTCATAAGAGCAGCACTCTTCTTCGGTTATATCACAATTTAACCCGGGATCTACTTCCTCAATTTCTTCTCCTTCCCCGCACACCAAGAACACACCGCTCTGCCCGTTAAAAGTCAGATTTTGCCAGCTAATCTCATTCCCGTCCGCCGCACATACTGGAAAGGCTTCTCCAAACATTTTCAAAGAGTCCATATACGCCACATTACGCGCTTCCAAACTCTGTACTGTACTGCTGCCCACCGATCCTACATTCAAATCGTGCTTAAAACTCAAGGAGCCTATACCCAACCCGCTCCCCACTTGCAAAGAAGTAGTGTTGACATATGAATTAGACAGCGTTGAATTTAAATTCAAAACACCATCGCGCACAATCAAACTGCCGGTATTTAATGCCCGGCTGTCAGAGGCTGCCTTGAATATATTCAGCCCATTGCCTGCGTCCAAATTGCAGCTGCCTAACAAACCCACATCACAAGTTCCGCTCACCCCTAAATCACCATAAGAAGCATACGGAACCGGGAAATACGTTACCATTTTGATAGTATCTGCCGCAAATGCAGGCGCTACCATTAACGCCACTAATATAAATGCAAAAAACTTTTTCATAAATTCCTCCTAAAAGCTTATTTTAAATTTACTAAAAAAACTTCAATTATTCAAGGGTTAAAATATATTTTGCCCATATCTTTTGGTTGGTTGACTAAAATTCCAATGGGCTATGGGCATTTTTTCTGCCGAATTAGTACTATTTCCAGACATATAGCCTTTGCAAAAAGCATACCAACCTCCGTTTGCAAATTATTTGGTATAACTGCTTGCAGCTATATTAAAGAGGGCTTTGATAATGGACTCTTTGCCTTTGCATTCTTAAAAGAACTCCGCCCTATACATCACAAACAGCCCGCATCCTCTATCCTAACGAAATGCTGTAGTCTCCTTTAAAAAGTGCTATCATATATTTATGATTATTGATGACGAGAAACTGCAACGAACTTTGGAAAAAGCCAAGTCCCACACGGACTCCGAAGTGACGGATATCCTAAACAAAGCCAAAAAATTAAAAGGCATCACGCTGCAAGAGGCGGCGGTCCTTTTAAACATTACAGACGAAAAACTGCTGCAGCAACTCTTTGACGCCGCCAAATACGTCAAAGAAGCCATTTACGGCAACCGCATTGTTTTATTCGCCCCTTTATATATATCTAACATCTGCACCAACGAATGCGTCTATTGCGCTTTCCGCAGAAGTAACACCACCCTCAAACGCCACGCCAGCTCCCGGGAGGAAATACACCAAGAAGTCACCGCCCTTTTACAGCAAGGGCACAAACGTATTTTAATGGTGGCCGGCGAAGCCTACCCCGGCGGCGGGCTGCAGTATGTGTATGACAGCATTAAAGCCATTTATGAAACGCGCTGGAACGGGCAGAATATCCGCCGCGTCAACGTCAACATCGCCCCGCTGGTAAAAGAAGAATTTGAAGAACTCAAAAAATGCGGCATCGGCACTTATCAGCTTTTTCAGGAAACCTACCATAAAGAAACCTATCAAAAGCTGCATTTAGCCGGCGCCAAAAAAGATTACCAGTTCCGTCTAGACGCTATGGACCGCGCCTTGCAGGCCGGCATTAATGACGTGGGTATTGGGCCGCTGCTTGGCCTGTATGACTATAAGTATGAAGTCTTGGCCACCCTGGAACACTCCGCCTATTTGGACCAAACCTATGGCGTGGGCCCACACACCATTTCCATTCCGCGCATAGAGCCGGCGGAAGGGTCCGATTTTAGCCTGCACCCCCCCTATCAGCTGACGGACACTGACTTTAAGAAAGTGGTGGCGGTTATCCGCCTGGCCGTACCTTATACGGGCATTATTTTAAGCACCCGCGAAGCGCCCGCTATGCGCAACGCCTGCTTGGAACTGGGCGTATCGCAAATTTCAGCCGCTTCACGCGTCAACCCGGGCGGCTACTCGTATGATAAACAAAACGGCAGCCAGTTCACCTTAACGGACGGCCGTTCTTTAGCCGAAGTGATAGATGCCGTGGTGGACGCCAAGCATATGCCCTCTTTCTGCACCGGCTGCTACCGCTTGGGCCGCGTGGGCAAAGATTTTATGGATATGGCTAAGCCGGGTTTGATTAAAAAACACTGCCTGCCTAATGCTATGTTCACCTTTGCTGAATATTTGGAAGATTTCGCCCCCGCTCCATTAAAGGCCAAAGGCTACGCCCTAATTGAGAGCACCACCAAAGAAAACTTTCAAGAAGGCACCCCGATACGCAAAATGATTGACGAGAACCTCTCTAAAATCAAAAGCGGCAAGCGGGATTTGTATTTCTAAAAAAGAGCCCCCGGTTTATATCCCGGGGGTTTTTCATTATAAAAAACCACCTGCGCCAAAGGGCGGCCTTTTTTATTTGGAAATTTCTATGGCTCCTAGCCAAAAGCCTTTTTATAGTGCTTTGTCTTAATCTCCGCTTAGCCAAACTGTGTTATTCTCTCTGCCGCCGTCCCGCCGTTTCTGCTCCGTTAGAGCACGCGGGCTATGAGGCGGGAGTATTTTGAGCTTTACTTCTGTTAAAAGCCAAACAAGGAACGATTAAAAATAAATTCCCCCTCCGCTCGTATTTTAGTAGAATATATAAGCAGGACAGATTTTTATTTTTGTACTTGTCGGTTATTCCGACCCTACAGGGCCCTATGGTATCCGCTGTGCGGAAAGCCGGGTGGTACAGAGGTAAAAAGCTGTCTTTTATTTTTTTTATATGAGAGGTTATCCAGAAAGCAAATGAAGCTGAAGTGGAAGCTGCCCCAGCTCAACACATTCGCCATTATTTTGGCAATCATCGTGCTGGTTACCATATTGACGTGGATTGTGCCCAGCGGCGCCTATGACCGCGTAGAAATAGACGGACGTATGGCGGTATTGCCCGGCACCTATCACAGCGTGCCCTCCAACCCGCAAGGTATTTTTGATGTCTTGCTGGCTCCGATTCACGGGTTTGAAAACACCGCGCTGGTAGTGGTATTTTTACTTGTTATCGGCGGTGTATTGGCTGTGGTGGAAAAAACAGGCGCTATCACGGCCGGCATTAAAGAAATTAGCTTATTTTTTGCCAAGCGTCCCCGTTTTAAATTTCTGTTTATCCCCCTGGGAGTTACGTTGTTCTCTTTGTGCGGAGCCACGTTTGGTATGTGTGAGGAAGCGCTGATTTTTATTCCCATTCTTATACCGCTTTCGCTCTCTTTGGGTTATGACTCTGCTTTAGGAACCGCCATTCCGTTTGTGGGTGCGGGCGTAGGTTTTGCTGCGGCATTTACAAACCCCTTTACCGTGGGTATTGCCCAAGGGATTGCGCAAATTCCGCTCTATTCCGGCTTGGGCTACCGTTTGCTGATTTGGGTGGTCTGCACGGCGGTTGTGATTGCGTTTATGATGCTCTACGCACGCAGAATCCGCAAAGACCCCACCAAAAGCATTACCTATCATTTTGATTTGGAAAAACGCAAAGAACTGGGGATAGACCAAAAAGCAGAAAAAATCACCTGGCGTCAAAAACTGGTGCTCTTGGTGTTTGCACTGGGTATGGTGGGGCTGGTAGCCGGGGTGCTTAAACCGCAGCTGTGTGATTTTATCAAAGGTTTTACCGGCTGGGATTTGATGCAGTTGTTACACTTAGAAGCCTCCGGCTGGTATATCAGTGAAATTGCGGCTTTGTTTTTGGGCGTAGGCTTTCTCAGCGCCATTGTGGGCGGGCTGTCTATGAATGAATTTAACGACAGCTTCTTTGACGGCGTACGCGGTATGGCAGCTATTGCAATGATGCTGTGCTTTGCTCAAGCCATTGTGCTGATTGCCCAGCAAGGGCAGATTTTGGATACGATGCTCAACTTTATGTCCAAAGGCATTTCCAAACTGCACCCGATAGTGGCCTCCTGGGCGGCTATGATGCTGCAAACCGTCATTGATTTCTTTATTCCTTCCGGCTCCAGCAAAGCCGTGCTGACGATGCCCATTTTGGCCCCGCTGGCAGACCTCATTGGCATTACGCGCCAGACGATGGTGCTCTCTTTCCAATTGGGCGGCAGTTGGCTGAATATGATTTTCCCCACGGACCCGGTGACTATTGCCGCCATTGGCTTTGCGCGCATTGCGTATGGCAAATGGCTTAAGTGGCTTTTGCCGCTTTTAATTGTGATGTATTTGCTGTCTTTTGCCGCTTTGGTTCCGCCGTATTTTATGCAGTGGAAATAAGCGCGTTTTTGCCTCCCGCCGCATTTTCTTTTGTTTGAGCCGGCGGGAGGTTTTTATTTTAAAAAGGCGTTTTAAACGCCGCAAAGAGGAAAACAAAAATGAAAAACTTCTTATCTAAATTCTGCAACACTTATTTTCTGATATTTGTCATTATGTTGGCCGTAGCCGCGTTGACGTGGTGCGTGCCGGCTGGCGAATATGACCGCGTGGAACAAGACGGCCGCACCTATACGGTAGCCGGCAGCTACCACGCCGTAGTCCAAAACCCGCAAGGGCTGGGCGCGGCGCTGCAGGCACCGGTAAAAGGATTCGCCCAATGTGCCGAAATTATTGCCTTTATTCTGGTGGTAGGAGCTTTATTTACCGTCATAGAGCGCACGGGTGCTGTAAATACGCTGATTAAAAAGGTAAGTTTCTTTTTTGCCAAACACCCCAAATACCGCATTTTCTTTATCCCGGTGTGTATGTTTTTGTTTTCTTTATGCGGGGCATTATTTGGAATGGAAGAAGAAACGCTTATCTTTATCCCCATTTTTATTCCGTTGGCGCTCTCTTTGGGATATGATACCGTCATCGGTATGTCTATTCCATTTATTGGGGCATTTACGGGGTTCTCTTCGGCCTTTGTTAATCCTTTCACTGTCGGTATCGCGCAGACTATTGCCCAGCTGCCGATGTATTCTGGCTGGCAGTACCGCGTGGTGGTGTGGTTGATTTTTACCTCGGTGGTGGCGGCCTTTTTTACCTGGTATGGCGAACGTATCCGCAAGCACCCCAGCAAAAGTTTGACCGCCAAAATGGACATCGTGCGCCGGGCGGAGCTTAACATCGTCAATGACGTAGTGGTGGACGAAACCTTCCGCCTTACACGCGCGCATAAGCTGGTGTTTCTCTCGTTTGCGGCGGGTATGGGCACGTTGTTTTTCGGCATTATCAAATACCAATGGTATATGACGGAAATAGCTGCCGTATTTTTGGGCGTCACCATCGCTGCGGCTTATTTTGGCAAACTGAAATTAAATGAAGCCACCGACGCTATTTTAGCCGGTGCGCAAAGTATGATAGGGGTATGTATTTTGATGGCGTTGGCGCGCTCTATTGTCATTGTGGCTTCGGAAGGACGGATTTTAGACACTGTCCTGCACGCGATGACGCAGGGTTTGGACGGGCTGCACCCTATTTTCGCCTCGCAGGCTATGTTTGGCATACAAACGGTGCTGAACTTTTTTATTGCTTCCGGTTCCGGCCAGGCGGTGCTGACAATGCCCATTATGATTCCGCTGGGAGATTTGGTGGACGTATCGCGCCAGACGGTCATTTTGGCGTATCAATTTGGCGAGGGCTGGGGCAACCCCATTATTCCCACCGCCCCGGTTACGATGGGCGCGCTGGCACTGGCCGGCATTACTTATACGGCGTGGGTCAAGTGGTTTATGAAGCTGGAAGTTATCTTAATAGTAATGTCTATGCTCTTGCTGATACCGGCCTATTACATTTGGTAAATCCGCCGGGATGTGTGCATATTTTGTAAAATAAAAAGGCCCCTTTTGGGGCCTTTTTTAAGAGGCCGTATGCTGCCAAAACTCAAAATCGTTTCTTATCTGTCCGCCACCGATTGGTGGGTGTTCGGGCTGGTGCTGGCGCTAACGCTGGCGGCAGCCATATACGGGCATTACCGCAAAAAACGCCCCAAAAACAATGTATTAGACTATTTATTAATGGGCCGCCAGCTGACGTTGCCGCTGTTTGTAGCCACGCTGGTGGCTACGTGGTATGGCGGCATTTTTGGCGTTAACGAAATTACATTTAATTATGGCATTTATAATTTTGTCACCCAAGGCATATTTTGGTATGCGGCGTATTTGATTTTTGCCTTTTTTATCGCCAGCAAAGTGGCCCGATACCAATCTCTCACTTTGCCGGACCTGGCCGGCAGTATGTTTGGCCCCAAAGCGGCCAAAGTGGCGGCCGTATTTACTTTTTTCTACATTACCCCCGTGGCTTATGTGCTGAGTTTGGGACTGTTTTTAAATATGGCCTTTGGCATCAGCGTATTGCAAGGGATGATTTTCGGTACGCTGTTTGTGTGTATATATACGGCGTGGGGCGGATTTAAATCGGTAGTGTTTTCTGACCTGGTACAGTTTGTGGTAATGTGCTCTTCGGTGCTGATTGTAGTGCTTTATTCCATACACGATTTTGGCGGGCTTTCTTTTTTAAAAGCCCATTTGCCCCCCTCCCACTTTAGCCTGACCGGCGGCAACGGGGTGATGAACACGCTGATTTGGGGTTTTATTGCGCTGGCTACCCTCATTGACCCCAGCTTTTACCAGCGTTGTTTTGCCGCCAAAAGCCCCGAAGTGGTCAAAAAGGGCGTGCTGATTTCCACGCTGGTGTGGTTTTGCTTTGATATTTGCACCACGGCGGGTTCTTTATATGCCCGCGCCCTTTTGCCGCAGGCGGAGCCGGCGGAAGCCTACTTCTTCTATGCGGTGCAGCTGCTGCCGCCGGGGCTTAAAGGCTTCTTTATTGCGGGCATATTGGCTATTATTCTCTCTACACTCAATTCTTTTCTGTTCATCGCGGCCAATACCTTAAGCTTTGACCTCTTGCGAAACCGCTTTAAAAACATCGTCCTTAGCAACCGTATTGCGCTGTTTGTGGTGGGCGCGCTGGCGGTGGGAATGTCTTATGTCTTACACGGCAGTTTTAAAGAGATTTGGCTGACGCTGGGCTCGTATTTTTCGGCGTGTTTGCTGATGCCTATTTTGCTAGGCTATATCTATCCGCACCGCATCAGCGATAATTTATTTGTAGTCAGCGCTTTAACCAGCGCGTTTATGATGACGCTGTGGAAAATATGCGCCTTACCCCCGTTTTGGCAGCAGGTGGACGCTTTTTATATTGGCGTATTAACGGGTGCTGTAATTCTAATTTTAAATTTACGCCAAAGCAAAAGTTATGTCAAAGGTATTACTGATTTGTAATGGGGAAAACAGCCCCTCGCTTTTAAAACGCCTGGCAAAAGAGGCGGATTTTATTTTAGCCGCCGACGGAGGGGCCGACGCCGCTTTAAAAGCCGGCGTGCAGCCGGACGCCGTCATTGGGGATTTAGATTCCGTTTCCCCCCGTGCCCGTCGCCAGCTTAAAGACACAGCTTTTATACACATAGCCCGGCAGGATAATACCGATTTTGCCAAAGCCCTGTCCTGGCTGTGCCGCCGCGGCTTTACTGTCTGCGACATAGCCGGCAGCGCCGGCAAACGGATGGACTTTACTATAGGCAACCTGCTGGCGGCTTTTATTTACGCCAAAAAAATGGATATTGCTTTTAAGGCTGCCGGCTGGAGCGTCTTTCCACTGGTTAAAGGCAAACGCTTCTCTGCGCGTAAAGGCGCGCGGGCCAGCCTAATCCCGGTATCAGCCTGCCGGGGCGTCACCTTAAAAGGCTTTAAATATACGCTTCAAAACGCCTGCTTAAAAGCAGGTGATACGATGAGCACATCCAACATAGTGCAGGCTAAAAATTGTGAAGTGTCTTTTACCGGCGGCAAACTGCTGCTGTACGTGGAAGATTAGCGGGGTGCATTACCACAATTGATATACATTAGCCCCGTTAACCCGACTGCTGGGTTCACTAAGCCCGCTTAAGTTTTGGCAAACACGGTTGGCAAATTCTTCGCTGTCTCCGTCAACAGCATAACAGCGGGCAGAACTTCCGCCTACCCAGTAAAAATAATATAATCTCACCCCCGGCACTCTATTATCCGAACCTACTATATACCAACCCTCATCAAGGTGCGCGGTGGCATTGCCTGTTTTATTAAGATAACACCAGTTTTCTTTGTTTCCCGTGCCATAAGCAGCACAGCTGACGTCCAAATCGTGAATATCGGTGGCGAACTCTCCGTTGGCTAAATAATATCTTTCTTGAGCTTGCTGTATGCTGCGCAACAACGGAATCATTGCGCTTATCCGTGTTTTGGCAACTACCAAATTATATTGCGGCAAAGCGACGGCGGCCAGTATGCCGATTATCAGCACCACGACCAGCAGCTCAATGAGCGTAAAGCCGCCTGATTTGCCTTTAGCGGCGTTTTCCCGAAGAGAGAATGATTTTTGATCCATTTTGTTCATAGACAAAATTTATCAAAAAAAATCTTATAGTAAAAAGAAATACTCGCTTGCAACATTACAATAAATGTTCCCGTTGCAGCAGGGGGTTTTCAAAACACAAAAAAACCTGCCCGATAGAAGGCAGGTTTTTTAAACAGACAAAACTTAATAGGGGCTCTCTGTCGTATCCAGCGCCATAGATTTGCAAATATTCTGCGCGGCGACATTATCCCCTTCACAGGCTAAGGTGCGTTTTCCGCCGGTAGTGCTATAAGGATTCCAAATCCGGTACACATCGCCGCTGTTGCGTTCGGCCACTACCCCGCCACAAACGGTACCCGGAATAGGAGCATTGGTGGCGGCATTGAGTTTATATACAAAATACTTGCCGGCTACTTGTGTATCCGATATTTTTGTTCCCGGCACTTCTATGAGCAATTTAGAGAAAGAAGGCGGGCACGCATTGCGTTCTGCGGCATAAGCATACGCGGCATCATTTAGCGCTTTGACCATATTCATCGCTTCCGTGGCGCGGGATTTTTCAATACTGCGCGCATAATTAGGCATAGCAACAGCTGCTAAAATGCCAAGAATCAACACCACTACCAAAAGTTCCACCAATGTAAAACCTTTTTTCATATTCCTCTCCTTTAAAAACTAAACGAAGCTATACGCTGCGCCGCCTGCTGCGTCAGCTGAGGCGTATTAAACGCGGTAAGGCGGAAGTACCCTTCTCCGGCGCGGCCAAAACCGCTGCCCGGCGTACCTACAATTTGCAGCTTTTCCAGCATTAAATCAAAAAAATCCCACGAGCTCAGTCCTTTGGGCGTTTTCAGCCACACATACGGCGCGTTTTCCCCGCCATAGGCCGTAAAACCCGCCTGGCGCAAGGCAGCCAGCATAACGCGTGCATTCTCCAAATAGCCGTCTATAATTTGGCGCGTCTGCTCCAGCCCCTGTGGGGTGAACACCGCTTCCGCCCCGCACTGCACGATATAAGGCACCCCGTTAAACTTGGTGCTTTGGCGGCGCATCCACAAGGCGTTAAGCGCGTGTTCAGAGCCGGCTTCATCTTCTATCTTTAGTGCTTTGGGCACCACGCAGTAAGCGCAGCGCGTGCCGGTAAAGCCGGCCGTTTTGGAGAAAGAGCGGAACTCCACCGCGCAGGTCTGCGCGCCGGGTATTTCATAGATACTGTGCGGCAGTTTTTCATCACGGATAAAGGCTTCGTAGGCGGAGTCGTATAAAATAACCGCTTTATGCTCATTGGCCCAGTCCACCCATTTTTTCAGCTGGGTTTTGCTCATAGCCGTACCGGTGGGATTGTTGGGCGAGCACAAATACACCAAATCGGCGTGTTCTTTAGGCAGCTGCGGCGCAAAACGATTTTCCGCCGTGCAGGGCAAATAAATAATCCGCTCAAACTGCCCCTGCTTGCATACGCCGCTGCGGCCCGCCATTACGTTGGTATCCAAATACACCGGATAGACCGGATCCTGCAGCGCTACGCGGCTGGCAGAAGAAAAAAGTTCTTGAAAGTTTGCCACGTCGCTTTTGGCGCCGTCACTGACGAAGATTTCATCTTCTCCTATTTCTATGCCACGCGCGCGGTAATCGTGCGCGGCTATGGCTTTACGCAAAAAATCATACCCTTCATACGGGCCATACCCGCGGAAGGTTTCGGCCTGGCCCATTTCATCGCAGGCTTTTTTCATCGCTTCCACCACCGCCGGCACCAGCGGGCGGCTGACATCGCCAATGCCCAGGCTGATTACTTCCTGCCCGGCGTGAGAAGCTTTGTAAGCGGCGGTGCGGCGGGCCACTTCTGCAAAAAGATAACTGCCTTGCAAGTTTAAATAATTCTCATTGATTAATGTCATAAAGCGTGTATATATTCTCCTGTAAAAACTTTTTGCGCAGGCCCAGTCATAAAAATATGATTATCCTCCGCCCAGCGCACAGAGAGTTCCCCCCCGTCCAACATAATGCGCGCCTCTTTGCCGCAGCGGCCGCTGAGCGCCGCCGCCACCAAGGTAGCACAAGAGCCGGTGCCGCAGGCCTGGGTAATGCCGGCCCCGCGTTCCCACACCCGCATACGAAGCACGTCCGGCGCCAGTTTCTGCACAAATTCCACGTTGGTTTTTTTAGGGAAGGCTTCGTGTTTTTCCAACAACGGGCCCACCGCCGCCACGTCTATTTGCGCCATATCCGGCACGAAAATCACAAAATGCGGGTTGCCCATAGATACCGCCGTCCCGGTCCAGTCTTTCCCGGCGGCGCAAAGGCTGACCTCTACCGCCCGTTCTTCCGGCGCACCAATCATCGGGATTTCCGCCCGCGTCAAGCGCGGCGCTCCCATATCCACGCAAACTAAATTTTTTTGCGCGTCTATAATTTCCGTCACCACCGGCCCTGCCAGCGTATAAAGCGTCAAACGCGCTCCTTTTAACCAGCCTTGCTCTTGGGCGAAAAGCGGCACACAGCGTGAGGCGTTGCCGCACATTTCGGCTTCGCTTCCGTCGGAATTAAAAATGCGCATTTGCACGCCGTCCTCTTGGCGGCGCAAAAGCACTAAGCCGTCGGCCCCGACGCCGAAGCGGCGGTCGCACAATGTGCACGCGGCGCGGGCAAAATCAGCTATTTTTTCTTGCTCGGCATTGACAAATACAAAATCGTTGCCAAGCCCTTGGTATTTATCAAAACGCATATGTTTATTTTATAAAAACAAAGGCCTTTGCACCAGCCGTTTTGCTATATTCTGCGCAGCTGAAAGCTACTAAATTTGTAGGAGGCTTGAATGAGTAACTGCCAACTGCCCGCCGCAGAGGCAAAGCAAACGCGCTTTAAATCTTATTTTAGCGGCGGCCTCGCCCCCTTTCTGCCACCAAGCACGCCCAAAACCTGCGCTGGCGGCGGTATAAGATTTTTAGGTAAAATGTAAATATGGCAGAAAAAGAAAATGCGCTTCCGCGCCATATTGGTATTATTATGGACGGCAACGGCCGCTGGGCCGCCCAGCGCGCTTTGCCGCGCGCAGCCGGGCACCGCGAGGGCGCAAAAGCCGTAAAACGCACCCTGGAAGCCGCCAGCAAAATGGGGGTGGAATATTTAACCTTATATGCTTTTTCTACGGAAAATTGGTCCCGCCCGCCGGAAGAAATCAAAACGCTGATGGACCTGCTGGAAAAGACGCTGGACGAGTATCAAAAATCTGCCGACAAAAAAGACTGGCGCGTTCTTATCAGCGGCGAGCGCAACCGCCTGCCTGCCGCCATTGTGGCAAAAATGGACGCTTTGGTGCGCGCCACGGCCGAAAATAAAGGGTTAACCGTCAACCTGGCTTTAAATTATGGAGCCCGCCAAGAAATAGCCCACGCGGTCAACCGCCTGCTTAAAGCGGGCGTGCAAACAATTACCCCGCAAGACATATCCCTCAATTTATACCAGCCGGAAATACCGGACCCGGAGCTAATTATCCGCACTTCGGGAGAGGAAAGGCTGTCTAATTTCTTGCTTTGGCAGGCCGCTTACAGCGAGTTTTATTTTACCCCCGTGCTGTGGCCTGACTTTAATGAAGAAGAACTGCAAAAAGCGGTGCAAAATTACCGCGCGCGCAAACGCCGCTTTGGCGGGGTTTAAAGCCGCACCCCAAAAGGCACCCTCTCTGTTTTGGCAGCCTCTTTTAAAGCCATAAACCGCCAACTTCAAACGATTGTATTTGACGAAATCTCTTCTAGCGGCACATTTTAAAATAAAAAGCCCCGCCTGTAAGCGGGGTTTTTTGATTTATTTGAACTCACAGCCAAGCTGTCCGCTGCCCCACACCTGTTTTAGTTCCGATACGCCACAAAAACTTTTGCAAATTCGGGCGGGCAAATCATTTCCGTTAGAGGTGATTTCCGTATGACAAGTCAGTCCTCTTTTCTGCCATTCTGCATTTTGGGTGCCGTTCTTTAAAGTCTTAGAGATAGTATAGATAGTATCGCTGTTTTTTCTTTTGGCTGCCACATAAATATTTTGGTGTCTGAAATAATAAAAACCATCCACATCAGGCATAGAAATATCCAATACGGAAAAATCAACAAGACTATCCCCAGAAATATTAGGCCCATAATTCCCATTAGCCATATAATACCGTTCAAAAGAGTCGCTGATGGCTCTAACCGCTATTACCACCTGCATGGCGCGGCTCTTTTCCACCGCCAGCCGATATTGCGGCAAGGCAACGGCAGCTAAAATGCCGATAATCAGCACCACGACTAACAACTCAATAAGCGTAAAGCCGCCAAATCTGCGTTTTAGAGGGTTTTTATAGCGGGAAATGATTTTTTGATAAATTGTGTTCATAGGCAAAATTTATCAAAAAAAAACAAGCCCCTTCTGCACTCCTGCCCCAAATACGCCTTCCGTCACGCCGCAAAAAAGAAGCCGCTCCGGCGATTAAAAACTCGCTTCCAGCAACTCCTTCTCCAACATATCTCGTCTGTGCCTAACCAAAAGAAAGCTTGCCCCTATGCCAAGCAACTTTCATACAACAAAAAACCCCGCGTTTGGCGCGGGGCTTTTGGCAAACAGAAAATCTATCTCCTCATTTGGGAAAACTTGGGATAGAGCACATCCGTGAACTTATTAAACTCCGTCTCTGCGCCGCGGATTTTGAGATTTACCGACAACACATATACTCCGCCGGTCAAAATATCGCGCCAGTTATCGGGGAATTTGACAAAATCCTTAAACGTGGTAACCAGCGGCAGGCCCGCGCGGGTTTGCTCAAAAGTATAGAGGTTGTCTTCTGTATATCGTTCGTGGTCCGGAAAGCGCCACACCTGTTTGAGCGTCAGCCCCAGACCTTTGAGCGTATTTTCAAAGGTTTCCGGGTGGCCTAAAGCGCTAAAGCAAGCTGCGTCGCCTTTGACGTCCTGCAAATTCACTTTTTCCCCTTTGCAAATGTCAAAGTAATACTCCGGCTTGTGTTCGCTTTCCAAAATTTCCACCAAATCATTATATTCGCGGATTTTATCTTTGGCGGCTTCCAGCTCCCGCTCGGAAGCTTGGTCGCAATGTGTCAGCACCACCAAAGAGGCGCGCTTGAGGGCGGAAAGCGGCTCACGCAAATTACCCAACGGCAGCAAATAACCGCCGCCAAAAGGATTTTTGGCGTCTATTAAAATGATATTGGCGTCGCGTTTTAAACGGTGGTGCTGCAGCCCGTCGTCTAACAAAATAATTTGGCTTTTAAAGCGGCGCAAGGCTTCTGTGGCGGCGGCGGCCCGGTCGCGCCCGATGACGATGGGCACTTTGTATTGGTTTAACACGCGGCTCATCATATACGGCTCATCGCCGGCGCTGCGCCAGTCTGCGTCCGGATTATCAAACAAAACGACGACCTCATCTTTATTTTGCTGGCGTTTATACCCGCGCGACACAATAGCCACGCGAATCCCTTCTTTGGCAAGCGCCGTAGCCGCCAGCAAAACAGCCGTCGTTTTCCCCGTTCCTCCTGCGGTAATATTTCCGATGCACACCACGCGGGAATTGACCGTTTTGACGGTTTTCCAGCCGTTTTCGTAGCAGGCGCGGTCCACCCAAGCACCTAAGCCATATATTTTGCTGGCAAACAGCAACAGCAGCCTTCCTGCCCAATTTTGTTTCAGTTTTTCCCGCAAAGACAACGCGTCCATAGTTTTTAACCTCACGCCAAATATTTTGATATATTTTAGCATTTCTGCACTTTTATTTTGCCTATTTGCCGGAGGCTCAAAAATGAATCGGAAAGGAAAATCCGGGCTGCTCCGTCGCCAGTGGGCCGGGCGCTGTGCACCGGCCTTTTCGCGTACGGTAAAATAGCGTAAAAATAGTATAATAGGGTATGCGTTTTCAAAAGTCCCCCTCTTATTTTATGCAATACGCCGGACTAAAAGCGGTGTGTTGGACGTTGCGCCTGCTGCCTTACCGGGCAGCGCGTGCGGTAGGGCGCTTCTGCACGGGTATGGCGGCCCATATAATGAAAAAGCGTTTTAACCGCAACTTAAACGATATCGCCCGCGCTTTTCCAGACAAATCACCGCAAGAAGTCTATGATATTGCCATTAACTCCTGGCGCAATATGGGGCAAATTTTGGCGGAGTTTATAAAACTCTCTTCTTATTGCCCGCAACAATTTAAAAAACACGTCATCGTGCGCGGGATTGAAAAAATGCAGCAAGCCGAAAAAAACAAAACCGGCGGCATTATTCATATCGGGCATTTTACCAACTGGGAAGCCTTTGGCCTAGCCGTTTCCGTATATGGCTTAGACAAAGCCGTGTTGGCCCAGCGCGTGGACAACCCCTATGTGGACGAAGAAACCAACCGCCTGCGCAATATTTTCGGCGGGCGCACCTTCTACAGCAATCACGATGCCAACCCGTTTTTTGCTTGTGCGCGCTGGCTTAAACGCGGCAAACTCATTGGCATTCTGACAGACCAAAATGTCGTAGCCAGTGAAATTTTTATGCATTTTTTAGGCCGGCCCGCCGCCATTTCCCCCATCACGGCGCTGCTGGCTATACGCCTGCAGGTGCCGGTGTTTCCCGTCGTGGTTACGCGCGAACACGACAAACTGGTCTGCACAGTGGAAGACCCCATTTTGCCGCCTAAAGAATATAGCCAAGACAATATCCGCCTTTTTGTGCGCCAACTGACCGATATTTATGAAGGCTGGATACGCCAAAACCCCCAAAACTGGCTTTGGGCGCACAACCGCTGGAAAAGAGAAAAAGAAGGCCAGCGCTGGTTTGAGGAGCACCCGGAATGCAAAATCAAATAAAAGCGGTCTTTTTTGACCGCGACGGCACCCTCATCCACGAAAAACCGGGCACCTATTTAAGCGACCCGGCCAAAGTCAAACTCTACGCCCCCGTTTTGCCTGCCCTGAAAAAACTGCAAAAAGCGGGCTTTGTTTTTTTTATCGTGTCCAACCAGTCCGGCATCGGGCGCGGCTATTTCACGGAAAAAGAAGTCCGCGCCGTACACGCGCGTTTGCAGGAGCTGCTCCAGCCCGTCCCAATAAAAAAAATTGTATTTTGCCCGCACAGCCCCGATGAAAAATGCTCCTGCCGCAAACCCGGTACTCTGCTGGGCGAGCGGCTGGTGCGCAAATACCACATAGACCCGGCGCGCTCTTTTATGGTGGGCGACAAAAAGGCCGACGTACTTTTTGGCCGCGGGCTGGGCTTTAAAAGTGTGCTGGTCACCACCGCCAACGGCAAAAAACACCTGCAGAAATACCCCGATTTAAAGCCAAATTTTGCGGCAAAAGATATGCTTTATGCCGCGCGGTATATACTAAGAGAGGATAAAAAATATGCGTAAAATACTGGGGCTTTTGCTGGGGTGTACGTTGCTGGCGGCTTGTTACGCGCAGAATAAAACTTCCGCCCTTTCACAACAAACCTTGCTAGCTCCGCAAGGGGCCGCCCCGGCCCAAGACGTAAAAACTCTAGCCCGTGCCGTACAAAATCCTTCTTTATCAAATGTTGCCGATACCCCGCCGTTCCAAACCCAAACGTCAGATTTCACTTCCCGCTCCGCTGAGCAAACCCCAACAGCCGTCCCGTTGGAACAGCCAACTTCCACCGCCGCACAGCGCGCTGCCCAGCCCGCCCAAACCACCGCGGCCCAAGCGGAGCAAACCGAAACGCAGCCCGCCCAAACCGCCGCTGCTTCATCACAGCAGCCCCAGCCGCCGCAGCCGGCGCCGGACCAAGCTGTATTTGAGAATGAAGATTTAATTGATTTTGAAGGACGCATATTACACCCCTACGCCGCCTTACAGCCAGACGCCCAAGCCCCCCAGCACGCGCCGTGGGCGTATGAACAACTAAAATACGGTGTGTACTATTCATTTATTAAAGCCGGCACGGCGTATATACGCAACCGCGGCCTGGTCAATATCAACGGACGACCCGCTTATTTACTGCAGACCACCGCTTTTTCCGCCACGGTAATAGACGCATTTTTCAAGGTGCGCGACGTCAACCAATCCTGGCTGGACGCAGAAAATTTCTATTCCCTAGGCTACGGACAAAGCGTGCGCGAAGGCGGCTACATACGCGACGAATGGCTGACTTTTGACTATAAAAACCACACCTACAGCGGCAAAATTAAAAAGAAAAAAGACGGCTGGGACATTCAAGGCCCGCTGGATACAAAAGTGCTGGATATTTTAACCTCGCTTTATTATGTGCGCTCTCAAAAGCTGGTGCCCGGGCAGGACATTGTGTTTGACATCGTCAACCGCGAAAAGCAATACCCGCTGGTAGTCAAGGTGCTTAAAAAAGAAAAAGTTAAGACAGACGCCGGCACCTTTGACTGTATTGTAGTGGAGCCGCAGCTGCGCGGGGAAGGAATTTTTGTATCTAAAGGCAAAAGCTTAAAGGTTTGGCTCACAGACGACGAATACAAAATGCCCGTCAAAATGCAGGTGGAAGTGTTTATTGGCTCGGTATCAGCCAAGCTGCTGGAGTATAAAAGACAAGAGCCGACAAATATTTTATAATGGAACAGTATAAGAGGTGTCCATGCAAACCGTAACAACCAAAAGACTGAAAGAAATTTTACGCGCTTTTAAAGGAAAAGAAATGATTGTGGTGGGCGATGTAATGCTGGACCACTTTATTAAAGGCGACGTATCACGCATTTCCCCCGAAGCCCCGGTGCCGGTGGTGGTGGTAAATAAAGAATTTTTTGTAGCCGGCGGCGCGGGCAACGTGGCGGTCAATTTAGCCGCGCTGGGCGCCAAGCCGACGTTGGTATCCGTCGTCGGGCGCGACGCCGGGGGCGAGCTGCTTAAAGATTTTCTGCGCAAGCAAAACGTCAACATCAGCGGCATTGCCGAAGATTACGACCGCCCCACCACCCAAAAGGTGCGCGTGATGGCGGAGCAGCAGCAAATCGTGCGCTTTGACCGGGAAAGCAAACAAACCATTTCGCACGAAGTGGCGGCGGAATGTATGAAAAATTTTAATACAGCCTTAACTCACGCCAAAGGGGTGATTTTGTCCGACTACGGCAAAGGAATGCTCAGCGATAAAAACATCAAAAACTTGGTATCTGCCTGCCGCAAACGCAAAATCCCCGTCTGTGTGGACCCGAAAATTGACAATTTCAAAAAATATAAAAACATTACCTGCATGACCCCCAACACCAAAGAAGCGTGGGAAGGCTCCGGCCTGACGCCCAAAAGCGGAGAGGAAGCAATGGAAAACCTGGGGTGGAAAATTTTGAAAATGCTCAATGCAGACTCCATTTTAATCACCCGCAGCGCAGACGGTATGAGCCTGTTTGAAAAAGGCAAAAAAGCCCCTATCACCGTCAAAGCTACCGCGCGCGAAGTGTTTGACGTTACCGGCGCGGGCGACACGGTGATATCGGTATTTACGCTGGCCCTGGCCTGCGGAGCCAAACTGCACGAAGCGGCGGTGCTTTCCAACTATGCCGCGGGCATTGTGGTGGGCAAAAGCGGCACCGCCACCGTGACCGTGCAGGAAGTAGAGGAGGTATTGCCGTGAGCGACGTTTTAATTGTTATTCCGGCCCGCTACGGGTCCACCCGTTTGCCGGGCAAAGCCCTTAAGCTGCTGGCGGGCAAACCCGTGGTACAGCACGTGTGGGAAGCTTGTGTAAAAGCCGGCGTAGGCGAGGTGCTTATCGCCACCGAAAATCAAATTGTGATAGACGCCGTGGCCCAATTTGGCGCCAAGGGCGTGCTGACCAGCGAGGCGTGCCAAAGCGGCACCGACCGCGTGTATGAAGCGGCCAAAAACCGCCCCGAAAAAATTGTGATCAATGTGCAGGGAGATGAGCCTTTCATCGCCCCGCTTACCGTGCAGAAAATTGCCCGTTTATTGCAGCAGGAGCCGCAGTGCGACATTGCATCCGCCGTCGCCCCCACGTTAGATGAAAACAAAATCAACGACCCTAACTGCGTCAAAGCCGTATTAAACAGACGGGGCCAGGCGCTTTATTTCTCCCGCTCGCGCGTGCCGTATAAACGGGAACTCACAGAAGAAAACAAACGGGTGCCCTACTGGCAGCATTGCGGCATTTACGGCTACCAGCGCAAAGCGTTGGAACGCTTTGTCAGCCTGCCGCCCAGCCCGCTGGAACAGCTGGAGCGGTTGGAGCAGCTGCGCGCGCTGGAGGACGGCATGACCCTCAAATGCGTGGTCATAGATTCCGCAGGCCCGGCAATAGACACCGCCCACGACCTGCAAGCTGCCGAAGAATATTTTAAATCGCATTAGAGCGAAGAACTCCCGCCCCCGGCGGGAGTTCCCCTTTTTGGGGCAGCCCCGGAGCCAGAAGGCCAATCCGGGCCGACAGATTTTATTTTAAATTATCAAGCAAGGAGCGTCTTATGTCTAAATTTATTATTATCACCGGCGGGGTGGTCAGCTCGCTGGGGAAAGGTATTTCCGGGGCCAGCATCGGCAAACTGCTGCAGCTGCACGGAATGAAAGTGAATATGATTAAATGCGACCCCTATATCAATGTGGACCCGGGCACCATGAGCCCCTACCAGCACGGGGAAGTGTTCGTGACGGTGGACGGGGCGGAAGCCGATTTGGATTTGGGCCATTATGAACGCTTTTTAGACGTCAATATGACCAAGGCCAACACCAACACCGCCGGCAGCATTTACCAAACCGTCATTGACAAAGAACGCCGCGGCGAATACTTGGGCGCAACGGTGCAGGTCATTCCGCACATTACCAACGAAATCAAAAAACGCTTCTGCGCGTTTGAAAAAGATTATGATGTGTCAATCATTGAAATCGGCGGTACGGTGGGCGACATAGAGTCTTTGCCTTTCCTGGAAGCAGCGCGCCAGCTGCGGCTGGAAAAAGGCGCCAAAAATGTCATCTGCGTACATGTGACGCTGGTGCCGTATATCGCCGTAGCGCAGGAGCTGAAAACCAAGCCCACCCAGCACTCCGTCAACAAACTGCGCGAAGTGGGCATAGAGCCCAGCATGTTAATTTGCCGCACGGAAAAGCCACTCTCTGAAGGAATTAAAAACAAGCTCTCTCTGTTCTGCAGCGTGCCGGCCCAAGCGGTCATTGAATGCGCAGACGCCAAATCCATTTATGAAGTGCCGCTGAATTTTTATAAACAAAAAGTAGATGAGCAAGTGCTGGAACTCTTGGACCTCAAGCCCAAACACGCGGTGGACGCGGAGTGGTTCAAATTCTTTGAAAAAGCCCTCAACCCCACCCAAACGGTCAAAATCGCCGTAGCAGGCAAATATTCTGAACTGCAAGACGCGTATAAATCCATCAACGAAGCCCTGCGCCACGCCGGTATGAATAATGACGCCAAAGTGGAAATCATTTATGTCAATACGGAAAAAGACGATGTAACCAAAAAATTAAAAGACGCCGACGGCATTTTAATCCCGGGCGGTTTTGGCACGCGCGGCATTGAAGGCAAAATAGAAACCGTACGCTACGCGCGCGAAAACAAGGTGCCTTTTTTGGGCATTTGCGTGGGTATGCAGTGTGCCGTCATAGAAGCGGCGCGCAACCTCTGCGGCCTCTCAGACGCCAACTCTACCGAATTTAACCCGCAGACTAAAGACCCGGTGGTGGATTTAACCCCGCAGCAGAAAAACGTGGTTTATAAAGGCGGCACGATGCGTCTGGGCAATTATACGGCGGACTTAGAGAAAGGTTCCTTGGCGCGCAAGCTCTACGGCAAGGACCAAATCCAGGAGCGCCACCGCCACCGCTACGAGCTCAACCCCGCTTACGTTAAGCAACTGCGCGAAGTGGGCTTAAAAGTAACCGGCTGGCACGAGGGGGTACTGCCTGAAATTGTGGAACGTGAGGACCACCCGTATTTTATTGCGGGCCAGTTCCACCCGGAGTTTGGCTCCCGCCCGCTGCGCCCGCACCCGCTCTTTGACGGACTGATTAAAGCCAGTTTAAAAAGAAAAGAAGGCAAAAAATAAAGAATAAAAGCCCCGCTTGAAGTGGGGCTTTTTAACTCAAGGGAAAAACTTTGCTAATACAAAAGCCCGATTGGTATCGGGCTTTTTTCTGCGGATTTTTACCAGTACGTAGCGTGCGGCGTCCAAGAATAAATCTGATTTTGACTAAAACTACGGCAAATCTGCGCATACATATCAGCGCCAGCCCCATTGCAAACAAATTTGCCACGCGCTACTTCCGGACACGTATTTACTTCTTCTCTGTTGGCAAACTGATAACAACGCTGTATACCTGGGCCCGCTCCCAAACCATAACTTACTTTATTGGCTCCTATAACGAAACTGGAATGTGGTTCTATACCCAAATCTTCCCAATTAATGTCCAACGCTGCTTTGTCGGTCGTATAATGACCGTTAGCCATATAAAAACGCTCTTGCGCTTCTTGAATGGCTTTGAGTTGGGGCAATACCCGCGCTATACGCGCTTTGATAACCGCTTTTTGATACTGGGGATAGGCAATGGCGGCCAAAATGCCAATAATCAGCACCACCACCAAAAGTTCAATAAGTGTAAAACCGCCAAATCTGCGTTTTACGGGGGTTTTCACGTCGGGGATATGTTTTTGATAAATTTTGCTCATAAGCAAAATTTATCAAAAAAAAAAAACAAGTCAAGGCTTTTTAGAATGGAACTCCTAGGCAACAACCTATATCAAAAAAACCCCCAGCTAAAGCCAGGGGTTTAAATTTAGTTGTGCTTCTAGCACTTACCAGTAAGTTGCATAATCCACCCACGGATAGATTGTATTTGTACTAAAACTGCGGCAAATTTGTTTATATAAATCTGAACCATATCCATTGCAAACAAATTTTCCCTGTGCATTCTCAGGACAGCCATTATCCTCCGACCTGTTGGCAAACTGATAGCAGCGGGATATTCCCGGCCCAGTTCCCATATCATAGCTAACTTTATTTGCCGTTATATTAAAACTGGAATGCGGCTCCAGCCCCTCTCTTTCCCAATCAATATCCAAATCGTCTTTTTCAGTCGTATAATGACCGTTAGCCATATAAAAACGCTCTTGCGCTTCTTGAATGGCTTTAAGCTGTGGCAATACCCGCGCTATACGCGCTTTGATAACCGCTTTTTGATACTGGGGATAGGCAATGGCGGCCAAAATGCCAATAATCAGCACCACCACCAAAAGTTCAATAAGCGTAAAACCGCCAAATCTGCGTTTTACGGGGGTTTTCACGCCGGGGATATGTTTTTGATAAATTTTGCTCATAAGCAAAATTTATCAAAAAAAAAAAACAATGCAAGGCTTTGCAAAAAACGCACCTAGTTAATATGAAAAGACACAGCCTGTTCCCTGGGGAGGTTGTTCCCCCGTACAGCCTAAACTTTTACATAAACGCCATCCTACTGCCGTTCCCATAGGATAACATTTCCATTCATCTGTATCGTAAAAAATCATTATTCCCACCGGAACATCCGATGCCAACCCTTGTACGCGGGGCTGCGGCCTATCGGGCAAAGAAGCGGATACCGTGCTGAAAGTCATTCCATTGGGAAGTTTAATAATAGCCGCTTTATCATCTTCACTTAGAGTAACGGTTGTGCCTTCAGGGAAAGAAAGATCCCATTGCTCAATATCGTTCGTATAATACCCATTGGCCATATAAAAAACTTGATTAGCTGTCTTAATGCTTTTAAGTAGAGGTAATAGACGGGAGAGGCGTGCTTTATAGACCGCCATTTGATATTGCGGCAAGGCAATGGCGGCCAAAATGCCAATAATCAGCACCACCGCCAAAAGTTCAATAAGTGTAAAACCGCCAAATCTGCGTTTTACGGGGGTTTTTACATCGGAAATGTTTTTTTGATAAATTTTGCTCATAAGCAAAATTTATCAAAAAAAAAAAACAATGCAAGCTCTTTGCTAATTGACAGCGTGTCTGTTTTCTAACGGCTCGCCTTATAACACTTCAAAACGCGTTTCTGCGCTTTTGCCGCCGCAAATAACCTGCAGTTTAAAATCCCCTTTCTGCAAAGGCCACCACAAATCTGTTTCGGTGCCCGACAGCTCCTTGCTGTTTAAACGCCAGCGGCAAGGCCCCTGCGCGCCGGCTGTTTTAAAATGCAGCTGCTGGCCCGCTGCCGGTAGGGCCGGGTCGTATTTATACACATCGCCTGAAATGGGAAAAGTAATTTGCAGCGTATCAGAAATAGCTTGGTGGGTGCCGTCGCACACTTGCTGGGGCACAGTGCCCGCCACAAACACCTCTTCACGCGTGTGGGCACAGCCCGGGCCTGCCAAAAGGCCGCTTTGCTCACATACGCTTACGCGCGTAATCCCTTCCGGCATATCAAACGCACCGGCAGGGTATTTGCGCTGGGCATATAAAAGCACATCGTGCATAATGGGCGCCGCGCCGGAAATGCCGGATACCTTTTGCATAGACGAAGCATCAAAGTTGCCCGCCCATACCGCTACAGTTAAACGCGGGGTATAGCCAATGGCAAAATTATCGCGGTAATCTTTGCTGGTGCCAGTTTTGGCGGCGGCGGGAAAGGTAAAATGCAGCGCAGAGTTGAGGCCAAAAGCGTCTGCGCGGGCGGCATTGTCAGACAAAATATCCGTAATCACATAGCTGATATCGGCCGGCAATACCTCTCTGCGCGCCGGCCCCCAAACTATTTGAGGCTGGGTGGCAAATACTACCGGGGCCAACACCCCGCCGCGCGCCAGCGCGGCATAGGCGTTTGCCAATTCCAGCAGCGTCACTTCCCCCCCGCCCAGCGCCAGCCCCAGGCCATAAAATTCAGGCGCTTTGTTTAATGAAGAAAAGCCCAGCATATGCAATAAATTCAGCAGCCGCGCCGCGCCCAGCGGCTCTGCGGCTTTGACGGCGGGCACATTGTAAGAACAAGCCAGCGCGCGCCGCAATGGCACGCCGCCGTGGAATTTTTCATCGTAATTACGCGGGCGGAACCCGCCTTCAAAAAAAGTATCCTCATCTTCTAAAACACTGGCTGCCGTTAATCCGTTCTGCAAAGCCAGCGCATATACAAAAGGCTTTAAAGA
Source organism: uncultured Elusimicrobiales bacterium (assembly GCA_944324645.1). Classification (GTDB taxonomy): domain Bacteria; phylum Elusimicrobiota; class Elusimicrobia; order Elusimicrobiales; family Elusimicrobiaceae; genus Avelusimicrobium. The sequence continues at coordinate 545,686 of CALUXB010000001.1, read as the reverse complement.
AGACCCCGGCTGGCGCAGCGCGGCGACTCCGTCCACCTGCCCACTGTGGCGCACGTCATAAAAATCAGCCGAGCCCACATACGCCAGCACCCCGCCGGTGGCATTATCCAACACCACAACGGCGGCGTTGGTTACGTTGTTGTCTTTTAGTTTGCTTAAATGGTTTTGTATGGCTCTTTCCGCATACAGTTGCAAATCCTTGTCCAAGGTAGTATCCACACGGGTAGCCTGCGGGGCCATTGCATACACGCGGCGCGCAAAATGCGGGGCGGAAAAAGGCCGCTCCCCGGCAGAGAGGCCCAGGGGCTCTTTCATAGCCAGCTGATATTGCTCTTCTGTAATAGAGCCGTTTTTATACATTGCTTCCAGCACCCGCCCGCGCCGCAGCAGCGCGCCTTTGGGGTTTTGCACCGGGTTTAAACGAGAGGGGGCCTGTATCACCCCTGCCAGCAGTGCCGCCTGCGCCAAAGACAAATCCGAAGCCGGCACCCCGAAATAAAACAAGGCCGCGCTTTGTACTCCCTGCGTCAAATTTCCCAAGGAAACCCGGTTCAAATAATCCTGTAAAATTTCCTCTTTGCTCAGTTTTCGTTCCAAATGCCAGGCGTCCCACGCTTCGCGTATTTTTCCCCCTAATGTTTTAGGGCGCGGACTACGAAGGCGCACCAATTGCTGCGTAATGGTGGACGCCCCCGACACCACCCCCCCGCCGCGTATATTCTGCCACACGGCGCGCAGCACCGCCCGCCAGTCCACACCGTGGTGTGTGTAAAAACGCCTGTCTTCCGCCGCCACCACCGCCAAAACAAGCCACGGGGAAACAGCGGATAAAGCCACCGGCTCACTATATGTTTCCTGCGGGGAAAGAAACGCACGCAGCGCCCGGCCCTGCCGGTCAAAAAGCTGCACAGAAGAAAGAGAAACTGACTGGGCCGGGGCTTGCGTCTGTACCTGAGCCGGAGCAGACACTAAAGCCGGGGCAGTGAGTTGTAGTTGTAACGACTCCTGTACGGGCCGTTGGGCTAGGTCTTGCGCCTGCCTTTGAGCCTGGGTTGGTGTTTGGACTGAAGGTTGCTGCCGTGTTTGGCCTTGGGCCGGGGTGCCAAACGGCGCAGAAAACGCTTCCCCGCCTAAAAGGCAGGGAAGCGCCCCAAACAAGCAAAGTGTTGCAGAAGCTATTTTATTCATTGCGGTTTGACAACAATGCGCGACGTAGCATTGCGCCCGAACACCGCCGGCTCATACATTTGGCTGGCCCAAAGGCTGGGGTAGGCAAAATCTCCCGCGGTTGCGGCCTGCACCAAATAGGAATAGTTATGCTCGCCCGCCGTCAGATAATCGGCAAAAACCAAAATGCGGTCATCATACTTTTCATCGCGCGTGAAGCCTCCCCAAGTATCTTGGTTTAAAGAGGCGGCTTGTTGCTGGCTTTCCGTAGCCAAAGAAGTATTGACGATTTCAAAACCCGCCGGGATAAAATCTTCCAGCACCACAAACTGGCCCGAAGCGGTGCCGCGCACGTGCAATGTTACTTTGTAGCGCGCGCCGGCTTTAAACTCCGTAACGGGGTTACCCTCCAAATCCGTCACTTGGCGTGATACTTCATAACCGGCGTTGACCGGCTCTGCATATGCCGCCGGCGCATAATGCTGCCACAGCGTATAATAAAGAGTGCCTGTGCCGGCTTTGACAAAGCGCACGCGTGCCTGAGAAGCTTTCTTATACACCTGTTCAAAAGGCCATTGCCCGTTGGTGGTTGTAAGCGTGCGGCCTTTAAACAGGGCAGAAAGTACATTTTTGCCGTCTAAGGAAACGGAAGCCGTAAAGTCGGGCTCAACTGACTCTTTGAGTTGGTAATAGGCGTTTAATGCGCTCAGCACCGCGGCGTTGGAACTGGTATTGGACCAATACCCTTCTTTGCCCAGCTGCTGTATCAGCCACTGTACCGCCTGATAAGGTTGGGGCAAATAATCCCCCACCACCAAAAGCGATTCCAAAGACAGGGCGGTTACTTTGACATCGTCCATATGCAGCCAAGGCTGCTGCCCCTGCGCCGAAAAGTGCACCGTCTGCGCTCCGTATTGGGTGCGGTTTAAAAGGTCTTGGGCCAGTTGCAGTTTGACATCGGCCCCTTGGTTTAATTGTTTGGCCGCCAACAACAAATAGGCCTGCGCCGGAGCGCTTAAACTGTTGCGCTTGGCGTAGAGATTATTAAACTGGCCTTCCATCTTTTCCCCGTACAAAGACAATACCAGCACCGCATAAGCGCGTGCCGTTTCATTTTCTGTTATGGAATAAGGATAAGCCTGCGGCTGGTTCTTACCAAACAAACCTTTCAGCCACGCCGCCGCACGGTTTAATGACGCCGTATCTACTTTATATCCCGCCTGTTGCGCCCGCCAAGCTGTATCCAGCGCATAGGCGGTCACATAGGGATCGGGCAGACTGCCCGGCCAATAAGCAAAGCCGCCGGCGTCAGACTGATATTGGGTCATTTGGTTTAAAATATCCTGCGTTTGTTTCTTATACTGGGTCAAATCCCCCAAGCCAAAATCTTCTATCATATCCGCGCCGTCAATGACGGGGCGGATTTTAGACATTTTTTGTTCTAAGCAGTCATACGGATAATTCAATAAATATCCTATCGCGCCGCGTAAATGAATCAGCGCAGTGGAAGCCAGACTGACCGCCGCTTCCGCAGGCACTTTTTCATTTACCAAAGACGGTTTCTCCAACACTTGCTCCTGGCTTTCCGTCGTGGCGGAATACAGGGCAAGCGTTTGCTCTTTTTCCACCTCTACAACGGGCAAGGTGATTTTTACCCCGTCGCTGTTTTGACCCGCTTGGGCAAAAAACGCCACCTCTGCCGTAGCGGGCTGTTCGGCCCGGCAGTTCCAAGTTACCACTTGGGCGGCCCCTTTGGCTACTTGTATCTTTTTCTCTCCGCCTTCCAAACGCACCCCGCCCTGCGCCTGGGCAGAAACGGTAATATTGCCTTTTTCATCTTCGTAATTATACACCACCGCCCCGCATTGGAAAGAATCCCCCACGCGGGCAAAGCGCGGCATTTTGGGCGTGACCATCAGCGGTTGGGACACTTTGAGCGCCGTTTCCGCACCGCCAAATTCGCGCACGGTGGCAGACACCGCCATCACACGAAATGTAGTTAAATTATCCGGCAAAGTAAATTTTATTTTGCCGCGGCCCTTGCTGTCCGTACGGACAAAAGCTTGAAAATACGGGGTGAACTCAAAGCGGCTGCGCAAATCCGCCCCGCCCAGTTTATCCGACACACCGCCCCCGCCGCCGCGGTTTTCGCCTTTTTCGCCAAAGTTACGCTGACCGATAATGAACACGCGGTTGTCTGCCGTAGAGACAGAGAGCGGCTGCGGCGCGTAAAACACGTCCATTAAATCCGGGCGTTTATATCCAGTTAAAGAGAGCACCCCTTCGTCCACCGCCATCACCGTCACATAAGCCGGCGCGGCTTTGCCCTGCACGGAAGTTTGCAAAGACAGGCTTACCTCCTCCCCAGGCAGATAGCTGTTTTTATTAGGGGTAAGGGTGGTGGAAATTTCCCGCTGTTGCTGGGACACGGTTAAATTGACATAGCCTGTTTTGCCTTGAGGCTTGGCCAAGTCCAACCCTTCTTGGTCATACTCCGGCTCTGCGGCGCGGGGACGGACCAACGTTACTCCCACAAATACATTGGGCAGGTAGGAAGATTTAACCGGCACTTCTATGTAATCGGCGCCGGAAGACACCGCCGTCGTCCAAGCGTCCAGCACGCCCTCACGCTCTACGGTAACCAATGCCAGCGCACTTTCATAGGGGCTCTTGACCAAAATGCGCGCCGTATCGCCGGGATTATATTCTTTCTTATCCTGTTCTAATTGCAAGATATCATCATCGGTTTGCTTCCAATAAGCCTCCCCTTTGCCATAGACCATAAAGCCAAAACCGCCCAGCACCTCACGGCCCTGCGCGTCTTTGGCGCTCAGCGTTACTTGGTAAGAGCCCGGCTCGGTAGGGTTAAAAGAGAAATCATAGCCTTCTTTTCCAATGGTAAATTCTTGGGATGGGAAATCTTTTACCCGCCGCTGGCTCACCCATTCCAAGCGGCCCGCCAGGCCATTTTTGCGAATGCTGAAATATTCTTCCTTTTGTATTTTGGCCTTTACTTTGACGCCGTCCACAGCCTGCCCCTGCGGGGTAACAGCTACGATGTGGGCGCGGGCGGAGCCGCCCTCTTCCACGCTATAGTTTTCCGTCTTGGCGCCTAAAGCAAATTGCGCCGGATTAAGCACAAAGTCCGTACGGGCAAAAAGTTGCTGGCCGGACGGAGCTTGCACACCGGCTTCGGCATAAACCTGCTGAGGAACGCTCACCTGTGGAAGCGGCACATTGAAATTAATTTTTCCCTCTGCGTCCAACTTGCCCGAAGATTGGGTGAGCAAATGGTCTTTTAAATCCCGCTCCACAAAATACGGCACAAAGGTATATTCTTCATAACCTTTGGGAGAATAATTAGAAAACATATAGCGCACGCTCCAGTTCACTTTACCGCCGGATACAGGAGCGCCAAACAAATAATCGGCCGAAGCCGTCAGCTGCGCCGTCTGCCCACTGATATAGAAGGGTTCCAGCGTGCGCAGGCTGATATGAAAGTCGGCTTGTTTGACCGCCTCCACCTGGAAGGAATAATAACTCTCTCCTTGGCCGTCAGCGGGGGTAAAAGTCATATACCAAGAGCCCGTCACTGCATCTGAAGGCAGCTCAAACTGCCAAGAGAAACTGCCGCTTCCCGCCGCATAAGAGAGGGTGTGGCTAAGCGTTTCCTCTCCGCGGGAATTATATACTTTCAGCGTGCCTTTAGCCGCCGAGGGCAAAGTCCATTGCCCCGCTTGCATACGGCGGGTTAAACCGGCCACATACACTTTTTCTCCGGGGCGGTAGATGCCACGTTCGGTAAATAAAGCGGTTTTGACCACCGCTTTTTGCGGGGAATAATTATAATTAATATTAAAACGCCACGGCTCCAATCCGTCATTCCACGTGCTGGCAAGCACTGCGTCCCCGCCGGGGCTGGTAACAAAAACATACACCGCCGGGTTGCTCCATTCATTTTCACGGGCAGGTTTCAACTCTTCCAAACCGGGGGCCATTGCCAAACCGTTTGCGTCGGTACTGCCGCTCCAGAGTGTATGGTTTTCTTGGTCTTTAAGCTCCACATTTACATTGCCTTGCGCTTCCCCGGTCTGCAAAGAGGTTACCCAAATCAAAACATTTTCGGCAGAGGTTTTCAGCGTGACGCCCAAGTCGGTAATATTATCCGTAGCGCCCACCCAGCAATAGCCGTCTTTTCTGTTTTTGCTGGGCACACGGACCTGGGAATAAATAATGCTGTTCTGCCCGGTGGGGTTGAATTTCTTCAGATCCAAATAGGTTTTTTGGGTTTTATTTTCGGAAATTTCAAAAGGATAGGTCCCCTTAAACTGCAGGTTCGCTTCGGCTATTTCCGCCTCGGAACAATAAGACACCCTTTTTTGGGCAAAAGCAATAAAATCGGCCTTGCTAAAACGCGCGGCGACCACCTCTAACTCCTTCTCGTTCAGCACATCAATCGGGTGACGCAAAGGCAAATAACTCTCCAGCACGCCTTGGCCGCCTTTAAAGGTAGCAGCGGGGCAATAGCCTTCGTTGGCAACAGAGAATGTTTGAGAGGAGCCCAAGCGGTTGCCGTAAATATCGGTTAAATCTTTGTCCACAGTTAGTGTAATGGTTTGGCCCGGCTCTAAATTTAAGAAAGAAAGCGGCATTTCAAACCACCCTTCTCCGGGGGTTTCGCCGCTTCTTTGGCGGCCCAGCGTTTGGGCTTCCTGCTCGCTCACTTCACGCAAAGCAGAGGCCGGGGTTACTTGAATGTGTTTTAATAAATCCGCCAAGCGCACCGGAGAAGAAAAGGAAATATACGCGTCAAAAGGCAGGCAGCCGCTATAGTTTCCCCCAACTATCTGCAGAGCAGGATATGTATAGAAAACAGACACATACGGCTCAGCCAATCCCAGCAGCCCCAGCTTGCCGCGCAACGGGGGGTCTAACGTCAAAGTAACCTGTGTGCCGGCGGGCAGATCCGCCTGCGGCACCAGCACAAAAACCTGGTCCCGATTCAAATAAGGATATTCTTTTTCATATTCTTCGTCCGTCAAGGAGCGCACTTGCAAAGGCACGGAGATTTCTTCTTTTTCTTTTTCGCTTGGTGACAAATTAAAAAAAGATTTCAGCTTATCTATCCAGTCCATTTTCGTGCCCATATAGGTCAAACGCGCCGCAGAAGCCACCGACGAAAAGTCCACCGGCTGGCTCAGCGTGACATAAATCAGCGGGCGGCGGCCTATCCACATTTCATTATTATAAGGGGAAACGTTTTGTACGCGGGGGCGGGCGGTGACAAAGGTCCATTGATAATCCTGGCCCAATGTTTTATCAGAAACGGCGGATTTAAAACTGCCGGGCAGGGTGACCGTATATTGTGTGGCTTGTTGCCAGTCCGTTTTGGGCTCAAAAAGCAAAGTTTGGGTGCCGGAATAGCGGCAGGTGCCTTCTACCAAGGGAATAATTTGCAGGGGGCATTCTCCAGAAGCAAAAGCGGCATTTTCAGACAAAGCGGTTACCGGCTGATTAAAATTAACTTGAATGGCCGTACGGCCGCTGACCTGCGTATCTGCTTTCGGAGCCGCAGATACCACTTGCAAATCCTGCGCGCCCGCAAAAGAAAATAAAAAGGCCAGCCCCAAAGCCGCGCCCCAATGTCTTAGTCCTTTCATATACACGTCCCCCTCACCCAAGGTAATGAATCTATTTTTATTGTATCTATTTTATATATGGAAAGAAACCCTAGATTTCACCCTCATTCCCTTCCCACTGCTAAACGCTGCACGGAGCGCAGGAGCTTGCTCTGCCCCATTTAAAGGACAAGCCCCCAAAAATACTGAGGTTCCTTTGCACAGTTCTCTCTTGACGGGTTTGCCCCGGCTAAAGAGCAGCGCCAGCACCTAACCGGGCAAGCTTTAGACAACTCTCCTTTTGCCACTAAACCCATAGGAGAGATACTAGCTGTCTTTTCCAAATAAAGCGCTGGCACCTTGTAGCGGCAAGAAACGCCCCGGCTCAACGGGGATATGAAACGCTGAGGATACCATTCTACGCTGACAGGATTATAAATCTACAGCAACTCTTGGGTTATGCCCAGCCGATGACGCCAAGCACAATAAAAAACCCCGCCCTTTGCGGGGCGGGGTTTTATCTGTAAAAAACAGATTAGAACTTCACGAGCATACCCAACTGACCAATGGTGTTGTCCGAAACGCCCAACGCTTCTTTTGCATTGCCGCCGTATTTGCCATAGCCAATACCGGCAAACAACTGCACATAGTCATTGTGGTTGTATTTGACGTTGAGGTCAGCTTCCAAGGTAGCCGATTCGCTGGCGGTGCGATCCTGGAAGGAATAGCCGTCCAAGGAGAACACCCATTTGCCGGTGGTGTAATCCACACCGACGTTGAAGAGTCTTAAGCCGTTGTTGTCCCAATCCACAGAATATTGATAAATATTGCGGACATGACCAACCAACAAGCCCGGGCGATAGTTGCCAAACGGAGACACTTCGCCTTTGGCGTACATGAAGGTGGCGCGCGGAGTGATGGCTTCCATATTCAAAGAGCCGTCCACTTTCACCATATACGGGTTGTCGTGGCTTTCTTTGATTAAGCGGTTACCGCCATGGGCGCGGGCATATTCCACGCTCAAGGCGCCCAGTTCAGCCGCATAGCCCAATTTGGCACCATAGAAACCATTATGATCTTCTTCACCCAACGCAATGGTGTCGGCATTGGCAACGAAGTCATAACCATAGACTTGCAGGTTCAGCGCATCCGTCAGATTCAAGCGGATGTCAGCACCATACAAATCAAAATATTCATTACCAAAACCCGCATTGGCTTCTACTCTACCGGCCAACAAGGTGATGGCTTTAAAGTCATCGCTGTAGACCAGTTTGGCCGCGTCCAAAGACGGAGCCGCATTCATATTGAAGATATAGTGATCGGGACCAAAATACATTACCGCACTGTCTTCATCTCCGTAGAACTGACGGCCGACTGTTACTTCAAAGCGGTCAAACAGATTAGAAAGCACTACATTGGCTTCCACCAAGTTCACCTGGTTCCAATAGTGGTCCAGATTGCTGCCGGCCGTGGCGCCGTCCCACGCGCTGTTATATTGGAACAGCACATTGGCGGTTACGTCTTCCACCAATTCGGCAGACAGACCCGCCAACACGCGGTAGTTCGTACCGGAACCGTACAGACCAGCGGCGGTATCATGCAACGCATCGGAAGCGATGGTCTGGATCTCGCCTTTTAGTTCCACATTATTCAATACGTTAGCGCTTACAGGCCAGGCCATAGTTATGACCAGCAGTAAGCCCAGTAGTTTCTTCATGCAGTACATCCTCCTTAGTAATTTAAACTACCCTACCCCCTTACTTTAACTAATTGAAAAAAGTATTGCAAGCTTTATTTAAATTGGGGCTTGACAAAAATATTCAAAGAGTGATATTCTATTACTCCTTTAAAAAGCGCCCGCCTAACAACGGGCTTTTTTTACGCCGCGCTTGAAACAAAAAACCGAAATCACTATACTTTATATATACATATATTAAGGAGCAAGAAATGAAAAAAGGTTTCACTTTGGTAGAGCTATTGGTGGTGGTGCTTATTATTGGTATCATTTCCGCATATGCTATTCCACAATACGGCCGCAGCGTGCGCCGGGCCGAAATGATAGAAGGGTTAACCAACGGAAAGACCATTTATGATTCTGCTCTCCGTTACAAATCCGTAAACGGATCCGCCCCGACTCAGTTCAACCAAATTGACGTCGGCTTCCCCGGCGCAAACACTACGGGGAGTTCTTTTGTGGACGGCAATTTTACTTATACGCTGGGCACAGACCGGCTAACGGTAACTAATAACATAAGCAGCTATAAAATGCAGATGATGTTCCCCGTCGTTTCTTCCACTGGAGTAAGCCAAGTTATTTATTGCTGTGCTGACGGAGCCGACAAAGACGGCGTTTGGTTGTGCAAAAATGCAGGAGAAGGCATAACAAACGGCTGCAAATAATAAAGCTCTGCTCCGTTATAGCGTACGCATCTGAAACTCCCCGGGCTTATGCCCGGGGTTTCTGTTATTTTGAAATCCGCTTTGTTTGGCCTGCCAACACAGCCCATATCTGAAAACTCCTTTCCTGTAAAACGAGTTTTTCCTTCCTCTCTGGGACGGATTGCCGATATTATGATAAAAAACCCGCCGTAAAAGCGGGTTTTTGTAGTAAAAAAGAAGCTATTTTTTCTTTCCTTTTCGCCGGCGGTTTCTAGAGCAAAAGGTTTTCCCCGCCCTTTTGCCGCCTGCAAAGCCGCGCAGACGCCTGGCGGCGAAATGGGTAGCTTGGGCGGAAGTAAAGGGGCTGCGCCCTGGTTGTTGCTCAGATGCACGCTTTTTGGCGGCTTGTTTTTTAGAACCCACGCGCAGTACGGCAAAACCGCTCTGCGCCCAAAAAGAATTGTCTTGTTCTTCCTGCGTCAGCACTTCAGCGGCGCGGGAAGCCTTGCGGAAAGTAACTACTCCGCCCTGAGCTTTGGCCGAAGCAGGACCCGGTCTCTTGGAAGAAACAACGGCTGGGGCAGTACCCTGTCTTTTAGTAGAAGCAACAGCCTGGGCAGACGCGGCAGATTTTTCTTTTTTCTTCCTTAGCCCCGGCAGCGCAGCGGCAGCGCCCGCCTGTTGCGTATTTCCCGCCTGGGCAGCCCGACGGCGCAACGGCAAAATAGCCTTTCTTTCCGCCCCGACTTGAGCAGAATCATCTGCGCCGGCTTGGTCCAAATGGCCTGCGCGGCTGGCGCGCCCGGTACTTCCCTCATCAAACAAAATACCTCCGCCTCTTAAAAAAGAAACACTTTCTTTTTCTTCTGTCCCGCGGCGCAAACTTTCAGCCGCCTCGTCTTTTGCAGGCGTTCGGCCCGACGCACCCGCGCGCGCCCGCTGGCTGTCAGACTCCGGCTGAGCGCGGCCCGCGCTTTTCTTTTTAACCGGGGCGCCCGGCACAAATTTAGGCGCGGGCAACACCTGGCTGGTTTTGGTAAGCTCGGTCAATTTACCCAAGTGGCAAACGCGGCAAATGGCGGCCCACTTGTCTTTATCTTCCGTCACAAAAGACAACGCCGTTCCCACGCTGCCGGCGCGGCCTGTGCGGCCTATGCGGTGTATGTAATCTTCGGGGCATTGGGGCAAATCGTAATTAATCACGCAGGAAATCCCGTCCACATCTATTCCGCGCGCGGCTACATCGGTAGCCACCAGCGCCGGCACATCGCCTAGGCGGAACTGCTCCATCACCTGCCGGCGGCGGCTCTGGCGCAAATCCCCATGCAGGGCCGCTACTTTGCAGCCGTAGAGTTTGAGCTGTTTAGCCAGCCGCTCCGCCCCGTGGCGGCTTTTGACAAACACCAGCACCAAGCCTTTGCGCGTTTGCAGCTCGTGCACCAGCTGGGGCAGTTTTTCGCGCGTAGTCAGACGGACAAACTGCTGCAGCACCAAATCCACCGGGCGCGTAACAGAGCCGATTTGCACCCGCACCGGGTTTTGCAAAAATCCGTCTGAAAGTTCTTCTATTTCTTTAGGCAATGTGGCGGAAAACAAAAAGGTTTGGCGCGCACCGGGCACGGCGGAGCAAATTTTGCGCACGTCGGGGATAAAGCCCATATCCAGCATACGGTCGGCCTCGTCCAGCACCAAAAAAGCGGTGTTTTTAAGCGTCAGGCTCTTGCGCCCGATATGGTCTATCACGCGCCCCGGCGTGCCGATGATAATGCGGGGCTTGCGGCGCAAATCCGCATATTGTTTATGGATATTGTCCCCCCCGATAATGAGCGCAGAGGGCATTTCTTCGGGGGTAGTTAAAAGGGAATGCAAAGCGTCTTGCGTCTGCTGGGCCAGCTCCCGCGTGGGCGAAAGAATCAGCGCCGTAGTGTCCGGGCTTTGCTGCAAACGCACCAAAAGTGGAAGCAAAAACGCAAAGGTTTTTCCGGTACCCGTCTGCGAAGTGGCCAGCACGTCGCGCCCTTTTAAGGCAGGCGGCAGAGCGGCCTGCTGCACCGGCGTAGGCGTGCTGATATGCAGGCGCGAAAGGGCCGCCTGCAAAGCGGAGGGCAAGGCGTCAAAGGCGCTCATTCGTCTCCCTCTTTGTCTGACATTATTTCTTCGCACTGCTGGCTAAGAAACAGCCAGCGCTCCTCGGCGTTAGAAAGCTGGTCGCCCAGCAGGGCCAGCTCTATGCTGTTGTCGGTATCGTAGCGTTGGAGCAGTAAATTTTCCAGCTCCTGTTTGCGCTTGTGCAGCTTATCCAACTTTTTGTCCAGCTCCCGGATTTCTTTTTTCAGCGGGGCCAGTTCCGCCCGGCGTTGGGCGGCGGTGCGGCGGCGGGTTTCGGCGGCGTTTTCTTTGTCGCTGGCGGGGCTGGCTTTGTCATTGTGTTTGAGCAGGCTGGCTTTATAATCTTCCAAATCCCCGCGGTAAATCTGGCAGGTGCCGCCTTTGACCAGCCACAGCGTGTCGCAGGCCATTTCTATCACGTGCAAATCGTGCGTGATCAGCACCACCGCGCCCTCATAGGCGTTGAGCGCTTCCAGCAGGGCCTGGCGGGAAAGAATGTCTAGGTGGTTGGTCGGTTCGTCCAAAATCAGCAGGTGCGGCGCGTCGCGCGTGATAAGCGCCAAAAGCAGGCGGGACTTTTCCCCGCCGGACAGCTTGCCGATCAGCGTGTCGGACTTGGCTTTATTTAACCCAAACGCCCCCAGCTGCGCGCGGATTTGCGTTTCGGTGCTATCCGGCATCAGGGCGGAGAGCTGTTCATACGGCGTTTTTTCCACGTCCAGCTCTTCGGTTTGGTGCTGGGAAAAATAAGCAATTTTAATTTTTTTGGCTATGGTCATACGCCCGCTCATCAAAAGCAAGCGGTGCGAAAGAATTTTAGCCAGCGTGGATTTGCCGTTGCCGTTGGCGCCCAAGAGGGCAATGCGGTCGTCGGGCTCCACACGCAGGGTTAAATGCTGCAGCACGGGTTTGTCATCATAGCCGGCTACGCCGTCTTCTAGGGTAATCAGCGCCTGCGTCAAATGCACCGGCGAAGGAAACTGAAAATGTACTTCCGGGTCTTTGACCACGGCGGGCGGCTGGCCCATTTTTTCTATCATCTTGATACGGCTTTGGGCCTGCTTGGCTTTGGTGGCTTTGTAGCGGAAGCGGTCCACAAAAGACTGCAAATGCGCCACCACCCGCTCGTGCTTGGCCGCGGCCAGACGGGCGCCCTCTTGCTCGGCCTCACGCGTGCGTTCGTAGGTGTCGTAATTGCCGTTATACATTTTGAGCTGGCTTTGCTCCACGTGCACGATTTTATCACAGAGGCGGTTTAAAATGTGGCGGTCGTGGCTGATGAGCAGGACGGTTTTATCCGTCTTAGCCAAATAATTTTCCAGCCAGGTAGATGTTTCCAAATCCAGGTGGTTGGTCGGCTCGTCTAAGAGCAGGCAGTTGCTGGGGGCAAAAAGCGTAGCCGCCAGGTTGGCGCGCACCTGCCAGCCGCCGGAAAATTCTTTAAGCGGGCGCTCAAAATCCGCATTTTCAAACCCTAAACCGCTCAAAATGGCGCAGGCGCGCGCTTGGGCGGCGTGGGCGCCCAGGCTGTCTAGGCGGTCGTAAATTTCCGCCATACGCTCGCCGGATAAATCCGGGCGCGCGAGTTCCCGGTGCAGGCGGGTAATTTCTTTATCCGCTTCCAGCACAAACTCCAGCAGTTTTTTGGAAGGGTCTTTGATGTCCTGGGCAACAGAGGCTATTTGCGTACTGCGGGAGATTTCTATTTTCCCTCCGTCGGGGAACAACTCCCCGGTGATGAGTTTAAACAGCGTGGACTTGCCGCACCCGTTGAGCCCCACCACGCCCACTTTTAACCCGTCAGGCAGCAGCAGATTGGCATTTTCAAACAGGGTACGCAAACCAAAATGGAAGGATAAATCTTTAATCTCTATCATTAGATATATTATAGAAAATTTTTCTATTTCTCCGTCGTAGAATATGCTTTTCTAGACGGACGGCCGCCGGGGAAGCCCAAACGGCAAATTTGATAAAATAAGCCTATGAGCCAAAACTTTATCGCGCTGGATTTTGGCAGCGGCAAAATTACCGCTGTACTAACTGTTTATGACGAAAACACGGGCACCTGCCGCGTGCGCCACGCCGCGGCGGAAACTTGCCCCAGCGTCAGCGCGTGTTATATTTTGGATTTTGACAAAACGGTGCGCAGCTTAAACCGCCTTTTTGCCCAACTAAATGAATATATTTCTTTTACGCCCACCGTCGTAGTGGGACTGCGCGGAGATTTCTTGAGCTTCCGCCGCTGCGGCGGGTTTCACCCGGCGGAAAACCCCGGCCAGCTTATCACCGATAAAGACGTACGCGCAGTGCTGGACAAATCTATCCCCCCTAACCTGCCCCAAGCGCTGGAAGTGGTGGATTTATTGCCGCAAAGCTATACGGTGGACGGAAAAACCGGCGTGCAAAACCCCGTCGGCTTGGCGGGCAACTGTTTGGAGGCGGAAACATTTCTTTCGTTGGGCTTGTCCACCCATTTGAACAATTTAAACCGCGTTTTAACCGCTGCCGGGTGTGAAGATTTTGAAGCTGTGCCGACTGTATTGGCTTTATGCGAAAGTCTGCTTAAACCCGAAGAAAAACAAACCGGCGTGTTGCTTTTGGACATCGGAGCGGCCAACAGTTCCGCCGCGCTTTACCACAAGGCAATGTTAGAGGACGCACGGGAGTTGCCGCTGGGAGCAGACATTATTGTGGAAGAAGTGGCCGACATTCTTCAAAACGATTTAAAAAGCACCCGGGCTCTGCTTAAAGATTATAGCTATGGGGACGATGAAATTATGGACGACGTGCTGGACGACGCCGCCCGCAAACTTATGCGCAAAATACAGGCGGAGCTGCGCCAGTCGCTGCCTTATATTAAATATGGAGCTTCAACCGTAGTGCTATGTGGCGGCGGCGCGAATTTAGCCGTTAAAAACGCCGTCAAAAGCGTGTTAGGCACGCGCCGCGTACGCCTAAGTGCACACGACAATATGATTGCAGACAGCGAAGACTTGCTGGCCCCGGCATATACCTCTGCGCTTTCTTTGGCTTTATACTCTCAAAAACACGGCGGGCAGGTGGCAGCCCGCAGCTCTTCTTTGCGCAGCAAAGCCGCCGGCCTGTTTGACCGTATGCTGGCTAAACTGGGCTTAAATTAAAAATATTTCCCGCTGTGCCCGTACTTCTTACAATATTTTTCTTCTACAGCACCCAAAACCCGCTGCACTGCCAAAATGGAATGTTATTTTTGTATCCGCCGCAGCGTTGCCGCCTCATTGGACGCCTCTTTCTCAGAACGTCTACCCCCTGCTGCTATTTCCTAGATATGGATGATTTTTCTATTTCCGCTTTCAAATATTCTATACGGTTGGCTCTTGAAAAATGCCAGCTGTCAAAAAAGGCTTATCCCCCGGCATTTTTAAAAACATAAGTCTAACTTTTGTCTTGCCCGGCTCCACGCACAGGCCCCGCTCACTGCCAATACAAAAAAAGCCCCCGCAACTTATTCGGGGGCAATGGCACAAAACACAAACTATTTAATATTTTAGACAGGTTGAGCAGACTGGCTTTGGGCCGCTTCCGCTTCGGCCTTGCGGGCCTCTTCGGCGGCTTTAGCCGCCATTCGGGCTTCTTGGTCTTTATTAAACAAATCTTTTACCTGGTTGGTGGACATTTGCAGCAAATTAATAATTTCTTCCCGTTTATATTTTTTAGCCACGTCCAGAGCCGTTTGCCCTTCTTTCGTTTTCAGTTTTTTGTCTGCACCATTGGCTAACAAAATTTTGACAACCGGGGTATATCCTTTCATTGCCGCCCAATACAAAGCCGTTTCCCCTTTTTTATTCTGCATATTAACGTCGGCACGGTATTGCATAGTCAGCGGGGCCAACAAGGCAAGCACCGTTTCCGGGTGGTTATAACGCGCGGCATACAGCATAGCGGTGTTTCCGTCATTATTAGCAGCGTTGACATCCGCCCGATACGCAAGCAGCGCACGCACACTCTGCGTATCGCCCAAAGAGGCCGATATAATCAGCGGTGTATTGCCTGGTGCGTTTTTCACATTGGGGCTTACGCCGCCTTTCAGCATAGCTAACACCCCGATATAATTGCGCTGCGCGCTGGCACGAAGCAATGTTTCTCCTTCCAGCCCGGCACGCACCCCGCTGGTTAAAAACAAATCAATCAACTCTCCTTTCTGCTTTTCTACAGCCAAACCCATTGGGGTCTGGCGGTAATTATTAGGCAAGTTTAAATCCGCATTGGCATAAATAAGCAGTTTTGTAATCTCATCGTGGTCGCCATAGACGCTGCGCAAAATAGGCGTATCACGCGTATAGGCATTTTGCTTGTTGACGTCTGCCCCCATAGACAGCAAACGTTCCACTGCTTCTAAATTGCCCAATGTAGCAGCGGCCAATAATAACGTATCGCCGTGTGTGTTGACAATATTAGGATCTTTTACTTTTCTATCCAGAATATCAAAAAAAGCATCGTTATCGCCTTTGCGCAAAGCGGTAGTAGCTTCTTCTGCAATTTCCTGCGGAGTTTGAGATGAGACGACTACATCTATGTTTGCTGCCTTGCGCGAACGCGTAAAAGACGCACCGCCCTTGATGGTAAAGGCCAGCATAATGACCAACGGAATCAATGCTACTACGCCAATAGCCACCCACGGTCTGCTCTTAGCTTTATCTAAAGCCTGCTTGACCTGCTTGGGTGGAGTAACTGAGATTTTAGACGTAGTTTTTTTAAATGCCACTGCTTCCTCCGTCCTATTTGTGAGCGCTGTTTTCTTTTAACTGGGCATAGGCATTACGTGCAGCATCTTGTTCGGCCAATTTCTTATTTTTTCCTTTGCCTGCACCCAATACTTTGCCCTCTAAAAGCACTTCTACCGTGAACACCTTGTCGTGTTCAGGCCCTACGGTTTGCACCACTTCATACTGCGGCATATGGCGGCTGCGTTTTTGGATATATTCCTGCAGCATACTCTTATAATCGCCGCTGTCCTGCGTAAGTTGTTGCGTTTTTACCCACGGCAGCACCACCTGCTCTGCTGCGCTGTAACCGCCATCAATATATACGGCGCCGATAACAGCTTCCATCGCGTTAGACAAAATACTGTCGCGCTGGCGGCCGCCGGTGGAGAGCTCCCCGTGGCCTAAATACAGAAAACGCCCCAAATCCAATTCTTTGGCCCACAAATACAAATTATGGCGAGAAACTAAATTGGATTTGATTTTAGAAAGCACTCCCTCTTCGCTGTGCGGGCATTGGCGGTAAATATAATTGGCCACAATAGCCCCTAATATACTATCCCCCAAGAACTCCAACCGCTCATTATGGCACGCGGCCCGGTGTTCGCCCGCAAAAGACTTGTGAGTGAGTGCTTCCTTTAAAACAGTTGCGTCTTTAAAGCAATAACCAATGATGCTTTCTAACTCTGTCGGCACGGTTGCTTTATTTTTTGGCGTTGGCTTCAATATAGCTGACCGCTTCGCCCACGGTTTTGATTTTTTCAGCTTTATCGTCGGGAATTTCAATATCAAACTCTTCTTCCAGCGCCATGATTAATTCCACGGTGTCCAGAGAGTCCGCACCCAAATCGTTGACAAACTGGGCTTCCGGTTTCACCTGGTCGGCTTCCACACCCAATTGTTCTACGATGATGTTTTTCACTCTTTCTTGCACGTTTTCTACAGACATATTGTCCTCCGAATATGATACTTAAATATAAAGTCCGCCGTTGACGGCCAGCACGTGCCCCGTAATATAGGCCGCGTCCTGGCTGGCCAAAAACATAACTGCTTTGGCGATATCCTGCGGTTCTGCAAATCGTTTCAGCGGAACGGCTTCAAAAGCCTTTTCCTTCATTTCTTCACTCAAAGCGTCCGTCATAGCCGTGCGCACAAAACCCGGCGCCACTGCATTGACGCGCACCCCGCGTGAGCCAAATTCTTTAGCTAAAGACTTGGTCAGCCCAATAATGCCCGCCTTGCTGGCGGCATAATTGGCCTGCCCGGCATTGCCCATTTCTCCTATCACAGAGGAAATATTGACAATGTTTCCGCTTCTTTGTTTAAACATCACTTTCAATGCGGCTTTGGACATTAAAAATGTGCCGGTTAGGTTGACGTTTATCACACTGTCCCAATCTTCGGGGCGCATACGCACCACCAGCCCGTCTTTGGTAATGCCGGCATTATTTACCAGCACGTCCAGCCCGCCCAATTCCTGCACAGCGGCGGCCACAAAAGTGTCGCAGTCTTGCGCTTTGGAAATATCCGCCTTCAGCGCACAAACTTTACCGCCAAAAGAAAGCAAATGTTCTTTGGTCTTTTTTAAAAGTTCTTCATTGGTGCCGCACACCGCCACATCTGCACCGGCCTGGGCAAACGCTTCTGCTATAGCCAGCCCTATGCCGCGCGTGGCACCGGTAACGGCAACCTTTTGGCCTTTAAAATCAGGCATTGTTTTCCCCCTCGTGGGCGCATTCGGCCTCTATGCGCTCAAAGGTATCTTTCAGGGAGGCCATTTTTTGGGCCACGTCCCCTATAAAATCTTTTTTTACCAATTTTTCAGCCGTTTTTAAAGCATTAAAAATGGCTACTTCATTGGATTTGCCGTGCGAAATAATCGCCACGCCGTTCACCCCCACCAGCGGCGCACCGCCGTAATTGTCTGGGTTAGTATGCTTTTTAACGGCTTTAAACGCGCCTTTGGACAACAACGCCCCGGCTACGGCCAGCGGGCGTTTTTTGATTTCGCGTTTAATCATATTCATCATCGTTTTGGCTAAACCTTCCGCCATTTTCAGCACGATGTTGCCTACAAAGCCGTCACAGACTATGACGTCCGTTTCGCCGGTGTTCACGTCACGCCCTTCCACCGTGCCTTTGAAATTAATACCAATCTCACGCATATGCGGCACAGTGCATTTGACCAAATGGTTGCCTTTGGTTTCCTCTTCCCCAATAGACAAAATGCCTACGGACGGGTCTTTTACGTCAAAAACCTTTTCCATATAGGCAGAGCCCATCACGGCAAATTGCAACAGGTGAATGGGTTTGCAGTCGGCATTGGCGCCGCCGTCTAAGAGCAGGCTTACGCCCTCATAAGTAGGCATTGGGGTGGCAATGGCCGGACGCAAAACGCCTTTGATGCGCCCCATACGAAGCAGCGCCGCCACCATAGCGGCCCCGCTGTGTCCGGCAGATACAAATGCGTCTGCCTGGCCTTTATGCACCAGTTCGGCACAAACGACAATGCTGGCCGTTTTTTTGGCGCGCACTTCCCGCGCGGGATCAGCCCCCATATCTATGACATCGGGGGCGTTCACCACGGAAATATTTTTGGGTAAATCAGAATGGCCCAGCGCCGTTAGTTCACGGCGGATGACTGTTTGGTCGCCTACCAAAATAATTTCAGCGTCCAAACGTTTAGCCGCCTCCAACGCGCCCAGCACGTTGGGTGTGGCTCCAAAATCCCCTCCTAAAGCGTCTAGGGCTATTCTAATCATAGGAAGTGTTATTTAGCTTCTTCTTTTTTGGCCGCTTTTTGGGCGACTACAACACGGTCTTTATAAAACCCGCAAGAAGGGCAGACATTGTGGGGCAGGCGCATAGCCTTGCAGTTGGGGCATTCCACGAGCTGCGCCACTTCAATCACGGAGTTGTGAGAGCGTCTCATATCTCTTCTGGAACGGGTATGTTTTTTCTTCGGATTAGGCATTGTATTTACTCCTCTGCATTTGATACGTCAAATGAATTTACTTAAATTTTCCTTTTAACGCCGCAAAAGGCGACATTACTTCAGGCTGGCAGGCGCACGGGCCTTCGTTCAAATCTTTTCCGCACTGAGCACACAGACCTTTGCAATCCGGCTGGCACAGGAACTGAATGTCTTCGGTCAACGCAAGCGTTTGCCGCACAAGCAACATTATATCAATTATTTCGCTTTGTACGCTATAGCTCTCTAGAAAAGACTCATCAAAGTCTTGCACTGTTTCTTTTAAACACCGGTCGCAGCGCACAAGGCGTTTGCCCCACACGCGGCCCCGGGCCATAATCTCTTTGCCGGCGGGCCAAAACTCCAGCTCGGTGCGGACCTCGGTAATTTTGTTGGGCGGCGTAAAAATATTGTCAAAATATTTGGGCGCCAGCTTAACAGAACACTTCAGCCCCCCGTTGCGCAAAATATCCTGCGTAAAGAAACGCAAATCCTGGGGCACTTCATAATGTTGGTAAAAATCATTTTCCGTCATATATATTATTGTAGCAAATTCAAACATTCAAAACCGGCCTGCCAGCTCGGCCTTTCCTTATAATAGAGAAAAAAATAAGGCTTTTCTCTTTTTTAGAAAAAAGATAGAATATACCCGTTCATTCAAAATCACAACCGGCCTTTGGGCCATAGATAAGGAGAATCGGTATGAAAAAAATCATTTTGCCCGTTTTGGCGGGCTGTCTATTAGCCACGGCGTGCACCACGCCGGGCACGCGCACGGCTATCGGTGCCGGCGGCGGTGCGGCGGTGGGTGCTTTGGCGGGGGCCATTATTGCCAATAACACCGGCGGCAAGAGCGAAACCGGCGCCATTTACGGCGCGCTGGCCGGTGCGGCCGCGGGCGGATTGCTTGGCAACTATTATGACAAGCAGGCCAAAGAACTGGCGGAAATTGCCGACGTACAAAAAGTGAAAGACGCCAACGGCGACACCATTCGCCTGGTCATCACGCTCAAAAACGATATTTTGTTTGACAGCAACAACGCCGCCTTGTCTGCTGCGTCGGTTACCACGCTTAACGGCCTTTTGCGCGTGCTGAAAAAATATCCGAAAAACAACATCATCGTAGCCGGCTATACGGATTCCACCGGCAACGACGCCATTAACAACCCGCTCTCTGAGCAGCGGGCCAAAGCCGTGTATGATTATTTAATCGCCAACGGCTTAAAAACCAAGAGCATTCAATACGTCGGTTACGGCTCTGCCAACCCGGTGGCTTCCAACAACACCGCCGCCGGACGCGCAATGAATCGCCGTGTAGAACTGCTCATTACCGCCAACGAAAAAGACATTCAATAACTTTTTCCCCGGCAGAAAAACCCCCGGTTTAACTGGGGGTTTTTTATATTTTCGCACCGGCAAAACAAGTTGCCACCTCGTGCAAAATGTCCCCGCCGGCAGCTCCGCCCGGAGAGGATTTGCTTTTTTCTATTTCCCGCTCTCTCCTAAAAGCAAGTTGCGCCACAAACACAGCTGGGCCCGGCGCAGACATTTCACTCTTCCGCCGCAAACACCAATAAAAACCGTCTGAAATTCCCCCGGAAAAATTCCCCACAAATTTCCTTAAATTTGCTATGTTATAAATATGCCGACAACGGAGAACAACCATATTAAAGCATTAATTGAACTCTTGGACGGAGAAACCGGCCCCCGGGCCGAAACCTTGCGCCAAGAGCTGGCCCGCGTGATTAAAGAGCAGCCGCAGGAGCTGCACGAAGTCATTGAGCGGGACTTTCATTCCTCCGTGCCGGCGGCGTTGATCTGTGCGATGGAAGAAGTCTGCTGGGAAGAATTGGCCGGCGCCTGCGCCCGCTTCAGCGGCAAAATCAACCCGGATTTAGAAGAAGGGCTGGCTATTGTATCCCGCTTTGTCAATCCGGCCGTCAGCCGCGATGAAATTACCAACCATTTGGATTCTTTCTGCGTAATGCTCCGCCCGTTGCTGGCCAACTGCACCGGCCCGGCGGAAATCAGCAATACACTCAGCCGTTTCTTTTACCGCGCGCAGGGCTTTACCGTGTTGCCCGCCGCCCACGACATTAAAGACGTTTCTTTTGGGCGTTTTGTGCAGAAAAAACAAGGCTCGGCTTTATGTATGGCCTGTTTGTATGCGGTGATAGGCTCGCGCTTTGGCTTAGACAGCGGCGTGGTGGATATGGCGGGCCGTGTATTGGCCTGCTTCACCCCGGACAACGGCGAAGAAATGCTGTTTGCTGACCCGGCCGATCAGGGCAAACTGCTTACCTTAAACGATTGCAAAGACTATATTTTCTCGCGCAACCTGGAATGGAGCAACGCTTTTGCCATACCGCTTTCTTCCCGTGCGCTGCTGCGGCGCTTTTTAGCCAATATAATTTTTATCCTCAACAAACTGCGCGATGAACGGCGCTTGTCTTACCTGCGCCGGTATATGGATATTTTAAAAAATTAATTTTCCTGTAAGGAGGAAAAAGTGGCTTATTACGTCTATCTTATCTTGGGCGTGATGTGTTTTATAGGCGAATTGTTCACGATGGACTTTTCGCTGACGTGTTTTGGGCTGGGCCTGTTGGGCGCTTCTGTGGCGTCTTGGCTGGGGTTAAGCCTGGGGTGGCAGGTTGTTATTTTTATTGCATTGTCCCTGGCTTTGTTTGTGGGCATACGCCCGCTGGCCTTAAAACATCTCTACCATAAAAACAAAAATGTAAAAATGAATGTGGACGCGCTGATTGGGCGTATGGTTATTGTACTGGCAGAGCCGGAAGGACAAGACAATATTGGGCGCGTACAGACCGACGGGGATAACTGGCGTGCTTGCTTTTCTGCCCCGGCTAAAAAAGGCTCGGAGGTGCGGGTAGAGAAAGTGGAAGGAAATACGCTTTTTGTAACACCTATTCAAAACGGAGGAGAAAAAGAATGACGGATTTATACGTTGTATTTCTGACAGTATTGGTTTTTTTCGCCATTGTGCTGATTGCAAAAGGTATCAAAATTGTGGATCAGGCACAGGTGGTTATTGTGGAGCGCTTCGGCAAATTCCACGGGGTGCTTTATCCGGGTATTAACTGGATTATCCCCATTATGGATAAGCCGCACCTGATGGAATGGCGCAGCAGCCGCGAATTTTTAGACGCCAGCGGCCGCCCGCATTCCGTGCCGTATATGGAAATGCGCAGCGTTATTGATATGCGTGAAACGGTGTATGATTTCCCGCGCCAAAGCGTCATTACGCGCGACAATGCCACCATTGAAATCAGCGCGGTACTCTATTTCCAAATCACCGACCCTGTCAAGGCCTCTTACGAAGTGGAATCTTTGCCCACCGCCATTGAGAAACTGACGCAGACCACGCTGCGCAACATCTTTGGCGAATTAGACTTGGACCAGACTTACACCGCCCGCGAAAAAATCAACAGCAAACTGTTGGTTACATTGGATAATGCCTCTAACAAATGGGGCGTTAAAGTCAACCGGGTGGAATTGCAGGATATTATTCCCCCCTCCGCCATCCGCGAAGCGATGGAAAAACAAATGAAAGCCGAACGCGACCGCCGCGCCACCGTAACGGAAGCGGAAGGGTTGAAAACCTCCCAAATCTTAAAAGCCGAAGCCGTGCGCGAAGCAGAAATTAAAAAAGCTGAAGGTATGAAACAGGCCGCCATTTTGCAGGCGGAGGGTATCGCGGAGGCGAAAATTAAAGTAGCCAACGCCGAGGCCGAGGCCGTACGCATCATCGCCTCCGGCATTGGGCAAAGCGCCAACCCCGCCAGCTATCAGGTGTCTTTGAAATACATTGAAGCTCTGACCAAAATGACGGAAGGCAAAGACAATAAAATTATTTATATGCCCTATGAAGCCAGCAATGTGCTGGGCGCCGTGGCTGCCATTAAAGATTTAACCGGCGGTGCACCGCAAACCAAATAAAGACTGCTTGCTATAAAAAACCCCGCTTCGGCGGGGTTTTTTGTGTGTAAGGGTGGAGAAAGTAAATGATTTCGCGCTCTCTTTCTGCCAAGCTCTCAAGGGGCGGACTGACTTTGTGTCTCTTTCTCGGCAAAGGTCCCAATGAACTTTCTGCTCCTCGTGGAGCAATGGATTTGGCCTTTTAGAAAAAGTATTCTCCTGGCACATTTCTGCTCAAACAAAAACAGTGTGGCGCCTTTCAATCCCCCGCCGCACACCAAGCAGTTGGTGTGCTTCTTGGCTTAAAGCTCTGCGCAATCCCGCCCTAGTTGCCTAATAAAAAAGCCCGCTTACGCGGGCTGTAAAATAAGCCAAGACGGGGGATCGAACCCCGGACCTGCCGCTTACGAAGCGGCTGCTCTACCAGCTGAGCTATCTTGGCAAAATCGGTTTCAACTACAAATATATTTTACAAAAAACAGATAGACTTTGCACCAGTTTCTTATTTTCTCAGACGGAAATAATCCCTTCCGGTTTTTCTGTCTGTGGCGCGGCGGCCAAACCCCGTCTGTGCCCGTTCCAGCTTCACTGCCCCGGCAGCAAGCTCCGCCAAAAGCTCAAAAGATTATTTCTCCGTCATATAATTAAACGGAGGCTGGCGCAAACGCTGCTCCATTTGCTCCAAACGCGGCTCGTGCTGGTGGGTTTGCAAAAATTCCGGCTCTGTTACGCCCTCCGGGCCGCGGCGATAGGCATCTATCCACGCTTGCGCCCCTGCCGGGTCCCGTTCCATCATAGCAATACTGGTCATATGCACATAGGTAGCCACATTGACGGGATCTAAAAGCAGAGAATAGCGAAAACTCTTTTTAGCTAACTCCATATTTTCCACCGCTTTTTTTTCATACTCTTGCCGTTGATACGCTAATGGAGCCGTTTGGGAAAGTTTGGTAAAAAGAACGGCATAGGTATAGTAAAACTCCCCAAACGCCTGGTGCAGCAGCGCGTGGTTAGGCGCCCGTTTTAAAACGATGTTCAAATCCCGCAAGGCCCGGTCATAATCATTGAGCAAAGTTTGGCCCGGCAATGGTGTGACGTCTCCTTTTACGGGAGAATACGAACGCTGCAAATCCTGTGTTTGACGCAAAATATAGGAACGGTACTGGTAGTAAGAAGCATTCAGCGGATTATATTTTATAGCTTTGTCATAATACTCCAGCGCGCCGTCAAATATTTGCCGGCGGGAAAACTCCGCCGCTATGCCATAAAAATGGTCAGAAAGAAAAAAGCCGTACACAAACTGCAAAGGCCAAATGCTAAGCAGTAAAATAAACGGCACCCGCGCCCACTGGGCTAAAAAGGCCGCACGCACATACAGCCATATGCCGCCTAGCGCCAAGAGGCACAACACTCCCCACGCCACCGCGCGCAGCAGCCCTTCCCCCACGTTTTTCACACCGGCATTTCCCGCCGTTTGCGCAAACATATAAATAAAATACCCCGCCAGCCATACTGCCGCGGCCGTCAATACTAAACGCCACAGCAACAACCATCCCCGATGGCGGGACGGAACCTCCGCCCCATAACAAGGCTGCGCCATATCCTGCGGCATAGACAGCCGCACAATCAGCGCGGCAAACAGCGCAAAGAACAGGCCCGTGGATACAAAGCGGATACTGATATCAAAAAAGCTATGTACCATAATCCCAAAAAATGCCGCCAAATACCCTAAAAGCCACCAAGAAGAATCGTCCCATTTTTTCCCCGCAGCCTGGGCCGTCTGCGTTTGGCTCTTTAATGCGCGCACCCCGCTGTAGAGCACAAAAAATAAAAGCCACAAGAAAATAGCCAACCCCGCCGTGCCCGCGGTGGCCCATTGTTCCAAATATTCATTTTCTGCGTGTTGTGTTTCGTTATTGTGCGCCTTTTCTATATAAAAGATTTGCGGCTTGCGGTAGGCCGGATAAATCGTTTTAAAACTGCCCACCCCGGTGCCTATGACCGGGCGGTCCTGCACCATCGCAAAGGTGCTGGCCCACGTATAAGCACGGAAGCTGACCGATTGGAAGCGTTTGGATGCATACACGCCTACCAATAAAGCCGCCCCCAATAAAAGAACGATGGCGGCGGCATTCACCAGGCGTAAATGTTTGCGCACCCAACCGCTTGCAGCGTTGCTAAACAGTACAACAAAAAACACTGCTGATGCAGCAAACCCTACCCAAGCGCCTTTACTTTCCGTAAAGAACAAATCCACCGCCGCTACTCCCAAAAGCAGCAACAGCCGTTTCTGTCGGGTACGCAAAAATTCTACTAATACGATAAAAGAAGAAAAGACCAAAAAGTCAGCAAAGAAATTCGGGTTAGCGTGCGTGGAGAAAATACGCGTGCCGAAAAACCCTCTCCAGGGCAGCATATCTATTCCCGGCAGCCAGCGGTCCAACACCTGCACCAACCCATACAATGCAGAAATCCAAGCCGCCAGCACAATACATTTGGTTAATATGCGCGCAGACTCCTTGGTAAAGCGGTCCAACACACACCACCCCAAAAGAAAATAAAGCACATAGCGCAAGAATTCATCAAACCCTTCCGCTTTGTACGGGGAAAGGACATAAATCAAAAAATTCCACCCGAAATATATAACAAACGGCAACAGCCACGGCCAGCTGCAGCGGGAAAAAGGCCAGCGTTTTTGAACAACCAACAAAGAAATCCACAGAGCCGACAAAACAATCCCACCCGTTTGCAACAAGGTAATCTTGACAAAGGCCGTATCATATGTACCCGTGTAAAAACAGACCGATACCAACAAACACAAAAGCCCCAGCCCCCAAGAAAGAGCTTGGTCTATAAAAGAAACAAAACGCTGGGAAGCGCCTGGAACGCTGGCAGAGGCACGCGGCATCGGCAAAGATTGCCGAACCGCCTCCGCCTTTAAGGTTGTACGGGCTGGGGGCATACCGGCAGAAGCGTGATTTCTTTTGTTTTTGGTGGAATGTTTGGCCATAGTTATATGGTATCAATTTTTCCCTTTTGCTCCAAATAATACAAATCCTTGATAATTTAGGTATTTATGCTAAACTATATTGGGTAGATATAAGTCTTTGTATCTACTCAGTATTTCTTTATTTCTTGAGTTTTTGTTATACTTAAACAAACACCCTCAGATGTAGTTATTTTGTGTTTAAAGGAGAGCGTTATGAATAAAGGTTTTACCTTGATTGAATTGCTGGTAGTGGTGCTCATTATCGGCATTCTGTCCGCTATTGCCTTGCCGCAATATCAAAGAGCCGTATTAAAAGCCCGCGTACCAGAGGCAATGGTCCTTATGGACAAAATCCATAAAGAAGCAGAACTTTACCGGCTCACTAACGGGGACTGGCCTTCCAACTTAAATCTTTTAGAGGCGCAAACCACCGGAAAATACTATTCAATCAGTCTGATGTCTTATCAGAATCCTTTCTCTGTGGTTGCTTTTCCTATTGGCATAGATCAAAGTGATTCCAATTTCTATACTCTATACCAAGAGGTTTTCCGCGATGAAACGACCGGCACGATGACCCCTTCACGTTACTGTATGGGAAGCACCTCTGTCTGCAGAGCTATTTCCGGAGTTGCCAATTGTGACTCCCAGAGCTTTTCAGGCACCCGTTGCACTTTCTAAAGCAGAAAGCGTTTTGGGGGTCTAAACCCAGCCCAACAAAAAACAATCTAAACTTAACAAAGACACCCAAGCAGCACGTAGAGTTTAAGATTTTTCTTTATGTTGCTTTTTTTTATTTTTTTGCTATACTATTTAAGAGCACTATTTGGTGCCCAGTTTGTAGCTAAAGGAGAGAGTTATGAAAAAAGGTTTTACCTTAATTGAATTGCTGGTAGTGGTGCTCATTATCGGCATTCTGTCCGCTATTGCCTTGCCGCAATACACTACCGCTGTAGAAAAAGCCCGCGCAACGGAAGCTATTACCTTGATGGCCAACCTGCGCTATGCCGGTGAACGCTACCGCTTGCAGACGGGTTATTTTCCGGGCACGGATATGAGCGTATTAGATATTGAACTGCCCTGCAAAACAACCGGGACCGGCGGCGCCTGCACCGCTTATGGCTCTAAGAACTATACTTTGACTACCAGCGGCGGCGGCACCTCCGCTACCTCCTCACAGCCCTATGTCATTACGGCTACCCGCACGGGCGGGGGCACAAACTATGTTTTGGGCACCATTGTAAGCACCGATGGCACCGCCACCCGCTGCTGCGGAAGCGCTGTAGCCAGCACGGGCTGCACGGCCGCTACGGGTGAAGCGTTGAAAATCTGCAAAGCGATTGCCAGCAACGCCACGCCTAATACGGGCTTTTAATTAACCGTCTAATAAAAAACCGCCCTTACCGGGCGGTTTTTTTATACCTGTAAATAGTAACACAAACACCGATAATAACAAGCACCTACTTTTAAGGGTTCCTTTATCCAACCAATCAAGCCTACTTTTCTCTCTCTAAAACGGTAACCTGAAAGACAAGATGTTGCTCCGTTTTTGCTCTACGTCGTTTGCAGAACAGTTAGCGGCATATCTCTTGGTAGGCCGCCAGTGCACGTAAATTCTGCAAGTTAAGCTTCTCCAGGGCTACATCACTATAGTCAAATTGCACGCGGCATACAGCGGCATTACTTCTGAGTGCCGCGCAGCCGCTCAAGGCACTCGTCCCGGCTAAGATGAGCATAAGCGGCAACAATTTTATCCACTTTGGCATTTTCTTTTTCCCTCTCTTTAAGCACTTGGTTTTGCGCGCTTTTGTGCCCGGCGCGCCAGCACACCGCGCCAAACGCCAAAAGCCCCCCGCACACAGTCAATACTACTAAGGCCGTCCCCATTATTTCTTGCTAATAAACGAGCCGTCTGGGTTGCACAGCGACAGGGCCGAAAGTACTTTTAGCACCTGCGCCCATACGGTGTCGTCTTTGTCGGTGGAGGTTAGCTTGACCACCAAGGTGATAATCAAAATCACCGCACCGATAATGCTGAGCACATCACTCCAGTTTGTCTGTATCCATTCCATTCTTATTTCTCCTTTTCCCCCGCATTTTGCGGAGAGTAACTTTTTATTTCAATATGCGGATAGTCCTTTAAACTAGTCCAGTCCGCGCCGTATTCAAATTCGCTTTCTATCTCCCCGCGCTCCCGCATGAGCCGCGCCAGCGCGTCAAAGCGGCAGAGCATTTCCCGAAAGCGGTACAAATTGTCCCAGTTTATCGGGTACGGGGCGATATCCACCGCTAAAGCAGGCTGGCTGTTGTGCTTGCTCTGCGGGTAAATCAGGCGGCTGCGGCCTGCGTCAAAAGCGGCGTTTTGCTCGGCTTTGTTTCGGTGCCCGCACAGCACAGCAACGTCGTACTGTTTGATGAGCTCGCGGCACACCGCCTGCAAATCCGGGTGGCAGGTGCTTAAACGCTGCTCGCTTTTTTTGCTAAATACCGGCATTATTGCACCCCCTGCGAAATCAGCGTTTTGACATCGGAGCGTAGCTCAGACACCAAAGAAGTCAAATTCTTAATGTCTGCCGAAGTCACCGCATACTGTGCGCGGATTTCAGAAAGTGTGGTCTCAGCGGAGCGAATTTTGCTTTTCACTTCCACAATGTCGGAGCGGTGGTTTTGCTCCATTTTGTCTAAGTTCTTTTCCGCCGCCTGCAGGCGCGTGGACAGGTTCTCCAGCTTTTTATGCAAAGCCACCCACGTGCCCCCCACAGACACCGCCAGCGTGCCTAACATTTTAAACAGCTCTTCATTCATATCTGCCCTCTTGCGCTTTCTGAAGTCCCAGCCCCGCCAATGCCGCCTCTAGGGACGGATAGCTATAATACCCCCGCTCCTGCGGTGTAGGCACGCGGCTTTCTACTACATTTCCTTCTTCGTCCAGCGTTTCCTGCGGCGGGAATACCACCTCGTTGCACACCAGCAAATTGCACCGCTGGCCCTGCGCATCCACATATTCGCCCTGCTCGTCCGGGCAGATTTTATACAGCATTTCTTTTTCGCTCATCACTCGCTCCTATCTCGTTACCGTCCAGCCCTTATTCGTGGCAATAGCCAGCTGCTCTGCCGTCAAAGAAGCCGCACCTGTTGCACCCGTAATATTAATTACCTGCCCCGCCGTTACTGTGGGCAAACTGTTAAACAGTGCCACCAGCGCGGCTTGGTCAAGGCCCGTATTGGACACGTTAATTTGCGGTGCGGTAGCATAATCAAACGGGGCCTGCGGACTGACGATTAAACCTTTCAGCCCGGGCGTATTGTAAAAATGGAACACTTGCAATAAATGCGCATAAGACAGGTCCAACACCAAGTCTTTTAAGTTGTAGCCGTTGTATAAAAACTGATAGGCCGAAGTGACTTGGCTAAAGTCTATCGGAGGAAGATGTTTTAAAGCCTGACAGTTTGCAAAAGCTTGGTGGACTTCATAAGGGCAAAGAGAAGCATTCTTTAAAATAATTTCCTCTAATTTTACGCACCCGTGAAAAGCCCGGTATAAACTGCCTGTTGTTTTTCTGTTTGCCAGCGTGATTTTCTTGAGTGCGCTGTCTATCACAAAACTGAGTATGCCTGGATTTATAGACTCTGCCATATCACACTCCGGCAGATAGGCCAGTCCCGCCGTACCATAAAAAGTATTATTGGAATTGCCTATTTTTAAGCTGTTCTGCACGCTGCTAATCGCTTTTAGCAAATTGTTGCTATATTGCCCGCTTACAGACACGCTGCCAAAGGGAAGGGCCGTCTGTGTAGTTAAATGCAGCCACAAAAGCCCCTGCGCTTCCGCCCCGCTGGCAGCCACCCGCACCATTTGAAATTCCGTAATGGTATTCCCTGTCACCGCAGGCACAATTTGCACGATGTGCGCCATTAAGGCTTCGGGCTGGGTAACAGGAAAGCCAGTCGTAGCATAATACTGACTCCAAGTGATAGAGCATTGGCTTTTGCTAGCGTAAGTGTCGCCATATTGCACCCCGTCAATAAAAACGTTATACCCCCCCGTACAGGTGGCTTTGAAACCCAAATTGTCATAAGCGGAATAATCTGATTTTACTCCGGCAAGCAGAACAACCGCATTAGGCCGCGCGGCGGGGCGGATATCGGGCCAGCCGTAGTCCTCCGGGTGGAACTCGTCGTCGTCCTGTTTGCGCTCTAAAGCCGCATTAATATCAGAAATATCGGCGTCCACCTCTGCGCTGTTGGCCTTTAAATCCAAAGCCGCTTGCACCGCGGCAGACACAGGCTTGTCTGCGTCTGAGGTGTTGTCCACATTGCCAAGGCCTACCTGCGCTTTGGTTACCGCGTGCGGGTTGTCCGTGCGGGCCGTATGCGCCACCAAAGCCGTTTGCTCTGCTTTGCCGGAAAGCGTGGAGCGGATATCCGCGTGCGCTTGGGCATTGCTGTTATGTGCTTGTAGCGCACCCTGCGCTTCTGCAGCAGAGGCAGCGGCGGCCTGCGCGCTTTGCTGGGCAGCTGTCAGGCTAGTCTGCGCCGAGGTGGAAGCCGTTTGCGCTTCAGCGGCTTTGCTTACAGCAGACGCTGCTGAGGAAGAAGCACTCTCCGCAGCTTGTTTGGCTTGATTATATGACACCGCGGCGTTTATTTGAGCCTGCTGCGCATTGTCTGCATTCCAAGCGGAGCGGTCCGCTTCGTCTGAAGCGTCTGCTGCCGATTGGGCGGCGTTGTCTGCGCTGGTTTGGGCGGCCTGGGCGGAAAGCTGAGCCGCTGTTACCCCGCCGGTAATTTGGGACAAATAGCTTTGCGCATTAGTTTGCACATTACTGCAAGAAGCCGGAAACTTAATAGCACGCGTCAATTCTTCAGCCTGTTCTTGGGCTATCATTATAGCCTTGTCATAGCCTTCTTCCAACACAAAAGGGTCAATGGCTTGCTGTTCTTCAAATTCCGTCTGCTGGGTTAATGGGGTACGGCGCAAAATCATCAGCTTTTGCCCGCTTTGCAACAGCGGTGTTTGGCTATCGGGCATAGGATAAAGCACGGCGTTTAAATCCGAATCTATGGTAAAGTCCGCTTCCAACGCTTGCTGCGTGCCGTCTGCCTCTACCAGATAGAGTTGCAAATCTTCATCACTTATATAGGGAAAGGGAATATCCCATTGTGCAGTTTGTCCGTTGCCCTCATAAATTACTTTGGCAGATGTGTAAGAAACGCTCATTATTTATTCTCCTGTAAAAGAAAGATGTTTTTAACGGTATGTGCCGCTTGAATTTGCTCCGGCACACTTTCTCCCGCGGTGAACACAAAGTAACGCACCTCTTCGCTTTCTTGGGCAGATAACTCATTTTGGCGGCAAAAACGTGTCAGCGCCTGGCAGAGCAGGCGGGCCCTGCCATCTGTTTCCGCCGCTTGGGCTAAAGCGGTGTGTTTTTTAAGGCGCCAATAATCTCTGGCAGAAAGCGCGCCGTCCCGCAATGCTTTTTCTGTGGCGTTCTCATCCGCCTGGCCTGACAAAATGGCTTGGTAGAGCCGGTTAAACACCGGCGCAGAAGAAGATTGCTGCGGGGCGCACTGCAACCGGTGCAGCGCCAAACGGTTAGAATATAAATCTTGTGCACTAAATTCATCGCCAAGCATTAAACAAGCCAAATCTTCCGTTGCCGTGGTATGTAACAAGCGTTGATATCCCGCAGCACGGTGGAGCAAATCCCGCCGGTAACTTTGGGCCAAGCGGGCTTGCAGGCAAGAAGAAAGCTCCTGCTGGAAATCTTTGTCTTCCTCTGTGGTGTGCTGCGTCGTAAAAGAAGCCAAGCTTTTTTCGTCTATTCTCCCTTTTTCATCTGTGCATAATTGGCGTGCTGCAGGCCAGAGTTTTTCGGCCAGCAAGTCCGCCCGGCGGCTTGTGAGCTTGTGTTGCAAAAGCGTTTGTTCTTGCGGTAAAAGACGGGACGAAAAATGACGGTACATTTTTTCCGCCCGGTCTGCTTCTCCCGCCTCCAAGGCTGCTTCCACATTATGGCGTACTGCCTGCCGCAACAACATTTGGCTTTTGGCTTTCCATTCTTTTTCCTCTATGCCCGCGCGGCGTGCTTCCTGGGCGGCGGAGGCCAAATTATCCTGCATATAGTTTTCCAAAGCGCGCGGCGTGCGGACCAAGGCGGCCGTCTGCACAAAAGAAGCAGCCCCCTGCTGTATATTTTGCTGGGCTTGAAAGCGGCGGGATTTGTCTTCCAAATTTTCTATCTCCTGACGCAAGATGACATAATCCTGCGCCAGTAAGCTCTCCGCTGCGCCGGGAACTTGCGCCTCCTCTGAAAACAACGAAATAAATTTTTCATCCAGCCGTTCTACGGCACTTGTGTTCGCGCCCGCTTCTGCGCCGGAAACAGCTGCGGGAGTGGAAGAAAAAACTTCGTCCCGCGCAAAACGCAGTTGCTGTGCGCGCGCCGCAGAAGAAAAGGCGTTTTTTGTTTCGGCTTTTGCTTGCCAAGACGCCTTTTGTGCCTGCTCTTGTTTGCCAGACACGGCGGATGCCGCTTTTATTTGTTCAGCCGCGGATTCTTGCCTCTTGGCCTGCGTGGGCCCGCTTATTTTTCTTGACACCTCCGCCCATTCTTTTTCCCATTGGTTTTGGGAAGAAGCAAACGCTTCTGCAGTCTGATTGAGGGCAGTGGGCAACGCATATGCACTTTCCATCAGGCCGGCGATGGATTGTAAGTCGGTCCATTCTTTCCGGCCAGACGCTTCCCGCAGAGGCTGGGCCAGCCTGACATTACGGGCCAAAGTTTGCTGATAGCTTATGTGGGGTTGATAAACAGGTACTCTCATATAAACTCCTTAATAGCTTCTTCCAGAAGAAAACAACCCGCCCAAGGTGCTCCCCACCTGGGTCCAAAGGCTGGGGCGCAGGCGGTTGGCGCGGCGGTATTGTTGGGCTTGCGTGCGGTATTGCATTGCCTCCAATGCAGCGGAAGTATTGTTTTCATATACAGCACGGTCCATATTGTCGTTAAGCATTTCTTGGTCCAGCAATGCGTTTAAGCGGCTGTTTTTTAATATCATTTGCGCGGTGACAGAAGACGCCCCCAACCCGCTGGCAGCCAGTGCAGTTTTTTGTTGGCCCAATACAGAAGAATAATTCCGAATCAATTGACTGTTTTGGTATGCGGCATCTTCAAAAATATATTCTGCGTTGCGCCGGGCAGTTTCCTCCGTCTGACGGGCTTGGGCCTCGGCCGTAGCCGCAACAGACTGATAATAATCGTTTTCCGCCGCGTCTTTTCCCAACAGCGAAGCGGCCGTGGACAAAATAGTTCCTCCCGTAAATAAAACTCCTCCTATGGCTCCTCCCATATCATTTCTCCTTATTTATGAATATACGCCCCGCAGGGGCGGCAAAAACATATGGCACAAAGCGGGTTTCCTTTCCCGCCAAATAGAATTTTTCCCCGGCTTGCCGTGCCCCCAAACGCAATAAATAGCGACGGGCAGAAAGGTAGCGTTCATCGCACGCGGCATACAACATAGGGTACAGCTGCTGAAATTGCTGCAACAGCCGGCAGGATACCTGCCAAAAAGATTTGGGGCAGCGCAAAACCGCCTCTGCCGTCCAAGACCACACACAACCGCGGCCGCCCAGCAATGTCTGCCCTTCCACCCCGGCTACCGCCGCCACACACCCCCGGTAGCGCATTGCCACCGCGAAAGAAGAATGCTTCCAACATAGAGCCAGCGCCTCCCGCGCCGGCAGGCGGTAAGCCGCCCACATTTCTTGTTGGTCTTGCCAACGCAGGAAAGGGCATATCTCGTCTAAATGCTCTTTACAAAGACGCTCTAAACTAATATGATGAGAAAAGAAACTTTCCATATTCAAAAGGAGCAAGTATGATTTGGTTGATCTTGGTGGGATTGATTGGGGCTGCCATATTGTATGGCATTTTCTTTCTGTTTTTTAAATTGATTTGGATTTTATTTAAAAAACAGCGCAACTTTTGGCCTCTGATTTTGGCCGGGGTAGCTACCGTCTTGTTGCTGGCGGGCACCGTTTGGGCAACGGTTTATACCTTGAACAAATTTCTGCAGCCTTTTACTCCTATTATTGAAGCCGTCCAATCCCGCACAGAACCGGTATATGGGGCTTATCCGTATGCAGACACACGCTATCCTTTCAGCCTGACGCTCTATGACGGAACGGTTTTGAGTGATTGGATTGACGTAGAAAACATCTCTTTTAAAGTAGGGTTTGACACTAACGTTTTCTTCTATGAATCCGATGAAGAAGACGGGTTTTTCCCTTTTACCTTCTACGCTATTGCACGCCAAGCCAAAGAGCTCTCACTGGATACGGCAATGGATTTATTGCAAGAAATTACCACCGGCCTGGAGCAGGCAGAATTTGAAGGGGAAGTGGATCTTGGCCCTATCGCTTCTGTCTATGCAGGGCCAAATACGACAGCAGCTCAAGTAAGCGGCAATTTTTATCCACCCGGCACCGCAGATAATTTGGCCTTCACTTTACTGGTGGCCAAACAAGCAGATACGGTCTATTATGTGGTGGGCGGCAGCAATATGCCGCCAGAAGAAATGTATCAAACGGTGGAAAGCTTCCGTCTGCAAAATCCGCAGCCGGCCGCGGCTGATACGCCTGCGCCCACCTTGCCGTAAATACAGCGCTCTCTTTTTAAAACGCCCGGCCACCCGGGCGTTTTTTGACGCCTAACAAAGCTGGGTAATAATGGCTAACAAGGTAACAGGCAGCGGATCTTTTTGCACAAACGTAACAGACGGAAAATAACTATGGCAAGCGGGAAAAAGTTTAATGTAATCACGCGTCTGCAGCGGGGCCGGTTCCCCGTACACAGAGGCCGCATATCCAGCCAGCGCATCCAACTTTTCCTCCGTCATACCTATCTCTCCACCTAAACTGTCTAACACTTTTATCATCACTTGTGCGGGACGGCGTTTGCGGTCTTGTTGTGTTCCGTCTGAAAACGTATAATCAGGCGGCAAAGTCTGCAATGTGGCTTGGTAAGGCAAACCCGCGTGGGCCGTATGCACAGCCGAAGGCAGCTGTATTTTGCCGTTCGTAACCATCAAACCGCTAAGCGGGCTGCCGTCTGCCAACACACTGACGGCAACACCTTCTAAATGAGCAAGGCCTCCCAATTCTGTAAAAGTTTCGCTGCTTTTTTTAGATACGCTGCAATCTAGAAATACTTGGTCTTGTGTTTCTTTGCTAGTCAGACGCGGCAATAAACGCTCCACACAACGCACGCCATTGCGATCTACCAGCAGCCAGGTCTGATCATAGCCGCTGGACGGGATACTGCATATGCTTAAAAACTTGCCTTGCGTCTGATGGCGCGTCCAAGCAAAAATATCTTCCTCCGGCAAATAGGTTAAAGAGAGCAAACTTCCGTCTCCCAACACGCACCAAATCAGATTGTCCGGCTCTTGTTGGTAAGCCATTTCTTTTATTTCTTGATTAAAAAATAAATGACGTGCCCGCAATGTTAAATCCCGCCCGGTATAAGAAGCCGTACTGTACTGGTAATAGAAATCCCGCAGTACGCTTCCGCGCGACTGCACAAACAGGGTACGGTTCCCCACCACAATGGGCGGCACACGGCTGGCGCCGCGCTCCCCTTCCTGGTGAATTTCTATATTGTACGGAGTCAGCGCGCCGGAACAGCCCAGGCTCCATTCGCTGCCGGCTGTAAATAACAGTAATTTTGCGCCGACCGCCACGGAATTGATGGCATTCAATTTTTTGCCGGAGAGCGTTAAGCTGATAGAATCCGAATCTTCCAAAGTGCGCAAGTAGCCAAAATCTTCATACTCTCCCGTCTTGGAAAACCAAATGGTTTGGGGTTCTTTTTTACTGCCGGCAAACCCCAGCCTGTCTTGATAGAAAAATACACAGGAAGGGTAACCGGATTGCGGGCTGAAAGATCCCTCAGACCAATCTGCCGTCCACTCTTCTTCCACCCCCAACGCACGCTGGATGCTGACTTGCATTTTCTGTTCGCTTACATAATTTTCTGCTTTGACTATCCCCTCTTGGTTAAAAGAGTCTGCCTGCAGCACATATCCCATTTCTCCGTTAATACCCTGGCAGCGAATGCGCAAATAATACATTTTGGCCGACACTTCTAAACTGCCCAAAGTGTTTAAATTATCTTCTCCTTGTGCTTTGGTAAAATGCTTTACTTTCTCCCACGTTGTATTATCTGTTGAAGACTCAAGCACAATTTCCCCATACCAGCTCCCCGTCGTACGCAAGCGCCAATCTCCCCCGGTTTTAATTACTTTAGATGTTTCCTGATAGGTTAATGTGCCGCTTTCTGAAGGGCTTTCCACCCGGTGGCGCAAAGCAAACAAAGCCCCCACCTGCCCCGGAACAAACGCGTCAAAATCCGCCTCCAGATACCATTTCGGTTCTCCTTGGCTGATAATTTCTCCGGCGTTACATCCGCCGCTCAATGCGTGTGTAACAATTAAATTCGGCGGGGCGATAATTCCCTGCCGGTAGTAAATCATCAGCTCCGTACCGTTAAAATCACCGCCGGTTGCTTTGGGGGATTCTATACGCAGCACGCCGCCCTGATTGTAGGCCTGGCAGCCGTCTGCACTGCAACGCAGGTTAAAAGCATAGACCACTTCCCCCACATTAAAGCCATAGTCACTGGGATTATAAAAACGCTCCCCTTTCCAGTAGGCCTGAATAAAATAGTTGGGATAGCTTACCGGCAAAAAAGACAGCGTGGCCCTCACCCCTTCCGATACAATCGTATCGCTTTGGCTGACCAAACGCAGCTTTTTGTTTTCCTCCGTATTGGGCAACATAAACGGCCCGTCTTTTATCACCATATCCGAAAGGGTAAAATAACCGTCCGTTCCGCGCAGTAATTTTTTGGGATAATAGCTGGGATGAACCAAAAAAAGCGTTTGTTCATACTGTACATACTGCACATCAGGCAAGTCATACTCCGTGTAGGGGCTCTCCAGCTCATACACAGCCCCATTTGTATCAAGCAAAGTTCCCGCTGGGGCGTGCACCCGCATATACTTATGCCCCAACTCCAATACATAGGCTTCTTCTTCTCCCAGCACAAATGGGATTAAACGGGCATTTTTATTGCTGTATTTGGCACTGGCCACATACGCTGTGCCGGGCCGGTTAGAAGCCCCTCCCTGCGGGTGCACTAAAAAGTTGCAGGCCGTCTTTAACCAGGATCCTTCCCCCTGGGCTGCAGCCTGGCTGTAGAGGTGCGGGCTAATCTCCCCGCCGGAAAAGTTGGTCTGTATGGTATGTATAGGCATATTAACGAGCCTCCACAAAAGCACTGTCTGCGCGGCGTATGTCAAAATTCTCGCTCATATTGCTGCGGCGCGCTTCTTCTAACACCAACGTATATTTCTGCAATACGGTGCGCGCCAATGTGCTATCCCCGGTCAGCGCTACTGCCAAATCTGCCGCTAAAGCCAAAGAAAATGCTTTCACAAAGGCTGGGTCAAATAAGCTTTCATCCTTTACATCCCGCGTATATTCCGCCCGGGCTTGTTCTATGCCAGAAAAAATTACTCTTGCGTGTAAATCCTGGTTATACACCTCTTTAAAAGCGCCGTTGCGGCCCTGAGGGCCCGGGGCAAACACCCGCCGCAGAAACAGGCAATCCTGCGGATAGGCATACATATACGGCCATTCTTCTTCACTATTACCAGCCAGCAAAGCCAGCGAAATCTGACTGCCTGCAAAAGCCCAATTATGGGTACGGAGCACCTCTTTTTTTACTGGTTCATAAAACAGACTGCAGCGGCGGGCGCGTTCATCTTCTTGTCCCAAAGAAGAAATAGGCTCTTGTCCTAAATGAGCCAAAGCTATATTACAAATGTCTAATTTTGATACCATTTTATGCTCCTATTTTAGTTTATATTAAAATTTAAGTATTTTTTATTATTTTTATTTTTATAAAAATTTATTATTTGTTTTAAAAATTATTATTTTTTAATAATTTTCAAAATAAAACACATCTTTATAAGATATATTGTCGCGATATATTTTTTAATATTTGTTTATTTTTAAAAAATGTATATAATTTTAAAAATACTTAAATTTTAATATTTTTTAAAATCATTTATATTTTTAAAAATACTTTTTTGCCTCTTTTCTGCAGATCAAACATTTTGCCACGCTTTGCCCTCTTGGGCAGAAAAAATCTATATTTTTACGTATAAAGCCTCTTGAAATCCGAAATTTTACGCTTTTGGCCCCTATTTTTAGCTCATTTTGGGCCATTTCTGCCTCTAAACGAGCGTTTAATGGCCCAGGGTAGGTGTCTGGCTAGAATAAAACGGCTAAACTGCCTGTAAAAAGACTTTTTTTCCTTTATTTTTAATTAAGAAACAAAGCCTCTGCTCATCTTGCTTTTTTAGTCCTTCCTTGCCAAACGCTTCTTTCTTTTTTAACCCCGCGGTTGCCTGCTTTCTGTTTCTATCCAAGCCGTTCTTTGTGCCTCTTGCCCTTCTCATTTGGCATTGAATAAAACCCGGAATGACTTCTGTTTCTATTTCTCGCCGGGCTGTTCTTTATGCTTCCTGCTCTTTTTTTGACTTGAACAACCCCCTTGGCAACAGGCTCTCCCGCTTGCTGCCTTTTGAGCGGGTCTTTGTTTTTTTCCCATTTGATTTTTACTTGAAAAAAGCAACAGGAAACAAAAGACGGATTTTGTTTTGGGCAAAGCGCCAAGTGAAAGAGAAAACTCCCCCTTTTTTTAACCACTCCGCCAAAAATGATGCGATGTAAAGGGGGACGGGGCGCGGGCAGAAGCAAGCGCGCCCCGTAGGGGTTACATATCT
Source organism: uncultured Elusimicrobiales bacterium (assembly GCA_944324645.1). Classification (GTDB taxonomy): domain Bacteria; phylum Elusimicrobiota; class Elusimicrobia; order Elusimicrobiales; family Elusimicrobiaceae; genus Avelusimicrobium. The sequence goes on along the minus strand of CALUXB010000001.1, from coordinate 506,914 downwards.
ACTTCGTCGGTAATAAACAGCGAGATTTTGCCCGCCGTCGCCGTACCGCTGACGGTATAATACCCGCGGATATAGCGCAAAGCGCCCGCCGGCAAGACCATTTTAAACAAGGCCTTGCCGCTCTTTAAATCCGCCAAGGCAAACGACGCAGCCAAAAGCTCCGTCGGCTGGCTGAAGCTTTCCACGGCGGAAGTTTGCAGGCTGATTTTCAGGTTGCTCAAGCCGGCAAAATCTTCGTCGGCTTGGGCTACAACTACCAGGCGGTGGTGCGCGTCGGCGGCTGCCGTCTGGTCAATGATATGTTCAGACGCGGCGGAAGAGGTAATTTTCTGCTGGTCTGAAAGAACTAACGTAGAATCAATCAACATAGTTTCTCCTTAACTTAGGGGTTGGCGCCCCCTGCCGGGGCCCACTAAGCGGGCCCCGGGTCACTGTGGTTACGCCGCATATGACCTCGCGGCGGGCGGCTCTACAGAGCCGCCGGGCAGTCCGGCCCGACTAAACGCGCCGGACCATCCAATTAAGCCACCACGTCTTCGGTGTCTTCAATCGCGTCGCAGATATGGACGGGGATTTCGTTAAACGTCATCAGCGGGCGGGACGTAATCTGGTCCGGCGTGTACTGGACGTTTTGCTTGTTGCTGGTCAGCTTGCGCAAAGCGGCCTTGACGGTGCGGTTCATATACCAGAACGGCTTGCCCAGGTTCAGGCTCTGGATACGCTCTTCCAATTCGCACATATTGTCAATCAAGCTGGCGGGCACGTTTTTGACGTCAATGTTGCAAATGCGCCCGGCGTAGCGCCAGTCCTGTACGGCAAGGCCCATTTTCCATTCAAAATATTCTTTGTAGGCGGGGTATTCGTTGCCGTCGGAGTCAATATGATTGACCAAGCCGTGGTCCACACGCTGGATACCGGCTTTGGAACCTTTGGGGAAGAACGTGAACACTTTGTCCGTATCCCACACCACCAAATAAATGGAGGAGTTCTGCCCGTCCGTTTCGCCGCCGGCGTCAATAACGTTGCGCGCGCTTTCCGCATCGGTCAGCGTGTTATAGCGAGCGGCCAAGCCGGTAAAACGTTCCGGTGTTTCTCCGGCGTTGCCGTAAATGAGGTTGCGCGCCATCGTGTTGGACATACCGGCAATAATCGCCTTGCTCTGCCCGGTGCGCACAGACTGCAAGTTGCCGCCTTTTTCTGCAATGAGTTTATCCACCACGGAATAGGCAGAGAGCGTGCCGTAGCTTTCCACCACCACTTTGGTAGTGGCTTTGGCCGGCTCAATGCCTTGGTAGGCGCGGCGCCAGGTACCTTCGGGGATACCGGTGCGCACGGCGTATTCGTGGCCGCTGTCTAAGTTGCTTTCCGTCACCAGTGCATCGCCAATAATGTCATTGGACTTGCTGAGCACCTCAGCAATAGCCAACTCTTGACCGGATTGGTCAAACTGTTTGGCATAGTCCATCAGGTTGTAATATTTATCTGCAATGATTGCCATAAATAAATGGTTTCCTTTGTAAATTCGGTCCTTGCGGACAGAGAAAAACGCTTACTGCGCTTTTCCGTACAACGCCTCGGCAAAAGTCTTGTCTGCAGCGGCGCGCACGCGCCCGGACACAGACGTGTCTTCTGCGATTTGTTGGCTGATTTGATGAAACGTCTTTACCACCGCCGGGTGGCTGCCCAGCCCCGTAGCATCAAGCAGTGCGCGCAGCTCCGGCCCGCCAAAACGCTCCGCCGCCGCCAAAGCGCGGGCTACTTCCTGTTGGTAGCCCGGGCCAAAAAGCTGGCGGGTTTGCTCCGTCCACCGCTGCAAAATTTGCGCCCGCGCATACTGCGCGTTTTGGCGTCCGTCCGCAGCGGCTTTACTTTCCCACTCCACCAGTTTTTTTGCGGCTTGGGCAGGCAGTTTTAGCTCAGAGGCCAGTTTTTTAAACGACGCAAAATTTTCTTCACATCCGTTTAACTCTTCCGGCAGTTTCAGGTCTGGGTATAGGCCGGCAGGCAAAGAAGTTTCTGCCGGGTTATTTTCGTTTGGCCTATCGGAGGCAGAGGCGTCCTCTGCGCCGCTGGGCCCGGGGCAGACTTGTGCAGTCTGCGCCGTTTGCAAATCGGGTTGTACCGCTGAAGAAGCGGTGTTATTCTCTTCAGACATTGTGCATTTCCTCACTTTGGCGGTTAATTTCGTTTTGCTGGGAAGTGACTTCAGACAAATACTCCGCCTGCATCTGTGCTAACAAAAGCGGCGAAATTTCCGCAATTTGTTCCTGCAAAAAAAGACCAATGCTCTTCTGCCCGCAATGAAATGCGGTGGCGCACGGGTCCCCGGGCACAAAACCGTGCCCGCTCACTTGGGCCGCCTGCAGCACACGCCACAGCAGCCGCCTGCCTTGCGGCAGTTTTAACACGGCGGCCAAATCGGCCGCGTTGCGTTTTTCCAGTGTTTTTTTCTTCATAATTGGGGAATGTTTGGGGCAAAGTACGGATTGTTCTTCTCCGTTTGAGCCGTATGTTTTATTTGGTAAGAAAGACTGGCAAGGCTTGGGGCCGGGGGAAAACGTCCGGTTCGTTTCCCCCGCCTCTGCGTAGGGGCGTACGATAATTTTAGACCGCCCCGCGCCGCAGCTTTGTTTTAAAGGCAGGTGGCACACCGGTATGCGCCGCAGCTTTGCTTGACAAGTATTTCCTATAAGCGCCCGCACAGACTGCCGCCCGCGGCATCTGCCGCCAAAAAATACGCCGCTGCCTCTTCTTTACAGACAAGTCTATTTTTGGTGCGCCGTTTTGGCAGAACAGCAAATTACTGTGCGCTGTTTTTTGCCGCCGCTTCGGCGGCCTGCGCCTGCAAGAGCTGTTGGCGTTGGGCACGGATTTGGGCTGTTTCTTCATCAGAGCGGAGCACCCGGGGCGATACCCCCAGCATATCCAGCCCTTCTTCCAACGCGGCGTCAAAATTAATTTTATCCAGCACCTGCGGGTTGCCTTGCGCCAAATTGCTGGTAAAGGCAATGCCTTGCTGCAAAGCCGCCATACCGCTTTGTTTTTGCGCTTGGGCAATCATAGAAACATATTGCACTTTCATCTCTTTTCCCTGTATTTCAGCTGGCGGCAGCGGGATAACGCCCCGACGAAGCATAATGGCAAAGCTGCGTTCTATCAAAGGGTCCAGCAGTTCATTTTTCAGCCGCTCCAACACCGGGCCCAGCACCAGCATTTTTTCCTGGTGCCGCTCCGCCACTTCGGTAGCGGTCATATTGGAAAAGTTCTGCGTGCTGAGCATTAAAAACACGTCGGCAAAGAATTGCCCTTTAATGGTTTGTTTTACGCGCTCTATACTCTGTTCCAACGCGTTTAAATCCACCGGCACTTGATAAGCGGGCTTAACGGCCCCGTCTGAGCCGCTGCCGCTGTAGCGCGTCAGGCCGCCGGGCAGCAGGTTGACTTCCCCCTGCACATTGGCAGAGACCATCATAGGCGGGTTGGTATTTTTGTCCAGCGCCACCAGTTTGGTCTTTTGCATTTTTTGCAGCATTTTCACATCGCCCAACGCTTTCCAGCCGGGGCCGCGGCCGTATATGTCGCTGCTGTTGCGCACTTCCCAGCGCGCGGCAATGACCGGAAATTCGCGGTATCCTCCGCGGCGCAGCATTTCCCCCTGCGGCGTAAAATAGGCCGAAAGGTAAGGCATATGCGCTGCGTCTAACTTGCGCTCATCTGCTTGCGGATTGGGCAAAATAACGTGCAGCACTTTAAACCAACCGCCGCGCTTTTCCTGCGCCGCACGGCGCACAGAAAGGGGCAACGCATCTAAACCAAATTGATTCTGCATTTGCTCCGGCGTCATCCAAAACTCCCGTCCAAAGCTGTTCACGTTGCCTTTTCCGTCACAGTCCAGCACATATTCCCCCGCAGTAAAAGCCCGGCAGCAGAGTACGCGGTCCATATCCTCTTCCAACAGAAATGCCGCCGTACCAAAGACGGAAATTTCCTGATAAAAACTGTGCAAAGTATGGTAAATATTAGAACGGGCAAACACCTCTTCCATCCGGCGGCGCACTTCATACAGCCAGGCGTGCACGCCTTGCTGTTTCATACACTTTTCATCGGAAAGCGACAGCTCAAACCAGCTGCGGCTGGGGCTGGTCAGCCCAGACACCATCCCCGCGCTGAGCACCTCTACAGCCAGCAGCGGGTCGGAGTCTATCAGGGCGCGGTGGTCTATTTTGCGCCCGTCTGCGGGGCGGTCCCCGTCAAAAAAACCGCGCGTCGGCGCGATATATTTAGCCAATTCTTTCCAAGTGCTTTGCCATTGTTGCGCTTGGGTTTTCATATCTTCGTAGCGGGTGCGGAAAAAATCCGCCTGTTGCATATCGTTTGCGTTCATAAATCACCTGTAATTTAATTTTTCCTGCGTAAAAAAACGGAGAAAGAAGCGTAAAATTTATTAGGATATATTTGTACTGTGCCGCAAAGGCGGCGCACGGGAGGGTATATGGGAGCTGTTATTTTGATTTTGGTATTTGCCGCTTTGGTAGGGTTTCCGGGCTTTTATATTATTACCCGAAAGGTATTTAAAGGCGGCAGCCGCAAAGCGGCGCTTTGGTTGTCTGCGTTAGTAACTTTGCTGTTAGTGGCCGTGTTGGGCGTGGTAATGGCGGGGGCTCCGCTGTAAAAAGCGGTTTGGCAAGCGTTGCCATTGGCTCCGTGCCGGAGATAATCTTTTCTTTTAGCCGTTGCTGTTTATATAAACAGCAACGGCATTATATTGCGCGTTTTACCGAGTTGCCGCTTGTGGCGCCGTAGTAAAACAAGAGGCCGCAGAAGTTAAAAAATTTTTTGCAAGAGGGAAATCGCTAAGACAAAACACATTATGTAGAAATTATGGCTAAAGCCCAAGCGGGCCAGAAATACCAGGTAAGAAAAACCGCCGGCGGCCCCGCACAGAAAAGCACCCAGGCCACAAACAAGGGCTAGAATGACTATAAGGCAATTATAGCATAATTTGTAAGTTTTGTCAACATTTATTGTTAGCATTTTAAAATTTTATCTTCTGAAAAAATATTTTTTATGCTAGTATTTTTATTTATCCCATTTCTTTAAGCGCCTCATTTTGCTCTAAATTTTATTTTAGCAAGCGTTGCAAACATACCCGCAAGCAACAATCTGTTTAGCACACGTTACGCAGATTGTCTGAGAGATAGCCTCCGTTCTTGTATGCGCCCTAGACTCTATTGCACGTTTTTTAACAGCGCTCCATATTCCGCGCAGGCAAAATTTTACCTCTTATTGTTATTGCGCAAGTGCCATTCTTACAGCACTTCATATTCCGTACGGGCAAACTCCCCGCCGCCGCGGCCCGTTTTTCTAACAGGCAAGGCAAATGTCAGCGCCAACGCGTCAGCCAAATCGGGGCTGCGGCCGCTGCGGGCTTTGAGCTCGTCTTTGCTCTCCAGCTTCAGCCGCCCGGCCGCGTCAAAACCATAGCGCACGCCGCATAAATCCGCCTTAAGCTCCGCCAGCGCCGGCAAAGCGCCTCCGGCTTGCAGCCATTGCTGCATTTCCCCCCACATTTCGGCGCGTTTATTGGCGTACTGGCCGGCTTTGAGCGGGGCGGAACCAAAGTGGATTTCCGTCACGCAAAACCCCAGCTGGCGCAGCCGGTCTATCACGCCGCCGCCGCACCCGGCGTCTATAAAAACCGCGTCCGGATGAAAGGCCTCTATCTCCTGTGCGGCGCGGGCGGCTAAGCTCATATGGTCGGTTTTATGCAGTACTGCCGGCGCAAAAGCCTGCAGCCCCTGCCGCCTGAAAATAACGCTGCGGTCCGCCCCAAAACGCGCAGGATCCACCCCTATAATTCTGGGCGCGTGGGCAATTTCCGCCCCGCCGTAGCGCCGCGCGCACGCCTGCGACACCAAAGAAGAAGCTATCAGCACGTCTTCTGCATCCGCCGTAAAATCGCACAAATATTCCTGGCGGAACAAATGCTCCGGCGTGCGGCGGCGGATTTCCTCCAGCTCCTGCGGGGCGATGACCCCCGTTTCATCGGCAGGAAATACACCGCACCACCAGGTTTGCCCGTCCTGCTGGGCGGCTTTGCCGGCGTAGTTGTAGAGTTCGTAAAATTGATTCTGCCCCTTAGGAGTCCCCGTGAACAACACCCAACCGTTGCGAGAAAGAAGCATAGGGCGCACAATTTCATCAAATACGTCGGGTTTGATTTGGGCGTATTCGTCTAGCACTACACCGTCGGCATAAGTGCCGCGCAGCGCGTCTGGATTGTCGGCCCCCAACAGCCAAATTTTTGCGCCGTTGGGCAACTGCACACAAAGCTCCGTTTCCGACAGTTTTACCCCCGGCAGCACCGCTGTAAAACGTTTGACATAATCCCAGGCGATTAGTTTGGTCTGTTTTAAAAACGGAGCAATATAAAAATAGCGCGGTGCCGGACGGGGGCACAACAGCGCGCTTTTAAGCAAATGGTTGACCGCGCAGACGGTTTTGCCCATTTGCCGGTGCGTCACCAGAACGCAAAAGCGATGCGTTTCCAACGCTTGGTGAATCAGCGTCTGCGGATAGCGCGGTTTATACGGAATAGTAACGCAAGGCGAAGAGTTTTTCTTTTTCATTCTTTCTCCCAGCGCACCACCAGCGGGCCCGCCGCGGCGGGCGGCTCGTTTTTGCCGTCGCTCCACCCCAAAATATTCTTGGCGGTAAATACGGCAAAAGAAGAAGAATAATTCCCCCGCAGGCTGTTTTGAATTAAAATATCCCCCTGCAAATCACGCGCTTTTTTGGCGGCTTCGGCAAAATCCGGGTGCTTTTCTTCCCATTGCAGCAACACCGCCTGCGTTACCCCCAAACTGCGCGCAAAAGCCGCAAAGGTGGGCAGTTCGGCCGCGGTTTCCACCAGGCTTACGGAGCCGTCTTTTTTTATTACTTCGGTAACTGTAAAAGGAGATACATCAAAAAACGCCAGCAAACGCTCGCAATACTGCGGGCTATAGGCAGGGGCCTGGCGGCCCGTTTGGCGTTTTACGGCGCCTTTTTTGCGCGTTTTGAGCGGTTTTGAAGCGGCCTTGCCAATAACGGCTGAGGAAGATGTTTTGGATGAATGTTTCTTGGCGGCAGGCATTGGAGAAGGAAGTTTCTCACAAACCGGGATTTCAAACAGCAGTTCCTGCCCAGGCCCCGCCTGAGAGCCCGCCGTTTGCTCTTTTACACAAGGGAGAGAAACTGCCGCTTTCCCCCCGGGCAATCCCTGCCTCTTTAATGCAGAAGAAGACACCGACTTTGTAGATTTTTTATTCAAAAAGGACTCCTATGTGAGCATACGGCACTCTGCTTTCTGGACCAAATAAAAGCCCGGTTTGGCAGAGCGCAGTTAATAGATAAAAGGCGCAAACAGAAACCAAACAATTGTTCTGCACCGCCTGCTGATAGATAGAGGAAAATAAGGACAAAAAAATACAAACAGAGGATTGTTTGTATATATTAATTATAGCAAATTTATGACTATTTGTCAAATTACTAGCCGAAGCAGTCTTTTTTACAGAAATTTGCCAAATACTCGGGAAACACCGGGGAAAGGCCCCCGGCACACAAAGAAAATACAAGCCTATTTACAGCAAATCACCGCCGGCAATTTGCCGGCGGATTTTGGGAAGTGAGTGAGAAAAGAAATAAGCGGGGCCAGAGCGCCCTTTGTCAGCGTGCGCCGTCGGCCCAGCGCCAGAAAGCGTCTTCAAAGTTGGCCGTGTTGTTATAGCGGTAAGAGCGACCCAACGCTTTCTCCGTCGAATAAGGCTTATAAACAGGTTTGCCGTTTTTATCACGCGCGGGAAAACCGGTGCGGGGGTCACGCACTTGCTCTCCCTGTGACATCAAACGGGTAAATTGTTCAAACTGCATACGATTGGACGGAGAGAGAGAACCTGCCGGATTTAACAAAAAGCGCACCATCGCATACGCTTGGAAATACCAGTCTTGCGTTTTGTCGCGCCCTTCCATAGAGGCCAAAGACCCCTCCTGCATAAACTCATCAAACGGCATAAAATACAAAGGCTGCCCGTTACGTTGTTTCCCACTAGAAAAAGAGCGGGAAGAACCAAACATATTGCTGGATGAGAAATTAGCCACCTGTGTTTCTTTGCTGCGCTGGAAATTCAGCGTTTTAAAATCATTGGCCCACGGCCCGCCTTTTGTACCATTATAGGCCTGGTCCTCCATATACACCGCCAATCCTTCGTCCAACCAAGCGGGGGTCATCATCCGGCCTGTTTTATATTTATCAAAATATTTTTGTGTAAAAATATGCACCAGTTCGTGCGTAAAGACCTCTTTAAGTTCCTGCTGTTTGCCGGGCTCGTCATACACCACAATTTCACCGCGCGTCGGATACGCCAAAGCCCGCGTCCAGGCTTTGGCATTCGGCTCGTGTTTCAAATAGCTGTTATGGTCCTGATAAACAAATACGCGCACTTTATCAGACATCATCCAAGGTATATTACGGCGAAGCGTAGAATAGGCAGATTCAAACGTCATTCCCATATTGGAGGAGCTAATTCCATTGTCGCGCTTTTGGGTATAAATCGTAAAATGCGTCGTGGAGGAGGCAATCCATTCTACCCCCGGACGGTAGTCTTTGGGGTTATAAGGCCGGTTGGAATTAACGGTCGGGACTGACTGCGCCGTTTCTTGGGCAGAAGGCGGAATAAATCTGCCTGCGGCAATATTTTCGCGCGCTTGCTGCAAAATACGCGCGGCATAATCCAATTCTTCTTGGGCAATAGCCTGACGGGAGGCCTCTTCCGCATCTGCCGCTGTACCCGCCACCGGTGCAGCAACGGCAGCCCCTCCGGACGTTGTGCCGGTACGTTCCCCGGCCAGCAAGGCATTCTTGGTCTCTATTTCTTTTTCAGTTATCGTAGCTGATATCTTTGGGGTTGCAGTTGTTTTACTTTGGACAGAAGCGGAGGCAGCTTGTGCGGTTGAAGCTGTTGCAACCGCCGCTTGGCGCGTTCCCGTTGAAACGGACGCCGTTTTGGCAGGGGCCGCCACTTTAGCCGCAGCGGCAGTTTGGCTGGAAGCAGCTGTATTATCTCCCGCAGCAGCCGTCGTGCCCGCCACATTAGACGCCCCCAATGAATATTTAATTAAATCAATACTGGCCGCCGGCGCCGCCACGGCATTGGAGGCCTGCTTAGAAGCCGGCTGATAGGCCGCCGTCTGTGCATATCCTGCGGCGGGAAACACAAAAAGAGCAATAACTATAAACAGTTTTTTCATTGATGCGTTCCTTATTGTTATAAAGCATCGCTACCCTGAATCACTTCATATACAATTTGCAACATCTGTCCGTTATTAGCATTAGAATCTTCCGCAAAATAGGCTCTTATTTGATAGGCGTCACCACCGTACGGGTCATCTATTGTGCAAATATAATCTTCTTGGATGTCGCCAGAAGGACACGTGCTGGTATTGGTTTGACTGCCCCCGCAATACATATAGGGCACGCCGCTGTTGCCAACGCCTTGCAAATCACGCCTGAAAGCTTCCGGAGTTTTTTTAGACCACAGCGTATTTACCTCTGCCATACACGCTTGTATCAACACCTGGGCAGAAACCGTACGCCGTGTACGCCGGGCCGACGTTGTACGAGAGAGAGAAGCCCTCAGCAACATCGTGGCTAGACCCGCCAGAATGACAGTAATTAACAACACTTGCATTAAAGCTGCGCCCTTGCGATTTAATTTCATAGTTTCCTCTCAATACCCCATAGGCATAGCAAAAGTTTCTTCTACCACCTCATTCACAACCGGAGTGCTGTTTAACTCTGTAATAATTTTGATGGACAGCAAACTATTGGTCCAGCTGCGGCTAAAAGAATCGGCCGTAAAAGAAGGAACATAATAACTGCCTGGTATATATTTCACATGATCCAAAATTAAATCACTTGAATTTAACATCGTGCAGGCTGCATCCCCAGCCGAATAACGGCTGCTTCTAGTCACACGATAAATCTTCCCACCGCGCGTGGCAGTAGATGGCACAATATTCGTTGCATCTGAACCACAAGCAAAGCAATATGTGATATATTTGGCCGTTTGGGTAACGGCAGAAGCTCCGTCGGTAGTTACATTGTGCAAAATTAAATTATCATCCGTATCCACATTTTGGGCAATTTGCAACAAAGCCACCCCTTTACTAGAATTACACGCTGCTTCGCCTGCCAAATAATCCACACGCGTAGCCTGAGACATATCCGCCCGCAACGTGCGCACAAACAAAGAAAGGTTGTTACGCAGCATAATCTTGCTGCGGCCTATGCCCGCTTCCCGGGCTGCTGCACGGGTCAAAGAGGCCAAAGCAACAGAAATCAGTCCGACAATCATTACCGCCAACAATACTTCTGTCAGCGTAAAACCGGCTTGTTTGCTCCATTTTCTCATAATCCCAATGTGTTTCATAAAGTGAACCCATTACACGTAATCTCAAAAACCACATCGTACAAATCTTTTCCAGATACATCCTCCTCTGCCGTATCATCCCCATCCGCATCTTTTGTCTTTATTTGATCGGCCTCACGCGGCAAGGGCTGGTCCGTATCCCGGGTGCTAATAGAATAATAAAAAGAAGATGTCCGGCTGTCACATACCGGGGGCAATAAACAATTAATAGAATGTTGTACCCCTGTAGAGGTGGGCTGAGAATCATTTCCACATAAGCCGTAATATACCTGTTGCGCCATATCAGCGTCCACCGTATCTATAGAAGAAAACACATAAACCTGCAACTTTTGGGCGGCCCGCTCCACCGCCAAAGCCATCTCTTCACGCAAATCCGGCTGAGATGATTTACGGGAAGTTGAAAGCAATACCGCAAACGTGCCCGTAGCTACTAACGCCAGCAAAGTCAACGCGATTAATCCCTCTAAAATTGTAACCCCTTTTTTATTTGATAAAAACCGTTTCATAGGCGCCTCTTTGTTATTCCAAATTGTCTAATACTTGCATATCCTGTGCTACGGACATAAAATAGTCAGCTTGATACTTACTGCCTGCTCCCGTACCATTTGCCACTGCCGCAGCATAAACTGTATTGCTGACATTTTGCCCCAAAGCTACACACGGCACAGAACCAATGGCTTGATCCCCACCACAAATTAAAAAAGTATAAGGCACCTCAAAATCTCGCCAATCCAAAAAACCACACGCAAACAACTGGCTTACCGCACTGGTTTGACGGCTCCCCGGAATGCCGCTGGCGGATATATCCACACACGATGTGGCCGCATAATTGCCCGCATCTGTACCTGAAAAACTGCCCGTCACATCGGAACCTTTGGTGTATTGATAGTAGGAACGACGGGCTTCCGCTAATTTCTTAAGGGCGGCTTTGGCACGTGAATTGTACACATCATAACGAATAGAGCGGATAGCCGGTACTGCAAAACTTAATACCAGCGCAATCACCAACAACACAAACAAGATTTCCATTAAAGTAAAACCTTTTTTCATTTTTCCACCCGATTAAGATAAGGTTTCCACTCCGCCGACATCAGCATATACACAATAAGTGTACTTTTTATAGCGGCTAGGTATTTTTTTGCCAGAAAATTGCACACAAGCCAGCGGCTCTCCATCTGTTCCCGGATGGCAAAGAATGCCATAAGAGCCTTTCTCCACAGAGCACGGATAATACACAAAATAAGTATCAGAAAGCACGCTAGATCCATTTACTATATTTCCCCAATTTCCATTCTCTAAGTATCCGCAATTTACCAATGCTGCTGGCGCCACTGCCATTTTTCTGCCCAAAACAAAAGAACACCCGGCATTCGGAGTAGTACTATTAAACATTGGACCGCTAAAAGCAAGATTTGGGTAATCAATCAACGCTCTCTGAACGGCGTGCGCCAATAAATCCGCATTGGCTTTTGCCTGCGCCCAGCGCGTTTCCATCACACTATTACGGTAAGAGTTGGTGGCAAAAACTGCCAAAATGCCAATAATGGTGGCAGCCACCAGCAGTTCCACCAACGTAAAACCCTTACTTATCCTCTTGTTTTTACATTCAAAAGCCATTTATTCTCTCCTACGCTTTTGCTAATAAAACCCCTTACTTAATTATTGTGCAAGTTTCCATTTCTGTCAATGTAGGCACAACGATACTCCGACACCAAGGCATCCGAATCGTACATACAAGCCACCCCATAGGACGAACAGCCAGAGCAGCTGGCCGCCCCAGAAGTGCTAATTTTATAAGAATATCCTTGGTACTGCGAGCTGGAAAAAGGGATTTCTGTCAAATATTTATGGCACAACAAAAAAGTTCTCACCGTGCTGGAAACAGGCTCTGTCGGGCACGAGCTATACGAACTGCTTGTAAAAGAGCCCGTATATATTACATTTGGGTAGTCTTCCTGAAACATTCGCACCGCATTTCCCATATCTATCAGCACTCCTACCGCCGCCATATAGCGGTTACGCTCTTGGGCTTTGCGGTACGACGGAACAGCAAACATCGTTACCAGCACCGCAATCACCACCACTACCAACACTTCCAAGAGCGTAAAGCCTTTGCGCCAATGTTTCTTTGAAAGTTGTCGCATAATGCTGCTCCTTAATGGCCGCCGATTTGGGACAGCTTGAAAATCGGCAAGAAAATGGAAGCCACCACAATACCAATCAGCACACCGACCCCGACCACCAAAATAGGGTCAATTACTGCTGAAAAACGGGCAATAAATTGGTCCACATTATCTGAATAGAATTTAGACAACGTGGCAATAATGCTGGGCAATTTACCAGATTCTTCACCCATCAGCATCATTTCCGTCATTAATCCGGGAAACACGCCGGCCGCCCGGAACGAATCGGAAATAGAACGCCCGGCCGCCACATCTGCTTTGGCTATACGCAACGCATTTTGAATAATTACGTTTGTGTTAAAAGATTCTTCCAACACGGCAATAGCATTCAAAATCGTCACACCGCTGCGCAGCAGAGTAGCCAAGGTGGTCAACATACGCGAATAATACAAATTGCGCAAGAAATTACCCAAAATCGGCATAGAAAGCAAGAAGGAGTGCCAACGCTTTCGCCCTTCCGGCGTTTTGATATAAAACCGGAACCCAAATATTGCCAAAATAATCCCCACGATAATCAAAATACCGTGATTGACAAAAAACGCAGACACGGACAACACCACCACTGTAATCATTGGCAAATCAATATTAAAGTCTTTAAAGATCTGCGCAAATGTCGGCACGATACCCAGCACAAAGTAAATTAATACACCCACAGAAGCTACCATCAAAATAGCCGGGTAAGTAATGGCTGTAATAATTTTGCTCTTCATTGCCTCTTGCGTTTTGATATACAAAGCAATCTGGCCCAATGTTTCAGCTAATTGGCCGCCGACTTCGCCCGCTTGCACCAAAGACAACCAAATATTATTGAATGTCTTGGGATGGCGTGACAAAGCCGAATGCAATGAGTTACCGGCCGCAATATCTTTAGCCACCTGGTTAAGCACATTGCCCAAACGCGGGTTAGAGGAATATTCGCTAAGCAGCGAGATAGCTCTTACCAACGGCACACCGCCGGCAATCAGTGTAGAAAGCTGTTCCGCAAAGAAAGCCAACACGTGCCCCGGCACTTTGCCTCCGGTTTTTTTACGTCCGGCCGTCTTGCCAAACAAGGTGGAACCGGAACCTTCGCGCACTTCCAAAATAATAAAACCTTTGTTCTGAAGTGCAAAAATGACCCGGTCGCGGCTTTCGGCATTAATACTGCCTTTAAGCGTTTTTCCTGATCCGTCTTTCACTACGTAACTGTATTTTTGCATAAAACCCCTTTAATCCTCTGTAGTGACATTTAAAATTTCTTCCACAGTAGTCAGTCCTTTCACCACTTTGCGCCAGCCATTGCCGCGCAAATTCAACGCGCCCGTACGTTCCATTGCCTTGCGCATTTCCACCAAATCCTGCGTCTTGTAAATAATATTGCGCACTTCTTCATTGATGCGGTACACTTCGTAAATAGCGCGCCGGCCCAAGAAACCCGTTCCCACGCATTTAGGGCAGCCTACGGCCTTATAAAACGTCCAAGTACCTACTTCACGCGGGTTAAAACGCCCTTCATTAATTATTTTAGCCACAACAGCCGGGTCGGGCTGATAAGGCACCTTGCAGTATGGGCACAAAATACGCACCAAACGCTGGGCCGCCACCAAGGCCAAAGAGCTAGATAACAAGAAAGGCTCCATCCCCATATCAATCAAACGCGGAATAGCGCCCAACGCATCGTTGGTGTGCAAAGTAGAAAGCACCAAGTGCCCCGTTAAAGCAGCCTTTAAACAGGCTTCAGCCGTTTCGTTATCGCGCACCTCCCCCACCAGAATTACATCCGGATCTTGACGCAAGAAAGAGCGCAGCCCCGCAGCAAACGTCAACCCAATTTGCGGTTTCACTTGCACCTGGCTAATACCCGCCAGTTTATATTCCACTGGGTCCTCCAACGTCATAAAGTTAAGCTCCGGTGTGCGAATAGTGGTCAATACCGCGTTAAGCGTAGTAGATTTACCCGAACCGGTAGGCCCCGTCAAGAAAATAAGCCCGTGCGGCAAATGAGAGGCTTCCAAAAAGGCCTTCTTTTGTTCCGGCTCAAAACCTAATTTATCTACATTCATTTCCCCAGTACCGCGGTCCAAAATACGAAGCACCAGTTTTTCCCCATATACCGCCGGACAGACAGATACACGGACCTCAATCGTACGGTTTTGGTATTTGATACTAAAGCTGCCGTCTTGCGGCAAACGTTTTTCCGCAATATCCAGTTTAGACAAAATCTTAATACGAGAGATAATAGCTGATACAGAATCCTTGTTGGGCGGCGTACGTTCATATAAAGACCCGTCAATACGGAAGCGCAAGCTTACGCGCTCGTCAAAGAGTTCCAAATGAATATCTGAGGCACGCTCCGATATGGCCTGTTTTAAAATAGCGTTCACCAGCTTAATGTACTGAGAGGACGTCCCCGAAGCTTTATCCAAGTCCAAGCTGCCCGCTTCCACCTGCACATCTTCATCCACCGGCACAGCTGTATCTTTAGTTTCCCCGGTTTCTTTGACTACTTCGTCCAACAGGTTTTTATGGCCGTAAAAAGAATCCACCACCGCTAAAATTTGACTCTTGCTGGCAATGAATACTTGCACCTCTTTGCCTGCCATCATACGCACGTTATCAATTAAAAAGAGGTTGGAAGGGTCATAAAGAGCTATGGCCAATTCATTATCTTCAATAAACAAAGGCACTACTAGATTTTCACGCGCAAACTTTTCCGGAATCAGTTTTTGCAAATCTTGGTCCCGCTCCGGAATTAAAATGCCGTTTTCCTTAGAAGCGTAAGGGAGGGAAAAATGTTTAGCCAATGCAGAAGTAACTTGCTCCTCCGTTGCAAAGCCAAACAAAACGACCGCTTCCGCTAATGTGGCGTTATTTTGCTTTGCGTACAATTCAGCACGTTTGAGCTGGTCTGCATTAATGGTACCCTGTTCCACTAAAATTTCGCTTAATTCTTTCGCCATTTTTCCTTCCTTTACGCTCTTATGGTATTATCTAACCCTTTTTTTGCCGCTTGCCCCCTTTTTCTACAAAAGCAAAAAAGGGGGCAAGCAAAAACTTTCAGCAGGACCCGTTTTTATTCCGCCAAGATAGTCGGCGTAATAAAAATGACTAAGTCCGTAGTATTTTTAGAGGTGCTGCGGCTGGTAAAGAGCCAGCCCAATATGGGAATATCACCCAAGAGGGGCACCTTGCGGGTTTGGTCCGTTTCGCGGGAAGTCAACAAACCGCCAATAACTACCGTCTGCCCATTTTTCACACGCACCAACGTAGAAGCCGCGCGGGTGGTAGTATCTTTGGTATTGTCAAAACCGGAGCTGACCAAGTCCGAATAAGACGGCTGTACATATAATGTTACATAGCCTTCACGGTTCACCTGCGGGGTCACTTGCAAAGTCAACCCTACACGTTTTCTCTCCGCGCCAGCCACGGTCAATGTATTATCACCGCCGCCGGACTGAGACTGCGTGAAACCGACCGTTGCATCCGTAGAGGTGGTGATCGTAGCCGTTTTATTATTAAGCGTTACCACTTTGGGCTTACCTAAGTATTTGGCCTCACCGCGGGTCAACAAGCTTTTCAAAATAATTTTAAAAGCCGTAAAGTCCAGCACACCGCCTTCACTTTCATTCTCGCTGGAAGAGGACGAGCTGCTGCTGCTGGAAGAGCTGGAACCCGTATCGTTTAAGTCCGCATTGCTGGGGAAAATCCAATCCCAGCCGCTCAGTTTAGTCGTTCCATCGGAAGCATAACCGTGCATAAATTCAGAAGTAATCTCACGTTTCGGGCCAGAGAAAGACACCAACGTACCGTCCGTACCGCCGTATTCAAACCCTAACGTTAAACCGCTGGTTTTGCTCACTTCTACAATTTGTGCCTCAATCAAGATTTGGGGCGGCTTAATATCCAGCTCCGCCAAAATATTTTCAATTTGGGGAAACACTTCCGCCACATCGGTAATAATGAGCTTATTGGTGCGGGGATCTACCGCAATACGCCCCACTGGTGAAAGCATACTCTTGACGATGCCAATAATTTCAGCTGTGCCAGAATAAGCATCCCCACCGCCATTAGAAGAACCACCAATACCTCCATCTGTATAAGAGGAAGACGAATAGCTGCTCCCTAAGCTGGAGCCCGTGGTGGACACATCCTGCGGCATAATGCTGTTGAGCTCGCTGGAAGGAGAGCCAATAGCCTGCAAGGAGATGTAGCTCAGTGTATAAATTTTCGTAATTGTATCTGGCGCATCATTGGAACGTTTAGTAACCACATAACTTTCGCTCTTGCCGATACGCTGATAGGTTAAACCGTGCACACGTAACAAGGTGTCCAAGGCTTCCCGAACCGTTACTTTCGTAAGCGAAGCGGTTACCTTTTTATTGGCAAACTCTTCGCTCATAATAAAGTTGATTCCGGCCTGAGTTGTAATACTATTGAGAAATGCGGATATGGGCACGTTGGCTACGCGGATGGATACCTTGCGCTCCAACGGGGAAGACACTTCCGCTTCCTTATACAGATCAGACTCCCCGGACAACTTTACAGTTTCCTCGGCCATAATGGTGGTAGCTTCCGCC
The DNA here is from genome assembly GCA_944324645.1 of uncultured Elusimicrobiales bacterium. GTDB lineage: Bacteria > Elusimicrobiota > Elusimicrobia > Elusimicrobiales > Elusimicrobiaceae > Avelusimicrobium. The sequence goes on along the minus strand of CALUXB010000001.1, from coordinate 489,706 downwards.
ACGGAATTCTGCGCCGCAACTGGTGCAGCTGCGGACGCTGCCATCAACAAAGCCAGAAAAACTCCTAACCGATGTTTCATCTATCCTCCTGTGTACAATCCATAAATGATTTTACTTCAATTCTACTTTCTTTGTAAACTTTTGGCCTTTATATGTGAACACAACTGAATCAGGCTGAACACTTACTATCCGCGCGCCCAATACGCTTTGGCCCACGGAATAAATTTTGTTCCCAATAAAAACTTCCTGTCCGATAATGCCGCTAACACGTATTTTACCGCGCACTTCACGGGAAGGATCACGCAAACGCTCTAACTCCAACTGACGTTGGCGTTCCAGCTCTGCTAAACGGCGGCGCTCCGCTTCCAATTTACGTTTGCGTTCTGCTTCCAAAGCTCGCAAACGTTCTTCTTCCCGATGCTTCAACAACAAAGTATCGTCCGGCGACAGCGTCGGATCCCGGTCCGTTGGCGGATTGTAAGCCACTAACGTTACTTTTACTGCTTGATTAGTTTGTAACGCATTAGAAGCGGCTTGTCCCGGACCGGCAGGAAGAGCTGCCGTAACTTGCGCCGCAGGAGCCGGAGCAACCTCCGCTTGCGTCATTAAATTTTCAACCACAATTTCTTCATTATTTACTTTAGCCGCCGCATTGGTTACTTCCGGCACCACCGCATTCGGCGCGGCATCTACAACTGGTGCGGGAAGTGGCTGTTGCTGTGTTGCAGAAGCAGCAGCTTTTTTATTTGAAGCAGCAGTTTTTTTAGTAGCTGCGGTCTTTTTGGCAGAACTTTTCTTAGAAACGGCGGCTTTCGCTTTAACCGGTGCAGGAGCCGGTACTGCAGCTACTTGTTCCGTTTGTTCTTCCACTATCTCCACTTCAGCAGGAAGTGTCAAATCCGGCAAAGCAGGCCCCACTTCCGTTTGAGCCCAACCGGTCTGGAAAGAAAAAACCGCCAAAAAAGTAAAAACAAAAATATACCAGTTCATTTCTTCCCCCCCGCCACATCTTTAAACATTTGTGCGGCTATTTTTTCTTTAGGGAAAATGGTGTTAATACGTATATTAATACTATTCTGACCCAACTGTTCTGTACTTTTAGTAAGCGTAAAGTCAGAAATCCGCAGATATTCCGTACGGTTTTCAATGTTAGCCAATAACTGACCAAACTGCGCATAGGAAGCATCCAAAGTTACAGGAATGCCTACTACCGTGTAAGAAGGATTGGTCGTATCTTCCGCCTGGGAAGAGCCCAACTGCGGAGTCAGATTAGAATCACGAAATACCGCTACGATTTGGCGCAACAGCCAATCGTTCTTCATAGACAAATCCGGGAAGCGCGGCTCTAAATCCAACAGCTTATTTTTGCTGGCCAAATATTCCTGTTCATTGGTTTGCTGGGCACGCAAAGCGGCGATTTGGCCTTGGATATTAGAGACCTTATCTGTTAATGCTGTATTGCAATAACGATACCCTAAGAAAATGACAATAATAAATACAACCTGTTTAAGGAAAAGTTTATAATTGCCTTCTTCCATTACCAGTTTAATGTCTTCTAAACCCTTTTTTATTGATTCCACAAATTTATTGGGAGATTTCACAGGTGCTGTCATCTGGCAGAACCTCCTTTGCTGCAAGTGAACGTAAAAGATGTCTGCATACCCACATTCGTATCGCGTCTTTTGGCAGCATCTTTTTGCGACCCGGTGGCTAAGTCCTTATATTTAATTTCCGCCGTATTTCCGCACAGGGCTTTGATGGCCGGCATCTGTACCAGTTTATCATAAAACTGTTTCCCTACCGTCAAATCCTGTTCGGAATTGCCCGTTTTAATAAATCCCTCAAATGTAAAAGAACGCACATCCCCACGCTTAGCCGGGAAATCTTCCCTGTAAGAGAGAGTGGAAATCCACATCTGCGGGGGAATAGCCGCTGCCACATCCACCAACAGCGGCGTAATTGTATTACGCTGGGTTAATTGTTGCAAACTGTCATTTTGGCTTTTAATACGGCTTAAGTTACTTTGAATTTGCGATGCCGTTAACCCTTCAAAGTCTGCAATGGGATTTGCATTTTGACGTTTTGCCTGAGCCAATTCTGAAGAGGATGAATAAACACTCCACCAGGCTTTTCCTAATAACAATAAGAAAAACACGGTCACCACTCCGGCTATTTTCCAAAACATCAATCCGGCATTAAATTCATAATCGCTTAAACGATTGCGTTTAATGAAATCTAAATCCGGGCTTTTGGTGTCATAAAATTTCATACTGGCACCAATGGCCGCTATTTCTCCGGCAGATTTAGTTTCTATACCATATACTTCGCTCAAATTCCACTTGCGGACCGGCTTTTTGGAATCCGCCTCCAATAAGGGGGTCCAATTCTCCGTATCACACCCCATAATGACCGCTTCTTCAAACGGGTCTTTTTCCAGCTGTTTAGCAATAAATTCCGTACAGTTGGTAATTTCAAAACGGCGGCGTTCCACCGGCAGAGAACCCGATATCTCTACCTCACGCAAAAGCACCGGGGCATTTTGATTAGTAAAAATAAAGCTAGCCAACTCCGTACCGAAGAAAGAATAAATGCGACCGGAAGCATCTACCGCTTCTTTGTCACTATCTCCAAAAGCACGGCTTAAAGACAAAGGAGACGGCTCTATGGAAATTGGGTCTAAGCCTACGCTTCTAAGCCCTTTTTCTATGCGTTCCACTACTGTCTTGGGAGTCATCGTAAAAATCACCCCCAAACGCTTCTGTTTGGTAGCTGCCGTTTCAAACTCATACACATAATAAGAGTATAAGGTCTTCTCAAATGGAAAATGAATATATTTGCGCGCCTGCAAAGGAATCGCTTCTTTCCAATGTTTCCGCTCAATCATTGTCGGAATAACAAAATGCCGCAATAGAGAAAACGCCGGCGCCAAAGACACTACTACTTGATGATTATTCCATTTCTTCTTGGCTGCCACCTTGGTTAATGCTTCTAACCAATTCTCTTCGCTAAAAAACCCTTCATTTAACTCCAAAGGTTTCAATTTGCTGGGGTCCACGGCCGCAATAGGCACACGCAATAAAGACTCCAGCACAACGCCCCCGTCCTTGCGGGAACTTTGTGCAATATACATTTCATCCATCCCGATATACAGCCCCAAAGCTTCGGGATGGGTCTTCATATTTTTGCCTATTAATGTATCTGCTATGTTCATCGCGTGCAGTCCTTAAAAATCAGTTGCCATATTCCTCATAAGGCATATCATACGGGTTGGAAACACCTTGTGCAGGGGCCGTCTGTTGGCCGGCAGCAGCCGGGGCCGTTGCATAAGGGTTGCTTACCCCTTGCGCAGAAGCCGCCGGTGCAGCATACGGATTGGTTACGCCCGTTCCATACGCGGCATAAGGATCAGTCACTCCGGAATTTTGCGCCGCATACGCGTCCGCCGCTTGGGTGGCGGTATTTTCAGTTGCAAAAGGATCCACTATTTCTGCTTCAGCAGAAGCAGCCGGGGCCGATTTCATAATGCGGGCCGGCTTATTCCACAAGCGGGCCGTTTTATAATTGAGGTTTGTATCCTGCCCAGAAGACTCTACCTTCTTTTCCGGCTGGGCGTTGGCGCAGGCTACCTCTATTTGGCGGCGAATCGTGCGTTTGCCACCCATCACGTCGGTAGCAGTTAAAGCCAACGTATAAGTGCCGCAGGCCAATTCAGGCCCGATAATGCCTTTGCGTCCATTCCATACCAACTGGTGATAAACCGGCGCAAACCCTTCCAACTGGCGCACCACATAATATCCGCCGTTAGCTGCGTGTTGCACCACTTGGAACAACCAATTATCCACCGTTTCTGAGGTTTCAATAACAGAGAAATCAATGGCAAACGCTTCCCCGGCAGAAGGATCTATTTCATTGCTCACAGGCACCACCGCCATACTTAACATCGGCAATTTGCTCACAGAAGCCGCCTGCGGCATAGAAGCGGGTAATTCAGCATCAAAGTCAAACACAATAGACACCCCGTCCAAATTGGCATACTTGGCGGGAGGTTCCTGGTCAAAAAGCCCCATATTATAGCTCAATTTACCCGAAGACAAACCTTTATGCACCAAGAAAGAGTTCAGCGCCATCGCCTGCCGGATACCGGCCAGCGTAATATTGTCCGTATAAGAACCCGGAGGCAGAATCACATATCCGGCCCCTTGGGTCAGCGCCATCAAGGTATAGATTTCATCCAACACCGGCATCGCTTCCGGACGGAATTTATAGCCGTTGAACAAGACATCGCTGTCAATATCAATTGCATCCGGCAAGCCATCGCGGAAATATAAACGCACACCTTGTTCTTTTTCCAGTTTAGCGATAGCCGCTTTTTTCATACTATCCAATTTTTGGCTGGTATAAATCTGGCGGGCTTTTAATGCCGACGGAGAAGACAAGTCTGTAAATGTGGAGCTGGCCGTTTGTTCCTGCTGCACCGGTGTATCTACGACAACAGCGGGTTCTTGCACTTGGCGGTCTTTAGAACGCATTTGGGCTTCTAACGCACGTTCCTGCGCCTGTTGTTGCAACAGCTCCTGCTGGCGGGCGGCTTCTTGCTGGGCAGCCAACATTTCCGCTTCTTCTTGGCCTTTCATAGCCACGGCATCTTGTTGCGCGGTATAAGTAAGCCCTTCTGAATCCAAGAAATCTTCCACGGGGGCATTTTCTGCCTGCATCTGCGCTTCCAGCACGGCAGGGTCTTGTCCCGGCTGCAAACGTCTAGCCTCGCCCTCTTTAAAATTCACATCCACTTCTACCGGGTCTTGGATTCCACCCATCCGGTTATGAATCAAATTAATATATTTATTTGCCTCTTCCACTTCCGGGCGGGAACCATTGACCAAAACATCAATCAAATAGTCCATCGCTTCTTCGTCTTTATTAGCCTGATACAGCTCAATACCTTTCTCCAACTGTTTAGCAGAAGAAGACGCGGCAAACAAAGCGCTGCCGCTTGCCAACAAAGACAAGGCCAGCAACGCCGCCAAAAATCTGACTTGCATCTTGTTCAATATTCTCATAGACTTGTTATTGCCCCTTTTAAGTAAATGGCACAACCCACAGATAATTATAGCAATTTACATCTTTTTGTAAAGACTCTCGCGCACGAAAGAAACGGACGTACGCTCCCGCAGAGCTTATTCAAGCATAAATTTACGCCGTCTGGCAAGTAAAATTTTTATTTTTAGCAACAAACTTCCAAAACTTGTTTCCGTCTGAAAAACCTGCTGTTCTGTTTGATTGATTTCTTTTTTCAACAAATTTGCTCTTTTTATTTCTTTGATTCCAGCCGCTCCAACCGACGCTGCGCCGTTATATTTCCCGGATAATAAAATAAAACATTTTGCAAATAGCGTTTGGCTTCTGGTATATCTTCCGCCTTTTGCAACAGCGAGGCTAAAGCCAAATTGGCGGATAAATCGTCCGGGTGTTTTGCCAGCACCTCTTCCAACAATTCTTTGGATTTTATATCATTGCCCGTCAGCGTAAAATAACGCGCCAGCAAAATAGGTCCGTTGGTATCTTCCGAATAGGCCGCCACATATTCTTCCAACTGGGCACGCAATTTCTTCAAGCCGGCGCCGGAAGTACCCTGCAAATTTTGCACCTTGTCATAATATTGTTGCAATTGTTGCGCCTGCTGCAACACGGCGGGGATTTCCTCCCCTTTTTCATACAGTTTAGCCAAACTGCGGCGCAGCGATTTATCCAGCGTATCAATAGTCAAGGCATTTTTATAGACGGTTTTTGCATATTCTTTTTCCCCGCGTTTGAGGTAAATATCTCCTACCATATGCCAAAGCGCGGCATCATAAGGAAACAGCTGCAGCCCGCGAGAGAGCAACTCCATAGTATCTGCATCGGCATAGATAACATCTTCTTTTACCAACGAGGCCAAAGTTTCATACGCAGCCAAATTGAACGGATCTAAACGCAGCGTCTGGCGCAAATAACGCACCGCTTTGGAAACATCTTTGTTTCCCAAGGCGGCCAACGCGGCGTGGTAATAAATTTGATCATAGTAAGCGGCAGCGGAAATTGCTTTTTCATACGCGGCCAAAGCGTCCGTATATTTTTGCTGGGAAAGCAGAAAATCGCCCAACATATAGCCCGCCTCGGCATTGGCCGGATACCAATATTGGGCCGCAGCCCAATCGGTTTGAGCTTGGGTTTTATTTTGGCGCGCCAACTGCTTTTGCGCGCGGAACGCAAGATATTGGCTGGCCAGAGACGCCGCCTGCCACAACACCACTAACGCACACACTCCCAATAACGCCAACGCCACCGTCTTGGTAACAGGGTTAGCCGTAATCTCCACCCGGCGTTCTTCGCGGCCCACCCCGCTCACTTCTGCCCCCACCAGCCACCAAAATACAAAAGCAGGCACTAACGTATGCAAGGAGATATTGAGCATATTGTCTGCCAACATCGCCAATATACCGCAAAACAAGGCCTGTAAAAGCTGTTTTTTGTCGCCTTCTTTCTTGCGGGCGGCAAAGTCGTGCACTTCCAAAAAAAGCACCATAAACATAAACAGGAAAAGACCCAGCCCGACAATGCCCCCTTGCGCAAGTTGAAAAAAGAACTCGTTATGCGGGGAATTTGTTACCGTCTTTAATTGGCGCAGATTAGGATATTTTAACAAGGTCTGCGGCTGGGTATGAGCAAATGCCGTTTGGAAATTGCCCAAACCGGCCCCCATTACCGGACGGTTTAAAAAAATTCGTTTTGATACGTCCCACATATATAAACGCTGGTGAAGCGACGGGAAAATTTCTTCACGCGGCACTTGCAGCGTAAAAGAAGACGGCGTTACCTGGGCCACTTCCGCCACGCGTTTCACTAAAGAGGGACGCGTACTTTGCACAAACACCGGCAAATAAGACACCGCTATCCCCAACACAACCAGCCAAAACACCCGGGCTTTGCGCTGCAAAATCAGCGTGCGCAATGTGCCAAACATCCACATCATTACCAGCCCCACCCCGCCGGCTATCCAGCAAGAGCGGCACAACCCCGCAGACAAGTAAAACAAATACACCAATACTAAAAAGCCATAAACGCAAATATCTTTGCGGCTGGACGCACGCATATAATACACCAACAGCGCAGGCAGAAGCATAATGACGAAAGAAGACAAAAAGTTGGGATTGCCAAACGTAGAAAAAGCCCGGCTGGCAAATTGATTCATATCAAACGGCCACAAAATATCCAAGCCAAAACTTTGGAACACCCCATACATACACGCCAGCGCACACGCCACAAAACTCAGCACCAGCACGTTTTCCTGCGTCAGCTTGCGCAACACACGCATTGCCAGCCATATTCCTACCACCCATAAAATCAACCCATATACGTCAAAAACGCAAGCAAAAAAGCTGTCTGCGGACAGTTGCGTTTTCAACGGAGGCAGCAAAAACCACAAAGCGCCCCAGCCGATAAAAAGCAAAATATAGTTTGTTTTGCTTTCAATCACTCCACTAAACACCACGTTTTTGCTAATTACATAAGCCCCTAAAGCCACCACTAAAAGCAACGTGCCAAAATCCAATAAATTGAAAAACAAAGTTTGGCGCATATATTGGGGTGCAGCAGATACGGAGGAAAGCCAGCTGACCGCACTGGCAAAGATATAAATCAGGAAAGCCAAGTCAAAAAAAGTGCGGGTAAAATTAATATGTCCTGCCCGTAAAAAACGCACCGCCGAAACTGCATACATCGCCGCCAACAGCAGATAAAGCAGCACATTTTGCACGGTAAAAGGATTGGAAGTCAAACCGGTAAAAAACAACAAGGGCACCATCAGAAAACTGGCCGCCAACAAAGCCCGCATTATCTTTATATATATGCCTTCAGAAGATGATTTGCTTACAGGAAACATAAACCCCTCGTCCCCGTTCTATCCGAACGCGTTAGAATTTTTTATATTGTAGTTTTTTTCGCCGTTGCCGCAAAGTATTTTTTATTATAAAGAATAAAAAGGCATTTTTTGAGGGCTTTTTGTAGCTATCAGGCAGCCCGGGCAAGCAGACGTCTTGCCTATCGCAGAAACACAACCAGCCCAAACAACCAATTAAAGAGGCGGGCCCCGTAAAAAGCCCGCCCCTGAGGTTAAACTAATTATCTTAGGTATCTAAAACAAGAAGTTTAATTGCCTTATGGCAAATTGCTTTGCTGCCTGCACCCCAAACGCTTTTTAGCTCGTTTAGAGGGCGCAAACCCCGTTCCGCTCAAAAGGCGGGACAGACAGGATAGCATTTTAATTGTTATTTTACAACCGCTTCTTTTTTCAGAAAATCAAACACTTTGCGTTCATTTAAAGTAGCCAGGATATGATCCTTGCGTTCTTCAAAGAAAGCGCGGATTTTCTTTTCGTCTTCTTTGGTTTTGGCATTAGCCGTCAGGCTCTTGTCCAGCTCGGCCTGCCAGTCGGCTTGTGTAGCTTCCAAGTTTTCTTTTTTGGCAATGGCGTGGATGATATAGCCAATGCGGAGATCTTTCTCTACCGTAGGACGGATGCGTTCCTCAAAACTTTTGCGCTGTTCAGCAGTCAGCTGTTCAGGCTTAAGCTGCGTTACGTTGCGCACAAAGTTATTTAAAGAATTGTCCGTATATTCCTGCACCAGGGTTTCGGGCAGGGCGAAATTGTTCATCTTCACCAAATGTTCTTCTATTTGGTTGACAAAATCCCGCGCGGAATTTTCTTTTGCTTCTGCATTTAACCCTTCCTGTACGCGTTTTTTAAGTGCGTCCAACGTGTCAAACCCCATATCTTTGGCAAAAGAATCGTCCAGCTGCGGCACGATTTTATTCTTAATATCATCTACTGTTACGTGGAAAGAAAGGGTGTCTTCCCCTTCTTTGGTTTCAAAATCTTTGCTTTCGCCTTTTTTCATCCCCAACACGGCTTTAGCCAGCTCCGGCATAGTTTGCGGGGCAGCCATATCAATCAGTTCGCTGTCGGCACTGAGTTTATAATCCTCCGTCCCGTTGCGTTTGCCTTTATATTGCACCACGGCATATACTTTATCGTCAATAACGGTGCCTTCGGGCGCGCTCTCTAAGCGGGCATTGGCCTGCAAAATGCGCTCCATCTGGGCTTTCACTTCTTCTTCAGTGGCTTCTTCAGCTTTTTTAGTTACCGGAATGCCTTTGTAGTCTTTTACTTCAAACTCCGGGGCTACATCTACCGCCAGCTCAAAGCTAAAAGCTTTTCCATCGTCAAAGGTGGCAAAATCGGCTTTGGTCAAAGACGGCACGGCAACCGGGTTTAATTTGGCCTGTTCCAACGCGGCGGAGATGGCACTTTTAATTGCCAAATCCAATGCACGTTCTTTAATATGGCCGGCAAAATTTTGTTTGACTAAATCAAGAGGCACCTTCCCGGCGCGGAAACCTTGCATTTGCGCGCGGGACTGCACTTGTACGGCGGCGTTTTGGAAGGCTTTGGTAATCAGACCAGCGGAAGCTTCTACACTTAGGTTGACGCGGCATCCTTCTTTATTTAGTTGTTTGGTTTTCACTTCATCCGCCGTGGCGGTTTTGAAAATGGACATTTTTCTGCTCCTTAAAAAAACTGGACGGAGAGGGACTTGAACCCTCAAGGGTTTCCCCACACGCTCCTAAGGCGTGCGCGTCTGCCGATTCCGCCATCCGTCCTATTCTATTGTTAAAAAAGTGGGCCATGTGAGGCTCGAACTCACGACCTTACGCTTAAGAGGCGTCTGCTCTACCAGCTGAGCTAATGGCCCGCAAATCGGATAAAAAGATTATAGCAAAAAAAGAGCGGCAGGTTTGGGCTGTGAAGACCCGGGGTACTGCCTTTTGTATATATTTTAGCATATTTTGCAGATGCACACAAAACACGGCAGCATACCATCTTTTTACAGGCAGAAAACAGCCCAACAGGTGAATCATTCAAAACTGCTCTTCAAAATCTTTTTTGTACTGCACACAGGGCAAATAGCTGTTTGACAGGTATATATTGCATTGCATCCAGTATAAAATTAGCTATAATAATTTCTGTCAACTATCTTACAGCGAGGTATCGCATGAAAAAATTGCTTTGTTCTTTATTAAGTTTTTCTCTGCTCTTATCTCCCGCAGCCCAAGCTTTGGATTTGACGGGTTTTGAGAACATAGATTCCATTATGGAAGATAACGCTTTAACTGATACCGTCAACCGTTACTCGGCGGTACAGTTGTCTTTCTTTCCGGAGCAAGCCACCCGGCTTGGTTTTGAATCCGCCAACAACAAACTAGACAACCGCAACAGCGAGCGCGACGCCCAGGCCTTGCGCGCCTACAATATTGTAGAAGAAAGCTTGCAAGAAGTGAACCGCAAAAACCTCTCCGAGCCCAAAAAAACGGACTATGATATTTTGCAAGGCCGCTTAGCTATGGAGAAATGGAATCTGAACCGCAACCGCACGGCCCGGGACCCGCTTTTATATACGCAGGCTTTTACCTCCGTGTATGATTTGTCTATGAAAACATTGAATTTCCAGGACTTGCAAGACCGGGACCTAGCCTCCCGCCTGCGCGGGCTGACGCAAGTGGCCGAAGAAGCCGAAAAAAACTTGACCACTCCCCCCGCGTTTATAGCACAGCTGGCTATGGAAGACGCTTATTACGCCTATTTGGCTTTTGACAATATTCCCCAATACCTCTCCAAACGCGCCCAGGACGACGTCAGCCGCGCCCAACTGCGCACGGACGCACGCGCCTCCAAAGAAGCCGTAAAAAAGATGTTTGAACTATTTAAAAAACTGGCCCAAGAAAACAGCGACCAAGATTTCCGCTTGGGCGAAAAAGAATATGCGTTTGTGCTGAAAAACTATTATTTTATTGACGAAAGACCCCGCAGCTTGGAAAAACGGCTGACCAAAAACTTCCGCTCTGCACAAGAAGCGCTGGCCAAGGCCGTAGAAATGTTTGCACTCCCCGTGGCGGTGGAAGAAGCAGAAACGGTTATTGAAGAAATCCAAGTACCCGGTGAAGAAGAGGCCGAAGGCGTGATAGTAACCCCCCTGGATGCCCAGACCGGAGAAGAACAAACCGTCCCTGCAGCTAAAGAACAAAAAAAGAAAAATAAAGAGGCTCCTTTGGTGTTAGCGTCTGATTTTTACGCTATCGCCAACCGGCTGCAGCAAAACGTACGCAATCAAGATTTTGCCCCGGCATTAGCCAGAGAAGCCGGCAATTTAGCCAAATTCTTTGCCCAAGATGATACGTTGCCTACTTCAGAGGTAACCTTTAGCGTCTATAAAATGCCGGACTATTACGCCTATACAAAAGCCTATTTGTTCCTGCCGCCTTTCGGCACGCAGACCAACCCCACAAATGACTTATTTTTGCGCCTGCCTTCCGGCAACGAAACCACCAAACAGGAAATGCTGAACCGCGATTTTAACTTGCCTACTCTTAAGCTGATGATGGCGGGGCAGCTGGTGCCGGGCTTGTATTACCGTTCTGCATACAATAACAAATTAATTTCTTCGTTCCGCAAAATGTATGCCGTCCCCACGCTGCGCAACGGGTGGGAAGTATATGCACAACATTTAGCCAGCGAACGCGGCTATATTATTACCGACGAAGAACTGCTCTATTTGGCGTGGGCAGACTATGTGCGCGCTGCGCAAGCGTTGGTGGACTTTAAACTGCATACGGACGAGATGACCTATACCGAAGCCTATAATTTCTTAACGCAGGAAAATGGCTTTAACCAAGCGCAAGCCGAAGAGATTCTTAAGCAAATTGCCCGCAGACCGGGTGAAGCGGTCAGTTATATTTACGGCTACCAGGCATTGCAAGACTTGCGGACTAAATATCAGAAAAAACAAGGGAAAAAGTTCTCGCTCTCTGATTTTCACGCTAAAGTAATGAGCTTGGGAGACATTCCCCCCGCCCGCTTGGAAGATGAAATGGAAAACGCTTATAAAATAGAGGAAAGCCACCTGACCCAAGCCTTGAGCACTCCATTCTATTTAAACTAAGTTTCCCGTACAAAACCCCGCCTTGTTCCGGCGGGGTTTTTCTGTCTTTAAACGGGGCCATTTACTTCTTAAGCCAATGGTAATGTCTGGCCAGGGGGCGGGGCCTTTCTCTTCACGCAGTTCCATCTTATTTGACCAGTTAGTTTAACAGGGATTTATTGAAGAAGAAAATATCCGTTATCCGCCGTTGCCCCGGCAGATTCGCATAAACTTTTTACATAACTGTCATTATGATAAGCGCACCGAACTCCCCGATATGGAGCAGCCAAGCTAATTTCTAAATTCATATCTTTGCCAGAAGGATACCAATAAATGTAAATGTTTTGGGCATTGGGCATAAATATTTTTACGGGCTTTATCTCTCCCTTTTTCCAGGTGGAAGTTCCTTCGTCATATACAAAACCAGACGGGGCTTCTATATCTAATTTATCATACAGAACAAGATCGCTGCCGCCATTTGCTAACTGGTAACGTATATTCGCTTGGTACAAATCACGGGCAATCAATTGTATTTCAGCAAAACGGGCTTTATCCACCGCCTTGCGATATTGAGGTAAAGCAACTGCAGACAAAATAGCAATAATCAAAATTACGACTAATAATTCTATTAATGTAAAGCCCGTGCAGCGCCAACAAGCGCATTTAATTTTAAAAAGAGATACGGCATTAAACGCGCTTATTTTCAATTTAGAGAGTTTTTGAAGAAAAAGAATGTTTTTTTGATACATTTTGTTCATAAACAAAATGTATCAAAAAAAAAAAACAAGGCTTTTAACAGATACTACCAAACCAACCGAACCGTTTCTTGCGCGCCGTTGGGACCGCCACGGCGTGCTCCGGCGCAATAACGCCTAATACAACTTCGTTTTCATCTGTAACAGGCACCAAGGGCTGCCCTTCGTCAAAAATCTTTTGTGTTTGTTCCAGCGGGGCAGAAGCTAAAACCGCTTTTACTTCACTCATTACGGAACCGGCTGTACTCTCTAGTGTGTAAAAAGCCAACTCTGCCGTACGGATAAACCCTTTCAGCTTGCCGTCCCGCCCGGTTATAAAACAAGCAGCCGGCAATTTTTTGCGCGGCAGAATTTTTAATTTTTCCACTATTTCAGACAGTTTGGCTTCCGTTTTAAATACTAAAAAATCGGTTTTCATTCTTGCCCCGGCGCTGTTTTTAGGCCAACGGTCCACCCCTTCCAAAGCCGTACGCAAAGAAGCAGAAAGCAACATTTTCATTTTCTCCCGCTGCGGCACAGAAAACGCCGCAAATATCTTCGCAGCTTGGCGCAAATCCAAGCGCGAAAGCACGTGGGCTGCCTGCCGGGCAGGAAGCCTGCGCAAAATAGCGGCTGCCTTGCCACATTCCATTGGTTCCAAACAAGCCACCATATATTGTGCTTTCAGCGGTTTTAACAGCAATACCGCTTCATAGGTGGCCAGCGCACCTAATGCCTGGGCGGCGGCTTTAGGCGCAGCGGAAATAAATTTCTCCGTTATCCACGGAGTCAGATTCGCATTCGGTCCGTTCATAACAATCAACCCAGCCAAAGCGGGCTTTAAAAAAATCCTGTTTTTATTATAATAAATATTATACAAGGCCTGCCTGACCGGGGGGAGTTATGTTTTTTGACAAACCAATTCACGACTTGACCTTTGACGATGTGGTCCATTTCTGTCAGCAACAGCTGCCAGAAGGCAAACAGCTGGATTATAAGTATTATCTGCCTAAAAACAAAGAAAAATTCGCCAAGACCATTGCCTCCTTCGCCAATGCAATGGGCGGCACGGTCATTATGGGGGTCAACGACGATAAAAACGACAAACCCTGCCCCCCTTTTACCGGCATTGCATACCACGAAAAGATGCGCAATACCATAGAAGACATCATTCAAACCTATATTGACCCAATCGTATTTGTAGATATCAACACCTGCGTCAGCCAAGATGGCAAGAATATGTTTGTGGTTGTCAGCATTCCGCAAAGCAATCTGACCCCGCATTTAGTGGGCAAATTAAAACGCGCCTATATTCGCACCGGCCAAAGCAGCCGCCCGGAAATAATCGTCCACCCGGACCGCCTGCCTTGGCTGTTGGACCACCGCAAAAAATCCGAACGACTGCGCCACATTTTATACGACAAAGCCGAAAGCCATTTTGAAAACTATATTAAAAACAAAAATATTTCCCCCGCTTCTTTATCGGTAGCCACGCTGTCTTTGCTGCCGCTGTATCCGCAAGAACCGCTGCTAAATTACCGCCAGCTGCCCAAACTGATAGACCGCTGCGCCCCGGACTTAGCACATCACGCCCACGCCAGTATGCAGCCGGTACAAGACGGAGTGGCCATTATAGACGGCCGCCGCGAAATACATAAAATGACCGAATTTAATGCCTATGGCCTGTTAATGACAAAATGGAATGCGGCCCAAACAGTATCTTTTAACGGGCACGAAACCCAAGCAGTAGATTTTGCCGATTTGGCCGCCCAAATTATCCGTTTTTTCCACCGGGCCATTTTATTTTTCACCGAACTGTCTTTTGGAGGGCCTTTGTATTTCCGCTTAAAAATGAACAACACCCGCGCCTTGCGCGCCCGGCTAGATAAACAAACCGCCACCGTGTTGGAAGATTATTTAAGGCTGGACGAAAATTATAACATCACGGAAATCCATTCCCATCTGGAAGCCATTTTGCAGGACATTTTGCAGACAGCCGCCTGGTCTTTAGGGTTGCGCTTAAGCGAGCAAACCATTCATAAATTAATTGCAGAATTTACGGAGCATAAAAAATGAAAAAGGGCTTTTCTCTTATAGAGTTAATGGTGGTTCTCTTAATTGTCGGCGTTTTGGCTGCTATCGCCTTGCCATACTATCAAAACGCTGTGCAGAGCGCCCGCAACGCCGAAGCCACCATTTGGTGGGGGCAATTAAAGCGGGTGGACGCCGGCAAACATATGACCCGCGAACGCGCCGACCGTTATGAAAAAGAAGTCAACGAAAAAAACAAATTAAAATATTTCACGGTGGCTTTTTTCTGCCGCTTGAAAGAGGACCCGAATGAATCCTGCTGGGAGCTGGAACTGCGTTTAAAGGATGCCTCCCAAAACGTACAATATTTTCTGGCTACGCAGGACAACCTCAAACAACTGGTCTGCGTGCCGCTTAATAACGCCGGGGACAGTTTCTGCCAGACCCAAGCCGGCCAAGACGAAGGCCCTGATACGGAAATTGAAGGACAGGCGGGTTATATTATCCGCTATTAAGCCCCCAATGCCCGTTCTTTTTCCCTCTGTAAGAGGGGCAAATTTGGTATGATGTATTTATGCAAAAAACAGTAAAAGTAGGTTCTGTTAAAATTTCTAATACCCTCCCGCTGGTGTTTATGGCGGGCACCTGCGTTATTGAAAGTGAAAAACATTACATTGACACCGCCAAAACGCTGAAAAAAATTATCGCCAAAACGGCGCACCCTTATATTTTAAAAGCTTCTTTTGACAAAGCCAACCGCACCTCTTTATCGGCCTACCGCGGGCCTGGTCTGGCCAAAGGGCTGGACATCTTGGAAAAAGCCAAACGCATTACTGGCCTGCCGCTGGTGGTAGACGTACATGAGCCCTGGCAGGCGGAAGAAGTGGCCCGCGTGGCGGACATGCTGCAAATACCGGCTTTCCTGTGCCGCCAGACGGATTTGGTGCTGGCCTGCGCCGCTACGGGCAAAGCAGTCAATGTAAAAAAAGGCCAATTTTTAGCTCCGGTGGCGATGGAGCAAGTGATTAAAAAAATAGAGTCACAAGGCAACCACAATATCCTGCTGACCGAGCGCGGAGCCAGCTTTGGCTATGGCGACTTGGTGGTGGATATGCGTTCGCTGGAGATTATGAAACAGTTTGGCTATCCCGTCATTTTTGACGCCACCCACTCCGTGCAAAAACCGGGCGCTTTGGGCACCGCCACCGGCGGCAACAGCGCGCTGGCCCCGGTGCTGGCTAAAGCGGCGGCGGCTTTGGGCATAGCGGGCGTGTTTTTTGAAGCGCACCCCCAACCGCAGCAAGCGCTTTCTGACGGGCCCAACTCACTGGACATGAAACAAGTGGAAAAAATGACCCGCCAGCTGGTGCAAATAGACGCCGTAGTCAAAAAATTTAAATAGGTGTGCTTATGGCCAATCCTTTTACCCCCACCCTCAAATGGCATTTAAAAGTATTGGCTGTGATACTGGTGTTATGCACGGCGGCATTTTTTATTCTTTCGTGCGCAGCCGCCAAATTACCCGCGCAATACCAACCCCCAAAACCGGCCCCCGAAACCACTCCGTGGCTGGACTAGAGGCAACCTTATGAAATACAACAACAAAGAGATCTTAACAACCGCCCGCAACGTTTTAAACGTAGAGCACAAAGCGCTGGAGCTTTCGCGCAAAAGCTTGGACGCGGGCTTTTTAAAAGCCGTCAAAGCCTGTGCCGAAACAAAAGGGCGCGTCGTTGTGTTGGGTATTGGCAAGAGCGGTCTTATCGGGCGCAAAATATCGGCCACGCTGGCTTCTACGGGCACGCCGTCTTTCTTTGTGCACCCAGTGGAAGCCTTGCACGGGGATTTGGGAATGATTATGAGCGGGGACGTCATTTTGGCTATTTCCTTTTCCGGGCAAACCGAAGAAATCAACAAAATTCTGCCCTCGCTGGCCCAGCGCAAGTTAACCATTATTTCTATGACTGGGCACGAAAATTCCAAACTGGCTTTGATGTCGGACATCCATATCAAAATTTATATTGACCGCGAAGCCTGCCCCTACAATCTGGCTCCCACCGCTTCCACCACTGCCACCTTGGCTGTGGGAGACGCGCTGGCGGTGTGCTTGATGAAAATTAAACATTTTGAAAAGACGGATTTTGCCCTCTTTCACCCGGGCGGTTCTTTGGGCAAGCTGTTGACCCAACAGGTCAAAGATTTAATGCGCAAAGGCAAAAATAATCCCACCGTGCCGCAAAGCGCCACCGTCAAAGACGCTCTGTTTATTATGACGCAAAGCAACGCCGCCGGCGCCACCAGCGTGGTGGATAAAAAAGGCAAGCTGCTGGGCTACTTTACAGACGGCGACCTGCGCCGTGAATTGCAAAAAGACGAAAGCGTTATCCATAAAAAAATTACCGAAGTGATGACGCGCAACCCCTACCATATTTTAGACACCGCCCCCGCCATTGACGCAGCCAAAATGATTCACTCCACCCACGTAGATAATATCCCGGTGCTGGACAAAACGGGCAAAGTGGTGGGCATTATTGATGAGAAAGATTTGATTGAATTTATTGCTATGCTGGATAAAAAAGTATGAACAAATTGCCTATCCTTGTTCTGTTGTGTCTGCTAATCAGCGCCTGCGGGGGTGAAAAAGACTTTTCTCCCGATGACGGCGATATGCAGCGCGCAGAGGCTGTGACCATTTTTGAATCTAAAGACAGCCAAAAAAAATGGATTTTGCAAGCCGACGAAGTGGATTTTCAAGACCTTAACAACGCCGTGCTGACCAACCCCCGCCTTTTACTGCGTGAAAACGGACAAGACAGCGCCGAAGTAAGCGGCAAACGCGGCACATTTGACTATATTAAAAAACTCGTCAGCATTGAAGGGAATGCCCACGTGCGTTCTTTTACTGAAAAGACGGACCTGGCCACGGACCGTTTCTTCTACGATATAGAAAAAGACCGCGTTTGGTCGGACAAAAAAACCATTGTTACCCGCGGCAATACCAAAGTAACGGCCCGCGGCGGCATAGAAACTGATTCCAAACTGCTGACCATTGAACTGAAACAACAAACCACCCAATTGCCTCAAGATATTAAAGAACTGCAGGAGGCCGCTAAATGAGCGGGAAAGAGCGGCTGCGCCGCGGGTTTTCCGGGCGCCTTATGGCCTCTCTGGCCGGTTTTTTGTTGCTGCCGTGGCTGGGAGGCTGTGGCGTAAAACATGCCCAAATTTCGCCCGTTTCCGGGCCTAATCCCGCTGCCGTACAGGCCGCTGCCAAGCAGAAGGTTCAACACTTAAAAGAAAAAGAAAAACAAAAAACGCAGCTGCCCGACACATTAGGCGGCGTGGTATCCAGCGAGCGCTGGATTATCTATAAAGAAAAAGAAGAGGAAGAGTTTGAAGGCAATGTCCGCTACGACAACGGCACCTATTCTTTCCGCTCCGATTATGCCCTTTCCCAACGCAAAAAGAATTTGTTTACCGCCAAAGGCAATGTCTTTGCCCGCTATAACACCCCGGAAGGAACCTGGTACGAAGTATACGCAGACAAAGCCGTCTATAATTATAAAACCGCCGACGGCTCTGCCTACGGCAGCGGCAAAAAGCAAATCAAGCTCGTCTACCACGACTCAAAAGGGGACGTAATAACCGCCCTGGCTGACCAGGCTGTGTTTAATACACAAGCCCAAACCTACCAGTTAAGCGGTAATATTTTTGTTACTTATCAGGACAAAGAAGGCAAAATAGCCACCTTAAAAGCCCAAGAACTCACCGCCCGGCAAAAAGAGCAGTACGCATTGCTGCAGGGCGGGGCCGAAGCGCAAAACGCCAATTATCATTTAAAAGCCCAAACTATAGAGTACGACGGCATCAAGGGCTTTTCCTATGCATACGGCGGGCGCCCGCTCATACAGGGCAAAACAGAGGACGGCACATTTGCTATAATAGCAGACAAGATTACCGCCGAAAATAAAACGCGTAAAATTAACCTTTCGGGGCAGGTGCAAGGCTGGACTGTATCAGAGCAAATTAACAATTCCCCAGCCAATAAAACTTTGTAGCGGGCCGCGCTCCATGCGTCAGGACGCAGGATATATTATGGAACTTCGCAGCGATAACGTCATAAAAGCATATAAAGACCGCATGGTGGTCAAAGGGGTGGATATTCGGGTAAAGTCCGGAGAAATCGTGGGGCTTTTGGGCCCCAACGGCGCCGGCAAAACCACTACGTTTTACATGATGGTGGGTTTTATCCGCCCGACTAAAGGACGGGTGTTCATAGACAACGAAGATGTTACCCCCCTGCCCATGTACGAACGCGCCCGGCACGGACTGGGGTATTTGGCCCAGGAGCCGACCATTTTCAAAGGTCTGACCGTAGAAGAAAACCTGCTGGCGGTATTGGAACGCATTTTAGACGACAAACAGGAACAAAAACGCCGCGTGGACGCCCTGCTGAGCGAATTTGGCCTGACCAAATTGGCCCGCCAAAAAGCCTGGACTTTATCCGGCGGTGAAAAACGCCGCATGGAAATTGCCCGCTGTATGATCAGCAACCCCAAAATTATTCTTTTGGACGAGCCTTTTGTAGGTATTGACCCTATTACCGTGTCGGACCTGCGCCACATGATTTTTAAACTCAAAGACAAGGGCATCGGCGTACTGATTACCGACCACAATGTGCGCGAAACCCTGCCGCTGACGGAGCGGGCCTATCTGATTTACGACGGAAAAATCTTAGTAGAGGGCGACCAAAACACCCTCTTAAACGACCCGGACGCCCGGCGGCTGTATTTGGGTGAAGATTTTAAAATGTAAGAAGGATTTATGGCCCCCGACTACGACTCTATCACCCAAGCGCTGCAAAACACCTTTGACCAAACCTTTTACGATAAAGCGCCCCACATTCCCACCACCACCGATGTGGTGCGTCTTTTTGAGGGGTTTCGGGCGTTATTGTGCCAATACTCTCTTTACAATATGCGCCAAGACCAGCCGCGCTTGTTGGCCCAATGTGCTGAAGGGTTGGAAAAGCAAATTTTAAATTCACTTTGTCTTTTTTGCAAACAGAAAAAAGATTGTGATGCCTGCCGCACAAAAGCGGCGCATATTACGCAGGCTTTTGTGGAAAACTTGCCCCATATTCAGCAACTGTTAGGCACTGACATCCGCGCCGCCTACGAAGGAGATCCCGCCGCCGTGGACGAAATAGAAACATTGCTCTGCTATCCCGGCGTGTTGGCTATTACCTGCCAGCGTATGGCGCATTTTTTATACAAACGCGGGGTACGCATCGTACCGCGCATTATTACCGAACACGCCCACAGCCTAACGGGCATAGACATACACCCGGGAGCGCAAATAGGGCCGGCGTTTTTTATTGACCACGGTACAGGCGTAGTCATTGGCGAAACCTGCGTAATAGGCGCCCGCGTCAAGTTGTATCAAGGCGTCACGTTGGGAGCCAAAAGCTTCCCGTTGGATGAAAACGGAAACCCGGTTAAAGGCATTGTGCGCCATCCGCATATTGAAGACGATGTGATTATTTATGCTGAAACCACCATCTTGGGCAATGTAACTATCGGTGCCGGCTCCATTATCGGGGCCAATAAATGGATTACCCAAAACATTCCCGCACACAGCAAAATCAACTAATTTCCAACAAAAAACCCCGCCTAAAAGGCGGGGTTTTTGCAAAAGAGAGCTCAACTGCAAGAGCCAACCGTGTAGCTGGTCAAGCTATAAGCGTCACAGCTGGTTGTACCCGTTGCGTTTTGACAGAAAAATTTGCGCCCGCTGGAGCGATATTCTTGGCAAACGCTGGTATTATATACAGAAGAAGAGGAATTAGAGCAATAGTCCGGGGCGGTTTCTCCTAAATACAAAAAGACCGTTCCCGCATTATCGCCGCGGCTACGCTTGGCACAAACCGCATTGGGATAAGAGCTGGGATAAAGACTGAAAGAAAAATCCGGGCTGGCAGGTACTGTGATGTCCAGCTGGTTCAGGCCAAAACTACCCGAAGTATAGGTAAAAAGATTGCGGCTATCCATCGTGCGCAGTTTAGACTCGCTCAGACGTTTAAGCATTGCACTCACTTCCGCCACGCGGGATTTTTCTATTGTACGCTCATACATCGGCACGGACATTGTAATTAAAATAACTAAAATCAATACCGCCACCAATATTTCCATCAGGGTAAAACCCCTCCGGCCAGCAAACAAACGGTTTCTCCAAATAGCTGTCATTTTTTGCATATCACTTTCCTCAATCTATACCATATATATCGCAGGCTCCGTTGCCGTTATCGTTACAATTATAAAATTGTACACCGCTATAATCCATAGTAACACCGGAGTAATTGCCTTCCGTTTTTTTGATGTTAATAATACAGTTTCCGCTCAGCGTGTACTGGAAACCAGCCCCGGAAATCAAATTGCTGGAATCATTGAGCACAAAGCCGCTGGGCAATAAATCCGTGCTGCCAATATCTAAACGGGATATTTTCCGCACAGAAGCCGGCAAAGAAGCATAATCCTCCTCTCCCCATTCCGCTATCAGCCGTTGGCAAGAATCATACATAGATTTTGCCATTACCTGCGCCTTGGTAAAACGGCCTTTTTCCACCACTTTGCGGTACTGCGGCAAAGCAACCGCCGTCAATATACCAATCATAATAACTACCGTCAAAAGTTCCATTAATGTAAAACCTTTCTTATTCATAATTTCCTCACTCATTCCAAGTGGAAGCCCCCCACACCGAACAGGCCCTGGAAGCTTCCCCTGAAGCTGGCGCAGAACAAGAGAAATTCCGGCCATTAAATACTATTTTTGCGCCTTGATAACTGCCTTTAACGGAAGTAGCCGTAATATTATTGCCCAACTCATAGGTAAAGTTATCCGTAAGTAATGCCGTCCCTGTTGAGGAGTAGGTTCCCTTTATCGTAATATCCAATTTAGGAAATTTTGCTATGCCAGCCGTCACCGCCGCTCCACAGTTATTTTTTTGGTTTTCCCACGCCAGCCGCTCACACGAATCATAGATAGACCGCACCAACGTCAGCGCTTCCGCCACACGAGCCCGCTCCACAGAACGACGGTATTGCGGCAGCGCTATGGAGGTTAAGACCCCCAAAATCAACACAATTACCAGTAATTCTATTAAAGTAAATCCAGTTTTTTGTTTAAACCCTAAAAAAGGCATAAATTCTCCCTTTACGACCTGCTGCAAAATAATCTCCTGTGCTATTACTTATTATAACTAAATCCACCCCCCTTGCCAACAGCTCTGCACCCTCAAATTTGCTATGATATGTATCGGCCCGAAATGCTTAAATTAATCTGTCGGGGCTGGGGTGATTTATGAGAATTCAAGACGATGTGCAATTAGATTACTGCGATGTGCTCCTGCGGCCTAAACGTTCGGCTTTGGCTTCCCGCTCCCAAGTGGATATTATCCGCCGCTATAGCTTTAAATGGTGCCCACACGCCATTGAAGCTACAGGCATTGTTGCCGCTAATATGTTCACAACCGGCACTATGGAAATTGCGCGGGAAATGCAAAAGCAACATCTCTTTACTGCCTTGCACAAGCATTATGCCGCCGAAGAGCTCCTTTCTTTCTTAAAAGACAATATGAAACTTTTTGGGCACAATGATCTCTTGTTTATCAGCTCAGGCGTTTCGGATACAGATTTTGAAAAATTAACTGCCGTAATGAAAAGCGGCCTCGTCCACAATATTTGCATAGATGTAGCCAACGGCTATTCCCCGTATTTAGTCAACTACGTTAAAAAAGTACGCCAAGCCTGGCCGGAAAGCCTGATTATGGCGGGCAATGTGGTGACGGGAGATATGACCGAAGATTTAATTTTAAGCGGGGCTGATATCGTCAAAGTGGGCATAGGCCCCGGCTCCGTCTGCACTACGCGCAAGCTGACAGGGGTAGGCCGCCCGCAATTTTCCACCGTTATAGAATGTGCCGACGCTGCCCACGGCGTGAGTGGTATGATTTGCGCCGATGGGGGATGTACGGTTCCTGGGGATGTATGCAAAAGTTTCTGTGCGGGGGCCGATTTTATAATGTTAGGCGGTATGCTGGCAGGACACGAAGAAAGCGCCGGAGAATTGTGCACCAAACATTATCAAACCGGAGAAGTGGACTTTATGGACGATAAAACCTGCGCTCTTCATATAGAAGAAAAACAGTTCAAAAAATTTTACGGGATGAGCTCCCAATATGCCCAGCAAACCCATTATGGCGGAATGAAGAAATACCGGGCCAGCGAGGGTAAAGTGGTAGAAATCCCGTTCCGCGGCCCTATTGAACACACGCTGCTGGCTATTTTGGGCGGTTTGCGCAGCTGTATGACGTATATTGGGGCCAAACGTTTAAAAGATATGCCCAAATGCGCCACGTTCTACCGCGTTAACCGGCAGCTAAATACTATCTTTGGCGAAGAGAAGTAAAATTGTCCGCTCTAAAAACGCCGCCTTTTAGGCGGCGTTTTTGTTTTGCCAATTGCTCTGCCAGGTCCTCTCTAAAAGCAAAAGCTCTTTAGTCTTTTTTACGCCTTGCCATTTTTTACTTAAAGTAGGAAAACACAAAAAGGCCCTTTTTCTTCCAACTTATCTGCCCGTCCCCCCTGACGGGGCCTTTTACTTAACAAAAACGCTAAAACGCCCCATTATCCGCTTGGAAATGTTACAATAAATACAGTCCCGGGGTTACCTGCGGCCAAAGGAGAAAGAAATGATTACAAAAGGTTCCAAAGTAAAATTTGACTATACGCTAACCGTTGACGGAAAAGTGCAGGATACGTCTGCCGGCCGCGGCCCGCTGGAATATACCCACGGCGCCGGACAAATCATTCAAGGCTTGGAAGAAGAGCTGGAACAAATGAACGTGGGGGACAAAAAGACCGTCCAAATTAAAGCCGAGAAAGCCTACGGCCCCGTACTGCAAGAAGCTATTAAACGGGTACCCAAAGAAGCTATTATGAACGCTGACCAATTAAAAGTGGGCGATATGGTGGGTGCCAGCAACGAAGGACACACCTTCCGGGCAGTAGTAACAGAAATCTCTGACAAGGAAATCACCTTGGATTTCAATCATCCTCTAGCGGGAAAAGACTTGACCTTTGAAGTAGAAATAAAAGAAATCAACTAATTGGTTTTCTTTATACTCCGCGTCTGATTTTCAGACGCGGTTTTTTTATTTCTCTATGGCCGTATCTTTGTGCCGGATTTGCCTGCTGCGGGTTAGTTGCCTGGTCTATACTTTAAGGCGTTGTATATCTTGGTCTAAAAAGCGGCCGCTTTGTCTTTATCCCAAACTCATTTCAATCCCCTCGCCGCCAAGAAAGAAAAACAACGGGGAATGCTGCTTGCATTCCCCGTTGTTACATTCCCAAGACATTCTTTTTGTTATTGTTTGCGCACGCCAATAAGGCCGTAGCCTTCCACCTCGCCTTTAATGTCTTTAATCAAAAAGACATCCCAGCCGGTGGCCGTATATTTGCCGTGCTCGTCCACCAAGTCCAATTTTACTTGGAAAGCATTTCCAGAAGCATTTTTGCTGCTGGTTTCAAACATACGGCGGCTGCCGTCGGCAATCCGGATAAACTCATCAAAGAACTCTCGGTCTTCCACCGTTTGCCGGCGCCGGCCAGTAGAAGCCAAAAACACCTCGTTGGCATATTTTACGCGGTATTGCAAATCCAGCACTACGGCGGGCAAATCCACATATTCCAAGGTACGAATAAAGCTTTGGGAAGTCTCCCCCAGCGTTTTACTGGCTTCACGCAGCTCTATGCGCAAACTCAAAATGCGCGACATAATACCTATCAGTTCTTCAGCCCCTTCCACAAAGCGGGCTTTAGGCGCGCGCGCCGCAAAACACAAAGCCCCTGCCACCTTGCCACCTACATATAACGGGGCAGCAATCAAAGAACCAAACTCTTTCTCTTTATGGATACAGCGCTTGCAGTTTGTGTTAGCTAAATCGGCAAACACCACCACATTGTCATCACGCACATCAAACAGGCATTCCTCTACCGGGAACACCATATACCGCTCAATATTAAAAGGACTGGGCGTGGCATATACTACCGTAAGTTCATCCGGGTTGGATTCCCGGAAGCGCAACACAATTCCTACATCCGCCTGAAATACTTTTTTACCAAAATCCAAGATTTTATCTACTTGTTGGGTAATGGTAGATTTATTCTCATTGCTGATATCGTACAGTTGGCGGATATGCCGCTCGTGAACGCGGCGGTCCGTTACGTCGCGCAACCAAATGACCACTTGGTTTTGACCGCTGATAGGCGTGCAGACCGCTTCAAAAAAGCGGCGTTTGTCTGCATAGTCCCAATCAAACTCAAAAGTCGTATTGATGTTCACGCTGCAAGCTTCTTTAATAGCAAACAATTCTTTAGCGGCAGCATCTTCCGGCCAATATTGGCTGGGCGTTTTTCCCAAGAAAATACTCCGGGCCTGGTCCGTATCCAAATACGGCAAATTGGAAGACACTTCCAACACCACCCCTTCTCCGTCCGTTTTTAAATACAAACCGGGCAAAGATTGCCGCACGCTGCGCAACTCCAGTGCTTCGCGGGAATTATGAGATATACGTTCCAGCAGGTCTGACAAATCCGTCACCAGAGCCAAAACTGCATTTTTGCCGGGGATATCCAAAGCAGTCAACGTAACAGAAGTTTCTATATGGCGACCGTCTTTGGTGAACAATACGGCGCCAAAAGAAGCACGGCCTTTGGTTTCCAAATCTTTAACCGCCTGGTTCAGTGTTTCCGCCACTTCTTCCGCATTTTTACCATCTTTCTGCGTAAATAATTGGGCAAAGGCCATAGAGGTCAACTCATCGTGGGAATAACCAATCAGCTGGGCTAAAAACTTATTGGCCTGTTCCACCCGGCCCAATTTGCCCTCCTCATAATGCACGGAGAAAACCGCCCCGTCCGTGGCCTCCAACAATGCATTCAGCTGGGCGGAACGTTCCTGCAAAATATGCATAATCTGCTTTTGGAAGGCCATATTGCGGAAAATAAACACATAGCTTCCATTTTGGGCCCGCAAAGCACTCACGCGCACAGGCGACGTTTCCAAACCGCTGGCCAAACAAATCAAATATTCGCGGTTTTCCATACTGCCTTTAGACATAAGTGTTTTCAAGTCTGCCATTAACAGCGGAATACTGTCTTGGCTAAAAAGCTTAATAATTTCTTGCCCTTTCAATTCTTCCGGCTGCAACTGGCAGAGCGTACAGAACAGTTCATTACAAGAAGTAATCTTGAATTTGGAAGAGCAGATTACATACGGCTCTGTATTAGGCAACAAAACGGCTGCAGGCGGCTGCGGAGGGCGAAGCGCTTTTAAAGGAGCAGGTTTGCCGTCCGTCATTTTTCCGCCGGGAGGCTGCGTAGAGCCGCCGCGTTCGCGGCGGTCTAAGGTAACCAAGTAATCTGCTTCTACCGTGCCGTCTTGGCAGTCGCGGCGGTTAAAGGGCTCCAGCGTAACGTGAAGCAACATTTTGCCTTCCCCGTGGATGCGGCCCGGGAACTGTGCCGCCGCTTTGTCAAAGTCAAACGTATAATCCATATACGCACTTTCTCCGCGGCGCAGCTTGCGGCGCACGTCCAGCGTCAAGGCCGGGCGGATATAAACATTGCGGTAGAAATTGCGGTCATTTTCATTCAGACGGAACATATCCCGTGCGGCTTTGTTCATCACATTGATATAACCTTTATGGTTAAGAATCAAAGCCGGCAGCAAACCGCGCTCAAACACGTTTTTGAATTTTTCACGCTCACCACGCACATCGCGCATCGTCTTATTAACTGCCGTTACGTCCCGCAAAAAGCCGATAACAATGCGCCGCCCCAAATACTTAGAGGCCATCGCCGCAAATTCCACTTCCGCCACCACGCCGGATTTTTTAACAAAATGCAGTTGGGCCGGTTCAGAAGCGCCTTCTAAGCCGTTAATCACCGATTCATATTTGTCTTTCGCAAATATCTGATGATCCGCCGCCACAAAATCCAGCAGCGGCCGCCGCACAATTTCCTCTACGGCTTCATATCCCAGAATGCGGCAAGCGGCGCGGTTAGCGTAAATGATTTTATAATCTTCCAAAATCAAAATACCTTCCCGTGCATTTTCTACCAACAGCGAGTTCTTTTCCCCCGTTTCCCGGATTTGTTTTTCCATTTTCGTTTTCGCCGTGATATCTTCCGATACATTCAACAAATAATCCGGCGAACCATCGGGCTTATACAACGGCGTTTTTACCGTATGCATAATTTTAACCCCTTCGTTTGGAGTGGAAATCAGCTCTTGCGGGATATTGAGTTCCCGGCGGCTTTGGAAAACTTTTTCATCTGATTCCCGCATAAATTCGGCTTGTTCTTTGGTAATATCCGTACGGTAATTGTCTTTACCAATGACATCTTTAGCCGACACGCCGAACAAATCCTCGCTCTTTTTGTTCCAAACAATATACTCCCCGTTATGTCGTTTTACAGACAACGCAATAGGCAGGTTATCTACCACGTTTTGCAAGAAGTTTTTAGACTCACGGATTTCTATTTCCTGCTGTTTTTTCTGAGTGATATCATTGGCTATCGTCAGCACCATTTGTGGGTTGCCTAAACTGTCAAAGATAGGGGCCTTGGTTAAATGCACCAACAATTTCTTACCATCTTTGCGGATATATTCTTCTTCTGGAATTTCCACTATTTCCTTCTTTTTGAAAATTTCCTGCTCCCGCTCATTATAGCCTCTGCCATCTTCCGTAGAAAGCATTTCCCCAGGGAAAAGACGGTCTGCCTCTTTGTTAAAGAAACAGATATTGTGATTTACATCATAAGCATAGATAGCTACTGGGGCATTGTCCAATATACTTTGCTGCAAGGCCTGTGCCTCATTTAAGCGGCGTTCTTTATCCCGTTTATCTGTAATATCTTCTGCAATGGAAAGCATCATAAACGGTTTGCCTTCTTTATCATAGACCGGCGCCTTAATTAAATGCAGCAAAATTTTATTACCCGTTTTGGTAATATATTCCTCCTCCGGGATATCCACTATTTTCCCCTGGCGGAAAAATTCTCTTTCGCGTTCTCCGTAGAAATTGTCTTCTTCTTTATAAATTGTTTCATTTGGGAACATTTCGGACGCTTTCCGGTTAACGAAACTCATAGATAAATCCACTCCGCGGGCATAAATAGCTAACGGGGCATTGTCCAAAATTGCCTGCTGGAAGTTTTTCGCCTCCACCAAACGGCGCTCCTGTTCTTTTTTCTCTGTAACATCCTCTACCATCGTAATAACAAATTCCGGGTTGCCTTCTGCGTCCGAAACAGGAACTTTTACCATATGAAGCAACAACCGTTTGCCATCTCCCGTAGCATATTCTTCTTCTGGAATATCTAAAGGACGGCCAGACTCCATTACCTCTACTTCCCGGTTCAAATAACTGCTAATTTGCTCTTTGGTTTCGTGCGGCAAAGATCCTTGTTCGTCAAAGCAGCTATCAGCCGTGCCAAAAATTTCCGCACATCTTTTGTTGCGCAGCAGCATTTTGCCCTCTTTGGTACGCGCATACAAACCAATAGGGGCATTATCAACGATAGCCGCCAAAAAGCTATTTGCCTTGGCGATTTCCCGCTCCTGTTCTCGTTTGGATGTCACATCCTCTACAATGCTAAGCACCAGCGGCTCTGGCCCGGCGTGGCGCAGCGGCACTTTAATCATATGGATAATCTTTTCTCGCCCTTCCCGGTCCACATAAATTTCATCTGGATAATCTCGCATTTTTCCTTCTTCCAAAATTTTTCTTTCCCGCTCCGCATATTGCCGAATGGTAGCAGCCGTCTGCTTGGGATGAGGCGCATTGACGCATTTGGGTTCTGTTTCCGCAAAAACAACTTGGCTTTGCTTATTAAAAAACGTCATTACTCCATCTACAGTACGAGTGTAAATCCCCATCGGTACGTGATCCAAAATAGCCTGCAGCAAGTTGCGGGTTTGCAGCAAATCCTCTTCTTGGGCGCGGCGGGCCGTAATATCTTCATATACGGTCAAGACAGTCATCAGATGGCCGGAGGCATCAAATGTAGGTACTTTCGTGACGGATAAAATGGTCTCTTTGTTGCGGGAATTTTTAAAGCTCATCTGCCGGCCTACGCGGTTTTGTTTTTTCTCCCGCACTTCTTTATCCAGCATATCAACTGCCACAGAAAGCTGCTGGGGCAACAATTCATTCATTTTCCGGCCGATGGCACCGGAAACCGACTGGCCAAACATTTTTTCCGCCTTATCGTTCCAAACCAAACATACACCTTGCTTATCCTGCACGGTAACGGCGAAGGGATAATTATCCACAATAGATTTAAAAAAAGATTTTTCTTTAAGCAAGCGGCGGTACTGCGGGGCTGAATCAAAACTCACAATACTATAGGGCAAATTGGGCACGCGCGAAGCCCGAATATTCATATAAACGGCCTCCATATCTTTGGTGACCATTTCTTTCATCAGGGAGGAAGGTTCTTTATTATTCAGCAACCCTTCAATATCGGGCCAAGTCAAACCATATTCAGACAGAGCCGTCCCTTTTAAAGAGGAAACGCTAAATCCGGAGACGGCTGTCATTTTTTCATTAGCCAGCAATATTTCCCCTTTATCGTTTATTAAACAAGCTGCACAGGGCAGTAAGTTTAAAAATTCTTCAAACTGTTCCAAGTTTGCCGACTCTTTGCCATCTTTAGAGAAAAACGAAAAGATTTTGTTGGCCATATATTCCCTCGAGCGCGCGTAATCGCGGCCCCCGCGGGGCCGTGTTTTCTATATGCTAATAAATTACTGCTTTTCTTGCAAGAGAAAATAGACGGCCATTTTATAGCCGTCATTTTTAGAGGAAATGGATACTTTTATTTAGCGAGGTGTCTGACGGCAAGTAATCTCGGAGCCTACAAAGAACAGCTGGTTTCGTTTATACACGCAAGACACCAAGGTGGATTCTTTTATCCCTTTAGACGGGTCCGGAGGGAGATAACAATCTATCCGTTTGCAATCATACGTTTCACGGCATTGGGGAAATGACGAGGTAGGAAAGTTGACCAAATACCAGGAAAATTCCAAATTATAATTCAATGCCTGCAGAAAAGCTTCGCAGGTAGGCTCCATAGCCGGGCACTGGGGCTGCGGGCTGACGGACTGGCGTTCTACGCGCTCTTGCAGCAAAGAATAGCGTTGGTTATTAACCGGGCTGCCCTGTGCCAAATATACGTCAAAACAGGCAAAACCGTCGTCTTGTTTGCGCGAACAGTTGTATTGCTTTAAAATATCATTCCCCGGGCAGGTATCTTCCACTTCTTCCGCATTTGTTCCCAAGTAATAAGGGGGTTCCCGCTCTGTGCTCACGCGGTAACGCGGCGCCCCGGACGAAGTAACCGCGGCACACCCACACAAGACCAAGCAGCTGCATAACATTACTGCGTATATTTTCATTTTTACAGCATACCAGAAGAAACACCCCCCCGTCAACAACTTAAAAGAGATTATTTTTGCCTGCTCCTGCCCCACGCATTGCTCAGATATCCCTGCAGCCAAATATTCCCGCACACGCCGTCGTCTCTTTCCCCCCGCACTGTTTAGCGGGCTGGGCACTCCTCTTGGCAAACGAAATGCCCTTTTTCTCTAGAAACTACAAAATTGTTTTTCTTCTATCCACTTCTGTTTCGGCAAGATGGCATTTCTTGGAAACACGCCCTGTGCTCTTAAAAAGCAAAACCCGCCTGTATAAAACTTATACAGGCGGGTTTTCCCAAAGAGCAGCTATTTCTCAGCGGATAAAATGGCAGCCTATACTGTGTTTATTTTTTAATGCCGCATAAGTAATCAGCAAAGCCGTCTGCGTACCGTTGCGCAAGTCCAACAGTTCCTGGTTCAGCGCATAGCCTTTGTAAAAAGCGTCAATTTCATTGTGCAAATGCCGCAGGATTTTTTCGGCGCGGCTCAAATGCGTGGCGCTGCGCACCAAACCTACATAGTTCCACATTGTGCTCTTGAGAGTAGCCAAATCCTGTTTGATTAAATTCAAGTCCGGCTGTTTATCCGGCACTACCCATTCTTTGGGTTCAGGCAGCTTAAAGGTCTGCGTCTGAATATCGTGTGCATCGGCTCCGGCGCACAGATAACCTGTCGCAACTGCTTCTAACAAAGAAGTGCTGGCCAACCGGTTCGCCCCGTGATAGCCTGTGCAGGCCGTTTCACCTACAGCATTTAAGTTTAAAATGTTGGTACGGCCCTGCGCAGTGGCATACACCCCACCGCAAAAATAATGAGCCGCCGGCACTACAGGAATGGGCTGCTGGGTAATATCCACCCCTTCTTTAAGGCAGGTTTCATAAATGGCCGGGAAACGTTCTTTGGTATGCTGGGCCGGTTCGTGTGTAATATCCAAATAGACACAATCGTGGGAGGTTTTTAAACGTTCCTCTTCAATAGCCCGGGCCACAATATCCCGCGGGGCCAAATCTTTTAGCGGATGATACTTGGGCATAAAAGCTTCCCCTTTGCAGTTGCGCAAAACGGCGCCTTCCCCCCGCAAGGCTTCTGAAATCAAAAAGCTTTTTCCTTTGGCAAACACCGTAGGGTGAAATTGCATAAATTCCATATTCATCACGCGTGCACCCACACGGTAAGCCATAGCAATACCGTGGCCGTACGCGTGTTCTGCATTGGTGGTATGGCGATACACCTGTCCTACCCCCCCGCTGGCAAGTATCGTTTTTTTGGCTTTAATGGCGCAGACTTCGCCTGTTTTGTTGTCCAGCACATACGCCCCAAAACAAGTCAGCGGGGCATAGCGGTCCATAATATCGGTAGAACTGTGGGAAAGAGTTAGCAAATCTACTGCGGCGTGATTTTCTAAAAGCGTCAGATTTTTTTCTTTCAGCAACGCTTTATGTATGGAAGAAAGCAAAGAATGGCCTGTGGTGTCTTTCCAATAAATAATCCGGTTTTTGGTATGGGCTCCTTCCCGGGTAAAGAGCAAATTGCCCTTTTCATCGCGGGAAAAATCAGTATGCAGCTCTTTTAAAAAAATCTTTCTAACCGCTTCACACCCCGCCTCAGAAAGCACCCGCACGGCGCTTTCATTACACAGCCCGGCCGTAGCCAGACGCACATCCGCCAACAGCTCTTCTACGTTCAGCTGCGGTTCATATACTATGCCCCCTTGCGCCAAATCGCTGTTTGCCACGTCCCAGCTGCCACAGCTAAGCAAAGTAACTTGCAGCCCCCGGCGGGCCGCTTCATAAGCATAGACAGAGCCGGCAATCCCCGCTCCGACAACCAAACAATCCGTTTGCAATATTTTCATACTTTTATTATATAAAAAGGCTTAGCAGGGCCGAAGGATAAAAATCTTCTTTTTTCTTGCTTTTGATTTTAAAAAAATGTTATACTGCCCTGCATTTTTTTAGATTGTAAAATTTTGTATAATATTTATATAGAAAATTTCTCCGCGTCCCCACAGACAGATTTTTAATAAAGGAGAAATAAAAATGACAAAAAGCAACAGCATCCTGGAAAAAATCGCCGAGGCACTGGTAAAAGTAGGGGACAACGTCCGCGGCGCTCATTACCTGACCAACCATATTAAATAAGCGTCAGGCACATCCAAGCCAAGCGGGCCTACCGGCCGCCTTGGCAGACGGGAAGAAGAACTCTTCTTTCCCGTCTGAAACCCGGATGACTCTTTAATTTCATAAAAAATCCCGCGTCTATCACGCGGGATTTTTATTATATATCTATTTTTAACAGCTTGAAGCCGGCGTATAACCCATCGTTTGGCAAAATTCATTGCCCTCGGTAGTTATGCCTAGACATTTCTCATCCGACACCTTCCCGCGCACATTGGCTTCCTGATACACACAAAGGCCGTAGTTGCCGTCGTTATGAGTTGCTTTAACATATCTGGAATTAGAAATATCCAGCTTAAAATGAGCTCCCTGATAGGTTGCCCCATTCGTGCCGGACAGTTCTAGTGAGAGCAGACTAAACGCCGTTGGCATAGAAGCAGAGCTTCCACCATACTGATGATCATAATAATATACATCCCGTGCGGCCGCTACCTGATGCGCCAGCGAACGCATATCTGCAAAATGCGCTCTTTCTACAGAGCGGCGGTAAGAGCCAATAGCAATCCCCGCCAAAATAGCAATAATTACCACCACCGCCATCAACTCTGCCAGCGTAAAACCACCGCGGCCCCAATAAGCAAATTTTTTCATATGTTTCTCCTTTATTTCACTTACTTTTTAGTATATAGGTTTTTGGAAATAAATTCAAACCTATATATTGCGCTTGAAAGCTGCGCGTAAAATACTATAATGAAAGAAAATATCCCTGCAAGGAGCATTTATGCCCGATCTACAGGTCTTTTCTCCCGCCGACGGACAACTGGTTCCGCTGGAACAAGTGCCAGACCCGGCTTTTAGTGAACGTATGCTCGGCGATGGAATAGCCGTCGCCCCTACCGCTGGTTTTACCGCAGCCCCTTTTGACGGAAAAGTAATTAGTGTACACAAAGCCCTGCACGCCGTAGTAATCGGCCGGCCGGGGCTGGAAGTACTCATTCACGTTGGAGTAGAAACAGTTAATTTGCAGGGCAAAGGATTTAAAGCCTTAGTTAAAGCAGGCGACGAAGTAAAAAAAGGCCAGCGCCTTACAGAATTTAACCCGGATTTTTTGGCAAAAAATGCGCCCAGCAATCTAGTTATTTTAATTGTCACTTCCCCGGACGGCGCCGCCTTGCACAAGGCCGCCGCCGCCCAGGTGCAGGCTGGAAAGGATGTAGTCTTTTCCCTTCCTGCCGCAGAGGTTTGCCAACCGTCTGCGGCTGCTGCCCCAACGCAGGATTGGCAATTTTCCCGTTTAGTTACCGTACCTAATGCCAATGGTTTGCACGCCCGTCCGGCAGGGCGTTTGGCAGAAGCCGCTAAAAAATTTAATTTTCCGCTGCAGCTGGTGTGCGGTGAAAATACCGCCGATGCAAAAAGTCTGGTATCTATTATGGGCCTTTCCCTCTGCCACGGCAGCAAAGTCTGCCTGCGTGCCCCCCAGTCTGAGCCGCAAGCAGCACACGCTTTGGAAGAACTGGCCCAACTGCTGGAAAGCGGATTAGGAGAAAATCCGGCAGAAAACCCCACTGAACCCGTTGCCTGTTCCGTCCAAAACCCTTGCCTGTGCAATAGCGTCAACACGCCGGATTTTGCTTCCTCTGCCGTACTTAAAGCGCTGACGGCTTGCGCAGGCATCGCCCGGGGGCGCGCCTTTCTGTTCACGGCCGCCGACGTAACTTTTGAAGAAAACGCCGCAAATGCAGCAGAAGAACAAGCCCGCCTGGAGCAAGCCCTAGAAGAAACCGCCTCTGATTTTGAAACAGATCTTCTCTGCGCTCCCAGCAAAGCCGCCAAAGAAATTTTGCAAGCCCACGCGGAGCTTCTAAAAGACCCCTTCCTTGCCCAGCAATCTGCCCAACAAATCCGCCAAGGCAAAAGTGCGCCGTTTGCTTTTAACGAAGCAATCCGCGCCAGCATTGATATACTCAAAAAGACGAAAAACCGTTTTTTGCAGGAGCGCATTGCAGATTTTAAAGATTTGCGCCGCCGGGTGCTAATCAAATTAACGGGAGTGCAAACCCAAAAACCGCCATTCCCCAATGACTGTATTATTGTGGCGGACGAATTGCTCCCTTCCGACTTAGCTCTGTTTGACAGCCGGGTAAAAGGGGTTCTGCTGGCTTATGGTTCCCCTACGGCACACGTATCTATTTTGCTTAGGAATATGGGCTTGCCGGCTTTAGTCGGGGCCGGGGAATGTGTTCTTGCTATAGAAAGCGGCACAGAACTGGGCTTAGACGCCACAGGGGGGCTGCTTTATGTCCGTCCGACCGAAGAACAAATCCGCCAACTTGACGCCGCCTTACACCAAGAACAAGCCGCCCATCTCCAAAACCAAAAGACCGCCACAGAGCCGGCCCGAACGCAAGATGGCGTATGGGTTCACATTTGCGGCAATGCCTCCAACGAACGTGAGGCCCTGGCAGCAGCAGAAAACGGAGCTGACGGATTGGGCTTAGTTCGTACGGAATTTTTATTCTTCCAAGGCCAAGAAGTGCCCTCCGAAGAGCGGCAGTTTATGCTCTATCAAAATATAGTCGCGGCCTTGCACGGCAAACCGGTTACGCTGCGCACATTGGACGTGGGTGGAGATAAACCTGTGCCGTATATGCCGCTGCCCCCTGAAGAAAACCCGATTGTGGGTTTGCGCGGCGTCAGAAATTATAGTGTATATCGGGATATTTTTCTTTCCCAAATCCGCGCGATGCTGCGGGTGCAGCCGCCCGGGGCTATACGTATTATGCTGCCAATGGTTACTTTTGTAGATGAACTGTCGGAATATAAAAAAATCATTGTCCAAGAAAAAGAAAAACTGGGTATTTCCGCCCCGGTGGAGATAGGCATTATGATAGAAGTGCCCTCCGCCGCGTTAATGGCGCAACAGTTTGCAGCCCAGGCGGATTTCTTTTCTCTAGGCACGAACGATTTGACCCAATACACACTGGCTATAGACCGCGGGCATAAAACCCTATGCGCCCGGGCTGACCATTTGCACCCGGCGGTATTAAAGTTGATTGGGCTGACCTGCCAAGGCGCCCGCCAGCATAACCGGCCGGTGGCGGTGTGCGGCGCTATGGCAGCAGACACCCAGGCTGTACCTCTTCTGATAGGCCTAGGCGTAACCGAGCTGGCAGTTGGTGCCAATGCCATTGCACAAATCAAAGCCCAAGTGCGCACCTTAAACCAAAAACATTGCGCCCAAGTGGCCCAAGAAGCCTGCACGTTGGAAAACGCACACCAAGTGCGTGAACTGGTCAAAAAAGAATTTGGCGTATAAACTTCAACGGAGAAAGCTATGCAAAACTTCAAAAACACATTCGCCCCTTTTGGAAGGGGTTTGGTCAAACTGGGCAAAGCCCTTATGCTGCCTATTGCCGTATTGCCCATTGCCGGCCTGCTGCTGCGCCTAGGGCAGCCGGACTTGCTCAACATTGCCTTTATGGCAGCTGCCGGGCAGGCTGTTTTTACGAACCTGCCGGTCATTTTTGCCTTAGGCGTAGCTATTGGCTTTGCTGATGAAAACCACGGCGCCGCGGCGCTGGCGGCCTATGTAGGATATGTGATTTTGACCGCCTCCCTGGGTGTATTAGACGACGATATTGATATGGGCGTGTTGGGCGGCATTATTGTAGGTGTTACCGCCGGGTTGCTTTATAACAAATACAAAAGTATTAAACTGCCCTCTTACTTGGCTTTCTTTGGCGGGCGGCGCTTTGTGCCCATCATTACCGGGGCGGCCAGTCTGCTTATTGCAGGGGCAGCCTATTTTGTCTGGCCGCCGATTGCGCGGGTCATCGGCGCATTTGGCGATTGGACGATTACCTCAGGCAACGTCGGCCTTTTCTTCTACGGCATTGCCAACCGCCTGCTTATCCCGCTGGGGTTGCACCACATTTTAAACAATTTGGTTTGGTTCCAATTTGGCAGTTTTGAAGTAATCAAAGAAGGGGTGGTAACTGTTGTGCAGGGGGATTTATCCCGCTTCTTTGCAGGCGACCCAATGGCCGGGCCTTTTATGGCAGGATTCTTCCCCATTATGATGTTTGGCCTGCCGGCGGCCTGTTTGGCGATGATTGCCACCGCCAAAACCACCCGCAAAAAAGCCATTGGCGGGTTGCTGTTATCTATGGCACTGACTTCCTTTTTAACAGGGATTACAGAGCCGATAGAGTTTTCTTTTATGTTTTTGGCTTTCCCGCTGTATGTATTGCATTCCGTACTGACGGGCTTGTCTTTGGTGGTAATGAACATACTGGACGTTAAACTGGGTTTTACGTTCTCTGCCGGTTTGTTTGACTATTTGCTCAGCTACGGGCTGGGTAAAAACGGGCTCTATTTAATCCCGGTCGGCATTGTGTATGCGCTGGTGTATTATTTCTTGTTCAAGTGGGCAATTGTAAAATTTAATCTTACCACTCCCGGGCGCGAACCCGAAGAAACAGACCAGGAGCCTGCTCCCGTTGCCGTCCAAACGCCCGCTATGCAAGCTGCAGGCCCGGTTTCACCCGCTGTTACGGCTCCTGCCGCAAAAGAGCAAGCGCCTCAGGCAGACACGGCAGCCCCCCAAGCCAACGGCTTTCCCCCCGCAGACGACCAAAGCCGCGGGGCCAATTACCTGCGCAAGCTGGGCGGCAAAGACAATATAAAAACTATTGACGCCTGCGCCACGCGCCTGCGTTTAGAAGTAGTTAACGCAGAACTTATTGACGCCGCCGCCTTAAAAGCCTTGGGTGCGCGCGGTGTGGTCAAAGCCGCCGGCGGGGCGGTGCAGGTGGTTATCGGCCCGGAAGCGGACCTAATTTCTGACGAAATCAAAAAATACCTCAAATAATATGAAACTGATTATCAGCAAACATAATTTAGGTCTTTGGGCCGCTTCCTACATCCGCGCACGCTGGCAAGCTAATGGACAAAAACCTTTTGTGCTGGGGTTGCCTACCGGCGGCACAGTGGTGGATATGTACGCTTCTTTGTCAGGGTTAGTCCAAAATGGCAAAATGAGTTTTCAAAATATCATTACGTTTAATATGGACGAGTATGTAGGTCTGCCCCCGGCTCACGAACAAAGCTACCACTACTATATGAAACATAATCTGTTTGACCACGTGGACGCAAAAGCAGAAAATGTACATATTTTAGACGGTATGGCAAAAGATTTGCCTGCCGAATGCGCCCGGTATGAAAGCGCCATTAAGCAAGCTGGAGGAATAGATTTATTTTTAGGCGGAGTAGGCCGCAACGGTCATTTGGCATTTAATGAGCCGGGATCTTCTTTTGACTCCCGCACACGCGTAATGGAACTTACCGAAAGTACCCGCCAAGCCAACGCCCGTTTCTTTAACAACAACCCGGCCTTAGTGCCAGTGCAAGCCTTAACCGTAGGCATCGGCACCGTGCTGGACGCCAAAGAACTGCTGTTTTTAGCCTCCGGCTCCAGCAAAGCAGAAGCCGTGGCCCGTTTGGCCCAGGGTGAAATTACACCCAACTGGCCTATTACCGCGCTCAAAACCCATCCGCGCGCAGCACTGCTTGTGGACCCGCAGGCAGCGTCCGCCTTGACTGGAAGCGCAAAAGCCCAGTTGGAAGAAGCCTGGCGCCAACAGCCAGACGAAGATGTCATACTGACTTTATAAAAGCAAGGAGAGTTTGCTATGTCCCACCAGCTTATTATCAACGCCCGCGTCATTACGCCGGAAAAGGTGCTGCCGGATCATTGCATAGAAATTAAAGACGGCAAAATTGCCGCCGTGTTTGCTTGCCAGCGGCTGCAGGCGTTGGAAAAAGAGGTAGAAGTGTGGGACGCAAATGACGCCTACGCCGCCCCCGGGCTGCTGGATTTACATATTCACGGATTTGCCGGTTTTGGGCCGGAATTGGGCACGCAGCAAGCCCTGTTGCAAATGTCTTTGGAACTTGCCAAACACGGGGTCAGCGCGTTCTGCCCTACACTTTACTGCGGGCAACCCCAGCAAATGCGTCAGATTATAGAAAATACCGTCGGAGCTTTTGGCAAAGAACAAGGGGCCCGGCTCTTGGGCTATCATTTGGAGGGCCCTTTTATTTCCCCCCAAAAACCCGGCGTAATGAAACCGCAGGATATTACCCCCATTGATATGGCTGTATTAGAAGAGCTGTGGCAGGCGGCCCGCGGGCACATTGCCATTATGACCGCCGCTCCGGAGTTAGCCGGCATTGAACAGTTGGCTGCCTTCTGCCAAGAAAAACACATTTTGCTGCAAGCCGGGCACACCAACGCCACCTACGAAGAATTCTTACACGGAGCAGAACTGGGTATCAAACACACCACCCATCTGTTTAATGCAATGAGCTCTTTTAATCACCGCGCCCCGGGCGCGGCAGGCGCGGCGCTGATGAAGCCGGATATTTCCGCCGAAATTATAGCCGACGGCGTGCACGTGCACCCAGACGTAGTCAATTTTTTAGGCCGAATAAAACCCCAGCAAAATATCATTTTAATTACCGATGCCTTGCGGCCCACCGCACAGCCCAATCCGCCCTTTTTAGCCAACCAGGAAGAAGTGGTTTTTGAAGGCGGCGTGTGGAAACGCGCCTCAGACCGCGTGATAGCAGGCTCTGCGCTGACTATGCTGCAAGGGATTAAAAACCTCGTCCATTTTGGCTTTACCCTGCCGCACGCCACCGCCTGCGCCACGGCCAACCCGGCCCGGCTGCTGGGGCTCAAAGACAAAGGTACTTTAGCCGCCGGTATGGATGCAGACATTACGGTGTTTGACCGTCAATTTCATCCCGTACGCACTTTTCTGAGCGGACGCTAACCAAAATTCTATTTGTAGGTGTTCAGCAGACCGCAACGACTACTCCATTATATTCGCCCTGCCAAGCGGACGGTAAAAGTTGAGTCTGCCCTCTCATTTTGATAAAATATAAATAAATTAAAGCACAGCACAAGCCGCCGCGGTACTGGGCGGCTTGATTTGTCTGACCCTATGAACACGCAAACACAAGCTATTAAAACGGGCAATCCCTTTAAAGCACGCACCATATCCAGCCTGCTGATTAAATTTTCTGCACCGGCGGTAGCGGGTATGTTTGTCAGTGCGCTTTACAATATTATTTCCCGCATTTATGTAGGGCACGAGTTTGGCGCAGCCGGCATAGCCAGCATTACGCTTTTGTTCCCTATGGGCTTTTTCTTTATGGCTTTCAGCGTGCTTATCGGCGTGGGATCCAATGCGCTTTTTTCCATTCGTCTGGGCGAGAAAAATGACGAAGAAGCCCAATATATTTTGGGCAATGCCTTTGTGGCTCTTTTCTTAATTAGCGGTGCATTAATGACGTTGGGCTATATTTTTATGGACCCGGTGCTGGCGTTTCTGGGGGCAGATGAAGTAACACTTCCCTATGCCACCGCCTATATGCAGGTGGTACTGCCGGGGTATTGTCTGTTCAATGTCGGGGCGGGTATGAACAACTTTATTCGCTCTTCGGGCCATCCCAAAACCGCTATGGCAACGCAGTTTATCGGGGCTTTTTTGAACTTAACTGTAGCCCCTCTGACTATCTTTGTATTAGGTTGGGGTATGCGCGGGGCGGCCTCCGCCACCGTATGCGGGCAGGTGGTGTCTTTTACGTGGATTTTGCTTTTCTTTTTAGGGCCGAGAAGCAAATACAAACTGCATTTTCGTTATATGCGTTTGCGCTGGAGCATTCTTTCTGCCAGCGCGCTGATTGGAGTTTCCCAATCGGTATTTCAGTTGGCTTCCAGCGCTTTAAACCTGTTGTTAAACCACGCTCTGCTCAAATACGGGGGCAATGTGGCGGTGTCTGCTATGGGCATAGCCATCAGCTCCAACGCCATTTTCTTAATGCCGCTTTTGGGCTTAAGCCAAGGCGCCCAACCGCTGATTGGCTATAACTATGGCGCACGCAAATACGCCACCTCTTTCCAAACGCTCAAAATGGCTATCCGTTGGGGTATCACCGTTGGTTTTACAGGCTCTATGATTGCCCTATTGTTTGCGCCGTATATTGTGCGCATTTTTAACGGCACAGACCAGGAACTTATTGCGCTGGCCTCCAAAGCGGTACGTATTTTAAATATTTTTACGGCCTTTGACGCCCTGCAAATATTGGGCAGCAGCTTCTTCCAGGCCATTAATAAACCTTTCCGCGCCGCGGTGCTGAGCTTATCGCGCCAAGTATTGATTATTATTCCGCTGGTGCTGATACTGCCTATGTTCTTTGGTCTTTACGGTGTATTCTTTGCGCCGCCGATAGCGGACTTCCTCTCCTGCATACTGACGTATTTTATGCTGCGCGGTTATTTTGCAAAATATAAGCAAAACTTCTTTTTCAGCCGCAAATTTTCACCCAAGAAAAAACGCGCCTCCGTTTCTTAAAATAAATGGCATTTGGGCCTCTTTTGCCAGGAAGCATAAACGCGCTGCACGGCCAAAGGACCAGCGCCGGACGGTTGCCTTTGTATAAAATTTAAGATACCATTCCCCTCTCCCGCTCTTTCTTCCCGCGGTTTAACAACCCAGTTTTTCATACAAAAGCCCCCGCTTCATCAGCGGGGGCTTGGCCTGTCCGGCTAAAAGTTAACGCAATTTTAAAGCCAGCTCATTAATTTCGGTAATTTCCTGCAGAGAAAGTGAGGAAAGTTTTTTCTTTTCTTCTTTGGCAAGCGGCGCACTGTAAGCGGTTTTAAACCCCAACCGCTGCGCTTCTTCCAAACGTCTGTCCATCAGCGGCACTTTGGCAATTTGGCCCAAGATGCCCACTTCGGCCAAAAACATCGCATCGTGCGGCACGGGCACATCGCGCACGGAACTAATGACCGCC
Source organism: uncultured Elusimicrobiales bacterium (assembly GCA_944324645.1). Classification (GTDB taxonomy): domain Bacteria; phylum Elusimicrobiota; class Elusimicrobia; order Elusimicrobiales; family Elusimicrobiaceae; genus Avelusimicrobium. Next base: position 448,399 of record CALUXB010000001.1, on the reverse strand, counting down.
GCGCAAATAGCCAGGTCCAGCGCCGGGTCTTTCAGTTTTACTCCTCCGGCAATGCTGACATAAATGTCTTTATTGTCCAGACTCAGCCCCACGTGCTTTTCCAGCGCCGCAAACAACATCAAACAGCGGTTTAAATCCACCCCCGTCGCTATCCGGCGCGGGTAGGGATAATGCGTCGGGCTGGCCAGGGCCTGCACTTCGGTTAAAATTGGGCGGGAGCCTTCCAAAGCTAAAGTATAGGCACGCCCTTTGAGTGCTGTGCTTGCAGAGGTTTGCGCAAAGTATTCGCCGGCGTTTTCCACTCCTTCCAGGCCGTGGCCTGTCATTTTAAAAAGGCCGATTTCCTGCGTGGAACCAAAGCGGTTTTTATGCGGGCGCAGCAGACGCAGCACATTGTCTTTTTCCGTGTCAAAATAGAGAACACAGTCCACCATATGCTCCAAAATTTTCGGTCCCGCCAGCTCCCCGTCTTTGGTTACGTGCCCCAACACAAAGGTCATAATACCTTTGGGTTTGCACAGACGCACCAGCTCAGCGGCGCATTCGCGCACTTGGCCAATGGTACCGGCGGAAGAAGTAAATTCCGGGTGATAGACCGTTTGAATAGAGTCCAGCACCAGCACCTCGGGATTTACTTTTTCCACCGACTCTATAATGTTTTGAATATTGGTCTCACAAAGCAAGAAAATATTGGGGTTTTGCACGCCCAACCGCTGGGCGCGGCCGGAAATTTGGTTAATGCTTTCCTCACCTGAGATATAAAGCACCTTTACACTTTTTGCCAGCGCGTCTGCTACTTGCAGCATCAGTGTGCTTTTGCCAATGCCCGGCGCTCCGGCTAAAAGGGTAATCTGCCCTTTGACCAGGCCGCCGCCCAGCAGGCGGTCAAACTCGCCAATGCCGGTAGGCACGCGCTGCTCCTGCACGGAGCGGCTGTCAGAGAGCTTGATAATTTCCGAAGAAAAATCCGTAAAAGAGCGGGTGCGTTTTTCTTTTTTGCTTTCCTGCTGTTTTACTTCTTCAGCCAGCGTGTTCCATTGCCCGCACTGCGGGCACTGGCCCGCCCATTTGGGGGTCTCATAACCGCATTGCTGGCAGACAAACACCGTTTTAAATTTCATACCACTCCCCTAGCGGGCCATCGTAGCCAGCCCAAAGAACGAGGAAATATCCTGGTCGTTGAAAGAGATATTGGCTTTGACGTTGAAATAATTGGTTTCCAACGCATCGCGCATCCACGCACCTACAGAGAAATATTTACTTACACGCAAATCCAGTCCGTAAGAGAGATTGGGTTTATCAAACAGGCGGCCATTAATGGTACGATCGCGCCCCCAATCGGTAAATTCCACCCCGGCGGTAAAACGCTGCAAAAATTCGTGGTTATAGAAGGGTTTGACTTCCAGCGCCACGCCACCTGCACCGCGTATCAAACCGGCAGACACATTGGCCCAGCGGTTATACAAACCAAAACGCAGGTCCAGCTTATTACGCTCCACATAATCCCCGTCACCCAATGTATCATCTTCGTTCCCGATATTAGAAATACCCGCGCGGTAATAAGTGTATCCGCTGGAAGGGAAAATTTCCAACGCCAAATCGCTGGTGGCTACGCCGGGTTTGGTGGCATAGAAGAAATCATAGTCCCAATATACGCGGAAGCGGCTCATCCGGCCCACAAATGTTTTCACTTCTGTCATCGTTTCTTTGAGCTCGCCCACGCTTTGTTTTACTTGCTCTTTCATCTCTTTGTCTTTAATTAAACTACCTAACACGCCGTCTTGATTGGAAATACTGTCCATAATGGAGTTGAGTTTATCGGTAATTTCTTCCAAATTTTTCATAGAGCTGGTAACATACGGGCGCATCGTTTGCACCAGCTGGTTGACATTGGCGGAAAGCTGGCGCACATCGCGCATCGCGTCGTTTAACTGCGCGCCGAATTGCCCCTGGTTATTAATACTATCCACCAATTGTTTGACGCTGGCCATCGTTTCCGCCAGTTGCTCGTCCATCGGTTTTTCGTCTATCCCCTGCACATAGTCACCGGGTTGGTATTGGCCCAAGCTTGCATCGCCTTGCGTAATTTTGATGTATTTGGTACCAATAATACCCGTCATCACCACGGCAAAGCGGGCTCCTTTATATATGGGTATGTCAGAGCGGATAGCGGTAACTACCACCACCTGGTCATCTTCAATTTTAATCTCTTTTACTTTGCCCACTTCCACCCCAGCCAGTTTGACTGCTGCTTTGACCGGTAAGCCGGATACGTCTGCAAAATACACGTTTAAATCATAGGTGCGGGTAATGGAAAGACCGCCCAAAAAATATAAAGAAAATCCCAGGACTGCCAGCCCCAGTACGGTAAATATGCCTAATTTTGTTTCCGGTTTCATACGTTTATTCTACCTTAAATAGATTTCAATTTTCCTGCTCCCGGGCTGTATTTTCCGCGTAGTCTGCAAAAGCCGCCGCGGCCCAAGAGCTACTCCCGCATCAACTTCATTTTGATAGGCCCCTGGCTGGAGCCGTCCACAAACTGCCGCACATACGGATTGTCCGTCTTTCTAAATTCTTCCGGTGTGCCGTACATCATAATATGTCCTTCGTGCAAGAAAGCAATGTAGTCCGATATTTTAAAAGCCGAATGCATATCGTGCGTAATCACCACCGAAGTAACGCCGATTTTCTTTTTCATCTCTAAAATCAAATCGCTGATAATGTCAGACATAATGGGGTCCAGGCCGGTGGTGGGTTCGTCATACAAAATACATTTGGGGCTGACCGCCAGCACCCGCGCCAAACTCACGCGCTTGCGCATACCGCCGGAAAGCTCTGACGGATTCAAATCCGCCACCTGGGGTTTTAAACCCACCATAGCCAGTTTTTCTTTCACAATGGCGGCGTAGCGCTCTTGAGGAATATCGGTCAAGTATTTCAGCCCGAAAGAAACATTTTCCCCCACCGTCATAGAGTCAAACAACGCCCCTTCCTGAAACAAATAGCCAAAGTGCCGCCGCACCGCCGCCAGGCGGAACGGGTCCTGCACGCGGGAAATGTCTTTGCCGTTGACGATAATCTGCCCCCCGTCGCAATCCAGCAAGCGTATCATACACTTTATCAGTGTGCTTTTGCCCGAGCCGGAACCGCCCAAAATAGAGGTCACTTTCCCGTCCTCAATATTTAGGTTCACGTCTTTAAGCACGTGGTGGGAGCCAAAGCTCTTTTTGAGATGTTTTATCTCTATCATTTAAATTCCAAACGCCGTTAAAATGGCGGTCAAGAAATAATCCAACACCAAAATCATTACAATGCACGTCACCACCGCGCCGGTGGTGGATTTACCCACCCCTTCCGCGCCGCCGCGCGTGCTGACGCCTTTATAACAGCACACGGTGGCTACCAAAAAGGCAAACACAAAAGATTTTAAAAACCCGTGCATAAAATCGTTGACGTCCATAAAAGACGTGATATCGCTCAAATACACCTCTCCGGGCACTTCCAGCGCGTACACCGCCACCAAATATCCGCCCACAATACCAAATAAATTGGAAAACAACGTCAGCACCGGCATAGTCAGCAAAAAGGCAAACATACGCGGAATGACCAAATATTGAATGGGATTAGTACCTAAGGTATAGAGCGCGTCCAGCTGTTCGGTTACCGCCATAGTGCCAATATGCGCCGTTACGGCGGCCCCGGCGCGCCCGGCTACCACCACCCCCGTCAGCACGGGGCCCAATTCGCGGATTAGGGAGAACGCCACAATCGTACCCACATAAATCGGGTCGCCAAAAATATTGCCTATGGTGTTGCCGGCCTGCAGCGCCAGCACCATACCGGTGAACAAGCTGGTCAACGCCGTTACGCCAAAAGACTCCACCCCCACACTAACGCTTTGGCGTACAAACTGCTCAAACTCAAAACGGGAACGCACCAGCCAAAAGCAGGCCGCGCGCACCATATTGGCCGCGCCTCCGGTCTGGTCCATCCAACGGGTTACCATCGTTCCTATAGCGGTGAACATTTATTCTTTATAAAACCTCGGTACGCGGGGCATTAGAAGCGTAGTCAGCTCATAATCAATCGTCCCCGCCAGTTTAGCCAGTTCTGCCGCGCGGATTTGCTGCCCTTGCTGGCAACCAATCAGCACCACTTCATTCCCCACACGCGCCTGCGGCACGGCAGAGATATCTACCATCGTCATATCCATCGTAATATTGCCCAGTACCCGGCAGCGCGTACCCTGGATTAACACTTCAGCCTTGTTAGACAGGGCCCGCAAATAGCCGTCTCCATACCCTACCGGTATGGTGGCCACCTTCATCGCGCCGGGTGCAATAAAACTGCGGTTATAGCTAATGCTGGCCCCGGCCGCTACGTCTTTGGCAAACACAATGCGGCTCTTCAAAGACAGCACGGGCTCAAACCCTTCTGAGAGGCCAAAAGCGCTGTGTCCCGCCCGTACCATATCACAATACGAGTCCGGCCGCAATTCTATCGCCGGCGAAGCTGCCATATGGCATAGTTGCACCGGAATTTTATGCAAACGCACATTGGTCATCGTATCGCGGAAATAGCCAATTTGCTCTTCAGTATAGGCTGGGTCGCTATCTACGCTGGAAAGATGGGTAAAAAGCCCCTCCAGCACAATAAATTCGTCCCCATTTAGCTCGTGAATAATATGCATCACGCCACCGCGCCGTGTGCCGATGCGGCCCATACCGCTGTCTTGCTTGACGTGACAGCGGGCTTTTTTGCCCAGCTTACGCGCAATTTGTTTGATAGCCTTGGCCGCTTCCAGGCTGGCCACCGCCACAGACAAATCATATTTGATGGCATATTCAAACGCTTCAAACGGATACAAACTGCCCAGCACCAAAACAGGCAGCGTTACCCCCGCACGACGCAAAACAATGCCTTCTTCTACAGAAGCCGCCCCTAAAAAATCACACAGCTTGTGTTGCTGGGCATATAACGCCAAGCGTTCCGCCCCGTGCCCATAGGCATTGGCTTTCACTACGGCAAGCAATTTTACTTCCGGACCCACTTTGGCACGGATTTTTTGCAAGTTGCGCCCATAAGCGCCTAAATCTATTTCCGCCCAAGTCGGGCGCAGAAACGGTATATCCACATTTACTCCGGCAACACCATTACCCCTGCATCCGCCGGGCCTAAGTTCTCCGTCTCAGCCACCGGGTTGGTGAACAGGGTGTATTGGCTAATAAAGTTCAAATCTATGTCTCCCACCGGGCCGTTGCGCTGTTTGGCAATAATCAGCGTGGCCTTGCCTTTAAAGCGTTCATCGTCGCGCTTATAATATTCGTCGCGGTGAAGCAGAGCCACCACGTCTGCGTCTTGCTCAATAGAGCCGGATTCACGCAAATCGGAGAGCAACGGACGTTTATCCTCGCGGCTTTTATCTTCGTTTTTACGGCTCAGCTGGGAAAGCGCCAACACCGGAACTTCCAAGCTGCGCGCCAGCTCTTTTAGCATACGCGAAATTTCAGACACCTCTTGCTGGCGGCTTTCTGAACGGCCCGAAGAGCGGATTAACTGCAAATAGTCTATCACAATCAGCCCCAGGGTTTTGCCTTGTTTGGCCAGTTCATTAGCCAAACGGCGCGAGCGCATACGAATTTCCGTAATAGAAATCCCGGACGTGTCATCAATATACAGCGGCGCTTCCGAAAGACAGGCCAGCTGGTGGGTCAGCTCCGGCCATTTGTTGCGCGGGAAACGCCCGCTGCGCACCAAATGCACTTCTGCCATAGCGGCAGAGCAAAGCATACGTTCGTAAATGGAATGGCGGCTCATTTCCAATGAAAAAATAGCCACTGGTATTTTTTTCTGCACGCAGGCATAATGCGCAATATTCAGCGCCAAAGCCGTTTTACCCTGGCTGGGGCGGGCCCCCAAAATAATTAAATCCGATTTACGAAAACCACCCGTTTTGTCGTCAAAAGCTCTAAAACCGGTCGGCACCCCTTTAATGGGGTTGCGGTCCAGATGGGCTTTTTCTATCATTTCCATTACTTCTACCGCCAACACTTTAGAAGAAACAAACCCTCTCAAATCCTGCTTTTGGCTAAGTTTGAAAATTTGGTCCTGGGCCATATCAATCAGTTTTTCAGGCTCTTCTTCGCCTTTATAACATTCTTCCACCAAAGAGGTAGCCGTGCGTATCAGATCACGCACCAAATATTTTTGGCGGACAATATTGGCATAATGTTCCACGTGGGCGGCGGTAGAAACTTTATTAATCAAATCCGCCAGATACAGCTCTCCCCCCACCTGCAGCAAGAGATTTTGAGTTTTCAATTCTTCGGTCAGGGTCACTAAATCCACGGCCTGGTTTTTATCGGCCAGGCTTTTCATAGCGGCAAAAATCTTTTTGTGAGCGTCTTTATAAAAATGCTCTGGCTTTAAAATATCCAGCGCCCGCTCCACCGCATTGCTTTCCATTAACATAGAACCCAGCACCGCCATTTCTGCATCTATAGCTTGCGGGGGTATTTTTTCCTCTAATAAATTACTGGCCATAAAAACCTCTTACAGCGAAAAATAACCGGGCTCCCGCACAGGCGGGCGCCTTTTTATTTATTGTAGCAATTTTAGCTTTTATTCGCCGCCCCTTTTGCCGCGCCCGAAAGCCCCCCTCTCAGACAAAAAGAGGGGCCGGACTGCCCGCGTTTGCCGGTTAGCTAAAAAGGACTGTTTCTTTTTGCGTTGGGGGCTGGCGTTTTCGCTTGGGTGCTTGCCCTTGTGCCGGTGCGGTTATTTTATATAATAGGCATATGGATTGCATATTCTGTGGCATTGTAAGCGGGGAAATCAAAAGCCAAATCATCTATGAAAACGATGACGTGGTGGCGTTTAAGGATTTAAATCCGCAGGCGCCCACCCACCTGCTGATTATCCCCAAGAAACACATCAGCCGCTTGGACCAAGCCCAAGACGGCGATGCCGAATTGCTGGGCAAGGTATTATTGGCCGCCCGCGATTTGGCTAAAAAATACGACTTAAAAGATTTCCGCCTGGTTACCAACAACGGCAAAGGCGCAGGCCAAAGCGTGGACCATCTGCACTTCCACCTGATGGCGGGGCGGCGCTTTTTGTGGCCGGCAGGCTGATTTCTCTAGGCAAAACCCGGGCTTAAAGCCCGGGTTTCTTCTTGCTTTTTGCCCCCGGGCTAAGCCGGGGATATTTATTACTGCTTTGCCTGCAATTTTTTTAAACTTTCTCGCTTCTTTCGGGCTAACGCTTTTTGCTTGTTACAACCCCTTTAGAGTTGCCGTTTAACAAAACATAACAAACAAAAAACCCTCCTCACGCAAACAACCGCGCCCAAAAGCGCGGTTGTTCTCTTTAAAGCCATATGCTATTGCCTGCTTTTCAGTAGCAGGCACAACGCAAGCGTTCCTCCCAAAAAATATGCATCTGTTTGCTTTTTTATTGTGCGCACAACTGCGTCAAACCCAACCATTCACACCAACAGCATTCGCTTAAACGCCGCAGAGCCCCTTAACAAAAGCTTTGCCCGTTTTAAAGCACAGCGCAACGCTCGCGCCGCATTACATAAAACGTTATTTACTTTTCAGCTGCGCGCACAGCTCCGCCAAGCCCGAGGCGATATCTTCCTGCTGCACCGCCACATCGGGCGGCACCGCCAGTTTGACCGGGGCAAAATTCCAAATCGCTTTTATACCGCAAGCCACCAGCGTATCGGTTATCCCCTGGGCGGCGGGGCCGGGCACGGTCAGTACGGCGATTTTTAATTTTTTCTCTTCTATCACACTTTTTAACTGCGCTGTATGATAGACGTGCACGCCGTGTATTTCATTTCCCACCCGCTCCGGATGCGTGTCAAAGGCCGCCACAATTTCAAGCCCGTGGTTTTTAAAGCCGGAAAAGCCCAACAGCGCCGCACCCAAATGCCCGGCACCCACTAAAAAAGCTTTATTTAAATTGTCCCAACCTAGAAAATTCTCAATCGCGGTAATGGTGCCTTTTATCTTAAACCCCGCCCGCATTTTGCTGGGGGCACCTATAGCCTGCAGGTCTTTTTTAATCACAATCGGGAGCACTTGCGTTTCCTGCGCCAGCTCAGTGGAAGAGGCCAGCTCCCGCCCGTAGCCGTGCCAATCATACAGCACGCGCAAATACTGCGGCAGGCGGCGTATAGTCTGCACACTAATGCTTTTTTTCTTGGAAAAAAGGCCCATATAAAAATTCTCCCGTCTTAAAAATCTAGATATTTCAATATCCATATAATAAACTTTTCTGTTTTTTTTGTCAAGTCCGCCATTTTTATTTTAGACGATATATTGACAGACTTTTTTAAAACAGGTATCATATGGATATAAAAATATCTACATCTCGTTTTACCAAAGATATTTTGAAAAGGAGAACAGTTATGGCGGACAAAAAAACCAAAGCGCCGGCCGTGGCCACCCCCGAAGAGTTGGCCCACCTGGACCAAATTGTGGAAAAGGTAAAAAAGGCCCAGCGCATTTATGCCAACTATACGCAGGAACAAGTGGACAAAATTTTCCGCGCCGCTGCCATTGCCGCGGCACAGAACCGCATTCCGCTGGCCAAAATGGCCGTGGCGGAAACCCGTATGGGGGTTATGGAAGATAAGGTAATTAAAAACCAATTTTCTTCCGAATATATTTATAACCAATATAAAGACACCAAAACCTGCGGCGTCTTATCAGACGACGACTCCTTTGGTTACCGCCAGGTGGCAGAGCCTATCGGTTTGATTGCCGGCGTTATTCCGACCACCAACCCAACCTCTACGGCTATTTTCAAAAGTTTGCTGGCCTTGAAAACGCGCAACGGCATTATTTTTTCTCCACATCCGCGCGCCAAAGAATGCACCATTGAAGCGGCCCGCATCGTACTCAACGCCGCGGTAGAAGCCGGCGCGCCGGAAGGCATTATTGGCTGGATAGACAACCCGACTATGCCGCTCTCCAACGCGCTGATGCACCACAAAGACATTAACCTTATTTTAGCTACCGGCGGCCCGGGTATGGTCAAAGCGGCCTACTCTTCCGGCAAGCCGGCCATCGGCGTAGGCGCGGGCAACACCCCTGTTGTAATTGACGCCACCGCCAATATTAAAATGGCCGTCAGCTCCGTTATTATGAGCAAAACCTTTGACAACGGCACCATCTGCGCCAGCGAACAGTCCGTTATCGTAGAAGACGCTATCTATGACAAAGTCAAACAGGAATTTATTGACCGCGGCTGCCACTTTGTCACCGGCAAAGACCGCAAAAAACTGGGCGACACTATTGTAAAAGACGGCAAACTCAACTCCGCCATCGCCGGCCAAAGCGCAGAAACCATTGCCGAAATGGCAGGCATTAAAGTACCCGCCGACACCAAAATCTTAATTGCCGAAGCGGAAAAAGTGAGCGACGAGGAACCCTTCGCCCGCGAAAAACTTTCCCCGGTGTTGGCGTTCTACCGCGCCAAAGATTTTGACCACGCCGTGCAGCTGGCGCGTGACTTAATTCTTTACGGCGGCGCAGGCCATACCTCTGTGCTCTACACCGACGAAGCCAACGAAGCGCACATTGACATCTTTAAAGATATGCCCACCGCCCGCACGTTAATTAATATGCCTTCTTCCCAGGGCGCTATCGGCGACGTGTATAACTTCAAACTGGCGCCGTCACTCACGCTGGGCTGTGGCTCTTGGGGCGGCAACTCGGTCAGCGAAAATATCGGAGTCAAACACCTTATGAACGTAAAATCCGTCGCGGAACGCCGCGAAAATATGTACTGGTACAAAGTACCTTCCAAAATCTACTTCAAACGCGGCGCGCTGGAACAGGCCCTGGCAGAACTGGCCGGCAAACAGCGGGCTTATATCATTACCGATAAAACAATGGAACAACTGGGCCACGTGCGTGCGGTAGCGGAAGTGTTGGAAAGCATTGGCATCAAATTCCGCGTATTCTCCAACGTAATCCCGGACCCGAATATTGAAAACGTAACCGAAGCGCTGACTATCGCCAACTCTTGGCAGCCTGACGTAATTATCGGCTTGGGCGGCGGCTCTGCTATGGACGAAGCCAAAATGGTATGGCTGATGTATGAAAACCCGGACACCAGCTTTGAAGATATTGCAATGCGCTTTATGGATATCCGCAAACGCATTTATGCGGCTCCTCCGTTGGGTAAAAAAGCCGTTATGGTGGCTATTCCCACCACGTCCGGCACCGGTTCTGAAGTAACGCCGTTCACTATCATTACCGATGAGAAAACCGGCACCAAATACGCTATTACGGATTACGCTTTAACCCCGGATATGGCTATTATTGACCCGGAATTTGTGCTGGGTATGCCCAAAGGCTTAACCGCCTACAGCGGCTTGGACGTGCTGACCCACGCCATTGAGGCTTATACTTCTGTATTTGCCACCAACTTTACCGACGGCCAAGCCTTGGAAGCGATGCGTTTGGTGTTTAAATACTTAAAAAGCTCTTACGACAAAGGCGCGCAGGACATCAACGCCCGCGAAAAAATGCACTACGCCGCCACCATTGCCGGTATGGCTTTTGCCAACGCCTTCTTGGGCTTGTGCCACTCTATGGCCCACAAACTGGGCGCTATGTACCACGTGCCGCACGGGTTGGCCAATGCGCTGCTGTTGACCTACGTCATTGAGTTCAACGCCACGGATAAACCCACCAAGCAGGGCTTGTATCCGCAGTATAAATACCCGTTCGTGCGCGGCCGTTACGCCAAAATTGTGGACTTCCTGCTGCCCAACAATGATATGGGCGACGATAAGGACGCCAAAGTGCAAAAGCTCATTGAGATGATTACCAAACTGAAAAATGAGCTCAATATTCCCAAATCCATTAAGGAATATGGTATTCCCGAACAGGAATTCTTGGCAAACTTAGACAAACTGTCTGAATTGGCCTTTGACGACCAGTGCACCGGCGGCAATGCCCGCTACCCGCTGGTAAGCGAAATCAAAGAGCTGTACTTGAAAGCTTACTACGGTGAGCCAGTCAAGCACAAAAAAAGCAAATAACCTGCTTTGAAAACAAAACCCCCGCTCTGACAAGCGGGGGTTTTTTAAGGCTTATTTATATGCAGGATCTACAGATAAAAAGGAGCCTCTTGGATACGCCTGAGGATTTCCGTTACCTATTAAACAACCAAATTCGTCATAAAAAAAGACTCTCCCCACAGTTTGATGACCACATATTGCTGTACAAATATCTAACGTCTCCTCGTCCATTACCATACAACCAATTTCAGTTGATAAATTTCCATATAAACGCGATCCTTGCAACATCTTTGATAAAATCACAATTTTAGAGTGACCAACACCAAAAAACTTCATCAAAACAGATGAATAGAACGAATTATTTTTTAAAGACATAACAATCATAGATTTGTCATTTTCCACTATCTTAGACAACTCTATATCTAAATACTGTTCAATTTCTTCCGCATTGCTGGAAGATGGAGGATAACTTCCATTAGCTATAAAATAACGTTCTTCTGCTTCGGCCCAAGCTTTTAAAACGGGCAAATAGGTACTTACTCGGGTTTTTGCCACAATTTTCTGATATTGCGGCAGTGCAATCGCTGCCAAAATACCTATAATCAACACTACCACTAACAGTTCAATAAGCGTAAACCCCGCTATTTTGCGCTCTAACAGCATTTTCATTTTGGGGACCTCTTTTGATAAATTTTATCTTCCGATAAAATTTATCAAAAAAAAAAAACAAAGCAAGCCCTTTCTAAATCTATTGGGAAACAATTTTTCGTTTTCTACTTTCCAACAAAATGTACGCATTTTGTATTGCCAACAGACCCAGTTTTTGTATAATAAAGTATCTTCGTATGTACGGAGTAATTATGAAAAAACTGTTTTCTTTTTTTGTATTGTGCGTGGCCGCGGCCCCGGTGCTGGCGGCTGTATCTACCTGTGAAACCCGGGTGGATAAACACCAAGACGCTTCTACGGCAGAACGTGTGGACTATTGTCTGACCGAAGAGCCGCAAGAGGCGGACGACACACCGGTAACGGAAGTTGTTCTCTCTGATGTATATTCCGTTCAATATCCCAAACCTAAAACGAAAAAAAGTGCAACAGAACAAGAAGTAACAAAAACATACACCCAGCAGCCTATCTCTCAAGAATATATAGACAGAGATGATTATCCCGCTTTTCGCAATGACATTCTGCCGCGCTTAAATGACGACAGCGCCCACGCCGTAGCTTTGGAAGCGCTGGGGCATTCCCAAGAAAAAACCGGCGCTAAAGGCTCCAAAAGCCTTACTAAACCCGCCCGGCAAATGAAAGCGGCCCCAGCTACACAAGAAGAAGCCCCGGCAGAAGATGCTTGGCAGGCTGCCTCGCCCACAGCACCGGCAGCGGCTTACACTATAGGGCAAAATACAACCGCTTATCCGGCTTATTCGGCCGGAGTTCAAACGACCCCTGCACAGAATGCGGCCCTGCCTGCCGACACGGCGCAAACCCCTGCGGCCGAAATTCAACAAGCCCAAGCCCTGCAAAATGATCCTTTGTATCAAAACAACACGGCAAACGGCGCAGCACCGGCCGGCTTTACGGATGGGGGCGTAATGGGCCAAAGCGGCTTTGGCTACAATGCCACAGATCCGGCTTTCCAACCGTAAAAATTTGACAATACGCCTTAATAGGATTACAATAAACTATGACTATGTTACATCAACTTTTTGTTAAGCCGTTTTCAGTGAAGGGTTTTTGGTGGGGTTTGACGGATTTATGCGTCAAAGTCATCACCATTGTGGTATGGGTATATCTGATGTGCATTCAGGTATCTTTGGTATGGCAGTCTATCAAATTGGACTACAACCCCTTTACCCAACTGTGGTGGTTTTCTTATGCATTCTTAATGTTCTTTGGTGGCTCGCTGCTGGCCTACATCTTGCTCTTTGTACGCGACTATAACGAAGAATATGAAGAAGAAGCTCCCGCCCCCACAGCAGAAGAATAAGTTTTCATAAGCAAACCAAAACCCGCCGGAAACGGCGGGTTTTTTACAGATATTTCTTTTCTAAAATACGTTTCAAAACCTATTAGCGCCTTGGTTTCTGTAAAATGCAAAGCCAATAAACATCACATCAAAACAAATCAGAAATAAAACACAAGAGCCCCGGTTTTCACACCGGGGCTCTTGTGGACTTAAAACAATTAATAGACTTTTTTCAGCGTTAATACGCCGTCTTCAAAAAACCATTCTTCAATTAATTCGCCCGTTTCACTGAATTTTTTGGTTACTCCATTGGGTTTGCCGTCTTTATGCGGAGAAATCAAAGCGATGGTGCCATTGGGGTGATAGACAATTTTATCCCCAATAATTTTGTCATTCTTATAAGAACATTCCGAACGCAAATCCCCATCCTGCGTATATACACGGCACAGACCGTTTAAGTAGCCTTTTTTATATTCGGCTACTTCTAAAATTTTCCCGGAAGGGTAATATTTCGTTTGCCGGCCTTCTTGGCAATCCGCTGCGTAATGCATTTCTTTGTGCAAACGGCCTGTCGGATGATACACGCGCACAATACCTTCCAGCTGGCCGTTTTCATAGGATTTTTCAATACTTACCCGGCCATTTTCAAAAAAGATACGGCATTTACCGTTGCGCACGCCATTTTTAAATTCACATTCAAAATACACTTTGCCGTTTTCAAAAAATTCTTTTACTGTACCATCGGGCAAAGATCCCTCTTTTTTAACAATATCCAAATTTTTATCCAACGTTTCCCGGTACACTTCTTTGCCGTCCACCAAATAGGTCCTTACAAAGCCTATATTCAATGGGTCATCCAAACTGACGGTTTTACGTACGATATCTGCCATAGATTAATCCTCCGGCATAGCTAAGGCCGCTGTAAAACCGCAGCCCCAGGCAAAATGTAAATTAAATCCTCCGCTGCGCCCGTCAACATCTAACAGTTCCCCTAATATATACAGTCCGGGGCAGCACAGCGACTCCAATGTATTATAGTTTATTTCGGCGCAATTTACACCCCCCGCCGCGGCCATCGCCTCAGTCCACGGGCGGGCCGACACCACGCTAAACGGCCACGCCCCAATAGTGCGGGCGACCGTTTGCCAGGTATTAGGGGTCCATTCTTTAACAGGCACATTTTTACGTATGCCTGCAAAATCAATAAGCAAATTGGCTATATTTTCGTGCAATAAACCTGCAAAAAACTCTTTAGCTCTGCGTTGGGAAAAAAGGGCCGCTCTTTCTTTTAATAAAGCCTGTTTATTGGGCACTTCAGGCAACAAATCCAAGGCAAATGGGACCGCCCCCCGTTTTAATGCACGGCTGACAGCCCCGCTTACATTCAGCACCGCCGGCCCGGAAAGCCCATAAGAGGTAAATAACACTTCTCCTTCATTTTGTATTTCCTGGGCCGTTCCCGGCCACACCCGCACCCGCACCTGGGCCCGAATCCCTTGCAGGCGGGCCACCGCTTTTTCTTTTACATTTAATGCGCATAAGGCCGGTGTTAACGGCTCAATATGATGCCCCAGCGCACGTGCCAACGCATACCCGTCTTCTGTTCCCCCCACTTGCGGATAAGCTTTAGAGCCGCAGGCCAATACACAATACTTGCCATAAAATGATTCCGCCGTTTGCAAAGTAACACGAAAAGATTGCTTCTTTTCTATTTTGACCACACGGCTATTGGTTTTTAACTCAACGCCTGCTTCAGCGCAAGCCAGGCGCAACGCCTCTGCCACCGCAGTAGATTTGCCCGTACGGGGAAACACACGGCCTGCCTCTTCTTGCACAGTCAAGACACCTAAACTATGAAAAAAAGCCAAACATTTTTGAAACGGAAACTTTTGCAATACCGCCTGCACCAGCTGCTGGCTGCCCTGATAGTTTTCAGCCGACACATACACGTTAGTCAAATTACAGCGGCCATTTCCGCTGACCAAAATTTTGCGGCCCGGCTGCCCCTCTTTTTCCAACAACAGCACCCGCTTTCCCCGCCGGGCACATTGCAGGGCGCACATCAGCCCGCTGGCCCCAGCTCCGACGATAATAACATCATATAAATCTGTGTTTTTCATTGAAATTACTATAGCAAATTTAGCAACAAACCGGAAAATGCCACCCAGCCGGCCGCTTTACTGTTACATTCCGTCCGTTTTCTCCAGCAATGCACGGTGCTAAAAATCATCCGGACATAAAAAAACCTCTTCTTGAAGAAGAGGCTTTATATGGTGTCACCGGGTGGGCTCGAACCACCGACCTAGCGCTTATGAAACGCTCGCTCTAACCAGCTGAGCTACGGTGACGTAAATTGGATATACATATTATATCAAAAGCGCACCAGACCTTGCAATCCCGCCGCGCTTTTTGACGTAAAAACCCTTAGTCTATCATAGAATAATCGTTTAACTTTTCGGGCACTTGTCCGCTTTTTGCCATTTCAAAATCTTTGTCTGCAGCGGCCTGGTCTCCCATTTTCAAATAAGCCGCTCCGCGGGCATTATATACGTCCGCTGCCGGGCGCAAATTGATTACATACGAATAATCGGCCACCGCCTGGTCATACTTACCCAACATAAAATTAATGCCCCCCCGGGAAAAGAAGATTTCCGGTTTATTAGGAGCCAGCACCAAAGCAACATTTAATATTTTTAATGCATCGTCATAATGCCCTTGCGCAGCTAAAACAGACCCCAAGGCCGAATAACCTTCCGGCTCGTACGGGTTAATTTCTAATACTTTCTCAAAATCTTTTTGGGCCGCGGCATATTCCCCAGTAAAAAAATAGGCGGCACCCCGGGCAGCATACACGCTGCCATTTTCCGGATTTAATTTCAGCGCCCGGTTATACGCTGCCAACGCTTTCTGCGCTTTGCCGTCTTTAAAATATCCGTCCCCGCGCACTTTCCATTCCGTAGAAGTAGGCAATGTTTGGCAGGCACAACAGCTTATTACAGCTAATAAGAGCAAAATTTTTTTCATATTTTTTCCTCCCAAGTCCCAAAAAATTATAGCACAAAAGACCCAATTTCTTCTAGGCACAAATTTTTTGGCAAATTGGGCCCTAAGGCCCTGTCGTTTTGTGGCAGGCAAATGATAGATTATATTTGTTCAGAAACCCCTTTACCCCCAAACCGCTGCAGTCCCAAACCCTGCTGCAGCGGTTCCCCTTTCCCCCGGCACTGCCGGGGGTTTTTTATTGTATCCCCGCCCGGATATGATAAAATGAATAAAAAGGAGATCACCGTGCCTGAAAAAATAAGCCTTTTCATTATTGCCAAGAATGAAGAAGCCAATATCCAAGCCTGCATTTTAAGCGCCAAAAATTTGGTAAGCGAGGTTATTGTGGTGGATGGTTTTTCAGAAGACAAGACCGTCCAAATTGCCCAGACCTTAGGCGCTAAAACGTTCCGGCGTGCTTTTGACAGCTTTACCAACCAGAAGAACTTTGCCTTAAATCTGGTCACACATCCTTGGGCACTAAACCTAGACGCAGACGAAACGCTTTCCCCCGCCCTTTGTGAAGAAATACGCCGCACCGTGGAACAAACTTCCCACGCGGGTTTTTATATCCCTTTTTCCAACTATTTCTTAGGCAAACAGATGAAGCACAGCGGCCTCAACAAAGAATATCACCTGCGCCTGGTGCGCAAAGACAAGGCTCATTACGAAGGCGGCCTAGTGCACGAAGGATTAAAAGTGGACGGCAGCCTAGGGCATCTGCAGCATTTGATTTCGCATCATCCTTATAACAGTCTGGAAGGATATTTTAATAAGTTCAACAAATATACCACGCTGGCGGCGCGCCAAATGTACCAAAATGGCCGCAAATTCCATTTTCTCCCCGTATTATTACGCCTGCCTTTTGATTTTTTAAAACGCTATATACTCAAATTGGGTATTTTAGACGGAATGCGCGGCTTCCTTTGGGCGGCTTTATCTGCTTTTTATGTTTTTGTCAAATATATGAAACTGTGGGCGTTACAACAAAAGGATAAAAAATGATTTATTTGGGAATTATTATATTGCTGCTCATACTGGCAGCGGCATACCGGTGGCAGTTTTGGCGGCTGCCCAAAAAAGGGTTATTGGCTTTAATGTATCATCATATTGGAACGGTTGACGCTGCCAATGAACAATATCCCTTTACCATTACACCGCAGCGTTTTGAACAACAACTGGATATGTTGGAAAAATGCGGTTTTACCCCCGTGGGAGTGGACGAAATAAAACAAGCGGCCCGCACCGGCCAGCGGCTGCCCCCCAAACCCGTTCTGCTGACTTTTGATGACGGCTACGAAGACAACTACCACTTGCTTTTCCCTATTCTTCAAAAAAGAAATATCAAAGTCCTTATCTTCTTGATTACCGACTATATTGGCAGCCGGCCCGGCTATTTGTCTTGGCAACAAGTGCAGCAAATGCAGCAAAGCGGTCTTGTGCAATTTGGCTCACATACGCTTTCCCACGCTCGGCTGCGCCGGTTGCCTAACGAAGAAGTGCTGCGGGAACTGACACAGAGCAAAAAAACGTTAGAGGAGCAACTTGGTGTTGCTTGTGAAGCTTTTTGCTATCCCTTTGGCTCCGGCGGTTTAGATAAACGGGTGCGCCCCTTGGTCTTCCAGGCGGGCTATACGCTGGACTTTAGCACCAAGCCCGGCATCAACCCGTGGCCGTGGAAAGGGAAGAAAACCCTGTTGCGCGCTTTTCCGCGCGGGGGCGAAACGCTGACGGATTTTTATATACAGATTACCCGCGGAAAGAGTAAATTTTAATGATACTGCTATTTGAAATCTGCCTGGCCGGCGTTCTCGCGGCTGTTTTACTGTTTATAAGTCCCTTACTGCGCGCCAAACAAGCCACTTTGCCGGTATTGCTTATCAGCCAAGTGGAAGCGCAGGCCCACACAAACAGCCGTTCTGCTGGGCTCTCACAGGCCCGTTTAGCCGCTTTACTTGCTCGTCTAAAAACAACCGGTTTTACCCCTCTGCTGCCGCGTGATTTGGCCCGTTCCCCGCAGGTGCAACACCCGGTTTTATTGCTATTTACAGGGGGATACCAGTCTTTTTTTACCGATGTTTATCCCTTGTTGGAAAAATACCAAGCCAAAGCCGCAGTGGCTCTCTCAGCCGGTCTTATCGGCCAATACAATGCCTGGCAATCGGCCCAAAAGGGCCCTTGGCAAAACTTGCTCACCGCGGCCCAAATCCAACAACTTCAAAGAAGTAACCGGGTGGAGTTTGTATCTTCTACGCTGGATGGGACTGCCGCCAATGGGGAAGATACGGAAAACATTTCCTGGAAATTGCTGGAAAACAAAACCCGTCTGCAACAGCTGTATAAATTAAAGCCCCTTGCGCTGTATTTCCCGTTTGAAAATCCACAGCGCCCCGCCGTATTGCAAACGGCACGCAATCATTTCTCTTTGCTTATTGGCAACCAACCCGGCAATAACCTGTTGCCCTTGTCTGCAGACAAGCTGCTTTGTGTTTTTCCGGTTACCCATCGCACCTGTTTGCGCCGGCTGATGTGGAAAATGGCGCGCAGATAAAATTCGGACATTCTATTTGCCGGCCTTTTTATGATAAAGTTTTCCCTTCTCTTGCAGGGAAAGGGGTATGCTTTTTTATTTTCGGCTTTTAGGCATTTTAACTTTTCCTGCCTTTTCGGCAGCCGGGGAGATAGAAAAAAAGTTTTTGGATTGGCATTTGTTTCTCCTCTTGGCCATAGTGGCAGGCAAAGGCATATTCTTCTTGCGCCCTATTCCTGCGCGCCGCCCGCATAAAACGCTCATTCTGCCTGCCAAAAAAATGATTATAGATAGACACTAAGGCTTGTAAAACGTCCCCGCCGCCCAGCACATACAGCCGCCCCGCACGGCTATATACTATCGCTTCTTTCAAGGCCACTTGCCTAAAAATATGGTTTTCTAAGCAAATCTTATCCCACGATTTTGTACCGGAGTTCACTATTTTCTTTTTGCTCTGTTCTTCTTTCAACGCCATATTCTGGGTAGCTTTCATAAAATAAATATCCCTGCTCGTCCAAAAACTTTCTTGTTACTAACCTTACTTTTGAGCGCGCCGGCCTTTATCCTTATAGGGTAGTAGCGCCGATGCATCTCTCTTTCTTCTCCGCGCAAAGAACTTTCCTTTTTTCCCACCCCGCCATTTTGCCTATTTGGGCCCCTCATTTTTTCTGCTTTGAGCATCCCTATCTGCTTGCCTAGGGGCAAATTCGCCTGCTGCGGCTTGGAAACCTAAGTGCTATCAAGGGATTTAATTCTTTCTATCCAAGACTTCTTTTTAATCCCTCTTCTTTTGCCTTTCCTATAAAACAAAACAGCAAGCGGGAGGAGAACAACCTCTCCTCCCGTCGGACCGCGCATTCTTTTTTTGCGCCGGTGCACGAAATCTATTTCATCTGATACCATTCACTGGCAAACCCCATATGGCTATAGCCAGCAAAAGAGTCAGAACGACGCGCAGCAGAATTTCCATATCAAAACTAACTGAGTTAGTAAAGATTTCAAAAACTTTCAATGTATTTTCTCTTTATAAAAATAGAAAAAATAACCTGCTATTTTGTAACTTTACTAACTCAAGTTACTCTTTATTTGCTAAAATAAGACCGCATAGCTCTGGCAAGAAATATGCGGTCGGGACGGTGGGAAACAACATACCACAGGGCCGTGATACCGGACCGGAGCCCCGGTCCTTTCCCACTAAACGCTTCGCCAGCGTTTATACGTCCAAGGAAAACAGAGAAAGAACAAAGCAGAGCACTTTATCTTTTGTTAGTATAGTAAGTTTTGTTAGCATTTGTCAAGCTTTTTCTTTCTTTCCGCCTTCTTGCCTGTTTATATAGGAGGAAAGAATGAATAAATTTGAAAAACAATTAGAAAAATGGAATAAAGGAATATTGCGTGGGGCTCAGGCAAAGTTAGCAAAAACATTGGGGGTTTCCACCGCCACCACCGCCCTATGGACCACGGGCAAACGCCGCCCTTCTAAGGGCTATGTGGCTCAAATGGCCCAGCTTTTTGGTATGGACGCATTTGACGTATTCAAACTGTTTGACTACCGCTCCACCACCTATCCCGAACCCAAACTACACGCCCACGCGGGCGCCTTGCGCGATCAAGACGCCGATTGTTCTTATAGCGCCGGCGGGGAGCGTGACTACGAAGCCGAATTGGGCCCGGAACAAAGCAACAGCGTGCAACTGCCTTTTTTAAATCAGGTTCCGGCCGATTTTCCCCATTATGACGAAAGCGAAATTATAGAGTGGTGGAGCTTGCCGCGCCGCTATGCGCAAGGAGCCAAATACATTCTGCGTACCGCAGATACTGGCTGGGACAAGCAAGCCGACAACGACGACTTGTGCTTAGTTAAACCCGGCTCTGAACAGCCACAAGGAAAAATGCTTCTTATAGAAACCCGGCCGGGTCAATATATTATTCGCCGGGTGGAACAAAATGGCACGCGTATTCTATTTGTCTCACCCGATGGCAAACACAAAGAACAAGCCCTCCGTGGGCGCATTGTAGGTGTTTTGCTCAAACGTATAAAAAATATATAAAAGAGGCGGCCCCCTTGTTTTTAGCGCCAAAAACATTATACTTATAGTATCCCTAGAGAAGGCCGGGATATACAGGACAGAAAATGTATGCCGGAGCCAGTTTTACCCGGTGATGTAAAACGGTGCAAGGCGTATAAACTGGTCGGGCCGTGCCAGCCAGATACCGCGAAGAACGGTGAAGCATAAGTACACGGCTTTGAAGCAGAAAAATAAATGTTCTTTGACATCAAAACGGGAAGACCGCAGCAGTTTACGGTGCGTACGCTTAGGTTTCTGCCGCAAAGGCGGAAAACGGCTGAGAAACGGTCCGAAGCTGTGGTTGGTTTTGCAGGGAACATTTCACTGTCTTGTGATCTATAGGCCCAATCCCGGGGAAGGAAGAAAAATGAATGAGTGCACTTAGAGTCCTCCGTATTTATGGAATACGGAGGGCTCTTTTTTGTTTTCGGTTTTTTTGACATAACAACAAAAGACCAAACAGCTGCCTCTATAATGCTTTAAAAATTGATGATTTAAGTAAATTTTGATATAATATGTCAAGGGTTTTTATGAATGTGGCAGATAGAATAAGCCAAAATATACAGGCTGTAGAAACCGCTTTAACCCAAGCGTGCCAACGCGCCGGGCGCAGCCAAAGCGACGTACATCTGATGGCGGTTACCAAATACGCCCAAGATGAGGAAGTACTGGCCCTGCTTGCCACCGGCCGCATAAAGCATATAGGCGAAAGCCGCGTCCAGCAAGCGCTATCCCGCTGGACCCGCCCTGAATTTGCAAGATACAACATTGTCAAACACTTCATTGGACATTTGCAAAGAAATAAAGCAGCCCAAGCGGCCAAACTGTTTGATTTTATTGATTCCATAGACGACATACGTACCGCCCAGGCTTTAAATGCCCAAGCGCAAAAATTGGGCAAAAACCTGTATGTAATGGTGCAAATTAAGTTAACAGACAGGGAAAGTCAGTCTGGCGTTTCTTTGGAACAGGCGCCGCTTTTGCTGCGGCAAATGCAAGATTTAAAAAATTTATGTCCGTGCGGTTATCTGGCCATTGCCCCCCAAACGGACAATCCGCAAACGCTGCGGCCCCTGTTTAAGGAAGTAAAAGCGGCGTTTGACCGGGATTTTCCGGTTTCGCTAACCCAAAGATACTTATCTTTAGGTATGAGTGCAGATTTTGAAACGGCTGTGGAGGAGGGCTCCACATTGCCCCGGGTAGGCAGCCGGCTGTTTGCCTAATATTTGGAGGAATTATGATTATAAAGGTTCGCGTCATTCCCACTTCAGGGCGCAACGAAATCATCAGCCGCATTGGCAGCGTGTTGCGGATGAAGATTAAAAATAAAAAAGTGGATGACGACCCCGCCAACGCCATTATGAAAACTTTCTTGGCGGATTTCTTTGCCGTTAAAGAAGAGCAAATCATCATTGTCAAAGGGGCCAAGGGCAAAGAAAAAACCGTGGAAGTGCGTGACAAAAGCGAAGAAGAGTTGCGCAAAATAATGGATTCCATTCCGTAAGCTTTTTTGAATTATCCAATGGCCCGCTTCCAGCGGGCCATTTTTATAAATACCTCCTACTATACACACCGGATGTGGGACTCAGAGAGAAAACGTAAAAACACTATAAGAAAATAATTTCTCTTGCAAGAAGTTTCATAGCGGGCAAAATAAATCCAAACGGGAGTTTGAAATAACAGCCCCGGACGTAAGACTGATTGGAAATCAAGAAATTCGTTCCCCCCTTTTCCACACACAAAATCTTGGCCAAAGTTTGTTTCTTACAAATACGCTTCTGCTGCCCTGGTACGCTCGTTTTTTAGCTTGCAGTCCTATTTTTTTCTAGTTCCAAACAATTTTTTTCCTAGGACTTTTGGCCCTCGTTTTCTAAGAATGTTTCTTTTATAATTTATATATGAGAAAATTTTTTTCTTTCTGCTTGTCTTTTTTTATATTATTAACGCCTATTTATCTGGCCGCGGAACCGCATATTATTGATACCAGCGTCTTCCGCAAGCCCTATATTTCTGACCTTATTGTAAAAAAACAGCCCATACACTTTCAGACGGTAAATTCCGGCCCGGATTCTGCACAGTATATAGTGAAAGTTTTTTCCGCCTGGTTTGAAAATGTACTCTCTTACTTAAATGAACAAAAAAACAAGATTTGGCCCCACTGCTGGACTTTATCCGTTTTGGAGCGGACGAACACAATTATATACAAACTACAGAAAATCCGGACATTACCTTCTATTTCAACAATTCAGACACCCGGACTTACTGTCCTAGAGGAGCAATGGGTTGCTTTAATCCAACCTCTATGAGCATTTATACATTAGTGGACTCTGAGGATATACCAAACAAAGCCACCTTGTTGCACGAGGTAGGGCACGCTTTGCGTATGTCGGATTTATATCCGGGGCAATTTCAACCCCAAGATATAATGTTTGGCAGCGGAGAGCAAATCTCTATTATGAACTTAGAAGACAACTTAACCTGTGATGATGCAGACGCTGTTGTGAATGCTTTGTATCTTTCTGCTCAACAAAACCAACAAGATATTGGCGAAGTGTCCTTTACCTCTTTTTGCACCGCCTCAAGAAAATTCCATAATGGCAAACAATTAAACAGAAGGCCCACTTACATAGATTATCAGGGCAGCCGTACCGTTTATACTTTCTGTAAAGACGGCAACCCGCAAAGCGTCATTCGCATTACCCCCAGCAATCCTCAGTTGCTGCAACAGCCGATGCAGCCGGCCGCGGATTGTGATTTTATTGCCCCCAGCCCTTTGTGTTTAAACCCGACACAACAAACTCTTTTCAAATAAGAGATTTCCGCACAAACAATTTAGTGGATAGTTATGAAAAGCCAGGGGCGGATTCTTTTACAACTTATTTATCTCTCCCTGCCGGAAATATGATATTAGCCATTCGCCAGGACAACCAAAACCCGGGCATACCCGTTTATGCCTATATAACGGATCAAAACAACCAACTGGTTTATCTGTTTGCTTATTTAAACAACGGGTATAATTTTGTATATGACTTTGTATTAAATGGCTCTGCGGTACCGGCAAGTGCTTCTATGTTTGTTTATAGACGCAATCAGCCAACGCAATATTATTTCTACAGACGCCCGCAAAACCAATACTCTTGCCAGGGCGGCAATGAAAAAGAGTGTACGCAGATGAAGCAGATTTTGGATGAATATGCTGAGTTGTTTTACCAACGGCACCAGCTGAAGAAGCCCAGCTGGGGAGGATTCGCTTTTAGACTGCCCAAAGAGTATATAAAAGATGCCGCCATTTGGGAAAATTTCCTGTTGACAAACTATCCTCCCAAACGCTTTCAGCTTCCTATTATCCAAAACGAAATTTCCATTCTATGGGAAAAAGCAATTTTGCAAACACCAGGCCTCAAAAAGCCTTTGTAAATTCCACAAAGGCAATCCCCAAAAACTGCCTGGCACAGAGAATGCTGCTTACATATTACATCCTTAAGCAGTTACACTGGGGCATTTCTCTTCTGCGGCCCCAAGACAGGTCTGCCCTTTGTATTTATAACACCGAGAAAATAAAAACCCCGCACAAAGGCGGGGTTTTTTAGGTCTTGGCAAAAGCTATTTCAGCAGATTTGTCAAACTGCGGCTTTCCGCCTCTTCTTTCATTTTGGATATCACGTCCGCCAGCGGCAGGCCGTTTAAATTCTTGCCGTCGCGCAGGCGCACGGTAATGGTTTTATCCTGCGCTTCTTTAGCGCCGATGACCAGCGTATAAGGCACGCGCTGCATGTGCGCCTCGCGGATTTTCAGGCCCAGCTTTTCCGGGCGAATATCCAACTGCGGGCGCAAGCCGGCGGCGCGCATTTGTGCGGCCACTTCTTTGGCGTATGGGATTTGGTCGTCCGTCAGCGTCAGGATTTTGGCCTGTACCGGAGCCAGCCACAGCGGGAACCACCCGGCATAGTGCTCAATAATCACGCCCAAAAAGCGCTCAATGCTGCCAAACATAGCCCGGTGCACCATAATGGGGCGTTTGCGCCCTTCGGGGGCCACATATTCCAGGTCAAAGCGCTCCGGCAGGTTAAAGTCAAACTGAATGGTGGACAGCTGCCACAGGCGGCCAATGGCGTCCATTACTTTAATGTCAATTTTCGGCCCGTAGAAAGCGGCTTCCCCGGCGTGGGTGGTGTAGGGGATATTATTGCTGTCCAGCACGTGGCGCAGGGCGTTTTCGGCCCGGTCCCAGTCCTCCACCTTACCGGTAAAATGTTCGGGGTGCTGCGGGTCGCGCGTGGAAAGTTCCACCGCGTATTTTTCAAAACCAAATGTTTTGAAAATATGCATAGCAAAATCAAAGCACTGTTTTACTTCGTCTTCCACCTGTTCGGGCGTGCAGAAGATGTGTGCATCGTCCTGCGTAAAGCCGCGCACGCGCAACAGCCCGTGCAAAGCGCCGGAGCGCTCATAGCGATAGACGGTGCCCAGCTCAGAGTAGCGCAGCGGCAAATCGCGGTAGCTGCGCAAGCCGGATTTATAAATTTCTACGTGGAAGGGGCAGTTCATCGGTTTAATTTGGTATTTGTCGCCGTCCACTTCCATCGGGTGGAACATACTCTCAGAGTAAAACCCGGCGTGCCCGCTGATTTCAAACAAATGCAGGCGCGCAATATGCGGACTATAGACCATATCATAGCCGCGCTGGATATTTTCATTCTTAATCCAGTCTTCCAGCACTTTGCGCAGCATACCGCCTTTCGGGTGGGTCAAAATAAGACCGGGGCCGACATTGTCGTTAATGCTGAACAGGTCCAGCTCCGGGCCCAGTTTGCGGTGGTCGCGCTTGGCGGCTTCTTCCTGCTGTTTGACATAGGCGTTAAGTTCGTCTTTGTCATTAAAACTCAGGCCGTAAATGCGCTGCAGCATCGGGCGTTTTTCGTCCCCGCGCCAATACGCGCCGGCAATGGCGGAGAGTTTAAAATTGTTAATTTTGCCCGTGTGTTCCACGTGCGGGCCGCGGCACAAATCCACAAAATCCCCGGTGGTATAGATGGTGATTTCCCCGTCGTTTAAATCTTCCAACAGCTCCAGCTTATAGGTTTCGCCGCGTTTTTCAAACAAGGCCTTGGCTTCTGCTTTGCTCATCTGCTTGCATTCAAAGGGAATGCGGGCTTTGATGAGCTCTTTCATTTTAGTTTCAATCGTCTTTAAATCTTCCGGCGTGAACGCGCGGGGGCAGTCAAAATCGTAATAAAAGCCGTTATCCACGGCGGGGCCGATGCCGAGCTTGGTGCCCGGAAACAGCTGCTGTACGGCGGCGGCCATAATATGGGCGCAAGAGTGCCGCTTGGTTTGAAGTTCTGTATTTTCCATAAGTATCCTTCAGCGGGAATACCGCTTAAATTTATATAATAAGTATATCAAATTACAGGCTATGCCTGCCGGGCACCCAAGATGAATTTTCTACGCGATTTATACCATACATGCAAGACCAATTACAAACTGCTTTTACTGGCTTCTCTGCCGGCGCTGGCTTTGACGGCATTTGGGCTGCACCAGCTGGAAGTAGCGGCCCCGGGGGCATGGGCGACGGCTATGGCTATGCGCCTGTTGGTGGAATTTTGTTTTTTAGGGGCGTGTTTGGCCCTGCTGAACCTAATAGGCATAAAAAACAAATGGGTGCTGGCGCTGTTTCTTTATGTTTATTATTTGGCCTGTACGGCGGATTTGGTGCTGTTGTGGTATTTTAAAGAACGCTTTGGCGCCAAATACTTAGAAACTATGGAAGGCGGAGACTATGCTTTCTTGACTGACTGGCGCGTGCTCTCTTACCTGCTACTGTTTTTACTCTTTTGTATTTTTTCCGTACGCCGCTTTTTTGTGCCGCCCGCGCGCAAAACCGCCGCCCAACAGTTGGGCATTTTTGCCATCGTCTTGTTGTTCCTCAGCTGGCTCAACC
Source organism: uncultured Elusimicrobiales bacterium (assembly GCA_944324645.1). GTDB lineage: Bacteria > Elusimicrobiota > Elusimicrobia > Elusimicrobiales > Elusimicrobiaceae > Avelusimicrobium. The sequence continues at coordinate 421,807 of CALUXB010000001.1, read as the reverse complement.
CACTCACGCTTTTGCCCAAACCGTATGACTTTTTAACAACCTATATGATGCCCCCCTCCCCCGTTTATACACTGCGTGCGCTCTTGGCCCGGCCTCAGCAAGCCCTAGTTACGGACACCTTGCCCGCCCCGGTTGCAGACACCGCACAAAAATACAATGTCTTTACCGCCCGCAACAGCGGCATTGGTAAAGACTATAAACGCGTCATTTTAATTGCCACAGAGTCCCTCTCTGCCAAATATATGCACCGCTTTAACCCGCTTATTCCCCCCGCCGCCAGCCAAACCTATGACCAAATTTTTGAAAAATATCCTTCTGACACGCTGCATTCAGTCACGCTTTCTACGCTTTATGGGCTGACGGTTATTTTTTCCTCCCACCCCAACGCCAAATTAAATTATGAAAACGGCTACCCCCTTTCTTTTGTCAAAGAGCTCAAGAGACACGGCTTTCACACCGCTTTTCTGCGCGGCGCCAACGAAAATTATATGGACGAAAACCTGCTTTTCCACCAAGCGGGCTTTGACATGGTGCGCGGAAGCAGTTTTTTCTCCGATTTGCCCGATTACGCGCCCTATATTGACTGGTGGGGTCTGACGGACCGCAAGCTTTTTGAATATACCGTCCAATACCTACAAGAGCACCAAGATGAAAAAACTTTTATTACGCTGCTGACGGTAGATACGCACGTGCCGCTGGGCCGGCTGGACTATTTGGACCACGCATACCAGGAAATTGACGCCGATTTTTACGATGTGCCCACTATGCCCCGCGCCTACGCGCGCGCCGGGCAGGACTTGCGCTATTTCCTGCAAGCGTTGGACCAAAAAGGCCTGCTGGACCAAGATACGCTGGTGCTGGTCACCGGGGACCACCCGTCCTTCTCCAACACGCCCACCAACGCCCTTTTTAAACCCTATCAACCGGTGTTTGACCGCATTCCTTTTGCCATTATTACCCGCACCCCGCTGGGCAAGCCGCTGGCGCAGGACGAACTAGTCAGCCAGTTAGACATTGCCCCCACCGTGATGGATTTGCTCAACCTGCCGCAGCCCAAAGGTTTTTTTGGCCATAGCCTGTTTGATTTGGAAGAGCAGAGAAGTATTTTTGACGTCAAAGAAGATTATGTGGTAGTCCATACCGCCCAAAACCGACAGTTTATACCGCTCAACTCCACCCAACCGGCCGACCGGCCCGTGTTAGATTTGGTGCGCACTTTTTGGACGGATAAATAATGTCTTATACCCGCGCCTCATACGGGGCCGGCCCCGCTCCCTCTTTTTTCTTCAACTGGAAGCTTTATAGAGCGCAAAACGCCGCGGAAAACGCGGCGTTTTGATAAATGTTCTGCTCTGCCTATTTTATTTTGATAAAATCCATCGCCTCTCATTTTCCTTTTCTTTTGCTCCCAGCGCTTTGCATAAACGTTCCGTATATTCCAAAGAAGCAGTATCCTCAGTACCACAGGCAATGCGAGCAGACCCGCTAGCCACCAAACGTGAAACACGATAAACCAAAAAATAACGCTCTTTATCCCGTCCTTTTTTCGGCGATGCTTGAACCGACTGTCCCGCCCAACCATATACCCAGTATGTACTTTGCACAGGATTAGATATACTTAACTCAGAAAAATCTGCAGTATAAGAGGCATTCTCCATATAATACACTTCTTCAGCTTGTACAATAGCAGCCATAACCGTTAACGCTTCTGCTGCGCGGCTTTTCTCCACCGCTATTTGGTATTTGGGTATCGCCAGCGCTGCCAAAATACCCATAATAAGCACCACCACCAACAGCTCTATAAGCGTAAAGCCGCCGCAAACAACCGGACAGCAATGGCTTTTAGCCACTAAAGACCTGCCAAAAAAACGCGTTAAAATGCCGCCTAAGAGGTTTTTGGCAAACGGAATGATTTTTTGATACATTTTGCACATAGGCAAAATGTATCAAAAAAAAAAAACAATGCAAGCCCTTTTAAAAACCCCATATCCCTTTTCTTACAGGTGCGTTTCCTTCTGATATAGCGTAAGAGTATTGTTCTGAGCTATGCAAAACCCCGCTTTAAAAGCGGGGTTTTGTAAAATCCACTAAAGCCAACGGCGGCTTCAGCTTTTAGAGGCGGTATATTCTTGAAGCATTTCTGCTATCTGCTCATCCTCGGCAAATTGCATTGCAGAGGTGCCGTTGTTATCTACTTTTGCCACAGCAGTTCCCACTTCAAGCAGTTTTGTCAGACAAACAAATTTCTTCCGTCCGGCATTCCACATCAAAGCGGCCTTTGCGTTATAGACCGATTCGGGGCAGACCACAAAAAAGAGAAAACCACCTATAAAATCCCTTGTAGAAATTGTTTTACATTCCGTCTGCCAAAACATTTCCCGCGCGGCTTTTCTATAGAGAGCTTTCCAACAAGATAAATCCTCTAAGAAAATTTTCAACCTTTTTAGCGTATGGGATTTGCCGTTTGTGCTTTTACTTTTCACTTGCTGTCCGGCAAGCCTTTCTTTTTCCATCTAAAAAGCAACATAAAAAGGGGCTCCCATCTTAAGCCAGGAGCCCACACCAAAACAAAAACGCTATTTTATTTTAAACAGGTAGCCAAACCGGCCTGTTCCGTAAATCCTTAGGAACGGCACAAAGACTCATCTCCGCAGCACCACAACTCCGTTTTATTATCAATGTCACGCAAAAGAAGCGAAACCGGAGAATTAAAAAAATCAAAGTCATCTAAGTTATAACCTTCATTCAAATACGCTTCGCCGTCCGGCTCATAAATCCAAGAGTTCGTGTACCAACACCCGCCTTTATAACCGGCACCACAGTTTTCATCAAAAGTGCCCGGGAATTCCACTCCCGCATCCTCCAACAAACAGGTCTGCCCGGTAGCCAAACGACACACATCCAGCATTCTGGCCGCATTGCGCAACTGAATGACGCCCTCCGGCATTTTGGCCCGCCGCACCGTTTTTGGATATTGCGGCAAAGCGATGGCTGATAAAATGCCAATAATTAGCACCACTACCAAGAGCTCTATCAAGGTAAAACCACCAGCAAACCGTTTAATAAAACCTTTTTCAGACATTCTTTGTTCCCCTTTCATTTTCCCTCCCCCAAACAAAAACTATTTATAAGAGTTTTCTCATAGTACATTATTTTCTCATTTTTAACACTCTCTCTTTGTTCCATATCCAAATATGCTAGAATCTTTAGGTATCCGTATATTTACTTTTACTATGATGGAGGCAGTATGAACACAGCACAAGCCGGCAGCGGCAACCTGTTTTTTATGCTCATGATTATTATCATTATGGTCATGATTTTCTGGTCCGGCCGCGGGCAGAAAAAACGCGAGATTGAAAGACAGGCCAAAGTGGACGCTTTGCAAAAAGGAGACGAAATCGTTCTGCCGGGCGGCGTCGTCGGTACGGTGGTGGGGTTTAAAGACAACGCCGTAGAAGTCAAAGTGGCCGAAAATGTCAAACTAACCGTTTTAAAATCGGGCATTGTAGGGTTCCTGACCAATGCAACGCCTGCTAATCAAGGAGGAGCCAAATAATGTCCAAATCGCTGGCCATTAAATGGATTGTCATCATTGTTATTTTGTTGGGATCGCTGGCCTTAATTTATCCCAACTACCGCTGGTATTCCAAACCGAATGCCGAACGCGAAAAGCTGGAAGCTCTGGGCGAACGCCCGCAGCGCATTCTCAACCTGGGGTTGGATTTGCGCGGCGGCAGCAGCCTGCTTTTAGAGCTTGATGTGAGCAAACTCAGCGACCGCGAACCGCTCAACGAAGCGATGGCGCGCGCCATTGAAATCATCCGCAACCGCATTGACCAATACGGCGTGGGTGAAACGTCCATTACCCGCCAAGGCGAAAAGTGGATTTTGGTGCAGCTGCCCGGCGTGGCCAACCCGGCCGCGGCGGAAGCATTAATCGGCAAGACGGCTATGTTGGAATTCCACATCGTCAAAAACGATACCACCGCCGCAGAGAAGGCCATCGCCAAGCTGGAAAGCATGGATGAGCCTTACGACCAAGACGGCGCATTAAAACCCGAAATTGCCAAACTTTTGCCGGAAGGGTACACCATTTTCCGCACCAAAGACGGCGGCTACAATGTGGTAGATAAAGTAGCCAAAGTCACCGGGGCCGATTTGGACGACGCCCACCTGACCATGTACGGCGAAAACGGCTACCCCGAAGTGGCTTTCTCTTTTAATGCCGAAGGGGCCAAAAAGTTCGGACAGCTGACCGGCTCCAACATCGGCAAACAGCTGGCTATCGTGCTGGACAACACCATTCAGTCCGCCCCGGTAGTGCAAAGCCGCATCACCAAAGAAGGCCGCATTTCCGGCACGTTCACGCTGGAAGAAGCACGCCAACTGACTATTGTGCTTAAAGCCGGCGCCCTGCCCGCCCCGGTGCGCATTATTGAAAAACGCACCATCGGGCCCACACTGGGTGAAGACTCCATCAAATCCGGTTTAGGCGCCTCTTTATATGCGCTGCTGGCTATCTTGCTGTTTATGATTATCTACTACAAATGGGCCGGCTTTATCGCCGATACGGCGCTGGTATTAAACCTGGTCCTTTTGATGGCGGTTATGAGCTATTTCTCCGCTACGTTGACGGTGCCCGGCATTGCCGGTATCATCTTGTCTTTGGCTATGGCCATTGACGCCAACGTACTGATTATTGAACGTATGAGAGAAGAAAAACTCTTGGGCAAGCCCATACCCACCATTATCCAACTTGGGTATGACAAAGCCTGGTCTGCCATTTTTGACTCCAACATCACGACTATTATTGTGGGTTGCTGTCTGCTGCAGTTTGGCACAGGCCCGGTCAAAGGCTTTGCCGTTACGCTTATTATTGGTTTGACCGTCAGCTTGTTCACGGCCGTGTTTGTCACGCGCGCTATGTATGAGATGATTCTTACGTCTAACCCCAAGGAGATCAGCTTATGATGACCTTTTTCCCGAAAACCAACATTGATTTCCTTAAATACAGGAAAGTATATTTCACCATTTCGGCGCTTATCTTTGTGGTAGGTATTTACTTATTTGCCACCAAAGGGCTGAATATGGGGGTGGATTTTACCGGAGGCACGATGGTGCAGGTAAAATTTGAACAAACCGTAGATATGGCTAAAGTGCGTGAGGCACTGACCCAAACGGGCAGTGAATCGGAACTGCAGTCTTACGGCGACAACACCTACGCCGTGCGCGAAAAAGGCACCGAAGGCAATATTGACGAAGTGCAGGCACGCGTAGAAAAAGCGTTAGACACGCTCAACGTGCCCTATGTGGTGCAGCAGACCAACTTCGTAGGGCCTTCCGTAGGCCAGGATATGACGGAACGCGCCGTGTGGGCGATTATTCTGTCTTTGGTGTTCATCATCATCTATGTGGCGTTTCGCTTCAGCAACATTCTGTGGGGCACCTCGGGCGTTATCGCTTTGTTCCACGACTTGTTTGTAATGGCGGTGGCATTTGCCATTACGCAGCGCGAAATTGACCTGGTAGTGGTGGCGGCCTTCTTAACGGTAGCCGGTTTCTCTATTAACGACACCATCGTTATTTTTGACCGCATCCGCGAAAATATGCGCCTGCACCCGCGGGCTTCGCTGGGAGAGCTCATTAACCTCTCCATCAACGAAACCCTCTCCCGTACGGTAATCACGTCTATTACTGTGGTGGGCTCGCTGTTTATTCTGTATTTCTTTGGCGGAGAAGCCCTCAATTCCTTCTCCTTTGCTATGTTGGTGGGTTGTATCTGTGGTTTTTACACCACGGTTGCACTAACCACCCCGATGGTGTATGTATGGACGCACGGCGGCGAAAGCAGAGAAACGGCTCCGGCGGCTCCCGCCCGCAAAGCGGCAGCAGCCCCCAAAGTGCAAAAAGAAGAGCTCCCGGCCCCGGCCCAAGTGGCAGGTCCGTCCAAAAAATCCGTACGCAAAAGCCGCAGAAACAGAAGATAAGTTTCATAAAACCGGGCGCGCTAACCCGCGCCCGGTTTTTTAGGCTGAGCCCATTTATCCTAACAAAGCAGCTTTTTTTATGAGTCTTTTTCTAGCCAAGGGTTGATAAAAAAAGTTACTTTAATAACGGTATGAGAAAAATCAAACGCTTTAAAATCAGCACCCGCCAAAAAGAAATCACCCGCAAAATATTGCGCTTGGGGTTGGATTTGCCTGCCGCCGGATTAAACGGCGAATTGGAACTGGCGCGCTTTGTGCTGGAGCTGGCCGCCCAGCTGGACCCGGGCACCGTCTATGAGTTAAATGAAAATGCCCTTTGGAACTTAGGAAATGAAACCATTGCTGCCGAAGGAATGTTCAGCGCGTGTGCCGTTACCTTAGGCGCCCAGGCCGCCCAATTTGCCCAAGCTTTAGAAGGCACTAAACAACTTGTGGCTTATACTGTTTTATTTGAATTTTTGCGCACCGCCGTTTTGTTTGTGACAGATTTAGTGAAAGAACAGGCAGAAAAAGAAGAATATGAAGCGCTGGAGCCGCAGTTTGTCTATGTACCCAAGATGGGCCTTGCGCCGGAGCCAAAACTGTTTAAAGAGGCCCCCCGCACCGATGAGCAGACCGCCGCTAAAATTTTGCCCCAGCTCTTAGAGCGCATCCACTCAGAAAAAATAGAAGTATCGCTGGACGGGGCTGTTCTCCAGCCGCTGGCAAGCACTGTATTCATTATCCCCTGGCAGAAGAAAAAACGCAAAGGAAAAAAATAATGCCCAAACCAACTTCTCTGGAAAAGAAAAAAGTTTCGTGGAAACACGTTCTGGGTTCTACTGCTATTTACTGGTACACCCTGTTTTTGGGGTGGACGACGCGCATCTATTGGTTTAAAACGGAAGAATTTCTCCAAATGGAAAAAGAGGGCAAAAATTTTATTTACGCCATTTGGCACAACCAACAACTCTTTTTGCTCTATCCCTACCGTGGGCAAAAAATATGTTCCCTTATCAGCTTAAGCGACGATGGAGAATATATCGCCCGCGTACTGCCTAAATTTGGTATGAAAGCCGTGCGCGGCAGCACCACCCGCGGCGGTGCGCGCGCTTTGATTAAGCTGATGAATATTGCCGAGGCGGGCTACCACCCAATGCTTACGCCCGACGGCCCCCGCGGCCCCATTTACCAGGTGCAACAGGGTATTTTGTTCTTAGCTAAAAAAACGGGCCTTCCCATTATTCCAGTAGGTACAGCGCTGAGCCATAAATTTAAAGTAGGCTCTTGGGATAAAATGAGAGTGCCGCTTCCTTTTGGCAGCACCGCCCTGACCTATGGGAAAGCCATTCACGTAACGGAAGAAAGTGATATGGACGCCGTAGCGGCCGAGCTAAAAGCAGAACTAGATAAAGTAACCGATCATTCGGAACGCTTTATTAATAAAAAGCCCTTTGACAATACCCAAGGATAACAGCATATAAAAAATCCTGCACTATATGCGAGGCAGGATTTTTATCCGACAATATTTATGGCAACAAATAGTGCACTTGTCCTCCGCCGCTGTCAAACGGATTTATACCGCCCATAGACGTACAAAAATCTTCTCCTTCTTTTGATGTGTTCAAGGCGATACAATATCTTTTCACGCTTCTCCCCTCCGTCAAAAAAATACGCATTCCGATAAAGAAAGGGCTTGAAATATCGCATTGAATAGAATTCGTAGCACTTTCTGTATTAAAATGATAAGTACAGCCATACTTCCCAAAGTAAATTCTAGATTCTGAAGTTTGTATGCCTCCGGAAAATTCTATATCCAGCGAACTTAAATCCGGCGGATAGGTACCATTGGCCATATAATACCGTTCTAATGCGTTATACAAAGTATTGGTAAAAATTTGAATCTGTGTATAACGGCTCTTTACAACAGCCCTTTTATACTGTGGATAGGCTACCGACGCCAAAACACCTATAATCAGCACCACCACCAACAGCTCTATAAGTGTAAAGCCGCCGCAAACAACTGGCCAGAAATGGTTTTTGGCAGCCCAAGGCCTGCCCAAAAGCCGCCTTAAAATGCCTCCAGAAAGGTTTCGGGCGGGGAGAATGTTTTTTTGATAGATTTTGTTCATAAACAAAATCTATCAAAAAAAAAAAACAGCGCAAGGCTTTTACAATCCGCCGGCCTATTAATTAGCGGCCTTTATTTTCTCTATAAAAAAAAGGGCGCTTTCGCGGCCATTACTAAGGAAAATATTTTTATTGACTCTTTTCTGGTCAAGAGCAACTAGGAAAATCCCCCCTAAGCATAGGCCCAGTAGGCGCGAGTGTCGTTTTATTTTACTGCTTAGCATTGGGCCTTTGCAGTTTGTGTACGACTTTTTCCTTTCTGACCATTTTTACAGCATAGCGGCGGCATTTTGTGGGGGCCCCAATGAAAATATCCTCTTGCACTTTAGTAGCACCCTGTTTATTACCCCATACAGAAGAAGCAAAATTTATTATGCGCTCTTGGACAAAAGCGCCACAAGAAAGAGTTCGGAAAAACAACAAAAGCGGCTTCTCTTATTCTGTTTTTAAAGCAATCAAAAGCAAATCTGCCTGTAATGTGCCGTCCTCATAGCTTATTTTGTGCGGAATCATTGCCTGTCCATAAGGGCGGTACTCCTCAAAAGACATATGCACCGTGCCAAAAGTTTTACGGATACTGGCAGAAGCCGGATAGCGTTGGTTGGGCAAATACATATAATGCGCCGCCAGACTGGGGCCATAAGTTACTATACGCGTGGCTTCTTTTTCCCGGCAGGTTTGATAATCAGACGGAGGAAATAAAAGCAACGTTAAAAAGCTGGCGGCCTTTTCACGCACCAGCGCCTGGTCCGCCCCTACTGCCAAAAAGAAAAACTCCGCCCCCCGCGGGGTTACCTGCGCCTGCATTAATTTATATCCGCCGGCCGCGGCAAACAAAACGGCATCATAGGTATCGGGGGCGGTTTGTTTAATTTGTAAAATGCCTTCCAACACCTCAGAACGCGCCTGTAAAACCGTTTTAAAAGCGGCTAAATACTGCCCCTGGTCAAAGAAAGAAGGTCTAGACCATTCGCGCCCATCGCAAGAGGTTTTCAACCCCAGCCAAGTACAGCCCCCTAACAGATATAATCCCATTACTAAAACACTTAATTTTTTCATTATTTTTCCTTTCCCTAGCCGCTGACGAAAAGCTATTAATTATTATATGATAATTATATGGACAGCTTGTATCTTTACCTTCTTTCTGCATTAATTGCCTCTATGGTAACGGCGTTGGCTTTGCCGTTTTTACGCCGCTATGCCGGCCCATACCTGACCGACAAACCCGGCGGACTCAAAAAACACGCCGCTCCTATACCGGTGGTAGGAGGCAGTGCTATTTTCTTAGGTTTAGCCGCCAGTTTGCTCTTCATCCGTTTGACGACAGCTTTTCCTTCCGGCACATTGCACGCTCTGCGCGGCATTTTGTGGGGAGGCCTGATTATTTTTCTGTTGGGGCTGGCTGATGATTTTAAAAAGCCACGCGGCTTAACTATTACCACACGCCTCTTGGGGCAGGCGGCGGCCGGGTTGGTATTAATTTATTACGGCATTCATATTACTTTGTTTGACTGCGCTCTGTTGTCTTATTTGCTTACTTTATTATGGGTTATCGGCATTACCAATGCCTTTAACTTACTAGACATCTCAGATGGGTTATGCGTCAGTCAAACTACGGTGTGCGCTTTGGGTTTAGCTCTCATAGCCTTGCCTTCTGAATTTATCTATGTCAACTTTGGAGCCTGCGCCTTATTGGGAGCCTGTGTGGGTTTTTGGCCCTATAACCACAGCAACCGCATCAAAACGTTCTTGGGAGACAGCGGCAGCACCCTGCTGGGCTTTATTATTGCCGCGCTGTCTATGGGAATGGGATACAGCCAACACTCCAACTTGGGCTTTTTGGCTCCGCTGCTCATTTTAGCCGTACCGCTTTTTGACACCGGCTTTGTATGCTTGATGCGCCTGTGTAAAGGCAAAAATCCCCTTTGCGGCAGTAATGACCACGCCGCCCTGCGGTTAATGAAAGTGGGCCTATCCAAAAATGAAACGCTGCTTTTATTTACCGTAGCGGGTATATTTTTTAATATCTTGGCTTTTGCCGTAACGAAAATCAGTATTATTGCCGCCGCTACCGTGTATTTTATCGCCGTGCTGATATTGGGAATGGCTGCTTTATTTCTCTCCCGCATACGGATGAAAGGTTAAAACTAGCTGCAGGGATAAAAACTGTTATAATAAACACTATGAAAGTACTTGTTTTTGGGGGCAGCTTTGACCCCGTGCATAAAGGACACGTTGCTATGCTCAAAAAGGCCTTGCAAATTATCCGGCCGGAGGTGGCACACGTCGTGCCGGCGTATCATTCCCCCTTTAAAGCCAAATCCCCCACTCCCTTTAAATTGCGTATGCAAATGGCTAAAGCGGCCTTTGCTCCTTTGGGAAAAAATATTATTTTTGACGATTATGAGCTCAAACGCGGCGGCAAGACCTATTCTTACCAGCTAGTACAATACCTCTGCCAACGCTACGAAAACCCGGAAATCTATTTATTGGTCGGTACGGATTGCCTAAATGACCTACACGCGTGGAAAAACCCGGAGTATATCTTTAAAAACGCTACGGTGGTCGCTGGCAAACGCAAGGGGTTTCCTGAGCATAAAGCCGATTTTAGACATATTTTTTTGCCGGGTGTCTTTCCCAAAATGTCTTCCACGCGTGTACGCGCCCACATCTTAGCCAGCGGCACCATTCCGCAAGACAAAGTGCCGGAAGCGGTGGGCCGGGTTATTCTAAAAAATGATTTATACGGCTTACACGTGCACCGTTGGCTGAAAGCCCATTTAAAGCCAAACCGCTATTTGCATTCCGTCAAAGTGGCAGAACAATGTTCGCTGTTAAGTGACATCTATGAGGTTCCGGCAGAACAAGCCGTACAAGCCGGTATTCTGCACGACGCTGGAAAAGGTTTTTCCGGTGCGGAGCTTATTGCCTTTTGTAAAGAACACACTATTAAAGTTCCTTTTTTTGAGGACATTTGCCGCTTTGAGCCTTCTTTGCTTCACTCCTATGTATCCGCTTGGCTTGCCAAACATCAATTTGGCATAAAAGATAAAGAGGTTTTAAACGCTATTGCCGAACATACGCTGGGCAGCCTGCATATGAGCACATTGAGCAAAATTTTGTTTGTGGCGGATATTTCTTCTAAAGACCGTAAATATAAAGACGCCTTTGTTATCCGCACGTTGGCGGTGCAAGATTTAGAAAAAGCGTTGCTTTACGCAGCCAACCGCAAACTTTGGTTCACCATAGACAGCCAAAAATGGCTTTGCCCCGTGGGGATTGAATTATGGAATCATCTGGTAAAATGCGCGGCTTAATAGAAAAAGTCCTGCTTGTTGTCTTATTGGCAGTCACGGGCTGGGCGGCTTATGTTCAATTTTCCTCCCCCACAGCCTATGCTTTGGCCCAACGTGCCGACCAAACCCTCTATGTAGCGGTGCTGACCCAACCGGCTATGCTTTTTTCTTACAATCCATCCTCTGAGCAAACTGTACTGACTACGGTCAACCGCCGTAAAATTCCCCAAGACCCCCTGGAAAATGCACAGAATCTTTTTCGTGTCTCTGGTTTGGAAACGGACCACGTCCTTTTTTATCTGCCCCGGACACTTAAGCGCAACGATTTTTGGGAAAATTTTAAACAGACCATTTCTTCCTGGCGCTATAATCCCCTGTTAGCCCTCAACGCCATTTGGAAATATATTGCCGCATATCACGATAAGCGCACCAATATTAATTTGGCAGAATTTGTACTTTACGGTATGGATTTAAGCCAAATGGAAATAGCGGATTTCACCGTGCGTACCGCCGGAGAAAAAACAACGGCTAAAAAGTCATCCTCCGGCAAAGTCCCCAAAGACCATATTGCCGCCCCGGTAGAAGACCGCGCACCGCTGGCGGTGGACGACCGGCCGCTGCTGGTGGAGATTTTAAACGGCGGGGGCAAGAAAGGAGCCGCCTTGGAATTGACTCAATTCTTGCGCAACCAAAGCCAAAAAGGATTATTGCAAGTAGATGTGCTGCAGTATGACAATTACCCTGGCCCGGCTCAGCCAAAAACCCGTATCGTCAACTATACCGGACGGTTGGACCAAATTAAACAATTAAGCACCGCTATCGGGATTAATGTAGAAATTGAATCTGAAAAACAAGGGGCTGCTATTTGTGATGTGCGCCTGATTATCGGAGAAGATTTCAAACAACCGCTCTAACCTCTTTCACTTTTCGGACTGAGCAGAGCGAGCGTTTTGTTTGTTGCCATTTTCATTCTATTGCATCTACATTGTATGTAAAAGATACTGCCATTACCTTAAGCAACAAACATTCACTATAGGAAAATAAAAAAGCCGCCCTTGCAAGCAAGGGCGGCTTTTGGTGCTACTAAATTATTTTTTCTTTGCTACTTTTTTCGCCGGTTTTTTGGCGGCGGCTTTCTTTACGGCCACTTTTTTGGTGGCTTTTTTGGCGCAAGTTTTCTTGCAGGCTTTCTTAGCGCAAGCTTTCTTCGCCGGTTTCTTTACAGCAGCTTTCTTAACAGCTACTTTTTTCGCCGGTTTTTTAGCGGCGGCTTTTTTTACGGTTTTCTTAACGGCCATTTTATTCTCCTAAGATAATTAGTTTTAACCTCATAAAAATAATACCACAAAAATTTTTAAAAATCAAATTTTTCCCGTCTAAAAATAATTTTTCAAAAAAATCAAGCCCCCCATTTTCTCTTCAGAGTGAAGAAAAAATCTTTTTTCCACGTCGTAGAATCATTTTTTATTTCGTCAGACTAACTTTTTAAGAAGCCCCGTTGAAAAATTTTTACAAAAACGACAAATCACTTGACATTTTAAAAAAATAAAAACGCGCTCACAAATTGCGCGTTCTAAATTTAGCTTAACTAACTTTTATTTTTATTTTTCTTTCAACAATTTTTCCGCTCCCGCCACTTTAGATATGACTGCCGGTTTTAATCCGCACGCTGTCTGCAACTTTTGCGCCAAAATATTAAAATCTTTTTCAGGCCCCTTCTTTAACTCCAGCTCTATTTCCCGGCGCGCCCGCTTCTTTTCTGCCGCATATACGGTGTAGCGGTCCAGCGCCGCCTCACATTCCGCCTGCCCGGCATAAACAAGGTAAATCCGCCGCCGGTTGCGCAGCACAAAACGCACCTGCAAAGACTGCAGCGGCATATTTTCCCACACGGTCATTTTTTCCAGCTCTTTTAATGCGGCGGCAAAAGAACGTGCTTTTGGCAGCGGTTGGGTCAATTCCCGACGGCAGGCCAGGCCGTTGACCAAAGCGGTGCGGGTCTTAAGTGTGGCTTCAAATTTACCTCTCTGGCAGCGAATGCGCAACGCCACTTTACGCGCAGAAAAATCCCCCCTGGCGTTATCCAGGTATCTATCGGTAATCCGAATATCTTCAGGGGCGCAAATCCGCTCTGCCGCATTACTAAGAGCTCTTTCAAAACGCGCAAAAGCGCCGCGTGGGGCAGCGTCCCATTTAAACTCTTTTTCTATATCAGCCATATATAAAGTGTATCAAAAACGGCACTTGCCGGGCCCCGCCGAACAAAAAGTATAATAGAGAAAAGGAGGATGTATGAAAAAATTGCGTCAGCCCACTTCTTTAAAATGTTTTGCCTGCGGCCGGGAAAACCCTTTAGGCCTGCATTTGGAATGGTATAACAATTACGATGAAAATCAGGTAGAAGCTTCTTTTGAACTGGGGGACGATTATTGCTCTTACCCCGGCGTGGTGCACGGCGGCATTGTGGCTACCATTTTAGATGAAACTTCCGGCCGGGCCGTTTTGCTCTCCAATGATTTCAACCGCCTGATGGTTACGCTTAAAATGGAAGTGGTCTATAAGAAAGTAACCCCCACCCACACGCCGCTCAAGGCCGTAGGCCGCATAATTAAAAACGGCGCCGGCCGCGCCCAAGTGGAAGGAGAAATTCTGCTTCCAGATGGAAGCATCAGTGCCAAATGCACCTCTCTGCTCTACAAAATGCCGCAGGAAGTAAAAGACAACTGGGGGCCGGAAGCCGAAGAATGGGCCCGCACCACACCCAAAGTGGAAGAATAAGAGCGGCTTTTTCTTTTGCGCAGGACATTTATTGGGATAAAGAGTCCGTTTGCGCTGGAAAATTTAGCGCAAGAACAGTCTGAGCAGACGCTTTTTCCAGCGGTCATACGGCTGGTAGCGCATGGGCAAATCCAGCCATGTTTTCTGCTCCAAAATGCTTTTTTTGTGGGAAAAGGTGTCAAACCCAAACTGCCCGTGATAGCACCCCATGCCGCTTTCCCCCACGCCGCCAAAAGGCATATAGGGCGTAGTTAAATGCATAATAACATCATTGATACAACCGCCGCCATAGCGGCAGCGGTGTGTGATTTGCTTGATACGCTTTTGATTGCTGGAAAAGATGTACAGTGCCAAAGGACGGGAGCAGCTTTCCAGCCGCTCTAGCTCTTCTTCCAGAGATGTATAAGATACTATAGGCAGCACTGGGCCAAAAATTTCTTCTTTCATCACTTTGTCCTGCCATGACACACCGCCCAAAAGCGTAGGTTCTATTTTTAACAGGCCGGCATCGCTTCTTCCACCAAACACCACTTGCTGCTTGCTCAGCAGGCCCACCAGCCGATCAAAATGTTTTTCATTGATAATCCGTCCATACGCTTCATTATGCAGCGGATCCGGCCCAAACTGGCGCCGAATTTCCGCACTCAGGGCTTCCGTCAGCTCTTTTTGAATATGCTCCGGACACAAAATGTAATCCGGGGCCACACATGTTTGTCCACAATTTAAAAATTTACCAAATACAATTCGCCGCGCCGCCAGTGCAATATTAGCAGACTCATCCACAATACACGGGCTTTTGCCGCCCAGTTCCAAAGAAACCGGCGTCAGATTTTCCGCCGCCTGTCGCAGCACTTCTTTGCCAACGGTAGCACTGCCCGTAAAAAAAATATAATCAAATTTCAGTGAAAGTAACTCTTGGTTTTCCGCTCGCCCGCCGCGCACCACGCTTACATACTCCGGCGGGAAAACCGCCGCCATAATCTGCCGGACAATCTCGCTGGTGTGTGCAGCATAGGCACTGGGTTTCAGCACCGCCGTATTGCCCGCTGCTATGGCATCTATCAATGGCTCCACACAAAGCAAAAACGGGTAATTCCACGGACTGATTATCAGCACATTGCCCCGGGGAACGGGACGAATAATGCTCTTGGCGGGGAAATTAGCAAGGGAAGTGGGGACAGTTTTATCTTTGGCCAGTTTATGTAAGTTTTTCAAAAAATATGCAATTTCCTCTAATGCCAGCCCCACTTCGCACATATACGCTTCCATTTCACTTTTGCCCAAGTCTTGCTGCAGAGCCCGGCAAATGTTACCTTGGCGCTGGATAATGGCCTGTCTTAATTTCTTTAAATATTCCAACCGGGTTTTTACGGGCAGCGTCTGCCCACTGGCAAAAAAGCGACGTTGTTTTTGTAAGATATCGTTCATATATTTTCCCCCAAATAGCCGGGCGCACCAGCAATTATCCCTACTATACAAATTTTCACAGCAGTATTGTTCCGGCTCCTGCAACTATTCTACCCCTTCCCAATCATTTGCTTTAACACAAAGCTACAAAAAAGACACCCCTTGCGGGGTGCCTCTAGAGATGGTGGACCGGACAGGACTCGAACCTGTGACCTCCTGCGTGTAAAGCAGGCGCTCTACCAGCTAAGCTACCGATCCCAAATTATCTATATGTTTATTTTATCAAATAATCGGCTCTTTCTGCTTGTTTGTTTTTGTGTCCAATTACTTCTTGCAATAAAATCGCAAAGATGGGTGTTATATTTATTGGAAGATCTTTATGCGTATCTTCTTCCTGTGTGAATCAAATCCGGCCCTAAAAGGGCCGGATACTTTTTAGCCGGTTTTTGCAAAACACATTCTTCTTTAGCGGCCTTTCTGTTCTGCCGCTTCTAACAACAGCTCCAGCGCCTTTACTGAAGCTTTGGCAATGTTGCGCTCCCGCGTGGCGGAAAAATGAAACCGCTGTGCCGCCGCGCCCTGCGGCCCGGCCACCGCTATCCACACCGTACCGACGGGCTTTTCAGCACTGCCGCCGTCCGGTCCAGCCACGCCGGTGGTCGCTACTGCAAAATCCGCCCCCGTCAATTTACGCACGCCCTGGGCCATTTGCAAAGCCACCGGCTCACTTACCGCGCCGTACTTTTCCAAATCTTCCGCATTTACCCCCAGCACATTTACTTTTACTTCATTGGCATAAGACACCACCCCACCTAAAAAATAGCGCGAAGCCCCCGCCACCGCCGTAATCATATGGGCGATATTACCCCCGGTGCAGCTTTCCGCCGCGGCTACCGTTACCCCCAGACGGGCTATCTTTTCAGCAAATACATCTTCCGGTGCGCCATGCATGCTTTCGGTAAATCTTTTGCCTATTAAAGCGTGCTTTAAGTGGGTCCAATACTGCGCCAGCTGTTCTTTGGCTTTGCCTTTGGCTGTTAAACGCAGGCGCACAAACCCCGGCGAAGGCAAATAAGCCAGGCCTATCCCCGCCGGCAGGCTCTCTTCATAATTGGCCAGGCTCATAGCCAGCTCAGATTCCGGCACATCAAATACAGTCAGCATTTTATAGCTCAGCAAATCCCCGGCCAAACGTTTTTCCAACCGGGGGATTACTTCCTCTTTAAGCAAATGTTCTGCCTCAAAAGGCACCCCCGGCAAAGACACCAGCACCCGCCCGTCCTTTTCAAACCACATACCGCAGGCGGTGCCTTTGCGGTTGCGCAGCAGCACGCATTCCTGCGGCAGCAGGGCCTGATTTTTGTTATAGAGGTTCATACTCCCTTTGGGATAATGGGAAACAAATTCTTCCACCCACTTGTAAGCCTGCTCATTAAACACCAGGCGGGTGCCGAAATAATCGGCTAAAGTTTTTTTGGTTAAATCGTCTTTGGTGGGGCCCAGGCCGCCGGTCATAATCACAATATCGGCCTGTTTTAAAGCCGTATCCGCGGCGCAGCGGATTTGCTGCGGCGTATCCGCCACTGAGAGCATTTGCACCGTTTCTATCCCCAGCTGCGCCAAAGCGGCGGCGGCAAAACGGGAATTGGTGTCCAAAATCTGCCCCAACAGGATTTCATCTCCAATAGTTACAATAATTGCTTTCATAGCTTTATTTTAGCACTTCCTTTTGTGTGTCAGCTCTTTTGCCTGAGATAAAAAAGCCCCGCCAAAGCGGAGCTTATATAAGCGGGGCATTGTTATTTTTGCTTCAAAATATAAAAAGACGCCATTTCCCCCTCAATAGGCTGGCCCTGCATATCCAGCTGTTGCAAGGCACCTTCTTGCAGCTGATAGTAAAACACTTCGCCCGTTTTATCCGTCGTGGTCAGCAGGCCCTCCTCCAGCACAAATGTCCCTTCGTCCACATATTTGCTGTCCCGCTCCAGATATTCGGACAATTTGGAAAATGTACCGTCTGCGTTTAAAGTCAGCTCCGTACGGATACCCGGGCAATCGGCCGCGGGGAGAACACCCTCATACACTCCATAAAAACCCTTTGCGTTTCCGGCAGGAGCAGAAGTTGTATTATCCGTGGCAGGCGCCTTGGCACAAGCGGCGGCAAAGAGCACCAGGGCGGGAAATATAGAAATAAAAGTAAGGTTGCGTTTCATCATTTTTCTCCTTTTCTACTATTTTAATATATTAGGTTGTGCGGTAAAAGAGGACGGACACATACTGGATTTTCTATAATACAGCTATGAATAAAAAAGAACAAGCGGCCGCTTTATTTAAAAGCGGTTATAACTGTGCCCAGTCCGTTCTGCTGGCCTTTAAAGAAGAACTGAATTTAAATGAAGAGCAAGCCCTGCGCCTGGCCTCTTCCTTTGGCGGCGGTATGGGCCGCCTGCGCGAAGTATGCGGCGCGGTAAGCGGCCTGTTTATGGCGGCCGGGCTTAAATACGGCCCGGCAGACCCCAACGACCACACCGCCAAAACCGCCCACTATGCGCTTATTCAAGAGTTGGCGGAAAAATTTAAAAAAGAAAACGGCTCCATCATCTGCCGTGAGCTGTTGGGCCTGCCCGGCGCGCAAAACCCGGAGCCGGAAAAACGCACCCCGCAATACTACAAAGTCCGCCCCTGCGCCGAAAAAGTGGCTTTTGCCGCCGGCCTGATGGAAGAGCTTTTAAAGAAGCGGCCCTAAACAAACGCTTTTGCGGCCCATTTTTTTAAGTGCCATATAAATGCCCCGCCCGCTAAGCGGGGCGTTTGCTACTGCAAAATTTCCCACCCGCTCCGGCCGCTGTTTTGCTATAAAGATACTATGCAAAAAGAAAAAGACTTCCTTCCCGGGCGGCTCATCTGCGTTAATGACAAAATGCAACAGAATTACCAATACCGCCTTACCTGCCGGCCGGGGCAAAACTTTGCGCCGGATTTTGCGCCGCAGTTAACCCCCGCGCAAATGCTGGCGCGCGGGGTGTTTGAGGGACATTATTTGACCGATTGCCAAGATGAATTTCCCGCGCAGTGGTTTGCCAAGGCCAAGCTTTCCCCCGGCGGGCCGGACATCTCTTTAAATCAATTCAAAGTCAAATCCCGCCAGCCTCTTTCGGTGTGGCGCGAAAAAGGCTGGATTATCCTGCCCGACGTGCGGGGCTGGTTCCAATGGTATTGCCGCTATTATCTGGGCCGCCGATTGCCCGAAGTGGACGCGCTGCAAATCAAACGCTGGCGCGCATTTAGACGCCACCTGGCTCAAGTGCAAAAACACTGCCCGCCGGGCCATAGCGAGTGCCGCCCCCGCCAGCGCCAGGCGCTTTTACAATGGGCGTATAATCCGGATTTTTAATTTATTTTTTATCGGAAGTGTCAAAGATACTATCGGCGCAGCGTTCGGTGCGGCAAGCCTGAAAATACCGCTCTTCTTCCGGTATCCAATGCTGGATAAACCCCGGCAGTTTGTCTTGGCTCTCACGCTTTTGCAGGCGGCGGTATTGGCTGTCTGCGTCCAGTTTTAAAAATACTTTATAGCTGTAATACTTCTCCAGCGCAGGCAACAGCGAATAGGTGCCCTCTACAATATAAACAGCCTGGGGGGCTATTTCCCGCACTTTTTGCCAGCGGTCTGTATGCGCGTCATAGGCGCGGTATAAAAACCCCGCTCCCTGCACCGCGGGCTCCAGCACTTCCTGCGCCAGCCGCTGCCAATCCATATGTCCGCCCGGCATTTGCAGACGCTGCGCCGTACGCAGGGCAAAAGGCAGATAAAAATCGTCCATATGAAACACCGGCGCCTGCAGCGCTTGGCCCAGCGCTTGGGCCAGCGTGGTTTTGCCGCTGCAGCACGCGCCGTCTATCGCCAGCAGAAAGGGCGGCGGGGTTTGGCGCATTTGTTTTTGTACTTCCGCCCATACTTGCTTAAAAGGGTCTGAATAAAATTCCATAAAAAAGGCGGCCCGGTCAGCGGGCCGCCGCTGTATTATTTAATTTCTATCAGTTCGTAGTCGGTGCTACCTAAGCCCATTTCCTGGGCGTAATCTACGCAGACGCGCCAGTTGGTTACCGGGGTCAAATCGGTAAAATGGTCCCCGTACGTATGTTTGCGCTCCGCAAGCAGGCTGCCCTGCATAACGGGCTGGCGGTTTGCGGCGTCGCCGCAGGCGGTGTCTAAAGCCACCGGGTCAAACGAGGCAAACATACCAATATCGGGCACGATGGGCACATCGTTTTCGGCGTGGCAGTCGCAATACGGCGAAATATCTATCGCTAAACTGATGTGAAAATGTGGCCGCCCGTGCAGCACCGCCTCGGAATATTCCACTATTTTCTTATTGAGAATATCGTTAGACTCGTCGTTCGGCGCCGTTACTGCGTCCATCGGGCAGACGCCAATGCAGCGCCCGCAGCCCACGCATTTGCTATGGTCAATGGAAGCTTTGCCGTCTTTAATATGCGGTGCGTCGTGCGCGCAAATGCGCACGCAGGCCCCGCAGCCTACGCATTTTTTGGTATGCACATAGGGTTTGCCCGCATTATGCATTTCCATTTTGCCCGCGCGCGAACCGCAGCCCATACCGATATTTTTTAAAGCTCCGCCCGTACCGGCGCATTCGTGGCCCTTAAAGTGGCTGAGCGAAATAATAATATCCGCGTCCATAATGGCGTGGCCTATTTTGGCTTCTTTTACATATTTGCCGCCGTGCACCGGCACCAAGGTCTCATCGGTACCTTTTAAGCCGTCTGCAATAATAATTTGGCAGCCGGTGGTCTGTGCGGTGTAGCCGTTATAGGCGGCGGAAGCCAAATGGTCCAGCGCGTTTTTGCGCCCGCCCACATACAGGGTGTTGCAGTCGGTCAAAAAGGGCTTTCCCCCCAGCTCTTTGACCACTTCCGCCACGGCGGTGGCGTAATTGGGCCGCAGAAAAGCCAGGTTGCCCGGCTCTCCAAAGTGGATTTTAATAGCAACAAATTTATTTTTAAAATCAATCTGCTCTATGCCGGCGGCTTTAATCAGCCGCTGGAGCTTTTTGGGCAGGCCTTCGCCCAGTTTGGTGCGCATACTGGTGAAATATACTTTAGATTTGCTCATAAGTTCCTCCGTTGTTTTATTATATAATCTGCTAAGAGGTTTTGCACGCAGCTGGAGTGCACACCAGGGGGAAATATGCAATACACGCGGCTTAAAAACGGACACGAAATTCCGCTCATCGGCTTTGGCACCTATCAAATTGACGACCCGGCCCAAGCCGTCCATATCATCACCCAAGCGCTGGCCTGCGGATACCGCCTGCTGGATACAGCCTCTTTCTATCAGAATGAAGAATATGTAGGGCAAGCCCTGCGCCAAAGCGGTTTAAAAAGAAAAGATGTGTTTCTTAGCAGTAAGGTATGGAACGACCAGCACGGCTACGACGCCACGTTAAACGCCTTTGACGCCTCTTTGCGCAAGCTGGGCACAGAGTATTTGGATTTATATCTTATTCACTGGCCGGGAGAAAAAAATCTGCAAACCTGGCAGGCCTTAGAAACGCTGTATAAAGAGGGGCGCGTTAAAGCCATAGGCGTATCTAACTTTGATGGCGTTCAACTGGAAGAACTGGTACAGCAAGGCGACATTGTCCCTATGATTAACCAAGTGGAATATCACCCGCTCTGCCAACAAAAAATGCTTAAAGCTTACTGTGACCGCTTAGACATCAAACTGCAAGCCTACAGCCCGCTGATGCGCGGGGAAGCGTTAAAGCCGCCGCTTATTGGCAAACTGGCTGACCGACACAACAAAACCCTGGCGCAAATCGTACTGCGCTGGGCGATGCAAAAGGACGTGATCCCGCTGCCCAAAGCTGCCAACGCCAGCCGCATGAAAGAAAATCTAGGTGTGTTTGATTTTGAGCTTACCGAAGAGGAAATGCAGCAAATTGCACTCTTGGACCCGGGGCAACCCTAACCAAGCGGGCTCATTGCTGCGTGCTGATATCTTTATGCACCAACTTGCACCTCTTCCGCCCCAAACACCTAATTTCTGCCGCAAAAACTAAGGCTCCCTTATTGATAAAAACGGCCAGTTGTCCTTCCTTAGGTCGTATTTTCGCACATAAAAAAACCGGCCCCTAGGCCGGTGGTCAAGAAACAGCCATATCCCTAGCGCACCCATTTATTCTTTTCCCGGTATTTGAAATAATTGTTTAACGCACGCAGCAAATTGCCGTCCCCATTACCCAAAGACAAATGCCGGGTAGAAAGATATCCGTCAAATCCCTCTTTTAGCAAACGTGCGCCATCCACCGCTTCATCGGCAAAACTACTGGAAGCTATAACCGGTGTACGGATATCCCCGTTTGCACGCATCCAAGAAACAAAATAATGCGCGCCGCCGTCTGCAAAGTTTAAATCCGTCAAAATCAGATCAAACTGAACGCCTTTGTCCAACTCTGCCAAAAACTCATCCATTTTAGAATAAAAAGACCAGTGACTGTCCTTTCCCAGCCCGCCGTTTGCCAACCAAGTTTTATAATTGCTTAATATCACAGCATCATCATTTAAAACTGCAACGCGCAACCCTGCAGGCAGCTGTGCTTTTTGCTGGGCCAGCCATTGTTGTTTTTGAGCGGAAGAGGCAAAAGACAGGGGCTTATCAAAACTTCGCCCGTTGGCATCCCGCAAGAAAAATTCCCGTTGCTTATATACCCGGTCCGGCCTAGGGAAAATGGGCATTTCCAGCACACGGCCCCGTTGGGCCGGGAAAATAATTTCCAATGCATTCTCCAACCAGTCTATGCCGGGTTGTAAGGCGGACCCTACTTTATTTTGCGCCTGGAACAGAAGCATCTCCTGCCGCAATTGCAACAACTCTTCACTCAGTTTTTTTCTGCTGGAAAAATCCCACCTACTTAACTTATTTTTCACATAATATAAGGCAGTATCGGTTTCTTTGCGCAAGGCTTCAAAACGTTTTATTAGTTCATTATACTCAGCAAGCAACGCTTTTTTATTGTTTAGGGAAACCATCGTTGGAATTGCCAGTTTTTCTTCTGCAGGAAATTGAACCGGAATGCGGAAAAAACTGGCCGGTACTGTTTCAGAAGAAGGAGCCAAAGAGCGTTTTTTTAAAATATATTCCGAGGCTTTGGAAGAATAAACCGGGTGGAAACTCTCCGCTTCAAAAACAGGCTTTACCCCCGTGGGATATTTATTTACCTTGGCAAACATTTCCTCCGCCGTTTGGGCCACATAATCCACCCATTTCCGCTCCAATATGATGTACGGATCTAAATCAATAGAGGTATTTTTCGCTTTGTCCACTCCCCAACCAAAACCGGTAGGCCCCCTATGAGCAGCCGGCAAACGCTGTTGCTTTTCCAATAAAGCAGAACCTTTTTGCCATAATTTCATATGCTCTATGATGCCGGGGCGGGCCTCTTGCAAATTCAATAGGGCCTTATGAAGTTCTTGGCTCGTCTGCGAATCAGCCACCGCCTTTAACAAAATCAAATCTTCTTGCAGGCGGGTTAATTCTGCTTTTTTCTCACCCGCAGCTTTTTTAATTTCTTGATTTAATTTATAAATACTCTGTTTGAGCGGATATATTTCTTTGCCCTCTATTAAAGCCCGGCCGGCCAAGCCGTCTCCATTATAACGCATTCGGCTCAGCATCTTGCCAAACAATCTTTGGCGTGCCGTTCCCGCAGAGAACTCCGCCGGCAAGACTTCCGCCGCAGAATATTGCATCGGCGCCCCGGTAACAAACCAATCGCTCTTGGCTATCGTTTCGGGGAAAGTGGATTTTAAAGCGCGCACGTTGTTCAGCAGCGTCCCGGAGAAACAACTGTTAGCAAAAATATAACTATGCGCGGATTGAGATTTGGATACACCTTGCAAAATATCCTGCGCCCGCAACCGAATGCTGGGATAGCTGTCTCCTTCCACTAAAAGGCCTTTCCATTCTCCTTTTTTAGATACGCCGCCGTGAACGTGTAGAAGCAGCACATTTTCTTGATGTGGTTTAAAATCTTTTAAAACGGTAGAGGGCAGCTCAAAATGTTTGATTTTAGGACGCAAAAACCCCAGCAAGGTCTTACGGTCCCAAACTTGGCTGGGCAACAACTCATCCCCCCATACAAAAACCGTATTGGGCGTTCTTTCCAATTTAGGCAAAAAAAGCACCCTATTGTGCATTTCCAGTAACGCAGATTTCCCCAAAATAGGGTGGCGATATAAAGCCCGCATTATGGAAGCATATTCCTGCCGCTGCAACGGCGTAAAACTTTGTTTATTTTTTCCTAATACCGCCATACGAGCACGCAGCACAGCAGCAGACGGGATCCAATCGGCACTCCAGGCATTGGAGAAATCGGGTCCCAATTGATCTATCCATTGTACAGCAGAGCGGATTTCCCGGTCTGTAGCAGGATGTAAAACTGCCGGTTGATTATCTCGCAAATCGCTTAAATATTTAATATACTGACGGCCTAATTCTTCCCGCACGGGCCGTGCAAAAATACCGCTGGGATTATGGGCTGTTCTCAGCCCCTCCCACGTTTCAAAACCGGCTTGCCGATTGTAAAGAGAAAAGAGCTCTTCCGCCGCATTGGTTTGTTTTTCTAATTGGGCATAATAGGCGGCGTCTTGCAAGGCTTGACGCATTAAAGAATGATTCTCTTGCAATTTGGGCAAAGACATAATCTGCCGGTGAGCCCATTTTTCTTCCAATCCTTGCATTATTTGCCGGCCTTTTTCTACTGCAACAGAAAAATCCTGCACGCCCCGTTCGCGCAGCAGCTGCTCTGTCCAAGCGACCCCGCCTTCTTTCTGCTTGGCTAACACCTGCGCTAACATACCAGGCGCGCGCTGCAAGTCTTTTTGCGCTTGGACCGCTTCACGAACAACTGCTCCCGCAGCCGACCACGCCGGCGTTGGTGCTGGAGCATCCGACAACAAGCCAAACATCTGCCGGGCAGTATCTGCCACATAATTTACCCACTCTTTTTCCAACTTGATATACGGGGTCATATTCAGAGAATAAGGCGAATAAAAATGTTTAATCCCCCACGAAAACCCCTCATCATTTAACGCAAAACCACCAAAAGCGCCATCCGACATATTATGAGGATGATGCCAGCGGAACATTTCCATCGCGTAACGCAACTGAGAAGAATCCGAAGCGTCTGCTATATTTAGTAACAGTTGCAAATCATTCTGCAGCGTTTCCAATGCGGCTTTTTCAGCAGCTGGGGCAAGCGCTATCTCACGCTCCAAACGCTGCACACTGGCCCTGAGCGGATAAACATCTCGGCCTTTTACCCAAGCACGGGCCGCTAAGCCGCTGCCATTATCCGTAATCTGCTGCAGCAGTTTATTAAATAACCGCTCCCGCACCCCTACCCCCAAATCTCCCAGCGGCTGCGGCCGTTGGGGAAGCGGCTGCATCGGCGCAGTAATGGTGAACCATTCCGTTCGTTTGGCAGCTTGCGGATATTTTTTGAACAAATCGCCTAAATCTTTGAACAAGGCACCTGCCTGACAATTGTGCAAATACACATATGTGCGGGGAGAATCTGCCTGCAAAGATGCTTGTATTATTTTTTCAGCAGACAAAGTGGCCGCCGGGCGAAGTTCTCCCGCTACAGGAGGAATCAAAGTGGTCTTCCAAACTCCGCTTCGGGAGATATAGCTGTGTCCGTTAACCAGCAATACATTTTCTTTGCCTTTTTTAAAAAATGGAGCAATATCCGTAAACGACGTACTATAAAATATTTGATTCATCGGAAAACCCAGGGGCGCTTTGCGTTCCAGCATATTATAGCCGGACAGTCCCTCCCCCCATATCCACAAGGTATTGGGCGATTTTTGCAAAAAAGGCAAATTTAAAGTGCGAAGCTGCAAAAGAGCCTGCTGATCTTCCGTCCCTATAGGAAGGAGCAAATCTCTCAATAAAGAATGGGCTTCTTGTTGTTGAAAAGCGGAAAGCCGGCCGGAGGCCAGTTCACTCTTTACTCGCTGGCGCAAAGTCATAACCGGAGCAATCCCTTCCTGGGGCCAAACCAAGGCTTGGCTGGGTGTCAGCTCTTCTGCAATATCAAAAGCCGCTTTTAACTCTTTTCCAACAGCCGCCTTGGCAACAGAACTGCCCTCCGGCAAGGAAGCAAAGCGCTTTTGCAACAAAGAAATATATTGATTAGCTAAACGCATTTCTCCGTCTAGAGAAAAAAGCCCTTGATTCATAGGGATAGATAAAGAAGGAAACCTTTCCTCTCTCAGCCCCAGCTGCTTTCGGATTTTTTGGTAAAAGGTTAAATCTTTTTCCATACGTGCATAGTCACGCACATCGCGCATAGCACGGCCCATACGGGCAGGATTGATTTGCAAGTCTTGTAAAATTTTTTGCACAGACCCACTATATTGCTGTGCTAATTTTTGCATCTCTCCAGCGGTAGCAAAAGCCGCCTGCTGCATTTGCGGCACGTTAAATTTCTCCCAGGCTAAAGGGGTTGTCGTCTTCTCGGCTGAAAGACGCGCGGTGCGTAACAAATTTCTCGTTATGCCGCCAGAACGCACTGGAGCAGCCATATCTCCCACAGCCACAGTGGCAGGGGCGGCTATGCTCTTGACCGGACGGACGGCCTGTTTAAGATGAGCCGCAGCGGTAGCTGTTATCGGCTGAGAAACAGCCGTTATATGTCTTACCGCGCGGGGCTCTCGGCCAGACGCTGCTTGCCTTGCCTGCCAAGCCAGGGCAGGTTGTGCTTCTTGTTTTGCCTGAACAAAACTTTCTGTTAATGATTTTTTAAGTCTTTGGGCTGTTTCGGCCACTTTCAAAGAACGGATTTTTTTCAAGCGGGCCGACAGTGCCGCTAATTTGCGCACATCTGCCGTGATATGTCCCGCCCGCACCGCCAAAACACCCCGCCGCAAAGCCATTGTCCACTGCACTCCTTTTACAGCCATTGCGGGTAAAGCCAGCGTATAATAAATACTCAGCCCCGCATCTATGGCGCAAGATACATTTTGTACCGCCGCATAAACGGCCTGTCCCCGCTGCTTGCGTTGATATGTTTGACTCTGTCTGTCATATTTTTCCAAAGCATTATCCGGCTGGGCAGGCACTTTTACTTTTTGTTTGTTTAATTGGCTAATTTGTGCAAGCAAACTGGCATTTTGCTGTTCTGCTTCCGTTCCATTGTTCCATATAAACGAACTACCCAGTATGGAAGGGGTATTGCGCAACTGTTGCTGCAAAACTTGAATTTGCTGGTCTAAGCGGCGGTTTTGTTCTAATGCCTCTAAGCGGCTTTTTTCCTGCGCTTTGATTTCTTTCTCAAACACCCCATAGAGCATATGATCCAAACGCAGTTCTGTTTCGGCATTTAAATCACCCATTACATTTTCAAAATATAAACGCGCTACAAATGCCGCCGGTGATAAATGTACGCGCGCGGCGGCCTGCGCCAAAGAATCCTGGGCCCCGTTCTGCACCCCGCTGTCCAAAACACCCACCAGGAAAGGCAATAAAGTCTGGCAACGCACCGATGCAAGAAACAACTCCCCCTCTGCCTGCAGGGGCCGGCCTTTATCCCAGTCCGCCAAATCGGCTTTACAGCTGCCCAAGCCATATTTTTCCAATAAAAGCAAAGAATCTTTGCTGGGCTTGCCCTGGTTATACAACAGTTTAGCCAGTTCTTCCCAAGCATTGCCATCGGCTTGTTCGTAAGCTTGCGGCAAAACCGCCAATGCCGTTACATTTCCCAAATAACGGCCCTGGCTAAATTGTATTTTACGCAGCCACCAGCCGGTCATAAATACATCTATTTTCTGCCAAAAATTATCCCCTTCTTTCTGCGCCGCTTTATCTAAAACGGGCCCCAAGAACCGTTCCTGCTGCAAAACCAACAGTCCCTGCGCACCGCTTAGCAACTCCCGCGCAAAGAGCGGCTGCTGCAAATCCGCCTCTAATACTTGCCCTATCAGCCGGGCATCTTCTGGCGTTTGCGCCAACAAAACAAACCCATCTAAGGCATCGGCCCGGCCTTCACAAAAAATACGGTAGCCGCCGCCTTGGCTGCATTGGGCAGGGCGGCTCAAAATCTGTTTATAAAAGGATTTCAAAACAGGTAAATCCGAAGCTGCAAAAAACTGGTATTTCTGCTGCAGCGGCAACAGTTGCTGGGCTACTTCCAATACACTCTGTGCCACAATGGGGTAGTGCGCCCCTTCCCGGCGGTGTAAATCCATCAGCTCCGCTATAACTTGCCGGATTTGCGCTATATCGTCTGCAGATAATGCCTCCTCTGCAGAAGAAACATTTTCCGCCGCCTCCGTTTCTGCCAAAAACGCATTACGGATTTGTTTGGCACGCTGATAAACCTCGCTCGTACGGTACAGATTTAAATCTGTTAAATTGACTTGATGGATATTGGCGTTTTCGTAGGCATTGCGCGGGCTGGGGTTTGGATTTTTGTATAGATCATAAGCGCCGCTTTCTCCACGCTCGGCCACCCGGCGCATCGTATTAGACAAATGATCCAGCCAGCCGGCTTTTTCAAAAAAAGTTTTCTTAGGGCGTTCCAACGCCCACAAAGGCCCGGCTCCTTGCAATAAAAGCAAAACAGAAAGAAATAAAGATACAGTACGCCGCATATATTTTTAGTATATGTATTGCTTAAAGGCCTCAACAAGGGTCCTAAGTCCTAAAAAAGAAGGGCTTTTGGGCCCAGACAAAATTGGTATGATGAAAAGATGACACAGCTGATTGCCTTACAAACCGATATCACGCAACTGCCCGCAGACATAATCGTCAATGCGGCCAACTGTTCTCTTTTAGGAGGGGGCGGCGTGGACGGAGCCATACACCGCGCCGCCGGGCCGCAGCTGCTGCAGGCCTGCCGCACGCTGGGCGGCTGCCGTACAGGGGAAGCAAAAATTACACCGGGGTTTAACCTGCCCGCCAAATTTATTATTCATACCCCCGGCCCAGTCTGGCACGGAGGCACCCGCAAAGAACCAGAGCTGCTGGCCTGTTGTTATACAAACGCTTTAGAACTGGCATTGAAATACCGAGGCAAAACGGTGGCTTTTCCTTGCATTTCCACCGGCGTATATGGTTTTCCGCACGGGCTGGCTGCACAGACCGCTCTTTCCGCCGTCCGGCAATTTCTCCTGGCCCACCCCAACGCTTTTGAAAAAATTTATTTTGCCTGTTTTTTAGAAACAGATTTAACAATCTACCAGAAATTATTGCAAGAGCCTTTATGTTAAAAAGTTTTCCCCCCATTGTCAGGCCCCAAACACGCATTTTAATTATAGGCAGTATGCCGGGGCAGGCCTCTTTAGACGCACAAGAGTATTACGCCCACCCGCGCAATCAATTTTGGCGTATTATTTTTGACCTGTTTGAAAATGGACGTTGCCCCACCAACTACGCTGACAAACAAGCCGTTATTCTCAAACACGGCCTGGGGTTGTGGGATACGCTGG
This sequence comes from uncultured Elusimicrobiales bacterium, assembly GCA_944324645.1. Lineage (GTDB taxonomy): Bacteria > Elusimicrobiota > Elusimicrobia > Elusimicrobiales > Elusimicrobiaceae > Avelusimicrobium. The sequence continues at coordinate 392,715 of CALUXB010000001.1, read as the reverse complement.
CTACCTGCAGACGCAAAGGCAGCGCAGACGCTCATATTACCTGCCAAAAGCCCAACGATTTCCCGGCACTATTTGCCCGTTTTCCACATATACATACGCTGCTGTTCAACGGAGCGGCGGCTTTTGCTTTTTATAAACGTGCCTTTGGGCTGCCAAGCTGCACTTTTGTCCAGCTTCCTTCCACCAGCCCTGCACACGCTGCCCGCTCCTACGAAGAGAAAAAAGCCTGCTGGCAAGCCGCTCTTGCACGGGTGCTTTGCCACACAAATAAAACCGTTTAAAGCGCCCCCTTCCTTTGCACGCTTCCTACATCGCTTCTCCGAATTATTTAAAAAACGGCTTCCAGACACCCACGAGGTGTTTCTTATAGCAAATATACAGAATAAAAATATTCGGTTCGCTTTCTTTGCCCCACGCATACCACCCAAAGCATCCCGCATATAAGCGGCATTTACAACACCCGTGCAAGGCAGGTTAGCAGACTAATTAGTTTTTCTCTCTCATTGAAACACTTAATTTGCTATGCTAACAAAATAGACTATGGCCGAAATACACGTTTTACTTATTTTATTTTTTGTTTCTATAGAATCCGCCACATTGATTCCACCCCAGACGGACGTATTGCTTTTAGCCTTGTTTGCCACAGACCAATACCGCGCCTGGGCGCTTTTGTGCACAGCCGTAGCCGGCAGCGTATTGGGCGGATTGGGCAATTATTATATTGGACGGTATATAAGAATTTTTGAAAATAAAAAATGGTTTCCCATTAAAAAGGACTATCTACAAAAAGCAGAAGGAATTTTGCAAAGACACGGAAAAATCAGCTTGCTTTTATGCGGTATGCCTCTTGTGGGCGATGCGGTAGCCATTACAGCCGGTATCTCTCATATTAATCCGGCGCTCTTTGCCGCAGCGGCGGCCATTAGCCGCACGGTGCGTTATACCGTATTGTGGAGATTATACGAAGGACTATTTTAAAATTTTTATAACTTTTTCACTCCGTAATTTGTAAGAAAACTTATAGAAAACGGCAAAGGCTAGTCAAAAAGCAAAAACATCTCTCAGAAGAAAGACTCCCTTTTACTTAGTTTTTGTAATTGTAAAAAATTTTCTAAAAACAAACACCCTTTCCAACCGCTTCCTCTCCGTGGACTAATAAAATATTTTTTTGCAATTTAAGAAAAGCGCAAGGCCTCTTGTGTTGCTAAACGGTAGGAAGGATTATTTGGAAGAGTCAGCCGGTTTTTTCTTTTTGTGCCTGGCGCGCAATATCTTATGCCCTTGCCCGGCACATTTGGCGTTGGGAAAAAAAGAAATAATTTTCCACTGATTGTCTTTAAAATATTTTGCCAAGCTGGAAGCCGCCATAGCACCCGCAGCTTTGTCGTCACATTGGCAGGCGGCAAAGTCTTCTTTGTCTCTCATCATTTCCCCCCGGAAATTTTATTTTTATAATTAAAAGACATTAATTTTGTTATTTTAAAAACATTATATATTAATTTTTTGCCTTAAGAACAACAGATTTTTTTAGTTATATATATTTTCAGTAAAAATACCGTTTTTGCTAAGATAAGAGTAGTTGATTTTAGGAGCGTATATGGAATTAGAACAAGTTATTACCCAGCGGCGCAGTGTGCGCAAATACCAAGACAAACCCGTTGAACGGGCAAAAATAAACGCCTGCCTGGAGGCGGCGCGGCTGGCGCCGTCCGCCTGCAATTCCCAGCCGTGGCATTTTGTGGTCTTAGATGACCCAAAAGTAAAAGAAGACTTCTGTAAAGAAGTATTTGGCGGTGTATATGCTATGACCAAATGGGCCGCAGCGGCGCCGGTGCTGATTGCCGTGGTGTCTGACGCAGGCAACTTTACCGCCCGCATTGGCAATTTCTTCCGCCGGACGGAGTTTTATTTGGTGGACCAAGGCATTTCCTGCGAACATTTGGTTTTGCGCGCCCACGACCTGGGCTTAGGAGCTTGCTGGATTGGCTGGCTCAACGGAGAAAAGGCCGCTAAATTTTTAAAACTGCCCAAAGGCAAAAAAGTGGAACATTTAATTGCTATGGGTTACCCGGCGGAAGACCCGCAGCCGCGCCCGCGCAAAAGCTTGGAAGAAATCGTCAGCTATAACGAATATAAATAAGTAATGCCCCTTGTTAACAGGGGCATTACAAAATTAGTCTTGTTCATTCCACAGACTTTGAAAAGTGGAACAGACTGCCTTTCCTACATTGGTACGGCCTGTACAGTTGTACTCCACTCCTCCATCTGAATAAATAACCACAGACAAAGAATAATCTCTTTCTAAAAGACTTTTACTTAGCTGTTCAATATATAAATTGCACTGGCTCGTGTTTCCATCTCCCGAACACCAACTAAATGAATAGGCAAAATTAGGAGTCTGATACTTCTTGCCAGACCATTCTCCCCCAGAAAATTCTATACCAGATGCCTCCATAAAAGATTGCAAATCTGCTGAAACTGGAAGACCAAACCCTGACAGTATATTCACGCTCAAAGCCTTTTGCACGCTATTTATAAATACCATTGTCTCAGCAACACGCGCTTTTTCTACAGCGGCCGTATATTGCGGCAAAGCAATGGCAGATAAAATCCCAATAATTAAGACAACCACCAAAAGCTCTATTAGAGTAAATCCCGTTTTTTTCATACATTCTCCTTTAACCCCAAAAAATAATTTTTACAGATATCCATACGCAACATCATACATATTCTGCATCAATGAAATTACCAAAAGCCTGTTTATTGGCTAATTTTTTCTTTGAACCATTTCACCACCCAATCGGGCTTATAATCAATAATTTTCTTATTGTGCCGGGTGTAGCTTTGCGCCGGGGCAGGTATTTGTTTCTCCCGCGGTAAAAGCGGATAAATATAATCGGTTACCACTTCTATATTTGGATACCACAGATTATGCACTTTTTTGTCTATCCAATGCTGCAGGCCCAAATTGGGCAAATTAAGTCCCGCCGAGGCCGCCCAGAAGACGGAATTGACCGCTATTACATACAACGGGAATTTTTCTTTCAGCAAAGACAATAAATGCCACGTTTCATTAATGGTAAATTTTTTAATATCAATTTCACAGTAAGCCACATTGTCCAGCGGGCCGCCTTTGGTCACGCTCATCACAAAATAGCCCTCTTGTATCAGCATTTCCGCCAGCTGTTTAATGTGCGGATAAACATAATTGGACCCGCGCGAATCCAGCTGTAAAAACACAATGCCTTTTTTGCCTGCCGCCCGGCGGGAAATATCTGCCCCATACTCCTGCACCACCGGCGCAGGCTGGGCTGGAAAATACATTTTAGGCGCAGGCACTTGCTGCGGCACGGGCAGGCCAAAGGTTTCAAACAAACTTTTTACGCGATGCGGCACGCGCACGCTGTAATCATAATACACCGGCACCGCCAAAAACCCTTCGGGAATATCTTTAAAAGCCGCCTCATAATCGTAGTTTTTCCAAATCAGCGGGTGGCGCTGCCCTTTAAAATAAAACACCTTTTCTATATGGGGATTTGTTTGCAGCAGTTTGCCCACCAGCGGGGAATTGTTGCGGTCAAAATCCGCCCCTACATAGCCGTAAAAAGGCAACTGCGGATATTTCTGTTTTAGTGCTTCTATCATCGGCGTAGCATACAAATAATCCCCTATCCCCATAAAAAAGACAAGCGCCAACCCCTTCACCTGCGGATTAACCGCCAACGCTTTGTCAAAGTCATAATAGACGTGTTCGTGGCGGTAAAGCGGGCGGTTGATGCGGTACCACGCTTTGTTAAAAGGCAGCGTTTCGCGTACCGCTTCCCCCGGTTGGTGTTTGCGGTCAAAGCGGTACCATACCGGGGTGCGGCTATGCACAAAAAAGAAAAGCTTATGCCACAGCCAGCGCAGCGTTTCATAAATTACGCACAAAGTGCGGTGGGCATACAAAAATTGACGAAAAGAGTGTTTATTCATAGCTTTAGTGTATCAAATTCCCCTACGTTCCGGCTTAAACCCAACAAAAAGCATCTTCAAGCATCCCCGGCAATCTTCCTTCCCTCCATTGGCACGCTGGCATAGACACCCCAAGAACAGGCCCTTCCAGCCAGCCCGATTTCCTTAGCGGGGCTTGGTCCAAAGACACTCCTTAGCCGGCCCCTGCCTTTGTTTTGCTCTTACGCGCGCGTATTTGCGCGCGCAAGGTTAAAATTATACAATGTATGGGTAGTTAAATACCGCTTAGACCTGCTTATACGACACCTTGTTTAACCTACCGCCTGGCTTCCAGGCGGAAAACTCGTTTTATATTACCAAAAGGAGATTTACTCTATGGCCAAACTAGTCGCTATGGACGGCAACGCGGCAGTATCCCACGTCGCGCACGCCACCAACGAAGTCATCGCGATTTATCCTATCACTCCGTCTTCTACGATGGGTGAAATCTGCGACGCAAAAAGCGCCAAAGGCGAAACCAATATCTGGGGCAATGTGCCCGTCGTGACGGAAATGCAATCCGAAGGCGGCGCCTCCGGTGCGGTGCACGGGTCTTTAACCGCCGGCGCGCTGACCACCACTTTCACCGCCTCTCAGGGCTTGCTTTTGATGATTCCGAATATGTACAAAATCGCCGGTGAACTGACCCCGACGGTTTTCCACGTGTCCGCCCGCGCCCTGGCCACGACCGCCTTGTCTATTTTCGGCGACCATTCCGACGTGATGTCCGTACGCCAGACCGGTTGGGCCATGTTGTGCTCCGACAATCCGCAGGAAGCAATGGATATGGCTTTAATTGCCCAGGCCGCCACGCTTAAAGCGCGCGTGCCGTTTGTGCACTTCTTTGACGGGTTCCGCACCAGCCACGAGCTGAATATGGTAGAGCCCTTGACCAAAGAACAAATGGCCTCTATGATTGACGAAAAGGCCATTGCCGAGCATAAAGCCCGCGGCCTCAACCCCGAACACCCGACCGTACGCGGCACCGCCGCCAACCCGGATGTGTATTTCCAATCCCGCGAAGCCGTCAACAAATTTTACAATGCCGTGCCCGAAATCGTGAAAAACGAAATGGCCGCCTTTGAAAAATTGACCGGCCGCAAATACGACCTGTTCCAATACGTCGGCGACGCCGATGCGGAAAAACTGGTCGTGGTAATGGGCTCCGGCGCCGACGTGGCGCAAATTGCCGCCGAAGCGATGAAAGGCCAAAAAGTGGGCGTGCTCAAAGTCAAACTGTTCCGCCCCTTCAGCATTGCCGATTTTATCCGCGTAATCCCTAACACGGTCAAAAAAGTGGCTGTGTTGGACCGCACCAAAGAACCGGGCGCCTTGGGCGAACCCTTGTTCCAAGACGTCTGCGCGGCTTTCTTGACCAACGAAGCCAAGGCCAAATTCCCGGCCACCCCGCTCATCATCGGCGGCCGCTATGGCATTGGCTCTAAAGACTTTACCCCCTCCGACGTTAAAGCCGTATTTGACAACTTGGACCTCAAAGAACCCAAAAAGAACTTCACCGTGGGCATCAATGACGACCTAACCCACACCTCTCTGCCTGTGACCAAACTGGACAACAAAGCCGGCAACGATATTTTTGCCGCTATGTTCTACGGTCTGGGCTCTGACGGTACGGTAGGCGCCAACAAAAACACGATGAAAATTATTAGCGCCAACGGTTTCTTTGCACAAGGCTACTTTGTGTACGACTCCAAGAAATCCGGCTCTATGACCACCTCTCACATTCGCTTCGGCAAAAACTATATCCGCGCCCCGTACCTCATCCAGTCTGCCGACTTTATCGGCGTACATATGTTTGACTTCCTGGATAAATACGACGTGCTGGGCAAAGCCAAAGAAGGCGCCACGGTGCTGATCAACTCCCCGTACTCCGCCGAAGAAGTGTGGAACCATTTAACCGCCGAAGTGCAGAAACAAATCATTGACAAAAAACTCAAAGTCTATGTCATTGACGCTTCTGACATCGCCTTGGCTACCGGTATGGGCAGCCGCACCAACACCATTATGCAGACGGCGTTCTTTGGTATTGCCGGCGTAATCCCGACGGAAAAAGCCATTGCCGACATTAAAGAAGCCATCAAGAAAACTTATTCCAAAAAAGGCGAAGAAATCGTGCAGAAAAACTACAAAGCCGTAGATGCGGCCTTGGCTGGTTTGCACGAAGTGAAATATCCGGCTCAGGTAACCTCTAAACTGCACACCAAAGCCCCCGTCCCGGCAGACGCCCCGGCGTTTGTCAAAGACGTGCTGGGTGAAATGATTGCCGGCCGCGGCGACGCGCTGCCCACCTCTGCTATGCCCGAAGGCGGCGTTTATCCCACCGGCACCACGCAGTATGAAAAACGCAACATCGCTATCCAGGTGCCCCAATGGGACCCCAACACCTGCATCCAGTGCGGTTTCTGCTCTTTAGTATGCCCGCACGCGGCTATCCGCATCAAAGCCTATGACGGCGCGGCGCTCAAAGACGCTCCGAAAACCTTTAAATCCGCCGACGGCAAAGCTGACTTGGCCGGCTTGAAATTTACGGTCCAAGTCGCGGTGGAAGACTGCACGGGCTGCGGCGCGTGCGTGTTTAACTGCCCCGCCAAGAATAAAGAAAACCCGGACAAGAAAGCCATCAATATGGTGCACCAGCTGGAAGTGCGCGACAATGAAATTGACAACTTTGCTTTCTTCTTGGGCCTCAAACAGGCTGACGTAAAAACCAAGAAAGAAACCGTCAAAGGCTCCCAGCTGCGCAAACCCTTGTTTGAGTTCTCCGGCGCGTGCGCGGGCTGCGGTGAAACCCCGTACGTGAAACTCTTGACTCAGCTGTTCGGCGACCGCTTGGCCGTGGCCAACGCGACGGGCTGCTCCTCCATTTACGGCGGCAACCTGCCCACCACGCCGTACTGCAAGCGCGACGACGGCAAAGGCCCCGCCTGGTCTAACTCCTTGTTTGAAGACAATGCCGAATTCGGTTTGGGTATCCGCGTAGCTTATGACCAGTTGAGCAGCGACGCCAAAGCCTTGCTCAGCGAAGTAAAAGAAGGCTGCCTCAAAGACCACGCCGCCTTGGTGGACGCGCTTTTGAACAATGCGCAGAAAACCGACGAAGAAGTGGAAGCGCAGCGCAAGAGCGTGGCCGAACTAAAAGCCATCTTGGAGAAAACCGACTGCGAAAAAGGCAAACGCCTCTTAAGCTTTGCCGACTACTTGGTGCGCAAATCCGTGTGGATCTTGGGCGGTGACGGCTGGGCCTACGATATTGGCTACGGCGGTTTGGACCACGTGTTAGCCAGCGGCAAGAACATCAAAATCTTGGTGCTGGATACGGAAGTGTATTCCAATACCGGCGGTCAAATGTCTAAAGCCACCCCGTTGGGCGCTAAAGCCTTGTTCGCCGCGGGCGGCAAAACGATGCCGAAGAAAGACCTGGGTATGATTGCTATGACCTACGGCAACATCTATGTGGCGCAGGTGGCTATGGGCGCTAATATGAACCAGACCATCCAGGCCCTGGCGGAAGCCGACGCTTACGACGGCCCGGCTTTGGTTATCGCCTACTCTCACTGCATTGCCCATGGTATTGATATGTCTAAAGGTATGGGCGAAGCCAAACGCGCGGTGCAGGCCGGACGCTGGATCCTCTACCGCTTCAACCCGCAGGCCCGCTATGAAGGCAAAAACCCGCTGCATGTGGACAGCCCGCTGACGGACCCCACGCTGCCGCTGGTGGACTATATGAGCGGCGAAAACCGCTTCAAAGGCCTCATGCGCGACAATCCGGAATTGGCCAAAGAACTGATTAAACGCGCCGAATCCGAATACGCCTGGAGACGTGACCTGTACAAACAACTGGCCGCTATCCAGCCGGCTGTAAAGGTTGAAAAATAGTTTGAAATAAAAACGCAGAAACCCCCGGTTTGCTTAGCAAGCCGGGGGTTTTATTTTAAATAAAACAACATAAAGTCTTTCAAAATCATCACAAATACATCAAATATATAAAGAATTAATTCATTTCACACCCGTACTGGCCGCTCCCCCATACTTGTTTCAATTCAGAAACACCACATAAACTTCGGCATAATTTTGCCGAAAGAGAATCGTTGTTTGAAGTCTGAAAAGTATTACACGTTAACCCTCTAGTTGCATAATCTAGGGTGGACTGATGTTTTAAGGTTTGACTAATCATATAATGAAAACGAGAAGAATTAATACGCCGAAATCCTACATATACATCCTGATAAGTAACAATTTCAAAATCATCTGTAGGGGCTACCTGTATATCTAAAGCCTCTAACTCTTCAGCATTAAAAGAACTCCCATTAAACGGATATTTTCCATTCGCCAAATAATACAACTCTGCCGTCTGAGCTAGAGCTTTCGTGTTTAAAATCGCCTCTGTCGCACGGCTTTTTTCTACCGCCAGTTCGTACTGCGGCAAAGCAATAGCCGCCAGTATGCCGATGATTAAAACCACGACTAACAGCTCTATTAGCGTAAATCCGGCGTCTTTTACGCCGGAGAATGATTTTTGATAAATTTTGTCCATACGCAAAATTTATCAAAAAAAAAAAATGAGTCAAGCCTGTCTCTTTTTCCCTATTTTCACATAACAAATCCCCCTACTCATTCCGCCCCAAACGAAAAAGCCCAGGCTGCGGCTCAAGCCCCGCGTTGTTTTCTGCGGCAAATTTTATATACTCTATGTATTATCAGAGAGAAATATGATGAGAAAAGCTGCCATTCTGTTATCTGCCCTGCTGGCTATAGGCTGTTACTGCTGGTATAGACAAGGAGAAGAAGCCCAAAAAGCCGAAACACTTATTTGGGCCGCTTACGACGGGGATTTGACCGGCGTCAAAAACGCCCTGGAAGACGGCGCATCTCTGAATTGGCTAATGTATATCTCCGACCCGGACCGCCACTACCAAGCGGCGGAATTTACCCCCTTATTGGCGGCCGCTTCGGGCGGGGATAAAAAGGTTTTGTTGTATTTAATTAAACAGGGGCAAAACCCTTCACAAACAAATATACAGGGCTGGACGCCGCTTTTTGTGGCTGTGCGGGACGGGCACGCCGAATCAGCCGCCCAGTTGGTACACGCCGGAGCAGACCCTAACATTCAAACAGATACCGGCACTACCGCTCTGTTACTGGCTGTAATATCCGATTTCCCAACAGAAAAAGAGCGCCTTTCTCTTTTAGAGTATTTGCTCAAACGCGGCGCGGACCCCAATTTATCTACTATTTGGAACACCGATGCTTTATTCTATGCAGTTACAGAAAAAAAAGACTTATCTATAGTAAAACTGCTCTTAGATTATAAAGCAGTTCCTTGCCGGAAATACAGCGGAGAGACCCTGCTGGAACTGGTGGCCAAAGACCCCCAGAGCACCCATCTTCTGCCCGTATTAAAACAAGCCTCACAAAGTTGCACACAAAATTTTTAACTCCCGGCAGTTTCAGCGGGGGCAACAAGCACAGAACCCATCCCTTGAATATTGCTTCCTTATACTCGCGGGGCACCAACGCTGAAAAGGCAGAGTGGGCTGCTTTCGCGCACCACTTCTTTTCCCCACACAAAGAAACCCGAAATTAAAAATAAAATAAGAACAATTTCCTGTTTATTTACTACAATTCTTTCTCTGTAAGATATTGCTCCATATGCGTCCAATAATACCACAGGCTCCATATTGCCAACACTAAACAAAAAACTCCTAAAAAGACCAGCATCTTCCCTATCCACACATCATATTCCAAAAGCCCCAGCGGCTGCAAAATATAATGCCAATCCCCTTTTACCGTACCTGGAGCGGCGTTGCTCAGCATATCCGAAGAAGTAAGAGGCAGCGCACTGGCCCGCGCATCAGCGGCGTACATTCCCGCGCCATACAGTGTGGTTCCCAGCCAATAAATCAGCACCGGCAGCACATACCGCCCGCCGCGCAGACGCAGGGCCCCCCAGCACAATGCTAAAGGCACCAGCGTTTGCATGCCATTGCCGGACGCATAACACCACCACTGCCAGCGCAAAGCACACCAAAAGCGGTGTGAAAATTCGTGAATTAAATAGTTAGGAAGGTAAACAAAAATATTATCCAGCGCCGCTTTTACAAAAGCACCCTGCGCGTTCGCAAACAGCCAGCACACCACCGAGGCAAAACACAGCATGCTCCAAAAACTCCATTGAAAATATATAAAGCTCTGTCGGTAAGGGTCTATCGCTTCGGCTAATTTTTTCATGCAGTTATTGTAACAAAAACGGGGGAAATATTTTTTCTCCGTTTAAATACTTATTCCCCTCAAAAATCCTCCGGCAAAGCATATCCCGGCGCTTTATACACCGTACCACCCAACATACGGCATTGTTTCGCCGCCTCATTAGCAGAATTGCGATGAGTATAGCAATAGAATTTGCCATCACTTTTTAAAGCCAACTCACCAGCAAAATCCTTTACTGTTCCATAAATCACAGAACCATAAGCTCCCCCACCAGATAAAACAAACCGATAAAGGGACCGTCCTTTGCTGTCTTTTTTGCCGCAGACATTGCCCGTAGCTTCATCACAGGGAAATCTAATGGATAATTCTTCCAATGTATTACATGGCTGAGACGTATCGGCTATTTTGCATAATTCCTTGGCCCTTTGTATACTTTGCATTAACCGGGCCATATTTTTCATTTTCGTCCGAAAAACTATTTTACGGTATTGCGGAAAAGCGATCCCTGCCAAGATACCAATAATTAGCACTACAACCAGCAGTTCTATAAGCGTAAAACCCGTGCAAAAACAGGCCATATTGCGTTTTTCTCGTCTAAGAAATATTTTTTCATTTTTTGCTTTCATATGCAAAATCTATCAAAAAAAAAAGTGAGTCAAGCCTTCATTACCCTGCCGAACAAATACCAAAGATAGAACTCCCCTCCAGGAAATTGACACTTATAAAGCCCCAGGCCGCATTTTGCTTTCCTTCATCTCAAGTTTTTTATCCTATTTTCCCCCCTACTAAACTGCTGCTAAAAACTTCATCTTTCTGTAACGGCCTTTACTCTTCCTGCCCTAGTTCCCCCTTGGTTTTTATAATAAAAAAACCCGCAGAAAAATCTGCGGGTTTTTGCTGTAAAAAACACTTAACTGATTTGCGCCAACTTATTAAATAAGTCTTTTTGCTCTTTTGTCAGCGTGCGCGGCACATCAATAGTCAGCGTTACATACAGGCTGCCCTTGCTGTTTAATCCTTTGCCGCTGAGTTTGAGTTTTTTACCGTTATGCGTACCGGCCGGCACTTTTACTTTAACCGGACCATCCAGCGTCGGCACAAAAATCGTGCCGCCCAGGGCCGCCGTCCAGGGCATAAGCGTCACAGGCACATACAAGTCGTCCCCTTCCAGGCGGAATGTCAAGTGCGGGCGGATTTTAATCGTCAAATACAAATCCCCGTTGCCGCGCTGGGTAGGATTGCCCAAGCCTTTCAATTTAATGCGTTTGCCTTCCCCCACGCCGGCAGGCAACTTCACCGTTACATTGCGTCCGCCCGGCAGCGTCAGCTGCATTTGACCGCCGCGGTGGGCGTCCTCTAAGTTTAGGGCCAGCTCCGCGTCCATATCGCCGCTGTGTTGTTGGCTGGCTGCCGCGCCGCGCCGTCCACCGCCAAAACCGCTAAAACCGCCCATACCGCCAAAGCCGCCGCCAAAAATACTTTGGAAAAAATCGCTAAAGTCTGCACCGCCGCCGAAATCTCCGCCGCCGCTGGAGCTGAAATTATAATAGGTGTTTCCGTTGCCCCCGGCATATTGCTGGTAAGCCCCGCCAAACGGATTGGCCCCGCCGTAAGAGGAACGCGTCCGCCCGCCGGCAGAAGCGCCGCCTCCGCGGGCATAATTTTGGTATCCTTCTTCGCCTACCTGGTCATAAATGGCGCGTTTTTGTTTGTCAGACAGTACGGCATAAGCTTCGTTAACATCTTTAAATTTTTCCGTCATAGCGGCCTTTTGCGCTTCCGGGTGCAAATCCGGGTGATACTTGCGCGCAGCCGTCTTAAACGCTTTTTTAATTTCCGCGTCTGTGGCGTTTTTATTGACGCCTAAAATTTTATAATAATCTTTATATTGAGCCATATTTCCCCCTTCGCACTCATTTTATATAATTTTATCCGGCAGGAACAGAGGCTCCTGGCTCCTAGGCTGAAGCACAGAACGCAAAACCCAGACACTCTATTTTTGCCCGTCGGAAAACAGAACTATTTACAAACTATTTTTTTTTAAGTACAATAAATATGTTGGAAGTAAAACCGATTTATTCCCCGATAGCTCAATGGTGGAGCGACCGGCTGTTAACCGGTAGGTTGTAGGTTCGAGTCCTACTCGGGGAGCCATTTAAAACCGCGCGCAAGCGTGGTTTTTTCTTCTACTTAAAAGAACCAGGCCCGAAAGCCTGGTTCTTTCTATCGCACTTTGCTTATAATTTGCTTTCCATCTGTACAGGCACTCCATCTGTAGAAGTCCACTGCCCTAAGGAATTTGATTTAGTCTGTATACACATAAAAAGCATCCCGTCGGGGCCGCTTTTTAAACTGCGTGCACCTTGCGGGTCCACCCGCACCAGAGTACCTTCCTGTAATTCAAGTACATCACCGTCTATCTGCATTTTACCGCTGCCTTTAAGCACCAGGTATACCTCTTCATTCTGCTTATGCGCATGAAAAAAAGGTAACGGAGTATTGGCCGGCAGCGCACCAAAAGAAATTTCGCTCCCGGTGGTGGCCAACGCATCTTTTACAAATACTTTGCCTTTAAAATTCCCCGTCACAAACTGGGCAATTTCGGCCCAAGGGCCAACGCAAACAGCTTTAAAGTTTTTATTTTCGGCAATATTTTTAATTTCTTTGCTCATAAGAGCCTCCTTGTAAAATGATTTTAAAGTATAATAAAAATTGTAAGATACTTTTGTAAAGAAGGCACTTTTTTATCATCTAAGTACCTTTAAGTAACTAATGGGAGATAAAAGTGAAAAAGAAAGAACTTCCCCCCTGCCCCGTGGCATTGACGGTGGATCTGATAGGGAACAAATGGAAACTGCTTATAGTGCGGGATTTAATGCCCGGCACGCGCCGTTTTGGGCAATTGCGTAAATCTATCAGCGGCATCAGTCAAAAGGTGCTTACACAAAACCTGCGCGCTATGGAAGAAAACGGATTGATTGTGCGCAAGATATATGCCGAAGTACCGCCGCGTGTGGAATACAGTTTAAGTCCGTCCGGCAAAGCTCTCAAACCCGTTATTGCCGCACTGGCAAAATGGGGTGAACATTACCGAAATATTATTGAAAAAACACACAACAAACAATAATTATTTTTTCCATCTTTTGAGTTGGCTTAAAACGGCATGCATCATAGCGCGTGCCTTGGCAGGGGCCAGCTCCGGGTGGGCCTGCAGCATAAAAGGAATGCAGGAGTTTATCATTTCTTCCAGCGTAATATCAGCGGTAAAATCCCCGTTACGGTAACAATAAATGCAATAGTCGGGGTTTATGGTTCCATCGGCTTGCGTACCGTAGAGTTCTTTTTCTTCTCCCAGCGGCATACCGCAGCTTTGGCAAATTTTTGGCGTCATATTTTCTAAGTGCTCCTTTTTCTTATTGTAATTCTTTTTATGGCTTGCCGCCTCCACATTTAAAAAGATAGACTATCTCAACGGAGGATGTATGACTCAAATTAACGCACTCTATTTAGGCGACGGTCAGACCGAGCTGACCCACGGCCCCAGCGGGGCCAAAATCGTCACAGACCTGCCGCCCGACAACGGCGGCAAGGGGCGTATGTTTTCCCCCACGGATTTACTGGCAGGCGCTTTGGCCGCCTGCATAGAAACCATTATGGGCAAAATGGCCCAGCGCGCCGGGGACGATTTGACCGGCATGAAAATACAAATAGATAAAGTCATGGCCCAAAACCCGCGCCGCGTGGGAGAATTTATATTAGACATCACTTTCCCCGCGCATTTCACGCAGGAAATGAAAGAACGCTACGCAGGCGCCATACACGCTTGTCCGGTACATCAGAGTTTACGCACGGATATTAAAACAACCGTACACATTCATTAAGGAGGCCGTTTTATGGCAGACACCATTCATTGCACTTACACCGGCAATATGCGGGTGGAAATGCATAAAGAAGGCACACATGATATTTTGCACACCGCACATGATAATACGGGGACTTACGTCACCCCGGGGGATATGTTGCTTAGCGCTTTGGGCGCCTGCACCTTGACAATGATGAGCGTAGTGGCTATGAAAGCCAAGCAAAATATGGACGGCACCCTGATTGACGTCAGTGGGGAATTTGCCCCCAACGCAGGCGGCCTAGTGGCGGTGCATTTAAAAGTTACTTTCCCGGACTATGTGGCCCCGGATATGCGCAAACGCTACTTGGGTGTAGTAGACCTGTGCCCCGTGCATAAAAGCTTAAACCACGATATTAAATTCAGCGTAGAAAGCAACTAAACCTTTTACGCTTTGCAATCCCGCCCCAAAGGGCGGGATTTTTATTTGTGCTTCCAGATAAGCCCCTGGTAAAACTGCTAAAATATAAATATGAAATTTTCTCTGATTAGCTTAGGCTGTCCTAAAAATTTAACCAACAGCGAAGAATTCTCCGCCCGGCTTATCGGCCTGGGGCACGAACTGCTGCTCAGCCCGGAAGGGGCGGACGTGCTGATTATCAATACGTGCGGCTTTATCGCCTCTGCGGTGGACGAAGCCCAAGACGCCATACGCCAGGCGCTGGAACTTAAAAAACAAGGCTTAGTCAAACGCGTAGCCGTAACCGGCTGTTTGGTGGAGCGTTATAAAGAGAAAATTTTAAAAGATTTTCCAGAGGCAGACCTGGTCTTTTCCATTGCCGGGCAGGAAAACATAGAAGAAACCCTTTTGCACAGCGGGCTTCTGCTTGCCCCGCTGCCCAAAACTTTATATTTGCCCGAATATAAAATGAGTCTGACCGCGCCGCATACGGCCTATTTAAAAGTAGCCGACGGCTGCAACAACCGCTGCGCCTACTGCACTATTCCGTTTCTGCGCGGGCCGTATCGCTCTAAACCGATGGAAGACATCTTGCGCGAAGCGGACCTAATGGCCCAGCACGGCGCCAAAGAGATATCCCTCATCGCCCAAGACACCACTTCTTACGGGCAGGATTTATACGGCAAAGCCTGCTTAACCGAGCTGCTGGAAAAACTGCTGCAAAACCGCCGTATCAAACGCCTGCGCATTATGTACGGCTACCCGCACCGCGTTACCCCGCAGCTGGCTGATTTAATAGCGTCCACGCCGCGCATTTTTCATTATATAGACATTCCGCTGCAGCATATTGCAGACCCAGTGCTAAAACGGATGAACCGCCATTGCGGCGGTGCGCAAATACGCCAAACGCTGGATATGCTCAAGAAAAAAGTAAAAGACATTTCCCTGCGCACCAATTTTATTGTGGGCTTCCCCGGGGAAACGGAAGCGGACTTTGAAGAACTGCTGCAATTTGTAAATGACTATGAGTTTGACAATATGGGCGTGTTTGAGTTCTTCCGCGAAGAGGGCACCGCCGCCTACAGCCTGCCGGACCAAATTGCCCCGGAAGTAAAACAAGAGCGCCGCAACCGCCTGGAAGAAGCGCAAAGCCGCGTTATTGACCGCATTAACAAACGCCTTTTGGGCACCACGCTGGAAGCTATTGCCGACGGAGAGACTTTCGGCCGCACCTACAAAGACGCCCCTGACATTGACGGACAGGTTACTTTTACCCGCCCCGTCGCCGCCGGACGCATTTTCAAAGCCAAAGTGGTTAAAGCAGACGGATATAAAAGAACGCTGGAACCGATTTAATAATACCGACCAAACCTTCTATGGAAGAAGGTAATCTTTATGTCCGTTTGAAGACCATTTATAGACCCCGCCAAAACTAAGACAGACTTGATTAGCTGTTTTGCTGTCTTCTTCAGCATAACAATACCGTTTATCTCCATAACCTGGGGAAGCAGAATAGACCAAATAAGGGGTTAGCATCTGGCAATAAGCTTGTCCATTTTTATTGTCAACACCGCCGTCATTTACAAAACAGGCAAACTTATCTGTAGAACAAGAAGCGCCATTGTTTTTTATCTCGCATGGGAGAGAAATGTCCAAATCTTCAAAATTTAAAGAATAAACGCCATTAGCCATATAATACCGGTCCTGAGCCTGACGTATAGAGGTAGCCAATACAATCATTTGTGTATAGCGCGATTTTAAGACGGCCACTTCATACTGCGGCAAAGCGATGGCCGCCAAGATGCCGATAATCAGCACCACTACCAAAAGTTCAATCAGCGTAAAGCCGCCAAAATCGCGTTTTACGGGGTTTTTTACATCGGGGAATGATTTTTGATAAATTTTGCTCATAAGCAAAATTTATCAAAAAAAAAAAACAATGCAAGCCCTTTTGATAGCACTCGCCAATAAACCATAAAAAAGCAACGCAAATATCTTTGCGTTACTCTCAATACAAAGCAAACCTACATTTGATTGGTCAGCGCGCCCACCACAAAAGAGGCCCAGCCCACTTCGCGCTTTTGGGTCATTTCGTCCGAATGGGCAAAATCTTTTTCAAACAGCCGCTCCTCCAGCTCAGACACAAAAGCCGGGTCGGAAATACCTAGGCTCATCTCCTGGTTGACAAACAGGCTCATCTTGTCAAAATTGGCAGAACCTACCACCGCCCACCCGTCATATATGGCGGCCTTTACGTGGCTCATCCCCTTATAAAAATAGACCCGCACCCCGTTTTGCCACAGTTTATTGGCCATAATTTGGTTGTTGGCGTCCATAATGCCCACATCGTTTTCTCCGGGCAAAATGACGCGCACGTCCACCCCGCGCCCGCGCGCTTGAATCAGTTCGCCTACAATGCGGTCGTCAGAAAAATAGGCATTTTGTATATAAATGCGCCGCTTGGCGCGTTTGATGGCTTCCAACTGAGCGTGGAAAATCTCTGCCTGAGACGGCTTGGTATAAAGCAGGCGCACGTCTATCATACCGGGTTCTTCTTTGTTGCCGGCACGCTGTTTTCTGCTAAAAAGCTTGCGGTAAGCGGCGGCAAAATCTCCGCCCCAGCCGTTAAAAGACCACGCCTCATAAAAATTCTTCACCAGCCGCCCCACCACCGGCCCGCGCAGGGCCACCATCATATCGTGCCAAGTGTAGCGGTACTCCTCTCCAATGTTCATACCGCCGGTGTAGGCTAGCTCGCGGTCTATTAAATACACTTTGGTATGGTCAAACGTAGCCCACGTGTTATAGTGGGTGCGGGCTTTGGCGGAAGAGTCTTTGCGGATATAACTTTTAATGCTTTTGGGCATCACAAAATCCGCCGGATAATTAAGCGCCGGCTCTTTAGCGGAGTTTAAGACGGTGTTTAACTCGTCTGTCAGCACGCGCACATCTACTCCGGCGGCAGCGCGCTCTTTAAGCAAATCGGCCATTTTAAGGCCGTAGGGGTCTGTGCTGAAAATATACACCCGTGTAAAAATGGAATGCTGCGCCCGCTGGGCCGCCAACATAAAATGAGGGAAAAACTCCTCCCCGTCTATCAGCAGTTTTACAGAGGCCTTGTAATTCTGGCGGGTAATATTCTTATCCAGCCAGGCGTTAAACTGGTCCAAATCCATCTCTTCGCCAGAGGTGTTGAGCGGGGGCACTTCATCCAAATCTTTGGTGGGCGGCGGCAAAGCCGTATAAAGAGAAGAGGCCGCTAATGAAAACAAACGAAAAGAAGAAGTAAAGGGCGCTTTAATCACGCCCAACAAATGGCTTTTGACCACAAACGACCATAAGAACGTGGCGGAAAACCCCAGCTGCCCCATCTCTTTTTCCAGCTCATAATACGGCGGCAGCTGCAGCGGGGTCATCAAGCCTTGCTCTATATCCACATACATAAATGGCGTGAGGGGAATGCGGTCCAAACACAATAAAAAGCGCGTATAATGCGTGCCGGAGCTTTCTATTTGCCGCTTCAGCTCTTCAAAGAGCAGACGGTCAAATTCCGCACTTTCCACTTTGCCAATAATACGCACGTCCGCCGGGGCGGAGACCAAATCCGTCAAATCCGCACTGCCGTCTGCACGGCGGTAGAGCATCGTCTCATAGGTATGCACAAACAAAATACGCCCCTCACCGGGATGAGGCGGCAGAAGTGAAACAATGACCTCTTTTACCAGTTCCCCCCATTCTTTGCCCACTATAGCTACCGGGAAGGCATCGGCATATTTATCGCTATCCGAAGCGCGGCGGGGTTTTAATAAAGAATAGGGAGTGGACTTTTTTTCATCCGGTTTAGCAGAAGCCACAAAATAAAAAGGCGTTTGTTCATAAACATACCGGATATACACATCCCCTTTATATACAAAAGCACTTTCGGGAACGGTCTGATGGGTTTCTATGGAATGCATAGCCCGGCGTTTTTGCAATTGGGACGAAGTAGAACAAGCACTCAACAAAAGTGCAGCCGCAGCCAACAGACATATTGGGTGGGAAAAGCGCTTGAACATAGCTTTATTGTAGCAAAATTATTATTCCATTCTGCTAGGATGTATGTTGGGTTTGAATGCAGGGGTAGCTAACGCCCTCTTGCAGCATAAACACAATCGTCCTGGAGCCTTCAAACAGATGCCCCTTCCCCCCCACGCTTCTGCTGCAGCAAAACACCCGCCCGTGCTATAATAAAAAATATGAACACGATATTTAAAAATCCCTATTTTCAGCAAATCGCCCGTCTGTTAGAATATCTAGAAAATACCCAACAGACATCTATGCAGCAAGCCGCCCAAGCCGTAGCCGACTGCTTGGAAAAAGGCGGGCTTATCCACACTTTTGGCTGCGGGCACAGCGGCAGCGTAGCGCTGGAGCCTTTTCACCGCAGCGGCTGTTTTGCTGCCGTCAATGCGGTGTTAGACCCGGGACTTATGTTCCAGCTGGGCGCGCATACCGGCACCGATTTAGAACGCCTGGAAGGATACTCCCCCCTTATTTTTAAACGCCACAATTTACACGCGGGGGATTTGCTTTTTGTATTTTCCAACTCAGGCCGCAACCCCGCTGGCATAGACGCCGTTTTATATGCCAAAGAAAAGGGGGTTTTAACCATTGCTGTTACTGCCGCTTCCGCACACGCCCAAAGCAAAAGCCGCCATTCCAGCGGTTTGTTGTTAAAAGATGCCGCAGACATTGTACTGGATAACGGAGCCAGCAAAAACGAAACCTGCCTTTCGCTGGGAGAGTTGGAACTGGCCCCCATTTCCACCATTGGGGCTTCGGCGGTGCTGCATAGCATACTGTACCAAGCAGCTGAAATATTGGCTAAACGCGGGGTTCCGCTCCCCATCTACCGCAGCAGCAATGCGGCGGGGAATGATCAATATAATACGGCTCTGGCTCACAAATACAAACACCGCATTAAACACATAGATTAAAGCCTAGCCCGCCGCCCTTTTGTGGGGCGGTTTTATACTTATTTGCGTAGTCCATTTAAGGGCTAAAAAACAGGAAGTTTATATAAAAGCGCACCTTCTGGTGCCCCTTATGCAAGGCCGAAAGGAGAAAACGGAGGCAGCCTGTCCGTCGGAGCAAAAGCCCACCGGCAAATCTGCCCGACGGAAAATTTATTTTTTTCGTTGAAATTTCTGCTAAAATAAGTATACTACTAATAAGCTGTTTATTTATCTGTCATCCATCTGCAAGGAGCCGCGCATGAAAATTACCTTTGAAGGGAATAAAAAGGTGAAAGTCCACGTCAAAGATTTTGACATTTGGACCGACCAACCCAAAGAACAGGGCGGCGATTCTTCCGCCCCTACGCCAATTGATTTGTTTTTGGCCTCACTAGGCAGCTGCAGCGGGGTATTTGTGCTTAATTTTCTTAAGCAGCACTCCCTGCCTGAAAACGTCTATTTGACGCTAGACCCGGTTTGGAACATCAACGAATATGTGATTGATAAAATCAATGTGGTCATTCATGTGCCGGCAGGTTTCCCGCAAAAGTATGAACACGCTCTAATAGAAGTAGCCAAGCGCTGCCTGGTGGCCCGCCACGTAAAAGTAGAGCACGATATTTCGCTTACAAGGGATGCTTAACACCACTCTTCAGTCACAAACCCCGTCTAAAATGGCGGGGTTTCTTTTTATGTTAATTTAAGAGGCAGAATTTTTTTATTACAAAGCAAACCTAACAACACAAATCCATTCTTGAACCGAGCAAACAACTAACTCTTCCCAAACAGCTGCCGGTGCACATACCATCTGCGTCTAACCCATATTCCCAAAGGGGCAGGTTCCCAACTCCGTCCCCATTTGAACACCAACCCCGTGCGGTACCTTTTACATCTAAACAACTTGTCACAAAGACGTCAAGAACTGGCTAAAGCAAGTAGTCTTTTTCCATACAAAAACACCCCGGAGAACTACTCCGAGGTGTTTAAACCAACTAAAGCCCACATTAGGCCATATATTTTTTTATCGTCGCAGCCAAGCGTTTGATTCCTTCTTCAATTTGTTCAAAAGAGGAATAAGAGAAGTTCAGACGGAAATCGTTGCGGCGTGCGTCACGCGGCGGATAAAAATCCACCCCGGCCACATAGGCCACCCGCTCTTCCAAAGCGGTTTTGAGCATCTCTGAGGCATCTATTTTTTCAGGCAGCGTTACCCACAGGAAAAGCCCCCCTTCGGGCTTGGTCCATTTTACGCAGCTGGGCATATATTCTTCCAGCATTTTCAGCATTTTGTCGCGTTTTTTATGATAGACTTCCACCACAGAGGCCACGTGCTTCATTAAGTAGCCGCCCTTTAGGTAGGCAGCTGTAGCCAATTGCAAAATGGGCGCCGTGCACAAGTCCATAGCCTGTTTAAGCACCACAAATTTCTGGATAATTTCTTCCGGTCCCACCACATACCCCAAACGGAAACCCGGCACAAAAACCTTTGAAAACGTAAATAACGTAATTACATTTCCGCGGCCTTGGTCCAGCTTATAAAATGTTTGCGGTGCTTTGCCTTCAAAGCGCACCTGACGGTAGGGAGAATCTTCTATAATCAGCGTGCCGTATTTCTCTGCCAATTTTAAAATTTCCTGGCGTCGCTCCTGCGGGATAGTCGTACCGCTGGGGTTTTGAAAGTCCGGCACCAAATAGATGAATTTACATACACGTCCAGCAGCTTGCAGTTCTTTCAACTGTTTCTCTATGGCGCAAGGCAAAACGCCTTGCTCATCACTTTCGGCACCAAACACATCCGCTCCAGAGGCTTCAAAAGCCTGCAACGCGCCAAGATATGTAGGAGAAGCGGTAATAATGGCGTCTCCGCGGTTTAAAAATACGCGGGCCGTCATATCCAAAGCCTGCTGGGAGGCAGACACAATGAGCAGCTGTTCTTGTTTAACATCAATATCTTCCGTTTCTTTTAAAAGCTTAATAAGTTCCTCTTTGAGTTCCTTGCAGCCTTCAGTAGTGCCGTATTGCAAAGACTGACGCGGATAGCGATTGACCACTTCTTTCATAATATCAGCCACCGTTTGCGAAGGAAACAATGTCGGGTCGGGCAATCCGCCGGCAAAAGAAATAATATTGGGGTTGGTAATTACTTTTAGCAATTCTCTGATGGCGGAGGCTTTAATGCTGCTAGCCGTCTGGGAATATAGTTTTTGATAGTCCATACTTGCACTCCTTCTGCGCCACCGAAATAGGCGCTATTTCAAATACTCAGTAATTTTTAGACTTAAATCTTTAGACGGTACGGAATGCGTCAGCGCACCGCTGGAAATAACGTCCGGTTTAGCCTGGCAATAAGCTGCCAGATTTTCTTTGGTTATGCCGCCCGATATTTCTGTCAAAGCGCGCCCGGCAATAAATTGGACGGCTTCTGCCGCCTGAGCAGGGGTCATATTGTCCAGCATAATAATATCCGCGCCCGCTTCCAAAGCTTGGCGCACCTCGTCTAAGTTAGTTGTTTCTACTTCAATTTTAGGCGTATGTCCAATGGCATCTTTAATGCGCTTTACCGCCGCCGCAATAGATCCAGCCGCCGCGATATGATTATCTTTAATCATCACGCTGTCAGACAAAGACATTCTGTGGTTGCGCGCACCGCCGCAGCGTACGGCATATTTATCCAATCTGCGCATAGCCGGCTGGGTTTTGCGCGTATCCACCACCATCACGCCATACGGCTTGGCTATTTCTGCATATTCCCGGCTGGCGGTGGCTATACCGCTTAAACGCTGCATAAAATTAAGCGCGGTACGTTCCCCCTTCAAAATACTCAAGGTCCTGCCTTCCAAGGCCAACACTTTCTCGCCTTTTTTTACCCACTGACCGTCTTGTTTAAGCGGCTGGAAAGAGAGTTCTTCATCCACCAGCCAGAACGCCTGGCGCGCCGCGTCCATACCGCACAGCACCAAATCTTCTTTTGCCACTACCACCGCGCGGGCGCGGTCGGCAGGCGTAAAAATATTGTCGGAGGTAATATCTCCTAATCCTAAATCTTCTTCTAAAGCCAGCTGTATAATTTTCTCTGTAATCATCGGCTCATCTCAAACATATTCTCTAAAGATTTACGGGCGCGTTCTATCACGTCCGGTGCCAACTCTACCACTTGGTCCGGGCTCGGATTTAACAAAGCCTTCATTGTATTAGTCAGCGTGTTTAATTTCATATACGAACAGATACCAAACGGACCTACAAATTTCTTATCTTTATATTCCGCTTCCAAGCGGTTCACCAGCCCTTGCTCGGTTAAAAGGCCAAAAAGTTTTCCGTCCGATTTTGCCACATACTCCGTCATACCTTGCGTACTGCCCACGTAATCGGCCGCCGCGCACACTTCCGGGTGGCATTCCGGATGGACCAACACTTTAATCCCCGGGTATTGCCGGCGCAAGGCAGCTACGTTTTCGGGCTTATATTTGTCGTGCACACAGCAAGAGCCGCCGGCGGCAATCACTTTTTTAGGTGTGCCACGCCGTTGCAGCTCAATTTCCAAGTTGCGCGCCATCAGCAGGTCCGGCACAAAAATCAATTCTTTCTGCGGCAGCTTGGCCGCAATATCAAACACATTGCCGGAGGTAACACATATATCACTCACGGCCTTTACATCAGCCGTGCTGTTGACGTAACATAGCACCGGCACTCCCGGATGGCCAGCTTTTAAGGCACACACCTCTTCTTGCGTAATGGCATCCGCCAGCGTACAGCCGGCCCGGCCGGCTGGGATGATGACGCGTTTGGAAGGATTCAAAATTTTTGCCGTTTCTGCCATAAACCATACTCCGGCAAAAATAATCGTATCGGCCGAAGTTTCAGCCGCTTTGCGGCTTAGGGCATAAGAGTCGCCGCTAAAATCCGCCACGCCATACACTAAATCCGGAGTAGTATAAGAGTGAGCCAAAATAACGGCATTTTTTTCTTTTTTTAATTGGTTGATGCGCAGCACAAGAGGGGCTGCTTGCCAGCATTGCTCTGCCGTCCATTTAGTTCCGTCTTGGCGCGACACGGAACCGAGAAGCCCATAGAGTCTATGGGCTTCTTGGTCCAAAAGAGCTTGTTGTGCAACGCCGGCTAGGTGCATAATTAGTAAATAATATCCTGTTCAACAGCAGCCATTTCCGCCTCAGACTCGTCCGGCAGGGCTTCTTGGTCTGTAATCGGGGCGGCGGCATCGGCAGGCATTGGGTTGCCTTCACCGTCCACTACGGTTTTCTGCACCGTCATACTGCGGGCAGGCTTGGCAGCCGTTTTGCGGGTTGTGCTTTGAATGTACGAAGAACCGCTTACTTGTTCTTCATACGGGGCCACGCGGTCATAGCCGTCATTAGGGACCACCAGGTTGTCAAACTCTTGGTCCACAATCTGGTATTTGGCATATTGATCGGTTAAGCCTTCCTGCTGGGCAGGCTGCGTTTTATCAGCCGAAGCGCAACCGGCGGCCAATACCCCGAGCGCAGCAAACAAAAAAAGTTTTTTCATAAACCCGTCTCCTTTGTGTACAGCATAGCGGTCTGATATTATTGTATAAATTATATCCTTCCGTCTGCCAGTATTTTAAATATTTTTTCTGTACCCTGGCAAGTATTATCAGACGCAAAAGCTGTTTTTTTTGCTAAAATAAACACCATACCCTTTCCAATTCAACCAACCGGAGTTATTATGGAAACGTTGCTTCACTATATAAACGTCCTCAATGGATTTATTTGGGGACCGCCGATGATTTTGTTAATTTTTGGTTTGGGACTTTATTTTACCTTCCGTTTGGGCTTTATCCAAAAATATACATTTAAAGCTATTGCCCTTTCCGTGCGTAAAGACGAAGGGGCCGGCACCGTCAGCAGTTTTGGTTCTTTGGCGGTAATGGTGGGCGCTACTGTAGGCACTGGCAGCATTTTAGGGGTCACTACCGCCGTGGCAGAAGGCGGGCCTGGTGCCATTTTTTGGATGGTGGTGGCAGGAATATGCAACTTTGCCGTCAAATACTGCGAATGTACTGCCGCCGTCAAATACCGCGTTCAGCGCGCGGGCGAATATGTGGGCGGGCCGATGTATGTAATGACGCGCGTGCTGAAAATGAAATGGTTGGCTGTTTTATTTGCCGGCGGCACGATTTGTATGGCATTAGCCGCAGGAGCTCTGCTGCAGGCCAACTCCATTGCAGATGTATTGCGGGAAGGATACAGTTTAAATCCTTGGATTATTGGTTTTTTGGTGGCCATTTTTACAGCGGTTGTAACCGTAGGCGGCGTAAAACGCATTGCCGCTTATTCCGAATGGCTGGTGCCGGTGATGGGCGGAGTCTATTTGCTGATCGCCGTTATTGTGGTAATAATGAATTTTTCTGATGTTCCCGCGGCAATATGGTCTATTTTATCCGGTGCTTTTACCGGCAAAGCCGCTTTAGGCGGAGCCGCAGGCACAGCGGTATATGCTTTATTTACTTCTGCGATTAACGCTATGGGCATTGGGGTATCGCGCAGCGTGATGTGCACCGAAGCGGGTTTAGGCAGCGCCGCCATAGCGGCTTCTGCCGGCAAAACCAGCGGTGCGGCGCGGATGGGCATTATTTCGGCCACGTCTGTCTTTTGGACCGTATTTATTTGTGTGCTTTCCGGCTTAGTTGTGGTACTGGCCGGGGATTGGCAAAATCCGGATGTGTATGCCGCTAACCTTTGCAACAGCGCCTTTAAAACCGTGCCGTATATTGGCACGCCTATTTTGACGTTTTCGCTGATTATCTTTTCTTTTACCACTATTATCGGCTGGTCCTATTACGGGGAAAAAGCTTTGCAGTTCTTAATTGGCGGCCGCTGGGCCAAGCCGTGGCGCATTCTGTATGTGCTTACCTGCGCCTTAGGAGGAGGCTTAGGCACGGCCTTTTCCTTAGGCTGGACGATTTCCCCCGATGCGTTTGAAGTAGGGTTAAGCACCCGCTTTATGTGGGGGCTTACCGTGCTGATGATGACGCTGATGACCCTGCCCAACATTTATATGCTGTGGCGCCTGCGGCATAAACTGAAAACAGAGACCAAACGCAATTTAGACAAACTTTTCCATTAAACATAAAACCCCGCCCTTTCCGGTGGGGTTTTATAAAAAAGCGCAGACAAAGCACTGCGGGCTATACTCTACTTCAACCGATCTGCTTCGGATAAACGCTCCCAGCAACTAAAATAATAAAACCCCCAAGTAATGCCAGAGGGTTTTACAAAAATAAAGAAGTTTTTTCCTTAAGGCCAGCGTTGCCCCCCTTGTGCAAATTCCGCCGCCGCCTGTGTTACGTTGCGGCCGGCCGGCTGTTGGAACGGATAGAGGTCAAACTCCGGCATAACGGAATATAAATGGTCAAAAACGTCGGATTGTATATTTTCATATGTTCCCCATTCCGTCGTGGCGGTAAAACAATAAATTTCCAGCGGAAGCCCCGCCGTGGTCGGATCCAACTGGCGCACCATACAAGTTTGGCTGTGGTCTATAGTGGGCAGACTCTTCAAATAGGCTAAAGCATAGGCCCGGAAAGTACCTACATTGGTTAAATGGCGCCCATTTAAAATGCTCTCTTTATCCCCATACTTTTCATTAAAAGTGCTCACTTCCGTCAATTTTTGTTGCAAATAATTGGATATCAGCTGGATTTTAAGCAAACGCTCCAACAGGGGGCGATCTAAGAATTTAATTGTTTCCACATCTATATTAATCGCACGTTTAATACGCCGCGCGCCGCTCTGCACCATACCGCTCCAATTCTGAAACGGCTGCGAAACCAAATCATACGCCGGTACATTGATAATGGTATTGTCAAAATTTTGCACCCGCACCGTGGTCAGCGTAATATCAATAACAGTTCCGTCTGCCCCGTGGGAGGCCATCGTAATCCAGTCCCCTATTTTCAACAAACGGTTACTGGCCAGTTGTATCCCGGCGGCAAAACCCAAAATAGGGTCTTTAAATATCAACATAAATACAGCAGCCGCAGCAGATAAACCGGTTATCACATACATCGGATTTTTGCTGATTAAGATGGAAACAATTACCAACGCCGCTAACAAATACACCACAATTTTGCCGGCTTGGAATACGCCGCGCAGCGGCACATTGGGATTGCGCCCGTATAAATAATCCAACACGTCCAAAGCAGATACAAACAAAAACATAAAACAAATAACTACATACATCCCTACCGCACGGGAAACCAAAGTGGCTAGCAAAGCTCCTTCGCCGGGTACAAAAACAGGATATAAATGTATGGCCGCCACAGCCGAAGCCATATAGCCCACTGCTCCTAACAAGCGGGCGTGTTTTAACGCCTTAGACATACGGGGAAATTTTTTCTCCATAAAAGAGCTGCCCAGCAACAAATGCACCAGCCACTTCACTATTTTGGCACACAAATAGATGGCCAATGCAAAAAATAACAGGCTGAAAAATTCGGCCGCCAATGTACGGATTTTATCTGAAAGAAACGTAAGAGAAGCCATTGCTTTTTCTAATAATTCCGCCAACATATTCTTCCCTCCAAAGCCCCGTGTTTTGCGCGGGAAAAGTTATTATAATAAGTGTATGAAAAAATTTCTCTTTTTGGCAATGTTGTGCGCTGCAGCTGGTTGTTACACCCCGTTAAATAACTCCGGTATTGCTACCACCAAATCTTGGCTGGATATCCCTGCCAAGAAGACTGATTTTGATGGAAAACAATTTGATTCCTGTTACCAATTTCGTCTGAATATTGTCCCTGCCGAGGCGCAGGCCGCGTTGGATTTGCACGACAGTTGCATAGACAGCTGCTGCTGGAGAAGTGACAAAGAAGAAGTAACGCTGGATTTTAATAAAAACTTTGAACGGGATTTAAAATACTATGGACGCGCCACCCGTTATACCCCCGGAAAAATTACGCTGAAGGTATCTCATTCTTCTTTAATCAACACTACCGGCGTACAGGTATCTCCTCGCGGGGCTATTCGTTCCAATGGTACGGTCAAATTAAAACAAGAGATTGTGGAAGACCCTGTCCGTCTGGCCCAAATAGAAAATAGCGCCCGCCTGCTGCAAGTGCGCCGCAACGCCCGTTTAACCGATGAACGCACCGCCGCTGCAGAAAAAGAAGCGGCGCGGGCCTATGATGACCCGGCCGTCCAAGAACGAGCCCAAAACCTGGTACAGCGCCAAGAAGGCACCCGTATTGACCGCTATTTTTATCAGCTCAACAAAACATACCAACAAAAAGGATATCTCTTCTTTGTAAGTGAGCGTTTTTATACGGCCCGCCCAGTGGGTGATTTTGTCTTTTACGTTTCTTGCCGGGCAGGTGTGCAGACGGGAACCAATGCAAACAACTTAAAAAACCGCTCTCTTAGCTGCGGCACGTGGAAGGTGGACTTAACCGCCCAAACCGTCAGCCCCCTAGACGGAACTGCACGCAAAATAAAGGCTGCTTATTAATTCCGTCCCTTTTTCTTGGTATGCTTTAGAGAGAGCAAGCCGCACGAGCCTTCTACTTTTAATGCTGTTTTTCTGGGAGAAATTGGTTATTTGGTACAAAAACCGGACCACACACAAAAATAAGTCCAGCCCTCTGACTGCAGAGTGGATTTTTTTACACCGCACCCTATTTCGTGCCCGCCTCTGCTGACAAACCGAATATTTAAGCATTCCCTCTTGCACCGCCCATAACAGCTCTTGCGGTATTAGCAACGCATTGGCATATGCTGTATAATAGTCGTTTCCATATAAGGTTTTCCAACCGCATCACCCGCGCGCTTTGCCTTTCGTTTAGTTTCTAATAATAAAAACCCCGCTTTCTGCGGGGTTTTGTATTAGACAAATCCTATTTTAGGTATGATTAATATACGGAGTTCCACTCCCGGCGCGTCAGCACAAAATGCACCCGGCGGTTGGTCAAACGGCCCTCTTTGCTGGTGTCTAATGTCAGCGGCCGGTCTGAACCATACGAATGAATGCGTATACGGTCTGCCAGCACGCCGCGGCTGACCAAGTAAGCCTTCATTGCCGAAGCACGCGACGCCCCCAACCAATAGTTATAGTCTTTATCCCCCACAATATCTGTGTTGCCCTCAATAATCAACTTCATACTTGGATGAGCATTTAATACATTGGCCAATTTATCTAAAAATTCATAGGAATAATCAGGCGGACGGATAGAATCAAATTTATACGTAATATCAGGCAGTTTCATACTTTCAGCCATCTCCGCTTCCGTCTGTGCCAACAGCTTGGCATTTTTATCGGCTTCTATCTGGATAATGGGATCACGCTCCGGCAAACGCGGAATATCTGCCTCTTCTACTTCGGCAGGCTGGTTGGCAGCACAAGCCGCCAGCGCCATCGCCGCCACACACACCGAAAATATCTTGCAAATTTTCATCCTTTCCTCCTTAAATTTGAGGCCTTGGGCGCAGAAACACGCCGCTTACACAGCACAATAGATTACTCCCATTATAGCAAAAGCGCTTTAAAAATTTAACAGAAAAACAATATTTTCCACTTTATCCCAGTTATCCACAGAGTGTGGATAACTTGTGGATAACTAGCGCTTTACTCTACAAACTGTTTTAAAAAAAGGGATTTTTCCCCCCCGTTTATCTAAAAATAGAAAAAAGCTGTGGATAACCGCCCAAAACTGTGGATAACTGCCCCTCTGTATAGGAAAAAATAAAATTTTTACCCGGAAATACCGTCGGAGAATTCTATTTTTTTATTTTAACACTGTCAAAACAGGTTTTTTAAAAAAACTGTTGACAAGTTCCAAAAATTTTATCTCAAAAATGCCAAAAATGGCTTTTTTGCTTATTTTTTAAGCCTGATTTTGGTTTGAAATCTCGCTTTATCCACAGAAACACTTATTTTAACCTTTCCCGCTGCCGCACCGGAGATAGGCTCCAGCTGGCCGGAAGCGGCATTCCAGCTCAGATACGGTGGACTTAAACGCAAAGAAAGGGGCACATAATCGTAGCTGCGTCCGTTTGCCAACCAAGCCGTCAAAGCCAGCGTTGCCTTTTCGTCCGCCGTCAAAGAAAGGCTTTTTGGTTCCGCCTGGCCTTTGATTTTTTTCACAGTCAATTCTTTAGCATCGGCCCACAAATAGTCCATATCCAACGCTTCTAAAATATTGTCGTAAGAGCCTATTTGGGTAATAAAATCCGGTCCATAGGCCAAATTCATTTCTTCTACTGTTTGCTGCCAAACGATTACCTGCTCCCGCTCTCCGGCCAGCAAAATGCGCAACGCAGCGTCTGCCCCAGCCAAAGAAACAGGCGCCGTTCCGCCATTTAAAAGGGCCGCACGCGTAAATAAATTCTTTTTAGCTAACAGCGCCGCCAACGCTTTTCCCCCCGCCGCACCAAATGCCGCCACCCCACGGGCAGAAGGCTCATCTATCGTCGGATAATTTGCATCAATATAAGGCACCAACTCACGGGAAATAAAAGCGCTTACCCGCTCTGTATCTAACAGTTCTTGTTCGTCAAAATTAATTCCTACCAACAAAGCTTTATGCGCAGAAGAATCCATACGCTGTTGCGCCGCCTGGGCATCGGTAGGCCCTACTCCCAACAGATAAATAACCGGATACTTCTGCCGCAGCGGCACAGCAGGCTCGGGCAAAAATACCGTTACCGCTTTTTCAGAAAAAATAGCAGAGGGGAAATTTACAAAGGTTTCCCGTCCGGGGTGGATAATCATTAAGGGCTCATCACACCAGGCAAACAAAGGGCACAGCAAGGCCAGTAATATAAAAAATTTTTTCATAAAGTTATTGTAACAAAAAAGAACAAGTGTTTTTAGCCTTGAGCGTTGTGCAAAACCTTCTTGCCGCTTGTCAAAACTCTCCGGGCCTACGACCCAAATACGGGTCTATTTACCGTCGGTATTTTATATAAACCCCAAAGAAACAGTCCCACAAGCGGGCCCCAGACGCCTGTGGGTCCAAAGACCCTTGTTTCCCCGCGCACAAACCGCTAAAGTATAGTAAAGAGGAACGCAGATTAGACGATTTTGGAGAAATATATGATGAAAAATGCTTCAGGCACCCTTCGTTTTTTGTTGGCACTCGGTGGAAAGAAAGTGGTGGTAATGCAAGAGGAAGAAGCGCTGCACGTATATAGCGACCAGCGCCCTTGCCGCAACTCTATTTCCGTGGAACGTATTTCTAACGCTTTAACTGCCCGTTAAGATAATTTTTCCGCTCCCGGCCAAAGAGGCGGTAAAATGCTATAATGGGAACATGAAAAAAATCTTTCTTTTTGTTCCGTTTTTTATATTAACCTTTTGCTTCTCTCTTCCTGCGGCGGCGCAGACGAATTTATCGGCCGTTCTGCCCCTTTTGCAGGCGCCCACCCGCACGGCAGCCCAAAACCAGCAGGTGCTTGCTTTGTTTGCTTCCTCCAAAGATACCAACGTAGTATTTGCCGCTGGGGCCAGCTTAGTACGCATTCCGCCCTCTGCCGCGCAAGAAGCCAAACTGCTTAATATCATTATTAAAGACAATGATGTGCTGAAAAAGGTATTTTCAGCGGTTATTTTAACGGCTATGGGCAGTATGCACGAAGAGCTGTCTTCTCTGCTTCAAGACGCCATTTCCAGCCAAGACCACGCCGTCCGCTCGTACGCAGCCGGTGCCTATACGATTTTAAACCCCCAAATAACAGATTACTCCGCCGAAATTATCAACTTATATATTTATGACCCTGCCTTTGCGCAGCGGGCAATGAATTTAATAGCAGATGATGAAAAACAGCTGCTCAAATATCTTAAGAAAACCGCCGAAAATACAGATCCTCAAGTTCGGGCGGCAGCTGCCCAATGGCTGGGAGATATACAAGACCAGAACGCCGCCAAACAGCTTTTAAAAATGGCTAAAACAGAAAAAAACCAGCAAGTCATTTCCGCCATTTCCGCCGCATTAGCCAAAAACAGCCAATGGACCTTGGAAGCGGCTGTTAAAGGCTTAAAAACGCGCTACACCGCACCGGAGGCGGCCACCTATGCCCTGGCACTGGGCTTTATGACAGGTCAGGCCATAGAGCCGATTAAACAAGGCTTGTCCGATAAAAACACCAATATCCGCATTAATTCCGCCCGGGCCGCCGCTTATATGGCTGGGGTTTTGGCCAGTCCGGATGCCGCTTTATATACCCGGGACCAGGCTTTTGATACCGCTTTGCTTAAAAGTTTAATTCCACAGCTGACCACAATGCTTAAAAAAGACAATGCTTCTGTAAAAGTATATGCAGACAATGCCTTGAAACAAATGGCCCAGCTTTTGTAACCCTATGAAAGTAAAAAAACTGCATCCTGACGCTTGTTTGCCCAAACGGGCCCACGCTACAGACTCCGGCGCAGATTTGTTTGCCTTGCAACGCACGGTGCTGCCGCCGCGGGCTATTACGCACGTACACACCGGTATAGCCATAGAATTGCCGGAAGGCACCTCCGGCATTGTTTGGGGGAAGAGCTCGGTAGAAAGCAAAGGCATTAAAGCAATGGCCGGGCTGATAGACGCACCCTACCGGGGCGAATTAATTATTTGTATGTACAATTTAAACGATACGGAATTTGTCTTTGAGCCGGGGCAGAAAGTGGCCCAGTTGGTGGTATTGCCCACTTTATATCCGGCATTTGAAGAAGCGGCCGAACTGTCTGACACAACCCGCGGCGCAGGCGGCTTTGGCAGCACCGGGAACAAATAGATATTCTCTCTTCTCTTGCCCCCCTGCTGTGGGGGCGTTTTAAGGTATAAAAACTCAACTGACCCAAAGCCCCACTTTTACTTCTTCTGCGGGAGTTTTTATGGTACCTGGCCACACAATTGCTGGCTGGTCAGAGTACCGTCAAATACTCTCTATTTTTATCATCCGCTGGCAAATCTATTTACAAACGAACGCGATTGTCCCATAAGGTATATCTGCAAAGGCTCCGCCCTACTGGCAACACGCGCACTGGCCGGACAGGCCGCCCTTTAAGCACTGCAAATGCTTGAATCATAATAAAACGCCTTGGATTTACGCTCGATTTTTTATTTCACCCCCCGTTTCGCTCCCTTTACACTGCCGCCCAACTACTTGCAATAAAATTCCGTTTTTTATAACGGATAGCTTCTGTTGTTTAGACTCACGCCCGGGGGGTATGCTAAAAAGAAATATATAAAAAACCCCCGGCTGTGATAGCCGGGGGTGAATTGTAAGGACTAATTGGAGGTCCCTAAGCTTGTGTTGTGACCCGTCTCAACAGAACTCCCTGCAGACGGAGTTGCGGGTCTTCCAGAACTTCTGGTCTTCTGGGTTCCAGAGCGGGGCTTATCATTCAAGCCTACAGAACAAACCATTTCCAAGTAACGCAAGGCTTCTGCGGCGGACATAGTCTCGTCTCCATAGGTTTGGTCACAGCCATCTGTTTCCTTAAACAGATCCGTATAAGCCTGCCAATATTTCCTGCGGTTATTCAAATCCGCGTTTGTATTTGCGGAGGTATCCCAAGAAACATTTTGCACCAAAGACAACTCTTTCAAGGGGAAAATATCTCCTCCTTTCGTATGCTTGGCACGCTTCTGCAAGTCCGCCAAGAAGGTTGAACTGACTTTCCCGTTGAACACATAGTTCCCATAATGGTACTCATACGAAGTCAATTTCGGTTGATACCCATAAAAACGCGGGTTGAGTCCGATGCCGTCTTTCTTTATTGCTACGTACGAGCTATCCGTAGCCGTATCCGCCGGATAACGGGCACTTTCTTCTCCAATGTATGTAGCAAACGCACCAAAGGTATTATTATAAGGCTTGCCTTTGTTGTTTTTGGCATACTGGGAATCCATCGTCGTATCCTTTCCCAGAGTGGACAAGATGCGTCCCAGCTGGCAAACGGCGGCTTTCGGTATAGTTGCTCCTTGCTGTTGAGCTAATGCAATATGAATGGCATCAGTCAAGTTCGCAATGCTCGGATAAGAACGCACATATACAATAGGCGAGTCCTTATGCTTTTCGTTATAAGAGAGCTGAACCGATTGCATAAACTGCTGCGCTCCATCCGACTGGACAACAATGTTATCGTCTCCACTGGGCAAGCAGCCTAACAGCTTGTGTCCGGTTGGATATAAGGGCTGGGCACCATCTGCCAAAATATTACCCGTGCTATTAATGGAATTCATAGCCGCAGCATTGACCTTTTGACGGGCTGTCGCCTCATCAGCTGCCAGAGTCGCCGGCGTGGTTTTAAATGTCAAGCTTTCTTTTGCCAAAGCTTTGCGTCCAGCCGGATCTGCCGGAATGTCAGACAGACGATAGGCAAATGTCGTCGCTTCACCGGAAACAGTGCGGTTCAGTTCCGTGCCGTCGTCATCCAAAGACGGTTCCTGCTCCGGCAACACTCCAACATAGCCCGTATTGTCTTTGGACTCTTTGCCGTCCGGGTTTGCTGCCGTCCAGATTACGTCAATCTCAGAGGCGTTCGGATTATTCTCAATAACTTGCATATTATCTGCCGTCAGCTTATAAGTTAAGTCAATTTTTCCAGCATCAGACAGTTTTCTGCCAATATTGATATCATCTGCAGTAAACAGCCGTTGGCCATTCTTATCTTTGACTTCCATTTTGACCGTTAAAGAATTGCCATTTCCGTACGCTTCCGGGCTAAAGGTCAGCACCCCTTCCAATTTATTAGGACTCTCTATTGTTACTGCCTTAATTTGGAAGTCACTAAACATACATTGGGTACGGGCTGCATTCTCTTTGCCGTCATTAGCCAAGACGGTACGGGTGGAATCATCAATAGTAACAGCCTTTGCATAACGGCGGTCTTTATCTTTGAATTTATCCGTTTCAAAGGATTTGTTTCCTTTGCGCAAGATAAAGTTGGTTTCAAAATCCGCATACGTCATTGGCAAGCGCTCCACCGGCATACCTCTAACCTGCACTCCATCCGTTGTAGAAACGCCTCTAGAAAGTTTGTTCTTTAACGCCAAACCTTCAATGAAATACAAACGGATATTAGCAAAGGCTTTATCATATTCTGCCTGCGTCTTACCAGGATAAAGCTGCGTCAGCAGAGTGGTCATCTGCGTGCGGAATTTATTCCAATCAAATACATCTCCTTCCGCCACGTAGATTACACATCCGTCGCTAATATCTTCCTTATTCAGCCCCATAGCAGCATAATTTTCCCCTTGGGCTTTTTTAGAAGCAGTCTGCGCTTCATTGACGTTACGCTTGTTATCTTTAGATTCTGGGTCTCCATACTTAGCCTCATTGCTTCCCAAACCAGAACCGCTCTTTTTGTTGTATTTAATAATCGGTGCATTGCACAGGTTTTTACCGCCTTCAAACGGTGCATAATTTTTGGCAACCACCAAATGATATTTATGCCATTTGTTTGCTTTTCCGGTGGTTTGCAATTCAAAGTTATGCGTGGTATCTACCGCTTTGCAAGCGTAGCGGTCTGCAATTTGGGCAGGGCCATTTTTGGAAGAGCCATTGCCAAAGATACCGGCAGACAGACAATCAATACGGGCGCCAATAGGTCCTAAATTCTGGCCACCCTTCGTGCCGTCTTGCCAGCCATCCGGACATTTCTTGTCTTTCTCGTCATCACCATAACGGTCCTGGATATAGGCTTTACAGCCATCTTTGTCAAAATTATAATTAGGGGCCGCCTGCGCAAACTGACTGGCATCCAAGCCACAACATTCCGGGTCTTTTCCGTATCCTTCACGCACACCCAAGAAACGCCCCATAGAACAATCATCAGAAGCCGTAGCAATACAGCAACCAAAGCCAACGGCCAGGTCCGCCAAAGCTCTAATTAACGGTTCTACCAGGTTTTTTCTCCACAGGAAAAATTTCCATCTCCACTCTTCCTGGGCACGTTCCTTCATCATATCCCACCACCACGGGGTGATACCTTTATAATCCAGGGTGTGTTTAATCTCAGGTGCACCGCCTCCGGGGGCAAACTCCCCCGTGCCCACGCCGCCAAAGCCACCGCCTTTGACAGGAGTGAACATAGCGTCTTGCAACGCTTGCAAAGCATTGGCTTTACCCATTGCATCGCGCGAAGCGCGCGCTTGTGCCGCGCCCGTCTGCCCAAAATAAGATCTGGACGGAGAGCCCGCAGCGCGCAACGGTTGCAAAGACACCGGTTTAACCCCTTGTCTAGGGGCACCGGCTGAATTTTCCCGGGCAGCTGCTTTCAAGCTGGCACCGCCAAAACGGCCAAAGCTGCCGCCCACACCGCCGCGCATATTCAGCGAAGCGTCCCCTAATTCTTTAATGGGAGTCGCCTGCCGTTTAAACGCCGCACGCGTAGCCGCGGGCGCATAGCTGCGCGGAGAAGAAGACGCAGGAGGAACATTATAATTATCGTCCAATCCATCTTGAACCCTAAAGTCCTCATACGGCTCATCTTCAAAGCCGGCCTCTTCATCTGCACTTCCCCACCCCTTAATCAGGCTTAACGGGTCACGCCCGGTCAACTGGGCAATCTGCCCGTTCGGATCCTCAACGCTGGGCTCAAACCCAAAACGTTCCGGATCAAACACAGAATCCTCTGAACCGGGAGGAATGATCACTCCTTCATTTACGCTTCCGCTGTATTTATACAAGAACGGAAGCATCAGCAAAGCAGCCGCCGCGGCAATGAAAAAGGGAGCATCACGTCTGGTACGCTCAAACAATGTCTTTTTCGGTTTGCCGTTGCTGCCGATTTTAGAGGGAACACGCTTAGAGAACGGATTAAAAGCAGGCTTGCTGTTTTTAATCTTATCGCTGAACGTGAAAGAATCCTTCTTATTCTCAGCCATAACAGCCTCCTATTGAGGTTATACTTCTAGGTACTGCTAAGCCTTAACGACCGCCTGGGCACATTAAGACCGGGTACTGCATACTAAATCTTTACCCCTTCCGTCTGCGGGAAAAAGTCATTCCCGCCGGGCTCTCCCCCATCTATAGACACATTAAAACTATCCCGCACTTCATAATCAATGTCTTGCGCTGCCTCTGCTAACTGCTGATCGCGCACTGCCTTGTCTTCATCAGACAAATTTTCATATCCGCTGCATATTTCATTATACGAACTTTCATAGCTATCCAACCGGGCTGTTTCACAGCGGCCTTGTTGTACTTGTGCTCCGCAAAACGACTGCATATTGGCAAAAATACTCTGAATTTCGTTACAGTTGGTCTTAACGCTTTTTAAATTCGCACTCCAGCTCTGCATATCATCCCCGCATTTTTTAGGCACATTGCGCAAAGAAGAAATTAAGGAAACAGACTCTGCTATGCGCGGCTGTACAATATCGCTGGAGCTGGCTGAAATTTCTTTACATTTTTCTTCCGCCAACAACATTTGATTTGCACTCTCAAAATTGGCCGATACTTCTTCCCCAGACATAAATACCCCTGTTCCTTGGCCGGAGGAGTCATACACCTTTTTAGGCATATCTATTGCCAAATAGCCCGATGAAGCCAGCGTTTTTTTAAGCATTAGATGTTTGGCCTTATCGGCTGTTTTAGACAGCAACCACACCATTGCCAAATCACGGCGGGATTTATCCCCCGTTACTAAACGTCCCCCCAAATTGCTAAGTGGGGTGGACAGCTGGGAAACCTGCCGTGAAATTTCATCCAATTTCACATTATTCACAACAGAAGCTTTATCTACAGCCATTGCCAGCCAATCCGTTGCTGCCGCACCTACAATATTGCTCTTAGGCAACAAATCCGCCGTGTCTAAAGAGAGCACTTTCCCTTCCCGCTGTGCAGATGAACGGGCCATTAAATCTGCATCTTGCCCAAAATACACTTCTTTGGCATTCTTTTGGGCCTCAGCCCGCCGAGCTTCTTCACTCCAACCACTGACTGGACGATTCACGGCTACGCCATCTTGCCGTCCCAGTTCGGTCCCCACCACCAACAATCCTTCCGTAGGCAACCCTTGTTGACGCCGAGAAGCATTTAACTGATCCAAGTCAAACAAACCAGAGCGTGGCCCAGTGGCATTAAAAGCTTGCGGCTGATTTCTGTCAAAGAGCGAAATCTCCCCGTTTCCGGACCAGTTCCCCGGCCGGACACGGCGTTCTCCATCGCCAGCCCACGTCAAGAGCGCACGACCAAAGCTCATAGACTGGGTGTCCTGCGTACTAAACCCCATCAACCACGTCAAATTACGAAGCACCGGTATATGTCCCACCGGTATTATAAATATAATAGAAAACAAGAAAAAAACAAGAGCCAACCCAACCAGCAAACGTCTATGGTTGGTTTTCTCTTTTTTAGGACGGGAAGCCCCGCCCGGGAGAGGTGTCTCCTCCCGGAGGGGCGTCAGATCCTGCATTAATGGCTGTTTTTCTTCCCGTTTCATACACATCTCCAGCCAATGAAAAGGCTAATTTCCGCCTACTACTCGGCCTTGGCTATATTGTTGGCGCAAACGCTCTTGTTGCATATTGCGCTGCCACTCTTGCACCCGCTGGGCTTTCTCTGCTGCAACACGTTGGTGAGCCATACGATACTCCAACTCCCGTTGTGCTTGCTTATGCTCTGCCCGCATTTGCAAATAAACTACTGCCAAGCAGACGGCCACTATTACAATAAGTACACGAAACACGAGTGTTTTCATCATCTTATCTGCCATAGCCCACCCCGTTATTGTCCTTCTTCACCAGAACCTGTCGTATTCTGTATGCTCTGATAAGCTTGTTCTATTCCAGAAACAGCAGGCAGTGCTTCCGAAGCGATCTTTTTAAACGCTTCTTTAGAAGCTTGTTTAGAAAGCGTTTTTGCGGCTTCTTTAGCACCTTCAGCGGCTCCTTCTTTAAGCCCTGAACCAACCGCTTCTTTAGTAGCCGTATCTGCTTTTGCAGCTTCTTTTCCGGAGAAATTAATATAACTGATGGCAATAGAACCCACCATCAAAGCTCCAAGCACGATACCTGCCCAAGCCCAGCCTTCTTCTTCATTATACTTTTGGATATATTTAATACAATCGGCAATATACAAACCGATTGCAGCCAACATACCCGCGCCGATTAACCCTGCTAAGGCAAAGAAAATCCACGAATAGGGCCCGCCTTTTCTGCCGGCTTTCATTAAAGCACTAATAGAGAAGCAGGCAATCAGCGTGCTCAACATCAAGGCAATCATATTCTGTTTCAAGCGGGTACGGTGAGCAATACGTTCTTGTTCCGTATTATCCACTTCATCCAATGCCTGACCAAAATTTCTTTGGCGGTTATCCATCTGTTGTTGGAAGTCAGAGGTTGCCATACCGCCCGGCTGCTGCAATGTTTCACCATTTTGCAGAGTAATGCCGCCCGATTGTGTTTCTTGAGACATAAAAGAGTAACTTGCCCCTTCGTTAGCGGCACGATTGGCATTGGCAGCCACCTTAGAAGATCTAACTGCAATATCGCGCAAAGAATTACCAGCTTTAGACCGAGTGCCGGAAGCAGCCTGCCCTACGCGGCCGCCCGCCAAAAACTGAGAATTTCCCGTATTGGCTCCGCGAATATTATCCGTAGGTGCAATCAACGTGCTCCCTTCCGGCATAGCACCACTTAATGTATAAGCAGACCCGGAGATAGCACCGGCACCACCGCTTGAAACAGGTCGGGCCGATACTGCAGCCGCCGTTCCACCATACTGGCCACTGCCCCCTACATTTAAATTACTGCCGGAAGCACGTGCTATAGCAGCCCGCTGCAAAGTACGGCCTTCTTCTCCCAATTTGTTGATTTGGGTTTGATTGGCTTGATTGACAGCAGCCGTCACCACGGAACTGCTTGTTGTTGAAGCAGGGCCACCCATTGGCTCGCCATCCGGGCCTAATTCCACCGCAGCATTGGCGCCCATTCCCAAGCCGTCTTCTCCGGCAGACAATGCACTACCGTGAACGTTCACCGAGCCCAACGCCC
Source organism: uncultured Elusimicrobiales bacterium (assembly GCA_944324645.1). Lineage (GTDB taxonomy): Bacteria > Elusimicrobiota > Elusimicrobia > Elusimicrobiales > Elusimicrobiaceae > Avelusimicrobium. Next base: position 353,239 of record CALUXB010000001.1, on the reverse strand, counting down.
CGGAAAAAGCGGCTATTTGACCGTCTCCGGCGTCAAAGGTAGAATCTCCACCATTCATAGCTGCAATTTCTTCCGAAGTAGCAAATTGTACGTTGCCTGAGGAAATATTCATTGTAGTATCATCAGGCAGAGTACCGCCAGAGGCCAATATTTCGCTAAAGCCACGCACACGTTCTTCTTGGGCGGCAGGGCGGTCGGACATATAATTGTACATATTCAGTCCCAAGGCCCCAATGCTTAAGCCTACCAAAGCCATTTTGCCGGCACTCAAATTTAAAAGGCCAGCACGGCTCTTTAAAAATGAGAATAATTTCATAAAACCTCCATTGACAATTGCTAATTTGATTTCCATTTTACTACTCTACTCTATACACCAAAGACGTGATCCCCTGCATCGCCAAACCACTTATTCCACATCATCAATGAACCAGCAGGACCGCCCCAGCTTTTCCACCAAATTCTATTTACTACCAGATGAGCATCATCTGCATAGTTTCCCTGGGTATCGTCCTTAAAATAGCTTGTCTCGCCCCATTGAGATTCAAAAGCGTCAATTTTTCCGCGGATTTCCTTCCGGCCGCACCACAGCTGGCACAAGAGCGGCGCTATACCGCAGGATATAGCCACTTTCGTGCGGTAATCTTTAATAGCCTCTCTTAAATCCGATTTGGCGTTTTCAAATTCTTCAACACTCAGGCCTACATCAGCAATGCCAGCCCCCAGACTGTCTAACTGATTATTATTCATAAAATCAGAAGAGCTGGCCTCTCCGGAAGTCAAAGACTCTCCATTCAACATAATGCCGCCTGCCATCCGGTTAGAAGCCAAGAAGATTTTAGAACCTTCGTTGGCGGCGCGATTCTTATTTTGAGCTATATCCGAGGATTGTTTTTGCAAAGAGGCCAAATCATCTTTCTGGTTTCCTCCTTGCCAAGTCAAAGCTCGCCCAAAACTACTGCGGGATTGCCGTCCTCCCAACAGCCCCTCCGTAGCGCCGGATCCGGCCGCGCCGGCAATTTGAGCGCCGCCCAACACCCCGGAAGAGCTCACCCCTCCATTTGCCGACGTATTCTGCCCAGCCTGCAACGGAGTAGCATTCAAATTAGAACCGGAAGCCTTGGCCATTCCTTCCGCCATTCCCCAACGTCCGTTACCCTTTCCTTGCAGTTGGGCGCTGGCTGCCTCTGCTACATTTCCCCCTGCGGCAGCCACTGCCGCTTGTTGCTGGGCCGCTACGGACTCCTGCAATGCGGCAATCTGGGCCTGTACGGCACTCATATCTCCCCCTACTCCGGCAGCCAATTCTTTAGCCGCATTGCCGCCCATTCCCAAACCGTCAGAATCTCCTCCCATTTTATAAGCGGCTATTTGTTGTTCTTTTTGTACAAAATCCGGCTCCTGTAAATTATCAACATACTGGGCATCCTTCTGCATCAGTTGCATATCTTTAGAGAGCTTAGTGCGGATGCTGGACTGCAGCTCTCCGCCAGTGCCATAATTGCCGCCATAAGCTCCTGCCCCCGCTGCACCTGCCACAAAAACCACCTCTTGGTCATTGGAAGAAAACAATGTATTTGGACTAGGCTGAGAAGAAGAGCCCAACATTTGCCAAGCGGCAATACCGGCAACACCTACCGCAGCCGAAAGACCAACCGCCTGCATAGCTGAAAGTGCCATTTTGCCAGTTCTACTGGTGAAAAATTCCATTATTTTCATAACTAACTCCTATTAATTTCCTAACCTCACTTCCTGGTCTGAATCCTTTCCGTCGTTGTTGCCTTTTCCGTCATTGTTTCCGCCGTTGTTGCCTTTTCCGTCATTGTTTCCGCCGTTGTTGCCTTTTCCGTCATTGTTTCCGCCGTTGTTGCCTTTTCCGTCATTGTTATCATTTCCACCTCTGTTGTAATTTCCACCTTGGTCTCTAAATGTATTCTGGTTTCCGTTGTTATAGCCACTATTATAGCGGTTGAAATACTCTGTTTTATTTTCCGCTTTAATTTCCTTTTTTATCGCTTTCACATCTGCCTTGTTGTCTCTCTCCCATTGTCTCTGCGTTTTATTATTGAATTTTGAAGCTTGTTTTTCTTGCAATGTAATCCCTTGCTCTGGCGCATATGTCCAGGAACCATCCGTTGATTTAGTAGCAATGGTAGTTCCTTTTTTATCAACCAATGTATTATAATTTACCCCCCCTTCTCCTTTAGGATAAGACAAGCCGCTTACGTCCATAAAATTTTTCGCATCTTGGGAATTACTCATTACCGAATTTAAGGTCTCGTTACTGACAGTACCAGTCTCCAATCTTGTAAATTCTTGCTGGTTAATCCATTCTTGATAATCAGCCGCGTTCTGCGCGTGGGTAGCCCGTGCATCGGCAATAGTATCATTCAAATAGTTTTGACCAATATTTTTTAATAACTCTCCCCCCATTTTTATCAACTGCCCTGCCAAATCCCGCCAGAATTTATCCTCTTCTTCCTCGGCAGCCTCTTCTTGCGCCTCATTATTAGCATTATCTAACGCATCATTAAACAAACCGGGATCTACGCTGCTAACAGGAGCATTCGGGTCCAGATTTAACCCCCCGGCTTTGCTCAAATCCACGGCGCCGCTGTCACTTAAAAAAGCATCACTGCCTTTCACATTACCACCCATCATTGCCTTCTTGGCATTTAACAAGCGGCTGTCTTTTTGACCGGCCGCCGCGCGGCTGCCAACCGCACTTTGATACAAAGCTTTGCGTGCGTTGCCGCTTCCGCGTCCCTGCGCCGAAAAAGTATCGCTTCCTTTATCCTGGCTGCGGAAATTGGAAAAATCCCCACTAGGGCCAAAAGTTCCACTCACGCCCGAACCGCTGGCACTTCTTAAACTGGCACTATTCAAACTGCCCACTTGCGTCGGGCTGACCGCCCCGGCACCGCCGCCGTAATAGCGCCCTGGAATATATTCAGAAGCGGTAGAATCAACAGAAGTATCCAGCTGGGCCGCCTCTTCGGCGTCTTCAGCCTGGCGGGCTTCTTTCTCGCTTTGGCTGTAGAGCCCAGTAACACCCGTATCTTGCATATCTGGGTATTTAGAAGCCAACAAATATTGCTCTGCTTCATCAGAAGAAAAAGGCATATTAGCCAAATCGTAACCGCGGGTCTCAAAATCCTGCCAATCCTCCTCGGTTCCCCCGATGACAGACCCCATAGTGATCAACACCACCAGCACCACTACCGCTACTGCCCCCCAAGTATAGGCCTGTTTGCGGTCCATTTTATTGAGCTTAGCCCAAGTTTTGCCCCAAGAGGCAAATGGAGTTTGAGGGCTTGTTTTTTTAGGCCCGTTAGTTCCTGCGGCGGCAACCGTTTTTTTGTCCTCATTATTCTGTTTGCCTGCACGCACTTTGCTTTTATTGAACAGGTTAAACATAGGATTACCTCTTTATATATATAAAAATTCACTCTTGCTGACCCGTGAGCCACAACTGCTCTCACGCTCAAACACAGAGTTTAAATCTTCGCGCACCTAGCGCTACTATCAGTATAAATGCTTTTTATGCATTTGTCAAGAGTTTTTTATCCTTCCGGGCGAACGTATGGCAACACGCGTTCGTTGGGGCCCACATATTTAATAACTTGAAGCTGCCCCCCCGTCTCGCACAAGAATTCAAACCCTTTCAGACATTTCATATCACTTTCACAAAGCTGCGATTTGTCATAATCACACAAAAATTTAATACGGGGAGGGCGTGTGTTCACCGTCACCACCACACGCGTCCAAGTACCGCTTGTATCAAAATCTAAATCCAAATCGCGCAAACTTAAAAAACGGCGCATTCCCATATTATTAAAACCCAAATAATCTTCCACCTTCTTTTTAATATCTTTGGCCAGAAAACGCCGGTCCCACCGCTGCAAATAGCTGGTAGTATGACTTTGCAGTTGGTAACGTCTGGCTGCATAAAATGCGGCAATTTCCATTTTTTGGCTGAGCACTAAAATACCAAAAATTTTGATAATGAATAAAATAAAAATCACAAACACCGGAAACAAAAGCACCGTTTCCGTTGTAGCCTGACCTCTGCGGGAAAAAAGTAAAAACTTCATGGGCCCACCTTCACGCTATATTTAGGCAGCGGATTTGGCCAAACGCAATTATTATTGGAACGCGGACAGCTAAGCGAAATACTATTGCTCACATAAGGTTTATAACGCTGGGTCAAATCTATATTGAAGCGATTAGCTGGTAATTTATATTTTTGCTTAAGTTTAATACCCCGCGCCAAACTGCGCAGTTTGGAACGGCTGGATCCATCCAAATAAGCAAATTGAAATAATTTTTCTTCCGCCAACTTGTCCTGTTCTTTAAAATCAATGCTATACGCCCCGGAATGGCTGATAGAACCGCTAAAGTCTGAAGTAACATAAAACTTCATTTTATTAAAAGGCATTTCAAAAGGAGTCGTCTTTAAAATGTAACGGTCCAGTATGGCTCCGGCTTCCCGCCCGCATTCAGATTGGCGGCAGCTGCGTGTATTGAGGTAATAGCTTTGACGAAACATACGGGAATCTTTTACCACGTCTTCATACACATAAGTCTGGGAATTATAAATAGAGCCGGATTGAATGTATATAGTAGCATAGTCTCTAATGGCCCTTAAAGCTATTTTTGTAGTACCAAAGAAGTAGTTGTCTGCTATTTGTTTATCCGAAATCACATACATTTCGTCTTCGTCATATTCATCTTTGGGGTCCTCTTTTGCCCAAGAAGCTCTTTTGTTGTTATAGTATTGAAACCCCCAGTCTGTAGATTCGGGGGAAGGCCGCGGATTCATTACCGCCCCGTTGGGCCCCAAAGAATAATTGGGCCCTACAGCCGGGAAAGCACCCGCTTTATAGAAAATATCAAACAGTGTGTACTCCTGCTCTTCCTCATCCATATAATTTTTAGGCGGGAGAATCTCCGTCATAGTCTGCATTACACGGAACGGAAGCGGGCCATTCACCTGTGCTACGGCGTTTAAATAACCGCTGGTGGAAGACATTTGAGAATAAGCCCCATTGTCCAAAGCAAATTGTTCACGCACTTTGCTCATAGACAATTTAGACGTTTCAAACAACAAGTAAATGAGCAACATAAAAATAGGCGCAAGCATCACCGCCGGCAACAATATCTGTGCCCGCCGGCTGCGAATTGTTTGCAAAATTCTGCTTGTTGCACCCATAATCAGCCCGTTAATAATTGCCCGATAAATATAAAAAACCAGCGAACAAAATCCCGATGGAAAGCCGTGATAAAAGCGGAAAGTATCACCAATATGCTGCCAAGCATCAGCACATATTCAATAGAAGCTTGCCCTTGTGTCTGCTTAAGCAGTTGCTTTACCGCTTTTATCCAGCGCATACCCTTTTACTCTTCGTCCTCAAAGCGGGTTCCTTCCGAAGAGATGAGCCCTTTTTCTATGGCTTTAACTACTGCTTCAGTCCGGCTGCTGACGCCCAATTTATGAAAAGCACTGTTTAAATGATTTTTAATTGTTTTAACGCTGCAGCCCAATTCTTTTGCCAATTCTTTATTACTCATCCCTTTGCCCAACAAATCCATCACTTTGATTTCCGTCTTGGTAAGTGTAGCTTGGCTGGGCAAACCGCCTTCACCCATACGGCGCAGCCCGTGCAACAATTTGCCCATCAGTTGCTGCGGAATCATCAACCCTTCCGCCGTAAAAGTTTTAATAGAATTTACCAACTCTACAGCCGGCAACATTTTGGACAAATACCCATTGGCCCCGGCCTGAATAGCGTCCAGCACGTGGGCTTCGTCTTCAAAGGAAGAGAGCATAAGCACATTCACTTCCGGCGCCGCCGCACGAATCTGCCGGGTGGCAGAAATACCGTCCAGTTTCGGCAATTTAATATCCATAAGCACCACATCGGGTTTTAACTTTTTGGCTAATGCCACCGCCTCCAACCCGTCGGCTGCTTCGCCCACCACTTCAATCCATTTTTCACCGGTCAGCACGTCTTTGATGCCTTCACGGAAAAGAGTCTGATCATCTGCAATGAGCACTTTGACTTTTTTCTTTTTGTTCATTTGTTTTTCGCTCCCGTACTGCGTGAAATTAATTGCCGCTTACCGGCAGAGTAAAAATAAAGGACGCTCCCTTCCCCAATCCTTGACTTTGGGCCCAAATACGCCCGCCGTGATTGGTTACAATATCTTTAGCAATAGAGAGCCCCAAGCCCAAACGGCCCACGCGGCTTTTATCTCCCACTTGAGTAAAGCTGGTAAATAAAGACGGGGCCTGCTCCGGATCAATACCATCGCCAGAATCCGTTACCGACACTTTAGCATTTTTTTCGTCCAGTTTGCTGACGGTTACCTGAATAGCCCCATTATCCGGGGTATGACGCACGGCATTTTCCAGAATATTAGAAATAACTTGCCGGATCCGTTTTTCATCGGCAAACACCGGTATTTCCCCCACGCTTTCAAACGTAACGGAAATGCCGCGCTTGCTGGCTTTGTCTTTAAATATTTCAGCCGTCTTTTTCATACTGGCCGTTAATTCAAAATTTGTTTTTTCTATACGCAATTTGCCTTTTTCAATGGCGGCCCAGTCCACCAGGTCTTTTATCAGATGCTCTATTTGCCCAATACTTTCATCCATATACGACATTTTTTTTGCCTGGTCTTCATCCGGGGTCATTTTTTTCTTCAACATATCAAAACTCATTTTCAATGTCATCAACGAGTTAGACAAGTCGTGCGATACGATAGAGAAAAATTTAGACTTCATATTATTCAGCCTGTCTAAATCCGCATTGCGCAATTTTAACTGGGCCAATAACTCTTTGTTGCTTTTCTCCAAGAAATATTTATCCAACGCCCGGTTAATGGTACGTTTTAAATAGTCAAAATCCACCGGTTTAATCAGAAAATCATAGACCGACTCTTTCATCGCTTCCATAATAGAATTGAGCGAAGCATAGGCCGTAATCATCAAGATTTGACTGTCTTGGTTGAACGAACGGATTTTACGGATTAAGTCCAGCCCGGTTTCATCCGGAAGGTTATAGTCCATTAGAATAATATTAAAGAACTCCGTAGAGACCAAGTCCAAGCATTCCTTTCCATCCCCTGCCTGATACACTTTGTACCCGTCAATTTCCAACAAATCCGCCAGTGTTTCCCGCAGGTTATTATCGTCGTCCACGACTAGAATTTTTACTTGCTCATCCATATTTTGTATCTCCGGTTTTGCGGTAAATCCGCAGATAAATTTCAAAAACAGATCCTTTTCCTTCTTGACTATGTATAAACAGTTTTCCTTTGTGGCGTGTGATGGCTTTACGCACCACCGCCAAGCCTAATCCTGTACCACGGGCTTTTGTCGTAAAGAAAGGAGAGAATATTTTTTCTTTCAACTCCTCTGCAATGCCGGGGCCTTCATCCGCCACATAAATACATACTGCCTTTCTTCCCACTTTGCTGCCCACGGTCACCGTGCCTTTGCCCTGTATAGCTTCACAAGCATTAGAAATAATATTACGCAACGCCTGTTTAATTTCTTCAGCGTCCACTTTCAAACGCGCACTTTCCGCATCCAGTTCTTCTTGAATTCTGATTCCGCAAGGAACCGGAAAAGAAACAACCATATCGTGTAAATAGCTGTTTAAATCTATCACACTTAAAATCATTTCCCGGCTGCGGGCAAAACCAAGCACTTCGCTAATAATGCTGTTGGCCTGCTTAATTTCGGCATCAATGATAGAGAACTGTTTAATCAATTTCGGATTAGAAGGCGGCTCTATCGTCTTAATCAAACGGGTGGCATTACTGATTACCGCCAACGGATTTCTAATCTCGTGACTGATAATAGAGGCCATTTGGCCAATAGCAGCCAAACGTTCCGATTTGACCAGCTCATCGGTAGCGGCTTTTAGTTCTGCCGTACGTTCTTGCACACGCAACTCTAGGTCTTTATTCATAGCCGCCAGTTCTTGTTGGGCAGCCAAAATAGCATTTTTACGTTCTCTAAGCACTACCGCCATATGTAAAAATACCCGCGCCAACTGGCCAATTTCATTATCCGGAATCAGCAAATCCTTTTCCGTCGGCATATAATCATCTTGCTCTTCCAGTTTTACGGCCGCTTCCTGCAAGCGTTGCAACGGACGCACAATGGGAATAATGACCAAATACGCCACCAACACCATAAATACGGCCATCGCCAAGAGAATCAACAAAACATCCCATACAGAGTGGAAGGTGCTTTCTAGAAATAATTTGCTGATTGTATTAGCCGGCTGCTTTATATATACAGTCCAATTTAAAATAGACACTTCCGCCCGGCTTACCAAAATAGAATCCCCGTTTCCATCTTGGATTTGCGCACCTGCACGGTTTTGCAGAGCAACTCCCCAACTATATACTTCTGCGCGCAACGGATTATCCGAAACCAGAGCCAACCCGTCTTGTGCCCCGGTATATGAAATCAAACTGCCGTCCGCACTCACTACAACGGCAAACATATCTTTAGGATAAATAGCCTCTAAGGTATGGCCTAATCCAGCCAAATCCATCTCTGCTACCAGCACCCCCACGACCTGCTCGTCCTGAATATGTTCTCTAAGCGGGAAAGCCATCAAGGCATATAAATGACCGCGGGTACGGTTGATAGAGCCCACATAGGCTTTGCCTTCTTCTACACAGGAGCGCAGAATATTGCCCAATTCCGGGGCATAACTAAAACGGCTGTTATCTTCGCTGGAATAAAAAAGCAACCGTCCGCGCGGATTTAAAATAGAAATGTGGGTAATTTCCGGGTTCTTTTGGCGTAAATAATCAATATCTTCTTGGTTAATAAACGGATGGCCGCCAAAGTCTGTATGCAAATCGGTAAAGACATCAAAAAATTGCGCCTTACGACTCACTTCTTCCGACAAAATAGAGGCTATCTGAGAGGCCACCGTGCGCTGCCGGTCTAAAATTTCTTTTTGTAAGACACGGCTATCTACGCGCAACACGTGCCAACCAATCAGAAAAACCGGCACCGCTGACACAATACTCAGCACCAAGATGGCTTTCGGAAACAAAGTGCCATTCCTTTTTTTCACAGATACCTCTAGTTTTCAATATCCACGCTTTTCTTTAAAAGCGGGGGCCCGGAAACTCCAAGCCCCCGCCGGTCGTATTAAAATACAATATCAACTAACAAGATGCAGGCTGTTCTGCTGCAGCACCACGCCGATTTAAGTTAAAAAACTCAAAGCCGGCCTTTTTGGAAATGCCTCCAAAATCCAGCACTTCTTTTCCTTCCCATATAAAGGTCGGAGAAGCATTGGCACCCATTTCTGTAGCATAGGCAGCTTCCTGCTTAAGCAATTCCACCCCTTCGGTATCAAACTTCTTCATAATTTTTTTGGGGTTAATGCCGGCTTCTTCCATCGCCTTATCCCAACGGCTGGACCGATAATCTTTATTGCGGATTTCCAAATATTTCCAAAACTTTTTAGGGTAATATTTGGCAATTAACAATTGGCGGATGTTTTCTTCCCATTCAGCAGATCCGTGCAGAGACTGAAAGCCTGTCTGCGGATTATAGCTGACCACATAATGCAGCTCAAGCGTTGCCGTCTCTGGGATTTTCCCCTCTTTTTGTGCTTCAATAATCTTATTTTCGGCCATCACGCCAAAAGGGCACTGAGACATAACAAAGATTTCCAATGTATTGGGGCGCGCTTCTTTTTCACGATAAACCCCGCTTAACGTCATATGCGGGAAAATCAAATAATCATCATTTTCCTGCACATAGCCGGCGGCAATTTGCTGTTCCAGTTTGGTACGAATATCAGACGTTTTTTTAATTAAATACAAAGGCAAAAAGCTATAATCCAAATTAGCCAATTTGGGGTCTTGCTGGGCTTGTTCGTACGTCAAAGCCGTTACTTCAGCTTCCCCGCCCAAAAAAGCAGCTAAACTGGGCGCCAACTGAGGATCTTGCTTTCCCGCATCATATTCTGCCGATTCTACCACCACAAACTCAATTTTTGGTTTGGCTGGTTCTTTCTTTGCTTTCTTAGCCGTCGTTTTTGCCGCAGCAAAAGCAGAGGTAGCCATCAAACAAACTGCCATCAATAAAACTAATTTCTTCATCCCTTTTTCTCCTTCCTACCTATGGAATTTATTCTTTGTCTTCCAGCTCTATACATACCCCACGGATGCCAATGCCGCACAGGATATTATATGCCAGCAAAAAGAAAACGGCAAACACCAAGAATAACAAGGTGTTCACAATGGCGGACATAATCATATTCATAATAAACGAGAGGTTAAACGATACCTCAGGGCTGAACATTCCCATAATGCCGCTAATAAGCATTACCACAAAAACAGCTACAGGGAATACAGAAAAAATCACATTTAAAATACCAATTTTTTTGATTTCTACTTTCATACACTCTCCCGAGGGGCACACCCCTTATTTATTATAAAGATTTTTCCGGCTCCAGCACAAGTATCATACGGTTCTTCCCAGCATCGTCAGGAAGCTGCACCGCCTTTACTGTACACTTCACATCCTTATTTATCACATTGCCGCGCAACACTTTGGTGGGATTTTCCAAAGCTTCCCCCACCACTTGAATAATGCTTTGTTGCCGTCCATCAAAAATATCTAACAAATGCACCGGTCCTTTTTTCTTAATATTCATTTCAAAATTGGTGTATAAAATATTGTTGTTTTCATCAATGACCAAAGCCCGGGCCCCTTTAGGCACCGTAACAGCCAAAATAGTTTTCCACCATTTTTGTTCTTTCTCCAGGGACATAATTTCCACATTCTCCAACCCTTTAATATCCTCTTTAATGCGCGCCAATAAGGCCGTAATAGAGTTGGCCACATCCCCAATTTCGTCCGGTCTGGGTGTATAGGGTAACTCCAACCGATTCAACGAAACGGAATCCACCCCGTCTTTTAACCCTTCCAACGGACGGATAATTTTTAATAACAGGAACAGATACAACACCCCGCCAATGAGCAAAATCATAATAAATGCGCCTACTGCATAACGCACCATAGACTGGCGGATAAGCGACTTGGCTTCCTGGCGCGAAACGGTAATATTGACCACCCCCGCCACTACATCTTTTGCCAACACCGGAATAGCCATATCATAATAGTTACCGTCATCAAACATAATGGCTTTGGGCACCCGGTCGCGGATTGCCATTGGAACTACCGGCGTATCAAAAACGACCTCATTATTATAATCGGAATAAGACATCCTCAAAAACTGCGTGTTTTCGTGCCAGCGGATAGAGCCGTCATCGTTCAAATACACCAAGTTTTTAATGCGGTCGTCATTTCTTTTCCAAGCTTTCATTACTTCCGCCTCGCGGAAAGTGGCATCACTTCTAGGCCGGGCGGACAAACTGGACACCAACAGCGGCGCGCGGAAACGCACCATTTCCACCATCTCATTTTGCAGTTTTTTATCAAACACAAACTTGAACAAGTTATAATAAAATAACCCGCCAATGATAGCCGCATACAGCGACACCAATACAAACCACAAAGTCCACTTAGATGTCAGTTTCATATTCATTGCCGCTTACCGGATACCGGTCAGCTCCTCCACTTTACGCAAACCCAGGTCCGCATCGGTGTTGCCCGGGTCCAGTTGTTTGGCCACAATCCAGGCCGCTCTGGCGCGTTCATAATCGTCTTGGTTAAAAGCATCCAACCCTTCAATATATTTCTGGCGGGAAGCTGCGCTGGCTTCCGCAGATACGCGGCCGGCAGCCGCTCCTATCCCTTGTGTGACTACATTCCCGTCAGGACCTAAGACAGCACCGCCTGCAGCACCGCCTGTGCCTAACGGAGCCAAGCCGTCCCCTTCCACGGTTACAGTTTCTATAGGCTCGTCTATCTGCGCTTCTTCTTCAGCCTTTTTCTCAGCAGCCTCCGCGGCTTTGCGCATAGCTTCTTGTTTGCGTCTTAAAGCTTCTTCTTTGGCATTGCGGGCTTTTTTAATCAAACGGTCCATATAAGCAGAGTCCGCCCCCCATTTTTTAGCATTGGTCCAATAGCTAATCGCACTATCATACTTTTGGGCGCTATAGGATTTATTGCCCGCCGTAAAATAGGTCTGAGCAATTTCATCTTTAAGCTGACTCATATATTTTTGCACACGCGTATCGCCTGGTTGAATTTTAGTAATCCGCTCAAACACAGAATAAGATTCCACAAAGCGGCCCTGGTTATAATAATTCATTGCTTCTTCCATAGCCTCTTTGACTTGTTGCTTACGCAGTAAATTTTCCGTTTGGGCAATTTTATTGACTAAGGCCGGGTCATCTTTGCGTATAAGCAACGCGTTATACCAGTTATCCAACGCACGCTGGTAATCCTGCTGGTCATAGGCCACATTACCACGGCGGCTATATTCCTGGGCAATATCTTTATCAATCCGCTTCTTCCAAGAAAGAGCCTTTGAATTATGCGGCTGAATAGTCAAAATCTCATCTAATTTTTCATTCGCTTCCACCAAGCGGCCCGAGTCGTACATACGGTTTGCCTCTTGGAATTTAGCTTCTATCACTTCCGCTTCAGACGTAGTGCCATAGGCTCCCATATGGCTGGCCTGTTTGGCCAAGGTGGAAGCTTGGGTAAAATTTGGGTCTATGCTTAAAATGGTTTGGGCCATTTCCTGCGCCCGTTGATAGTCCCCGCGGCGATACAGTGTATAAGCATTTTCATATACTTGGCGCAGCATATAATTTTGAATACGCTGTTTCTCCAGCTGAACCGTAGAGAGATATTGTTTTTTCTCTTCCACATCATTTAGCGTGCCCAAGGTAATCTTATTAAGGTCTAATATCATCCCTTCCTCTTTCCCGTGCTGGCGAATAGGATTAGGCTGGCGCAACGGCGCGGCTGCAGCGGCGGCAGCTACAGAAACGGCCAAGGTAAGCAAAAGATATTTTTTCATAAATTTTTATCCTCTTAAAAGCTGAGTCCCTGCGAAAGCAGACCCTTAATCATCGGAGACAAAATTAAAATAAAAATCGTTGGGAATATAAATATAAACAACGGAAATAACATCTTAGTAGATGCCTGGGCGGCCAATTTTTCGGCCCGGCTCATACGGCGGCTGCGCAAATCAGACGAAAAGTTGCGCAACAAATCTACCAAGCTGGTACCTAATTCATCAGACTGTATAATTAGCCCCACCAAAGAACGCACTTCCTGTACATCTGTTCTGTTGGCAAAACGCTCCAACGCCTCACGGCGGGAATAACCCAGTTTAATTTCATTGAGTGTCTTTTCCAGCTCTTCTTCTAAAATAGTTTTCTTTTTGGCAATATTGATAATTCTCTCAAAAGCGGTCAAATAGTCCAGGCCGGACTCAATAATCAATGCCGCTAAATCCACCGTGGTGGAAAAATTACCCAAAATCTCGGCTTGTCTTTTTTGAATGCGGCTCTTTAAAAGCACATCCGGCAAATAAAAACCCAAAGGCAAAAACAACACGCCCCACACCGTCTGAAACATTAACATTATAGCTACCGGCAAAAGCAAGGCCGATATGATTTTGTAGTACAAAATATCCACCGGCTGGGGTATATCGGGGCTGCCCAACTGCATATGCATTTGCTCCAATGGGCGTTCCAAATGGAATGTGTTTAAACAAAATACCGCCAAGCGGTCTATCCATTTCGTTTCCGGCTGCAAACGCGCAAAACTGGAAGAAGATTTAAAACGCTGGGCGGCCACATCTACAATTTGCTCTTTTTCCCGTTTAGGGGCCAGCAAAGCAAACACGGCCACAAACACAGATGCTGTGCCTATTAACAAAATGAACATTAGCACCAAAGAGAGCATTGTCATAGCTTATACCTTTACCTCTCCCAGTTTTTGAATAAGTTTCATTCCTATCATAATCCAGACGAAACAACCAAACAAAATGAACAAACCTATCGGCGTAGTATAGAAAGAAATCATTTCATCGGGACGGAACATAAACATTACCCCTAACATTATGACCGGCATAATACCCACCACAATAGCCTGAATCTTCTGTTGGGCGGTCATTGCGTCCAGTTTTTCTTCTAATTTGCTCTCCTCGCGGATATTTTCCACCAAGCGGGAGAAAATGACCGTCAAATTACCACCCACCTGCCGCTGAATAACAATCGCTTTTATCGTGTAAGAAAGCATACGGCTTTCCACACGGTCATCCAGCCCTTCCAGCGCCTTTTCAAATGGGGTACCCAGCCGGTAATTTTTAATTACCAAGCCAAATTCATCGGCAATTGGCGGCTGCATATCGTGTGACACCAATTCAAACCCCTGCACAATATCCATACCGGAGCGCAACGAGTTGGACAGCAAAATCAGCGAATCCATTAACTGTGCATTAATTTTGCGGCCGCGGCTCTTTTTTAATCTATCCAACACAATAGGAGGAATGCGCACAGAAACCACAGCCCCCATCGCCACAAACAATAAGAATACAAATACACCGCCAAATCCACCCGTAGAAAACCCCATTAATAAACCAAACAAGCCAAATACAATCACCGTACCGAACACTATATAGCGCACATCAATGGTTAAAAATTGGCGGTTAAAATCTTCGGCCCAGGCCACGCTTTTAACACGGTAATCGTCCCATTTTTCTAAAATAAACTCTTTTTTATTCTCTAACAACAAATAGACGGCGTAGGCAACTAATACCGAGCCCAAAATCAGCATCAGCATATTAAATAATCTTTCGCCCTCCGTCGTGCGGAACATTTGGGCATCTGGCGGATTCATCGGAATCGGAGCGGAACGAAACTCACTCCATAACTGATTGGCCGACACAACCACCGCCATTACCGATTTGCGGTATTTATCCTCTTTTTCTGCAGCCGGGCTGGTAAAAGATTCTATAGTACTATAAAATTCCCGGTTCATAAACTCCAGCGTCGCCAGCATAGAACGGGCACGGCCGCCCATACTGTCTTTCATACTAAACACTTCTTGCCCACGCACCAACTCTTTATTTAACCGGTCTAAGTTGGCTACCAAGCTGATACGGTTGCCCACATATCCGCGGGAAAGTTGTTCCAGTACCACCGGTTTGCTGCGGTCCAAAGAATCATTGGCACGGGCCAAATACGCATATACGTTGGAAAAAGTACGATACCACAAGGTCGCTTCACTCAGCGTGCCCTCTCCTTCAATATATACAACCTTTACTGCATCCATCCGTTTGAGCTCTTCCGGAAACCACTCCGGCATAGTTACCTTTTTGCCTTTTAGCGAGGCACCACATACCGCAGGGTATTCATATTCCTTTTGCTCAATAGGTTTGCTGACATCAAAATAATTGCCCAGCACATACATTTTGAACATAGCGCATTCAATTTTACGCTTATCTTGACTATCCAATGCCCGCGCAAAAAGCCCTTGCGGCGCAAAAACACCCAAGGAAAACACCAATAATAAAACCCAGAATGCGGTTCTTTTCATAATCTATGCACCTTACTGCGGTTTTGCCGGCGGCTGCGGAACGTTTGTCATAGAAGACAAGTCCGGCTCTCCGTTAGGACCCAATTTGACCGCGCCTTTGGTAAATACCTCTTCCGGCACCGGCACGCCTTTAGCCTGGAAATCCCGATAAAAAGTGGGCAAATTGCCCGTGGGAGCAAATACACCCTGCACTTTGCCATTTTCGTCCACCCCGGTCTGCACATAGCGAAAGAGATCGGTAGATTGGATTTCCCCATCTTTTTGGCCGTGCATCTCGGTAATATAGGTTACCTTTCTGGACCCGTCAGAAAAACGCGACAGCTGCACAATCATATTTACAGCCGAAGAGATCATCTCACGGATAGCAAAAATAGGCAAATCGGCGCTGGCCTGCATACACATTGCTTCCAGACGGGACAGCCCGTCGCGAGGCGTGTTGGCGTGAATAGTGGTCAGAGATCCTTCGTGACCGGTGTTCATCGCCTGTAACATATCCAAAGCTTCTCCGCCGCGGCACTCCCCTACCACAATACGGTCCGGACGCATACGCAAGCAGTTTTTCACTAAATCTTGAATAGTAATCTGCCCTTTTCCTTCCACGTTGGGCGGACGGCTTTCCAAAGACACCCAGTGCGGCTGCTGCAAACGAAGCTCCGCCGTATCTTCTACGGTAATAATACGTTCATCGTCAGCAATATAGCCTGATAATGCGTTTAAAAAGGTCGTTTTACCGGTACCGGTACCACCGCACACAATAATGTTTTTGCGGATACGCACGCATTTCTCCAAAAATTCCATACATTCCGGGCTGATGGTACCGAAACGGTAGTAATCTTCCGGGCCGAACGGTTTCTGCGAGAAACGACGAATAGTCAGCGTCGGGCCGGACACCGCCAACGGCGCAATAATGGCGTTGACGCGGGAGCCATCTTTCAAACGTGCGTCCACCAACGGCACAGATTCGTCAATACGGCGCCCCAGCGGAGACACAATACGCTTAATTACCTGCACCACTTGCTCATTGTTTCTAAATTTATACTTGGTTAAGGTCAATTTACCTTTTTGCTCAATAAAGATTTTGTCAAAGGCATTGACCATAATTTCTGTAACGCTGGGGTCACGCATCAATGTTTCCAAAGGGCCCAAACCCAAAATTTCATCCAGCAATTCCGAGGCAAAGCGGGTGCGCTGATCACGAGAAAACTGCAAATTGGGCTGTTTCTGCAAGATATCATCTACAATAGCCGCCACTCGCTTGCGCGTTTGCGCGCTGGCCGTGCTCTCATCGCTAATTACGATGCGTTCAATCTCCAGGGTGCGCACCACATCTTTATGGATTTTTTGTTTTAAATCGTCCCAAAAGGACAGTTTCGTCCGACCGGCTTCTCCTTCTTCTTCTACAGCCACGTGGCTTTCCACGTGGGCACCGGCAGCCCCTGCCCCTACAATAGGATTCCAAATTTCTTTGGCAGCCTGAGTAAATTCATCATCGGTTACAGAAGCCGTCCAATCTTTCGGAGCGGGCGCTAAATCCCGTATCTTAGCCAGCACCAAGCGAAGGCCTTTTATCCATTCGGATTGGGGATTAGAAATAATCTCCACTTCCTTGCGGTTAGACGCGGCCATAATGCCCTCGTCCCACGGCAAGAAAACATCAATATCGCGCCCCAGTGAATTATAAAAGCGCTCTACCTCTTCATAAGGAATAGAGCCCGGCATATCGTATTGGTTGCAAATTACGCTCACACGCTCCATCGGATAGCGCTGTTCTTTATAATCGTTAAAAAGCTGCACCGTAGAATTTAAATGCGTGCGGGTGGCATTTGAAACCCAAAAAATCTTATCGGCGATATCAAAAGAAAACGCCTGCATAGGAAAAGAAGAATCTACGTCTAAGAAAATATCAAACGTCTGGGAAAGGCGCGATAAAATAGGAATCAAAATTTTAGGGCTGATGGAAGCCACCTGCGCGCGAGTATTGCCCAACGGCAATACGCCCACACCCCATTGGGACATAGACACTTTCCCACGCAATAAACCCCCCACCACGGCAATATTGGCATTGCCTAAGGTGCGCAAAATATCCGCCACGCTGACCGGCTTTTTAATATCCAAATAAAAGCTGTGTTCCTGGCGGGCAAGCGGGTCCAGCGGCACGATGAGCACCGGCCGTTTCTGTATCCCCGCCCAGCCTAAAGCCAAGTTCAGCGTCAAGGTCGTTTTCCCTGCGCCTTCCTTGGGGCTGTTTAAGGCTATAATTTTGGCTTCGGTCTTTTGGGGTTCCATTTCTGCCATAATATATTATTCCACCACTTCCACCGTGATAAACAGGAAGAGCGAGCGCTGCTCTTCGGTTACATCTTTATATTTAAACAAAAGCCCAATAAGCGGAATGCGGCCCAAGAAAGGCACCCGTGTTTCGCTTACATTGCGGGAACTGCTCTTCAAACCGCCGATTACCAGCGTTTCCCCGCTGTTAAGCTCCACGTGTGTTTCCACATCACGGTTGGTAAAAGAAGGAGCCGTAGAAGTGCCCACAGACACCGTGCGGGAATAGTCCACCGAGGACACCGACAACTGCACCTGCAAGTCAATAATATTGCCTCTTTCCGGAATAATAGTGGGCAACACATTAAGCAAAATGCCATATTCTTCCAGTTGCGAACCCACCCCCTGGTTATTTACCACCGGTATAGGCACTTTACCGCCAACAGTAATTTTGGCGCTGTTGCCGGAGCTGGTCACAATTTTAGGATTAGAGAGCACCTGCGCACGGCCTTCTGTTTCGGACAGACGCAAACGCGTAATGACGGCCGTTTTACGCTCAAATTCCCCTAAAGACAATATGCCGGGAATGTTGGCCTCTTCAAAATCAAAAATCTGGTTCCATTCAAACCCTTTGGCAGAGTTCATAGAACCGCTGATTTCCACCACATCAGCACTAACCGCCACCAAACGCGTTTTTTTAGCAAACGCGGCAGGAGCGGCTAAAGCCAATATCAAAACAAACAGTGTAATTTTTGAAGTAAATTTCATATGTTTTATCATTCCTGTTTATTGAAATAATTTATCAAAGGTGGCAATTTCCATCACATAGTTGGCCACATCGCCCTGAGAACGCAAGATGACGGAAATTTCACTGCCGTCCTGATTCTGGGCCAGCGCCAAATACTGTGCATCACGCGGAGAAAGCGCCAAGCTTAATGCACCGGTATCGGTATAAGCGTTGGCATCCTCTTCTTCATTGCGCAAGGCAGCCGCCGCTTTGGCATCTAACCCTTGTCCCAAATCTGAACCAACACCCAATACTTTTACATTCTGCAACAGCGTTACAGTTACCTTTTGGCGGGAACCGTTTTTCATAATGGCCTCAAACGTAACCAAAATATCAATATTGTCGTCTGGTTTAATCATACTGGCCACATTGGTCGGCACGGTAATTACATAGCCTCTCATCTGCACCGGGATTTTGCTGGAAAGGCCTGCCTCGGGAGAAAGCGAGGTAACGGCATATTTGGAAATTTGGTTTCCTTTAGGAATCTGTATGCGGGCAATGGCATTGTCCACTTTGGCAAAATCAGCATCTGTCGTCCACGTAAAGGCATCTTTTTGCACATAAGCAGCCGGCACCTGCACGCGTTTTAAATAGTCGCGTTTAATTACCTCACGCTCCTTAATATCGCGAATGGGCACAAGTACTGTTTTTATGCTCTTGGAAGCATTCAGTTTCTTTTGCGCGCTATTAACAATCATTGCATACACCAGTGCGGCCAATATCGCCAACACCAACGGCAGCATTATTCCTTTTTTCATTGTTTCTCCTTAACTTTGTACATCCCGGTAAATTAAAAAACAAAATCGTTTGCAGTTCTCTATCAAGAATCCGAACTGGCATACGTCTTTTCTATAGGCATACGGGTAATGGCTTTGATACGCCGTATCCCGTTACGCTTGGGTTCATCCGCCAGCAACCAGCTTGTCCCCGGAAACGCCAACTTGATGGGATATGTAACCGTTACAATCACATCTTCGTGACGGTGGCGTTTATACATTGGGTCCGTTCCTGTTGCCTGCACTTTCAAACCCACATTAATAAATTGTGCATTAGCACCAAAAACTTTTTGCTTGGCTATATTTATTTTATTTCTCATTGTGCCCGTATTAGCACGGCCGCTGGGTTTATTCGCCCCTACCAGAGCCCCTATACGGGCAAATTCATAGGAAGCGTGATTGGCAATAATAGTGTGATAGGCGATGTTGCCATACTCCAATATAAAGAATATCATCAACATCAGCACCGGCAGAATAAGCATCAATTCCACCGTTACCTGCCCTTCACGCTCCCTACGAAAGAGTTTCATTTATTACACCCCGGCCTTTATCAGGCGTCGGTGGAGTTGATGCCGCCCACAATTTTATTCTTGATGTTTTCAAATAATTCCGGCATCATATTTTTCACCAACGTGCCAACCAACAAGGCAATACCCACCACTACGCCAAGCATAATGATGTATTCAATGGTGTTCTGGCCTTCTTGTTTTTTCACGCAGTTAAACGCAGCTTCTTTCATCGCGTTTAACTTGTTTTGCGCAGCAATAATAAACTTCATAGACTCCTCCTGATTTTTTTAAAACTAATTACTGACTTCATACGTCGTCAAAATGAGTTTTGCTCCCTGGTCAAACTGTTGCGGCACCAGGTTGGAATACAAAGCATAAAAGGCCAAAAACGCCCCAAACAGAAACCCGGCCGTTAACACATACTCCACCGCGGTCTGTCCTTTACGCCCGCGCAGGCACTTACCCAACGCTTTGCCTATTTGCTTCATACTCCCTCCAAGACAGCCAAACCTGTCCGGATTATTTCAACTAAAACTGGATACCCACCGCTATTTGCTGCGAAGTACCCAACGCGCCAAACGGCGTGACCGCATAATCTATGCTGGCGCCATAACCAAAAAGTTCAGAGCTGTAAATACCAAAACCAAACGAAATTTTAGACGTAGCATCCAACCCCAGGCTCTTTAAGTTTTCACTATCGCTGTAGCCGGTGCTTTCGCGGTCATAATAGCCTACGCGCAAGTCAAACCGGGCCACCTGCAGCAAGTCTTCCGGAATGTGGATTTCCAAGCCCACACCATAGCGGCCCTCATCGTCCACATATTTCATATATTCGCCGGACAGGGTCCAATATTTTGTATTAATATCGGCCCCTAAGCGCCAGCCGCGGGGCATTTCATCTTTGTCGCCAATATTCACAATGGCGCCGCCCAAACCCAGCCACTGCCACGGGCGCGCCTTAGCGCCTACGTCAAAGCCTACGTTGGTGTAGCGGTAAGTATCCAATTTTTCATTGATATACTTGGCCGTAGCGCCCAGCTGCAGCTTTTGGTCAAAGAAGCCGCGCGCCAAAGACAGGCTGCCCACAAAGTTCTGCACAGGCTTATCTACTCTAGGCTGCAAATTACCATATTCGTCACGGTAATCAAAGCCGTCCATATCCATATAGTTAAGCGTCACGCCGATAATGGTTTTGCCCATCGGGTGCAAATACGCCAGCGTGCGTGAAGCATACCCCTGCAGATAATCTTGATAGGAAAACTGGATTTCCTTCGTGGTGGCAGAGGCTGCGCCGGCCGGGTTCCAGAACAAAGCTTCCGGCCCTTCGGCAATGGACACATACGCATTGCCCAAGGCCTGTGCCCGCGGGGAGCCGGCGTCAATCTTTAAGAACGCGCTCGCGCTGGTACCGGCGTCGGCGTTAATAGCATACGCAGAAGGCGCCGCCAACAACAAGGTTAAACAAGCAAACAGAATTGTATTTTGTATCTTCATAAATTCCTAATTACCTGGGTATTAAGATTTTGACTACTTTTTGGCAATGCTGTCTGCCGTTTTGGGCCCGGAAGTCCACCAGGCCGAAATATACACCGCGGGCCACTTTCTTGCCGTGCTGGTTGGTGCGGTCCCAGAAGCAGCGCAGGGCCGCATTACGCACGTTGGGCATAGCGCCGGGCGCTGTGCTGTCATATGCCGTATTGCTGACCGTATTGTCCGGGCTCAAGTCAATAGAGTTGCCCATCGTTACAGTCATATTGTTGGCATCTACACAGGTGTAGCCGCCTTCGCGCACCAAGTCGCCCGCCAAGTTATAGAGCTTGAAGGACATTTTGCCCGGCACAGGCAGTTTGGTAATTTCCATCGTGCCCGTAGGCGTTTTGAACGGGTTGGGATAGAAGAACACCGTCTTTTCCCAATCTTCGCAGACAAATTCTCCGTCACCAATAGCCACCGTAGCGCGGTGCAGGTTGACATACTGGTTGGTATCGGCCACTTTTTCAATGCTCCACAGGGCAGGATCTGCACTCTGGTCATCCGAGTTCAGAATTTCCCCTGTAATAGAGTCAATATCTGCCGACTGCAGGGCCGTCACAAAGCGGAACGGATAGGTGCCGTCCGGCACGTCCTGCTGGGCATAGTCGGTGCCGTCCCAGATTTCTTCAATCAGCGTGGTGGCAGGGCGGATACCCACTATAGCGCGCACCAGCACGTCGCGGATATCGGTCACTTCTTTGCCGGTGGCCGGATCGCGCAGGGTACCTTTTTGGTAATCGTAAATCGTAGTACCCGGTTTAAAGATTTGTATGGCCACTTTCATCGGCACGGAAATCTGATACGAAATACTCATATTCGTACCGCGCTTATTGAGCGCATAGGCTTCCGATTCCGGCAAGTCAAACACTTTAAGCAAATCCACATTCTGCGTCAGCTGTTTGACCGTGGGCTCATACAAGCCTTCATCGGGGTAATTTTTGGCGGTCAAGCGAATTTCATAGTTGCCGTTGCGCACATAGAACCCGTTGTTGTCGGTGCCGTCCCAATACAATTTGCGCACCACATTGGGGTCAAAGTTCGGCGTATTGACCACCGTCATCGTGCTTAAATATTTGCACACGTCCCCGGCGCGGGCCATTTGTACATTGGGGTCGCCCGCTACTACCGGCGTGTCCGTAGCCGTGCACAGGCCGTCCTCCAGAGCCACGATGGCCACTTCCACCGTAGCGGCGCGGGAGATGGCAAAGTTAATCTCATACGGCGGCACAAACACCGGGCCGGACGACGTGTTAAACAGCTGCGGCGCATTGGGATATACCGCCACAGAGCCGTCTAAGAAATACACCGGGCCGCGCGTAATGTTGACGCGGTAGGTGGTCTTGTCCGTAGCGTACAAGCCGGTCTGATAGGTCACTTTATTTCCTTTAGCATTTTCTGCTGTGCTATTAGCAGAGAAGCGGTAAGGTTGAGCGGTGCTGGGATTGTAATACAAGCCCACCGGTTCTTCAGTCTGTGCTGCAATATAGAACGGATAGGTGCCGTCCGGGATCATTTCGTACGGGCAGGCTTTCAAGTCCGTCTGGTTGGCGCAGGCCGCCACCGCTTCCGGCGTATTTTTGCCGCCGTCGAGCGTAGAGACCGGGGTCGGGTTATAGAAATACTGCGCGTCCCACTCCTCTGTCTGAGTCACGCCGTCACCGGCTTTAAGCGCGGAGCGGTTAAAGGTTTTGACCGGCTGCAAGCGCACGTCTAAGGTCTGCGCAGCGCCTTCGCCGTAGTTGTATTTAGCCATTTCCGGGTTAAGCGGATAGTTGGTAAATGTGGTGTCGTTGACATAGATGCACTGCGGTTTCAAGCTCGGGTCCACATATCCGCCGGCATTAAAGAAGGCTTTATCCGTGTCTTGGTCGCACACGCGCGGCGGCCAAGAGGTTACCGGTATGCTATATTGCAAGATTTCATTGACTACATAATTTTCTGTAGTATCGGTTACTGCCGTTACTTGCTTCTGCACGCGGTAATAAGTATAAGAGGTTTTTTCGTCATTGAACACCGGCTGCGTATATAAATAGGAATAGGCATCTGCCACATCCCCTTCTACCAACGGGGCGCCCTCCACCACAACGGGCACAGTGCCCCCGGCCGTTAAATTAGGCAGCGGGTTGGGGTTCATCGCTTCAAAAGCGGTGACCAAGTCCGTCGGCACAGTAGTTTGCGCCGTTACAGTAGAAGCACCCGTATCGGTATAGGTGGGGATGACTACATCCTTATTATATATATTGATTTGCACGTTCATCGCTTTGGAAAGCGTATAGTTAATGGTGGCTTTGGCACCGCTGTCACCATACACATCCGTCGTGCTCACGTCCACCACGCGGTAGAGATCCACCGGGAACAGGGCAGACGCCGTCGTCTGTACACTTTCCGGGAACATTGGGTCTTTGGTTTTGACCACAAACATATAGGTACCGGGGCCCACCATACGGCCCTGGTCATCGCGGCCGTCCCAGCTCAATGTGTTCATCTGCTGGGCTACATTGGTGTTGCCGCCTTCATCGGTCAAGGTTTTGACCGTCACGCCGGCGGTGTTTTGCACCTCAGCCTCTACGGTGGCTTCACGCGCAATAGAATATTTAAAGATGAACGGATCTAACCCATAGGCGGTGGGGCTGGAACCGATGGTGGAATAGCTGACCGGCTGAATGGTAATATCCACCACCCCGCGCTCCACCGGCAAGATACCGCTGTAATATTTCTGCGTTTTTACACCGGTAAAAGTACCTTTTTTTGCTGTTTCAAGATCAGCACCTTCTATCCCGGTAGCTCCATCAGGGCAAGTAAATTGCGTAAAATCAGCATTCCAAGTAATAGCACAGCCTGCGGGCAGGTGGGTGTTCGTATTCACAAGCTGACATTGATAGCAAGCCGCACCATTATAATAGACATCGGTGTAAGGAACTTCCGCCCACAGTACATAGACGTAATCTCCGTCCGGCATCGGGGCGCCATTGGCATAAGTAACATCGCAGTTGTCTCCATTCAAAGTCCCATTCGCACCCTTACAGGTATCACCCGTTCCGTCAAAAGTTACGCCGGAAATAGGCAGTTTGGCGCCTTCAGGATAAGATACCTTACAGCCGCCCTTTTCGTGGCACAGGCCGTCCCATTTATCGGGATAGCTCTGGCTGCGGCCGCGCTGCTGACTATTGCTGTAAACCAACGAGCCGCTTCCGGCTGAAATTCTGGGGCGGGAACCCGTAGGCTCATACCCTTTGGTGTACAAGCTGTCAAAAGTGGTGCCCGGGGTATAGACCTCAAAATAGACGGTGGAAGCTTCCGTAGGCACATAGCGCACGGTGGCATAGGCAGTAGATTGCTTGTTCAGGCCCTGCACCTCAATATCCGTCAGTTTCAGCGGGTCCACAGACATTTGGCGCGTAACCGCGCGGGAGAAGTCCGTCCCCGGCCATTCGTCCTGGCTCTTGGCCTGGATAGAAATCAAATAGTTATTGGCAGGCAAGAGGCGGCCATTGTCATCGCGGCCGTCCCAAGAGTCCGACTCTACGATAATCTTGTCGCTGTCGGCCCCTTTCAAGCCTTCACCCAAACGCGGCTGCCAATCCACCAAGTTGCGCACCACGGCGTTTTGAGCCAAAACCAGCTCTGCCGCATCGCCGGTAGGTATATTCGTGCCCCCTTGGTTCGTAACAGGAATTTGGGCAGAGGCATCATAAATTTGTATTTTAACGTCAGAATCTTTACTCAAGCGATAAGCTACTGAATACGGCAATGCCTGCACCGCCGTAATAGAGCCCACCACAGAGGGCGTACTGCGCACGGTGTGCACGTTGGTTACGTCCACCTGGATAGGATACTGGTTGTTACCCGGATAAGGATAAGTCTGATCAATAGAAATATTTTCTATAGCAATACCATCGCCGGGATATTCGGTTTTTACCGTAGCGCGGAAACCAAACTGGCCGTTGGTCTTGCCAAACTCACCCAAAATTTCATAAGAGCCGTCCCAAGAGGTGCAGAAGCGGATGGGGTCATTATACCCGCGCCCGGTGCCCATGGCCATAACAATACACGGTGTCTCTTGGGAAGCCTTCTGCGCACCACATGTCGATGAAACATCTTTAACTTCAGTTCCATCATTAATTGATTTACAGGTAGCTGTCTCCAAATCTTGAGAATCACAAACATAAAGAGGGTTGGGGCAAGTGTTGGTCTTAGAGTAATCTCCAGAAGCACCCCAGCAAGAATAGCCCGCGCACATATATTTGGACAAATCCTGCGCTTCCTTAGGGAGATTTTCCTTAATGGCCTCCACATCATTTTTAGCTGCCTCATACTTTTGGGAAGTTTGCAAATAATTGAGATAAGTTCCCCTAATGTTCACATAGGCTTGATAGTAACTGAGATGTGCTGTACACCTGATAGTACACGAAGAATTAGTATAGTAAGTAAAACTAGAATTGTAAAAAGAGGGGCACTTGCCCGTTTCCATAGGGGCCGCCACACACGTACCGTCACTGTTTTTATAATAAACGTCGTGAGTAATCTTCTGGTTACAATTAGATACTGCCGAATCTATAGCTGTTTTGTTATTTTGATAAGCCAAGCTGGCGGCATCAAATGCAGCTTCTGCATCATTATAAGTGTTTTGGGCTTCCTCCAACCGCTGTAAATAGGTGTTCAAAGTGCTCCAATCTATAATAGAGTTATCCAAAATGCTCTGATAGACGGTATGCACCGCCGGGTTTGTTTCCGGATTAGCCACCCCCAAGGACTTATTGTACTTCACGATTTCAAACATAATGTTCTGAATCGGGAAGGCAATAGAATAGGTTGTTACTCCGTTAGGCTTGTTGGTGCAATATACATCCATACAAAGCGCCAAGCAGTGGTTGGGATACTTATTAATGGCATTAGGGCCGGGGTAAGGCTGGTCGTACTCAATTAAGGCAGAAGTTTCCCACGGGTCATCTGACTTATGACCATCTACATTGACAATACCGCTTTTATAGGCCAAGGCCTCTTGCTCTGAAATAGCGTCCGCGCCCCAGTTACAATACACATTATTGATGTCGTCATTTTGTTTTGTTCCATCAATATAATACACACCGGTAGAGCGGATTTCTGCCGTCTGGGCCAAAGCGGGCACCGCCGCGGCTAAACACAACAGAGGCAAAACAGCCGCCAAGACCGTTTTGCCAACGAGTTTTTTCCAAAAATTTTTTTGTGTCATATGTTTTTATCGTATCCCATTGTTTAAACTAAAAAATCTTTCCACGTATGAAAACCGCCGCCCTTTTATTATATATATAAAAGGCGCGCGACGGTACTTACTCTTAAATTTTTACAACTTTTGGCACAAATGTCAACAGTTTTATACTATTTTTGCCGTCTGCAATCATTCCAAAAGCCAGAAAAAGAAACCGATAAAAATGAATATTTGGGGCCCTCCCGTCATTTTTCCCGACGGAAAATTGTGTTTCTTTATTTATTTTCAGCAAATAAAAAAGAATTAAAGCAGAAAATAAAATTTTAAAAAATTATAAATATTTTGTTCTTTTTTACCAACAACCTTGTTCTGTGTCAGCACTTTTTCGCACAACTTATATCAACACTTGCTAACCGCCCCGTTCCTAAATAGTTTTAAAACAGGTTGTTCAAACCAGCCATAACAAAAAACAGCCGCCCCCTTAAAGGCGGGCGGCGCAAGCAGGGCTGACATAAGACAAAACAGTTTCTTTACTGCGGGACTTGATCTTCCACTTCCCGGTACACGGCAAAGGTGCCGCGCCGGCCGTCTTTGACCCAGTAGAGAGCTTTGTCGGCCTTTTCAAAAAGCTCCGCCGCCGTCTGCCCGTCCTGTGGAAAAACGGAAATACCCTGGCTGATGCTCAGCGTGACGCGTTCACCGTCTGTGTAGCGGTCCGGTATGGCAATGGCACCGATGCGGTCTTTGAGGCGTTTGGCAATAATTTTGGCTTCTTCTCCATTGGTACGCGGCAGCATAATAATCATTTCGTCTCCGCCGTAGCGGCACGGAAAGTCGGTCTGACGCAGGCTGGTGCGAATGATGCGGCTGACTTCTTTAAGGGCCCAGTCGCCTATTTGGTGCCCGTAGGTATCGTTGATTTGTTTAAACAAATCAATATCCAACAAAATAACCGACATCACCAAATCAAAACGCTTGGAGCGGTAAATCTCCTCGGCAAATTTTTCGTTAAAGAAACGGCGCACCGGCAGTTTGGTCAATTCGTCATAGTTAGACAGCTCCTGCACGCGCTCAAACAGGGCGGCGTTGTCTATAGCCAGTGCAATTTGGGTAGAGAATTGTTTTAGCGAAACAAAATCCAAATAGTTGATGCGGCGGCGGGAAAGCAAATTGTCAAATGTTAGGAAGCCTACTTTATTGCGCTGCACTTTCAGCGGAATATACACCACATTATGAATCGTACGGTAAGTGGCGCCGGAATCAAAAATATCCCGCAAGAGGGTACGCTCGTCCTCCGGCAAATCATCTCCGTTTTGGCGGGTGACCTCGCCGGAAATATCCACCCCCAAAATGGTTTTAATTTTGCTGCCGTCATAGGTAGTTTGATACAGGCGCACCCGGTCAAAACGAAAATATTTTTGCACTCCCTGCAAAATCAGCTCCAACCCGTCGGACAGACGCAAAGAAGAAGCAAAGATAGTGGCCAAATCATTGAGCGCGGTGGCAATATTCAAACGCTGGTTTTTGGCCTGGTCCACTTCGGTATTGGTTAAATTGTGCGAGATCTCTTCCGCCACGGCTTTAATCATTCGTTTTTCCGCTTCATTAAAAATACGGTTTTTGCGGAAACGTTCCAAACGCAGCACGCCCACACTTTCTTTAATCACATTGCGCACTTCTTCGCCGTCCAGCACCATACTGGGCCGCTTCCATTTAAGCAGCACATATACGGCGGGATAGTTTAGGTCGGTAGAATCGGCGATGCCGTCCTGCAAAAGCTTCTTTAAAAATTCCGGCTCATTCAGTACGGATATATCCTCCTGCATATCCATACAATATTCTTTTTTACACATCATATTTAAAGACAAAAGCGCTCGTTCCTGCTGCCAGTCAAAAAAATAGACCCGGTCCAACTTAAACAAATCCCGCAAGGCCGGCAACGCGCAGTCCAAAAGTTCGCGCCGGTTTTGGAAAGATTGATTTAATTTTTTACCAAATTTAAAAAGGGTGAATGCCTCTTTATCAAACATAATTACCCCTCATAAAGCGACAGCAAATACTGCACTTCTTTGGCTGCTTTGTCCAGCTCTATATCCAAGCTGGCCTGCGTAAAGCGCCCTTCCACAATTTGCGTGGCGCTGACCGCCAGAATTTTATTTAAAATTTCCACCACCGTGCCGGTAATGGTCATATTGGGCAGCGTGCGTGCCGAAGCCAAAATGCCCGAGTAAGTGCGCAACCGTTGGGAAGAAGAAAAAATAAGCTGTTCAAAACTTTCTTCAAACGCGGGGAACACTTCCATCATAGCCGCATACTGCATTTGGTTGTCCGTGCGCGCGCACCATTTAATAAACTGCAAAGCGGTTTCTTTATCACTCCCAGCCGCATTAATCATCAAATTCATACCCGACAAATACGCCTGCGGCGCCGGCCCCGTGCGCGGCACAGGCAGCGTTTTTACGCGCACGCCCATTTTTCCCTCAAAGCTGGCTACCCCCTGCTTGCGGGAAATGAGCATACTGGCTTTGCCAGATAACATTGTGCCCAGGCTGCCGCGCTCGCGCAAAATAGGCATATAGTCTTTGAGCGCCAGCGTGACATAATCTTTTACCCCTTCTTTAAATTCCGCCGTACCAATCAGCGTTCCGCGCAAATCCGGGGTGAACATAGCCGCCCCGCGGCCCCATATTTCCATAAAGGCGCTGCGCGTAGATAAAGAGCCGCGCCAATCACTGTTTTGCATTGGATAATAGCCATCTACATCTTTAAAATGCTCTTTGAGACGTGCACATACATCCAACAGGCCCGGCCAATCCGCCAAATCTTTTTCCGGATTAGACGTAACTTCTTTTAAATGATCGGCACGCAGGTGCAGCGCGCTCATATCAAACCACCACGGGTAGGAATATAAATCTTTGGTACCGGGTTTATAACAATGCGGCCGCAGCGGATAAAGCGCAGAGGACAGAGAGAGGCCAGGGTCCATTTTAGACAGGTTTTCCGCCACGCCCGCACGCGTCAAAAGCGCCGTCCAGTAATGAGGGATTTGAATCAAATCTGGAATGGTCTCGCCGGGAGCCGGGTTTTTAAGCGTAAAGATTTTTTTCCACAAAATATTGCGCGTGAATACCTGTACAGTAACATCCGCTTTAGGATATTGCTGTTTAAAACGCTGCACGAGCAACTGGTAATCTTCTTTGGTCCGCGCGCCGGAATCCGGCATAACCCAAACTATCATTTATCTATTTCCCCCAGTTCTTTACCCGCAAATTCGGATTAATATTGATATTCCACTTTTTTTCCAAAGCATTCGGACCCGCATACTGCAATTTTTTATACGCCGCCAAAGCTATCATCGCGGCATTGTCGGAAGACATTTTTCGCGGCACAAAACGCACCTCTATACCGTGCTTTTTCCCTTCGGCACACATCAGCTCGCGCAGCAAGCTGTTTGCCGCCACGCCGCCTCCTACGGCAATATGTTTTACTTTATATTTTTCTGCGGCGAGCATTGTTTTTTTAACCAGCGTTTCGCACACGGCCTGCTCAAAAGACGCGCACACATCCGGCACGCTGACGTTTTTATGGTCGCGTAAATAATAGCTTACCGCCGTCTTAATGCCACTAAAGGAAAAATCCCACGTACCCGGCAACAGCGGCCGCGGGAAATCTACCGCGTCGCGCCGCCCCTGCAGCGCCTGGGCAGACACTTGCGGCCCGCCCGGATAGGCCAGCCCCAGCAGTTTAGCCACTTTGTCAAACGCTTCGCCGGCGGCGTCATCGCGCGTGCGGCCCAGCACCTTATAATTGCCATAGCCTTTCACGTACCACAGTTCCGTATGTCCCCCCGATACAATCAAGGCCACCAGCGGAAAAGTGAGCGGATTTTTTACCTCCCCATCCTCAAACTCGCACGCAAACAGATGCCCCTCCAGGTGGTTCACCCCTAGTATAGGTACTTTTTTAAAATTTGCAAGGGTCTGTGCCGCCACGCGCCCCACCATCAGTCCGCCGGGCAGACCGGGGCCGTGGGCAAAAGCCACACAGTCAATATCGTGCCCGCCCAACGCTTCATTTATTACCGTGGCTATTTTGGCAGCGTGTGCGCGGCTGGCCAGCTCCGGCACGACTCCGTGGTATTTTTTATGTTCTTCAATTTGGGAATAAATCACATTACTGGCCAACTGCCTCCCCCCTATCAACAGCGCGGCGGAAGTTTCATCACACGTGCTCTCTATCCCCAAAATAGCAAAATCTTTCTTCATACTTCAGCCTATTATATTATTTATTTCCTTTTTCTTTATCTTGCTTGTCCGCATTGGACTGCTTTTCCTGCAGGGCACCTGCGGCGGCTTGCTGCTCGGCCTTTTCAGCGGCGGCCTTTTCCATTTCTGCTTTTTTAGCGATAATTTTTTCCGGGCCGTCTTTTAAAATTTCCACCGCTTTATCCAGCACCGGGTCTTTCTCTTTAAATTCCATCTTAGGTTCTTCTTTGCCCGGCGTATAGACCAAATTATTATACTGCATAAAAATTTTTACTTCTTCTTCCGGATCCATTTTTACCTCTACATCCGGAAAAATGCCCCCCTCATTGGCTTTGCTTTTATCGCGGTAATCACGCTGGATTAAGCGGCCTTTAGGCGTATAATATTTGGCCACAGTTAAACGCAGACCGGCCCCGTCATTAAGAGGCAACACCTGCTGTACGCTGGCCTTGCCAAAGCTGCGCTGCCCGACAATAACTGCCCGGTCATTATCCTGCAACGCCCCGGAAACTATTTCACTGGCGCTGGCAGAGCCTTGGTTGATTAACACCGCCATCGGTATATCCGGGTAATCCGCTTTGGCACCGGTTCTAAACTCCTGGTAATATTCCGGCTTGCGGCCTTGGGTATAAACAATCATTTGTTTATCTCCCATAAACATCTCAGCCACTTCTACCGCACCGGCCAATAACCCGCCGGGATTAAAACGTAAATCCAACACCAAAGACTTCATCCCCTGCTTGCTCAAAGCCTTCAGCGCTTTTTGCATTTCTTCAGTGCTGTGTCCGGAAAAATCCACCAAATAAACATAACCCGTCTCTTTATCCAACATTCTGTAATAGACCACTTCCGGCACAATTTTTTCACGTTTAAAATTGTAATCGGGCAAATTCTCATATTTACCGGTTTTTTCATTTTTGCGGCTCATTGTAATTTTTACTTTGCTGCCTACCGGCCCGCGCATTAACTCCACAGCTTCGTCTAAATCCATATCGGTCACATCTTGGTCATCTACAAACAGAATTCGGTCGCCCGGCATTACCCCTGCTTTGAAGGCCGGCGTATTAGGCATAGGGCTCATTACGGTAATAAACCCTTCCACCTTAGACAAACGAATTCCCAAACCGCCAAAATCCCCGCGCGTATCATTTTTAAGCGCTTTGTAATCGCTGGGTTCCAAATACTGAGAGAAATCATCCAATTGCCCCACCACCCCGCGGATAGCGCCGGTAATCAGCGTATCGCTGTCTGTGGGTTCTACATAATTTTCTTTTACATATTCCACCACATTAACAAACGTGCGCAATTGTTTTAAACCGCCGTCCACCGCACTGTATGCATACGGAAATAAAGTTCCCACAAAAAAAACAGCTGCCACCCAAGCGGCAATTTTAGTTGATTTATTATTTTTCATTTCAATCCTCCGCCCCTAGGGCGTCTAAAAAACTAAATCGGACGCAGCCAGTCCATCGGGTCCACCGCCGTGGTACCTTGGCGCGTTTCAAAATATACGGCATAACGGCCCGTGCCGGAGCTTTGCTGCGTATCCAACCCGGCCGCCCCCAACACGCCGCCGGAAGGCAGCTTTTCACCCACCACGGCTGTAATGCGGCTTAAGAAACCGTAAATACTGAAAAACCCTTTCCCGTGATCTACAATGACTACATTACCATAAGAGCGGAACGGCCCGGCGTAAATCACGTCCCCGGCCGCCACGCTGTGCACGTCCTCTCCGGCTTTGGCGGAAATTTTAATACCGTCGCGGAATATCCAAGTATTTAAATCCCGCCGATATTCTTTGCCAAATTTACTAATAACTTGTCCCTGCACCGGCCACGGCAAAGAGTTGCGCGGTACATCAATTTTAGCAATAGAAGATTGTTTTTTTGCCGTCGTACCCGCTTTTTTAGCCTCGGCATCTGCTTTGGCTTGTTGTTTGGCGGCGGCGGCCTTACGCTGCCGTTCAAATTTGGCCAACAAATCATCCAAAGCGCGGGCAGACTTATTTAATTCGTTAATTTCTTCGCGGATTTGGGCGGTTTTCTTTTTAGTCAGCTTCAAATCCTGCTGTTTTTTCAAAAAGTTTGTGGTAATTACTTTTTGCGTTTTCTCCAGCTGGGAACTTTGGGCCAACAATTTTTTATTGCGTTTTTCAAAGTCATAAATCTTTTGTTTGGCGGCCTTGTTTTCTTGCTGTAAAGCTACGGCAAACTCCGCTTTGTGCGTAAGCACCCGCTCCAGAAACAGCTCTTCTTCCGGCGACTCTTCCCCCGGGCACCACGCACAGCGCGGCGTTAAATAGAAATTTTCCAGCTCTTCCAGCACCACCCCGCGCCACATAGGCATACTGCGTTCCAAGGCTTCCCGTTTATCTTCGGTGGAAAGGATGGTCTGCTCTACATAATTAATATCCGACTGTACTTTATTTTTCTCCTTTTGGGCAGCGGCTTTGCGGTTTTCCAAGGCGGATATTTCTTTAGAAATGGCCGCCTCTTGTGCGCGGTATTTCTTTAATTCCTCTTGTTTTTGGGCAGCCTGTTTTTTTAGACGCTCCAGCTCTTTTTTTTGCTCGGCCTCGTTCCCCCCAGCTGCATACGCAACCGGGAACAAACACAAGCACAAACCAAAAATAAAAAGGTTTCTTTTCATCATTCTAAAACTTTTGCCATTTGCCCAACGTCCAGCCAAACAGCCCGCAAAACACCCAAAGCCCCAGCTGGCGTTCTATAGAAGTAAAATGCTGCAAGGCCGGCATTAAAAAACCGGTTGGATAGGTCAGCAGCATAAAAAACACCAAAGACAATACCCCCGCCAACAAGGCCGACCACACCCCCCCAGCCACGCGCGCTTTGCCGCGCACCGGGTATGCCTCCACCATAAACATAAATAGGAAAAACAATACCAGCGCAAAAATAATCGCTAAGTTCAACACCCGCAAACAAAGTCCGCTATAAAAAGCCAACCGGGCCTGTTGCGCGGAATATTTTAACGACAATTGCGGATATTCCGCCTGCAAATTCTGCGCAAAAAGACGGATATTATTAATAGCGCGGTTAGACAGCTTCAGCTCAAAATAAGCCGGCATCGGTTCATAACCCAATGCCACCAGCGCCTGCGTCAGCCGTTCGTTTTTGTTTTTCAAAGCCGCCAAGGCATCCTGCGGAGAAAAAAGCTTTACCGCCAAAATATCTTCTTTACTGCTTAGGCTCTCTCCCAAATCCGCCAAAGCGGCATTTTCTGTGGGCTGTGTAACAGCCAACACTACCTTAAAATCATCAGCCAACGCGTGATGATAGCGGCTAAGTTGCATTTGCAAAAAACTGACGCACTGCAACAAAACAGCCACAGCAAATACCAAAGCAAATAAGCGCCGGTAGCCGCGAAATACTACTGCGGTGTTTTTATTTTTTTTAGGTTTTTCTTGTAAAAAATCTTCCATAAAACGCTCCGCCCCTCTACCAAGCCAGGGCTTTTTCAAACTTAGCTTTCAAATCGGTATTATGATATACGCCGGCAAAATCTTCCGCTCCCGGGCCATAAGCCACGCCCAACAACATACCTGAAGAATGGTTCCCGGTAGCCCACGCCAGTCCCAAAGCTTCATTGGTTTTGGCAATTAACCCGGCATAATCGGGCACTTGCCCGTTTAACTCCAAATCTATATGCCCGCCAAAGGCCTCATCTGCCATTTGCTGCAATTTTTCGGCGGTCTGTTCTTCTTTCGGCAATTTTTTAAACTCTGGATATACATAATACAACAAATGTTTATGGTTAAAAACTTTTTGGTAGTAGGGATAATTTACATAGTCGGTATCCCCATCATATAACATCTCCCCCCGTGCCGATTTATGTTTAATGCGGGCCTCGTCCAAGTGGCGGTAATGAAACACCGGCACGCCCGTTTCGTGGTCGGCATTTAAATAAACCAGCGTATCTGCGCTTGCCCGGGCAAAGTTCCACGCATAGGCCAAAGTTTCGTCCAAATTTATCATTTCCCACATAGATGGGCCGGCCTCACTATCGTGCAAAGCCCAGTCTATTTTCCCTGCTTCTACAATTAACACAAAACCATTCTCATTTTGGCTCAATAGTTCTACCGCTTTTTGCGTCATTTCTTTTAAAGTGGGCGTTTGAGGATATTGGGCCATATCCCCATAAAAAGGCATCGCTTCTTCTGCAAACAAGCCAAGCACCCGGCCTTTTTTTACGTTGGCTAGTTCCTGGGCATTTTCCACCACGGTCCAGCCTTTTTTACGGGCGGTTTTGAGCAGTTTTTTATTCTCTTTTTGTGTGAAATATTTTTGCCCACCGCCTAAAATTAGTTGCGCGCCACTGTCCACCAACTGGCGGGCAATTTCGTATTTTTGCCGGCGGCTGTCTGTGTGAGCCAAAAAACTGGCCGGCGTAGCGTCTGCCACATACGAATCTGTTACCACCCCAACGGCTTTGCCCTCCTGTATCGCCTTTTCTAACAGGTTAGCAACCGCCTTTTTCTCATAATTCATTCCCACATATTCCGGGCAGGACAACTCCCCCGTAGCCATTTGGGTGGCAGAACAGGCAGAGTCGGTAACAATGGTGTCATAGGTATTATTAAAATACATACCCGTAACAGAAGCATTGACAAATTTTTCCAAGGTGGATTGCTTGTCCGGATATTGGGGCAAATCCGTCAGACGCACCCCTTGCATAAACATACCCATCGCACCGGGGCCCATACCATCGCCAATAATCCATATCACATTTTTAGCCCCGTTTGAGGCAGCCGGTGCCGGTGCTTCTTCCGCCCAACAACCCGTCCAACTCAACCACCCCAAGAGCAGCCCTAGAATTACCGCTTTCTTCATATATATTTTATTCCCTTACGAAAGTGTCTTTTGATACAGGGCCATATACTCCCGGGCGGATTTATCCCAAGAGTGGTCTTGCATCATTGCATTTTTAACCAGTTTATTCCACACTTTTTTATCTTCAAAAACGCGCAGCGCTTTATCTAAAGCGTTATAAATACCGTTCTCGCTGAAAGTGTTAATAAAAAAGCCGGTAGCCGCCGCATTGTCTGAGCCTTCTTTATATCCGCTTACGGTATCCACCAGGCCGCCCACTTTGCTGACTACGGGCAGCGTGCCGTATTTCATAGAAATCATCTGTGAAAGACCGCAGGGTTCAAAACGCGAAGGCATTAAAAACAAATCCGCCCCGGCGTAAATTTTGTGCGCCAATTCTTCGTCCAGTTTAGCGGCATAAGCCACGTCGGCAGGATATTTTTTGGCCAGCTCGCGGTATTGTTTTTCCAATATGGGATCCCCGCAGCCAAGCACGACAAATTGGGCTCTTGCGTGCAACCGTTCTATCACCCCGGCCGCGATATCCAACCCCTTCTGATAATCCAACCGCGACACAATGCCCACCAGCGGCTTTTGGGGGTTTTCTTCTAAGTTCAATTCCTGCTGCAAAGCCTGCTTGGAAACCGGTTTATTTTTGCCGAATGTGACTGCATCGTATCCTACCGGCAAAAGCATATCTATTTCCGGGTCCCAAATTTCGGTATCAATACCGTTGACGATACCACAGAAATTTTTGCTGCGGTACTTAAGCAGCCCTTCCAGCCCAAACCCCATAGACGGGTCCGTCTGCACTTCTTTGGCATAGTTGGGGCTGACGGTATTTACTTGGTCTGCAAACACGATACCGCTCTTTAAAAAGCTAATGCCGCCGTAATATTCAAACTTATCCGGCGTAAAATCCACCGGGTGAAAGCCTGCTTTTTCAAAAGTGGAATAGGGAAAATGCCCCTGATAGGCAATATTATGAATAGTAAGCAAACTGCGGGTGCGGGTATAAAAAGCGTCCAATTTATAGACTGTTTTCAAATAGGCGGGCAGCAACGCCGTTTGCCAATCGTGACAATGGATTAAATCCGGACGGAAACCCACAAATTTGCACCCTTCCAGCACAGCCCGGCAAAACAGAATAAAACGTTCATCATTATCCACATAGTCGCCCATTTTGGTGCGGTAAAGTTCCGGGCGGTCAAAATACTTGCGGTTTCCTATAAAAAACACCAGCACATTGCCCCAGTTAATATACGAAAGAGAAACCTGCTCTATCTTATCCCCCACCGGGATTAAATACACCCCCGGCACCACCTTTAAAGAAGACACCCGCCGTATATTGCGGTAATGCGGCAGAAACAAAAGCACCTTGTTCCCTTTATGCCCGGCCAGCTGTTGCCCGAGCGCTCCCACAACGTCAGCCAATCCTCCGGTTTTACAAAACGGAAATGCCTCACTGGCGGCTAAAACAATATTCATGCTTTGCTCCTCCTATTTTAAATCTTCTTGTTCAACAGACGGCTGCGTCGGCGCATCTTGCACGGGCGTCACGGGTTCTGGTGCGGCCGGGGCAGCCCCTTCTGCCGGCGCGTCCGGCTGCGGCTGTTGCGGCACAGACTCCGGGCCGGATTTTTCCTCCGCGGCTTCTGCCGTATTTGTCTGCGCTGCAGCGTCGGTTTGGACCGTTTCTTGCGCGGAGAGTTCTTCATCAAACATATTTTTAGGACGTTTAAAAAAGGCATCCGCCGCGTCGCCGGTTTCTTCTTCCAAAGCCAAAATAGCCGGCTCACCCAAAGGCGGCAATTTTTCATCAAACGGCAAATCTTCTTGTTTTTCCCGCAACTGTTTGGCGGCAAATACCTGCAAGTCCGGCAGTTCCGAAATCTTATTTAGTCCAAACAAACGCAAAAATTCATCAGTCGTACCATACACCATCGGCCGGCCTATGGTATCGCGCTTGCCCAGCACGCGCACCAACCCGCGCTCCAGCAACCGCTCCAGCGGGGCCGCCACATCCACGCCGCGTATCATCTCCATCTCTGCACGGGTAACCGGCTGTTTATACGCAATAATGGCCAGCGTTTCCAGCGCCGCGTTGGACAGGCGCGTCGTCATTTTCTCATTGTAGAGCCGGCGCACCCAGCGGCCATATTCGGGCTTGGTGCACATTTGGTAGCCGCCGCCAATTTCCAAAATGCGGATGGCGCGGCCCGTGTCGGCATATTCTTTGGAAAGCTCATTAATAATTTCCAGCACGCGCTTAGCGTTAACACTCTCTACCACTTCGGCAATGCGGGCGGGTTTTAAAGGGCGGTCCGTAATAAAAAGCAAATTCTCAATAATTTGCTTGGCCTCATCACTGCTAAGCAATTCTTCTTCGTCAGCCTCTGGCACTTGGACGGCACTGTTTAAATCGGAAGAAGCGGCCTGGTCCGGGTTTGGCTCCGGGGCGGCGGTTTCGGCAGCAGGAGTCTGCCCCTCAGCGGGAGCACTTTCCTGTTGGGTTAAAGGGGTGTCAGCCTCAGGGGCCGTTTGCAAAGTTTCTTCCATAAAATCTCCGTTAAGCCGCGTCCCCGTGCATCAGTTCGCGGAAATCTGTATCTTTGTTGTCGGGATTTAAATAAATGCGTATTTGCCCGTCTTGTTCATCTTGCCGGGCCAGCAACTTTTTAATTTTCATCAGCTCCAGCACCGCCATAAAGCAGGTAATGATGCCGCGCTTTTTGGTTTCCCCCA
The DNA here is from genome assembly GCA_944324645.1 of uncultured Elusimicrobiales bacterium. GTDB lineage: Bacteria > Elusimicrobiota > Elusimicrobia > Elusimicrobiales > Elusimicrobiaceae > Avelusimicrobium. The sequence continues at coordinate 314,834 of CALUXB010000001.1, read as the reverse complement.
CAAAAATATCGTCCAGCAAAATCCATTGGCGCGTTTTCAGCAGCTGCACCACTTTTTCCATTTTGCCTTCAATGGGGAACTCTTCTATTTTCAGCAGTTCCACGCGTTTGCGCTCATCTAAGCGGTCAAAGGCGCGCTTGACGGCGGAAAGCAAATCAAACAACTGCAAGTTAAGCACTTTCTCGCCATTGTCAAAAATGGGGGCGGATTTATAAAAATTATCTTTGTTTTCTTCCAGTTTGCCTTCCAAAAATTTGCCGGCTTCTTTGTATTTTTGGTATTCAAGCAGCTTGGCAATGAGCTCTTTGGCCGGGTCCGGCCCCTCATTTTCGCTCGTGGGCACCTGGGAGGGCAACAGGCTTTTGGCTTTAATCTGCATTAAGGTGCTGGCCATTACCAAAAACTCACCCGCAATTTCCAAATTCAGCTCCTTCATCACATTTAAATAGTCCAGATACTGCTTCGTGATTTCGGAAATAGTCACGTCCGTCACGTCCAAATTGTCTTTTTTGATAAGGTGAAGCAGAAGGTCCATAGGGCCTTCAAACACGTTAATATGAACGTTAATGGGCGCGGTGTTTATCATTTAATCACTTTCATCGCCCGTTTTACTTCCTGCAGAGTTACGGCCGCCGAGGCGCACGCGGCCTCTTTGCCGCTGTGCAAAATGGCCTGCAGTTGGGCTTTGTCATTTTCAAAGATTTTGCGTCTGTCCAAAAACGCTTTCAGCTCCGGCTCCATCAAGGCAAAGAGTTGTTTCTTGCACGCCACACACCCCAAAGCGCCGGCCTTGCATTCTTCACAGCGTTTTTGCCAATCCGGGTTATAAATTTTGTGGAAAGCAAACACCACGCACCCTTCCGGATCGGCAGGGTCGTTGGCTTTCTTTTTGTTGGGGTCGGTGTACATAGACATTACTTTTTTGCGCACACTGTCCAAGTCTTCCCCCAAGTCAATGGTATTGCCGTAGGATTTAGACATTTTGTGTCCGTCCAGCCCCGGCACTTTGGTTTCTTTGGTAAATAGGGGCTTGGGCTCTACAAACACATTATCCGTGCCGTAAATTTCATTAAAGCGGCGCACCAAATCCCGCGCAATTTCTACGTGGGCTGTTTGGTCCTCCCCTACAGGCACTAAGGCCGCTTTATGAATTAAAATATCCGTAGCCATCAGCACCGGGTAGCCTAAAAAGCCATAGACGGAAATATCTTCGTCGGCCAGCCCCTTGACGCGCTCTGCCAGCGGAGTGTTTTCATCCCCCTGCAGCTGCCCGGCGTATTTGCGGGCCAGCAATTCATTGATTTGGTCCTTATACGTTGGGTTGCGCAGCAGCCAGCCCAGCGGGGTAATCATACCCAACAAGGTGTTAAGCTCACTTACCTGCGGCACATCGGACTGAATAAAAATAGTGCATTTTTGCGGGTCCAACCCGGCGCACAGCCAATCCACCAGCATTTGCTCGCTGTTTTGGGCCAGATTCTCGGTATGTTTGTAGGCGGTGGTCAGCGCGTGCAAATCCGCCACAAAGAAAAAACATTTGTATTTATTTTGTAAAGCCACCCAATTTTTAAGCGCACCGTGGTAATTTCCCAAGTGTAATTTGCCCGTGGGGCGCATACCGGATACAATAATATCTGTGCTCATAAATCCTCTTTAAATGCCAAAGATTTTAGCCAGCAAGCTGACCACAAAATACATCGGCGGATATAAAATATAACGGAAAAGGCCCGTCAAAATCAACCCAAACACCACATACATTCCCCACCGCCCAAAAAAACGTGCATAGGCCAAGGCGGCATTAAGCGGCAACAGGGCCTCTACAATGTGTCCCCCGTCCAGCGGCGGAATGGGCATTAGGTTAAACACAGCAAGCAATACATTAATCTGCAGGCCGTATATTAAAAATTTTACCGTCTGCGCCGCGCCCTGCGGCGAAAGCGCCCCCGTTACTAACACCAGCTTAATTAAAAATGCACACAATACGGCCAACAGCAAATTGGCAGACGGCCCCGCCAGCCCCACTTTACCCATACTTTTGCGCGGGGAAGAGAGGCGCATTGCATTCACCGGCACCGGTTTGGCCCAGCCAAACATTGGCACGCCCAAAAGATAGCACAGCCCCGGCACCGCTATAGTGCCAATAAGGTCTATGTGCTTGAGCGGGTTTAGCGTCAGCCGGCCCATCAAATAGGCCGTATCGTCCCCCATACGGTATGCCACGTATCCGTGTGCAAATTCGTGCAGTACAATAGAAAAAAATAAAATCGGCAAAACAATAAATAAGTCCATATGGGTATTTTACTAAAATATTCGCGCGTTCGGACAGCTATCTTCCCCAATACAAAAGACCCCGCCTTGGGGCGGGGTTTGAAAAGCCTTTTTATTTAATTACCGTGCCGGTCTGCCCGGTTTGGTAATGGACAATGCGTATTTCTATGCCTTTTTCTTTAGCCAGGCGCACCGCGTCCGGGTGCAGCACATTGGCGCCGTTTAAAGCCAGCTTATACATTTCATCAAAATCCAGCACTTCGTATTTTTGGGCTTTAAGGTCTTTGTTGGGGTCTGCACTATAGACGCCGTCCACATCTTTAATCATTTCTACGTGCGTAGCGCCCAACTGGCTGGCCAAAAACACCGCAGATACGTCCGACCCGCCGCGTTTAAGTGTGGTAATCTCTTTGTTCTCTCCTATTCCCTGAAACCCCGCCACCACGGGCACGTGCCCGGCTTCCAGTTCGCGCACCAGGCGGTCACCTTTAAGCGTCAAGATATCCGCCCCGGTATGGGCGCAGGTGGTAATCAGGCCGATTTGGCTGCCAGTCAAAGACACAGAAGGCACCCCAATATCGCGCAACGCAATAGACAAAAGCGCCACGCTGACCCGTTCCCCGGTAGTTACCAGCATATCCAGCTCTCTTTTATCTGGGTTGCGGCTGATGCTGTAGGCGTGGTCTAACAGCACATCGGTCAAATTGCCGTTGGCGGAAGCCACAATTACTGGCAGGAAATTTTTATCATAGCGGGATTTTATTAACTGGGCCGCCATTAAAAGTTTTTGTTTATTGGCCAGCGTATTGCCGCCAAATTTCATAATGCAAATCTGTTTGCTCATTGTTGGTCACCTGTCCAAGAAGGTACGCTTTGGCCTTCCAGCATTTCTTCATAACTGCTTCTGCGGCGCACTACGGCATATTCGTTGCCGCGCACCATCACTTCAGCCGGTAGCGGCCGGAAGTTATATTGCGAAGCCATCGCCGCGCCATATGCTCCAGCACACATTATAGCTAATAGACGGCCTGACTGCACAGGCTCAATGATGCGGTCTTTAGCAAACACGTCGCCCGATTCACAAATCGGCCCCACAATATCAGCCACCACCGGGGCCGTGCCCGCACGGTGCACCGGCAAAATGCTGTGCCAGGCGTCATACATAGCGGGGCGGATTAAATCGTTCATACCCGCGTCCACAATGACAAAGCGTTTCTGCTCCGTCTGTTTGGTGTAAAGCACCTGGGTTACCAGCACGCCGGCGTTGCCCACCACCGAACGGCCCGGCTCTACGATGATATGTTTGTCCAGCTCGCCCAATGTTTCGCGCACTACCTGGGCATACGCCTCACAGGTAGGAGGGAGCTCCACATTGTAATTAATCCCCAAACCGCCTCCCAAATCAATATTTTCAATACTCAGGCCGTCCGCTTCCAGTGCGCGCACCATAGCCGCTATGCGGGTAAAAGCCAGGCGGAACGGCTCCAAATCCAACAGCTGCGAGCCGATATGCACCGCAATGCCGCATACCCGCAAAGAAGGCATTTGCGCCGCCGCGTGGTAGAGCTCGTGTGCTTCCGGCCAGGGTACGCCGAATTTATTTTCTTTTTTGCCGGTGGTAATTTTGACGTGGGTCAAAGCGTCCACATCCGGGTTGACGCGCAGAGCCACATTGGCCCGCGTGCCGGTGCGCTGGGCCACGCGCGCCAAAAGCTGCAGTTCTTCAGCAGATTCTACGTTAATTTGCCGTATGCCACAGCGTAAGGCTTGCTCTAGCTCCTGCTCGGTTTTGCCTACGCCGGAGAATACGATTTTATCCGGAGAAATCCCCGCTTTTAGCGCCAGAAAAAGTTCCCCTCCAGACACTACGTCCGCCCCGCCGCCTAACGCCGCCACCGCAGACACGACTGCCAAATTAGAATTGGCTTTGACGGAATAGCACACCTCGCTGTGAAAAGGCTCCAACGCGCGGCGGTATGCGGCAATATTAGCCGCCAGTTTGCTGTAAGAATAGCAATAAAAAGGCGTGCCCACCTCCTGCGCTATTCTCTCCAGCGCTACCCCCTCTGCGTATAATTCTCCGTTTTCGTAATGGAAACACATAGGCTCTCCTTTCCAATAAAAACCCCCGCTTGCAATCAAGCGGGGGTTCAAATCGGTTCATTTAAATTAAAATACGGTTAATCCGTTTCCGCCAAATTGCAAGCAAAAGCACAAGAGCATTTCTTACCCTTGTTCTGTTTGCTTACACATTTAACGGAAAGAATCAGTACCATAGGCTTAGTATAATAAAAATTTTGTTACAGCGCAATCATTTTTTACAAAAAAGGTGGGGCTGGTTTCCCAAAATATAGACGGCTTTGTTTTTTGCCCTGCTAAACAGAAGTAAAAATCCGGTGGGAAAGCTCTTAACCCTACATCAAAAAACCCGCCCAAACAGGCGGGTTTTTTCTTATAAAAAGCTTATCAGTCCCAGCCTGGGCGCAGCTTTTTAATCTCTTTTTTAATGGCGGGTTTTAAAACCGGGTCTGCATAGTCAATAAACAGTTTGCCGTCCAAGTGGTCTATTTCGTGTTGGAAAGCCTTAGCCAAAAGCCCGCGCGCGCGCACTTTTTTCTCTTGGCCATTTTCATCTGTAAAGCGCACCGTCACATCACTGGCCCGCGGGATTTCCACCCACAGCCCCGGCAGGGAAAGGCACCCCTCTTCCTCTACGATATCGCCGCGTTTTTCCACAATTTCCGGATTAATAATCACAATGCGTTTAAGCGGCGCGTTCTTTTTATCCGACTCCGGGATTAAAATGACCGCCATACGGTAGTCCAGGCCAATTTGGTTGGCAGACAGCCCCACCCCGCGCACGGACAGACAGGTTTCTTGCATATCCTCCAGCAGCTGCGGCAGCAGCGGGCGCAGTACTTCAAAATCCGTTGGTTTAAGTTTTTGACGAAGAATAGGGTCGCCATACTTTACAATTTTATGTAGAGCCATATAGTTATTATAGCATTTCCCACCGCCTGCTAAAACGCGCAGGCAAACGCTTTTAAGCAAACCGCGCCGCATAAAAAAACCGCCCTTTCTGCCGGGCGGCTCCGATATATTGTATTATGCTGATTCTCTATCTGTTAAAGCGGTAGCTGACTTCGCGCCCTTCCCACACAATGCGCGCTGTAACAGGGTGTTTGAGCTCCGTTTCTTTAAGCGCGCTGAAAGCCATTACCACCCGCTCCATTTGCGCATTGGAACCGTGCCGCCCCGACACCCCCATCACAATTTCTTTGGCATCCGTAGCGGCAGACACTTGCACCATTGCATAGAAAGCGTCGTTGGATTGCACCATCACCGGCATCACCGGCACGCCGTACTTTTCCGCCAAAAAAATGACTTGGGTGAACAGCTCCCGTTCATCGGCGGCGTTACTGCGCATATCTTGGCGAAGCAATACATTTTCCACCGGTTTGGCATAGAGCACAATCACTTCGGTATCTTCTACGTTGACCGTGCTGAGCACGTCTTCCAAATGATATAAATTATCCGGGTCTTTCACCGCCACCAATACGCGGTTGGGCTTATCTATTTCCTGTACCACCGCCTGTAAGTCAGAAGCCGTAGCGGTGTTCATCGTTTCCCGGTAACCTTCTTCAAACATTGCATTGGCTTTGCGGGCGTTGAGCCGTTCAGAAATTTTAAACACCGTAAATAAAAACACTGTAAAACAAATACCCGATATAGTGGAAATTTGCTTGGTGAGCAAATTAACCAACGCCACCCCAAGCAGAAACAAAAACACCAGCGTCATACCCACCGGGATATAATAGTTTTCGTATTTGATATTCAGCGGGAACATAAAGTCGCGCTTTTCCGCCGCGCGTTTAAAGCGCAGCATAATAATAGACCCCGTTTCTAGCACAAAACACCATATTACGCCAAAGGCATACGCTTCACCCAGCAGATACACGTTGCCGCGGGAAAGAATAATCACAACCGCCTGGCAGAATGCCACAATGTTAATAATATGGTAGGTGGTGCCGTACTTGCGGTGGATTTTGCGGAACCAATCGGTCAAAATCCCGTCTTCCGCCACACGGTTTAAAAGCGCGTTGGAGCCAATCAGCGCCGTATTAACCGCACCGGAAAGCATCACCACGCCCGCCACCACCACCAAAGTCTGCATTAGCAGCTTTAAGAAATTCGGCCCGGCCATAGACATTGCCAAACCCGAAAGCAAATTTTCGTTGTATCTGCCCGCAATCAAATCTTGCGGAATAATCAGGGCAGACAGGAAAGTCAAGCCCCCGGTGAATAGCATAGCAAACACAAAAATCAAAATAGCCGCCTTTTTGAGGTTTTGCGGCTTGGGATATTCAATTTCGCGGTACACCTGGGACAGCGTTTCCAACCCCGATAACGCCAATACGCTGTGCCCAAAAGCAATCATCATACCCAAAACGCCAATAGTTTTATGCCAATCCAAATCCTTCAGCCACCCCAAAGCCTCCGGCGAAAATTGCAAGCTCATCGGCGGCATTTGCACCCCGCGTATCCCCATTGTAATAAAGGCCCAAATAGCCAACAGGAAACATACCGCCAGCGAAAAGGCAATAATTTTGGCGCTTTTGCCGCTGGATTCTTCTATCCCTTTTACGTTCTGGCGCCAAAAATAAGCCGTTACCAACAAGCCAAATACCACAGAAAATCCTTTTTCCGGGATAACAAACCCCGCCCCAAACTGAAGCAGAAAGGAATTAATTAACCCAGATAAATAATGCCCCGCCGTAACCGCACTAATAGGCCCCGTGAGCAAAAAGTCAAACGCCATAGCGGAAGCGGCAAACTTGGCTGAATTATCCCCCAGCCCGTCACGCACCACCTTATACACGCCGCCGCGCACAAATAAAGAACAAGATTCTATATATACCGCCAGCAACACCCCGGCAAAAAGCATTACCGCCAAAATAAACCAGGGGAAAGCCGGCCCAAAAGCACGCATAGCAATGCCACCGGCGTAAAAAGCGCTGGAACCAAAATCACACAATACGATAGCCGCCGCTTTCCAAAACGGAATAAACGTCAGCATAGCAGTGGTCAATACGATGACTTTTTTTACCCGCAGCGGGCTTTTAGCGTCTGAAGAAGAGGGGGAAGGAGTCATAGCAACAAAGATTACTCTCCTGCTATTTTGGCGGCTACCGCCTGCGCATCGGCACAGGCAGCCAGCTCAGCAATAAAGTCCGGCTTAAAGACCTCAGCCAAAGAAGCCAAAATCTGTAAATGCTGCTGAAAAAATGCCTGGCGGGCCGGAGAAAGAAATAAAAACATCGCTTTTATTTCCAAATGCGGACCAGAGGGGTCTTCTATTCCCTGCGGCAAAACTGCCAGCGCAGCTTTGAAGTTTTCCAGTTCTTCCAAACGCGCGTGCGGAATGCTCAGCCCCGTATCTAGCGTAGTGCTGATGCCTTCTTCGCGTTTAAGCACTTGGGCCAGCACCTCAGAAGCATCCAACTGTTGCTCCCCCCGGCATACGGCCTGTGTCAAACGCCCAATCACTTCCGCCTTGGCGGGTTTGCCTTCCACCAAAAAAATCCTGTCTGAAGGCAACAAACGGCTTATTTTAAACTTACCAGTTGTATTTGCATCCATATTTTCGTGAAATTCCATATTAGCAAATCTGTTTGCCGCCCGCAACCGCCACAAAAGCTTATGAAGCGGACCGGGGCAATTTTTTAAGCAGGTTTTTGGCCTCTCTGTTTTCTTGCGAAGCACGCTCTAAATAGGGTTTGGCCTGCTCCGGCTTGCCCAAAGCGGCATACACCGCCCCCAAATGATAAGCCACATCTGCATTATTATTTATAAAATCCTCATCCAAGCTGCCCAGCAACTTTAAGGCTTGGTCATAATTGCCCTGCCGGTAATACACCCACGCCAGCGAATCAATAAAAGCGCGGTCCTGCGGTTGGATTTCCAATGCTTTGGTAATTAATTCTTGGGCTTCTTCTAAACGTTCATTACGGTCTGCCAAACTAAACCCCAACAAATTATAAGCTGCCGCATTTTGGGGATTTTGCTCTAAAACAAGGCGCAGTTGCTCTTCCATTTCTTTGTATTTGCCCAAACTTTCCAGCGCAAACGCATAAGCCAGGCGGGCCTGTTCATAGGAGGCATTGGTCTGCAATATACGCTTCAAAACACGCACAGCTTGGCGGTTTTTGCCGCTATCTTGCAAAGCCAAAGCATAAAAATAACCGATTTCCACATTTTGCTCAAATCGTTTATACGCTTCTTTGAGCGTAGATAAAGCCTCTTTCATCTGCCCGGCCTGCTGTTGGTAAAAAGCCACTTGCAACCATTTGCCCGCATCTTGGGCAAAATCCGCCGTTTCGCGCAAATAGTGGGCAGCCTTTAGAAAATCGCCTTCCTGTTCTGCATACAAAGCCAAAAAATAGCCCGCTGGTATATCGGCCGGGTCTAAGGTTTTGGCTTTCTGAAAATAGTCTTTTGCCCGGGCATCATCGCGCACAAGCACATACACAGAGCCCATACGTGAGTACATTGCCGCACTTTCATAGCCTATACTTTCCAAAGACTCCAGCTCGTGCAGCATTAAAAAGAATTGGGACGCTTTCTCGTACATTTCTGCACGGGCTAAATACGGCTCAGGATAGGTGGGATCTTGGCGGGTGGCGGCATTATAATACTCCAACGCTTTAAGCGGCTGGCGCCGGCGGCGGTAGATATTGCCTATTTCATAATCAATTACGTGGGCGATGGAAGGATAATTTTCTTTATGTTCTTGCAGTTTTTCAGCGGCTCGGTCTGGATCTATATAAGTCAACAACAAGACATATTGGTACAGAATCCGCAAATCGTCCGGTGCGGCAGCAAGCGCTTTTTCATACGTCTCTTGCGCTTCCTTTAGGCGTCCTTTGCGCCAAAGGTAAAAAGCATAGACAGACCAATCTTCCGCGCTGTTATCCCCCTGTTCAATATAAGAAATATATTGTTCTGCTTCTTCTATATTGTCTTGGCTTAAAGCACATACCATTAGCAAACGAAGTAAATATTTATCTTGAGGGGCGCGGGGCAACAGGCTGCGATATTGGTCGCAATAGTTTTCTTCCAGGCGCACTTCCGCTTGAGCCGCTTGCAAAAAATCCAAATACAAAGCAGCCTGCGCCTTGCCTTGCGGGCTCAAAGGCAGCGTTTTACCCAAAGCAAAGCCGCTGCAGCCCAACACCAGTAAAAAAAGAAAAAGATTTCGTTTCATACATCCATTCCCAAAATAAAAGCATCCTTCCCCGGCCCATAGAAATTTTTGCGCTGGCCCAAGGCTTTAAAACCTGCCTTGGCATACAAAGCACGCGCCGCCACATTATCTTGCGCCACTTCCAGCGTCACGCGGCAGGGGCCTTTGGCTTTTACTGTTTCCAATGCGTGTGTCAACAGCGCATATCCAATGCCCTTGTCTGCCCACAACGGCAATACCGCCACATTGAGTATTTCACAAAAACCATTGGTAACGCGCAAGGCCAAAAAACCGGTTATTTTTTCTTTTTCTATACTGCACCAAATCCGGGCGCAAGGCTGCTGCAGTTCAGCGGCAAAACCTTCTTCTTTCCAGCCGGCCGCCTGCGGACGGGTGGCTTCCACCGCCGCTAAAGCCGCTGCATCCGAAAGCAAGGCCAGGCGCAGCTTCATCGGCCCAGCTCAAAGCGTGCCGGTTTTAAATAAAGCGGCTCCAGCGCGTCTTTTTCATAAGAGGGGTCTGCACTTAAATTAATTAAAGTCTGCGGCTGTACGCGGCATTCCGCCAGCGGGGCCAAGCGATATTTATCCCCCAACAGCTCCGCCAAAGAGGTTCCGTCCCGGTCCGTTCCGGCACAATACAAAGGTTCTTTGCGCGCCCCCAGCCGGGCCAGCAGTTCCGCTTTGTCCAGCCAAACCGGGCCTGAACCGCTGCCGTCAAAAATTTGCAAAAAATATTCTTCTCTAAATGCGTGCAGCACTACGGCCAGCACACCGGACGGATTCTCTTTTTTCCAAGCCGCAAAAGAACGGGACTGGTTTGCTTGGCAGCGCAAGATATCAAATAAAGTCGCTCCGGAAACAGACGCCCCGTTTAAATATTTGAGCATAGAGGCAAAAGTTAAAGAAATGCGTATGCCCGTAAAACGCCCAGGTCCACGCACGATAAAAACTTTTTTTACATCGGTCAACTCTCCCCCAGCCTTTTGAAGCAGCCGCTGCACCAAAGGCAGCAAGAACTGCTCTTGTTTAATCCCCGTATGATGCAGGGCGGTTATCTTCATCCCGTCGCTGGCGCAGACGGCCAATGTCGGGCCGGAGCTGTCCATCCCCAGCGTTATTTGTTTTGGCTTTGCCATAATTCCTCCGCCAATGCACGCGAAACGGGGCCGCTGGCACGCAAAGAAATGCGCCGCTCATCTCCGCCGCATAAGGTAAAATCCATTTCCAGCCGGTCCTGCGGCATCATCGCAGCCAGCGGGTCCGGCCATTCTGCCAAAATGACCGCTTTTTCATCTTCCAGCATCTCTTCAAAGCCCAAATTAAACACTTCCCCTGCGCTTAGACGGAACAAATCAATATGAAAGAGAGTCTTTGAGCCTTTTTGGTAGCGTTTCATTAAGCTAAAGCTGGCACTGGTGGGAGAACTTTTCATCCCCAGCGCTTCTGCTACCCCTTTGACAAAAACGGTTTTCCCCGCGCCAATCGGCCCACGCAGAAATACAATTTCCCCCCCGCGCAAAAGGGCGGCAAAATCCCGCGCCATTTGCCGGGTCTGCTCAGCCGAAGAGGTATATAGAATTTTTTCGTCGTTTATCGGATTGTCTTTATGCATACCGTACGGCCGTTTTCCTCCACGCGGTCCATATTGGTTGGGTCCAGCACGTCTTTACCGTCCGCCACAAACACATATTTATATTCGCCGGCAGGCAAAGCTAAGGATGTTTCAAAATAACCGCGGGCATATTTTTTGAGTTTAATCGGAGTTTTGCCCCAACCGTTAAAATCGGCTTGTAATTCCACTTGCTGGGCATTGGGAGCCGTTAAAAAAAAGTTGCGAAACTTAATTTCTGTATTAAACTTTTCTTTGGGCTTCTTGCTCAAAGCCGTCAAATCATCTTTTTCCAGCGGGGCCGTTTGCGCCGCCCCTTCCACTGAGCTGGAAGCATAATCGTAATAGTCCTCTCCAGCGGTAAAAAACCACGTCAAAGTGGCGCAAATCAGCAATAAAAACAACACAAACAGCGCACCGGGTTTTTTACTGTTCATTTAAATACTCCCGTTCATTAAAATCGGCTCCGCAAGACGCCGCCAGCGCACGCACAGCGGCAGGGTCGGCCTCGGTGTTATCCACGCAGCTGGCAGCCACCCGGTCAAAACCGGCTGCAGCGCAACCCTTTAAAAAATCCAACACATAAGCAAAGCCCTTTTCATACCCCGGCGCCGGACGCAGCAGTTTGCGCCAGAGCGTTTCATTTTCTGCATTCAAACTCACATAGACCACATCTACCGCGCTGCGCAAATCGGGCACGATATCACGGTGGTTAATGAGACTTCCCAAACCGTTGGTATTTAAACGGATTTTGAAAGAAGGATACTCCCCCGCGGCCTGGGCTTTTTTTAAGGCACGTCCAACAGCAAGCACAGTGTCTAGGCGCATTGTCGGCTCTCCGTATCCGCAAAATACCACTTCAGCGGCGGGAGCGGCACGCAATTCTTTATCCAATAAATCCAAAATTTCTTGGGCAGAGGGCTCTTTCCCCTGCAAATCCAAATTATGCCCGTCAAACTGCATATGCCATTTGGTTTTAATACAAAAAGTACACAGATTGGGGCAGCGGTTGGTTAAATTGATATACAAACCGTTTTTAAAACGATATACAACTGTTGCTTGAGTCATACAATACCTCTTTTATTTATTATATCAGTTTCCCAAGTGCTACGCAGTCCCCACACACCAAGCCAAATATAGCCAAACCGTGAGGACAAGCAGGCTTTATAGAGGGGCTGATTTTTCCCAAAACAGGGGACTGCCTTTTTGCAACGCCCTGCACAGCAAGACTAAAATGGTCTTTCCCTGCAGGTCTGAAAATTAATAAAATAAAGATATTGGAAGGGTGGCCGAGCGGTTTAAGGCGTCAGTCTTGAAAACTGATGTGGGGGCAACTCCACCGAGGGTTCGAATCCCTCCCCTTCCGTTTTTTCTCTCTGGTACGCTTGTCAGAAATACTCCTATTGTTAAAAATCCCTTCAAAAAAGCCGCAAATTTGCCATAATATAGAAAACTTTATTTACAGAGGAAATTATGGCCCACATCAAATATGGAAAAGAAGGATTAGAGTTAGACATTACCCCCATCTCCCGCTGGTATGATGAAGGAAGCGAGGAACCTTGCCTGGAATATGAAATTGGGCTGTATTATAAAAATACGCCGCTTTTTTCTGATGAATTTGCCGAAAAATTTGTAGCGCTTAAAGACGCCCAAGCCCCTTATTTGTCTGCTTTTATCTTAAACACTTTGTCCAACGGGCAGGCGGATAACTGGATTATGTTGGAGCCCAAAGTAGCTGTTTTTATGGCTCCCAAATCGGCCCTAGGGTGCGCTTGCCGCGCAGAAATGCCCGGGCAAACGCCTTTTTTTATGGAAATCAAGCTGGACCAAAATATTTTGGCAGATAAACCCTATGCTGAATATTCAGACACCGGGCTGACGTTAAAACTGGAAGCTTCCCGCGACCAATGGGCTCAATTCGCCCGCGACTTGGAAGCGGAAGAAACAGACTTTGAAGATTAGTTTTTTAAAACAGAAGCCCTGTGGGCAGCCACGGGGCTTCTGTTTTCTTAACATTACAGTTCCGCTCTATGATATTGCTCTTCGTTTAATCTCTTTATAAATAACCTTGTACATCTATGTCTCTTTTCACATTTTATAGCTCACATTTATCCTCTGGACTCTATTGTGAAAAGTATTTATAAAAATCCCCGTGGATAACCACGGGGATTTTATTGTTAATGGGCCAGTTCAAAACCTGTATTAGGAGTTTCCTGCTCCATACCAGAGGCGGCGCCAGGAGTAAAGCAGTTCGTATTCTGCAGGGAATCCCAAGAGATACACTGGCTGCGATCTGTCACTTCTCCGCATCTGCCACAGAAGCCGGCAGCCTTATAATAGCTTAAACCCTCCTTATTATACCGGCAAGAGAAATTATATGTATCCATTATATACGATTTCCCCGGAGAGCAATCGCAGGGTTGTCCAGGGCGGCAGTAAATAGTAGCCTTGCTGCTCGAACAAGAAGTAAGCACCTGCGTATTATACCCACTTGTCATCTGCCAAGAAACCCCCACTGTCGTTGTAGCGCCAGCAGAGCCTACCATCGGTTCCGGAGTGGAGTACTTATAGCTGCCAGAGACTATACAGTAAATAATTTGTTTGCAGCTGTTACCGCTCCATTTTGTACCTTCCGGGCACACGCAATCTTTTTCATTTTCATCATATCTCATACCACCCGCTAATTCTTCTGCACTGCAACAAGTTGCTTGGGACGGGTTACATTTGCACTGGTTCTGCTCTGCATAGTCCGGGCAGGCTTCACACGTCGGCCGGCATTCACACACGTGCTCTTGGGCATAATCCTCACAAGAGCAGCTGTTCGGGTCCAACTCGCACGCCGTCTTATCGCGGCACTCCGTTCCCGTCCACACCTGGTTTTCCGTACAGCAGACCTCTTGGTTTGGTTCTTGGATACAAGTTTGATCTTGGCCGCCGCCGTTACCGTCGCCACAGCACGTCACTTTTCTGAGCTTCATCGTTACACGTTGAAAATTCTTGCCTGAGTTTATTGTTTCAACCCTGCTGCTCGCTGTTGTTGATAAAGGGTTGCTCTCCGCAACATACTCATCCCCTGTGTCAACCCCAACAGAAGGAAGCTGCCCCCCTACCGCAGAGCGGGATTGATATGCATCAGTACACGTGCCAGAAAAGTCTCCCGTACAAACATATCTATTGATGGTGTCCCCATCGCAGTCATCATATGCGTCCAATAGGTTTATTTCCCCTATTTCTTCATATGTCGGGGTACAGGCTTGTTCACACTGCTTTGTTTGCTCATTCCATTCCTCCCCTTCTTCGCAGCAGGCCTGCGTGCTGGGGGAGCACTCACACATATGGGCTTCTTTATAAGATTCATCACATAAGCAAGGATTCTCTTGAGCAAAAGTGGAACAGCTGCAATCGTTCGGATTGGTCTGGCAGGCGTCTGCTTCTCCTTCACCTGACACTGGCACATCCAGCGCTGCACACTCATCAACTTCCGGCATACTTACAGCGCTACAAGATGGATAACTTTTATTTAACGCCTCACATCCTTCCCCTTCACAGCAAATTTCCCCTGTCTTGTAGGAAGGAATCTTCAACACATAATTTTCCCCTCCTCGCTTCGCAGAAACCCCGGTAGCTGTCAATGTGTAAGTATAGTTCCCAGTCTTGGCTTGCGAATTGCCTATATTGGCATACGCTACCGTGCTCATCTTGCTAAAATCACCCGTATATCCTTGCCCTAACGTACAGCGTTTTTCTTGCTCCATACGTACTGCCGAAAGCATTTCTTCCGCTTCCGCCGTACGCCGTGTTTCTAAGACACGCGAAAACTTAGGCACGGCTACAGCAGCCAAAATACCCAGTACGATTACCACCACTAACAGTTCTGTTAATGTAAAAGCCTGCAATCGTTTTTTCATTCTATATGCCTCCCTGCCATACCTACTTGTAGTATTTGCTATTATAGCATTCTCTGCTATTTATTATCGTCATCAAATCCTTTTGGATTGGGTATTAAGTGTTTAGACATTTCTTTAAATGTTTTAAGAAGCAATCCCTTTCGCCCAGACATACGACGCGCCCTATCCGGGCGATCATAATTAAGTGGCATTGGTGTATCTTGTTGGTCTTTATCAAACGAAATACGCTGGCTGCCAAACACACTTTTTTGACCGGTCAATAAAAAGCTGACCACACACGCCACCGCCGCATAGGGCGCAATCTCCGCTCCAAAAAGCTCTATTGCCATAATACTGGCAGAAAGCGGCGTATTAGCCGCCCCGGCCAGCACAGCCACGAGGCCAAGAGCCGCCATTGTTGTAGCGTCGGTGCCCAGCAACGGGGCCAGCGTGGCCCCTGCTTGCGCCCCCACAAAGAAAATCGGCGTTACGATGCCGCCCACTCCTCCGGCCGCAAAAGTAACGGCCGTTGTAAAGGTTTTAATCAAAAAACCAAACGGAGAATGCAGTTCTCCCCCTGCCAAAACACCGTTAAAGCCATCTAATCCCAACCCCAAATACAGCGGGGAAGTTAACAGCCCTACCGCCACCAATATCGCCCCACCAATAAAACAGCGCCAAAACGGGGAAAAACGCAGTGAAATATAACGGAAAAGCACCTTCATAAATTTCATTACTTCCGTGAACATAATGGACACTACGCCAAAAAACAGACCTGCAATCAACACTTTTAAGAAAAACTGTTCTGCAAACACCGGAGCAAAATTCATCGGATGGTAAATATAATCTACCCCCAGCCACGTAGTTACCTGGAAAGCGGTAATTCCGGCAATAAAAGCCGGAAACATTACATCATAAAAGATATGGCCCACCCATAGTACTTCCAAACCAAACAATGCCCCCGATATGGGCACCCCAAATACGCCGGCAAACCCGGCACTGACGCCGCAGATCATCATCTTACGCTGATCTTCCAAATTCATACGGAATATCCGCCCCACCACCGAACCTAACCCGGCCCCGGCATCGGCGCACGGGGCTTCCTTCCCGGCAGAACCGCCCACCGTCATCGTAAAAATGCTTAATACCAACGATTTGGCTGCAGACAACAACCCTATAGGACGATAGGAGTTGATTTTGTTGATTACTGCATCGGTAGAATAATCCTGCGCTTGCGGTGCGGTTTTGCGTGCCAACAACCAAATTATATACAGAAAAATGGGAAGCCCCACAAAATATAACGGAAAACGGGAACGCCACCCTATGGCAGCGTCCAGCGTTTTTAGAAACACGGCATCCACCATCCCTACGATTGCACCAATAAAAGTAGAGAGAAAAAACCACTTCACAATGTTCCAAAAATTACGGTGTGTCCGGTAATTAAACATAGATGTATTGTACTAAATCCCTTTATAAACGCACAGAGAATTTTACGTTAGAGAGCAAAGCCCCACATTTCCGGCAGGAAATTGCTATACTATAACAAGATGGCGGTCTAAACCGCTTGGTATTGTTTGTTCAAAAATAGGAGTCATTATGGATTTTTTCTTCTCTTCTGTTATTACCCTTTGTTTAGTGATGGACCCTTTTGGTAATATTCCTCTTTTCATCTCGGCCTTGAAAAAAGTGGCCCCGGAGCGCCGCAAAGCCGTGCTGATTCGCGAATTAGCTATCGCCTTGGGTATTTCCGTAGCATTTTTATTCTTAGGGAAATGGTTCTTGCATATGTTTGGCATTCACTCTTTTTCTATGAGTATTGCCGGCGGCATTATTCTGTTTATTATTTCTATGAAATTGGTTTTCAATAATGACGATGAACCCCACACCAATCCCAAAGAAGAAGAGCCTTTTATCGTGCCTTTGGCCATTCCCCTGGTGGCGGGGCCTGCTGTATTGTCTATTATAATGATTCTGTCTGCCCAGCAGCCCAACAAACTGTTGACTCTGTCGGCCTTATTAACGGCCTCCCTCATCAACTCTGCCGTACTGATGTTATCTTTTCCCATCAGCAACCTCTTAGGCAAAAAAGGGTTGGTGGCTATAGAACGCTTAACGGGTATGATACTGGTGCTGATGTCTGTGGATATGGTGATGGGCGGCATTTCGGAATTTATGAAAGGAAGTATATAAGATGAAAAAAGTCTATCTTTTAGCAATTCTCCTTTTCTGTACGGTTTTTACCTCGGCTGCTGCAACAAAAAAAGTGGATTTTGCTATCTTTGTCAGCCCGACGTGTGTGCATTGCAAGCACTTTGAAAACGAATATCTGCCCGTGCTGCAAGAAAAATACAAAGACCAAGTCAATTTCATTATTTATGATATTTCGCAAGACGGCAACAACTTAATTTTGCTAAAAACGGCTGAGGCTTTTGGGCAAAGCCCCGCTTATCCCACCGCCGTAGTAGGGGATACCTATATGGTGGGTTATCCAAACGAAATCAAAACTTACGCCGAAAGTGCGATTGAAAAGGCTATTCTGTTACAGCAAGAAACAGATATCCAAACAAAAACACCGGACACAGAAACCGCCTTCAACCAAATTACATTTTGGGCTATTATAGGGGCCGGGCTGGTGGACGGCATCAATCCTTGCGCATTTGCGGTCATTGTATTTTTTATCTCTTTCTTGACGGTATATAAATATACCCGCCGGGAGATTATAGTAGTGGGCTTGTCTTATTGTGCTGCTGTTTTTGCGGCGTATGTGCTCATTGGGCTGGGGTTATTTCAATTCCTCTATGCAATGCAGGGATTTTACTGGGTTATTAAAGCTTTTTATATTCTGACGGCTTTTGTGTGTCTGATATTTTTTGCTTTAAGCGTATATGACTTTTTGATTTATCAAAAAACAAAGAAAGCCGACAAAATGTTGCTGCAACTGCCACAAAATTTAAAAGTGCGCATCCATAAGATTATGGGGTTTTTCCTGCGCGATAAACACGAAAGCCTTTGGCGTTTAACTTTGGCGGCGCTGGCCGTAGGCTTTTGTGTGTCTTTAGTGGAGGCGGTATGTACAGGGCAGGTATATTTGCCAACCGTAGTGTTAATTATGCAAGACCCGGCTTACCGGGTAAAGGCTGTTCTCTATTTGCTGTTATACAATTTTATGTTTATCGTACCGCTGCTGGCAGTTTTTGCCTTGGCTGTGGCGGGTTACGAATCACGCGGATTTAATGATTTCTTAAAAAAACATCTGGGAATTACTAAGCTGCTGCTTTGTGTAGTCTTTTTGGGTTTGTTTATTCTGCTGGCAGGAAATATCTAAAGAGGAGATTATGCATTTTAAAAAAGGGTTCACTTTGATTGAGATGTTGGTCGTAGTACTGATAATCGCCATTTTGGCGGCCATAGCTTTTGTACAATATGCTCATTTTTTAGAACGTACCCGGGTAGGAGAAGCCGAAAACTTGATCGGCTTAGCTATTTACGCCCAAGAACGCCAATTTATGAAAAAAGCCCGCTATATGGAACAATGGACCGCCCTGGATGCCGCTCCTATTAACGCCTATATTGACCGTCTGGGTGACTATATTAGTTTGGACGGAAAAACTTTCTACACCAAAGGTGGCGGAGAGAATCCCAACAACGGTTACGCCATTCATTTTGAAAATGTCAACGGGCATTGGTTTGCTGTAGCCCAACGCGTAGGAAGCAGCTCCTATTCTTATACGCTGGTGCGTCCATTTAAAGAATCCACCCTGTATTGTGTGCCCAGTGCCGGCAGTTCTGCCGATGAAGATATGTGCGTAGATATTATGGCGCTGGATTCAGCCGCCGACTTACCCCAGGACCCGCGTTTAAACGCAGGGCAGGATGAGAGCCAAGACAACGGCAATTAATTTAATACAAACGGCCGGTTGACACACAACAGGCCGTTTTATTTTAATATACGCAACTAATTTAATTTAACAAAGGTATTTATGTCCTGTTTCTTCTTGAAAAACAACCGCAGCGGATTTACATTAACCGGTCTGTTAACAGTAGCTGTCTTGCTGGCGCTGGCAGCGTGGTTTTTGTTCCCCCGCTATTGGGCTCAGTTGGAAAAAACGCAGAGTTTGTCTATGCAAGCCGTAATCATTGCCATTTCTACGGCGGAGGATGCCTATTTTGCCCAGCATCAAACCTATAGCGAACAATGGGCGGATTTGTTGCCTTACCTGCAGTTGCCGTCCACCTTACAGGTAAAAGCCAGCCCGATGGAAAACAATCCTGCTGACTTTTTCTTCTCTTTTAATAATAAACAAAAAAAACAAACGGACGGTTTTACCGTCACTTTACGCTTGCTTCCCCAAGGACAAGGCGGAACCATTACGGCCTCCCGCAACGGCGCACTCCGCCACCGGTATGATTTAATACGCACCTTTCCGCAAGGCTCCACTCAGTGTCTGGCCCAAGCAACCGCTGCAGAAAGCCTCTGCCAACAGTTTATGGAACAGACGGAGCTTTTGGAATTACAGAATTTAATTCCGGCCCCAGTTTCACAAGAACCAAAACCCTAACGAAACAGCAGGAGTGACGTCTTTTTGAGGGAAAGGGACTTGATTTCCCTAACCATTACTGCTAAACTAAAAGGGTAGCTGATAGCTACGACTTCTATCTTAAATAAAACTGTAGGAGGTTTTATGAATAAGAAGGGTTTTACCCTGATTGAATTGCTGGTGGTCGTCCTGATCCTCGGCATCTTGGCCGCTATGGCCTTGCCCGCGTACTTCCGCGCGGTGGAACGCTCCCGCATTAGCGAAGCTGAAATCTTGATGGGCAACGTTGTACAGGCCCAGCAGCGCTTCAAATTGCGCACGGGCAAATATGCTACCAACTGGAAAGCATTGGACGTAGCTCCTGCCGGCGCAACGGCTGATGCTTCTTACTGCACCAAAGCCCCGGGCCAAACGACTGCTGCCAACTGCGGCAACGGCTTCTTAATTACCCTGCACGGGCAAGATGCCACTTTGGATGCAGACGGCACCAACGATGCTGGTGTGGTAGCAACGCGCGTCAACAACTCTCAGTACGGATACAAATTGGGCCGCTACTATGAGAAAGATGCCACCGTGTACTGCTTAGCCAGCACTGCGGCTGCCACCAAAGACAACGACGAAGCCTTGTGCATTGACTTCACCAACGGCGATACCTATGTAGCAGCCGATGGCGCTAACGTAACCACTATTGAAGGTGCCGGCGGCTCCGGCGGCGCCGGTGGTGCCGATACGGGCGACGGTAATTAAGGTTTAACTTATTTATTGTTAAGCTAACCCCGCCCCACAGGCGGGGTTTTTGATTCCCATTTTCCTTTGCCTTTCTACAACCCCTCCAGTTACATTAAGTAGAAAAACAGTATAGAACGGCCTGGCCCGCGGGGCTTGATTTTCCCAGCCATTACTGCTAAACTAAAGAGGTAGCCAATAGCTACGACTTCTATCTCAATAAAACTGTAGGAGGTTTTATGAATAAGAAGGGTTTTACCCTGATTGAATTGCTGGTGGTCGTCTTGATCATCGGTATCTTGGCCGCTATGGCCTTGCCCGCGTACTTCCGCGCGGTGGAACGCTCCCGCATTAGCGAAGCTGAAATCTTAATGGGCAACGTTGTACAGGCCCAGCAGCGCTTTAAATTGCGCACGGGCAAATATGCCGGCAACTGGAAAGCGTTGGACGTGGCTCCTGCCGGTGCAACGGCTAGCCCGTATTTCTGCACCAAAGCCCCGGGCCAAACGACTTCCGACACCTGTGGCAACGGCTTCTTGATTTCCTTGCACGGAACGAATGCCGCTTTGGATGCAGACGGCACCAACGATGCTGGCGTCGTGGCAGAACGCGTCAACAACTCTCAGTACGGCTATACATTGGGCCGCTACTATGAGAAAGATGCCACTGTGTACTGCTTAGCCGGCACTGGCACCACCAAAGACAATGACGAAGCCTTGTGTATTGACTTCACCAACGGTGATACCTACAGTGCAACCGATGGCGCTAACGTGACCACCATCAAAAATACAGCTGTATCCACCACAGGTGGTACGGGTGGTACGGGTGGTACGGGTGGTAGCGGCGACTAAGATTGCTTATTTGTTGCTAAAAACCCCGCCCCGTTGGGTGGGGTTTTTATTTTTTTACTTGACCGGACGAATATCCAACTGCTACTATATGGGCACCATTTATGAAAAAATTAACTCCTCAGGAAGAACAAATCATTTTACATAAAGCAACGGAAGCCCCCTTCTCAGGCAAATTCTACCGGCACCGACAAAAGGGCCTTTATATTTGCCGCCAATGCGGGGCGGCGCTTTACCGATCTGAGAACAAATTTGACAGTGGTTGCGGCTGGCCCAGTTTTGACACAGAAATAAAAGGCGCCGTGCGCCAAACCCCAGACCCCGACGGATACCGCACCGAAATTTCTTGTGCGCGCTGCGGCGGGCATTTGGGCCACATTTTTCTTGGGGAAGGGTTCACTGCTAAAAATACCCGCCATTGCGTTAATTCCCTTTCGTTGGCTTTTGTGCCCGACACACTTCCGCGCAATTCTTCTTCCCATTCGGTTGCACCAGAGGCCAAAACACCCGGCACACCAGACAAAAGCGCCACATCCTCTGCCTCTGCCAACACCGCAGTGCACACGCCGCCAGATTGCAACGTTGCAAAAGAGGCGGTTTTTGCCGGCGGGTGTTTTTGGGGAGTAGAGCACTTGCTGGGCCAAGCCCCCGGCGTACTGAGCATACAAAGCGGTTATATAGGCGGCCACGTGCCGCACCCCACCTATGAACAAGTTTGCACCGGCAAGACAGGCCATTATGAGGCGGTGCGCGTCCTGTTTGACCCTGCCCAAATCTCTTATGAAGCATTAGCCAAACTTTTCTTTGAAATACACGACCCTACACAACTTGACGGCCAGGGCCCAGACATCGGCCAGCAGTACCGCTCCGCGCTGTTCTACGCTGATGAAGAACAAAAACATACGGCGGAAAAATTGTTAAAACAACTTCAAGATAAAGGCTACCGCATCGCCACCCAACTTTTACCGCGGCAAATATTTTGGCCTGCCGAAGATTACCACCAACATTATTATCAGCGCAAAGGCACCCAGCCATATTGCCATCGGCGTGTCAAACGTTTTGATTAGGCAACGGCATTGTTTTCGCGCAGTCAGGCAACATTCAAAACCTTCTTATACCAGCACGGCCCTTCAACGCATAAAAAATCAAAGGCCCTCTGTCTTATATCGTAAAATATGGGATATATCCCCAACCATATGTTGTTGGATTTGCAAGAGAAGGAAAATGTCCTTGGGCAAAAAGATATTTTGGTTAAAAAAAACAAAACCCCGGTCTAAACCGGGGTTTTAAATTCGCTGCAATTTCTACTATATCACTTTCTAAAATGGCGCCCTCTAGGAGAATCGAACTCCTCTTTTCGGATTGAAAATCCGACGTCCTAACCGATAGACGAAGAGGGCTTAAAAGTGCGCCCGGTGAGACTTGAACTCACGGCCCCCCGCTTAAAAGGCGGATGCTCTACCACTGAGCTACGAGCGCTAAAAAACGGTCAAGGAACTACGAGGGTCTGTGGGCTGCTCAAACCCTCAACATAAATATTATACTAAAATTTAATCCGCAAGAAAAGATTTTATTTTTCTGTTGGAATCTCTATATTTATTATAGCAAATTTTTTTCGTTACGCTTCGCGCCGCACAGAGCTCTTTTCTATCCGGTCCGCAGCACCCCGTCATCTGTGAAAAACGTCCCTCTTATCCAAACCGAAATATCCCTAATACGGCCTATGGCATTTTTCTCTTTCTTTTCAGATGGATTTTGCTAGAATATGTATATGCGCTATGTCTTATATCTTTTTACAATCGGTTTAATTTTTACCGCCGGTATGATGGTGGGTCATTTTTATATCCCGGCCCGCAATACCAGCCAGGCGGCTGCCGTTTCCGTGCCGGACTTGGATCGCTTAAACCCCGCTTTAGACCGGGCCACCTCCCAACAGGCCCAACTGAATATTTCCCTTTTAACACAGGCTTTAAGTTCCTGCCCGGTAGTGGTAGAAGCGGAGCGGGACCGGTTGTTCAAAGAACTAACTTTATTCTTTGCTTTGCAGGACTTTGAACTTAAAAAAGCAATTTATCAAGCAGAAATTGCCAAAAATACGCTTAATACCCGGCCTACTTCCCAATTTATGGAAGCCGCCGCACAATATAGCGCCGCTAAAACAAAAACCGAGCAATTGGCAGACGAACTATTCCCTCCGCAGCTGCCGGCGCAGACACTGGCCTCATCAGACACCGTACAAGCGCCTATACAGTCTGCCGCAGGCGACACAACCCTTTCTGAGACGTCCCCCTCTACAACCACCATTTCCGGGCAAGCTGCTTCTGCGACCGCCCAATAATTGCAATAAAAAGCCTCCGCTTTTCGGCGGAGGCATATAGTAAGTATTGCTTTTATTTATAATATTTATCGGCAATAAAATGTTGCCCTTTTTTCCCTTCCAACTCTGTTTGCGCAGAGATGATGGCATCTGCTATTTGGCAGTTTTTAAGCACCACTCCTTCCCCTACAGATACATACGGCCCCAATACGCAATTTTCCACCACAGCGCTTTCATCTATCCAGCACGGAGATGTAATGCGGTTTCCCTCTTGAAATTTAGAAGGAACCAGGCTGTGCCGCTGCAGCAGAATGCGGTTGGTTTGCAGCATAATTTCCACCGTGCCACAGTCAAACCAGTCATTCATTTTTACGGGTACAATTTCCACGCCCCGCTGCAGAAGACAAGACAGCGCGTCTGTCAGCTGGATTTCATTTTTCACTGTTTTTCCAGACGCTATCACTTCTTCTAAACAAGAGAATAATTGCCCCGCCTCTAAAAACGAGTACGCCCCAATTAAAGCCAAATTGCTTTTGGGATGTTCCGGTTTTTCCTCAAAGCCTACAATAAAATCCCCTTTCATTTCCACCACGCCAAAGCGGCGCGGATCCTCTACGGTTTTTACCCCAACGGCGTTCTTGCCGCACGCCACCAGCGGGCGCAAATCTCCGTCAATAATCGTATCCCCCAGCACAATAAAGCACGGCCCCGTGACGGCATTTTTTGCCATATAAATGGCGTGTCCCAAACCTTTAGGCTCTTTTTGCTCTACAAAAATCGTTTCCAAATGTGGATAGTGGCTGCGCACATACGCTATCAAGACTTCTTTCTGATATCCCACCACAAAGACCACTTTGCGGATACCACATTGCTCTACTTGGTGCAAAATATGCGCAATAATGGGCTTTCCTGCCACGCTGAGCATCGTCTTAGGACAATGCTGCGTAAAAGGCAGCAAGCGCACCCCTTTTCCAGCCACCGGAATAATCGCTGTATATTCTTTCATAAAAAAAGTATAACAAAAGCTCCTATGAAAATAAAATCCAAAACAGACTATTTTGCCCCTAAAAATAAAAAGCGGTGCTGGCTCAACGCCTGGCACCGCCGATAATTTATATTATTTTTTTGAGCGGCCCGTCTCCTCCAGCAAAGAGCGGTAGCTGTCCAACTGCTCTTTATACACGCTGGCGGCTTCCTGCGGGGTATATTCACTGCGGTAGGTCCAGTTTTCATCAGACACCGTACCGGGTACATTGACGCGGTCCAACGTGCCAATAATGTCCTGCCAGGAGAACATCGTCAGAGCCGAGCCGGAAGTCAGCACCCGGCGCAAGATAGCGCGCTGAGTATCTAAATTAAACGGAACGTTGCCGTCGGTCTTTTGGGCGGAAATCATTTCCCAAATATTGGCGCGTTCCTGCTGGGGCATTGTTTCCCACCAGCCGCGTACGGTTTCGGTATCGTG
This sequence comes from uncultured Elusimicrobiales bacterium, assembly GCA_944324645.1. Taxonomy (GTDB): domain Bacteria; phylum Elusimicrobiota; class Elusimicrobia; order Elusimicrobiales; family Elusimicrobiaceae; genus Avelusimicrobium. The sequence continues at coordinate 289,931 of CALUXB010000001.1, read as the reverse complement.
GGTAGAGGTAGTGCACAAAGACACCGCCGGGAAATTGCGCGGTTCGCGGTAATAGCCGTTATCTTCCCGCTCCCAGCGCAGCACTTTATAACCGGGGATTTTCATTTCCACCAGCATACGGCGCACAAAAGTGGGAATGACGCCCAAATCCTCCCCCACCGGCATAGCGCCGCGGGCACTGTCAAGCACCATACTCAGAAATCCGTATCCGCGGTCAATTTGCTGCTGCTCCACCAAGATATCAAATCCGCCCTGGTTATCGCCTGATTTAAAAATATACGTGCGGAAAAACCCGACTAAATGGTCCAACCGGAACAAATCGTACAATTCCACCGCGCGGCGGATTTTGCGCTTCCACAGACCAAACCCTTCTGCCTGGATATGCTCCCAATTATAGGCGGGCAGCCCCCAGCATTGGCCGTCCTTTGAAAACTGGTCCGGCGGCGCACCGACAGAGCACTCCAGGCGGAAATTGTCCCGCTCGCTCCACACTTCGGCGCTGTCTAAATTGGTGCCAAACGGAATATCCCCAAACAAATGCATCCCGGCGGCCTGCGCCTGCACTTTGGCGGTGCGCAGCTGCAAATCAGCCTGCCACTGCACATAAGAAAAGAAATCCACATATTCGCGGTATTGCGCTTCAAAAGCGTCCACCGCCTCTTTTTTAAACAAAGCCAAATCCTGCGGCCATTGTGTCCAAGTTTGCCAGCGGTAAAATTCTTTGAGCGCGCGGAAAATGCTGTACGGGCGCAGCCACTCTTTTTTGGCGGCGCAGTAAGCACCAAAGGCCTGGGCCTGCGGGGATTGATAGGCCATTTCATTTTCTAAAAAGAACTGATAGGCCTGCCAAAGCACTTTCATTTTGGCTTGTTTGACCGCATTGAACGGAGCCTTGCGGCTTAGACGCCAGGCGGTAATATCACCCTGTAAATTTTGTATTTCTTCTTGGGCGCGGCGGCTTAAAGACACTTCCCGCACCGCGTTCACGTCAATATATACCGGGTCTATGGCAAAAGCGCTTAAAGCGGAATAGGGACAGGTCTGCCCGGGGGCGGTTTCCTGCAGCGGCAGAATCTGCACTATGCTCGCTCCCAGCTCACCCAAAAAACGGACCCACTGGTTTAGGGAAGAGAAATCCCCCACCCCCCAGTCATTTTCCGTTTTCATCGCCGCCAGCGGCATTAAAATGCCATTGCTGCGGCTGGCCAATAATTCTTCGTGCACGCTTGCCATAGCTTCCCTTTATTTGCGCACAATGGCTTCTATCTCAATAGAACTGCCCTTGGGAAGAGCTGCTACTTGCACTGTTGTGCGGGCGGGCGGATTTTCTTTAAAGAAAGAAGCATATACTTCGTTCATCTCAGCAAACGCCGTCAAATCGGTCATATAAACGGTGGTTTTGACCACGTGTTTTAGATGAGCGCCAGCAGCCTTAAGTACATTTTCCAAATTTTTCAGCACCAGCTCCGTCTGGCCTTTGACGTCCCCGCCAAAGATTTCCCCTGTCACCGGGTCCACCGGCAGCACGCCGGAGGTAAAAATAAAGCCGCCTTCTTCCACCGCTTGGGAATAAGGCCCAATTGCTTTGGGCGCTTGGGGTGAATTGATAATTTTTTTCATAAAATCCTCTCTTCGTTTTTCGTGATAAAATGCCTTTGTTATATGGTATAAAACTACGCCCCGTGCGTCAAACTACACATTCAAGAAAAACAAATCCATTTTCTTTTCTGCTGAAGTCCCCGCTGATTTACAAAAAACCCCGCATAACAAAAGTTGTGCGGGGCGGAAAGTGAACTGCTCATCAGAGAACCTACTCGGTCCCGGTTGGGCGGGTTAACCGCGGCAACCCTGTTTCTGCACGGCTCAGGCCGGCAGACTTATTTTCCTTCAGCGGCAGCTTCAGCTTTGGTTTCGGCTTTAGCGTCGGGAATGGTGGGTTCCACTTCGGTCAAGGCTTCAATTTTCACTTTAATTTTAGCCGTAACGGTGGGTTTTAAATAAATGCCCACTTCGGTTTCACCCAAAGCTTTTACCGGCATATTGAGCTCAATGTTATCTTTGGTGATTTTGTGGCCCAAAGCAGTCAAGGCTTTAAAGATATCGGCTTTATTGACAGAGCCAAACACCACGCCGTCGCTGTTGACGGTTTTGGTAAAGGGCAGCACCACGCCTTCCAATTTTTCAGCAATGGCGCGGGCTTCTTTAAGCTCAGCTTCAATTTTTTTGGCGCGGCGTTCAGCACCCAGCTGCCAATTTTTCACGGCGCCCGGGGTGGCGACTTCCGCCAAGTTCTGCGGCACCAAGAAGTTTCTGGCGTAGCCGTTTTTCACTTCTACGATGTCGCCGGCCATACCCAAGTTCTTTACGTTTTCTCTCAAAATAACTTTCATTTCAAATTCTCCCTAAACACTTATTTCTTCGGCAGCGAGTACGGCAAAATAGCCAAATTGCGGTCGCGTTTAATTGCTTTGGTAATTTGGCGCTGGTGTTTGGCGCAGGTGCCGGTAATGCGGCGGGAGAGGATTTTCCCGCTTTCCATCGTGAAGGATTTGACGAATTGGAAATTTTTGTAATCTACATTATCAATTTTTTCAGCGCAGACTTTGCAGACTTTGCGGCGGCTTTCAAAGCGTTTTTTGGCAAACGGTCTGGCCGGTCTTTCCGGTCTGGCGGCAGCTGCGGCGGGCGCAGCGGCGGGTGCGGCATTAGTTTTAATTTCTTCGGACATTTTTTCACTTCCCTCTTAATTTGAAAATTTAAAACGGCACATCGTCTTCCATAACGGGTTGGTCCACGTCCACGGAAGGCACGTCGTCTTTGGCGGCCGGCTGGGCATAATCAGCCCCACCGGAGAAATTGCTTTCCAGTATTTGCAGGCGGCGGCAGGTAATCTGCAGCGATTTGCGGGTCTGGCCCGTGTTTTTATCGGTATATTCGCTGCTGGTCAGGCGGCCTTCCACATAAACGGGGGTGCCTTTTTTCAGGCGGTCTTTGGCCCGTTCCGCGGCGGTCCCCCAGACTACGACGGGCACGAACACGGTGTCGTCCTTCCATTCGTTTGTGGTCTGGTCCATATAGCGGCGGTTAACAGCTACATCAAAGCGGCATACCGCCTGCCCTTTTTGGGTAAAGGCCACATTCGGGTCCCGCGTTAAGCGGCCCGCGATAAGGACTTGGTTCTGTTCCGGAAGTCTGATTTGGCCTGCCATAAGCGCCTCTTATTTAGCCACCGGAGCCGGTTTGGCTTTGATTTCGCTGGAGAGCATAACCATGGAGCGCAACACTTTTTCGTTGAGCTTCATCGTTTCATCCCATACCTTGATGAAAGCCGGCTGGGCTTTGAATTTCAAGTACAGGTAAAAACCATCGCGCACGTGGTTGATGTCGTGGGTGAATTTCCGTCTGCCCAGTTTTTCTTCGCTGGTGACTTCGCCACCGTTCTTGGCGACCAATTCTTTCACTTTGGTCACAAATTCCGCCACTTCCGAATCGGACAGCTGCGGTTTTACAATCGTTACAGTTTCGTAGGTTCTCATAGATTTATTATACTATTTTGTTTCTCTGATTTTCCAGACAAAAAACCCTACAAGGCGCTCACTACCGCCTCGCATAGGTTTATTGAATCTCTTTTGGGCACTTACTCACCTGCGGCCCGGGCGATTCTTTCCTTAGATTTATTATAACACTTCTAAAACAAAAACACAAGCGTTTGGAGGATTACATAAAAGGCGGGCTGTTACCTAAAAATTTAAATGCAAAAGGATTTTACACCAGACGTACTGGTTCTTTACAGCTCGTATTGCCGCACCGGGCTTGCGCTGGAAACAGTTGTTACATATTTTCCGCCTAAACTTTGGCAAATGCTTACAGCATCTTCACTTGCTTCTTTTGCCATACAATACAGTTTAGGTTGATCGATATAAAAATAGACTTCCGCACTACCATTTAAATAGAAAGCGGCGGTCAGATTAGTGTGTTGGATAATAAACTCTCCGCCGCTGTTAAACATTTCCAGCGGTTCCCCTTTGGAGTTGGTAGTCAGCACGTAGTTATCCATAGGGTAGTCCCAACCCATCTCTTCCAGCTGGGCACAGTTTCCTCCCGCCAACTGATCTACGGTGCATAAATCTTTGAAATGTTTAGCAAATACATATAACTGAGAAACACGCGCTTTCATCACGGCTCTTTTATACTGCGGAAGCGCAATAGCCGCTAAAATGCCGATAATCAACACCACGACTAAAAGTTCTATTAATGTAAAGCCCTGCCTGACAGAGGAAATCGGGCTCTTGGAAGCAATGGGGCAAAAGGAAGCGGCCATTGAAGCGCCAAATTTGCGTTTTACGGAACGTATTACAACGGAAAAGCATTTTTGATAAATTTTGCTCATACGCAAAATTTATCAAAAAAAAAAAACCAAATCAAGGCCTTTTTAAACGGCCGTACAACTATGCAAACAAATCAAGAAAAGTTTTACAAACGCAACAAAAATATTTTGGCAGGAGAAGTGGCCCCTTTAATCAGCGAAAGTTTATTTTCCGCCACATTCAAATGGGCCGCCAAAGCCGTGCGTACGGCGGCATTGGCTTGCCCGCGCTCGGCAGGGGCTTTGACCCAAACTTCAAAAGTATCGGCAGATTTTTGCAAAAGATTTTCCCTTTTCTCTGCGGCGTGCACTTTTACTTTCAGGTATTTCTCCATATTTTTATTTTACTTTTTCCCCACATCCAAAGCAAAAAGCGGGGGCCGTTACGAGCCCCCGCTTTTACATACTGTTAGAACTATTTCTCAATCAGGCTTTTAGCCGTCATATCAGCCGGTTTTGCAAGGCCCATCACTTGCAAGACGGTCACGGCAATATCGCCCAAATTGCCCGTGGCGGCCATTTTGGCGTGGGCGTCGTCTGGGTTGACATAGACAAAATCCACCAAGTTGGTCGTATGGGCGGTTTTAGGCATATTGATTTTTTCGTCCCACATTTCTTCGGCATTGCCGTGGTCGGCCGTAATCATCACCGCACAGCCTCTAGGCAAGGCGCTCTTCACCACGTCACATATATACCAAACCATTCTTTTTTGAGCTGGCTTTCATCCTTGCCGCTTGGGTACAAAAATGGCACAATAATCTTATGAGTAAGTCCCTACTAGAAAAACTGCTTACCCATCCTATTACTGCCAAAGGAATTCTGTTTTTCCTATTATGTTCGGCGTTGTTTTTCTTTGTTTATAAAAAGCTTCCCCAGCCTAAGATTCCAACCAGGCCTGTATTATTACTTATTAACCACTACCCGCTGACGGAAGAGGATAAAAATTTCTACCGGCGGGCAAACCCTTATGGCTTTCTTTTGGGAATTCCTGCCCGGTTAAATTTAAATCCTCCAACCTTGCGCCAGGAATTAGAAGAAATTTTGCAACGCAAAGATTTTTTATTTTTTATAGACCAAGAGGGAGGGCTAGTCAATCGCATTAAACAATTTGACCCCAACTTTCAGGCACCAGCTCCCAGTTTTTTTGGTAAGTTGGCCCAAACAGATTTATCCCAAGCTCAACAAGCCGTATATGAATATGGCGTTCGTACGGGGAAAAAACTAAAGGAACTTACCGTAGATGTTGTCTTTGCGCCTTTGGCAGAAATAGCCAAACCCGAGGACACCCTATCGCGCAGCCGCTATTTCTCAGAAGATCCGCATATTGTACAGATACTGGCCGATGCCTACGCTGCCGGATTAGCAGAAGGCGGTGTAATTCCTTGTTATAAACACGCCCCGGGGGTTACCGCTTCTGCCAAGGACCCACATTATGTCAAACCCCCCGTCAACTCTTTAAGTGTACCGCAATTACGCCAAAGGGGAATCACTCCTATGAAAAATGCCAATAAATGGCCTTTTTTAATGACAGGGCACAACCTATATTCCGCCATAGATGAGAAAAATATTTCTACCTATTCCCCCAAAACGTATAACTTTATACGCCGGGAACTGCATTTTGATGGATTAATTATTCCAGACGCACTTAATATGCAAGCGGCGCAACTCTCTTATACATCTGATATAGCCACCCGTATGCGAAGCGCCCTAGCGGCCGGAGCCGACATTGTAATTCCGTTTTTCCATATAGATGCGCCTACTTCTTGGATGATACAACAGATTGAGTCTCTTCCGACAAAATATGCCAAACGCTTACAAAAAAAAATAAAAATTCTAGAACAAAAAGGATTTGTCTTACGCCATATTCCTGAAACGCAAAAAACTAACGAAGTCCAAACCGTTGCGACAAAATGACTATGAGGTGGCTCCACCCGTCACGCCAACGCCTCAAATGGCCGGGCAATCCGTTGCGCAAATCACGACGGAATACAGGCAAAACCCACTCTGCATATTTCCAGCCGTGTTGTGCTGCTGAACAAATCATTTCGCTGGCATATGCCATCCCTGCATTATGCAGATTGAGCTCTTTGTATTTACTGCGTTTTAAAATACGCATACCGCCGTTGCAGTCATAAACCGGCAAATGAAATAGAAAACGGATTAAAGCCGACAGCCCAGGAGTTCCCACATAACGGTTTAAAAAAGGCATCGCCCCGGCCTCCATTTTTCCTTTTAAACGGTTTCCCACCAATAAATCTACTCCTAATGCTTGCGCTTGACGCAACATTTGCGGAAACAATTCCACCGGATAAGAACCATCTGCATCGCAGAACCCCACCCATTCCCCCGCGGCAGCTAAAATCCCCCCGTTAACGGCTTTTCCATACCCTTGTTGGGGCACATATACCACTTTGGCACCACAGGAGTATGCTACTTCGGCACTTCCATCAGTGGAAGCATTATCTGCCACAATAATCTCAAAATCTAAATTATAGTTGCAGCAAACTTTTTGGGCTGTTTCTATACATTGAGCCAAACTGGACCGTTCATTGTGGCACGGAAACACGATGCTCAGTTGAGGGGTATTTCGTTCTTTTTGTCGGCCTGACATAGCACAAAACCTCCGTACTGGACATCAAAATTAGAAGATATCATCTGGCATTGTTTGAGAGGGTCTTGTATATATATTCCATAACGCTTCCAGGTGGCATTGTCCCACACCAATGGCCCCGAAGGCCCCAGTATATATATTTTTCCTTTAGCTTCAGCTATACGCTGGCGAATTAGGTCATCAAAATAATATTGGTAGTCACTGGGCTGCAGGCGGTTATAATAACCTAATTTATAAATATACGAATCAGCATAATCTTCCGGATGGAACCAAATGCCACCCACATATTGAGCATTTGGATTTAAAAAGGGAACAAAAAAGGAAACTCCCCCCGCCAGGAGTACCAACGAATTATCTTCTATTTTAGGAACTGGAGAGAGAACCAGGTTTTTTTCTCTAAAATGCTCCCGGTGCCACTCTTCTTTGGGAATGAAAAATAAACATAACGCCAGCAAAACAGCCACTGCCGCACCGGTTATGCTGCCCAAATAACGCCGCAATGCAGCCACCACCAAGACAGATGATGCAAATTCCAGACATATAGAATAACGCATCACTCCAAATAATGACATCCAAGGAACATACATCCCCACAAAAAACAATATAATCACTGGGGTATATCCATTAAGTAAGCGAGCGTAAGATACACCTCGGCTCCGACCGCACAACAGCCAATGCAGGCATAATAAAACCACAGCCAACCAACCGGCCGCCAGGCGGGGATCTAATCTATGTTCTATAGAAGTACTAAACATACGAATAAACGGAAAGAATATCCACTCTGCCCAATTATGAGGCTCTCCTATTCCATTGGCCAAATTTTCCGCTGCAAAATAAGGTGAATGAAAAATAGCATTAAAGTATGGAAAAAATGGGTTTCCCAGCTGATCCCACAGCCTCCACATAAAAAACCCATTAACTACTAGAAATCCAACCACGCCACAGCCTACGCAGAACGCCATTTCTCCCCAAGAGCGTCTATTTTTCCACCACAACCACAAACCCGCCAGCCCCAGCCCTACTGCAGCCGGCGCAGCGGTGTATTTTAATCCGGCGGCTGCGCACGTTACAAAAGCCGCCGCACCCCAAAAACGGGGAGCAACTGTAGAAGAAGGTTTCCTGCAAATAAGCAAATACAGCGCCCCCATATTCAATGCCGCCAAAGAAACTTCATTCATAGCCCGGCCAATTTGACATAGCGCAGCATATCCCAACACCCCCATTAAAAAAGCAGAAAGACGCAACAATTTGGCCTGAGGGCAACGAAAGCCTGGAAATAATATAACACAAACTTTCCAAGCAAAAAATACAAAAACGCCATACCACATTCCCTGTATAAAAGCAGTCAGCCGGGGCCAGTACATCAGATGAGAAAAAAGAAGATAATAGGGGACATCTAATAGCGGGTTGAAAAAAGTGTGCATACCCGCTGGAATTAAATCTATATGCCAGCGGTCATTTAGCAAGGAATAAGGGATATATAGGTGGTAGTTCAGCAAATCAAAACTGGAGTCCTGCCCGGAAATAATACTAGCCACTCCTCCCAGCAACAAACAACACAGAAAGAGAAAAACCCCTCTCCAAAAGAAAGAATATTTGCTTTTTACACACCTAGAACGCCGGAATATCATTTTTAGTGTATCCTACGGTCCTTTTTGTTTAATGAAATTTTTGTATAGATTTAAATTGTGAACTTGAACTGCTTTCAGTTGCAAACTATTTCTTTGCTAGATATTTTCACAACGATGCGAGGCTTTCTGCAAGCCTCGCATCGTAAAAAAACGCTTTCTGCACCATAACGGGAGGCACAATCTTACTCATCACTCCAGCAATCTCCCCCACTCACACAGTAGCTAAGGCCGAGGCTTTCCATAGCACGCCCAGAAAAACCCAGCATTTTCTTACAGATTTCTTCCCCATCTTCACGATAGCCCACAGCGCATCCCCTGATTCCTTCAGGGGATAATGTCAAATAAAAAGTCTGTCCTTTATACTCTCCCTGAGCGCCCAAAGTGCAATTGCGCAAATCAGTTTCAGAGATATAGGGAACATTCCGAGAGAATCCCCCAAAAGTAAAATGCTCAGATTCCGGGAAAGTAACCCCGGCAACATCTGCTGGAAGAGGACTCCAGTAGTTTTCTCTCTGATATACCATATCCGCTGCTTTACAGAGAGGCATTATAGAGCCTAACACAGACCAAACTTCTGCTGTACGAGCGCGGAAGACGGAGCGTTCATACTGGGGCAACGCCACCGCCACCAAGACACCGATTATCAAAACCACTACCAGTAATTCAATAAGCGTGAAACCTTTTTTCCTTCCTTTGATTTGTATCATTTTATCTCCTAGACACTACTTTTATTTTGATATGTTCTCTTGCTCCTTTATAAGAAGCTGTTGAATATTTCAACAAAACTATCCCTCTCTACCAAAAAACTTCCATTCCCAAATGTACCATTCTATTGATTTTAGCACATCAGATAAAAGAGTTGACTTATATTACAAAACTGTCAACTGCTTTCTATAATATCTCTCTATAATTTTTATATCCCTATCTTGCCAATTTTCTGTTTGCTTGTCAACTTCTTGTAAATTAAAAAATCCGTTTAGAAGAATAGCTGTTTGTTAAGCAACGCTTATCCTATTCTCTAAACGGATTTTATGTGTTTAATTGGCTGTACTTTGTTCTTCAGAAACGGGGCATTGAAAAGCCCTTTTATTTTTCAATCAGGCTTTTAGCCGTCATATCAGCCGGTTTTGCAAGGCCCATCACTTGCAAGACGGTCACGGCAATATCGCCCAAATTGCCCGTGGCGGCCATTTTGGCGTGGGCGTCGTCTGGGTTGACATAGACAAAATCCACCAAGTTGGTCGTATGGGCGGTTTTAGGCATATTGATTTTTTCGTCCCACATTTCTTCGGCATTGCCGTGGTCGGCCGTAATCATCACGGCATAGCCTTTGGCTAAAGCCGCTTCGGTTACTTTGCCTACGCATTCGTCCACCACTTCAATGGCTTTAACCACAGAGTTAAAATTACCGGTGTGGCCCACCATATCGCCGTTGGCAAAGTTGATGACGATGAAATCATACTTGCCGCCTTCCACTTGTTTGACGGCTTCGTCCGCCACGCGGTAAGCTTCCATTTCCGGGTGTTCGGCAAAGGTGGCTGGATCAAAGCGGCCTTTAATTTCAATGCGGTCTTCCCCTTCATACGGCTGAATCTGTTTGCCGTTAAAGAAAGAAGTAACGTGTTTAAATTTTTGCGTTTCCGCCAGGCGCAGCTGCTTAAGCCCCGCAGCAGAAATGACCTGCCCCAACAAGTTGTTCATACCGCCGCCGTCAGTCATAGACGGCAAGGCATTGTAGGGGAAAGAATCATAATACTTGGTCAAACCGCAATACACGCAAGGCACGCGGGTGATTTTGCCCGGGTAGGCCGGGTCAATAAAGGCTTTGGTCAGCTGAATGGCGCGGTCTTGGCGGAAGTTGAAGAAAATCACGCTGTCGCCTTCATTCATTCCTTTATAATCCCCTAGTACCGTAGGCGGAATATATTCGTCCACCATCGGGCCGCCGTCCGGCGTTTTTAAGGTGTCATAATCGGTTTGCACCGCTTCTTCGGCGGTTTTGGCGTGAGCGCCCTGGGCGTGGACGATAAGGTTGTAGGCTTTGTCGGTCAGTTCCCAGTTCTCGCTGCGGTCCATAGCGTAGTAGCGGCCCTGGATAGTGGCAATTTGCCCTACGCCGCATTCTTTAATCACATCTTCCAACTGGCGGATAAAACCGATGGAAGATTTCGGCGGCGTATCGCGCCCGTCAGAAAAGAAATGGATATATACCTGCTTAATCCCTTTCTCGGCGGCGTATTTCAAAATAGCAAACAAATGGTCCTGATGGGCGTGCACCCCTTCGTCCTGCACCAACCCCATCACGTGCAAGGCTTTGTGATTGGTCAAGCAATTATCAACAGCGGCTGCAAACGGGGCGGATTTAAACAAAGAGCCGTCTTCAATAGTGTCTTTTAAGCGTTTCAGCTCCTGCACCACAATGCGGCCCGCACCCATATTTAGGTGCCCCACTTCAGAAGAGCCCATATACCCCGCCGGCAGCCCCACCTGTTCGCCGGATGCTTCTATCTGCGTATGCGGCCACTGGGCCAAATATTTATCCATATTGGGTGTTTTGGCATTACTGACGGCATTATACTTGCCGGGCTTGGCATCGCCCCAGCCGTCACGAATAATTAAAACTACTTTTTTCATAAATTTTCTCCTTATGGGCCGCGGCCTGCGGCCTCTGTTACCTATATTATATGAAAGTATATACCCGCCCGTCACGACAGCAGCGACAACCCCAACACAAGCGATTGATGTCGTTTGTTCTGGTATTGTTGCAATTCTTCCAATGTATCAACGCCGTAGCGGACAAACTGGTGCAAAAAGCTATACAGCACTTTTTCCATCATATACACATCCGCCATAGCGCGGTGAGCCCCCGCTGCATTAATACCTAATGTGGTAGCGATTGCGGTTAAATTATTGCGCGGGAAACAGCCGTTTTTACGGGCCAGCTTAAGTGTGTCTAGCACCGGATAATCTGGCCAGTTCAGACCGCACGATTGGGTTTCCGTGCGCAGAAAAGACAAATCAAACTCCGCATTATGTGCTACCAATACGCACCCGTCCAACAAAGTCAACAGACGCGGCAGAATATCTGCAAACACCGGGGCATTTTTTACCATCTCATTAGTAATTCCGTGTATAGCTATCACATCGGGATGCATAGGCATCCCCGGATTAAGCAAGGTAGAAAATTCTTCCAATCTCTGCCCGTTTTGGCTGACGGATACGGCTATTTCGCAAATTTTGCCTCCCCCTTTAGCACTTAAACCGGTGGTTTCCGTATCCAAACAGGCAAATTTTACTTCAGAAAGTAATGTCATACTTGTAAAAAGAAACTCCACTTCGTCAAAAATCCTACAGCCGTAGCCCCAAACGCACTAAAATACAGTGCAAAGCGGGAAAAATCCATCAACCGGTTGCGCCGCGCCATCTGACACGCCCACAGCCAAACTAAAAACCAAATGACCCATCTCCAGCCCGGCAGCAGCACAATCAAATAAAAAATTAAACGCATCAGCATCGTAACAAAGCTCTCATCTATGGTTGGATAACCTCTTCCATACAGATCTTGCTCTACCATATAAATAAACACATTGAACATTTTGGTTACTACCAATGCCCCCACAAAGAAAATAATCCACGGATCGGCCACTAAGTTACCCGTTTCATACAGCACACGGGTCGGCGCGCATAACAAGATAAACAATAGAGCCAGCACATCGTGCACCACAAAAGTCAACGCGTGATGACGCTCCTGCCCGCTCCGATAGACCAACATATTGTTGTTAGCAGTTTCAAAAAGGGCAAATACTGCCAAGCACGCCACCGCCGGCAACGGCCACAACCCCAACAAAGGCCACGGTATATACAAATAATTCCAGGTTAAGATTGCGCCTAACCCAAAATAAGCCGCAAATTGCACCCCTGCCGCCAGCAAAGGCTTCCGGGCGCGCCAAGCAAAAAACGTGCGGTTATAACATAAAGCAGCCACAATATAATAAGCCAATACTAAACGCCAAAAAACGCTCATTTTTCCTCCTTAGGCAACGTCAAAATAAACGTGCTGCCTTGCCCCGGCACGGAAGACACCGTCAAATCCCCTCCGTGGGCACGCGCCAACTGGCGGCTGATAAACAGCCCCAGCCCATATCCGGAAGCGTTTTCATCCACTTGGCGGTATTTTTCAAAAATCTCAGCACATTGCTTTTCGGTCATTCCGACGCCACTGTCGCGCACGCGGATAATGGTGTGGCTGGCATTTTCTTCTGCTGAAATTTCTACAAAGCCTTCTTGGGTGAATTTGACGGCATTAGAAAGCAAATTAGTAACTATACGCTGCAACAGTTTGGGGTCTGCCCAAGCAGACAACTGCGCAGGGACCTGCAGCTCCAGGTGCAGCCCCTTTTGCTGGGCTACCGGTTCCGAAGTATGCACCACGTTTTGCAACAAAGGTTCCAATAGCACTTGCTGACGTTGAGGCAGTGCCATTCCTGCTTCTATGCGCGAAACGGACAGTACATCTTCCAACAAAGAAGTCAAATTTTTGGTTGCCTCTTCCATCCTCTGCAGATATTCCACCCTTTGCTCTTCTGTAATCTTGCCGCTGGACAATAGATAAATATACCCCTGCAACCCCAAAAGCGGCGCCCTCAAATCGTGAGCTACAGAGCGGAAAATTTGCTCTTTCATCTCACTGATTTGGGTTTTTAATTGCAAAGCTTGATAATCTTTCAAATCCGCCGTCATTTGGTTAAAAGAAGCAATCAACTGGCGCAGTTCCCCCCAACCAGCCTCTTCAGGCACCCGATGGTCTAAGTTGCCGTGGCTGACCTCTTCCGCTCCTTTTGCCAAAGCAGCAATCGGCTCGCCCAAACTGCGCGAAAAAGCAAGTGCCCCAAAATAGGCCAACGTAGCAATAGCCAGCAGAAATAAGATAATAACCACATTGGCAAAATACAAACTGCGGAAAGCTTCTTCTTGCGGCTGCAGCACAACTACATACGCATCCAACGCAGAAGCGGGGGCAAAAGCACCGGCATATTTTTCAAACGGAGTTTTAAAGTTTTTAATAAAACGGTTTTTTCCAGACAGCAGTACTTTCAGTTTGTCCGGCTGTACATCGGGCCGCCATTGATAAGGCAAGGAAAGAATTTGCCCCTGGGGAGAAGCCAAATACACCTGTCCGGTCCGGCCGATACGCATTTGCTGCAAATTATCCAACAGGTTATACATACTCCACACGCCATACAAAAAAGTACCGTCTGAAAGCGGAAACACAAATTCCGCCACCGGCCAAGAAGCCGCCGTTTCCACCCCGCTCAAGTGAATGCGCCCATCCCGGGCCATAGCCGGCAAAGAAGCATCGGCAGACAAATCTATTTTTTCTCCTTCTTCTGCCTGGGGATGGCGCACCGCACGCACCTGCTCTTTTCCATCGGGCCCTAATAACGCCAAGAAAGCAAAATCCGGGTTTTCCGCCAAAATTTCCCGCAAAGCGGCAGTCCGGCCTGAGCCTGGTTGGGATTGTGTCACAAGCCGCTGGGCTAAAGACAGGCGCCAAGTCAAATCTTCTGCATAATTTTTGATATTATAAGAAACAATTTCTGCCAAATTATAATGCGTTTCCAGGATATTATCTTTTTGGCGGTTTTGATAAAACGCAAGAAGCAGTGCCATAGGGATAAGCGGCATAAGCACTACGGTCAAGAAAAGTTTAAAAAGTTTAGAAAATATAGACATATCTTTATTTATTATAGCAATTACACGCCTTAAAATACCCCCTTGACCTAGAGTTAACTCCAGCGCGTATAATATCCATAGCACAACTTAATCAAGGAGCTATTTATGCAAAAAACAATAGGATTCATTTTACCCTTCTGCCTGCTGGCTCTGCAAACCGTGCCGGCCTTTGGCGCAGAAGAAAATAAAACCCGCGCCCAAAAAGCAAACGAAACCTACAAACGCCTCTTTGCTTCAGAGCGCCAGTTAGACCCGACCGACCCGGAACTAATGCAAATTCTGCAAGAATTTATTTTTGGCGAAGTGTTCTATATTGGGGATTTAGACGACCAAACCCGCGAACTGATTACCGTTGTTTCTTTGGCATCCATTCAAACGCTGCCCCAGTTAAAAGCCCATATTAACGCCGCCTTAAACGTAGGGAACGCCCCGCTGACCGTGCGGGAAGCCATTTATTTATGCGCCCCCTTTATTGGTTTTCCGCGCACGTTAAACGCTATTGGCGTATTTAATGAAGTAGCCAAAGAGCGGGGCATTAAGCTGCCTCTTAAAAACCAAGGCACTGTAACAGAAGAAACCCGCTTTTCAAAAGGGCTGGAAATCCAAACGCCATTGTATGCAGACGAAGTAAAAACTGCCTTTAGTTCACTGCCGGCACCCTATGCCGAACAAGTACCTAACATATTAACTGGCTTTGCCTTTGGAGATTTCTATACCCGCCACGGATTATCCATTCAGCAAAAAGAATTGTTGGTCTTAGTAATTCTGGCAGCCTCCGGTGCGGAAAAACAAGTAGATACACACATCGTAGGCAATTTAAAGGCAGGAAACAGCAAAGAAACACTGCTGGCGGCTATGGTGCAAGCTATGCCTTATATTGGTATGCCGCCGGCTTTAACGGTAATCAACTCCATTAAAGATGCAGACCCTACAAATTATCACTCTATTTACACCGATTGAATGGAAGTGTTTGGCTTGGGCAATTTCCCGCCCTTTCCGGGCGGGTTTTTATTTAAAAATATAGGACAAAAGACCCAGAAGCCCTAGGCCGCCCACGCCCTTTTCAAACGGGCCCAAAAAAACAGCCAAATTGGGTCTAAAGACTCTCGTTCTGTTTCCTTGTAAAACATACACTAATAGTATGAGATACGCTTGGGAACAAATTAAAAGAAATTTTTTAGTTTATACTTACCGCCGCCGTATGAATGTACTGCATTCTTATCTTTCCAAATCCACGGTGGTAGATTTAAGCTGCGAAGAACAGCACTTTGTAGATTTCCAAACAGACCGTATGCTTAAACGCAAAGCCGCCCGCCAGCGCCGCAAAAACCCGGCACAAGACTGGACGGCTTCCCTGCCGGCTATGCCCCGGCGCGGCAGTGCCTATGCGGTTTATACGGCGCGTTAAAACGCCACACCGATTAATATTCATCAACTCCTCCCCCCGCGCTACCAGCGCGGGGCTTTTTGCTAAGGCATCCCCAAACCGCTAAACAGCCGGCATAGGATACGGATTCTTAGTCTGAAACATTTTTTGCCGGGCCCGTTGTTTATATCCCACCTTAGGATTATGGAAACTCCCACAAAAAACCCCGCTCATATGAGCGGGGTTTTATTTGTGAAACAAAAGACTTATTTGCCTTTGGCTTTCTTTACGGCGTCCACCACTTTGGGCAACAGCTGCCGCGCATCGCCCACAAAACCGTATTTGCATACGTTAAAGATGGGGGCGTTGGCATCTTTGTTCACTGCGATAATGACGTCGCTGTGTTCCATACCCACAATGTGTTGCACCGCGCCGGAAATACCGCACGCCACATACAGCTTGGCCGCTACGGTAACCCCGGACTGGCCGACCTGCTTTTCTTTGGGTCTGAGCCCCAGGTCAATCGCCGCGCGGGAAGCGCCCACAGCGCCGCCCAATTCGGCAGCCAAGTCGTCCAGCACGGCAAAGCCCGCGGCGTCTTTCATACCGCGTCCGCCGGCTATGACCACTTCGGCTTCGTCCAGTTTATCCTGGGCAGAGGTTTCGTCAAAGTGTTTGCTGATAATGCGCACCTTGCCTGCCGCGGCGGGCACGGCAATCGTTTCATTTACGATTTGGGCCATGCTGCCCGGGCGGGTAACTACTTTTTTAAACACATTCGGGCGCACGGTGGACATTTGGGGCCGGTAATCGGGGCATTTAATGTCTGCCATAATGTTGCCGCCAAAAGCCGGGCGGGTTTGGATTAACAGCCCGTCGGCAATAGAAAGGCCCGTGCAGTCTGCCGTCAAACCCACAAACAGCTCAGAAGAAATGCGCGGGGACAAATCACGTCCAATATACGTAGACGGGTAGAGCACCACGCTGGGGCTGTATTTTTTAATCAGCGTTACCATTGCATTGGCATATGCGGCGGTGTTATAGTCGTGGTAGGCCGGGCCGTTG
This sequence comes from uncultured Elusimicrobiales bacterium, assembly GCA_944324645.1. Taxonomy (GTDB): domain Bacteria; phylum Elusimicrobiota; class Elusimicrobia; order Elusimicrobiales; family Elusimicrobiaceae; genus Avelusimicrobium. Next base: position 273,159 of record CALUXB010000001.1, on the reverse strand, counting down.
ACGGCGTAAATTTTGTCGGCTCCGTAAGAGGACAGCTCCGCAAAATATTTATCCACCCCGTCGCCAATCACCACGGCGCACAGCTCTTCGCCCAACTGGTCCGCCAGTTCGCGGCCTTTGGACAAAAGCTCAAAGCCTACCGGGCGCACCTTTTGGGTTTTGCCGTCATCAGAAATTTCAATAAAGGCCCACACGCCTTTGTAGGCGGAAAGGTCTTTCTTGGCGTTGGCCGCGTCGGCAGCCGGCAAAGACAGCGCCTTGACCGGGCAAACGCTCACGCACGCACCGCACATTGTACAGCTGCTGTTGGGCACCGCTTTGCGGTTCACCAAGGAGAGCGCCCCGAACGGACAAGTGGCCACGCATTTGCCGCAGCCAACACAATTAGAAGCTACTTGAATCATTTGACAAAACTCTCCTTTTTCAAAATTTCCACAAACTTAGCCGCCATTTCTTCGGCAGAGCCGGAAATCATTTCCCCTTTGGCTCTGGCAGCCGGCGGGAAAATGCGCGACACACGCGTAGGAGAGCCTTCCAGCCCCAGTTTGTGCGGGTCGGCTCCGATTTGGGCCGCTGTCCAAATGAAAATTTGCTTATCCTGCGCTCTGTGCGCCGCCAAAAAAGACGGATATTTAGCCACATAATCCACCGGCATAGTCATAGTGATGAGCACCGGCAGGTCGGCTTCCATAATTTGATGTCCGCCTTCAATGAGTTTTTTGACTACGGCGCGCTGCCCGTCGCTGTCCACGCTGTCGCAGAACGTAATTTGCGCAATACCCAAGTGGTAAGCGATGCCGGGGCCGGTTTGGGCCGTATCGCCATCAATAGCCATTTGCCCGCAGAGGATTAAATCATACTGGCCGATTTTCTTAATGGCCGTAGCCAATGCATAAGACGTGGCCCACGTGTCAGAACCAGCAAAAGCGCGGTCGGAGAGCAATACGCCTTCATCTGCACCCAAAGCTAAGGCCAGGCGCAATACCGCCACCGCCTGGTTAGGGCCCATAGACAGCACGGTTACTTTGGCGCCCGTTTTGGCTTTAATGGCCAGGGCTTTTTCCAGCGCGTAATGGTCGTAAGGATTTAAAATGCTGGGCACGCCGGCACGGATAAGGGTGCCGGTCTTCGGATCCACCTTGACTTGGGTGGAATCGGGTACTTGTTTAATGCATACGATAATGTTCATAATATTCCCTTATGCTTTAAAAGTTTCTCTGAGTTTGGCAGACACCAAGTCTTCGTCCTCAATCAAACCGGTCATTTTTTCTTCAATGCCGATTAAGTTGACGCCGGCGGACAAGTCCTGCACAGAGGCGGCGCCTACACCCAAGATGAGTTTCATACCCTCGGTGGCAATCTTAAACGCGCTCAAGCGCGCATTGACGCGCGACATAATCTTAAGCGTGTTCAAATCAAAGCGGCTGCCTTCGGTCACGCGGCCTTCGGCGCATTCACGCGCGAAGACGGCGGCCACTTCCGCCTCACTGATTAAATCGCCCAACATAAAGGTAATATATTGGTGGCGGGTGAGTTTCTGCGCGCGGCAGTCTTCCAGCACGCGGGCCAGGGCACGGAAGCCCAAGGCCACACTGTCGGCGCCCACATCGGGGTGCTGGGCGTGGATGGCTTCAAACTCTTCGGCCTGTTTAATGTAATACTGACCGCGGGTCTTGAGGTGTTCCTGCCAGCGTCCGCGGAAGATGGTCATCTCCAGCACTTCGCTGGTGCCTTCGTAAATGCAGGTAATTTTGACGTCGCGTTTGATTTTTTCCACCGCAAATTCTTTGGTATAGCCAAAACCGCCCATCGCCTGTATAGCGTCTTCAGCGGCTTTGTTGCCTGATTCGGTGGCATAGAGTTTGGCGATAGCGCCCTCAGTAGCCAAGCCGTGGTTATTGACTTCCAGCTGTTTAGCCGTCCAGTCAATATAGGCGCGGGCCGCTTCAAAGCGCACATAATGCGGGGTAATCAGCTTAAGCATAAAACCCTGCTTCTGCGCCAGCGGGCCGCCGGCCTGAATGCGCTGCTGGGCATAGATCAAAGCGGTCTCTACCGCTTCTTCTCCGCCGCCCAAACCAAAGGCCGCCACCATTAAGCGCGTATAGCCAAATACAGCCTGCGCCTGCAGGAAGCCTTTGCCTTCTTCTAAACCAATTAAATTTTCTGCCGGCACATACACTTCATCAAAGGCCAAACCGGCGGTGTTGGACAAGCGGATACCGTGTTTGTCTTCGTGCGCGTCCTGCGTAAAGCCGGGGGTGCCTTTTTCTACGATAAACCAGCTCGGGCCGCCCGGGGCCAGCGCCAGCACCGTGTAAATATCGGCTACGCCGCCGTTGGAAATCCACATTTTGCTGCCGGTAATTTTGTAGCCGACGATTTTGCCGTCCTTTTCCACCCGGTCGGCGCGGGTGCGCAAAGACACCAGGTCAGAGCCGGCGTCCGCTTCCGTGGCGCCGTAAGCAACCAGCTTGTTCTCGTGCGCAATTTTTTGGAACCATTTGGCTTTTTGCTCCGGGGTGCCGCCTACGTTAATCGGGTCGCTGCCCAAGAAGGTGGCAAATACGCCGGTGGCAATGCCCAAGTCTATGCGGGCCAGCTGTTCGCATACGCGGTAAATTTCCGTGGTCTGCCCGCCAAGGCCGCCGTACTCTTCCGGAATAAGCAAAAGATGCACGCCCAGCACGTCGTGGTCGTACATCTCTTTTAAAATGTCTAGGGGAATTTCGTTCTTCGCGTCATGTTCGCGAATGAACTCGTGGGAAATCCTGTTCTTGGCATATTGCTTCAAACTGTCCAACATCAGGTTCCTGGTAGTCAGGTCATTTTTTGCCATGGGGTAATATCTCCATTACAATATATATAAGGTAATGATACCATTTTCCAGGGCAGCGGGGCAAAATAAACGCGGGGCTTAGATCCCCGCGTTTAGGTTATTTTCCTTAATACCACCGCACACAGTCTCGCCGCACCGTTGGGGTTTGAATTCCCATAATATCCCGGCAAAAACTGCCTTCTGTTACTGCGGCGCAGGCATATTCTATACAGCTTAAAGGTTTACTATTCTCTTTGGTGCTTCCTAACACCACGCCATACCCCCCATTTCCGGAATAAGAGAAATTCCCAAGCCAAATCGTTATGGAAAAATTATTTTTAATATCTGTTTCATGAGGAGAAACATCTAACATAATCGCATTATCCCCGCTTCCTTTTTCTGCACGAACGACACAGCCGTCAAGGTCCGTCAACTTTTCAAAAGAAGAAAGAACATCCGTATCCAATTCGTTTAGACAAGGGGTATAATTCCCATCAGCAAGAGAATACATCTTTTGGGCGTCCCAAACGCTCTTGACCAGCATTTTCACTTCCGCTATACGGGCTCTTTTAACTGCCTTTTGGTAATGCGGCAGCGCAATAGCCGCCAAAATACCAATTATCAGCACCACCACCAAAAGTTCAATCAGCGTAAAACCGCCAAATTTGCCTTTGGCGGGATTTTTAGTTACAGGCATCATTTTTTGATACATTTTGCACATACGCAAAATGTATCAAAAAAAAAAAACAATGCAAGCCTTTTTACAACAGGCAGCCAACAAAATGGCCTTTATCTTCAACATACCGCCCAATACGCCGGATATTTGCTAAAATAAAAGTATGTTACTACCCCGCATTTTAACCGCCGTTATCGGCGTACCTGTTATTTTAGCCGCCATTCACTTCGGCGGCGTGATTTATATGGCCTTTACGGCCTGTGTCATCTTGCTGTGTTTATATGAATACGGCCTGGTGCTGACCGCCGGCAAAAAACCGGTGCATATGCTTTCACTGATGCTCTTTGGGCTGATGATGGCGGCGGTAGCCATTTTGGGCCGGGCGCAGCTGCCGTCTTTGGAACTGCCGGACAATCTGTACCCTTTTTCCATCAGCATTGTCATCTTTGGCGTTTTGTTCGTAGAAGTATTGACCCCGCACCGCAGCTGGGAGCGCGTGGCCAATACCTTTACCGGCATTTTCTTTATTCCGTGGTCTTTGGCGCACCTTATTAATATACGCGACATCGCCCAATACGGCGAATACCTGACTTTATTTATGATTATTACCGTATGGATATGCGATACGGGGGCCTATTTTACGGGCCGCTTCTTGGGCAAACACAAGCTTAACCGGGAAGTCAGCCCCAAGAAAACCTGGGAAGGCGCCATCGGCGGCACCGCGCTGGCGGTGGCGGGGGCGCTGCTTATGCGGCATTTATTTTTGCCTACCTATTTAACAGTAATGCAAGCTGTTTGGCTGGGGCTGCTGGTGGCGGTAGTGGGGCAAGTGTCTGACTTGGCCGAATCGGTCATCAAACGCAGCACCGGGGTCAAAGACTCTTCCCACCTCTTGCCGGGGCACGGCGGTTTTTTGGACCGGTTTGACTCGTACCTGCTGCTGGCGCCCGTATTTTATTACGTGGTACTTTATACCTTATGAAAAACATCATCGTTTTAGGTTCCACCGGCTCTATAGGCACCTCTGCTTTAGACGTTATTGGGCGGCTGGGGCCGCAGTACCGCGTACTGGCTATGAGCGCCAACCGCAATACCGAACTTTTTATCAAGCAAGTACACACCTTTAAACCGCGCTTTGCCGCGGTGCTGGACGCTGCCAGCTATGAAATTTTAAAAACTCAAATGCCCAAGGGCACCCAGCTGCTGCCGCCGGATATGGACAGCCTGGTCTTTTTGGCTTCACTGCCGTCGGCCCATTTGATTATTAACGGGCTGGTAGGCGCAGTAGGCTTTCAACCGCTGGTGGCCGCCATTAAAGCGGGCAAAACCATTGCCCTTGCCAACAAAGAACCTATGGTTATGGCGGGGCAAACCATTATGCAGGAATGCCGCCGCTGGAACGCCGCCATTATCCCGGTGGACAGCGAGCCTTCGGCCATTTTCCAATGTATGGAAGAAACCGACGCCAAAAACTACGACCGCGCCAATGAATCCATCTCCCGCGTATTTTTGACCGCTTCCGGCGGGCCGTTTGCTACGCGCAAAAAAGCGCTCTCCACGGTTACTCCGGCGGAAGCTTTAAATCACCCGCGCTGGAAAATGGGCAAAAAAATTACCATAGATTCCGCCACGCTGATGAACAAAGGCTTTGAAGCCATAGAGATTATGAATTTGTTTTCTCTTTCGCAGGAAAAGGTGCAAATTGTCATTCACCCGCAATCGCTGATTCATTCCGCGGTGGAATATGTGGACGGGGCTATCTTGGCGGAAATGAGCGAGCCGGATATGCGCATTCCTATCCAATACGCCGTTACTTATCCCAAGCGTATGCCCAGCCCGGTCAAGCCGCTCAATCTCTTTCAAGCGCAAAAGCTGGAGTTTTTTGAGCCGGACTTTGACCGCTTCCCCTGCCTGGAGCTGGCTTTGGCGGCACAAGCCAAAGGCAGCATTTTCCCGGCGGTGCTAAGCGCTGCCGATGAAGTGGCGGTAGATGCGTTTTTAAAAGAACGCATTAAATTTACTGATATACCCAAGCTCATCTACAGCGTGCTTAAAGAAACCTACGGGCGCGTGGGCCGCGTGACGCTTAACCAAGCAGCCGAAGCGGACGCCTGGGCGCGGGAAAAAGCATTAGCCAACCTGGCGGAAAAGAAATATAAAAAAGTTATTTTATAAGGGGTAAATATGTTGCTTTCTATTGTTGCTGTAATTGTGGTGCTCAGCCCGATTGTGATTATTCACGAGTTTGGGCACTTTATCGCCTGCCGCTTAACCGGCATTGGGGTAAAAGAATTTTCTTTTGGTTTTGGCAAAATTCTGTGGCACAAAAAATCCTCCAAAGGCACCGACTTTCAAATCCGTGCCATTCCCTTTGGCGGCTTTGTAGAACCCGAAGGGCAAATGTTCCAGGAAGATGACGCCAAAGAAGCCCCCAAACCCAGTGAATTTGCCGCCAAAAAATGGTACGCCAAGTTTTTTATGGTGGTCAACGGCGCCTTGTTTAACTACATATTGGCGGCGGTTATTTTTGCCGGGCTTATCTATATAAAAGGTATGCCGCAAACGGACCCCACCCTGCTGCCCGCCCAAGTGGGAGCAGTGGTGGAGAATTACCCCGCGGCGAAGGTAGATTTGCAAGTGCAAGACATTATCCTCTCTGCCAATGGGCAGCCTGTCGCCAACTGGCAGGAGCTGACCCAGGCTATCCAAGCCCGCCAGGGGGATTTGGCCTTAAGCGTCCAACGCGGCAACGAAACATTGAATATCACTATTAAAGAGAGCGACTTTTTGGCTGACAAACCTACCGTATTGGGCATTGCCGTTTATCCGCAAATGAAAAAAGTGGGCCTTTGGGCAGCGGCAGGCTTGGGTGTGTACCAATGCTGGTACTGGACCAAATTTTCCTTAGACTCCCTGTGGCAAAGCATCAGCCATAAAAAAGCCCCCGAGGTGGCAGGGCCGATTGGCATTGTCAATATCATTCACCAATCGGTGCACCGCGGCTGGCTGGACTTTATTTTCTTAATTGCTATGCTCTCTTTGGCGGTAGGTATGTTTAACCTTTTCCCCATTCCCATACTGGACGGCGGCTACGCGCTGGTGTATTTGTGGGAAGGGCTGACCGGCAAACTGCCCTCCACCAAAAATATTATGCGCGCCGCCAATGTGGGCTTTTATATTTTAATGCTGCTGGTGGTGTACGCTTCGTACGCGGATATTAAACGTATTTTCTTTAAACCCAAAACCGCCGCCGTGGCTACCCAAACCGCCGGCGAAACAGAACAAGTGCAGACGCAAGAACCCGCTGCGCAAGAAGGCAACTAATGTATAAAACCAGACAAGTCAACGTAGGCCCCTATACCCTTGGCACCGGCAACCCGGTGCGCGTACAGAGTATGTGCAACACCGACACCCGCGACGCCGCCGCCACCGCCGCGCAAATCAACGCGCTGGAAAACGCCGGCTGCGAAATCAACCGCGTCGCCGTGCCGGATATGCAGGCCGCGCTGGCGTTGGGTGAAATCAAAAAACGCATTCATAGCCCGCTGGTGGCAGACATTCATTTTGACTATAAATTGGCATTGGAAGCCGTCAAACAAGGCGTAGATAAGGTGCGCATTAACCCCGGCAACATCGGTGCAATAGAAAATACCAAAGAAGTGGTCAAAGCCTGTGCAGACCACGGCGTAGCCATACGCATTGGGGTCAATGCCGGCTCAGTCAAGTATTTAAAAAGTGTAGCCGGGCAAGTGGATTTGACAGATGACAAATGGGCGCAGGTTATGGTGCAGGAAGCCCTGGAACAAGCCAATATTTTGGAGCAATTAAACTTTAAAAATGTGGTCGTTTCTTTAAAATCGGACGACTTTGCCCGCACCTTAAAAGCCAACGAGCTTTTTGCCTCCCAGAGCGACATTCCGCTGCATATCGGCCTGACTGAAGCGGGCAGCTTTTTAAGCGGCACCGTCAAAAGCGCCATTGCGCTGGGCACGCTTTTGCAAAAAGGCATTGGAGCCACTATACGTGTTTCTTTAACCGAAGACCCGGCCCTGCAGGTGCGTGCCGCCTATGAAATTTTAAAAGCCCTGCATTTGCGCCAGTACGGGCCTAATTTGATTTCCTGCCCCACCTGCGGGCGTACTCAGGTGGACGTGGCGGGCACAGTGCGCGAGCTGGAAAAACGCATTTACTCAGACAAAGAACTTTTGCGCAAAGCCACCGGCCTTAAAATAGCCGTTATGGGCTGCATCGTCAACGGCCCCGGCGAAGCGCGCGACGCCGACTTTGGTATAGCCGGCGGCAAAGGCGAAGGCCTGTATTTTGAAAAGGGCCAGATAATGTTCAAACTGCCCCAGGAAAAATGGGTAGATTTTTTAATTGAAAAAATAAACGAGTTTGGCAACAAATAGCTCTCCCCGCGGCTCTATATGAGCCGCAGAGCAAGCGCAGTGCCGCTCAAAGGAATGAAAATGAAATTATCCAACTATTACGTACCCACTTTAAAAGAAGCCCCCAAAGACGCAGACAATTTGTCTGCCAAACTGATGATACGCGCCGGGCTGATCCGCAAGCTGGGCAGCGGGCTGTATGAATGGCTGCCGCTGGGCTTAAAAGTGCTTAAAAAAGTAGAAAACATCGTGCGCGAAGAAATGGACCGTGCCGGTGCGTGCGAAGTGTGGCTGCCGGTGGTGCAGCCCAAAGAGCTGTGGCAGGAAACGGGCCGCTGGGAACACTTTGGCGACCAGCTGCTGAAAATAGAGGACCGAAAAAAAGCTGAATTTTGCGTATCCCCCACCGCCGAAGAAGTCATTACTGATTTGGCCCGCAAAGACATTTCTTCTTATAAACAGCTGCCGGTGTGCCTCTATCAATTCGGCACCAAATTCCGCGATGAAATCCGCCCGCGCTTTGGCGTTATGCGTGCGCGCGAATTTTATATGAAAGACGCTTATTCTTTCTGCGCCACCGACGAGCAAGCCACCGACTGGTACCAGCGTATGTATGACGCCTACACCCGCGTATTTACGCGCTGCGGCTTTAAATTTAAAGCCGTAGAAGCAGACACCGGCGCCATCGGCGGCAATTTTTCGCACGAGTTTATGGTGCTGGCAGACAACGGCGAAGACGCTATTGCAGACTGCCCCGCCTGCGGCTACGCCGCCAATACGGAAAAGGCCGCCGTCAAAGCACCTGCTTTTACCATCAACGAAGCTGACTTTAAACCGATGGAAAAACGCCCCACCCCCAAAGCCTATACGGTAGAAGATGTGGCCAAAATGTTAAACGTCGGCACAGACAAGCTGATTAAGCTTTTGGTGTTCACTGCAGACGGAGAGCCGGTGGTGGCTTTGGTGCGCGGAGACCACGAACTCAACGAACCCAAGCTGCGCGCTTTGCTCAAATGCACCGAGCTGGAAAAAGCCAGCGAAGAAGTCTATACGCAGGTTACGGGTTCCCCGGTGGGTTTTGCTGGGCCGCAAGGTTTAAAAGCAAGAAACCCCAAAATCAAAATTTTTGCCGACAATTACGTCAAAGGCGTAGTCAACGGCGTAGCCGGCGGCAATGAAACCGACGTGCACGTCATCAACGTCAACCCCTCGCGCGATATTGAAGTGGACGCTTACTGCGACCTCAAAATCGCCTCTGAGGGTGACTGCTGCGCCAAATGCGGCGCCAAGTTTAACTTTACCCGCGGCATAGAAGTGGGCCACATTTTCAAACTGGGCACCAAATATTCCGCAGCGATGAAAGCCGAATTTTTGGACGAGAAACAAAAGGCCAACCCGTTTATTATGGGCTGCTACGGCATTGGCATCAGCCGCGTAGTGGCGGCCGCCATAGAACAAAGCCACGATGACAACGGCATTATCTGGCCTGAGCCGATTGCCCCGTTTGATGTGTCTTTAATCGCCATTGATTATGACACCAACCCCGAGGTCAAAAAAGCCGCAGACGAACTGTGCGCCAAACTGGAAGCAGCGGGGCTGAGTGTGCTGATGGATGAGCGCGACGAACGCCCGGGCGTCAAGTTTAAAGACGCCGATTTAATGGGCCTGCCGCACCGCATCGTCATCAGCAGCCGCACCGTCAAAGACGGGCAGTTTGAATATAAACGCCGCGCCGACAAAGACGCCGTGCGCAAAGACCTCTCTGCCGCAGACGCTTTTGTAGCAGAGCTGAAAAAATAGTTCTTTCTCTGTGTTGAACTTTGTTCTAAGGCAGATAAAATATCTAGCAAAAACCCCGCTTTAAGCGGGGTTTTTTAAAATACAGGTTAATAGCCCATACTTTTGCAAATTTGCGCACACTTAGGATGGCTGGCACTAGGATGATAATTTGGAATATTCCCATCTCCGCAAGTAATAACGCCTGGACTGGAAGAGTGATCATAAAACATACGGATATAACAACTTTTATTTGCTCCAGATAGTCCCCCTATCACATCTCCCCCTACTGAACCATCTGTTATATTATCTATATATGTTCCATTTTCGTACAAGATATGCCCTGAAACAATACTATTCGTTTTCCCTTCGGGTAACTCTACATCCAAAACAGACAAGTCATCCGAATAAGACCCATTGGCCATATAATAGCGTTCGTTAGCATCTTTAATAGCCTTCATCATTGGTAAAACGGTGGCCATTTTAGCTTTCAATACCGTCACTTCATATTGCGGCAAAGCAATAGCGGCCAAAATGCCTATTATCAACACCACCACCAAAAGCTCTATAAGCGTAAACCCGCCCAAATTCCCTTTAAAACGTTTTTTCACAGCCGGCTCCTTTTTTGATAAATTTTATCTCCCGATAAAATTTATCAAAAAAAAAAAACAATACAAGCCCCTCTAATTTTTCTGCTCCAAACATCTTGCTTTGGGTATAATTTTTTGTCGGTTGGCTGCTTTCCGCCGGCCCGCCCGGACAGCGTCTAAACTACTCCTAGCCGCCATATTCAGACGCTACTACCACCCTTAGGAGCCACATTCTCGCCTTCCCTTTCTTTCCACGCAAAAAAGCCCTTTTCACAAAAAGCGGAAAGTTTTATATAATATATGTACTGATTTTTTGCTGGTAACAGAAGGTGGTGAAAAAGTTAATGGTTTTTGTGAAAGTCAGAGACGCTGAACACCTGGAAGAAGCGCTCAAACGCTTCAAACGCGAATGCGAAAAGAACGGCATTCTCAAGGAAATCAAACGCCGCGAGACCTATATGCCGCCCAGCGTGAAGCGCAAAATCAAATCGCAGGAAGCGCAAAGACGCGCCCGCCGCACCAAACGCCGGCGCTATTAATACAAGCAGTTTTTCAGGCAATAGTCCACGGGGAACCGGGGGCTATTGCCTTCTTTGCTCTGTGCGCGCGGGCGCATACGCGCGTACGGATTACCGACGGTAAAACGGGACTATTATGCAGGAAAATCTGGCTGAGAAAATCAAACAGCGCCTGGACATTGTGGAGTTTGTGCGCCAGTATGTGCCGCATTTGAAAAAGACCGGCAAAACTTGGAAAGCCTGCTGCCCGTTTCATAAAGAGAAAACCCCTTCTTTTTCCGTGGACGGAGAAAAGGGCCTGTATTACTGTTTTGGCTGTCAGGAAGGTGGGGACGTGTTTGACTTCCTGATGAAAATTGAAAATTTGACTTTTAACGAAGCAGTACGCAAACTGGCCGAACTGACCGGTGTGGAATATAAACCGCAAGGCGGGTTTTCCGCTGCGGAACAGCAGCGCATCAATGCCCGCAAAACGCTGGAGTGGGCGAAAAGATTCTATCATAAAAACTTGATGGAAGCCGGCGGAGAATTTGCGCGCAATTACGTTAAAACCCGCGGCCTGACCAAAGAAACCGTACAAAAATTTGAGCTGGGCTTTGCCAAAAACGACGCCGTCGGGCTGTGCAAAGAGGCCCAAGCCGCCCATTATACGCCGCAGCAGCTTAAAGAAGCCGGTCTGTGCGTGCAGACTTCGTATGGGCCGCGCGACTATTTCCGCGGAAGGCTGATATTTCCAATCATCAACCAGCGCGGCGAAACGGTGGGGTTTGGCGGGCGCATTTTGGCACAGGGAGAGCCGAAATATCTAAACTCCCCCGAAACGTTGCTCTTTAATAAAAGCCAAGTGCTCTACGGCATTAATTTTGCAGGCCCCGCTATACGCAAAGCCGGGCGCGCCGTCTTGTTGGAAGGATATATGGACGTAATTGCCTGCCACCAGGCCGGATTTGAAAACGCCGTAGCCCCGCTGGGCACCAGTTTGACGGCGGAACACGGCAAACTGCTCAAGCGCTATTCAGACAATGCCGTCGTATTGTTTGACCCGGACGCCGCCGGCATCAAAGCGGCGCTGCGTGGAGCGCTGGTACTAATAGAGCAGGGACTGTTTGTCAAGGTGGCCTCTTTATCTGACGGGTTAGACCCTGATGAGTATATTGCCAAATATGGCAAAGAACAATTTGAATCCATACTCAATAACGCCCAGGACTTAATAGAGTTTCATACGCGTTTGCAGCTGGATTTATACCCGCACCCGTTGCAGCCGCAGGCCAAAACGGCAGTCATTAATGAGCTGACTGAAACTTTGCTCAAACAACCCGACCCGATTGTACGGCGGGAATGGGTCAAATATGTGGCAGAACAAACGGGCGTAGATGAAGCGTTGGTGCTGGAGCGTTTGCGCGGCAGAGAGCAGGCGGCGGCGCGTTTCCAACAGCGTTTTCAGGCCACATCCGCCCTCCAGAAAGGCCAGCCGCAGCCGGCGGAACACTTCCACGCGGCGGAAGAAAATTTGGTGGCTTGGCTATTGCGCTTTCCGCAATATGCGGCCGGGTGCGAAGAATTGGCGGCCCAATTTGACAGTCGGGCTTTGGGAGAATTATTAAAAGCAGTATGTAATGCCGCGGCAGAAAACCCGACACCGCAAGGATTTACGGACCGGGTATGCGCCGCAGCACCGCAACAAGCAAAACTGGCCATTCGTCTTTGTATGACAGAATTGCCGAAAGATTTTCAGGCACAGCGGGACATAACTTCCTGCCAAAAGGCCATAGAGAAAGAAGCACTGCAGCGCCAGCTGGCGGCTTTGCGCCAGCAAATAAAAACTGCGGCAGCGGGGCAAGTGCCGGCAGAGCTGCTGCAGCGGATGACACAATTACAAAACAAATTAAAAAATTAGCGGAAAAGAGGTACTAGACAAATGGCAAATTCGGGAAATAAAGCTTTAAAAGAGTTGGTAGAAGCGGGAAAAGAGAGCGGAATGCTCTCTCTAGATGAGATTAACCGCTCACTTACGTCCAATTCTATGAGTGCCGAAGATATTGACGGACTGATGGGCACGCTGGAAGATATGGGTATCCAGGTGGTGGACGAGAAAAAAATAAAGGCCGCTTCTTTGGCAGACAAAGAAGTCTATACCGATGAATGGGCCGCATCCAACCCGGATATTTCCAACTCTATCCGTATGTACCTTTCCGAAATGGGCAAAGTGCCCCTCTTAACCCGCGACGAAGAAATTACGTTGGCGCGCAATATCCGCGAACGCGAAAAAGAGCTGCGCAAGCTGGTGTTAGAATCGCCGATTACAATGCGTGAAATCTGCAACTGGGAAGAATTGGTGGACCAGGAAGAAATGACCACCAAAGAGCTGATGCCCCGCGGAAAACGCACCACGCGCGAATTAAACAATATGCGCAAAAAGCTCAAAGAAGCGGCGCAATTTATTGGCAAGAGGGAGCAGGAAATCACCAAACTGATGAAAGAACTGCGCGAAGGGAATTTGTCAGACAAAAAGCGCAACCACCACATAGAGCTCTTGGAAGCCAAACAAAAAGAAGTAGTGGCGCGCATTATTAAACTCAATTTAAACCAAAACAAAATCAAACGTTTGACGAATAAAATCAAAAACTTGGCGGACCGCTTGAATGAAACCCGCGGCGATATGGAACGTTTTGATAATTATTTTGGCCCTTACAATGAAGTCAAAAAATTAGTCAATGCGTTTAAAAATAAAAAAATTACCGCAAAAGATTTTAAGAAAAAAACTAAATTTACATTGGAAGAGCTGGAGCGGGCGCTGTCTAATATAGAGTCGGTCCGTGCACGCCACGCCCGTATGGTAGAGTCTTTGCCAATGACGGAAAAAGAATTTTTATCTTTCAATGACCGTATCGTGTTTTTTGAGGATATGATTTTGCAGGACAAACTCAAACTCATTAAAGCCAACCTGCGCTTAGTGGTGTCTATTGCCAAGAAACACGTCAATTCCAATTTGGAACTCTCTGACCTGATTCAAGAAGGCGGCCTGGGGCTGATGAAAGCGGTGGAAAAATTTGAATATAAACGCGGTTTTAAATTTTCCACTTATGCCACTTGGTGGATACGCCAAAGCATTAACCGTGCTATTGCAGACCAAGCCAACACTATCCGCATTCCAGTGCATATGAAAGAGTTGGTTTCCAAGCTTACTAAGGTGACCAATAAATTCCGCCAGGAGCACGGCCGGGAACCGACGCTGGAAGATTATTCCAAAACGCTGCGCCTTTCTATGGAAAAGGTCAAAAGTGTGCTTAAAATTATGCAGGATCCGATTTCCTTATCTACTCCTATCGGAGAGGATGAAGACTCCAACCTAGAAGATTTTATTGAAGATAAGAACGGCCCCAACCCAACCACCTCCGCAGTAGATTTCTTGCGCAAGCAGGAGGTAGCAGATGTACTGGCTACGCTCTCTGAGCGGGAAGCCAAAATTATCAGCTTGCGTTTTGGCATAGACTCCGGCTACCCGCGCACGTTGGAAGAAGTGGGCAAAATGTTCAATGTAACCCGCGAGCGCGTACGCCAAATAGAGGCCAAAGCCATCCGCAAATTACGCCATCCCAGCCGGACTAAAATGTTAAAAGATTACCAAGAGTAATCTAAACGCTGGGCCAGAAGGATATTTTAATCTAAACCCGGGCTTAAAGCCCGGGTTTTAAATGGCTAATTTAACTGCGCTCTCAGGGAAAAAGCCATCTATATAGACAAAGGCTTTATTATTACTAAACACAAGCAAGGCTACAAAAGACGCTCCGGAAAAACCGGAGCGTCTTGATTGCTGCTTTTAATCCGTTTCCCTCTTAAAGACCTTATAACATATGCAGATACCAGTCTTTCAGCTGCCAGACTCTTTGATCTATTAATTGGTCCCCCAAAGTAAAAGAAGCATTCTTTTGTATTTTCTGGGTTTTTAATTTCCCCTTTGAATATATATGGCGCCTAATTATTCGTCCCTTAGCGTCAAATTCTAACGCAAGCATCTCTGCGGGTCCTTGCTTTTGGATATCCTTTTGATAGACAGCACGCCCTTCTTTGCCCTTTTTATGGGCCGGGCGATTATATTCCAATTCGCTCAGTTTGCCATCTTCGCTAAAAAAGTACACAAGGACTTCCTTCTCATTTTTTTTGTTCTTACCAGAATATATCAACCCTTTTATTTCCACTCTTATCAGCGCATCCTCCATAAAAATCATACGCAGACATTTATCGTAATTATAAGAATAATAAATATCCTCCCCTTTTGGACCGCGCATATGAACTGGCCGGCCAGCAGCGTCTTTCTCTAAAACGGTTTTTCCTTCTATCATTTCAAATGGAGAAACTTTCCCTTCCAAATTTAACTTGACCGTCTGCTCAGATATTAATTGATTCTCTTTATAGCGTTGAAATCGCCAGGTATATCCATCATCTACAGCGAATATATTATACGGAGATTTCCCAACCGGCGCACCGTTTATATAATACACATCAGACTTGGCGCATAAGCTGCGCCAACCATATTCTCCCCCGCGGGAAGTTCCCCGGGTAATGTCTATCAGGTTAATCATTCCATCAGCATCATCGCAAGTTAAACGCCCGGCCGCATTCATAATGCTTTTAGAAGTATTCAAAGAACTGTAGATCATATGGGAAGTTTGACTTCTGCCTTGTTTATATTGATCACTAAAACCTAAAGAATGTCCTATTTCGTGCAAAGCGATAAACTGGGCACTTCTCTTACCGGCAGTCATCGTACGCATAACAAATTTATTAAAAGGAATAAATATTTGAGCTACATCTCCTACCCGACTATAGCAACCAATAGCCGGTTTGCCACAAATAGATTCCACTTCTTTAAAAGGCAGGATAACAATAAAAATATCAGCCATATCCTTTTCTGAAACAAACTGCACATCTATGCCCTTATCCAATATAGGCAACACATCGGAAAATTCTTCTCCACGTCCGGATTTGCGGATTAATTCCGCCGGATAAGCAAACCAACTGGCATAACTCTGCGCAATAATTTTTTCATATTCAGACCGTTTCTGCTCTGATAAACGACCTGCTTCCATTCGCACACGCACAGGCTTACCCTCTAAAACAGGACTAAGCAAGTACTTAGCTCCCACCCGCGATTTTACGGTATTTCCCTGAGAGTCCATATTGTAATCCAACAAAGCTCCCCATTGCGCAGCAAAAGCATTTATAGCCAGCACAGATAAAAACCAAAAACTGGCAATTTTTACTAAATTTTTCATAGTGAAATCCTTTATTCTGAATATATTTATAGTATATGGAGCTTTTTGATTCAAAACAAGAGCCTCTTTTGCTCTGATACAGTAAGAGGGCAAAACGTTTTTAATAAACTTTTTTGATAGTTGCAAGCTCCCTATTCTGCCAAAGAATCTTCATCCATATCGTCACACTGAACACTTTAACATAGATAAAACCCGCTGCTTAACAAAAAAATTTTACGATACCATAAAACGCCGCACGGTTCCGCCAGCTAAGTTTATTTGATAAAAAAGAGGGCCTTGGGGCCCTCTTTATATTTACATCTGTTTTTACACCACAAAAGAAGTATATGGAACCATCAAAACAACTTATTCAAAAACATAGGTCCCATTTTTCAACTTAGTCGCTCCCAGACGCTTACATTGGGCTTCTGCTTTATTACTTCCATAGGTACAAGTAATCTTACCGCGCAGAGGCTTGTAACTGTCCGACTGGGCATAACGGGAATAAAAATACAAATAGACCGGCTCGTCTAAATAGACCACATACTGCAAACGTCCGTTGCTCTGTAGGCGATAATGTTTTTTGGCCGACGTTCCCACATCATAGTAGAGATACTTGTTCATAGAAGTAGGAAGTGACTCCAGCGGCGTGCCGTTTTCGTCCGTGGCTCCTGGCGGCAGATTAATGGTCATAATACTCCAATTCCCAGTAAATGCTCCGTGCCCCAACCAATACTCGTCCATCGCATCAATAATGGCCCGGGCCGCCGGGAAGCCTGCCATAACCTGTGCACGCTCCACCGCTCTTTTATATTGAGGCAAAGCAATAGCCGCTAAAACTCCAATAATTAAAACGACCACCAGCAGTTCTATGAGAGTAAAGCCCTTTTTATATATACCCATAGGCTATCTTACCTTTCACACACTTTGTGTATGTTGCAGAGTAATAAGTAGTTGGGATATTTTACTCTTTTTTCTTATTGTTTAGCTCTTGTTCAAATATTCCGCGTAAAAATTCTTCCGCCAACGATTTAGCTCCTAATCCTACCGCAATAGCAAAAGCTAAACCTAAGGAGGCTAAAATTACCACTGCGACATTGTTGACCAACTGGCTGGCAAACCCCAAATTTTCTACCGCAATCAATGCACAGAAGAATACTACAAACACATAAACTGCCCGCGAAATTAACACCCCGCCGCGCAGGCCGTTGGCTTTGGCGGAGTTCTCAATAATATTACCCAGCAATTTACCCAACAACAAGCCGGCAAATAAAATCAGCACGGAAACAAATAAAGTGGGAATAAATTCTAAAAAGCGGGTAAATAAATCGCGAATAATAGCCAAATGCAACACATCTGCCGCCAATACCACCGCATAAAAAATAACCGCCCACGCCAATACAAAAGAAATAATATACGTAGGAGATTTGCCCAAACCAAAACGCACGCACAATTCATTAATACCCAGTTTAGAGGTTTTCTCATCAAACGAGATTTTCCCCAAAAACTTCTTAACATATGAACCCACAAAACGGGATAAATACAACCCAACCACCAATATTAAGATGGCAATCAGCAAAGCACCCAACACACGGCCAGTTTGCTCAGCCAGCATCAGGAAATGCTCGCTTACGCGTGACGATAATAGTTCTAAATTCATAGTGCCTCCTTTTTTTTCATTGTAGCAAAATTTAAATTGCTAAAATAGACGTATGGGCTCTATTCAATATCTTAAAGGCATTGGCCCGGCGCGGGCTAAATCATTGGCACGGCTGGATATTTTTTCTATAGCTGATTTACTGCACTATTATCCGCGCACTTACCAAGACCGCCGCGAAAACCCGCCTAACAGCGGGCTCAACCCGCCTTCTCTAGTCATTTTTAAAGGCCGTGTTTTGCGCGCCCAAACGATACCGGCCCGCTCGGTGCTGATTTTTAAAGCCTTTTTGTCAGACACACAAAACCGACAAATAGAATGCACTTGGTTTAAAAAACGTTCGTTTCGCAATTTCCGCTTTGACCCCTTTGCCCAATTAAAAAAAGATTTTAAGATTAATACAGAAGTCTGGGTCATCGGCCGGCGCGAAAACCGCAATAATTTTTTTGACAATAAAATCACGGTAGAAGAATATTACCCGGTTTCTGACCCGCAGAGTGCCTGGCACGCCGGGCGTTTGACCCCCATTTACAGCCTGACCGAAGGCCTGACCCACAAGCAAATGCGCCAATATATGCAAGAAGCGCTGGCAGGAGGCCAAAGTGAGGCAGAGCCGGATATTTTGCCCTCTTTTTTGGCAGACAAACGCCATTTTTTGGGCAGCACACAGGCCCTGCGCGCCATACACTTTCCCACGAGTCTGGCCGAGCTGGAAAACGCCCGTGCCCGTTTGGCCTACGAAGAGTTCCTCCTTTTGGCTACCGCCTGGGGCATTAAGCGCTCCCAGACAAAAACCATAGCCAAAGGCTACCACTACCAAATCAAAAAAAATCTTCTCTCCCCTTTCCGCAAGAACTTGGGTTTTGAATTTACCGGAAGCCAAAAAAAAGTTATCAATGAAATTTTTGCTGATTTACAAAGTCCGCTGCCGATGAACCGCCTCTTGCAGGGAGATGTAGGCTCCGGCAAGACATTGGTGGCGCTCTCTGCTATGTTGCTGGCGGCGGAAAACGGATATCAGAGCGTGTTGATGGCCCCTACAGAAATTCTAGCGGAACAGCACTATATGACTTTTCAGCGCATACTAAAAAAACTCAAAGTGCCGGTAGCGGTGCTCACTTCCAGCACCAAAACCGCCGAACGGAAAAAAATTTTAGCGGCTTTGGCGGACGGTTCTTTAACCATTATTGTAGGCACACACGCTTTAATACAAGACGACGTGCAATTTAAAAACTTAAAACTGGCTGTCATTGATGAACAACACCGCTTTGGCGTGCGCCAGCGCGGCAAACTGAAGGAAAAAACCTCCCGGCTGGACCTGTTGACTATGACCGCCACCCCCATTCCGCGCACGCTGGCCTTGGTGCTTTATGGGGATTTGGCTGTTTCCACGCTGACAGAACTGCCCCCGGGCCGCCGGCCCATTTTTACCCAAATGGCCGATGAACCCCAAGCTTGCCGCATCGTAGCCGAGGAAATTCAAAAAGGGCGCCAGGCTTATATCGTCTATCCACTGATTGAAGAAAGCGAAAAGATTTCCGCCAAAGCCGTCAGCGAAGAATTTGAAAAACTCAAAAAATTTTTCCCGCAATTTCAATTGGCTATGCTGCACGGGCAAATGAGCCGCACCGAAAAAGAAAATGTAATGAAAGATTTTGCCGCCCACAAAACCGACATTTTGGTGGCCACCCCGGTTATTGAAGTGGGGATAGACGTCCCTAATGCAACCGTAATGGTCATACAAAATGCCGAACGCTTTGGCCTGGCCAGCTTGCACCAGCTGCGCGGGCGTGTAGGCCGCGGGCAACACGAAAGCAGATGTATTTTGGTGGCCCAACATCAGGGCTCGGTTTCCAAAGAGCGGCTGCGGATTATTTGTGATACTTGCGACGGCTTTAAAATTGGCGAAAAAGATATGCAGCTGCGCGGCCCGGGGGAAATTTTGGGCACGCGCCAAAGCGGGGAATTGGAATTAAAAGCAGGAGACCTGTTTAAAGACCGCAATATTTTACAATGGGCTATTGAAGACCGCGATGAGCTGCTTAGGCAAGACCCGCTGTTGCAAAATCCCCAGCACGCGGCCTTTAAGAAACGTTTATTAGAGCTCTACCAACAAAACTGGCACCTGATAGATTTAAGTTAAACTACCAACACTCTCCCGGCTCTTCTTCTGCGGGCAAACCGCTTGCCTTGCATATTTTTTCCGATTCCTCATCTCTGTATCCACAGAGCAAGGCCGAACCAAATTCTTCTACCGCAATGCACAAGGAAAATGCGTTTGCTGTACTAGCAGATATACCGGTAGTACCACGATAATATGCCACAGGGCCTCCTCCTGGGGACATAATAACGTACTTAAAATATTTTGTATCTCTAGATTCACTCTCCGTTTCCCAAGCAGCATATTCTCCCGGCAATTCAACATCCAAATCAGAGAGGTCCACCTCTCCTCTGTATCTGAAACAATCTACCCCTCCGTTACTTAAAGCCGCCACATTACAGGACTGTAATAGAGTTTTCAGTATCGTCATCGGCTCTGCCAGGCGCGATTTTACTACAGCCTTCTCATATTGAGGCAAAGCGATTGCCGCCAAGATGCCAATAATCAGCACCACAACCAACAATTCAATCAGCGTAAAACCGCCAAATCTGCGTTTTGCACTGTTTTTTCTGTTTGAGATAGTTTTTTGATAAATTTCGATCATAAGCAAAATTTATCAAAAAAAAAAAATGAGTCAAGCAATTCTAGAAAAATAAAGAGCAATCAAACAATAGGCAGAAATAAATCAGTCCAGCATACAGCTTCCGTCGGCAGACATTGCATCCGCCCCGCAAATAATCAAACATACACTAACGCCAAAGTCATCTGTCGCGTGGCAGCTGCGCACGCCATCTGCGCCGCTTCCGGTTAAACCTGTAAGCCGGATTTCGTAGATATGGTTTTCATCTCCTACCCCGCGGGAAGCGGAAATAATGCACTCTCCCCCTATGCAATTGGAAAGATCGTATTCAAAAAACGTTCCCTTTCCGTGGTCAAAAGTCGTATTATATGTACCTTCCGGCTGTGCTAAAGGAATGTCTAACATCAGTTCGGAGAAATCTGAGGTAAATTGCCCCATTTGCATCCAATACATTTTTTCCGCCGTTTCTATATTACCCAACATAGTAACAGCTTCAGAAACACGGCTGCTTTCTAACACGCGTTTGTATTGAGGCAAAGCAATAGCAGCTAAAATACCCAATATCAATACAACCGCCGTTATTTCAATCAAAGTAAAACCCTGTTTTGCTTTGGATTGAAAGCATTTTAAAAAATGTTTTAACCTATCCATATGCTTACCTTTTCATTAGTGTAGCAAACTTCAAGCAGTTTAGACGCTTTTTGCAATAAAATATCCCCCGCATTGCGGGGGATATGAGCAAAAAACTACTTTTGTTTGGCTTCCTCTTCTAAGCGCGGGAAAAGCGGCGGATATTTTTGTATCGGGCCCGCAGCCAGCCGCCGCTGCATTTCCTGGGCTACCGTAGGCATAAACGGCTCTATCCAGCGGGAAATAAAGCGCAGCCCACACACCAACTCCAAAAGTACGGCGACCGCAGCCTCTTTATCGGTTTTAGCCAGCTCCCACGGCTTCTTTTCATCTACCAGTTTATTTAATTCCCCGGCAAAGCCGTAAATGCTTTCCAGCACCTTGTCAAAGGCCAGCTCATTGTAAAAAGTATCTATCGCCGCCTCCGTTTGCAAAGCGCGCTTTTGCGTGGCGGAGCCTTCGGCCGCTTTGTGCGGCAGCTCGCCTATATTCTTAGCCGCCATATTCAGCGTGCGCGAAAGCAAGTTGCCAATGTTGTTTGCCAGGTCGGAATTATAGCGGTTTTTGAAACTAGCCATAGAGAAATCGCCGTCTTGTCCAAAGGGCACTTCGCGGAACAGGAAGGCACGCACCGGGTCGGTGCCGTATTTATGGGCCAGCTCCACCGGGTTGACCACATTGCCCAAAGATTTGGACATTTTTTCCCCTTCCACCGTCCACCAGCCGTGGGCAAACACTTTCTTGGGAAGTGGCAAGCCCAAAGCCATCAGCATCGCCGGCCAAATAACGGTATGAAAGCGGAAAATTTCTTTGCCCACCATATGCAAATCCGCCGGCCAAAAATCTTCAAATTTCTCCGCGCCGATTTTTTTAAGTTGTTCCTCGTGCTCTTTTTTATCTTCACACAGCAGCGTACCCACACCCGTAGCGGAGATATAGTTAATCAGCGCATCAAACCACACATACACCGTATGCGCCGGGTCCGACACTACCGGCACGCCCCATTTTACTTTGGTGCGCGTAACGGAAAGGTCGCGCAAGCCGCCCTTTACAAAATTGATGATTTCGTTGGCGCGGTATTTGGGGCTCAAGAAATCCGGGTGTTGTTCATAGAACTTCAGCAAAGCGTCCTGGTATTTGGAAAGCTTGAAGAAATAGGTTTCTTCGTGCACTTCCGTCAACGGGCGTTTGTGCACGGGGCAAAGGCCGCCTTCCAGCATTTCGCTCTCATCATAATACTGTTCGCAGGAAAGGCAGTATTTGCCAGAGTAAGAGCCTTTATAAATATCTCCCTGTTTAAGCAACTTTTCAAACACAGCCTGCACCACGTGTTCGTGTTTGGCGTCGGTGGTGCGAATGAAATCGTCATAAGAGATGTTCAGCTCTTTCCACATTTGCCGGTACTGGGCAGACACATTATCCGTCCATTCCTTGGGGCTGACGCCCTGGGCGGCGGCGGATTTTTCAATATTGGCGCCGTGTTCGTCCGTTCCGGTCAAAAAGTGCACGTCTGCGCCCTGCTGGCGTTTATAACGGGCCAAAATATCCAGCGCAATCGTCGTGTAAGCGTGCCCAATGTGCGGCACTGAGTTCACATAATAAATAGGGGTAGTGATAAAGAATTTCTTGCTCATATTTTCTCCGTTAAATTTGGATATGCAATTTATCCAGCCCCATCAGGGCCGTTTCCACCGTCAGCGCGGGGGATACATTGCGCGCAACGGCTGTTTTATAGTTTTCCAATTTTTTTAACGCTTGCTGGTACTGCAGGCGCTCTTTTGCATTTTCCGTTTGCGTCCAAGCGCGGTGCACCGCCAGCATAACTACGTCCAGCACGGCCTGCGCGCTCTGGCGGGCGGCTGTTATCGTACGCGGCAAAGCGGCCGCCGCTTCTGCCGGCCAAGCTGGGCCCCTCTCCGCCGCCTGCAAAATTTCAAGCGCCTGCGCCGCGCGCACAGCGCGCGACAAAGAGCCTTGGGCATAACGTGCCGCCAAAGCCGGGTCTTGCGTTTCCGGGGCCACGAGGGGCAATAGCCGCTCCAATGTTTCCACCGGCAAAGGGGCAAACTGCAAGGGCTGGCAGCGCGACAAAATGGTTTTAAGCATAGCCGCTTTTTTATCCGTCAGCAAGACCCACACCGTTTGCTGAGGCGGCTCTTCTATAAATTTAAGCAAAGCATTGGCGGCTTCCGCCTGCATACTTTGCGCTTCATCTACAATAAACACCTTCCAACCGTTCAAAGCGCTTTTCTGTTGGCTTTTGGCGGTAATGTCACGGATGGTATCTACTTTTATGCGCTGCTGCTTAGCCAGCTCTTTTTCCAGTTCTTCTTCGTAGCCTTTGTCGCCGGGATCTTTTTTAAGTTCCAAGCGGGCTTGATATAAAAAATCCGCCACCACCACATCGGGATAAGTGCCTTTTTCTATAGCGGTGCAATGGGCGCACAGGCCGCAGGCGTCCCCGTTTTGGCGGGCTTGCGGGTCTAGACAATTTAACGCTTTGGCAAACTCCAGCGCGGCTTTCTTTTTCCCCACCCCCGAAGGACCGCAAAAAAGCAGCGCCTGCGGCACACGGCTCAGCACACTTTTTTGCAAATACTCCGTAGCGGCAGTTTGGTTTAAGACTTCAGCAAAGGGCATAAATCCGTAATATGGTGTTCTTTCAGCAGCTCTATCACACGGGCGCGTATGGCGTCCACATCCGCATCAGCATCTATCAAATAGGCGTTTTTCGTCCGTTCCACCAGGTTCTTGTATCCTTGGCGCATATTTTGCCTAAACTCACGGTCCTCACGCTCCAACCGGTCCGAAAAGAGATATTCCCCTCGGGAAGAAAAATATTTATCCGACATTAAAAACACCAAGGTCAAATCCGGCGTAAGACCGGTGGTGGCAATTCGGTTGACGGCTTCTATCATTTTTAAATCCAGCCCGCGCGCATATCCTTGATATGCGCAAGTGGACATAGTATAACGTTCACAAATGACCACTTTGCCTTCCTGCAAAGCGGGGATAATTTTTTCCTGCGTATGTTGGGCGCGGCTGGCTTCATACAAAAGAAGCTCCGCCACGGGGCGCACATCCAGCCCCGGCTCCAACACGATTTGGCGTATTTTTTCCGCGGTGGGCGTACCGCCCGGCTCCCGCGTGAGCACCGCATCGCAGCCGTGTTCCAGCAGGTAGTTATAAAGAAGTTTGGCTTGGGTGGACTTGCCGCAGCGGTCCGGCCCTTCCAATACAATAAACTTTCCTTTCATATTAAGAAATTCCTTCCTGGGAAGTAACTATGCGGATTTCCCCCGCTTCCGGCCGCTTCCATTGGGAGGCGCGGATATCGGCCAAAATGGCGGGCATTTTGCCCTGAGCGGTTACAATTAGGTCAGCCAATTCGCGGTAGGCTCCGGCTCCGCCCGGCCGCTGGGTAATATAATGAGCAGACTTTTTGACTTCTTCCATCGCATTGGGCACGGTGACCGCCAGGCCCACTTTTTCCAAAAGAGGCAAATCCGTCAAGTCATCTCCAATAAAAGCCACTTCCTCTGCGGTCACATTTTCCCGCTTCATAATATCCTGCAAAGGGCCTAGTTTAGTCAAAAATCCCTGATAAAAATAGTTCATTCCCAAACTGCGCGCGCGGGTTAGCGTGGTTTCGTGGCGGCGGCCCGTAATCACGCCGCTTTTTACGCCGGCACAGCGCAAAAGCATAACGGCAATGCCGTCCAAAGCGTTAAAAGACTTCATTTCTTCCACTTTCCCCTCCAGGGTCAGGAAAAAATTAAGTTTTCCGTCCGTCCAAATGCCGTCCACATCATTTAAAACGATTTTAATTTTGCGCGCACGCGCCAACAATTCTTCATTCATATACCTATTATAGCAAAAAGCCCCGCCACAGGGCGGGGCCGAAAGGCACCTATAAAACTAGCTAAGGCAATACATAACGGGTACAACCTCCCATGCTTTGACAAGAATAATTTGACACATTCCCCATTTCTATTCCCCCAAAACCTTGGCAAAGGCTCTGCGCGTCCTCATTGTCCTTCCTAGCCCAACATTCACGGGCATTGCTATTAGGGCCGAAAAACTGCACATAAGCCGCCAAATAAGGTATGTTCCCCCAATGGATAAAACAAACAATATTTTTATCATGATTATTCATTAAATCACAAGCAATATATCTCCCCGTTAACCCCCCACCATAGTTCCCGTCGTCCTTCCAGTCGGAAGGCATATTGATATCCAAATCTGCCCAATAGCTCGGTGGTTCTCCGTTTGCCAAATAATATCGGGTGGCGGCGTCAGCAAAGCTTTTGGCAATAGTTTGTGCCTGTACAAAACGGGAACGTAACACCGCACGGTTATACTGCGGCAAGGCAATGGCCGCCAAAATGCCGATTATCAGCACCACTACCAAAAGCTCAATAAGCGTAAAGCCGTTTATTTTGCGTTTTACGGGGTTTTTTCCGTCAGGATTTAATTTTTGATAAATTTTGCTCATACGCAAAATTTATCAAAAAAAAAAAACAATGCAAGCCCTTTGCAAATGCCACCGCCTCGTATTTCTTACAGACTTATTCACAGCCAGGTTGCATTTTATATAATATAGGTACTATTTTATGAGGGGTTTTTAGATGGCTAAACGATTTACAGAAAATGCGCAAAAAATTATTCTCATCGCGCAAGAAGAAGCAAAACGCTTAAATCACGACTACGTTGGTACAGAACACATTTTATTAGGGTTGACCGCTTTAGACGGCACCGTATCCAATAAAATTTTATCTTCTTTGGGAGTTACCTTCCGCAAAGTACGCCTGGAAATTGAAAAAATGGTAGGCGTAGGGGACGCGATTATGCTGCTGGGGGAAATCCCATTCACGCCGCGCGCCAAAAAAGTGTTGGAATATGCGGTGGAAGAATCCCAATCTTTGGGAATGGAACACATCGGAACGGAGCATATTCTGCTGGGGCTGGTGCGTGAAGAAGAAGGTATGGCCGGCACCATTTTGCAAAATCTAGGGGCTACGCTTAACGCCGTGCGGGAAAGCACCCTTGCTTTTTTGGAAGGGGCGCAACCTGGGGATTTAACAGAAACTTTTACCTCTTCCCGTTTAGACGAAGAAACCGAAGAGGAAGAAGAGCCGCAAACCCAGGCCCCGCGCGCCACACATTCAGCCAAAAACACCAAAAGCAAAACCCCCACTTTGGACGAATATACGCGCGATTTAACCGCACTGGCCGCCAAAAACGCGCTGGACCCGGTTATTGGGCGTGATGAAGAAATAGAGCGCTTGGTACAAATTTTGGCCCGGCGCACCAAAAACAACCCCGTTTTAATCGGAGAGCCGGGCGTGGGCAAGACCGCTATTGTAGAAGGCTTGGCCCAACGTATGGCCAAAGACGATATTTCCGAAGTGCTGACCGGCAAACGTCTGCTGGCATTGGATTTGGCTTCCGTTGTAGCGGGCACCAAATACCGCGGTGAATTTGAACAACGCCTTAAAAACATCATTGATGAAGCCGCAGACGACAAAAACAGCATCATCTTTATTGACGAGCTGCACACGCTTATCGGCGCGGGCGCGGCGGAAGGCTCTATAGACGCTTCCAATATGCTCAAGCCCGCCCTGGCCCGCGGTGAGATACAGTGCATAGGCGCCACTACTTTTGACGAATACCGCAAATATATAGAAGAGGACACCGCTTTTGAACGCCGCTTCCAGCCCGTTACGGTGGATCCGCCGGACGTGGAAGAAACCGTCACTATTTTGCGCGGTATTGCCCCCAAATACGAAGAGCACCACCGCGTGCATTATACAGACGGCGCACTGCACGCCGCAGCGGCGATTGCAGACCGCTATATTACCGACCGCGCTTTGCCCGACAAGGCCATAGACCTCTTTGACGAGGCCGGCGCACGCGCTCGCCTCAAAAACGCGGCCCTGCCGCCGGAAATCCGCGAGCAGCAGCAAAAATACCAAGCCGCCGCCGCGGAGAAAGACGCCGCTATCCGCAATAAAGAATTTGAAAAAGCCGCCAAAGCAAAAACCAAAGAGGACCAACTTAAAAAACGTCTGGATAAACTCAAAGAAAAATGGCAAGCCGAACGCAACGCCAAAACCGTAGAAGTGACGGAAGAAGACATTGCACTGGTGGCGTCTAAATGGACGGGCATTCCCGTTACGCGCTTGACCCAAAGCGAAACGGATAAAATTTTGCATATGGAAGAGCACCTGCACGAACGTATTATCGGGCAGGAAGAAGCGGTGCGTGTGGTGTCGCAGTCCATTCGCCGCAACCGCACCGGCTTGGGCAATCCGCACCGGCCGATTGGGGGCTTTTTATTCCTGGGGCCCACCGGTGTAGGCAAGACGGAGCTGGCCAAAAGTTTGGCGATGTTCCTCTTTGGCGATGAAGAAGCTATGGTGCGCATTGATATGTCTGAGTATATGGAAAAGTTCGCCGTCTCGCGCCTGATTGGCGCGCCCCCGGGCTATGTGGGCTATGAAGAAGGCGGCCAGCTGACGGAAGCCGTCCGCCGCCGCCCCTACAGCGTGGTGGTGTTGGACGAGCTGGAAAAAGCCCACCCGGACATCTATAATATTTTGCTGCAAGTGCTTGACGAAGGGGCCCTGTCTGACAATTTGGGCCATAAAGTCAGCTTTAAAAACTGCGTAATTATTATGACTTCCAACGTCGGCGCGCGGGAAATTACCAACAAAGGCTCCGGTCTGGGTTTTACCGCTTCGGCCACGCAGGAACAACAGCACGAAGAAATGCGCAAGTCCGTTATGGAAGAGGTCAAAAAGACATTCAACCCCGAATTTATCAACCGTATTGATGAAATCGTGGTGTTCCATTCTTTGACCAAAGAGAACATTGGCGCTATTTTGGACCTGCAGCTTAAAAAAGTGGCCGCCAAACTGCAGGACCGCCAGCTGACGCTGGAGCTGACCCCGCAGGCGCGGCAGTTCTTAATAGACCAAGGCTTTGATGAAAAATACGGCGCGCGCCCGCTTTTGCGCACGCTGCAGCGCCTGCTGGAAGACCCGCTGGCGGAAAACATTCTGCTCAACGGCTATCCTGCCGGCACCCAAATTATTGTAGACTTAAATAAAGAAACCCAAAAACTCAAGTTTTCAAACGCAGCCGCCGCACAGCCGGTGGCGGCGTAGTTGGTTTTATATCTTGGAGGAAATATGGACGCAAATAAACAAAAAGCATTGGATTTGGCCCTGGGACAAATTGAAAAGGCTTTTGGCAAAGAAGCCATTACCACCCTGGGCAGCGCCAACGTAAAAAAAGTGGACGCTATCCCCACCGGGGCTTTGTCTTTGGACCTAGCCTTGGGCGTGGGCGGCATTCCCCGCGGGCGCGTGATTGAAATTTACGGTCCCGAAGCCGGCGGCAAAACCACCCTTTCCCTGCACGTGGCGGCGCAAGCGCAGAAAAACGGCGGCGTGGTGGCGTTTATTGACGCCGAACACGCATTGGACCCGGTGTATGCGTCCTCTATCGGGGTTAATGTGGACGAGCTGCTCATTTCCCAGCCGGACTCCGGCGAGCAAGCCCTGGAAATTGCCGAAAAACTGGTGCGCTCCGGCGCGGTGGATTTGATTATTATTGACTCCGTAGCCGCCCTGGTGCCTAAAGCCGAAATTGAAGGCGAAATGGGCGACGCGCACGTCGGTCTGCAGGCCCGTCTGATGAGCCAAGCCCTGCGCAAACTGACCAGTATTTTAAACAAAACCAAAACGAGCATTATTTTCATCAACCAGCTGCGCCAAAAAATCGGCGTGATGTTTGGCAACCCCGAAACCACCCCGGGCGGGCTGGCCTTGAAATTTTACTCGTCGGTGCGCATTGATGTGCGCCGCATTGAAAACCTCAAAAAAGGCGACGAAATCATCGGCACCCGCGTGCGCGCCAAAGTGACCAAGAACAAAGTGGCGCCCCCGTACCGCCAGGCCGAATTTACGATGCTGCACGGGGAAGGCATTTCCCGCGAGGCGTGCCTGCTTGATAAAGGGGTAGAGTCGGGCATTTTGGAAAAAAGCGGCAGCTGGTTCCTCTATGGAGATGAAAAGCTGGGCCAGGGGGCAGAAAACGCCCGCCAGTATTTAAAGGATAACCCGCAGCTGGCGGCTGAAATAGAAGACAAGCTCTACGTCAAATATTTAGGCCACCATTACAACGGCGGCAAAGCCGAAGCCGAAGAAAAACCGGCCGACGCCAAAGCCGAAAAGAAAACTGTTAAGAAATAGTTTTACGCCATAAAAAACACCCCGCCGAAAGCGGGGTGTTTTGTTGACCCTTCTTAAACTAGCAACCCTTGGTTCCTTACAGTCCCAATATTTTGCACCAATCCTTCGTATCATTATTACTACAAGTAATATTGTTAACAGATTGGTCTTCATAATTACTTTGATAGGCAGTCGTTTCTAAGGTATATTTATCACAAGGCCTTCTAACAGCCATGATATATTGTCCATCAAGCCAATATTCAAAATTCTTGTTGGCAGGGCCGGCCGTAGCTCCATAATCACACATCTGGGTTTGATCGCCGATATTTAAATCGACATAATCAAACAAATTGTTGTCGTCATTATCTCCTTGCATACAAGCAGGATCTCCATAACTCCTTTCTAAAAAACACGCAGTTTGTGCATCCCGCAATGCTTTTAACGTAACGATTGCTTCGGCCGCGCGGCTTTTCTCCACGGCTTTTTCATATTGCGGTAAGGCAATAGCCGATAATATGCCAATAATCAGCACCACCACCAAAAGCTCTATCAGCGTAAAGCCGCCTAATTGCCTTTTAAAACGTTTTTCCATACTTTGCCCTCTTTTTTGATAAATTTTGCATACAAGCAAAATTTATCAAAAAAAAAAAACAATACAAGGCCTTCTGGCTCTCTCGCCCTACACACAGCTATTGGCCCCCTTTTCTTCATTCAAACGGGGTGATTTTTCAGTAACTCCTTTCAAACTCCCGCCGCACTGCCCAGACGCAAAAAAATATTTATAATGTAATATTATGTTAACTTGAGCTGCTAAAAGTCAGCCAAGCAGCCTTTGATTATGAACGAAGCCTTATTTCAGGATTTTAAAAGCCACCTCTCTTTTGAACGCCAGCTCAGCCCCAACACGCTGGCGGCGTATGTATCGGACGTGGCTCACTACCTGGAATACTGCGCCGTTGCCGAAAAAGCCCCCGCCGCCATAGAACCGGCTTTTTTAGACCAATACACCTATCAGCTGCGCGTGATAGAGAAGCTCTCCGCCGCCAGCGTGTTTCGCAAACTGGAAGCGGTCAAATGCTTTTACAAATTTCTGCTTTTGGAAGGGCAAATTAAAGAAGACCCCACCCGTTTTCTCAAATCCCCCAAGTTGCCCCAGCGTATGCCGGAGCAACTTTCCCGCCAAGAAATGGAACGTCTGCTTTCATACCCTGCCGAAAAATTTGACGAGGTGCGCACACTGACCATTGTGGAGCTGTTATACGCCGCCGGCCTGCGAGTGAGTGAGCTTATTAACCTGCAGCTGGAAAATGTAGATGTCAATGAAGGGTGGGTGCTGGCCTTTGGCAAAGGGGGCAAACAGCGCTTCGTGCCGCTGCATCCGGCTTGCTGCCAGCGTTTAAAATACTACCTTTCCGTGCGTGAAGCGCACTTTGCCAGCAAAAGCGATGTGGGCTCTGAGCTGTTCTTAAACCGCGCCGGCAAAAAAATCAGCCGCCAAAGCGTGTGGAAAGACTTGGCCGCGCTGGGCCGCAAGGCCGGCATTTCCCAGCCGCTGCACCCGCATTTGTTCCGCCATACGTTTGCCAGCCACCTGCTGCAGGGCGGGGCGGACCTGCGCAGTTTGCAGGAAATGCTGGGCCACGCCAATTTGACCACCACGCAAATTTACACCCATTTAGATGTAAGCGATTTAAAAGAAAAACACAAAAAATTCCACCCGCACGGCTAAATGCAGGTGGCAATAAACAAGCGCTTTTACTTTAATTCTCTTTGGGCCCCAGCCAAGGCATAGCTAAATACACCGCTACAATATAAACCACCTCCGCCCACAAGGCAGACACAAAACCAAAAGGGGGGAAAATATTCATTAAGCGCCCCAACCATAATGCCGCCCTAACCACCGCCACCAGAGCAAGCAATTTAAGTATATGGCGGCTGCACATCTGCCCAAGCCCCTGCCACAAGCTTTTTTTATGTGCAACGGCATATACAAAGCCCCAAAACAAAACCTCCGTAATAAGATTCAAAGCAATAGAAACGGGGAACATATTATTTTCAAGCACAAAAACCTTTGTATAGACAAACAAACTTTCACCAATCAGCCAGCACCCGGCATATTGCCACACCACAGCGCCTAGCGGCTCTTTTTGGTAAATGCGCAGCGGCAGTATATTACGAAAATATACAAAAATAATACCTAACACCAACAATAAAACATAAAAGACTGCGCGTGTAGAAAATTCAATTACCTGCGGGGTCCAAGAAATTAAAACGCTGCAAATCCCCCCCGCCACCGCAACAGCCGAAAGGGACCATTTATCCCTATATAATTTTGTTAAAGCGGTTTTAAGCATACTTTCTCCTAAACTGTTTTCCATCAGACATACTCATCATACATAAAAGCTGCCGCCTTGGTCTATAAAGACAGATGGGAAATAGCGGCCGGGGGGCTTATTTTTTGCCTTGAAAATTGTTAGAATAAACCTATGAGTACCGATAACATCCAAGACATTGATAAAAAACAACAAGCGCGCTGGGAAAAAGAAAACCTCTTTGCCAGCCCCCGCATGCCCAAAGGCAAAAAATTCTATTGCTTGGACATGTTTCCTTACCCGTCCGGAGCGGGTCTGCACGTAGGCCACCCTGAAGGCTACACCGCTTCCGACATACTAACGCGCTTTAAACTAATGAACGGATTTGACGTACTCCACCCTATGGGCTGGGACGCCTTTGGCCTGCCGGCGGAAAACTACGCCATCGCCACGGGCATTCACCCAGCTATTACCACGCAAAAAAATGTGGATAATTTCCGCCGCCAGATTAAATCCTTGGGCTTAGCCTACGACTGGAACCGGGAAATCAACACCACCGATCCCAACTATTATAAATGGACGCAGTGGATTTTCTTGCAATTATTTAAAAAAGGGCTGGCGTATGAATCCACCGTACCTATAAACTGGTGTCCCTCCTGCAAAACGGGCCTTGCCAACGAAGAAGTGTTCAACGGCAAATGCGAACGCTGCGGCCACACCATTGAACGCAAAAAACTGCGCCAGTGGATTTTGAAAATCACCGCTTATGCAGAGCGCCTGCTGGAAGATTTGGACGGGCTGGACTGGCCCGAAAGCACCCTGCTGATGCAGAAAAACTGGATTGGCAAGAGCAAAGGGGCGGAGGTAATTTTCCAAGTGGACGGCACTAAAGACAAATTGACCGTATTTACCACCCGTCCGGACACTCTTTTCGGCGCGACGTATATGGTCGTCTCGCCGGAGCACCCCATTTTGCAGCGTATTGTGACGCAAAAGCAAAAACAAGCCGTGGCCGACTATCAGGCACAGGCCGCTTCTAAGAGCGATTTGGAACGCGCCGATTTAAATAAAGACAAAACCGGCGTATTTACCGGCGCATACGCCATTAACCCGGTCAACGGCAAAAAAATTCCCATTTGGACCTCAGATTATGTGTTAATGGGCTATGGCACCGGCGCCATTATGGCAGTGCCCGCGCACGATGAGCGCGACTATGCCTTTGCCAAAAAATTCGGCTTGGAAATCATAGAAGTGATTAAGTCCGAACAAGGCGTCAAAGAGGCCGCCTTTACC
Organism: uncultured Elusimicrobiales bacterium; assembly: GCA_944324645.1. Lineage (GTDB taxonomy): Bacteria > Elusimicrobiota > Elusimicrobia > Elusimicrobiales > Elusimicrobiaceae > Avelusimicrobium. The sequence continues at coordinate 240,328 of CALUXB010000001.1, read as the reverse complement.
GGGGACGGAGAGTTGATAAACTCCGGCTTCTTGGACGGGCTGCGCGTGCGCGAGTCTAAAGCCAAGATGATTGAGTGGCTTAAAGAAAAAGGCCTCGGCCAAGGCAAGACCACCTATAAGCTGCGCGACTGGGTGTTTGCCCGCCAGCGCTACTGGGGCGAACCTATTCCTCTGGTGCATTGCGAAAAATGCGGTGTCGTGCCTCTGCCGGAGGACCAGCTGCCGCTGAAACTGCCCGATATGAAAAATTTTGAGCCGTCCGGCACTGGCGAATCCCCATTGGCAAACGCTACCGAGTGGCTCCAAACCACCTGCCCTAAATGCGGCGGCCCGGCCAAACGGGAAACTAACACAATGCCGCAATGGGCCGGCTCCTGCTGGTATTATTTGCGCTATATGGACCCGCACAATAACCAAGCCTTAGTGGACCCGGAAATTGAAAAGGCCTACGGCCCGGTGGATTGCTACATTGGCGGAGCCGAGCACGCCGTGCTGCACCTGCTTTATGCGCGCTTTTGGCACAAGGTGCTTTATGATTTGGGCGTAGTGCACACCAAAGAGCCTTTCCAAAAGCTGCGCCACCAAGGTATGATTTTGGCTTTCTCTTACCGCGACAAAATGGGCGCTTACCACGGCTATGAAGAAATAGATTTTAAAGACGGCAAAGCCTTCTTAAAAGCCACCGGGGAAGAGCTTTCCCCTATGGTGGAAAAGATGTCTAAGTCTAAGAAGAACGTCATCAATCCCGATGACATTCTCTCCCAATACGGGGCCGATGCGTTCCGTATGTATGAAATGTTTATGGGCCCCTTTGAGGCCAGCAAACCCTGGGATATGAAAGGCATTGAAGGCATTGCCCGTTTCTTGCGGCGCATTATGGCGTGGAATGAGTCGGTCAAACTCACCACCGCCAGCAACCCCAAGGAAATTGAGATTTTAAAGAACAAAACCATAGCCAAAGTGACCGAAGATATAGAAACTTTCCACTTCAATACGGCTATTTCTTCGCTGATGGTGATGTTTAATGAAATCAGCAAACTGGAAACCATCAGCCAGGATACTTTTGATACCTTCCTCAAGTTGCTACACCCGTTTGCCCCGCATATTACCGAAGAAATCTGGCAGACCAGCGGGCACAGCGGCTTTCTAGTTAAACAGCCCTGGCCCAAAGCCGATGCGGACCTGATTTCCCAGGAAACCGTGGAAGTGGCGGTGCAGGTCAACGGCAAAGTGCGCGACCGCATCAAAATATCCGCCAGCGCGTCTAAAGAAGAAATGGAAAAGGCGGCCTTGGCCTCAGAAAAAATACAGCGCAATTTAGAAGAAATGAAAATCAAGAAAATTATCGTCGTGCCGGCCCGCATTATCAGCATTATCGCCGCGCCGAAAAAGTAAGGAGACGCTATGAAAAAACTACTTCTGCCCGCTTTTTGCGCACTGCTAACGCTGGCTTGCGGCACGGAAGGGGCTTATTATAAACCCCAGGCTCAAATTATGCCCCAGCACATCAAAAAAATTGCGGTGCGGCCTATTCTCAACAAGACTGAAATCTTCGCTATGGAAGATAAACTGTATTTGGCCTTGTATGATGAATTTCTCAAAAACGGCAGCTACCAAATCGTCAGCGAGGACAACGGGGCCGAAGGCGTCATCGTCACCACTATTACCCGCTACTTAAATGTGCCTGTACAATACGACAGCCAGTTAATCCCTACTGTGTATAAAATGGATGTTTGGCTGGACGTAGTGCTGATGGATAAATCTACCAATACTCCCGTTTGGCGTGAGCCGGCCTTTTTAGGTACGCAGACTTATTCTGCCTCCACGCTGCCCGGCGGGCTGACCGAACAGCAGGCACGCGAACGCGTGTGGCAAAAACTTTCTAAAGACATTGTCAAACGCACGGTGGACGGGTTTGGCTCTGTAATGAGCGAAAACAAAAAGAAAGTTATGCAAAACCCCGAATATACTACCATTACCCAATAATGCCCAAAACCACCGCCGCCAAACTGGCACAAGCTATTGCAAAAAACGATATTTCCCCCGTCTATTTATTGACGGGGGAAGATTTGTTTCGCAAGCAGGAAATTATCCGCCAGATTACCGCCGCCGTCCACCCGGACGATTTTAATATCTATTCTTCTTCTGCAGACAAAGCAGACCTGGGCGAAGCACTCATCTTGGCTAATACCGCGCCGGTATTTTCAGACCGCCGCCTGGTTATTTTGACCGGCATTGAAAAACTGCGCAAAGACCCCAAAGAGGCCCTGATACGCTATTTGGAAAACCCGTTAGACACCACCGTACTTATTTTAACGCACGACGACAGCAAAAAATTTAAAACGGAAAAAGCCCTCTCCGCCGCCGCCACAGAGCACGGGCAGTTGGCCAATTTTGATGAACTGAAACACGAAGAGCTGGCAATGTGGATTAAAAACCGCCTCAAAGAACAAGGCCTCAGCGCCACATTTGACGCGGTGGAAACACTGTGTGAAGCCGTCGGAGGGGACTTGAATGCCCTAGCACAGGAAATAGAAAAACTGGCTCTTTATACCGCTGATAGGGAAGACAAAAACATTTCTAAAGAAGATGTATTGGCCGGGATAGGTTTTTCTAAAGAAGAAAACCCTTTTGCTCTCTCTAACGCGGTGCAATATTTAAATAAAGACAAAGCCCTGGCTTTGACCGATAAACTCTTAGACAGCGGCGAAGACCCGGTGGGTGTGTTGGGCAAAATTTCTTATCCGGTGCTCAAAATGGCGCGCATTAAACGGATGGTCAACGCCGGTATGGCTCCGGCGGAAATTACCCGCGCGGCGGGGCTGATGTTTTGGGAAAGCAGTTTAATCAACAATGCACGCCATTTCCCTTCTGAAGAAGTGTTCCTTAAAACATTAGACCGCATTATTGAGGCGGATAAAGCGTTTAAAACCTCTACTTCTTCCGACCCAAAAACCACCATTAAAGGGGTGTTGCTTACGCTGTTTTCCGGGAAATAGATCTAATATATAACAAAAAAAGAGCTCCTGTTAAGCCAGGAGCTCTTTTTTATTTGCTTTGTTTAAAAACGCCAGTCCGGCCGAATAGACAAAGAAATGTAATTTAATGAGGGATAGACATAAATTCTATGCCCGTGCGCATTAATTTGGGTATCGTGAAACTTATTGTAGTTATAGCGCAATTCTGCCGCCAAGCCCCACCTTTCGCTCAGCAAATGTTCCACTCCTATCCCAATGTTTCCAGCAAACCCCGTATAATGAAAAAGCTCGTCCGGAGACATATCTATTTCTGACATTACGTGTCCTAATCCTATTCCCAGCGGAATATAGAGTTTATATTTACTCTGCGGAGTCAAAAAAATACGTCCTACCAGCATATAATTATTCACGCGGGTATCTACGTCCATTTCCAAACCGCTGGCTATATCATAATCAAAATATTCATCTCCAACCGAAAGGCCCAGCGCCACGTTTTCCGTCAAAAAATAAAACACCTGCAGCTCGTAGCCTATGCTGGTTTTTCCAGGTTTGGCATCGTGGTAAATATGGGCCGTATCATCACTGACGTTAAATTCCCCCCCCAGTCCGTTCCTAAACCGGGAGTGCTGCTCTTAATGGACAGGCCCACATTCCATTCGCCGCTCTGATGAGATAAATTGCCGGCAAATACGCTCCCGCACAAAAATAAAAACAGCCCCAAAAAGCAAATAATTTTTTCATATACAGATATTATATACTTTTACGACTAAAAATTATACTTACCGGTAGGAAAAATTATACTTCTGTTTCCAAACACAAACAGCCCCAAATTTACAACCAGAGTTTTTTGGCTTTTGCTTTATTTTTTCCTCATCAACTACTTATAAGAAACCCCCTTTTGTATGGGTGGGATTTTCCTTCCATTGTCTAAATCCACACCCAAAATGATGAGATAAAAAAACCCGCGCTCTGCAGAACGCGGGTTTAAATTTAAAACAGCCGTTTTATTTGGCTTTGGCAGCGGCTTTTTTGGCCGGGGCTTTTTTGCCTTTATTTACGGCTTTAGCCAAGCGCGATTTTTTGCGCGCGGCGGTTTTCCAATGAATGGTTTTTTTCTTGGCAGCCTTATCAATGCTGGCAGCGGCGGCTTTCAAGTCTTCCGCCACGGTGGCAGCTTCGGCCTTGACGGCGGCGAGCACCTTTTTGGTGGCCGTGCGCACTTTTTTCATCAGGCCTTTATTCTGGGAAGTTCTCTTCTCAGCTTGTCTTTGCGCTTTTAAAGCGCCGGTATGTCTTCCGGTTTTCAATTTTGCCATTGTACTTTTCCTCGCGAGAAAATCTCTCTTGGTATATATTTTACCCTATTTAGAGGGCGGGGTCAAATTTTCCCGCCGGGCGCGCACGAGGGGATAGCCCCGTCGCTGCTTACAGTAAATCTTTTTATGCGCATTGGGTCCAGCAGAATTAAATGTTAGAATAAAGTATGGACCCCAGAATAGAACTGCTGCCTAAAAAACCCGGCGTATATATTATGCGCTCCCGCGAGGGAACGGTCATTTACGTCGGGAAAGCTAAAAATCTTGCCGACCGGGTCAAGCAATATTTTCAAAACAGCAACCTCTATTCCCGCGGCTGGAAACTGCCCAGCCTGCTGCCACTGATTTGGAAAATTGATTATGTGACCACCGCTTCCGAGCGTGACGCGTTGGTATTGGAAGAAAAGCTGATAAAAAAATACCAGCCCTTCTTTAATTCGCTGGGGAAAGACGACAAACGCTACCCCTTTTTAAAACTTTCTATGGCGGAAGATTTCCCCCGCCTCTCTGTAGTGCGCAAACGTACGCCGGGCAAAGATTTATATTTTGGGCCTTACCCCAAATCCAGTATGGTGCGCAGCTTAATACGCTTTTTATGGAAAAGCAAATACGCCCCGCTGCGGCCCTGCAAATGGAATTTCTCCCGCCAAAAACAGCTGGAAGAGCGCAAGATAAATTCGTGTCTATATTTCCATACCGGTTTATGCCCGGCCCCGTGCGCAGGCAAAATATCCTATGAAGATTACCGCCAAATTGCACAGCGTATGGCCTTGTTTTTGGAAGGGGATTTTCAAGAAATCTCCCAAAAAATTACCGCACAAATGAAACAATGCTCCGACGCTATGCAATATGAAAAAGCCGCCGTGTACCGCAATTTTCTGCACGCGCTGGACCATATGCGCGAGCGCGTCATTGTCAGCCAATACAAGGACGAAAAAATCACGCAGGCTATTGCCAATTCAGACAAATTAAAACGCCTGGCCCACATTGTGGGCTTAACGCGGCTGCCGGCGCATATAGAAGCGTTTGACAACTCCCATCTTTTTGGGCGCGAAGCCGTAGGCTGTATGGTGTGCTATATTAACGGAGAGAAAAACCACGAACATTACCGCCGCTTTAAAATCCGCTCCCCGCTGCCCGCCAGCGGCGGCAGCGACTTTACGATGATGCAGGAAAGCGTCTATCGCCGCCTGCGCCAAATTAAGCGCGACCCAGCACAAAAACCGGACTTGTTTTTATTAGACGGCGGCAAAGCCCAAATTACGGCTGCCTTAAATGCGTGTGAAAAAGCGGGGTTGTATATTCCTATGATTTCCTTGGCGGAAACGCACGAAGGTATTTATGTGCCCGGAGAGGAAAACAGCATTAAACTACCCCTGGGGGATCCCGCTTTAAGCCTGCTGATGGAAATACGCGACGAAGTGCACCGCTTTGCCGTTACCTATCACCGCAAGCTGCGCGACAAGGCCTCTATTTCCAATGCGGGGCATTTGCCGGCGGATACTGCGTCTGCTTCTTAATCCATAGCAAACCAAATGCTGGGGCTGTTTGTAGTATCTTTTTCGCCGCTGGCCGACATTCTGCAAAGGTTTTCCCTAATGTTATCCTTCCCGTCATTTTGAAGCACATAATAGCAGTAATAATGTTTGCCTGGCTGCGGATTGTATTGGGCTACATCGGAAATATATAAAAAAGAAGGCTGACGAAGTCCATCTACACTGGTTACATCTACCCGCTCATTAACCAGAGTATAATAATAATATTCGCCTTTTATTTTATTGATTGCTATCTCTTTTCCCGGAATTTGTATAGAGAGCTGTGAAAAATCCGTCGGCCAGGAACCCGTTTCTAAACGATATACCTCCGCAGCCTGGGCTAATGTTTTCAATTTGCTAAGTGCCTCTGCACTTCTGCTGCGCCCTACTGCTTTTTCATATTGTGGAAGGGCAATGGCGGCCAATATGCCAATAATCAACACCACCACCAAAAGCTCAATAAGCGTAAAGCCGCCTAACTTGCTTTTAGAGGCGTTTTTACGAAGAAAGAATGATTTTTGATCCATTTTACTCATAGGCAAAATTTATCAAAAAAAAAAAGTCAAGCTCCTCCCCTCGCCCTTTATTGCATAAAAAAGTCCCGCAAAAAGCGGGACTTTCAAGCACCTAAAAGCCGATGTTTATTTAAAATGCGTTTGCCCTGTTTTTTGTTGCAAATAGCCTTTTAAGCCGGAAGGGTCGCCCGAGTGCATAATAGCTTCTTGAAAGGTGATTTTCTTTTGGATATACAAGTCGCCCAATGTCTGGTTCATCGTAATCATCCCCATACTGGCATTGGTTTGCATCGTACTCATAATCTGTTCGGCTTTTCCATCGCGGATTAAGTTACGCACGGCAGAATTGGCAATCAGCACCTCGGCCGCCATCACGCGGTTCCCGTCCACCCCCTGCAACAGCTGCTGGGAGATAATAGCCTCCAACACAAAAGAAAGCTGCGTGCGCACCTGCGGCTGCTGGTTGGCTGGAAATACGTCTATAATACGGTTGATAGACTGGATAGCATCGTTGGTATGCAATGTAGCAAACACCAAGTGACCGGTTTCCGCCAGCGTTAAGCAGGCTTCAATCGTTTCAATATCGCGCAACTCCCCCACCAGAATAATGTCGGGGTCTTCGCGCAGAAAATGTTTCAAAGCGGCTTGGAAAGATTTTGTGTCAGAGCCCACTTCGCGCTGGTTCACAATACTGCGTTTATGCGGATGCACAAACTCAATAGGGTCTTCTACCGTGATAATATGGTTGCTTTCGTGGGTATTTAAATAGTTAATCATACTGGCTAAAGAGGTGGATTTACCAGACCCCGTTGCCCCGGTAACCAGCACCAAGCCTTTATTGAGCTTCATCAAATTATATACTACGGCCGGCAGCCCCAGTTCTTCAAAGGACTTAAATTCATTTGGAATAGAACGCAACGCGGCCCCCACACAACCCTTTTGCTTATAAACGTTCACACGCAAGCGGCCCAGGCTTTTCAAACCAAAAGAGAAATCCAACTCCAAATTCTCTTCAAACTGCTGTTTTTGCTCATCGGTCATAATGGAATAAATCAGCGCTTGCGAGGTTTCAGGCGTAAGCGTTTCAAATTGGGTGGCATAGAGTTTGCCCTGAATACGCAATACGGGCGGCACCCCTACGGTCAAATGGATATCGGAAGCATTTTTAGCCTTCATCAATTTAAACAAATCATCCATCAATATCATAAACAAACCCTCTCTGTTTTATCTGATTTTTCCCACTAAATCAAGTGTAATATTATTTAGAGCTCCGGTCAATTTCTTTTTAGAGGCGTCCACTTGGAAGATATACACTATAGGTTCTTTGCGTGTTTTAGCCAAGCGGTATTTGACCACATAAGAATCCCGGTGCAGCGGCTCTGCAGACCAAACGGCCGCATAGCCGGACTGAAGTTGTTTGCTGTACAAACGGTTTAAATACTCTTCTATGGTTCCTCTGTTTTTATCCAGCGGATAGTTTTGCACAATTTCTTTAGCCAGCTCCAACGGGTCTTGGACAGGCTGCAACGGTTGAGCGTGAATGGCCTGCCGCGCATCCGGCACTGGTTCAGCGGGGGCCGGCTGCTCTTCTGAGGCAGAGGCTGCTGCGGCAGTGGTTTGCTCCGTTTCTGCTTGCGAAGAAGAAGTATCGTCAAACGTCCAGTTCAAATAGGCTCCTGCTAACAACACCATCACGCCTAGCCCTAAAAATACAAACTTCATCATTCCCGTTGGCCGATGTTTAATCAACCGGGGCTGCTCCTCCTCTTGATCTGCGGGACGGGCTGGCAATCTCTCCTCCGCAGGGACGTCTTTTATAGGTTCCGGAATTTCTTGGCGCAACGTATCTACTTTTAATTTGCCTTCCAAAATGGTTTTAACAGTCCGGTCGTTTGGATCATCTTCCTGTTCCGGCACCAACATTTCCTGCACGGAGGGGGGAATGGTATCTTCTTCCGCGGGCATTTGTTCACTGCTCTGGCCCGCCAGCGGCAAAGATTCCGCCTCTTTCAAATCCGGCAAAGAACGTCTTAAATTTTCTTCCGTTTCTTTATCAACTTTTTGTGTTAGTTCGGTTAAAAGTTCGCGGGTGGTTTCCGCTTTTTTATCTTTAGGAGTAAATTCATCAAAGGGGTCTTCTTCCAACGGTTTATGCAGGCCCGGGTCTGTTTTTTCAAACTGGCTTTCCAATGCACGCACCAAGTTCATATCCGAGTTTTCTTTTGGATCCGGAATTCCTAAAATATTGCCCAAATCCCCGCTTCTAATCGTATTAAAATACTCTTCTATTGGGCTAAGGCTGGAAACTGTGCGTGATTCCACCCCCGCTGGAGCAGCGGAGCTCTTTTGCGCATCTGCCGCCGCTGTTTCCTCCTTAGCAATAACCGAAACTTGATCCGGCTCCTCATCCAGCATTTTTTGCTCAACTGGTGTTTGTAAGGCAGAAGCGGATTTTTTCTTTTGTTCTTCCGCCTTGGAAACAGCCTCTCTCCCTACGCGGCGGCGTTTCATTTCTTCTGAAGCCTGCAACAACAAAGAGGATATTTTTGCTTCCGCTTTCTCTTTTTTTTCTTTTGATTTTTCGTGTGTCTGCGAATGCTCAGCCAGGAGACTCTGTTCTTCCCCCGAGGCAGCTTGCCGCGGTGCAGAAGCAGGGGATTGTTGGGCGACAGACTCAGCCGGAGCTGGGGCCGCTGTTTGCTTTTTGGAAGAGGAAGAATCTTTTTCTTTTTTTTCTGTTGGTTTTGTTTTTTCTGCAGGCTGCTCAGGTGCTGCAGCAGGTAAAACGGTTTCTTTTCCGGCTGTAGGCAAAGAGGATAGCTCCGACATCACCGTATCCATCTCTTTTAAAAACTGCGCAGTTTGGGATATATTTTCGGATTCTTCCGGCACTGCCCGCGCGGGCATTTCTTGGGAGGAAAAGCCAAATTCTTCGTAAAAATGGGCTTCTTTCCAGTAGGCTTCTTCGTCGCTGTGCTCTTCGGGGCAGACTAAACTGTGTGCACCAAACCCCGGCCGGAGCAAAAGCTGCTGCGCCGTGAAAGGTCCAACCACATCGCCGCCGTCAAAGAGACAATATTTCATTATTTGTTATTTGCAGTATTGCAACGCATTTTTCAGCCGTTGCACTACGGTATCTTTGCCCATATACTCCAGCATTTTAAACAGCGTAGGCCCGTGCGTGCGGCCGGATACCGCCACGCGGACCGGGTGGAACACCTGCCCCGCTTTATATCCGTTGGCCTTGGCAAAACCGCGCGCGGCGGCTTCCAGCGGGCCTTCGGTAAAGTCTGCCAACTCCCCATACGTTTTAATCATACCTTCCAGCACGGCTTTGGCTTCGGGTTTGGCAAATACTTTATCCAACGCTTCCTGTTCAAAAACAGGCTCTTCAAAGAAAAAGCGAATCAAATCCGGTATTTCCGTCAACAGTTTATATTTTTCTTGCTCCAGCCCCACAATGCCTTCCAGCTGGGCGCGGGACACTTTGCTAACGTCTATGCCGGCTTTTTCAATAAACGGCAAGGCATAATCAGTCAATTTGGCAATTGGCGTCTGACGGATATATTCGCCGTTCATCCAGTTTAGCTTTTCCGGGTCCATTACGGCCGGGCTGGGCTGACAGCCGGAAATATCAAACTTTTCTTCCAGTTCCCCTTCGGCAAAAATCTGTTGGGAGTCTGAAGTAGCCCACCCCAAAAGCGCCAGATAATTTTTCAGTGCTTCGGGCAAATAGCCCATATTGCGGAATTCCACCACATTGGTTGCGCCGTGGCGTTTGGAAAGTTTTTTCCCATCGGGCCCGTGAATCATAGACAAATGAGCAAAAACAGGTTCTTTCCAGCCCAGCGCGCGGTAAATCTGGATTTGGGCAGGCGTATTGGAAATATGGTCGTCTCCGCGGATAACGTGCGTCATCCGCATCAGGTGGTCGTCCACCACCACGGCAAAGTTATAGGTGGGGTAGCCACTGGTCTTTTGGATAACCAAGTCATACAAATCTTTGCTGGCAAATTTGACGTGCCCGCGAATCATATCGTCCCATTCCACGTCCCCCTCTTCGGGCATACGGAAACGAATCACATATTTGCGGCCTTGCGCTTCCAGCTCCTGTTGCTGCTGCGGCGTCAGGTGGCGGCATTTGCCGCTGTATTTGGGCGGGCGGTGTTCGGCCAGACATTTTTGGCGGTTGGCTTCCAGCTCTTCTTCTGTGCAATAGCATTTATAGGCTTTGCCTTCGGCAATAAGCTGGTCAATATATTTTTTATAAATACCCTGGTCGGCGCGAATGGCTTGGTAATAAGGGGCATCGGGGCCTTTGTCAGTACCGTCTGGCATAGGGCCTTCGTCCCAGGTAAGTTTCATCCACTGCATTCCTTCAAAAATAGCGTCCGTAGAAGCCTGCGTGCTGCGTTCTTCGTCAGTATCTTCAATGCGCAGCAAAAAAGTGCCTTTGTTTTTCTTAGCAAAAAGATAGTTAAAAAGTGCGGTGCGCACGCCCCCAATATGTAGAAATCCCGTAGGGGACGGGGCAAATCTGACTCTGACTGTCATAATAGAATTTCCTCTGTAATAATAATATTAATGCGTATAGATATATTATACTTATTATGCGAAATTTTTTAAAATATGAAGAGATCCTTTTTACGCCGATGTTTTAAGACCAGTCCAGGAGATTTGGTATGAGTTTCTTTGCTTTTGCCAGTTTGATTTTGCTTTGTATGCAATCTGCCATTGGTTTATGGTTTTATTTTTTGTTTCCCTCTTTAGGCTGGAAAATGCCCGCCGTGATTCTGCCTGTGGCGTTAACCGTGCTTATGCACGTGGCTCTCTCCTATACACGCACCCATTATGGCAGCGCAGAGAGCGTCTTATATTTTTTAGCCTATGCTTATGGGGGATTAGTTTTCCTCCTCTTTTTTTGGGTATTGGCTTTTGCCCTCTTGCAAGGAATAGGAGCTTTATTACACTTGCCCTCTAAAACATTTTTAGGGCCTGCCAGTTTGATTTGTATGGCTGGCACCACCATATTGGCAGTATATGGCGGCTGTGCACAACCGAAAATTAAACATATTGATGTGCTCATCCCCGGCGCGCCGGAAATGACGGCGGCGATTATTTCAGACAGCCACTTAGGCGTTGGCGTTTCTTTGCCGCGCTGGCAGAAAGCGTTGGCCCGGCTGCAAGAGCAAAACCCGGACACCATTTGGGTTTTGGGCGATGTGTTTGAATACGGTGCCGACCGCGCCGTCTATGCAAAGGCCTTGGCGGATGTACAAACCAAATACGGCACATTTGGCGTACTGGGCAACCACGAATATTACACCGGCTATGAAAATTCATTGGAATTTTACCGCCAGGCCGGTATCACACTTTTGGAAAATAAAATTCACACGCTGCCCAATGGGCTGCAGCTTATTGGCCTTAAAGACATCCGTACCGCCCGCGTAAGTGCCGAGCAACTAGACCAACTTCTCAGCCAAACAAATCCAGCCCGTGCCCGGATACTGCTAAGCCACCAGCCGCTTTTAACCCTAACCGCAGCCCAGCACCATATCCCGCTTATGCTGAGCGGGCATACGCACAACGGGCAAATATTTCCGTTTAATTTTTTTGTTAGAATGGTTTATCCGTATGTGTATGGGTTATATCAAACAGGGCCTAAATCCCAAATTTATGTTACCTCTGGTATGTTCTATTGGGGAGTGCCTTTGCGCTTCTTGGCCCCGGCGGAAATTCCCATTCTGCACATAAAAGGCTATGCTTAAAAAACATTTGCTGTTTTCTTTGCTCTTCTTATCATTGACGCTGCCCGGTGCCGCGCAAACAGCACCAGCTGGGCAAACGCCGCAGCCGCAGCAGGCTGCTGCCGTGCCGCCGCCGCAACAAACCAAGCCCCCGGTGCAGTTTGAAGATTTGTCTTTGGCAGAAAAACTGGGACAAACCTTGGTAGTGTTTGCCGATATAGACAGCGCCGAAATTTTCCGCCCGGTTATAGAAAGCGGCAAAGTGGGCGGGGTGCTTATCCAATGGGGCAATTATTCCCTGGAACAAACCAAGCAACTGGTAGATAAATTGCAAGGCTGGGCACAAAAAAGCCCGCACAAAATCCCGCTTTTAATTGCCATTGATTACGAGGGCGGCACCGTATATACCCCCATTACATTAGGCTTTGACTATTTGCCTACCAATATGATGCTGACAGCCGCCAATGATGAAGAAGGGGCGGCCTCTATTGCTTACTTAGCCGGCTTGGAACTGCGCCGCGCGGGGGTGCACGTCAATTTCTCCCCGGTATTAGACGTTAACAGCAATCCCCACAATCCTATCATCGGCGTACGTTCTTTTGGCTCTGATCCGGAAAATGTAACTAAAATGGGGCTTTCTTTAATGAACGGCTTTAAAGCAGCCGGCATTATCAGCGTAGTAAAACATTTCCCCGGCCACGGAGATACTTCCGTAGATTCCCATTACCAGGTGCCGGTGGTCAAAGCTTCCGACAAAGAATTGCGTCAAGTGCACATTGCCCCCTTTGAGCAAGCAATAGAACACGGCGCGCAGGGCGTGATGACCAGCCACATTCTCTACCCGGCACTGGACAACAAAAACATAGCCACTTTCTCCCGCCCCATTCTGCAAGACCTTTTGCGCACCCAACTGGGCTTTAACGGGCTGATTGTAACCGACAGCTTGGATATGAAAGCGGCCACTCAATTTTGCACCATTGCCGACTGTGCCGTACGTTCCTTGGCCGCCGGAGTGGATTGGGTGCTGTTGGGCCGTTATATCAAACCGCAAACTACTTTTAACCGCATTTATAAACAAATAGAAAATAGTGCCGCAGGCCGGGAACGGGTAGAAGAAGCTGCTTCCAAAATTTTTAACCTAAAAAAAGAGTTGGGCCTTTTAAACGGCCCTCGGCCGGAACCTGCCCCCATAGACAAAGCTTACCGTGCCGAACTGGAAAAAATTAGCGACCAGGCCGTCACCTTGGTGCGGGACCGAGCCCAGCTTCTTCCTTTTAACCCGCAAGTGCAACGCGGGGCCAGCCCCACCGTATGTGCAGTATTTTTTGCCCCCTCACGTTTTGCAGACCAGTTAATGAGCTTTTCCCGCCCGTTTTTAGAAAAAGGTTGGCACGTGCGCAGCTATAACGCCGCTTTGACACCGCGCGCCATAGACGCCCGCCGCGCGCGCGAATGCGCAGATGGAGCGGACTTGTTGGTGGTTACCAGTCTGCAATGGGCAGACAAAACAAATATCAATCAGAAAAATACGATTAACGCTTTGTTTAAAGAATATCCGCGCAATGTGTTTATTTCTACAATGAGCCCTTATGATATCCCCAGCTATCCAGAGGCCGATACTGTGTTGGCTACTTATGGGTTAAATAAATATGTATTGCAAACAGCGGCGAATATTATTTTAGGCAACATAAAACCGCAGGGCAAACTGCCGGTGGAACTGCCGGTGGAAGAAGAGAAGTCTTAAATATACAATAAGAAATAGATATGCTGTTAAAGAATTGAAATTATTTTTCTAGATAAAAAGAGTGACGAAAATCTATCACTTCCTATTCAAGGAGAATATATGATGAATCCAGAAATATCTAACATAATAGCTGAAATTTCTTTTATTAGAGACTTTTATAAAAAGTTGATTGATATTTTACCGCATTTCTCCATTTTAAATGAAACATTATTACCTTACGGATTAAAACCCCATACTAGATCTATTTCGTGGCTTGTAGAACAAGTAATTAATCAACAAAGCAAAGTTTATGCTCATAAACTCGCAATTGCAGATGTAAATTTTGATGTACCCGATACTTCATTACATGATTGTATAATTACGGATTCAAATGGTAAAAAGTATTATGTAAACATCAAAGCACATAACGCTCAAGGCAAAGAAACAAAGAATGACATTGCTGCTGTTGAAAAGTTATATACAGAATATAATCTCAACAATGATTACAGACTATACTATGCTTGTTTTGGAATTCATTTCAAAAATGTCAATATCTCTTTTGATAAAGAATACCTGGAAGTTTTTTCCCCACAGTTTCTGCCGATCTATGTTAATCCTAGGAATGACAAAATTCAAGCCTTTTATAAGCATTTGCCGCAGTATCGTACAAGAACTGAATTTTTGAATTTATTAGAAAAAAATTCAAAAACTATTATTTTGCGGGCTGAAAAAAGTCTTACAAATTAGCTTTTTTTATTTTTGAGATTCTATTTTGAATCAGCTTACAATAATTTGGATTTAACTCAAATCCAACGAATTTTCTATTATTATTAATGCAAGAAATCGCTGTTGTTCCGCTACCCATAAATGGATCAAAAACCAGCCCCCCCTCGGGCGAGCTTGATAAGACCATTCTATCTATCAATTCCAGAGGTTTTTGCGTGGGATGTTTTTCTCGCTCTGGTGCTTGAGCGTGAATTCTAGCTATAGACCACAAATCCTTAGGATTATATCCTATCTCAAGCCACTTTTTACCAACAAAAATAGAACGTGTCCGTGCTTTTTTAGTTTCTTGATCATAAGGGATCCTAACTGCATCTAAATCAAAAAAATATTTTTTAGTCTTAGCAAAAAAACCTATTGTATCATGTACTGAAGTAAAAGATCTAGTACTTCCCCCCATACTTGGCACTTTCCTATCCCAAATAATTTCATTAATCATAATTAGCTTTTGCTTAATATATGAAAAAATCTCTGGGCTATATTTCCAAGTGAGAAATATATAAAAATTCCCAGTCTCCTTCATTTTTGGGATAACAGCATCTATCCAGAGATAAGACCATTTCAAATACTCATTTGGGCTCATCTTATCGGAATTATTTCCATAATCTTTTCCTAAACAATACGGGGGGTCAGCAATTATCAAATCCAAACTACGATCTGGAATTTTATATATTCCTTTTAGAACATCCTCATTAAAAATTGTGTTAATTATATTCTTCATACTTAATTTTGGCCTTTATCTGAAAGAATGAACTCTAGTAGATATCTTCCTATTTCAAGCAGATATTGCGTAACATCTGCGTACTAGGCACGCACTAATATAAGGCAACATCTGTTTGTTTTGTTCTTGCTATACAATGATATTTCTTCAAAACTTACATTCTAGTTTCACAATTTCTTTCGGCTTTTTCTGCGTTCGGCCCACACTTCATACACCGCCGGCAGCACCGATATCACAATAATAGCCACAATGACATAATGGAAATGATTTTGCACCAGCGGCAAATCCGCAAACCAATAACCGCCAAGGCAGAACAGCACCACCCACAAAGCGGCTCCGATGATATTGTAAGAAATAAAGTGCCAGTAGGTCATTTTACCAATGCCCGCCACAAATGGGGCAAAAGTGCGAATAATGGGGATAAAACGCGCCAAAATAATCGTCTTGCCGCCGTACTTTTCATAAAAAGCGTGGGCCTTATGCAAATGGTCTTGGTTTAAAAGCCAGCTGTCTTTGCGGTTAAACACTTTGGGGCCCAGCCATTTGCCTATTTCGTAGTTGGCGCTGTCTCCCAGCACAGCAGAAACAAAAATAACTGGAATTAAAACCCATAAATCAATCGGGCTGCCCGCACGCGAGGCCAACGCCCCCGCAGCAAAGAGCAGCGAATCCCCAGGCAGAAAAGGGGTCACCACCAGGCCCGTCTCACAAAACACCACGGCAAACAGCACCACATACAACCACGGGCCCAAGGTGCCTGCCCAAGCGTTTAAATGTACGTCTAAATGCAGGAAAACGTCCCATACTTGCGCTAAAAGTTCCATAAGTATATTTTACCAAAACCGCCGCTAATCCCCAAAGACTGCCGCCTGCACACAGCGTGTCTGCTTCCGTCTAAAATACCCGGCGTTTCGTTGCGCGCATTTTTTGCCTAAAGCCAAGGGCGTGTGGATAAAGTCCCTGTCCGGTGCGTTTCGTTGTGCGCATTTTTTGCCTCAAAACCGTGCGTCTCTTGCTCAGAACACCCCCAACTATCTGCTCTGCAGGTACCCAGGCCATTTGCCCCGGGGCCCAAAAGCCGTGCCAGAGCCGGGGGCCAATGAGTCCGCAGCCGCTATTTTTCCCCCCAAGCGGGGCACAAAAACTAGAGTGCTTACGACCCGGCGCCTTAGGATAAGGTATTGCTCCCTCAAATTGAAACACAAAAAACATATGCAAATGACAATGTGGCACTGTTTAAGGCTTTTTTCGTCCCAAATCGGGGCACAAAAAAACCGCGCTTTAATTAAGCGCGGTTTTTGTCAAACAAACTCAGTTTATTTCTCTAAGCGGGACAAACGGCTCTGTGCGCGGGAGGCATATTTATCCGTAGGATAATTGATAATCAGCCGTTTATACGTTTCTATCGCCGGGGCGGTGCGGCCCAGCTTTTCGTAGGTTTCCCCCAAGTTATAGAGCACCTGCGGCGCGGTCTGCGTTTTGGAATAAGAGAGCATAATTTTTTCTAAAGCTGCGGCGCGCAGGGCTGGGTTTTTCAGACGGCGCTGGGCAATTTCCGCCGCTTCAGTCAGTGCTTCCACCGCTTTATTTTCATCAGAAGCAAACAGCTGCGCCGCTTTAAGCAGCGTTTCATAAGCGCCCTGGTAGTCTTTGTTCTTTACCTGCACGTCGGCTTTACCGCGCCAGGCCTCATAAGCGGCGGGGCGGGAGCCCAAATCTTGAATTGCTTTTTCATAATAAGCGGCCGCCGCGGCATAGTCTTTGCGGTTCTCTTCCATTACAGCCAAGTGTTTATAGACCACGCCAATTTCGTTGGAATCCGGGTATTGTTTGAGTACCTGATTATAAATGGCCGTAGCGGTATCGTAATCTTCCAAATCGCCGGAATAGACGTCTGCGGTCATACGCAGGCTGGCGGCTTTATAAGCAGTATTGGGGAACATTTCATTGACGTATTTATACGCCGCCACCGCCGCCAAATAGTTCTCGTTCTGGCGGTGCCAGTCCCCTTGCAACAGTATCATTTTATCCAGCGCCGCATATTTTGGATACGCAGTAAAAAAGGAATTAAACAATTCATTGACCGGCTGATAAGTGCCCGGCAAATTGGCTTTGACCAACGCCTCCAGCAAAGCTGCCTGCTGCTGTTGGCGGTTCATACCGTCGGTATTTACAGCCAGCACCTTTAAGGCTTGGCCTTTTTGGGAGCGTTTGATTTTCTCCATAGCCTGCTCTACGTTAGAAGACAATAGCGTCAGGTCCTGCGCCGACGGGAAATAAAAGCGCACCTGGTACAAGGCCACCAGCCCTTGCGCGTCCTCTCCGGCGCGCAGATAATAGTCTGCCTGCATCAGCAGGGCGGTTTTCAGTTCGGGGCTTTGTGGGTTTTGCTTCATCCACAAACCCGTTTGCTCCGCCAGCGCAGCGGCAAAAGCGCGGTCTGCGCGGGTGTTTTCCCCTTTCATTAGGGCTTGGCGTTGATAAAAATTAAGTGTAGCGTCCTGCGCGGCAAATGCCGGCACGCAGACAAACGCAAACACAAAGGCAACAAGCAGTTTTTTCATAGCTACTCCTATCTGTAATTAGTAAATTGCAAATCCAACCCAAAGTCTTTTTCCCGCAAAAGCGCCTGGGTGGCCTGCAGTTCGTCTTTAGACTTAGAAGACACGCGCAGCTGGTCGCCCTGGATAGAGGCCGCCACTTTCAGTTTGGCGTCTTTGATACAACGGGAGATTTCTCTGGCTTTATCGGATGGGATACCCTGCTGTATTTTAATGCTTTGTTTGGCGTTGCCGCCCAGGGCGGCTTCCACCTTGCCCTGCGTCAAATTTTTCAGCGCTACGCCGCGTTTGGCCAGGCGCGTAAAAAGCACATCGCGCAACGCGCCCACTTTATATTCATCGGAAGAAGTAAGCTTTAATTCGTTTTCTTTGTCATTAAGTTCAATGTTGGAATTGGTTCCCTTAAAATCGTACCGGTTGGCAATCTCTTTGCCGGCGGCGCTGACCGCCTCGGCAATCACGTTCATATCCACCTTGCTGACTACGTCAAAACTGTAATCTGCCATATGTCCTCCCCGCGCGGGCGCTTGGACCGCGCATCACGTACACATATTATATATTTTTTGTACAATAGGTTTTGGAAGCGGCCCTACTGCCGCCGACCGAAAGCAAGACCAACTTATATACGGAGAATCGTACAGAAGCCGTCCGTTACTGCATAAACGCTTATGAACATGAAATTCCGCTTAATTGTTATGAACTTCCTCCAGTATGCCGTTTGGGGAGCTTATCTAACCTCCATGGGGGCTTTCTTAGCCAACGTGGGGCAGGCGCAGCACATTGGTTTGTTCTACGCCACGCAGGGCTTTGTGTCTTTGTTTATGCCTGCCGTCATCGGCATTTTGGCCGACCGCTGGCTGCCCGCCCAAAAAATGCTGGGCCTGTGCCATTTGCTGGCTGGCGTATTTATGATGGGCGCGGCCTACTTTGGATCCCAAACGCCCGTGAGCTTCGGCTACATTTATACTTTCTATTTGCTTAGCGTAGCCTTATATATGCCCACAATCGCTTTGTCCAATTCTGTGGCTTACACCGCTTTGCATAAAGTGAATTTGGACCCGGTGCGCGCTTTCCCCCCTATCCGCATTTGGGGCACCATCGGCTTCATCTGCACGATGCTGGTGTCCAACTTTACGGGATTTCAAAACACATTTGCCCAATGGTATCTCTCCGGTATTTTAGGTGTAGTGCTGGGTCTGTACAGCTTTACCTTGCCCGACTGCCCGGTCTGCACCGGCGGCAACAAAAAATCCTTCTCTGAGGCGCTTGGCTTAAACGCTTTTAAACTGTTCAAAGAAAAGAAAATGGCCATTTTCTTCATTTTCTCTATGCTTTTGGGCAGCTGCCTGCAGATTACCAACGGCTATGCCAACCCGTTTATTCACAGCTATAACTCTTTGGCGGGTATGGCCGGCAGCTGGGGCGCCAGCAATGCCAACGCGCTGATTTCGCTCTCCCAGCTTTCTGAAACGTTCTGTATTTTGCTCATTCCGTTCTTCTTAAAACGCTTCGGTATTAAGAAAGTAATGCTGATCAGTATGTTTGCCTGGGTGCTGCGCTTTGGGCTGTTTGGCGTAGGCAACCCGGTTACGTTTGTAGGCATTTCCCTGCTGGTGCTGTCTATGATTGTGTACGGCGTGGCGTTTGATTTCTTCAACGTGTCCGGATCCTTGTTTGTGGAAAAAGAAACCGACGTATCTATCCGCTCCAGTGCGCAGGGCCTGTTTATGCTGATGACCAACGGCGTAGGCGCCACCATTGGTATGTTGGGCGCGCAGAAAATTATTGACCACTTTGTCAATGCACCTACCAACGCCTATACCTCCGTGCACGGTATGCTGGCCCAGGGGCAGGTATATCCGCCTGACGTGTCCCAAGCGATTGCTTCGGGCTGGTCCACTTCTTGGTTTATTTTTGCCGGATACGCATTGGTGGTGGCGGTGGTGTTTGCCTTTGTATTTAAATACAAACACGTGCCGGAAGCCAACTAAGTTTTTCTACAACAAAAACCCCGCTCTTTGGAGCGGGGTTTTTTGTCGGCTCAATTCAAAAAACCTCTTTTTCGTCAGAAACAAAAACTCTTTTTCTGAGCACAAAAATCCCCGCGTTCTGCCGCGGGGATTTAATTGCCGAAGAAAAACTATTTCAGTTTTTCTTCCATAATATCCACAATCATCGGGTCCACCGCGCTCATACCTACAGTAGAAATACTGCCCAGGTTTTGTATGGTTTCTTCGGCGCTTTTGCCCACAAAGCCTTCCACCTCGGTAATGCCGTAGTCGTGTATCCCCATAAATGCGGCGCGGATGGCGGCGTCTGTAGAGCTGACCACTTTAAGCGCGCAGCCGCTTTTGGCCCCGTCGCAAAGCATACCGCCAATATCGCTGATGATGTTATTGATAGCCAGCGTCATAGCCGCTATATTGGCCCCGCGCTGTTGATACACAATCGCGGCCGCCGCCCCCACTCCCGCGGCAATAGCACAGCCGCAAATGGGGGCCAGCTCCCCGGTAAATACTTTGACATAGCCGTTTAACAAATGGGAAAGGGCAATACTTTTAAGTATGGTTTCTTCCGGCACGTGCATTTCCTGCCCCACTTTCCAGGGGACCAAAATGGTCACTACTCCCTGGTTGCCGGACTCGCCGCTGCTCATCACCGCCACCGGCTGCCCGTCCATACGCGCGTCTGCGGCGCAGGCGGTCAAAATTTTAGTGGAAGAGAGCAAATCCATCTGCAGCAAGTTTTTGCGCACCAGCTCCTTTATATAAAATCCCACTTTATGCAGCGCCTGCCCCCACTGCGCCGCTTTCAAGTTCATTTCTACGCCTTGTTTAATATAGGCTAAATCCTGCGCGTCCGCCGCTTCGGCCCAAGCCACCAAGTCAGCCAGTTTGGCTTTTTTAAGTTCCTCTTTAAAAGCGGCGCTGGAAGCGGAAGATTTTTCTTCCTTCCGGCGCAGGTCTTTGATAATTTGACCTTCTTTAGCCAAAAACACCACATCTGTATGGCTGCCCGCAATAATGCATTGCACGCGCGCACCGTTTTGACCGCGCACATCCGCTTCTATATAAAAGCCGTGTTGCTGCGGAGCTACTTCCAAGTGCACTTTTTTCTGCGCCACCAGCTCTTTGGCTTGCGCCAAAAGAGTTGCGTCTGCGCCGGATAGAATTTCCATCTGCAGCTGCGGACGGGCGATCAAAAGCCCCAAAGCCGCCGCCAGCAAATTGCCTTTCTCTCCGTCTGTATTTGGAATACGCACCCCGCAGCCGTTTTTATACGTGCCGGGATCCAAACGAAAAACTGCCTGTGTAACAGGCTGGGCCAAAAGCTGTGCCGCATACGCTCCGCACAGTGCCACGGATACGGGCTCTGTACAGCCCATAGCCGGATATACTTGGTTTTTTAACACTTCTTTGAGTACGTTCATTATATTTTCCCATTGGCCTTTAAACTGTAATGCGCGCCTTTGCCAATAATAATATGGTCGTGCACAGTAATACCCAACAAAGCAGCGGCGCGGGCTACTTCTTTGGTTAATACCACATCTTCCATAGAAGGGGTGGGATCGCCGGACGGATGATTGTGCACCAAAATCAACGCCGCCGCTTTAGCAGCCAAAGCCCGCTCCACAATTTTGCGCGGAGAAACGCTGACACGGTCCAAACTGCCCTGTGATACAATTTCCGTGCCGATAATTGTGTTTCGCACGGACAGAAAAATCAACTCTAAACATTCATCTGCATTGCCTGCCAGAGAAGCCTTGCAATACTCCAGCACCTGCTCGGGCGTGCGCACCGTAATTTTTTGTTTCACTTCTTCCAATGAATATTTTTTAAATACCGCTCGGATGAGTTTCAAAAATTGCGCGCTTTGCACGCCTATGCCGTCAATACGGCACAACTCTTCTACCGGCGCGTCCAACACCGCAGACAAACTGCCAAACCGCCGCACCAGCGCCCAAGCCGTAGGCTTAGTGTCACGCCGGGCGATGCAATAAGTCAGCAACAGCTCCAGCGTTTCGTGATCCAAAAAATGATCCAGCCCGC
Source organism: uncultured Elusimicrobiales bacterium (assembly GCA_944324645.1). GTDB lineage: Bacteria > Elusimicrobiota > Elusimicrobia > Elusimicrobiales > Elusimicrobiaceae > Avelusimicrobium. The sequence continues at coordinate 218,400 of CALUXB010000001.1, read as the reverse complement.
CCGCGGCGAACTTTTCCCGTATGCGTTGGCGGTGGCCCAAGTAGGAAGGTTTTTGATTTTGCGGCATAATTTAATTATATGTTTTTTCCTGCTGTTTTTAATGGTAGAATACAAGAAAATATACCTTTTATAACATATATGGAGAATCTATGTCCCTCAAAATAGCCGTCATCGGGGCCGGGCCAGCCGGCTATCCCGCGGCGTTGGCCGCCGCCAAACTGGGTGCGGAAGTAACGGTAGTGGAAAAAGCCCTCGCCGGCGGGGTATGCCTGCACAGCGGGTGCATTCCATCTAAATCTCTTTTAGACGCAGCCCACCGCTTTGATGCGGTGCGCGATATCGCCGCCTTGTGTCAGGAAACGGCCGCCCCCGCCGCAGAGCAAATTTTAAAAGCGCTGGATTGGCCCAAAATTCAAAAACGCCAGCAACTGGTCAGCCAAAAACTGGCCGCCGGCATTTTGGCTATGTTTCGCCAGGCTAAAATACAGTATATAGAGGGGGTGGCCTCTTTTAAAGACGCACACACCCTGCATATAACGCAAAAAGACCAAAGCCAAGAGCTCTCTTTTGACTCTATTATCATCGCCGCCGGCAGTACGGCATTTGTACCGCCCCCGTTTGACAAAATAAAAGACCGCGTATATGACAACAGCACCATTTTCCAAATCCCGCAGCTGCCCAAACGGTTGGTGATTGTGGGCGGAGGGGCCATCGGCTGTGAGTTTGCCACGCTGATGTCTTCTCTAGGCGTAGAAGTGCACCTGGTGGAAATGCAGCCGCGCCTGCTGCCCAATATGGACGAAGCTGTTTCACGCCTGATTGCCCAAAGCCTGCAAAAGCACGGCGTTACCTTGTGGCTGGGCAAAAGCGTAACCGACGCCCACACCGAAGCAGACAAAGCCGTTTTAACCCTGGACCAAAGCGGCACGCTGGAGGCTGAGGCCGTATTGGTTGCCATTGGGCGCCAATGCAATTTGGCGGATTTACATCTGGAAAGTATTGGTCTGGAATGGAACCGCAAGGGCATTGTGGGCGTCAACCCCCGCACTCTGCAGGTAAAAGACCATATTTACGCCGCCGGGGACGTAACCGGGTTGGCGCTGTTGGCCCACGCCGGCACGCGCCAGGGGGTGGTGGCGGCGCATAACATTTGTGGCAAAAGCCAAACCTATCATAATGAATGGGTGCCCAATGCCGTCTATACTGTGCCGGAAGTGGCCGGCGTGGGCCTAACCCGCGCGCAGGCTCAAGCGCAAGGGCTGGAAGTAAAAGCCCAGAAAGTGTTTATGCTGGCCAACGGACGCGCGCTGACAATGGCCGCTCCGGAAGGATTTGTAGAAATCATTAGTGATAAAAATACCGGCCGCCTGTTGGGGGCCACGCTGGCAGGGCCGAACGCTTCGGAAATTATCAGCGCTTTTACTGTAGCGCTGCAAGCGGGATTTACGGCAGAGCAATTACAGCAGGTCATTTTCCCGCACCCAACGGTCAGCGAAGCTATTGGAGAGGCTTTAGCCCGATGACCCGCCCCTTTGTTGTTATTCTCGTTCGCCCGCGCGACCCCAACAATATCGGGGCCGCCGCGCGGGCGATGGCGAATTTTGGCCTCTCTGAGCTGCGCCTGGTGGACCCTTTTACCGTTGCTTTCCAAGACGCCGTGAGCGCGGTGGGGGCACAGGATATTTTAAAAAAGGCCCGTATTTTTGACACCTTGCCGCAGGCGCTGGCAGACTGTCCGCTCTCTTTAGCTACATCTGCTTTGCGCAACCGCCGCTTAAACCAAAATTTTGTTACCCTGCCGCATTTGCCAGATTGGCTGCAAACCCAGCCGGAAGGGAAAACAGCGCTGGTGTTTGGCAACGAAAAAACGGGCCTTTCCAACGAAGATATAGAGCTGTGCGGCGCGGTGCTCCATATTCCCACCACCGCCAAGCAGCCCTCCGTCAATTTAGCGCAGGCCGTTATTTTAACCTGCTACGAGCTGGCCCGCCAAAGCCAGCCGCTGCCGCATAAAGAGCCCAAAAACATCAAAGCCACTTTTGCCGAAACGGAGCGGGTGGTGGAAGAGCTAGAAAGCCTGATGCAGGCCAGCGGCTTTAAATACGATTGCACTCCGGACCAGCGTAAAGAAATTATGCGCATTTTGCTGCGCAAAAGCAATTTGTCCAAAAACGATTTGTTTTTTATCAAAAACTTTGCGTTCTACGTCCACGGCCATTTACAGGAGAAGCCCTATGACCCTACCCATTGACCCGAAGGATATTTTAGGCAAAATCAAAAAAAGAGCCCGCGCACTGGGCCCGGCAGGCGCAAGAGCGCGTAAAATGTTAGAATATAGAAAACAAAGAGGCGCCGTTTCTATGCAACCCAACATTTTGGTCATCAATCCGGGCTCTACTTCAGACGACATCGGTTACTACCGGGGCAATAAACCCGTCTTTGAAGTAACCGTGCGCTATTCTTTAACCGACCTGGAACCCTACGAAGGAAAAAATGTAACTGAGCAGTTGCCTCTTCGCAAAAAACTGATTTTAGACTACCTGATAGACCACAAAGTACCCCTTAAAGAGATTGACGCCGTCATCGGGCGCGGCGGGTTTATCCGCTCCGTGGCAGGCGGCGTATATGAAGTCAACGACCAAATGGTCTCCGATTTGGAAACCGGCCGCTACGGCGGCATTCATCCGTGCAATTTGGGCGGCATTTTGGCGCGCGAAATTGCCAAATACGCCAAATGCCCCAGCTTTATTGCTAACCCGGTGGTTATTGACGAGCTACAACCCTTGGCGCGCTACAGCGGTATGCCGGAAAACCCGCGCATTTCCATTTTTCACGCTTTAAGCCAAAAGCGCGTAGCCCGTTTGATTGCCGAGAAACAGGGCACAATATACGAGAAAGTCAACTGCATTGTTTGCCACGGCGGGGGCGGCATCTCCATCGGGGCGCACCGTAAAGGCAAAGTGGTAGATGTCAGCAACGGCTACGAAGGGGAAGGCCCTATGACCCCGCAGCGCAGCGGCACTGTGCCCTGCGCCGGATTGACTGCCATGTGCTTTTCCGGCAAATACACACAAAAAGATATCCGCCTCAAAATGCGCGGCAAAGGCGGTCTGGCCGCCTACACCGGCACATACGACGTCAAAGAGCTGGAAGAATTTATACAAAACGGCAAGAAACGCCCGGGCTCTTTAATTTGCTGCACCCGCGAAAAAGCCAAAGAAGCTTTAGACGCTATGATATACCAGATGTCCAAAGAAATCGGTGCGCAGGCCGTAGTGTTGGAAGGAAAAGTGGATTTTATCGCCCTTACGGGAGGGCTGATGCACAGCAAATATATCCCGCACGAAATTGCCCGGCAGGTGGGCTGGATAGCCCCTATTTATGTATTCCCGGGCAGTGAAGAAAAAGACGCCTTGCGCGACGCGGCCCGCCGCGCTTTGGAAAACCCCTCTATGGTTAAACATTATTCTTAAGGAGCTGCAAATATGAAGTTTAATAGTTTTCAAGACCTGATTAATCAGGTAAAAGGCAAATCAAACCGCGTAGTTGTACCCGGCGCCAACAATGCAGAAGCATTGCAAGCCATTAAAATGGCCGACGACAACGGCCTTATCTCCCACGGCATTTTAATCGGCCCTATGGCCCAAGTAAAAGAAATGGTCAAAGCGGCCGGCCTGAAAGAAGATAAATTTGAATTTATTGACTGTGAAGACGTACCCACCATGTGCAAACTGGCGGTGGACCAGATTTTAGCCGGCAAAGGCGATTTCTTGATTAAAGGGTTGGTGGACACCAAGTATTATATGAAAGCCATCTTAAATAAAGAGGCACACCTGGTGCCGGAAGGGGCGCTTCTGTCTCACTTTGTGCTGTTCAGCACGCCTAAATACAAAAAGCCTTTTGCCGTAACTGACTCCGCCGTCGTCATCGCGCCTACGCTAGAACAAAAAGCCAAAATTATTCAAAACGCCGTCAACACGATGCACAAACTGGGCTTGGAACACCCCAAAGTATCCTGCGTTTGCCCGGTGGAAAAAGTGAACGAAAAAATCCCCAGCACCGTGGAAGCGGCGGCGCTGGCCCAGATGAATGCCGAGGGCAAAATCACGGGCTGCACGGTGGAAGGGCCGTATGATTTGTACATTTCTCTCTCTGCCCAAAAAGCAGCTGAAAAAGGCATTACGGGCAAACAAGTAGCCGGAGACGCCGATATTTTAATGCTGCCGGACCTGGACGCGGCCAATCCGCTTTACAAAGCGCTGGCTTTCTTTGGCGATCATATGGAAGCGGCCGCCATTTTGGTGGGGCCGACCATACCGGTCATCTTGCCTTCCCGCGCCGATGACCCGAAAGTCAAACTCAACGCCATTGCGTTGTGCTCTTTCTTAAAAGACCAAAAATAACGAACGAAACAGGCGGCCGGAGAAAAAATCCGGCCGCCTTTGTGTGCTTATGTACCAGAAATTGATTGCTTTTTTTAACCGCCATTACCGCCGCTATCACGACCTGATGTTCTATTCGCTGACGCTGGCGGTCATTGTGCTGACCACCGTGCTGACCATAGCCGTTACGCGCGATAAAAACCAGCGTGAGCTGGTCAATTCCCGCGAAAAAGAAATACACGTTACCGATTTTACCGTAAAACAAAAACCCATTTATGTGGCCTTGCAGGAAGCGGGATTAGATAACCGCGAAGTATCTGAAATTGTAGATAAATTAAATTCCGTAACCGATACCCGCAAGCTGCAACCGGACGATGAATATTCCATTTCCACCACCACCAACGGGCAGTTTGCCATGCTGTTGTTAAACCAGGGGCTGACGCGCTATTTCGTGGCAGACGCCGGCGGACAGCTGGTGGCAGGCAAATCCGACGTAGAAATTTTAACCCGCGTCAAAAGTACCGCAGGGGAAATTCAAAATTCCCTGTTTGAATCCATGCTTAAAGACGATGTAACCGTCCCGCTCATTGTAGATTTGACGGACGCTTTCTCTTGGAATATAGACTTTAACACCGAAACCCGCAACGGCGACCAATTTGCCGCCGTGTGGGAAGAGCATTACACCCGCGACGGCGTCATTACCGGCCAAGACCTGGTGGCGGCTATGTACAAAGGCCAGGTAACCGGCGAAAACTACGCTTTTTATTACAACGATGAATTCTTTGACAAAACGGGCAAGATTACCAAAAAAATGTTCTTAAAATCCCCCATCAGTTTCCGCGGGGTACGCATTTCTTCCCGTTTTAATCCCAACCGCATGCACCCCATTTTGCGTATCCGCCGCCCGCATTTGGGCATAGACTATGCCGCCCCCACCGGTACCCCGGTGCAAGTGGTGGCGGACGGCGTAGTTACTTTTGCTGGCAAAAAAGGCGGCTTTGGCAATTATGTGGAAGTGCGCCACGCCAACAATTACGTTACTTCCTACGGGCATTTAAGCCGCTTTGCCAAAAAGACCAAAAAAGGGACGAAAGTAACTCAAGGTGATACCATTGCCTATGTGGGAAGCACCGGGCTTTCTACCGGGCCGCATTTGGATTTCCGTATCAAACAGAACAATAAATTTATAGACTTTTTAAAGATGAAGAACCGCAACTCGGCGCTGCGCTCAGTGCCTAAAGAGCAGCGGGAAGACTTTGAAGAAGTAAAAGAGCTTTATATGCAAGCTTTAAATGAAGCGCTGGCCAAAGCCTTACCGCCGGCGCAAAATGCCGAAGACACGCAGGAGGCCCAATGACAAAACGCATTGCCATTACCGGAGGTCCTAACGGCGGAAAAACCACGGCCCTCTCGGTGCTTAAAGAAACGTTTGGCAACAGAATAGAAGTAGTGCCGGAAGCGGCTACGATGATTTTCAGCGGCGGTTTCCCGCGCAAAGACGGCAGTGTGGAGCACGTACACGCCGCCCAGCGTATTATTTTCTACGCCACCCAGCAAATGGAAAGCCTGGCTATGCAAACCACCTCGGCTGAGCTGATTGTGTGCGACCGCGGCACCGTAGACGCCGCCGTCTATTGGCCGGAAGGGATAGACGACTTTTTTGCCCATATGGGCACCACGCTGGATGAACAGATTGCCCGCTATGATGCGGTCATTCACCTTTCCCCTCCGCTGAAGGCAGAGTTTTACCAGTCCACCCGCGTACGCACCGAAACGCTGGAGGAGGCTTCTCGTATTGACCGCAAGATTTTAAAAATTTGGGAAAAACATCCCAACCGTATGGTGTTGCCCTCTATGGACCATTTCTTCCAAAAGGCGGGCATCATTAAAGACTTTATAGAAACTCTTCTTCCTCAGGAGGAGAACAAATGAGCAAAAAGAAAATCGTTTTAACCGGCGGCCCCAGCGGCGGCAAAACTACGGCGTTGTCCATTTTAAAGGAAACGTTCGGCAACAAAATAGAGTTAGTACAGGAAGCGGCTACATTGATTTATAGCGGCGGTTTCCCGCGCAAAGACAACAGCCCGCTGCATATTGAACACGCCCAGCGCATTATTTTTTATACCGTACACCAGCTGGAACAGCTGGCCGATGTTACCTCTTCTGCACCGCTGGTTGTGTGTGACCGCGGCTCTATTGACGGCGCTGTTTATTGGCCCAAAGGACCGGAAGATTTCTTTAAAGCAATGAACAGCAGTTTGGAGGCGGAACTTGCCCGCTACGATGCGGTCATTCACCTCTCCCCTCCGCCGGAAAAAGATTTCTATCAAGCCACCAATGTGCGCACGGAAACATTACAACAGGCGTTTGAAATTGACGATAAAATCCTCAAAATTTGGGAAAAGCACCCCAACCGCTTGGTAGTTCCGCGCAGCAAACATTACTTTGAAAAAGCCGAAATTATCAAAAATTTCGTAGAGAACTTACTTCACTAATTTGTTTAAGGAGTTTTAAATTGTATGTGGAATCCGTTTAAAAAGAAAACCGCTGAAGAAACAACGCAGCCGGCTCAGGCAACTGTTGCCGAAACGCAAAAAGCGGATCAAAAACCCCAAAAAGAGAGTATTGAACAGCGTATTGAGCGTGAGATAGACTCTTTGCCGGGTATGATTAAGAACAAACTCAAAGACCCGCAAATTAAACAGCGTTTTATAGATATTGCCAAACGTATGGAAAAAGACGGGGTGGATTTTAAAAGCATCCGCCAAATGAAAAAATGGATGAAAGCCCACGAAGCCGAGCTCAAGGCCGAACAAGCCGGCGGCGTGCCCAAGGTGGAAACTGTCGTGCACGAGGGGCCGCGCATTGGGCGCAACGACCCTTGCCCGTGCGGCAGCGGCAAGAAATATAAAAAGTGCTGTGGCAAAGACCAATAATTAAAAACTCCCCGACCAAACAGTCGGGGAGTTTTGATAATAAGAACATTTTATCTCAAAGAATTCTGATACATAAACACGTTACTGATATTTCCACTGCAGTCTGTCGAGTAAGATCCAACTACAGCACCAAGATCATCTGTCAGATGGCCAAATCCAGCCTTGCAATCGGTACCTGGATTATCAATTAAAAGGTCGCCGCCGCCACCACCGCCGCCGCCACCGCCGCTGCTGCCACTACCAGTTCCAGGAGAGATAATCTCATCTTCAACATCATCGTCAGAATCAACGATTTCTACATTTCCATCCGGATCATCAGGGCAGCTCATATTTTCCCATTGGCACTTACTGTTACAAATACGGCCTGAACGGTTTGAATTTAAAGATGCTATTGAGACAACAGGTTTTCTTGTAGCAGAAACCCTCTCCACATCATCCACTGTTACAGTCTCACTTATGATAGTGTTAGAATAGGTTTTAAGTTGAAAATCATTAGGAACTGTAGCCTTCCCCGTCAGGATTTTGCTCCAACTAGTCCCTGAAGAACACAGAATTCCTCCGGACCAATCTACAGACGGAAAATCACACTCTGCGGCAGAGGAATCTTCACAAGCACCCCAAGGGCCTGTCTTCCATTGTCCAGTAGAAGTATCACAAGATATCTCACGGCTCTGGCGCCCACAGCGCGTGCCACAAAACTGCGATGTTATTGGTCTAGCATTTATATCGCACTCATAGACTGGGGCAGGTTCTGGTTCGGGTTCCGGTTCCGGCTCAGGCACAGTTACCGCCTCAGTACTGGCACACTCATCCGTTGGTACCGTTAAGGAAGAACAAAGAGGATATTGTTTATTTAAGCTGGAGCAATATTCCCCTTCACAACAGATTTCCCCATCCTTATAAGAGAGCATCTTCAGTGCATAACCTTTGGCAGAAGCAGCGGTTATACCCTGCTCAGTTAAGCCATAGGTATAATTACTGCTGCTATCAGCATCACTAAGCATAGCCAGTTGAGTTTTATCTACAGAATAGCTCTTTCCAAACACACAGCGGTTTTCCTGCTCTGTACGTACGGCCGCAAAAATATTCTCTGCCTCTGTAGTTTTTCGTGTTTCTAATACACGTGAAAACTTAGGGGCAGCAATTGCAGCCAATACACCCAAAACGATGACGACAACCAACAATTCTGCCAATGTAAAGGCTTTCTTCTTTAAAAAATACATAAGCCTCCCCTACATAAAAAATATAACGAAAAGAGATTTCTCCCTTTACACTATAAAGTATAATAAACAAAATCTTTCCTTTCAATACCTTAAGTAGATATCATCTAATGCTAAGTAAAGACAAAAAGAAAAATCCTTTGAATAGTCCCTTTCTAAATTAAATTCAGACTAGCTCTGGCCTAATATTTGGCACAGTGTACCTCCTGTGCCCCATATTTCTTAACTATCAAAACGCCAAGAAGTATGAAAAGTGCTGCGGTAAAGAGCAATGATAAACTTCAGACATATATTCTGAATTGTTTTAAATAAAGCCTTCATTTGAAACGGGGGCTTGGTATTTTTTAAAACTCATATTCATTTGTACCAGAAATCAACTTTCCACCTAATGCTTTACAAACACGAACCGCTTTCTCATCATTAGACAAAGCATAACAGGTTCTTTTCCCGGCTAGGTCTGGATAAATAGTATCATCGGGCTGATATAGGTAAATTCCCAAATCCTCCTTCGTGTCCAACCATTTAATTGAACACCACACATAACCACTACACTCTTCATTCGGGAAACAATACCAGTTTTCATCTTCCCATTCCCACCCCTGCCTGCTTCCATCCGGCCAAGCAATACCCAGAATATCTAAACTAGGATACTCATGGGTACTGGTACAATAACTCCCATTCTCTAATTTATAGACAGCTAATGCATCGTAAAACCGCCGCATAAATGGGAGCATAGTACTAACGCGTGATTTAGTAACGGCCATTTCATATTGCGGCAAAGCAATAGCAGCCAGAATGCCAATAATCAACACTACTATCAACAGTTCAACAAGCGTAAAGCCCCCTAGTTTGCGTTTTGCAAGCATTTTATTCCTTGGTTCCTTTTTTGATAAATTTTGTTCATAAACAAAATTTATCAAAAAAAAAAAAACCGGCGCAAGGCCTTTAAAAACCTTGCACCGAAACAACAAAAGTTTATCTACAAGTAATCTTTAATATACTTATATACTTTATCTGCCACCCGTTTATATCCGGCTGCATTGGGATGTATTTGGTCAGACATCAATTCCTTTTCTCCAAATATTCCATCCAAAATACCCGGCACAAAGACGGCCCCCTTTTCTTTAGCCAGCTTTTTATAGGCTTTGGTGTATTTTTTCATTGCGTAGTAACCGCCGGTGTCCACAATCACGGCGATAGCGCCGGCGGCCTGCACCGCGTCCACCATTTGGGCAATAGCGGCGGTAGTTTGCTCAAAAGGAACTGAGCGCATAAAATCATTGCCGCCGAACTCTATAAGCACCATATAAGGCTTCTGTGCCAAAACTTCTGGCAGGCGTTTGGGTGCGGCCGCGGCGGTATCTCCGTTTAAACCCAAATTCACCACCTGTTTTCCGCTTAGTTGGGCTAGACGCGCCGGATAGCTTTCTTCGCGGGAGGCCCCCTTACCATAGCTTAGGCTGTCACCAAAAGCAACAATCGTATTGCCGCGGGCGCCGGCATTTTTAATTTCCGGTTTTTCCGTTCCCCACAACCAATACACCGCGGCGCATACGAGTAAAATAAGGATTATTTTTTTCATTCCTCATTGTAGCAAAAGAAAGCAAAGAGAAGAAACACATTCTTGGCTCCGTCGTAACGGGGCTTGACTTTTCCTGCTACAAAGCTAGAATAGAAGTATGAACAAAAAACTAGACAAAAAAACCCTAGACGCTTTGGTTCAGGCCGCCGTGGCGGTCAAAAAAAATTCTTACTCCCCTTATTCGCGCTTTAAAGTAGGCGCGGCTGTGCTGGCCCCGGATGGGCAAATCTACGCCGGCACCAACATTGAAAATGCTTCCTACGGTTTAACAGTATGTGCTGAGCGCAACGCTATGTTCCGTGGTGTATGCGAAGGACAAAAACAGTTTGTCGCACTCGCCGTCTGCACAGACCCGGTGGAAGGGGAGGCTTTTGGCACCCCTTGCGGAGCTTGCCGTCAGGTGATGGCGGAATTTATGAAATTAGACGCCCCAATTCTGCTGGTAGCGGTTACGAAAAAGGGGCAAATTAAAGTGCTTAAAAAGAAACTTAAAGACTTGCTTCCTTTGCCCTTTCTAAAACCGGGAGAATAAACTCTTTTCAGGCGCGCTTCAGCCGCGCCTTTTTTATATAAGGGGGTGTTGCGTGCAAACTATCCAATACAAAGGGCTAAATGCTCTGCAGCTGGAAAATGAATTCCTATCTTTGGTCTTTCTGCCGGACTACGCCTGCAAAATGGCCAGCCTGGTAAAAAAAGACAGCGGGCGGGAATTTCTGTTTCAAAGCAAACAAACGCACCTCACGCCGCCGCCGTATGGCGCGGCGTTTTCGGCCTATGATTCCAGCGGGTTTGACGAAGTGTTGCCCTCTATAGACGCCGCTCCTTACCCCTGCGGCCCTTTTCAGGGCACGCCGGTGCCGGACCACGGCGAAGTGTGGGCCCTGCCCTGGCAGCACCGCCTGCACCCGGACCAAAACGGCCTAACCGCTTGGGTTAAAAGCCCCAAACTGCCTTATCAGTTCACGCGGAATTTAACCCTGTGCGGGGCAGAAATTCAGCTGCATTATACGCTGGAGAATTTATCAGACGCCCCCTTTCCTTTTATCTGGACGCCGCACTGCCTGCTCAACTGTTCTGCGCAGACCCGCTTGGTCCTGCCGGATAACTTAACCGAGATTATCACCGTAGAGCACAGCACCAAAACATTGGGCCCCTGGGGCACGCGCCACAGCTACCCGCATACCACTTGTGTAAGCGGCCAAACGCTGGACTTGGCCCAAACGCGCCCGGTCACGGACCAATCCTGCGAAAAATTTTATTTTACGCAAAAAAATACCCAGGGCTGGTGCGCCATTACCCACCAAGACAATGGCGACACCCTGACCTACCGCTACGACGCAGACAAAGTGCCTTATCTGGCGGTGTGGAAAACACAGGGCGGCTACCGCGGCGACTACAACCTGGCCTTAGAGCCCTGCACCGGGGAATGGGACGATATTTACGTGGCGCATAAAATCCGCCGCACCGCCGTCTGCCCGCCCAAAGGCAAATACGAATGGAATTTTAAAATGATTGTCAGTCAGGAGTCTTTATGAACGTAAAAGAACTGAAACAAAAATTTACTGAACTATTTGGCGCGCAATCTAAGCCACGGCTGTTTTGCGCGCCGGCCCGCGTTAATTTAATTGGAGAACATACCGACTACAACGGCGGGCACGTATTTCCCTGTGCGCTTTCTTTTAACACCTATGTAGCCGCCGCCAAACGCACAGACAGCAAAATACGCCTCTATTCCCTGAATTTTGAAAAAATGGGTCTGATAGAAACAGACACCCAGCACCTGGCTTTTGACAAAAAGCAGGACTGGGCCAACTACCCGCTGGGGGTCTTTTGGGCTATGCAGCAGCGGGGGCTGACGCCGGGCGGGGCGGACCTGCTGTTTTGGGGTAATGTGCCGCTGGGGGCAGGGCTGTCTTCTTCGGCTTCCATAGAGTTGGCCACCGCCGTAACCTTAAACGCGTTGTTTGATTTAAATGTGCCGCAGACGGAGTTGGCCAAAATCGGGCAGGAAGCGGAAAATAAATTTGTGGGTATGAACTGCGGTATTATGGACCAGTTCGCCTCCGCTATGGGCAAAAAAAATCACGCCATTTTACTGGACTGCAACACCTTACAATATGAATATGCCCCGCTGGATTTAAAGGGCGTATCCATTTTAATTTGCAACACCAATAAGCCCCACAACCTCATTGAATCCAAATACAACGAACGCCGCACCCAGAGCGAACACGCCTTAAAAGAATTGCAAAGCAAATTAAAAATAAACGCACTGGGCGAACTGAGCGAAGAAGAATTTGAAGCCAATAAAGAGCTGATTGCCGACCCGGTGGAGCGCAAACGCGCCAAACACGCCGTCTATGAAAACCGGCGCACCCTGCAGGCGGAGCAAGCGCTTAAAAGAGGCGACTTGGCCCAATTTGGGCAGTTTATGAATGCATCGCACGTTTCCCTGCGCGACGATTATGAAGTGACCGGCGCCGAGCTGGACGCTATGGCAGAGGCCGCCTGGAAACAGCCCGGCGTGTTGGGCGCGCGTATGACGGGCGGCGGGTTTGGCGGCTGCGTGGTGGCTTTGGTCAAAGACGAAAATATAGAAGCGTTTAAACAAAACGTCGCCAAAGAATATGAGGCCAAAACCGGCTACAAACCGGATTTCTATATTGCTTCTGCCGAAGACGGCGCACGGGAACTGATGCATTAACGGAGCGACTATGAGCGATATTTACACCTTAACCGACCAGCTGGTAGCTTACGCCCTGCACAGCGGGCTGATTGAACAGGAAGATACTCTTTGGGCCCGCAATGAGGTGCTCTCTGTTTTGGGGCTGACGGATTATAAACCCGGCAAAAAAGCCAAGGCCCCCAAAAACGCCGCAGAGGCCCTGCAGCCTATCTGCGATTGGGCCGCCGCACACGGGCTGATTACGCCAGACACTATCACCCAGCGCGATTTGTTTGATACGCGCCTGATGAATGTGTTTGCCGCGCGCCCCTCGGAAGTCATCAGCGAATTTGCCGTACTGTATAAAACACAGGGCCCCCAGGCCGCTACGGATAAGTTTTACCACGACGCCCGCGCGCTGAATTATATCCGCACCGACCGCGTGGCTAAAAACCAAGTTTGGAAAGCCGCCACCCCCTACGGCAAATTAGACATTACCATTAATATGTCCAAGCCGGAAAAAGACCCCAAAGACATTGCCGCGGCTTTGCAGGTAAAAGCTTCCGGCTATCCCGCCTGTCTGCTGTGTAAAGAAAACGAGGGGTACGCCGGGCACGCCGCGCACCCCGCCCGCCAAAACCTGCGCCTGATCCCGCTGGATTTACTCAAAGACGGACAGCCGTGGTATCTGCAATACTCGCCTTATGTGTATTATAATGAACACTGCATTTGCCTTTCGCACAAGCACGAGCCGATGAAGCTGACCAAAAACAGCTTTGCCCGGCTGCTGGGTTTTGTAGAGCTCTTGCCGCACTATTTCATCGGCTCCAATGCAGACCTGCCCATTGTGGGCGGCTCTATCCTCACGCACGACCATTTCCAAGGGGGCCGATACACTTTTGCTATGGAGCTGGCCCCGGTGGAAAAACCGTTTAAAATCAAAAAATTCCCCCGCGTAAAAGCCGGTATCGTACGCTGGCCGATGAGTGTGATCCGCTTAAACGGTTCCAAAAAAGACTTGATAGAAGCCTCCGACTATATCCTTAAAAAATGGCGCGCTTACAGCGACCCGCAGGCCGACATTCTGGCCTTTACGGGCAAAACCCCGCATAACACCATTACGCCTATTGCGCGCCGCCGCGGCAAACTGTTTGAAATGGACCTCGTCCTGCGCAACAACCGCACCACCCAAGAGTTCCCGCTGGGCATTTTCCACCCGCACGCAGAAGTGCACCACATCAAAAAGGAAAACATCGGCCTCATTGAAGTAATGGGGCTGGCGGTGCTGCCGGCGCGCTTGGCGGCGGAACTGACGGCGCTGGAGAAGCTGCTGATTAAAAAAGACTTAAAGACTATCCAAAAGGACCCCGCTCTAAACAAGCACGCGGCTTGGGCGGAAGACTTACTCAAAAAATACCCATTTACCGCCCAAAACGCCAAAAGCATTTTGCAAAAAGAAGTAGGGCTGGTGTTTGCCAAGGTGCTGGAATACGCCGGCGTATATAAGCGCACGCCGCAAGGCCAAGAGGCCTTTGAGCGGTTTTTAAAAAAGCTGTAAAATAAGCCCCTCCGCCCCAAGCGGAGGGGTTTTAAATACATCCCACCCTACACCCCAGCCATAAGCCTATGCAAGCAAAGAGCCCCCCGCTGGAAAAACTGGGGAGCTCTTATAAAGAGCTGCTTAGCGGGCCAAACACAGCCAAGCGGAGATTTTGAAATGAGGGAAACCCAGAGTCCGGGGAATGCGTTTCACAGGCCATCATAAAAAATGCAATTTTATTACAGGTGATCTGGCGGCACACAAAACAATGCAAAATACGAATTTAAAACAAACTCCCCGGGGCTATAAGTCCGAAGAGTTTGATAAAAACACAAACTTTGCGCTATAAAACCCCCACACAAAAAGACCCGGCGGCCTATTTTGCCATCCACAAATAGCAGCCATAATTCCCTGTTATCGTTTTGTATCCTTTGCTTTCCAGCACGCTGCGCCACCTTTTGGCGGCAGAATCTGAAACTCCGCTTTTGCAGGCGTTTGCCAAGCCGCACATTTGGGCCTTTTCCGTATTCCAGTCACAAATTCCAAACCCCAGGTCTTTATATTCGCCAGAAGCAAATACAACCCGCGGCCCATAACAAAAACTGATAGAAAAATCTTTCGCCCCGTCCCCGGTTTTAAAATTACCGTATGCGGCACAGCCGGAATCTGAAGGTTCCCGAATGGGAAATTTCTGCTCCGAATAAATATCCAAATCTTCAAAATGTACTGTATCTGTCCCATTAGCCATACGGTAGCGCTCTATTGATTCCCTTAACTGGCCAGCCCACATTTCCAGCTGGACCGCCCGGGAAGAAAGCACCGCTTTCTGATACTGCGGCACCGCCACCGCCGCCAAGATGCCAATAATCAGCACCACCACCAAAAGTTCTATCAGCGTAAAGCCGCTGCGCCGACACAAAAAACAAGGCTCTTTGGAAAACAAAGCCTTCAAAAAGATTAAAATAAAACCGCTTAATTTACCTTCTAACAGATTTTTACTGTGGGAAAGTCTTTTTTGATAAATTTTGGTCATAGCCAAAATTTATCAAAAAAAAAAAACAATGCAAGCCCTTTCTGTTTTCTCTACAGCCAAAATTTTCATCTTGCAACAAAAAATAAGGCTCCAATATACGGATTTTTCAAATGGGCCTTTACAGCCTGCTTTAAAAATTATAGAACAAAATATAGAACTTTTTATATGGAACAAAAATATGAAACAACTGCACCCCAAACAAATAGAGCTGTTGGAAATTCTGAAGAATAATATTTCTGACCCGCTGACCCTGGAAGAACTGGCCGCGCGGCTGGGGGTATCGGGCAAGAGCGTGGCGTTTCACCACATTAAACAGCTGGAAAAGAAAGGCTATTTAAAACGCAACCCGGCCAACCCGCGCGACTATATTATCTTAAAAGACCCCGAACGAAACGTGGTCTATCTGCCTATGTACGGCTGCGCCAAATGCGGCCCAGAAGGCACTATTTTAAGCGGCACGCCCACGCGCGTCGTGCCGGTGGACCCGAGTATGATTTATTTTCCTGCCTGCAAAGGCTTTATGGTGGAGGCCAAAGGCGACTCTATGGAAAACATCATCGCCCCGCGCGACTGGCTGATAGTGGAACAAAACGCCTGCCCCAAAAACCGCGATATCGTGGTTTGTGTCAATCAGGGGGAAGTAATGGTAAAGCGCTTTAGTAAAGACGGGGAAAATATTATTTTGGAATCCCAAAACAAAAAATATTCCCCCATCGTGGCCGACCGCTGCAGCTTTCACGTAGAGGGCATTGTGCGCAGCATTATCAAGCGTAATTTTTAATACCGGCTCACCCGGGATAATAAGTCGTAACCTCACGGGGCAAAAGCCCCGTTTTTATTTCCGCCGCGCTAGACCTTATTAATAAAAATTTAATACAAAATCTTAGACTGGACTTTTGCTTTATTATAACGGCACAGAATTCGCTTCTATTTAAAAGAAAGTTTTTGACAGGTCCGTTTTTCCCTTTTTAATGGCAGGGCCGTCTGCTCTGCTTATTAAAAACCCCCATCTTAAGACAGGGGAAAGTGCAAATGTTTTTTTATTTACGGCTTTTATGTGGGCGGCCCGTATATTTATGCAGAAAATCGTGCAGCTTTTCCAAAGTCTCTTTGCTGATAGTATGCTCCATTTTGCAGGCGTCTATATTGGCCGTTTTCACATTAACACCCAACACATCTGTCAAAAACGTGCTTAATATTCCGTGCCGGCGGCGTACGTCTTGCGCGGTGCGGCGGCCTTTGGCGGTTAATGTCACCCCGCGGTAAGGCTCGTGCTTCAAATACCCCCCTTGCGCCAGTACGCGCAGCGCACCGGTTACGCTGGGGGTTTTGACGCCCAACAAATCGCGCACGTCCGTTACGCGGGCGCAGCCGTCTTCCCCAGCCGCCAAAGAGATAGCCTCTAAATAGTCTTCCATATTGGAACTTAGTGCTTTGCCCATAATATCCCCAATTAAGTTAAACTAACTTTTTATATCATAACATATTGGCGCACATTTGCAAGCTGCCTCCAAAAAAAAGCTTCTTCCCCGTCGGCAAACAGGGGGCTTGCTTTGCCGCTATTTGTTGCTATAATAAAAGTAGGGCGCCGCCCTAAGGAGAATTTATGGACATTCAACAATATACCGCAGATTTTCTAGGCCGTCTGGCTAAGCGCGACCCAGCGCAAAAAGTGTTCCAGCAAGCCGTACACGAGGTGGTAGGAAGCCTCGCTCCTGTCTTAGAGCAAAACCCCATTTATATTAAAGAATGCATTTTAGACCGCATTTTAGAGCCGGAACGTATGATTATTTTCCGCGTTCCTTGGAGAGACGACCAGGGCAACATCCACGTCAATCGTGGCTTCCGCATTCAATACAACAGCGCTCTGGGGCCCTATAAAGGCGGCATCCGCTTCCACGAAACCGTCAACCAAGATGCTTTAAAATTTTTAGCCTTTGAACAGACGTTCAAAAACTCCCTAACCACCCTGCCGCTGGGCGGCGGCAAAGGCGGCTCCGACTTTGACACCCGCGGTAAAAGCGACAACGAAGTGATGCGTTTCTGCCACTCTTTTATTAACGAGCTCTATCACCACATCGGCTATCATACCGACGTACCCGCCGGGGATTTGGGCTGCGGCGCGCGCGAAATTGGCTATATGTTTGGCCAATATAAAAAATTAACCAACGACTTTACCGGCGCTTTTACCGGCAAGAAACCCAACTGGGGCGGCAGTTTGCTGCGTCCGGAAGCCACCGGCTACGGCGTAGCCTATTTTGCACAGAATATGCTGGCTACGCGCGGCGACAGTTTAAAAAATAAAACCGCCATTGTATCCGGCACGGGCAATGTGGGCATTTATACCATTGAGAAGCTGACCCAGCTGGGCGCTAAAGTGGTGGGTTTTATGGATTACGACGGCAGCATTTACGACGAAAACGGCGTGGATGAAGAAAAGCTGGCTTATCTGAAAGACTTGGTGTTTGTGCGGCGCGGCAGCCTCAAAGAATATGACAAAAAATTTAAAGGTGCCCACTTCCGCCCGGGCAAAAAAACGTGGGATATCCCCTGTCAAATCGCTTGTCCGACCGCGTGCGAAAACGAATTACATACCGAAGACGCCAAAACGCTGGTCAAAAACGGCTGCATCTGCCTGACGGAAGGCTCCAATATGCCCTGCACACCGGGCGCTATTGACGTGTTCCAAAATGCCAAAATTCTCTACTCTCCCGGCAAGGCTTCCAACGCCGGCGGGGTGGCGGTGTCCGGTTTGGAAATGACGCAAAACAGTATGCGCATTTATTGGACGCGCGAAGAAGTGGACCAATACCTCCAGCGCATTATGCACAGCATACACGACAGTTGCTTAGCCGCCGCCGAACAATACGGCCTCAAAGGCAATTATATGGCCGGGGCCAACATTGCCGGCTTTATCAAAGTGGCTGACGCAATGATTGACCAAGGCTTGGTGTAACCCACATAAACTCTAACAAAAACCCCCGGCAAAACCGGGGGTTTTCATTAAATAAAATCCCGAAAAAAGCGCACAAAACACAATAAAAGCTCCCTCTCTATAAATAAACCACTCTGCCAGCACTAGCGGAAATGCTTGCAATAGTTTCGTCGTCTTTACCAGAAAGTGAACCAAGGGGTCCACTCATAAACAGGCTCTCCCAAAGAAGAACATACCCAAGCTTTTATATCAGAATCATAGCCATTGCAATAAAACTTACCCTTTGTCGGATGAGCCGTATCCCCATAACGGAAATAATATCCCAGGCCGGGGATATCCGTCATATAATTAAAAGTAGCCTGCAGCCCGGCAGAGCTAACCACCCAACGGGCCCCTTTTCCATCTTGCAAAGAAAGCTCTGTACTAATATCTAAATCTTCTATATCTGTAGCATAATAGCCATTTGCTATATAAAAGCGTTCTTCCGCTTCTGCCAAACTACGCAGTAACGGCAAAACACGGGCTGTTTTTACTTTAGCAACTGTTTTTTTATACTGTGGCAAGGCAACAGCCGCTAAAAGGCCAATAATTAGTACTACCACTAAAAGCTCAATCAATGTAAAGCCGCCTAAAACGCATTTTACGGGGTTTTCGAAAGTGGAAATAATTTTTTGATAAATTTTGTTCATAGACAAAATTTATCAAAAAAAAAAACGGCGCAAGACCTTTTAAAAAGTCTTGCACCGCCACTATTAAATTAACAGTCTATTTTTGTTTTTTGTACATTTTATTAATGATGGCCGATATGGCCCCGTCGCCCGTTACGTTGCAAGCGGTGCCAAAGCTGTCCATAGCAATATACAAAGCAATCATCAACCCCAGCATTTCCTCATTAAACCCCAGCATTTTTTGCAGTACTCCCAGCGAAGCCATTATCGCCCCGCCCGGCACGCCAGGCCCCGCCACGATAGACACGCCCAGCATACAGATAAACCCGGCAAACTGCCAAAAATGCAGCTGCCCGCCTGTGAGCAAAATAATCGCCATCGCGCAGGCGGTAATTTTAATGGTACTGCCAGACATATGGATATTGGCGCACAGCGGCACCGTAAAGCCGGCAATATCCTCTTCCACCCCCAGCTGCTGTACTTGCCTATAAGTAACGGGGATAGTAGCCGCTGAAGAAGAAGTGCCCAACGCCGTAAAATAAGCCGGCAGCATGGTCTTGAGCATTTTAAGCGGGTTTTGCCCGCTGACCGCGCCGGCAATGGCAAACTGGATAAACAAAATAATTAGTGTAATAATAAAAATCAGCACAATAATCTTGGCAAATACCGCCAGCACAGAGGCCGCCTGCCCGCTGACCGTCATATTCAAAAATATGCCGAAAATATACAGCGGAAGCAGCGGGATAATCACCGCTCCGATTACCTTGTGAATAATTTCCCGAAAATCATACATCGCCTGCTTTAACGTTTCCCCTTTGCCAAAAGCCAGCCCCAGCCCCAGCATAAACGCCAACACCAGCGAGGTGGTTACATCCATCAAAGGAGGAATGGGCAACGTAAAATAGGCCGCCAGCTCCTGCGGGGTGGCAAAAGCCACCAAAGACGCCGACGGATCCAACACAAACGGATAAGCCAGCGCCGCCACCGCAAACGTAAAAAACCCGGCAAACAGCGTAAACCCATACGCTAGCAAAACGGTAAATACCAGCAGGCGGCCGGAGTCTTTGCCCAGCTCGGCAATACCCGGCGCAATCAACCCTAAAATAAGCAGCGGCACTACAAAACCCAAAAATTGCCCAAACAGGCCGTTAAACGTTACAAATATCCGCACCAGCCAGGTTGGAAAAAACAGGCCGCACACAATACCTAAAATAATCGCCGCCGCCACCAGCGGCAACAGCCCGAAACAAAACAATTTTTTTAACATTTTTTCCTCGTTGAACTTACAAGTATTTTTCTAAATAAATAGTATAATAAAAAAAAACGCTTTTCTTTATTGTAACCTATGCGCAAATTACTTGTCACTTGTCTTTTCTTATGGCCGGCTCTTTTGGCAGCAGGGACCAGCTTTACGCCTTCGCAAGCCTTAGGAGAGGACTTGCAAGAGCGTTATTTTGATTTGCACAGCTATATTGAGGCGTATTTAGACAACTCCTTAAATTTACAAGTCCAAAACAACAGCTTGGAAATAGCGCATAATAATTACCAAAACGCCTTTACCCAGGCGTTCCTGCCTTCTTTTTCCCTCTCGGCCCAGGCCGGTAAAGATTACGATCGGGACCACCGCCTTTCCTCTTGGTCGGAGTTCCGCCGGGCTGACTCTTCCGCCCAGGCCAACGGAGAGTGGAACTTGTTTAATTCCGGCAAAGACGTTTTAAACTATAAATCAGCCTCTTTGCAATGGCAAATAGCCCGCATTGATTATGACTCCCAACTCCAGCAATATGTATTGGAAGCGGCCCAAATTTATTACGATTTGCTGCGGGCAGCCAAACTGTTAGAT
Source organism: uncultured Elusimicrobiales bacterium (assembly GCA_944324645.1). Lineage (GTDB taxonomy): Bacteria > Elusimicrobiota > Elusimicrobia > Elusimicrobiales > Elusimicrobiaceae > Avelusimicrobium. The sequence goes on along the minus strand of CALUXB010000001.1, from coordinate 197,599 downwards.
GTGTATAAAGACGACCTCTCTGTAGCAGAAAGCCAGTATGAGCAAGACAAAGTCTTATATGACAATGGCCTCAAAACCCGCTCCGACGTATTGCAAAGCGAAACCAACTGGCGCAGCAGCCAACTCTCCCTTTTTTCTGCGCAGAATGATTACGAAAACGCGCTGAAAAATTTTAACATTGCATTAAACCGCTCTGTAGAGGCCCCGGTATCTTTAGATGAAGAGGTAGACTCCGTGACCCAAGAGCTCCCTTCCCTGGACCAAGACTTAACCTACGCACTGGCCCACCGCTACGACGCGCGCACCCAGCGCCTGGCTCTGCAGCAGCAGGATTTGCAAAAAACACTGGATAATTTAGATACCTTGCCCTCGTTTTTTGTTAATCTTTTCGCTTCCACCGGCCGGGAATTTAACTCCCATCAAGTATGGGGCTACAATTACGGCGTTTCCGCCGGGATTACGTTTGACTTGGGTTTCTTTTATTTAGACAAAAGCCGCACCCGCCGCAATACTTTGTTAACCAATAAAAACGCCCACCTGCAATATGAGCAGTTTCTGCGCGGTCTGCGCGACGCGGTGGTGGAAGCGCGCAACACCTTGCTTTTGCAAATGCGTTCGCTGGAGATATCCAAACTGCGTTTGAACACTGCCCAAGAGCGTTTTGACGCTACTCAGCTTAAATATAAAAACGGCTTAATGAGCGCCACAGACCTGACGGTGGCGCGCCAGGAATTGATTTCCTCTCAGGTAGACTATGTAACCCTGCTGTGCGATTTAACATTGACCTATATGAAATACCAATATGCTTTAGGCAATCCCATTTATCATTACCAAACGGAGCCTGTGTCATGACGAAAACGTATAAAACATATATCAAAAGATTTTTCATCATGCTCTTTATTCTTCTGCTGCTGGTGGCGGCGTGGTGGTACGGAGCCAAGCCCATCATAGCCAAACTGCGCGCAGACATCATAGCGGAAAACGAAATTGCCACCGTAAAAAAAGGCACCATTGAAACCACTTTTAAGGGTTCCGGCACTATTACCGCAAAACAAGACGTCAAAGTTACTTCCAAGCCCAGCGGTATTGTACAGGCCATATATGTTAAAGAAGGAGATTTTGTTAAAAAAGACCAAAAAGTAGCCCTTATTAAGCCGGGCCGCAATGAGTTTGAAGATTACAAACCGCTGCCTATTTACGCCCCCGCCTCAGGAATTGTAGTTAAATGTTTAAACCAAGATGATTATGACAAAGACTTCTCCGACCGGGACTTGTCTTTGCCCCGGCTGGGTACCTTTTTGACCGGCTCTTACGACGATGCCGAAAGAGCCACCTGCCTGCTGCGTTTGGTGGACATGGACACCCTGATTATCCCCATGTACGTAACGGAAATGCAAATTATGCAGCTCAAAAAAGGCATGGAAGCGGACGTAAAAATCAATGCGCTGGGAGAGCATAAACCGCTTAAAGGCAAAATCACTTACATTTCTTCCCAAATGGAAAAAAGCGGCCGCTGGGGAGACAGCAGCAGCTTTATGGTACTGACGGAAATGCCCCGCTCCGGAGAAAACATCTTGCTGGGGATTAACGCGTCCATATCCGTAGTAACAGAGAAAAGAGAAAACACCCTGATTATACCCGCCAATGCGCTATTTGAGAAAGAAGGAAAATCATACGTTTTTAAATACTTGGGCGACAATAAAACCCAACTGACGGAAATTGAACCCGGCCTCTCAAACGACCAAGAAGTGGAAGTGCTCAACGGCTTGCAGGAAAACGACCGCGTGTTAACAGAGCTTCCTTACGGAGAATCATGGTAATACAATGCAAAGACCTGCTTAAAATCTATTTTTCCGGAGAGGAGCTTCACGCGCTAGACGGAGTCAGCTTGTCCATACAAAAAGGGGAGTTCGTTTCCGTCATGGGGCCCAGCGGCTGCGGCAAAAGCACCTTGCTTAATATACTGGGGCTTTTGGACCAGCCCACCGGCGGTGAATATTTTTTAAACGGCACCCCCACCGCCCGCATAAAAGATTCCGTCCGCTCCCGCCTGCGGAGGCAAAACATTGGTTTTATTTTTCAATCTTTTAATCTCATGCCCCGCCTGTCTGTATTAGAAAACATCGCTTTGCCCATGCGCTACAGTGGTATAGAACGCAAGCTAATTTTACCCCGCGCACGCGAGCTGGCCCAGCAGGTAGGATTAGAAAAAAAGATATATAATACCCCTCAGCAGCTCTCCGGCGGGCAATGCCAGCGGGTGGCCTGTGCACGAGCACTGGCGAACAGGCCCAGCCTTATTTTGGCAGATGAACCCACGGGCAATTTAGACTCCAAATCCAGCCAAGACATCTTAAATCTTTTGCAACAGCTTAATCAGAAAGGGCTGACTATCATTATGGTCACTCATGACCCTAAGATTGCCGCCGGCACGCAGCGCACAATCCATATGAAGGACGGTAAAATTGTATGAAACTGCCCGATTTGATGCTTACCGGCTGGGCTGAAATCCGAGCGCATAAAATGCGCAGCTTTCTCAGTTTTTTTGCCATTGCCATTGGTATAGCTACGTTCTTTTACACGCTTAGCATCTTAAGTCAGCGCTATGAAGACATTGATCAAACGGTAAAAATATCAGGCCAAGGACGCATATCCACCTCTACCAGTCACGCGCTTACTATGACACAATATCAAGATTTCCTGCACCTGCTGCCTGCGAACACCTCTTTATCTTTAGTGACTGATTGGGGGAACTGGGGCACATCTCCTTGGTACAAAGGACAAGAAATCACTAAAATGGGGTTGGTAGGGGTTTTGCCTTCATGGAGAGATGTGGATTTCGTCTACCGCCTAGAGGGACGTTTTTTCAATTGGCAAGATATAGAAAATAAAAGCCGGGTGGCGGTTATCATGGTCCGCCCGAGGGAAAAGGAAGCCGACTCAAGCTGGAGCACCTATGGCCCTGACCCGGAAAATCCTACTATTGCATTGGAAGAACTGACGTACCGCCACAATCTGTTAAACCAGCTTATTCAAATCGGGCAGGAAACATTTACTGTGGTGGGTATTTTGCATATTCCTCCGGTCAAAGATGACCCCCGCTTCCTATCAAACCGGGATTATATATCCCTTATACAAATCCCTTATACCACCTGGTATGATATACAACCCTCGTACCGCGATTATTTTGAAACGAATATCCGCATTGTAACCGGTCAGGAAAATACCGCCAATACAGCTGCCACCCAAACCGTCAGTTTTTTACGCTCCCAATTTGGGCCAGAAGAAAAACCGGATATTCAATTTTTCAGAGATACGGTTAAAGACTATATACAGATCGCTTATGCCGAACTTAAAAAAATGCTTTTTTTAGGGTTCATTGCCATGATAGCCGGCGGCATAGGTATTATGAACGTAACCATGGCAGTCATCTATTCCCGCACCAAAGAAATAGGCATACGCCGCGCGTTGGGAGCTACGCAATGGGATATTTTGTTTCAATTTTTAATTGAAGCTATGCTGCTGGGCTTCTGCGGCTCTGCGGCGGGCATGCTGCTGGGGTATGGAGCTTTGTTACGCACAGCTGAAGACGTTTCACAGATGACTTTCTCCTGGTGGGTCGTTGTACTCTCTGTACTGATAGGACTTTTCACCAGTTTTCTCTTTGCCCTCTATCCAGCTTGGCAGGCCGCCAAGCTCAAACCTATTGACGCGCTGAAATACGAATAAAGCTTACACGCCACGCACTCCAACGCGTGGTGCCGGTTCGTTTGCTCGCGGCAGGCTCCAGCGGGAGCTGTATGGTATTTGCTAAAATAATTTTATGCGCGTAATTATTAATATAGACGGCGGCAGCCGCGGAAACCCCGGCCCGGGGGCGGCGGCGTTCGTTATTAAGGATCAGAACGGCAAAATCCTCTCCCAAGAGGGCTATTTTATGCCGCACTGCACCAACAACCAGGCCGAATATACAGCACTCAAACTGGCGCTGATTAAAGCCGCTGAGCTGGGCGCGTCCGATTTGGAAATTATTTCAGACTCTTTGCTTTTGGTGAAACAATATCAAGGGGAATATAAAATCAAACACCCGGATTTAGCCGCCCGTATGCAGGAAATACGCGCCTTGGCCCGGCCCTTTGCCATTCAAATCCGCCACGTATTGCGCCATTTAAATAAAGAGCCGGACGCTTTGGCAAATAAAGCGATGGACTTAAAACAATCGGTGGGATTTAACCCCATTCACAATCTCCCCGCTCCGGCACCGTGGCCCGCGCCACAAGATAATATCGTCAACGGAGTAACGGTAGAAATTGTCCACCACGCAGTGCAGCAGCCAAACCCCGCTTCCAAACAGCCCGCTCAACCGGCTGCCAGCGCCACCGCGCAAACGGCCGCCGCGCCGAAATTACAAAAGGCCTCCGCACAGGCTCGGCCCAGAACCAAACAACAGGCGGCAAACAAGAAAAAAGGGCCGCTAAAACAGCCCTCGCTCTTTGAAGATTTTTAAGGCCGGCATAAAACCCGAACAGCCAGCCTATCATTTGACGGCCCAGAGAGCCGCCTTTGGCTTAATTGCCTTAGGAGGAACTTCCGGACTCCACAGGGAAATGCGCCCTGCGAAAGCAGGGGCCGTACGGGGTAAAATCCGTGCGGACGGAAAGTGCCACAGAAAATATACCGCCTTCGGGCAAGGGTGAAAAGGTGCGGTAAGAGCGCACCGCGCACAAGGCAACGCGTGCGGCAAGGCAAACCCCGCAAGGAGCAAGGCCAAATATGCCCATACGTGTCCCGCGTCAGAGGCAGAGTAGGCCGCTTAGAGTAATGGCTCTTACGGGCGTGCAAACGCCCGACAGAATCTGGGGTATGGGCCGTCAGCTTCTTCTAACCCCCGCTTTTAAGCGGGGGTTTTGCTTTGCAAAATCTAACACTGCTCTAAATCCAGCAAATATAAACCCAAAGCGGGATTTGTATGAGTTTATCTTAAGTCTGCCTGCAAAAAGAAAGCCTTGGCTGATTTTATCTGCCTTTTTAGCAGCAAAAAGCGGGCATACCCATTAAAGGTATGCCCGCTTTAGCTTGAAACAGATTTACTTAATTACGCCGTTTTCCTGCAACATTTCTTTTACGTTTTTAAACACATCATCTACCGTAATCAGGCGCATACATTTAAAATGGCCTTTGGGGCATTTGCGCCCGCCGTGCAAAGCGCAGGGGCGGCAATCCAAACCTTTCACTTCCAGCACGCGGTGCCCGTGCCCGTATGGGAAGAAACCCAGCTCACGCGTGGTCGGGCCGAAGATAGCCAGCGTAGGCACATTAAAAGCGGTGGCTATGTGCATTGGGCCGGAATCGTTGGTGATAAAAAGTTTAAAATGCGGCATCAGCGCCATCAAATCCGCCAGGCTGGTCTTACCGCACAAGTTGGCGCAGTGTCCCTGGGAGATTTGGCAGAGTTTTTCGCCCAAATCGGCATCTTTTCTGCCGCCGCCCACAATGACCGTCTGCAAGTGCAGCTCCGTTTCAATGCGGCTAATAAGCTCTGCAAAATTTTCAAACGGCCAGCATTTGGTCGGCCAGGCGGAACCCGGATGAATGCCCACCAAAGTTTTACCTTCCAGGTTAAAATCTTTCATCAGGCGGGCCACATTTTCTTCCGCGGAGGGGGCATAGCGCATATTGAGTTTTTCTGCCTTGAAATTTTCTTTTACGATGCCGTGCAGCAAAGAGAGGTTGCGCTCTGCATCGTGTATCATCCAGTTAAACGGTATCGTCTTGGTATAGAGGAACCACCCTTCGCTGGAGGTAAAACCAATGCGTATAGGCACGCGGCTGAGCCAGGCAATCAGCGCACTGCGGAAGCTGCGGTGCGGCACCAAAAGGATATCAATGCCGGCGTCTTTAATGGCTTGGGCAGTTTTCCACACGCCAAATATTTTATTCCAACCCTTTTTGTCATTTAAGATAATTTGGTCCACCTCTTTCATCGGGCGGAAAATATCTTCCGTCTGCGGGCGGGTAATGACTACGATTTTGGTATCTGGAAATAATTTGGCGGTTTTTTGGATAAGCGGCGTGGTCAGCACGCTGTCCCCAATAAATGACGTTTGAAAAATACCGATTTTATTAATTTTTTTACCTTCCAAATTGGCGTGTTTATACGCCCAGTCCCCCAGTTCGGGGTTTTTATACTGCACCGGCACGTCCCAGCCTTTGAGTGTTTCCAAATAACGCTGCAGGGTGTGCTTTTCCAGCACGGGGGAATTCTTTTTAAACTTTACATACAGCCGGCGCGCCACCGGGTTTTTGCTGTAGCGCAGCTTGTTGGGAATATGGCTAAAAAAGCCGATTAATATGCTTTTTAAATTGGAATGCAAATCCAAATAATGCGTAAAATGCCCCGCGCGCACCTGGCGGATATTGGCCCAGAGGCCCTTTTTGGCCACCATAATTTCATCAATATCCGGGTGCCCTGCCAAAACCTGCGCAAACTGGGGTTTTACTAACAGCGTGATATGGCTATTAGGCCATTTGGCCTTTAAATTTTTGTACACCGGAGAAGAAAGCACGATATCACCCAGTGAAGAGAGGCGTACCACCAAGATTTTAGGCTGATTTTCGTTCATAATGATTCACCGATTCCATAATTTTTTGCGTGGCCCCTTTAAAACCCAGGGCCGTTTGCCGCGCTTTAGCGGCCATATTCTCCAATACAGCAGGTTCCCTGAACAACCGGGAAACGGTCTGCTGAAAATTCGTTTCGTCCACCAACACCCCGCCGCCAGAGGCCAGCAAGGCGTGCGCAGTATCCGGCGTGTTGTGGAAACTTCTGCCAAACAAAACGGTTTTGCCCAAAATAGCGGGCTCCAGCAAATTATGCGCACCGCGCGGGGCGATGCTCCCCCCTACAAAAGCCAAATTTCCACAGGCATAGAGCGACTGCAAAAAACCCATAGTATCTGCACAAAGTAGCACACAATTTTTGGGCAGTTTTTTATCGCTAAGCACCCCATAAGCCAGCGGCTGTTTTTTCAAAGCGGCTTTAATTTCCTCTTTGCGTTCCAAATGGCGTGGGGCGAAGATAATTTTAATCCCTTGCTCCGCCCAAACGGGTGCCGCCTTTAAAATCAGGCTTTCCTCCAGCGGGTGCGTGCTGCCGCACACCAATACCGGGGACTTTTCCCAGCCCAGCTTTTTCATTAAAGACTTGGCCTCTTTTAGCTTAGCCGGCTTATCATTTAGCGTATCATATTTTACATTGCCGCAGACAAACAGGCGCTCTGCCGGCAAGCCTAAGCTTTCATAGCGCCTGGCGGCGTCTTCATCTTGCATACAAGCTAGGCTAACCCGGCTAAAAAGCATTTGAAACAAGGGACGCACATATTGATACGCCTGCGTGCTTTTGCGGGAGATGCGGGCATTAAGCAAAATGACAGGGATGTTTTCCCGTTCGGCAGCTGCAATCATATTGGGCCAAATTTCCCGCTCTACAATAAATAAACGGTGCGGGCGGGCCATACGTAAAAAACGCCGCACATTGGGATAAAAATCCAGCGGCGCCAATAAAGCTTTGGTAATGTCAGGGTTTTTTTCTGCTTCGGCTTTGCCGGCGGCGGTGCTGGTGGTTACCAGCAACTCTTTTTTATAAAACTTCTTAAGCTCTCTAAGCAGCCCCGATACGGACTTTACTTCCCCCACGCTGGCACAGTGCACCCACAACACCCCTTGAGGAATGGCGCAGGCGTCTTCCAGCGCAAAACGCTCTTTTAATTCTTGTTTTAGAGTCTTAAGCACCCGCCGGCGCGGCGAAAAGACAAAACCCAGCAACACGCCCAGCGCGGCAAAAGGAAAGGCCAAATTGGTTAGAAACAGCAAAAAGTTGCCCATATATTTTATTATAGTAATTTTCAGCCGGGGCACCAACACCGCAACAGCTCCCTGTTCTAAAAATCCAACGCCCCACAAAGCGGCTCGCCGGGGGCTTTTAGCTCTTAAGCCAAAATCCGCCGCAGCGGGCCTAGCACTAGGTTTATGCTTTGGCGGCTTCTGCCTGCATTATTTGCCTCGGCACGACTGAGGACCTAGCCCTAGGTTACCAACTACGTGGCACTTGCGTGGAAAATATTTGCCCCGGCACGCTTGAGGGCCTAACCCAAGGGTGCCTTTGTTGTTCCGCCACGGCAATTTTTCGTCCCTTTTGTCTTAACGCCAATTTGGCGGCATTGGCAGGTATCGGGGGCAAGAAAACTCCGCGCGGCCCCCGTTTTAAAGCAAAGCGGCCTGCTGCTTCTCTGCGGCGCGATGCAGGGCAGGGCTCTTTTTCAGCAGGACGGGTTATATTTCCCGCGCCAAAGTATAAGCCATTACTTTTTTGGCGCCGGCGGCTTTTAAGGCCTCGGCACAGCCCTCTAACGTAGCACCGGTAGTGGCTACATCATCTATAAGAAGCACTATTTTGCCTTGTACTGCGCCCGGGCGGACGCAAGCAAAAGCCCCGCTCATATTCTGCAAGCGTCCCTCCCGGCCAAAACCCGTTTGGCTGGGGGTGTTGCGCACGCGCACCAAAGAGCAGCTGTCCACTGGCAAATGGCACTTTTCGCCCAACTGCCGGGCTAACAGCTCTGATTGGTTGTACCCTCTGGCTTTCTGTTTGCGAGGATGCAGCGGCACCGGAAGTAAAAGCTGCGCCTGCGCAAGCTCTGGATATAAAGCCCACTTCTGTGCCATATATTCCGCCAGAAAATCTGCCAAGTACGTTTGGTCTGCATATTTAAAAGCGTGCACCAGCGCCCGCACTTGTGGCCCAAATACCCAGGCAGAACGGATAAGCGTGCATTGACGGCGGCGTATTTTGCTGCCGCGGCAATGGAAACAATGCGCCCCGCCATCTGGCAAAGGCTGGCCGCAGCAAGCACAATAGCGCGGGCCCACTTCTTCTACCGCCTCTTGACAGGCGCGGCACAGCGGGCCCGGTGCACCTAAAGGCAAATCCCGCCCGCAGCTGTAGCACGTACGCGGGAAAAGCACATATAACACTCCTTCCCGCAAATGCTTAAAATTGGATAGTAACATTGGCCGCCAAGCTGTAGGCCATATAATCTTCGGTTTCCACATAGGCGTGTTTGAGCCATTGCAGGCTGCCTGCCAAATTCAGACGCAAATTCTGAGACAGTTCATAATCCAGCGAAGAAGTCAAATCCAGCAAATCATAGTTGTCTTTTACTTCCACCGGGGACTCTTTGGTGGTATAGGCAATGGTGGTGTTCCAAATCACACGATTGGTGGCATTATACATCCGGTTAATAAACGGCAATTTGATGCCGCGCGGCAAATTAAAGTCCAGCCGGACGTTTAAGCTAGGGGTCACTTCTTTGCTGCTTTCGCTAAGTTGCCCGCGCACCAGGCGTTTTTCGTAATTGCTATAGACGATTTTGGGGGTAAAACGCCAGTTACCCAAATAGAAAGATGTCTGGGCGGAGAAATCTTCTCCGTCTATGGCTTCCAGGCTCTGTCCGGCTATTAAGTCGTTTTTATGTGAGGCTTGCTTATCGTAAATCAGCACCGTATCAAATGTGTTAAACAGCAGAAAGCGCAAATCCCCGCCGTATTTGCGCTGGGTTTGGTCGTCGCTATCTACAGTAGTGTTTTGCACTTCGCTGTAGCGCAGCTTGATATTGGTAGAGCTAATCCAACGTCCGCCATAGAAAAACTTTTCCACATCGGAGATAGAAAACACCATATCCGGCAGCGTCATACTCTTGGATTCATATTCGGTGCCGGTTTGGTTGTTTTGCTGAATACTTTGGGTAAAGTTATTAAGCAGCGAAATGGTCTTAAGCGGAGAGAGCGCCCCGCCCAAATTATATTCCGCCAGCGGGCTCCACCGCTGGGACGAGGTAATCGTATCGCGCAAAATCAGGCTTTGGCGGCTGGAATGTTTGCCCGTGCCGGAAAGGGAGGAACGTATCCACAGTTCGGTCCGTCCGTCAAAATCTTCGTCAACATTGTTCCAGGAATCGGCGTCCTGCAAGCGGTAACTGGAGGAAATAACAAAATTTTTAAACAACTTGCTTTTAGGCAAAATTTCATTGCCGTTTAAAGTAAGCGAAATACCGCCGTCAGCATTACGGTTTAAGCTCTTAAGCTGCCCGATATCATAAATTTCTTCATTGTCTTTGCCTCTATTAAAAACCGTTTCCATTAAATTATTCGTTTCCGTGGTGGAAATGCTGTAACTTACGGACGGGGCCAGCCACTTGGCAATACGCCAGGTACTGTTAAAGCCGGCATTTTGGCTCATCCCTTTGGGGTAGCGTCCGTTATAGCCGGGCTCGGCTTCTTTAAATTGGGTGCGTTCTTCTTTGCTTTGGGTTAAGCTGTAATTGGGCGTAAAGTTAAAGTTTTTGGTCGGCTCGTAATTCATTTTAAAATTCATACGCTGGGTTTCTTCCTGCGTATTATAATTGCTCTCAGACACCAAATGCATTTCTTTGGCGTAATCAATGGTAGTATCTGTATAAGAATAGCCCGCGTTTAAACTCTTGACCGCGCCTTGCGTGTTATGGGTTACGGTAACGGCGTAGGTTTGCTCTTTGTCTTTGCGCTGCAGCAAATCATAATCCACTTGCTCCATCGTATATTGCAGACCGACCTGGGGCAAATTGTCTTTAATAAAGTCCCCGCGCACATTGGCCTGCTGGCGTTCTACAGTACCTTTATCCAACGAGCTGATGGTGTTGTAGTCTTCCGTATCGGTTACGTTAGGAGTAATGGTGGTGCTGCGGTTTAATGTGGCTTTCACCGGGAAATGTTGGAATTTATCTACGTTGACGAAATATTCTTCTTCCGTGATTTCCTGCTCTTTGGCCACAGTCAGCGGGGTTTGGAACGTGCCGTCCATATGTTTATATTTGGCCCCCATACTGCCCCAGCCGTCTAAACGCACTACGCCGTCCACCTTATAAGCCGTCCCCTCTGTGGTCACCGATTCGGCCAAGTGAATCACATTTAACCACACTTCCCCGCTGCTGCCGGTGCCGGTATAGGCGGCGGGGTCTTCAGGATTTGTATTTTCCGGATCTGTTTCTTTCTCTACACCCGCCATAATCATACTGACTTTTTTAAAATTTAATATGCCGCCGTTGGTGCGTCTGTTCAACACCCGAACGCCATATTCTTCATTAGAAGCATTTTCCAATGTATCTGCAATGCCGTCCCCGTCACTGTCCACCATACGCAGGGAAATCAGCCGCCATTGCGCCGTGCCAAAATCCAGCGGCACGATCACTTTGTCGTAATTTTCATCCGTACCCACCTTTAAGAAGAACTCAGAGCCTGCATTGGAAGGCTTGCTGTAAAGCAGGAAGCGGAACTCTTTGTGCTGCGTGAAGTCCATAGAATCAAAATTGCGGTTGGCGTAGAGGCTGTCATTATAGACAGAGGTGGTATCAAAGGTCAAATTCAACGCCTGGTCCATAATGTTTGCGGTATCGTTCTGCTCTTTATATTTGGCCACCGAGCCGTACAAATAGCGGAACACTTCATATCCGTCGCCGTTGTTTTCTGCAAAGATAGGCACGTAATTGGTGTTGTCCACATTGTTAATGCCAGACACGGCCAGCTGGTCCGGGTTGACGCTTTCCAACGTATTCCAAGCCGTACCCGACAAAGACACATTGGCAATTTTTACCGTACCTTTATAGCGGCCCTGCGCTTTCATCTGCTCTGTCAGCTTCAGCGTAATACGCAAGTGGCGCACCGCCGTCCAGTTGCTTTTATCGGCTTCCGCAATATTTAACGGACTGGTGAATGTTTGCCAACCATCGTAGGCTAAGCTGCTGTCCGTCAACCCGTCAATAGCCAAACCGTTATAACCGAAATGTCCGCCCACATTAGGGTCTTCTTCATCGTATTTTCCGTTATCGTTTAAATCCTGGGTATCAATGCGTCCGTTGGGCTGGCGTTCGGGATTGTAGAGGTTGTTGACAAACGGGTTAAAGCGTTCCAGCGTGCCGTCCGGGTTGGCAAACCACCAACCCTGGTCTTCATTGGGAGCCAAGGTTTTTAAGCAATTCACGTCTTCTGTTTTGGGCACCGGCGTACTTGCACTGCAGGAAGTGTACATACCATACCCATTGGGCACCAGTCCATCGGGCACTACCGCCGGGTTGACAGAGTCGGACCGTTCGCTGATGTTACCAAAGGTAATGTCTATTTGGGGGGCGGCGGTACTTTTGCCTTCACCAAGCATTGTCAATTCAAAAGACGTTTTGTCCGACAAGTCCACCCCGCTGGTGCTGAGCGGATAGACCAAGGAAATTTCATCGTGCTCCTCTAAAGAGCTGCCGTCCGGCGCGCGCTTGGTCATAATGTCGGTAAAGTCGTAATTAATAACCAACACCTGTTGCTTTTCATTATATGTACCCACCGCGTGCGGGTTAATCTCCAGCACGGGCAATTCCTGCGTATCCCACGCCACGGAGCTGATAAAAGCGGAGTTGCCGTTGGGGTTGGAGGCGATGGTCCAGTCATAAAAAATATTACTGCCGGAGGTTTGCACATTGGTTTCGTTCATACTGTCCACCATAGCATAGCCGTAGGCGTTTTCATTTTTGACGCTTTGGGCCACCTCCGCCCCGAAATCAACCGAGAGGTCTTGCGTCACCTTTAAATCTTTGGCATTAATGTCGGCCCCGTACACCAGCAAATCTTGGGCGTAGTTGCCCACCTGCGGCACGGTATCGGGCTGGTCCCAACCCTCTTTTAAAGCAGTAGCCCCCAATTTAATTTTGTCAAAGAGTTTATAGTCCAGCCGCCCGCCGATTAACGAGTTGTTAGAGTTGGAGCCGCCCGTCGTATCATATGTGATATCAATGACGGAGTCTTCCGTAATTCTGTCTCCGTCATAAATGGTCAAATAACCGGACGTATAGTCAATATAATAGTCGTTATTGCGCTGCAGCTGCTGACCGTTTAATTTGACCGATTCGGATTCTATGACAATGCCCGCCTCTACAAAATACGTCTTTACCGTAGAAGTATATTCCACCTGGAAGGTGCGGTTTTTAGAAGAGGTGGGCGTGGGGTTATACAGGCCCTGGTCGTCATTCATACGGCTTTGCAGTTCAAAGACGCCTTTGTCAAAATCTACATCTATAGTAGTGGGATACACCTGCCGCGGGCTGGCGGTAGAGCCAACGTCTTGTCCGTTGGCGTCCAACAAGTTGAGCATAAAGTTGCCTTTGCCGTTGTCGCGCGTAATCTGCTGGGCGCCGATATTATAGAACGTTTTCATTTCCATACGGCAGCCTAACTGCCCGCTAGGGCTGGCATCAGAAGGACAGACGGCCCCACCCACCCCTTTTTCATTTTCGGTTTTAATCAGGTAAGGCCGCGTTTGGTCCGGGCTGAGCCATTGGCCCGCCGTGTTTTGGTAGTTCACCGCTATCACGCTGGCGGCGGTGCGGGCAGAGGTGAACTGAATAGTGCCGCGGCTGTAATCCACCGTATAATCCACCCCGCGCTGCAGCAGCTTAAACGTGCCGGAATAGGTAGCGCTGTCATCGCCGTAGTCGCGCGCTTGCAACGAAACGGGCACATAGTCTCCTCCGGTAGTGTTGGTGTCCATATATACTTCTTCGGTGCCGGGGGCGATGTTGCCCATCGTATTTTCCCAAGTCATATTAGAACCGGCGGGCGTGTTGGAACCAAAGGTTAAATCATAATAGGTGCGGCGTACATAGTCGGTATCTTTAATGGTGACAATTTCAAACACACTGCTGCCCACAAACTGCTTCTGCTTGCTGGTACCTTTGGTTTGGCTGCCAATAATGTTAATATCCAAATCTTTATGCTGTAAATGCACTTTGGCACCGAAAAGCTGTTTTTCATAAGCAATAAACTCGGTCTGAGGCAAAGACAAATTAATATCCCCAAATTCTGCAGACTGCACCAATTCGCCGGCTTTGCCGCGGTAGGCCACAGAGAGTGTTTTTTCCTCTTCCCGTTCATCGTCATAGTCAATATCTACAAAAATACGGTCCAAAATTTTACCCTGCATTTTCAGCTGCATCTGTTGTTCCAAAGCAAAATTTTGGGTGTTGCGCTCTTCAATGTCATTATTTGTATCTTCCATATACCGCTTAGCATCCAGCTTAAAGCCAATGACATAGCGTCCTGTTAAAGCCACATTAGTGCCGTAAAGCGGCAAAGAAAGGGTGGGGTTGAGCAGCGTCAAATCCGGGATAGGTTCCGGATCTTTATCCAAAGAGTAATCCCCCTCCACCGCCGTAACGGCCTGGCGCCAAAATTCATTGGTATATTTGAGCAATTGGGCGTCATCGGGGGCGTCTTGGATAATCAGCTCTTCTTCGGCTTGGGCTTTGCGCTCGTCTTCAAACAGGGCGTACTTGTCCCTATCCACCAGCCGGTAAGGCAGCGTTTCGGCCTGTAAATACGGGCCGAAAAGCAGCTGGGGGATGAGAAAAAGGCACAAAACCAACCGTGCGGTTTTCATAAAATGGTAAAAAACCTCATCTTCCCATTGTATAATATTTACTTCATTTTCCACGGTAAAATAAAGTCCAAACAACCCAATAAATACATTGCGCCACAGAGCCGGTTTTCTGTTCTAACGCCCATATTTCAAATTTATACACGCGGTATAAAAAACTGCCCCCGCTTACCCTGCCGCACCGGATATGCTTTTCCTTGTGCCGCCTGCCGTTCCCCCGCGCAAAGCTTCGCATTTCACAAGAAGCCACCCGAACGCGCGCGATATTTGTTAGAATAAAATAACTATGAAAATAGCGCGTCCCTCTATTTTCACCCGCTACATTGCCAAAAGCCTTATTACCTTCTTTACCGGGGTGGTAGGGATATTGATGTTTGTCATATTTATGAATCAGTTTATCCGCATTATGGATATGGCAATGACCTATGGCACCAGCTGGGCGTGGATTATTTCTTCTTTACTTAATGTGATGCCAGACGTATTTACTATGGCAGCGCCTATGGCTTTTCAGATTGCTATTTTGCTCACGCTGACTAATATGAGCGAGCACGGCGAACTGATTGCCCTGCGTGCGGCGGGATTTTCCTTTAAAGAAATTGTGCGGCCGCTTCTTTTTTGTGCCGTTGGACTTACCGTTTTGCTTTTCTTTTTAGCCAACTGGGTTACCCCCCGCAGCTACAAACGCTTTGTTGAGCGCAGAGAAGAGGCACGCCAGAAAATTACTAAAGTCACGTTAGAACCTAAAACTTTTTTAAACCTGGGTGAGTGGGATTTGTACTTGGAAGATTTGGACGAAGATACGGACGTGGCGCGTATGATTCATTTAATACGAAAAAAAGATGAGGGAGCCCTAAGCACCAAAGTCAACGCCACTTCCGGCAAAATCATTTTAACGGACAAAGCCATCGGCCTGCAGCTTAAAGACGGGCAAATGCAGCGCATAGACGCCAAAGACCCTACCAGCATTGTGGCGGCCAATTTTGACAATTACGTAATGAGCATCTCTCTGATACGCGACTACCGCCGCACAGAACGTGTGGGAGAATTAACCACTACCAAAATTATCCGCCGGTTACACCAAGGGGGTCTTTCCCCTGAGCAAAAAGCGGAATATCGCACCGAGGCCAGCGTGCGCAACGTGATGGCTTTTGCACCGCTGATACTGCTGCTGGTCAGCTGTCCGTTAGGTTTCTCTTTGGGAAAACGCAGCAATAAAGGCTGGGGTATGCTTTTTAGCGTAATCATTATTTTTGCGTTTTATTTGCTAATGACGCTGGGCCTGAGCATAGGCAAAAAATATGCCTTGCTGGCCTACCCGGCGCCGTGGCTGCCTATTGCGGCAGGGGCGGTGGCAGCCTGGTATTTATGGAAAAAGAGGTTGAATATTTAATGAGCCGCATTTTCCGCTATATTGCCAAAAAGTTTTGGGGCCCGTTCTTCTTTGCAATGGGTGTGTTTGCTGCGCTGGTAGTATTGGGGGATACGTTTGAAAAACTCAAAACCCTCAGCAACGGCTACTCCACATTAGGCGCAGTGCTGACTTATTCTTTGCTCACTTTTCCCAGTTGGCTGACGACTATTATGCCGGTGGCCTGTTTGCTGGGGGCCATATCCGTCATATCCGAAATGGTATCCTCCGGCGAGTGGACCGCTTGTGTAGCCAGCGGTTTTGCCCCCCGGCAACTGTTTAAGCCGGTGGTAATGTGCATTATCCTGGTGGCGGCACTGACAATGGCCGTGCAGGAATTTATTGTTCCTCCGCTCAACCTCAAGGCAGAAAGTCTGTACTACACCAAAATTAAACCGGAAGAAGATTTTAATTTAAATGCCGTGTCTGATGTGGCAATGAAAGTGGCAGACAACCAAATGCTTTATGCGAAACTGGTGGATTTAAACAGCGGCGTTATGCAGGATGTGTCTTTGGATACATATGATAATTTGTGGAACATTGCTTCCCAGTTTGTAGCCAAACGAATGGTATGGGACGAAGCAAGCCACCGCTGGGTCTTTGAGCAAGGCACCCGCCGCACTTTTATTGACGAGCTGGACACCGAAGATGAACATTTTGAACAAGCGGAAAGCCCGGTGGAGTTGAAGCCGCAGGATATGTCCGTCAACCGCACAGAAAATAAACTCTTAAGCATACGCGGGTTGACCAAACGCATCCAATTTTTCAAACGTACCGGTTTGGCCACCTATGCCGCAGAAACCGAACGCCAAGCTAAGCTGGCCACCCCATTCGTCACGCTGATTATGTGTCTGCTGGGGATGCCCTTTGCTATCAGCCTGCGCCGCAAAAGCAAAATTTTAAATATTATTGCCTCTATGGTCATCGCCTTTACATTCTGGTGGCTGATCAGTATGATTACCTCTATCGGGGAAAATGGATATATCAATCCTTTTTTGGCAGGGTGGGGACCGGTGATTATTTTTGGAACTGTTGTTTTCTTTGAATTTAAATGGCTTAAACTTTAAAACTTCGCAAACCGCAGAGGATTCTCCTCTGCGCCTAGGCGAATGGACCGCAGTACTTTCCTTAAAATATTAATTAAACCGCAGAAAAACCCGGGTCTTATGCCCGGGTTTTTGTAAAGTTTTATTTGCCAGTCAATGTCTTTACCGCCGCGTGGTAGAGCGCATAGAGATGTTGAAATATCGGTTTCTCTCCAAAATGCGGCTCCCATTTTAAGCGGAATAGTTCATCACTAATAACAAAAGCTGCCGCCGCTTTCACCTTTTTCTGCGCGCAAATGGCAAAAAAAGCGGACGCTTCCATCTCCACGGTTAAAATATTTTTCTTTTGGTAATGGGCCACTTCTTCTGCCGTCTCGCGAAAGATAGCATCCGTGGTCCAGGTGGGGCCGGTGTGATGGTCTAAGCCGGCCTGGTGCAAACCCCCGTCCAATTTTTTCGTCAATGCCGCCGCCGGGCGCAAAAACTCTTCCGGCACATAGTGCGCGGAAATACCCTCATCGGCCAAGGCCCCGTCACAAAGCACAATATCAGACGCCAACACCTCCGGCTGCAGAGAGCCCGCCAATCCAATAAGCACAAATTCCTTTACCCCCAGCGCTATCAGTACCTCCAGCGCCATAGCCATAGCCGGAGCCCCAACTCCAAACCCCGTCACATAAGAAAAGCCCTTTTTGCGCTCCACATAAATGTCAGCCTCGCAATTATAGTGTTCAAACTGGCCTTGGCTCAGCGCATATTTTGTTAAGGAAGAAAGCGGGCAGACTACCGCCTTTTTGGGGAGATCCAAATTACAATGCAAATGTTTCAAATATTTCTTAGCGCCGGAAAGTTCTTTGAGTCCGGCTTTGCGTTTTTTAGAAAAAAGAAGCGTCATAGCAGCTATCCTTATCATTAAGATATATATACTATACCAAAAACAATTCCCCCGCCGCGCGGTCTGTGCGGAGGGAATTTCTTTGAACTCTCATTACTCGGCTGCGCACAAAATTCTTTTTTCCTCACCGGCAGGCACAGCAGAAGCCAATCCGACAAACAAAAAACTTTACAAGCCGCCCCCGAGGTGTTATCATATAAAAAGAACTTTATATAGCAGGTGCTTTATGCTGACCAAATACAATATACAGGACCGCAAACTGTGCCAGACAGATAAAGAAAAAGCCCAAGTTTATCTGTTCACAAATCCAACCGTAGAAGAACAGCGCCTGCTGGTAAGCGATTTCCAGATAGACGAACACACCTTAGCCTCCGCCTTAGACCCGGACGAATTGCCCCGCTTGGAATTTGAGCCGGAGCATATTGTAATGATTTACAAACGGCCCAAGAACTATTCCGGCAAAGACCAGCTGGAATTTAAGGTCGCTTCGGTGGGCACCTTTTTGTTTGAAGACAAGTTGGTCATCGTACTAGCGGAAGATATTCCGCTCTTTGTAGGCAAACGCTTTCAGACTGTTTCTTCTATCAAAAATGTTTTCTTGAAACTGGTGTACAACGCTATTTCCCATTACATAGAACACCTGCGCATTATCCATCTGATTTCCGAAGAAATTGAAGACAAAATGAATGAGTCTATGGACAACACCTATTTGCTCAATCTCTTCAGCCTGGAAAAAAGCTTGGTCTATTATGCAGAGGCTATTGCCGCCAACGGCTTTGTGTTTGAAAAGATGCGCAACCTCTCCGCCCGCATCGGTTTTGACGACAATGACGATGAAATGTTGGACGACATCATCGTAGAAAACTTGCAATGCAAAACCCAGGCAGACATCTACTCCAACATCTTGGCACAGATGTTAGGCGCGCGCGCCAGCATTGTCAGCAACAACTTAAACTTGCTGATTAAAAAGCTCAATATTATTACCATCTCCCTTATGGTGCCCACGCTGATTGCCAGTATGTACGGAATGAATGTGGCCTTGCCTATGGAACATCACCCGGACGCATTCTGGGTTTTGCTGGGGCTGGGGCTGATATCGGTGTGGCTGGTTATGCTATACTGGCGGCACAAAAACTGGTAACTTTTTACATAGAAAACCCCAGCTAAGCTGGGGTTTTCTATGTAAAATAAAAAAACCGCTTTTAAAAGCGGTTTTTTACTCTATCTTACTCTAGTTAATTTATAAACTCATATAAATCATACGCTCCCCAACGCCCGGTAGAGATAGAAGAGCCTGTTATACTTTTGCAAAAATCTGTTGTTTTTGTATTAGGAACACAATATCTTTTCCCATTAAAATCTTTATAGTAATAAGCCTGTTTTGTCCCATTCCAGACCAATCCTGCGACATAGGTAGGACTTATATTTTCATTTACAGAAGAAGAAGTAGACAAATAAATGCCCACTCCTTTTTTAAGGTCACGCAAAGCAACTACTTTTTCTCCGGAAGAAATAGCAGGGGTCATATTAGCCGGCGGCTCAATATCCAGCGAGTACAAATCCCAAGCATATTTTCCATTAGCCATTTTATAACGCTGCTGTGCCTGCCAAAAACTCTCCGCCAATGTAATAGCTTCTACATAGCGGCTTTTGAATACGGTATTTTGATATTGGGGAAAAGCGATAGCCGCCAAAATGCCGATAATCAACACCCCCACTAACAGTTCTATCAGCGTAAAACCAGCTGTTTTGCCTTTAACAGGCTTAGAATTTGAAACCCTCATTTTTTGATAAATTTTGCTCATAAGCAAAATTTATCAAAAAAAAAAAACAATGCAAGACCTTCCTATTTTGTCAGGCCAACACATACAAAGAAACAATACCCCTGGGTTTAATGCCCAGGGTTTTATTTTATTTTCAATCCCTACTTATACTCAAACCTGCCCATACTCACCACAAGGTGCCTAAGGTTATTTTATTTCAAAATTTCCGCTTCGCTCCGTTTTACCCGCCGCGAAACTGCTTTCAAAAAGCCCCCGCAATGCGGCACTTAAGAGCCTGCAGTTTCGCCCTCCGCCAACCGCTTTAAAAAGCCCCGCGCACAGCGGGCTGCACGCAGCAGCTATACCCGCAGTTTATGGCAAGTAGTATGTATAAAAAAACCGCACCCTTTGGTTCGGTTTTTTAATAATGTGTTTTTTCTAAATTCTCTTCTGGCAGAGGCTGAATCGCATTCAGCCGCGACCAAAATTCGTCAATACTTTGTATGCGCTCTTTGGGGTCTTCACGCAAAGCGTCTTCCAAAAGCTTGTCCACTTCTTTGGGAATGCCCGGCGCTAATCGCGACGGCGGATACACCCGTTTGGTGGCAATGTCAAATCCTTTCACACTCCAAGGCACCTGCCCCACCAATGCTTCGTATAAACACAAAGCCAATGAATATACGTCTGACTGCTTGCGCATAAAGCCTTTTTGCTGTTCCGGCGCCATATAGGCCGGGGTGCCGGCCACAGTGCGGGCGCCAGTATCGCCTTCCATAGATTTTTTAGCCACGCCAAAATCCATTACTTTGGCGGTACCGTCCTCTTTAATCATAATATTGCCGGGTTTTAAATCGCAGTGGATAATATCCTGGGAATGGGCATAGTGCAAGCCGCGGCACACATAATCAAAAATCTTTTTAGCCTCAGAAAAAGGAATACGCCCGTCTATATCCAAGCGGGTTTCCAGCGTTTGCCCGTCCACATATTCAAACACCAAGTAAAGGCTGCTTTCCGACTCAATAACCGTATAAATTTCCACAATGCAAGGGTGGCGCAGCAAGGCCACCATACGGGCTTCGGCCAAAAATTGTTCGCGCACATAGGCGCTGCGCACCAGTTCGGGACGTACGCGCTTGATGGCTACCTTGCGTTTGAGCACCTTGTCATAGGCTTCATATACTTTTCCCATACCGCCTTCACCTATTTGGCGCAGGAAATCGTATTGTTCTTTTACTTCCACTTCCCTGCGGCTAAAAGCGGTTTTAGGCCCGCGGCGGAAAACATCTTCGTATCGCAAATATACAAAAATGACAATAGCCGCGATAATAGCCAAAAAATACATAATCAGCCATTGGGGGGCCGGGGTATGGTTTTTGTTCCCAGCCGGCAGGGCAGAAGCGGCACGGGTTTTTTCATCTAATTCCCGTTTGACTTTTAAAGCAAGTTGGGATTTGGGATTTAAGCGAAGGGCTTTATCTACATCCATACGGCAACGCTCATAATCCCCCGTCTGCAAATAGGCCTGAGCACGCAACACGTAAGCACGCGGGTCCTGGGGAGCCACGGCAATGGCTTCCCCCGCCGAATAAACCACATCGCTGTATTGGTGCAGGCCATCATAGGCGATAGCTAACAACAAATAGAAACGCTGGTCTAAAAAATTCTTAGAAGCCAGTTCATTGATGCGCTGAATGGTGCCGGCAAAGTCTTTATTTTTTAAACGTTGGTTAAGCGCCGCGATTTCCGCATCGCGGGCTTGCTGGTCAAAAATGACAGCTTGCTGCGTATTTACCCGGTCTGAAAAATTACCGCCCACAATCAGCGGCGCGCCGGTTTGCGCCGGCGCGGCAAAAACGCCTGCTCCAGCCAGCAGCAAAACCAAACAAAATACCGTTTTTCTAAACATATTCATATTCTAGCACAAAGTACCCTCAATTTGTTAGTCATAGATGCCCGCCGGTTATAAATCTTGAGCCGGAACTTGCCCGCTTAGCAGCAAGGCCCCTTCGCCGGCAATGGCCTTGGATTTGGCCGAGGGAAAATCGCCCATTAATTACCGCAACCGCCCAGGTGTTAGTTTTCTTATATGCCTTTTTGAATAACAAAAGTCTCCTCAAATTACTATAATAACAGTATGAATACACGTCCTATTGGGGTTTTTGATTCGGGATTAGGCGGGCTGACTATTTTAAAAACACTCTCCAAAGCCCTGCCTAAAGAAAAGCTGATTTATTTTGGCGATACCGTCAATGTGCCTTATGGTTCTAAATCTAAGGCAGCGGTTACCCGCTTCTCTCTAGACATCGCCCGTTTTATGCAGCGCCAGGGAGTCAAACTTATTGTGGTGGCCTGCAACACGGCTTCCGCGCTGGCTTTGGCGGAACTGCAGAAGAAAATATCCGTTCCGGTAATTGGGGTTATCTTGCCCGGTGCTATGAAGGCCGCCCAATGCACCCGCAACGGCAAAGTAGCAATTATTGCTACCGAAGCCACGGTGCAGAGCAAAGCCTATCCACGCGCGTTAAAACGGCTGGACAAACGCATACGCACCTACCAGCGTGCCTGTCCGGTGTTTGTACCGCTGATTGAAGAAGGATGGATACATCACTCCGCCGGAGAACAAATTATTTCTGATTATTTGGACGGTGTAGTAAAAAGCGGCGCAGATACCGTTATTTTGGGCTGCACGCATTACCCGGTTATTAAAAAGAAAATCGCCGCCCGTCTTGGCAAAAACGTCAAACTAGTGGATTCTGCCGAAGTGCTTGCACAAGAGGTTAAAACCCGCCTTAGCCAAACAGACCAGCTGAACCCCTCCGGCCGCGGCAGTATGAAAATCTACGCCAGCGACGCCCCGGCCCGTTTCAAACGTCTGGCTAAAAACATTTTGGGGCGCGAATTAAACCGCGTGTATCTTAAAAAACTAAATTAATGAAAATTTATTCTGACCCACGCCTGCTCTCTTTAGGCATTATACACGGCACCGCCGCACGCCAAGCGGGCAATATGCGCTTGGCCCAAAACACCCAAGCTCTGTTTTCCTCTTTAGGCATACCTGAGGGAAATATCCTGCGCTTTAAACAGACCCATTCAGACCGCCTAATCTGTGTTTCTTCTGCAGAACAGGCACGCCAAATCCAGCAAAACACATTGGAAGAAGCCGACGGCTGGGTATTAAGCGGCTTGCACGGCTTTGGCGCCGCCATACTGACTGCCGACTGCGTACCGCTGCTTGTTTGGGACGAAGAAGCCCGCGTAGTGGGGCTTTCCCATTGTGGTTGGCGCGGCGTAGCGGCCCAGCTTCCGCAGAAAACCGCCCAAACCGTACGCCAATGCGGCGGCAAAGGCCGCCTGTATGCTTGGGCCGGGCCGCATATACAGAGCTGCTGTTTTGAAGTACAGCAAGACGTGGCAAATCAATTTCCGGATTGTGTTTTGCACAAAAACGGGAAAATGTATGTGGATTTAAACAAAGAAATTGCCCGGCAGCTGCTTGCCGCCGGGCTGGAAGAAAACGACCTAAAATTTCCTTATTATTGCACCTGCGGAGATAAGGCAAACTTTTTTTCCTACCGCCGCGACCACACCAAAGACGCCCTGCTGACTTTCATCTACCGTCCTTAACGGTTTTGGGCTCCCGTTTCCCCCGTTGGTTGCTCTGCCGGCTCCTCTCCTGTAGCCGCCGGCGTTTCTGCTATTGCTGCATCCGGGGCAGATATCTCTTGCATATGACGGGAAAAAAAGCTTTTTCCTATCCAACGCAATCCCCCTTTTTCTATGCGGAAAGACATTAAGCTAGACAAAATTACGCTAAAGAAAATGACAGAATAAATCACATCCGGTATTACTTTTCCATTCTCCGCCAGCTGCTGGGCAATCATTGCCGCCAACACCGCACTCACCAACCCATTGGGACACATCGCCAACATCACAGAGCAGTCGCTGCGGGTAATGCTTTTGCTGGTGCACCAGTTCACACACGGCGTGCGTACCAACAACTTCGCCAACGCAAAAAACAACCCCAACAGCACCAAATGGATTTCCCCTATATGCATAGAAATACCCATATATACAAAGAAAAGCGTTTTGAAAATAAACTCCACTTCTTCAAAAAAACCTTTCTCCCCTTGGTTAAAGGAAATGGTTTTAAAATCCAATTTTTTCAGCCACAGGCGCTTAATCAGCCGGATATTGCCCGCCACCACGCCAAAAGCCAGCGTAGCGATGGCGCCGTCCCCGCCGATATATTCGCTCACACTATAGACCAACAGCACAAAAGCAAATGTCAATGATACGGCATTTTCCAACCCGCGCACCCGGTTTAAAATACGCATCCAAAACAACCCGGCTATAATGCTAAAAGCCAAGCCCAGCCCAAAGGAACGCAGCACTTCCAGCCCCACCTCTTGGGCAGAAAGCCGCCCTCCTTGCACCGCCACCCCCATTAAAGCCAAGGCCAGCACAATAGAATAAACCCCTGTTACATTGGCTTCTAAAAACAAGATTGCTTTTGTTTTATTGGAAATTTTTAATTTATCCAACAGCGGCGTTATAACGGCGGTGGAATTATCTGCCACAATAGAGCCGATAATTAATGCATAAATCTGCGGAATACCCAATATCATATGGGTCAGCCACGCAATCACCAAGGTAATCAAGCCAAAAGATACCGTCGTCAGCAACAAACCAGAACCCATCGCCCCGCGAAGAGAAAGGATTTTAAACTCTATCCCGCTCTGAAACAGCACCACAATCAACGCCAGCGTAGTAAAAATCTGCCCGGCCTGGCCAAACATATCCGGCTTTATCAAACCGCTGACAGGGCCCATAATCATACCCAATATCATCAGCGGCAGCACATCCGGCAGGCGTGTTTTTTCAAATAAAGAAGAAAACACTTGCCCCAAAAATAATACAACGCCAATAAATAAAATCGCTGCAGTCATATTCTTATTATATAAAATACGCTGCTGCAGCCTCAGGGCGGCCTTTTGCCCGGTATCATTTGCACCGCTGCTGTACCCCCTCTTGCGCCCGCGGCTTATATTTCGTTTAATGAGAAAATGAGCGAACATAAAGCAAAAATTTTACTGGCAGATGATAATCCGTCTATCCGTATGTTGGTGTCTGAAATTCTGACAGACGCCGGTTTTACTGTTGTAACAGCAGAGGACGGACAAGACGCTTTAGACAAAATCTATAAAGAAAACCCAGATTTGCTGAT
The DNA here is from genome assembly GCA_944324645.1 of uncultured Elusimicrobiales bacterium. Lineage (GTDB taxonomy): Bacteria > Elusimicrobiota > Elusimicrobia > Elusimicrobiales > Elusimicrobiaceae > Avelusimicrobium. The sequence continues at coordinate 172,754 of CALUXB010000001.1, read as the reverse complement.
TCTGGATTACGAAATGCCGCGCAAGACCGGTTTTGAAGTGGTGCAGGAAGTGCGCAGCCACACCGGATATTTGCATACGCCTATCATCATTTTTACCGCTGTGACGGATAAAGGCACCAAACTGGAAGGCCTGGGCTTGGATATTGACGATTATTTAACCAAACCCGCCGACGCAGATGAAGTGGTGGCCCGCGTGAAGCTTTTGCTCAAACGCAATAAACAGAAAATGGACTGCAATCCGCTTACCCGTCTGCCGGGCAATCCCTCCATTCAGGCGCGCATAGAACAGGAGATTGCTTCCGGGCGGAAATTTGCTGTCTTGTATTGCGATTTAAATAATTTTAAAGCCTTTAATGACAAGTATGGCTTTGGTGCCGGGGATAAGGTCTTGCTTTCCACAGCCAAACTGATTGTAGAAGCCGCCCAGCAGGCCCCCGCCTCCTTTGTAGGACACGTAGGAGGAGATGACTTTATTGTCGTATGCGCCCAAGACAAAGCGGAACCCATTGCCCAGCAAATCGTAGCAGCAATGACGCGTATGGCCCCGTCTTTTTATAACGATACGGACCGCGCCCAAGGCTTTATGATTTCCGTCAACCGAAAAGGCGAGCAGGAAAAATTTAATTTTCTTTCTATCGGCATTGGTATTGTGCACAATACCCTGCGGGAGTTGACTTCGTTTGCGCAGGTAAGCAGTATCGGCAGCGAGCTCAAATGCCTGGCTAAAAAGCACGAAGGCAGCTACTATGCAATAGACAGAAGAAGTTAATTTCTCCATTAACAACCGCCGGGAAACCGGCGGTTTTTTCTGCCATTTCTTAAACTGATTGGTCCCGCCAAAAAAATCAAAATATGAACAAAAAAATGCGCCCCGGCAAACGGAGCGCATAGGAAACAAACTTTTTATATCTCGCTCAAACGCCAAAATAGTTGCGTCCTGCTTCTATAATTTTATGCAGGTGCTCTTCGCTGATAAACGTTTCGGCGTAGAACTTCAAAATATTTTCCGTGCCGGACGGACGCACCAAAAACCAGGAGCTTTGCAAATAGACTTTGATCCCGTCCGTGTCACGCACTCCCAGCACTTTTTCCCCGGCAACGGTAGTTAAATCTTTTAAATCTTCTTTTTTAAAAGATTGCACTTTTTTCTTGGCGGTTTCATCCGTGGGCACGTCCACGCGGGTGTAATAGGGCTTGCCGTATTTTTGCGTCAGGCCGTCGTAAAGTGTGGCGATGTCGCCTTTGACAGAGGCAATTTCCAAAAGCAGACATACCGCCAAAATACCGTCTTTTTCCGGCGTCCAGCCACTCATACTCATACCGGCGCTTTCTTCCCCAGCCAAAATATAGCGGCCGTGCACAATGCCGTCCACAAAATATTTAAAACCGACGTTCACCTCATCTACCCCATATCCTTCCGACTGGGCTATACGGTCCAAAAGCGCCGTCGTGCCCAGCGTGCGGCCCACCGCCATATCTTCTTGGGGCTGGCGGGTTTGTATCAGATAATCTGCCGCCACACACAACGCGTGATTGGGCGCAATAAGCCCCCCGTCCTTAGTGGCACAGCCAAAGCGGTCGGCGTCGGGGTCGCTGGCGCCGGCAAAGTCATAACGCCCGCTTTGCACCAATTCAATCAACGGTTTCATCGGATAGACAGAAGAAGGGTCCATACGGATTTTGCCGTCGTGATCTATCGGAATAAAATAAAAAGTGGGGTCTTGGTCTTGGCTGACGATATCTACATTATCCAGTTCATATTTTTCTTTAATCGCCCGGTAAAAAGGCAAGCTGCTGCCCCCCAGCGGGTGAATAGCCGCCTTCAGGCCGGCTTTTTTAATGGCTTTAAAATCCACTTTGCGGCCCAGCGCCTCTACATAGGGTGCAATTAAATCCGCCGTTTGCACCAACCCTTTTTGCCGCGCCTGCTGCAGCGGCATACGCTGAATCAGGGCCGGATTCTTCAAATATTCATTGGCGTATTTTTCAATACGCGCCGTCAGCTCCGACCCAGCCGGGCCGCCGTGGGAAGGATTATATTTTAGCCCCATATCCTGCGGAGGGTTATGGCTGGCGGTGCCGTTTAAAGAAGCACTGGCGCGCCCGCTGATAATTTCAAAAGAAAACACCGGCGTAGGCAGTGGTATATCGGGCAAAATAACCGGCAGCCCGTTCCCGGCAAGCACCTCGGCGCACAATTGTGCCACCGTCTGCGACATCAAACGCGTATCCCCGCCGCACAGCACAGGCCCTTTTACGCCGTCCTCCAAGTGAATTTGCGCCACTGCCTGAGCAATAGCTAATGCGTGCACGCAGGCAAACCCCCGGCCCAACTGCCCGCGGTGCCCCGAAGTGCCAAATTTAACGGCAGCTACCGGGCCGTCCGGCTCCCAAAATAATTTGCGCAGCTTCTCCACATCAATACGTTGTTTAGTTAATGTACCGGCTAGCGGGCTGGCCATAAAATACCCCTCCCCAAAAAAATCTGTACGGCGTTCTTGCGCGGCGCGCTCTCATTTTCTATGATATGATATGTAAGAAAATTTATCAACAAGGATTTCTCTATGAAAAAACTTCTCTTCTCCGTATTTTGCTTAATGGCTTTTGCTTGGCCCGCCAGCGCCAGTATGAACAGTGACTTTGCAGATCACTTCAACGTAGGCGGTTTAGCTGATTATAACCGGGACCTTTCCACTATGATGGGTATGGCGGATTTTCATACCGGCAGAGGCACCACTTTCCCGGGGTTTGATGTGGGAGTTTCCGTTTCTGCCGTTAAAACATCTTCGGACAATTTTTCCTCTGAAGATTACTTCTATGCCCCGTTTATTACCGCCGAAACACAGCTGCCCATACTGGGGTTAGGTGTGGCTTTGCGCGGCACCCAATACGATGGATTTAAATCCTTAGGGGGCGGTTTAAAATGGCACGGTTCTCTGGCGTTGATTAATCTTTCTGCCGCCGCTTTTTATGACCGCTACGGTACGGATTATTACGACGGCAACCACTATTCCTCATCCGCCTCGGCTTCCGTCAACATTTTGTTTCTTACCCCTTATGTGGGCATCGGTTATGACTATAGCGAACTGACCACAAAAGGCGCCTTTGCCGGGGAAAAGACGGACGACGGCGTCGTGCGCTATACCGCCGGGGTCAACTTCCACCCGCTGCCGCTGTTCTATGTATATGGGGCTTATACCTATACGAAATACAGCCAGGGCTTCCAGGGCGGTATTGGGCTGAATTTCTAAGGCAAACGGATATGGATTACAAAAAGGAACTTTCCGCCTATTTTAAAGAGCACTGTCTTTTAGACGAACCGATGAGCCGCCACACCACTTACCGGGCCGGCGGGCCGGCGGAAGTGTACGTTTATCCCGAAACAACAGAAGATTGGAGTTTTGTACTCAAACTAGCCCAGACGGAAAACATTGCTTTGCGTATTATTGGTTTTGGCTCCAACATTTTAGTAGGCAGCCGTGGAATAGAAGGCATTACCTGCTCTACCAAACGTATGAACCAAACCGCCGTTAAAGGCAACCGCGTGACGGCGCAAGCCGGTGCTGCGCTGGATAAAGTATGCGAAAGCGCCGTTTTGGCAGGTTTGGCGGGGATGGAAAAACTTTCCGGCATACCGGGCAGCATAGGCGGGGCGGTGTATATGAACGCCGGCGCCTTTGGGCAGGAAACGTTTGACTGTTTGGAATATGTGGAAGCCATAGATTTTGACGGCCGCCCGGCGGTGTTGCTTAAAAAAGATTTGCCCCACAGCTACCGCCACGTGGAAGGAATAGAAAATTATATTGTGCTTAGCGCGGGGTTTTCTTTAGAGAAAAAAGATTTTGCCCCGCTGATGGAAGCACGCAACAGCGTACTGCACAAACGCATTGAGAAACAGCCGCTGGATTTCCCTTCCGCCGGCAGCGTGTTCAAACGCCCAGTTGGGGATTATGCCTCCCGCCTCATTGACGAAGCGGGCCTGCGCGGGCTGAGCATTGGCGGGGCCAAAGTGTCGGAAAAACACGCCGGCTTTATTGTCAATTTCAACCACGCTACCCCCGAAGACATCAAAAACCTGATAGACGAAGTAAAACGCCAAGTGCGCCAAAAAAGCGGAATAGAGTTGGAATTGGAACAAATACTCTGGGGCCAGTTTGACTCGTAACGTCGGCAATGTGAAAAAAATTGACGCGGCGCACGCAATAAGCTAAAATATAAGTACGAAAGAATTTAAGTCGTTGGAGTCGTGGTGTAGCCTGGTCTAACACGCTGCCCTGTCAAGGCAGAGACCGCGGGTTCGAATCCCGTCGACTCCGCCATTTAATTAATACCCGCCCAAAGGCGGGTTTTTTATTTCTACCATTTCATAAAAACGCCCCTCTGGCAGCGGGGCGGAAAGGAAGGGCAAAACCTTTTTAATAGCCGCGCTGGCCTTGCAAAGACTCGTCGTTGTCTATCCAGTCTTGCACGTCAATTTCACGGTATTCATCGTGCGTATCACGCACGATGACGTTTTTAATGCCGGCATTGATAATCATACGTTTGCACATAGAGCAACTGTTTGATTTTTGGATATATTCCCCGCTGTCCACTTCCCGCCCGGAAAGATACAGCGTGGCCCCCAGCATTTTATCGCGCGGCGCGCTGATAATGGCGTTGGCTTCCGCGTGCACGCTGCGGCACAGCTCGTAGCGTTCCCCGCGCGGAATGTTGAGCTGCTGGCGAATGCAATAGCCCAAATCGCTGCAGTTTTTGCGCCCTCGCGGCGCACCCACATAGCCGGTGGATATCACTTCGTCATTTTTTACGATAACCGCCCCATACCGGCGGCGCAAACATGTGCCGCGCTGGGACACCACATCTGCTAAATCTAAATAATAATTTGTTTTATCACGTCTGGACATAGCCCCTCCCGCGTTTGGTTTGCGCCCGGTTTTATCTAAGGTGCAAGTGAAAATGTTCTACATATTATAGACAAAACCGCCGCCCGCCGCAACGCCCCAAACGCCTAATCCAAAAGCCGCCGACGTATAAGCCCTCTAAAAAGTTATAATTTACAGGAAATGAAAAAAGTATTCTGCTTGATGCTGCTTTTGTGTGCCGCCGCGCTGCAGGCCCAACCTCAATCCGTGGGAGACATTCATATTACCACCACCCGCATAGATCCCGCGGTGGTGGCGCGCAAATTTCCGCTTAAAAAAGGGGACCTCTTTACCCCCCGTCTGTTTGAAGAAGCGCAAGACAAACTGCACGATATGCGCCTGTTTAAAAAGCTGGACTTCAGCGCCGTTCCGAAAGACGGGCAGGTAGACATTTCCATCAATGCCCAGGACGGATATTATTTTTTCCCCCTCACTTTCTTTTCTTCCGGGGACAAAGACGTATTTTTCCTCTCCCTTTTTGAAGGCAATTTTTTTAAAAAAGGAGAAACTGCCTTTGCCACCGCCGGCATCAGCAGCGACGGCTATTCTTTTTCCGGCGGGATTAGCGCGCTGGACAATTTTTTTCTCATTAGTTTTACTAAACTGGACACCGAACAGCGTTTTTATGATGATTTTTGGTCCAGCACCTACGGCGTATTTAGTGTAGCCAAAGACAAAGACGAATACGGGGACCCGCTTTACCAATGGGATATGCGCGACTATAAACTGCGCCTGCTTTACGCCCGCACACTGGGGGATTTTAATTTATTTCTCTCGCCGGAGTTTAAGCATGTGTCCTACAGCACCCCTGTAGACGCCGGCAACCACAACCAATGGACCGCCGGCGTGTCCTACCGGCGCAATATACGCACCTCTTCCGGCATGGGGGCGTTGTTTGGGTTTGGTCTTTCCGACAAAAAGAAAATGCTGGCCGACCTGCCAGCACCGCAATACGCCTATGCAGCGGACCTTTCTTTTACCTTAGGCGGCAAGTGGAGCGGGGCCGATTATGACATTACCAAACTTTCCGCCACCGCCCTGTGGCAAACCGAAACCCGAAGCCACAATATATTTTTCCTGCAGCTTAAAGCCCAAGACGCTTACGGCTCGCCTTTCTCAGACCAAATACTCTCCACCGATTTGCTGGGCGGGCAGGGCCGCTACCGCCGTTTAATACGCGGCAGCCGCGGGGCCGGGGCCACAGTGTCTTTTCTGTATTATCTGCTGCGCAATAACACCGGGCTTTTGTCTTTACAACCCTTTTATGAGCTGGCCTATGTATACGCCGGCGGCGCTTACCGCGACCACAGCGGCGCCGGGGCCACGCTGGCCTACAAATTCTGGCGCTTTCCGTTTCCGCTGGGCATCAACTACACCCGCAATTTAAGCGACAGCAGCAATATGGTGGCCTTTGTATTAGGCGGCTCTTTTTAAAATAAAATTCCCCAGGCTCATGCCCGGGGTTATTGTATTTCCCAATTCCCGCTTTGTTTGATTGAACTCGCGTCAACCTGCTTGTAAAAAACGCCGTTTTGGTAAGAATTTTCCTCTGCAGGCTCAAACTCACACCCAAAGTTTATGGTAAAAGAAAGTTATAAAAAGGCGGACCCAACGGGCCCGCTTAGAAAAGTTTTCCTTTTTTATTTCTCTCCGCGCGGGCAAAGCTCCTATCAAAACAAAACGCGCAGACCGGTTAAACCCTTTTTATGTACAGGGTTTAAGGCCGCTTAGAAATTCCCTTTAATTTATCCTGCGCGGCAGGCAGCCCTTGCGCGGCGGCTTTTTGATACCAACAAACCGGGTCGCACTCCTGCCCTGCGGGGCGCAGTTTTTCTTGGCACAAACTGCCATACAAATATTGGGCCGCCGCTTCCCCCGCTTCGGCGCGTTCTTTCAGCTCCTCTATGCTGCTTACGCGGCCCGTAGTCTCCTGCTCCACGTCCGGCCCTTGATAAACATAATAAGAAACGGATTTTAATTTTTCTAAGGCAGGGCCGTAACCTTGCGCGGCGGCTTCTTCCAGCCACTGCAGTCCTTTGGCCCAGTCCGCCGCCACGCCCTCCCCGCTTAAATACGCCTGCCCCACTTGAAATTGCCCTTCCGCCAGCCCGCCTTGGGCGGCGCATAAATCCCATTCAAAAGCGCGGCGCAAATCTTTTGGCACGCCATAGCCGTAATAGTACAAATACCCCAGATTAAAACAAGCCGTCGGGTCGGCTTTTTCGGCCAGTTTCTGCCAGTAATAAGCCGCCTTTTGGTAGTTCTGCGTAATCCCCTGTGTTTCTCCTTCCATATAAGAAAGCGCCAAAAAACGCTGGGCACTTGTGCTGCCTTTTTCAGCGGCGCGCTGCATATAGGCAAGCGCTTTTTGGGGCTGGGCTCTGCCCGCGGTGCCGTCGTGCAGAAACAAAGCCGTTTTATACAGGCCACCGGGGCTGTTTTTGCGTGCGGCTTTTTTATAAAATCGGAACGCTTTTTTTAGGTTTTTTTCTACGCCGCACCAGCCGTTTTCATAGCAAAGCCCCAGGCCGTAAAATCCCTCCGCCTCGCCGTTATGCGCGGCTTTTTTAAACCACGCAAACGCCTGGTCATATTGCTCTGAAAGCAGATAATACTGCGCTAGGTCCGCCTCAGCGGCGGGCTTGCCCTCTTGGGCGGATGTTTCCAACTCCTTTAAACTGCTCCACCCGTAGCGCAGCCCCTGCGCGGCCGCCCCTAGCGCCCAGCCAACACATACCAGCAAGATAATAATTTTTTGAAAACGCATATACGCTCCCGTTGTTTCATTATATAAAATTGCTTTTTTCCAAACGTAAGAGTCGGGCCCGCATTGATTAGCTGCACCGAACGCGTCCGTTTATACTATAATGGAGGGGACGTTTTTTTATTTTAAGGAGGCCTGATATGTGGTATGGGATTGCAGCCCTGCGCCCATTTGAACAGTATGCGCTTTTTGGCGTACTGTTTATTGCGGTGCTGGGACTTTTATATGCCTTGTTTTTACGCAACCAGGTGCTGGGCGAAGACACCGGCACGCCGGCTATGCTTAAAGTATGGACGGCTATTAAAGAAGGTGCCAACGCCTATTTAAAAAGACAACTCAAGACCATTTTGCCGTTAATTGGGTTACTGACGGTGTGTCTGTTCCTATCGGTCTACATTGTACCCGTTTCGCACGACGCGTCGGAACGGTTTGCCGGGCTGGCGCCCGACACCATTAAACTCATTGCCGCCTTTGGACGTGCGGGCGCATTTGTGTTGGGGGCGGTGTTCTCTCTGTTAGTAGGCCAGCTGGGTATGCGCATCGCAGTGGACGCCAACGTACGCGTGGCGGCGGCTTCTAAACGCAGCTTTGGCGACGCGCTGAAAATTGCGTACCGCGCCGGCACCGTAACCGGTATGCTGACCGACGGCCTGGGCCTTTTGGGCGGCACGCTCATCTTTATCATTTTCGGCATTGCCGCGCCGGACGCTTTGCTGGGGTTTGGCTTTGGCGGCACGCTGCTGGCATTGTTTATGCGCGTAGGCGGCGGCATTTACACTAAAGCCGCTGACGTAGGCGCCGACTTGGTGGGCAAAGTGGAAGCTGGCATCCCGGAAGACGACCCGCGCAACCCCGCCGTGGTGGCGGACCTGGTGGGCGACAACGTGGGCGACTGCGCCGGTATGGCAGCCGATATTTTTGAATCCTACGAAGTGACCATTGTGTCGGGTTTGATTTTGGGCATTTCGCTCTGGCGCATTACCGGACACCACGAATGGATTGTCTATCCGCTTTTGGTGCGCGGCATTGGGGTGTTGTGCTCCATTATCGGCACCTATGCGGTAAAAGATTCCAACCGCACCGCCGGAAACGCAATGAAGGCCATTTTCAAAGGCTACAGTATTTCCGCGGTCATTTCCATTCTCATTTTCGGCGCGCTGGCCTATTTCTATATGGACCAAGTGCCCGGCGGCTGGTGGCGCTCCTTTGCGGTAACCACCATCGGTATTCTGCTGGCTATCAGCATTGACCGCCTGACGGAATATTTTACCGGTACGGACAAAAAACCCGTACAGGAAGTGAAAAAAGCCACCACGACAGGTTCTGCCACTACCATTCTTTCCGGTTTGGCGGTAGGCATGGAATCTGCCGTCTGGACGACCATTGTTTTGGCTGCCTCCATTTTTGCTTCCGTATTGATTTTCGGCACCATTGACGGGCTGAGCGCTTCGGAGTCCTTTACCTTTGTGCTCTACGGCGTAGCGATGACCGGTATCGGCATGCTGACGCTGACGGGCAACAACGTGGCTATGGACTCCTTCGGCCCCATTGCAGACAATGCCAACGGCATTGGCGAAATGGCCTGGCACGGGCAAGACGACGCCGACACCAAAAAAGCCCGCCAGATTATGGCAGATTTGGACGGCGTGGGCAACACCACCAAAGCCATCACAAAAGGCGTGGCCATCGGCTCTGCCGTTATTGCGGCGGTGGCGCTGTTTGCTTCGTATATGGTAGACGTAAGCAATGTGCAAACCCTGCTCAATGACGCCTGGCAAAAAGCCGGAGAAAGCAAAACGCTGGCGCTTTTGTCCCAAGTAGGCATTGTGGTGTCTAACCCGACGGTGTTTGTGGGTATGCTCATTGGTGCGGCGCTGCCGTGGCTGTTCTCTTCTTTTGCTATCAATGCCGTCAACCGCGCAGCCGGCCTGATTGTGCTGGAAGTGCGCCGGCAGTTTAAACTGGGAGTGCTGGACGGCAAAGCCCAGCCCGATTATACGCGCGCGGTGGGCATTTCCACCATTGCGGCGCAAAAAGAGCTGATTGTGCTGGCTACGCTGGGCATTGTGTCCCCGATTGTGGTGGGGCTGGCTATGGGTGTGGAAGCACTGGGCGGATTCTTGGCCGGTATCATCGTATCGGGCCAGCTGCTGGCGGTGTTTATGGCTAACTCCGGCGGCGCGTGGGATAACGCCAAAAAAGTGGTGGAGGACGAACCCTCCGACATTGCCGCCAACACCGGCAAAGGCTCCGAGCGACACAAAGCCAGCGTGGTGGGCGACACGGTGGGCGACCCCTTAAAAGACACCGCCGGCCCGGCTGTGAACCCTTTAATTAAAGTGGTGAATATGGTGGCAGTCATCGTGGCCCCCATTATTGTGAACTACCACAACGACTACACCCCGCTGGGCAAAGCAGGCTGGGTGTGCGTGATTGTGCTGCTGGCTATTTTGGCCTGGGCAATACTGAAAAGCAAAGCCCCGGCGCAAGACTTCACCGCTGACAAATAAGTTTCACAAAGAAAACAAAACCCCCGCTTTAAAAGCGGGGGTTTTCATAAAACATATTCTAAGCCGACTGTACTGCTTGTTTGTTTGCTTCCAAGAGTTTTACAAATGTTTTCTCCTTCCGCATTATAATAACGACAAACAATTCTTTTATCATCTAAACGTACAATAGCATACGTGGTGTTTTTTGGTAACCTATGACAAGTACTTATGCTGTCTTTCCAGCAACCCAAATTATCACTTTTGCAAGCGGCGCGACAGACAAAATATTTCGTTTGCACACAATTCAACGACCATTCTCTAACGAATTCTCCCGGAAGAGTAATATCCAATAAATCTACATCTTCAGCATACTGCCCGTTTGCCATATAATAACGTTCTTCTGCTTCAGCTATACTCCGTACCAGCGTAACCGCTTCTGCTGCACGACTTTTTTCTACGGCTTTATAATATTGCGGCAAAGCCACCGCCGCCAAGATGCCGATAATCAGCACCACCACCAAAAGTTCAATAAGCGTAAAGCCGCCAAATTGGCGTTTTGCGAGGTTTTCCCCGCCGGGGATATTTTTTTGATAAATTTTGCTCATACGCAAAATTTATCAAAAAAAAAAAACGAGTCAACCCCTTCTATGTTTGCTGCCGTCAAACAAACATGCGTTTTCCCGTTTTTTACGTTTTCAAAAATAATTTCTTCTCTTTTCTAAATTCCCGCCCAAAACAAACCCCCGCTCAAAAGAGCGAGGGCCACAAACAACAGAAAGTTTTGTTTCAAACAACTAGGCTGCAGTGCAAATATGCCTTAGCAGCACCTTACGGACATTTATAAATCAGCCCGCCGTATTGTATGCCGTTGATGTAGAAATCTTGGCCATACAAGTCGGGTGCGCCGCCCGGCGCCACGCCGGCGGAACGCAAATACACCACATTGCCGCCCAAGTTTTGGGCATTGGTGCGGATATTGTTTAGCATATCTTCGCCCCATTGGCTGCTGATATCATTTTGGTCCCCCAGCACACCGGCTATAAACTGGCAGCCTTGCGGCTTTTGGGTCACAATGCGCACCTCTGTTTGCGTGGTGTTATTTTCCGTTGGTATCTGATATACACAGCCGCCCAAACTAAGCAAGGCCGCCGCATAAAAAAGAATGGTATTTTTCATTGTATTTCTCCCTTTATTTTTGTTCGCTCACGCCTAAGCTTTTTAAGAACGCCTTATTGTTATAGGGCCGGCCCAAGAATTTTTCCACCATTTCATTTTCATCTTGGGCGGTGCCGGGCGTGTAAATATACTGGCGCAATTTAGCGCCCAGCTCTTCATTAAAAAGCCCCTGCTCTTCAAACTGCGCAAAAATATCTTCCGCAATTACCAACGCCCACGCATACACATAGTAGCCTACGTCATAAGGGTCGGTCAAGCTCATAATATGCCCAAAGCTGGCTTGCGGATAGGTACCTTTGGTCAGCGGGGTGCCGGTTACTTCTTTCATCAGGCGTCCATAGAGCTTGGTGGTGTTGACGCGTTTTTGGGCGCTGTGGGCTTGCAAGTCAAACTGACCCAAAAAGTTCTGCCGGGCAAATTCCGCCGCCTGCCCCACCCGGCGGGAGCGCACCAGCGCGTCCACCAAATCCTGCGGCAAAGGCTCCCCGGTTTTATAATGGGAAGAAATACGCGCCAGCACCTGCGGCTGCCAGGCCCAGTTCTCCAGCAGTTGGGAGTGGGTTTCAATGTAATCCCAGGCCACATTATCCCCGGTCAGGCTGGCATAGCGCGACGTTGCCAAAGACATTTGCAGCACGTGCCCAAATTCGTGAAACAGCGTTTCCACATCGCTGTGCGTAAGCAAAGCGGGCATACCTCCGCCCGCGGGCGTAAAGTTGGCCGCGATGACTACCGAGGGAATTTGGTAGCTGCCGTCTGACAGTTGGAAGCGGTCCACAAAGCTCCAGGTAGCGGCGTGCGTATATTTGCCGTTGCGCGGATACGCGTCCAGATAAAAATAGGAAATAGTTTCTCCCGTCTTTTTATCCTTAATAATATAGGTCTGCACGTCCTCGTGCCATTTAGGCAAGTTCGCCTCTTCAAAGCTCAGCCCAAAGAGCGGGCCAAATGTGTCAAACATTCCGCTGATTACTTTCTGCGCCGGGAAATACTCTTTGATTTTTTCATCGTCCACCGCATACTTTTGCTTTTTGTACTGGTTGGCCCAATAGGGCAATTCCCAGGCGGTAAGCTCTTGGCTCTCCACCCCGGTCATTTGTTTTTTAAGTTCCAGGTATTGCTGCGTTTCCTGCTGGGCCAGCGGGCGGATTTGCTTCTCTAAATCTTTTAAGAAAGTTTCCAGCGTTTGATAATTCTGCGCCATACGCGCCGGCAAAACATAGTCGGGATATTTCTCATACCCCAGCAGCCGCGCTTGGCGGGCGCGCAGCTGCAAGACATCTTCCAGCAGCTTGACGTTTTCTTTGCCGCCGCGTTTGGCAAATTTGGTTTGCAGGGCTTTGCGCGCTTCTTCGTCTTTGGCGTTAGCCATAAACGGGTTATAGTCGGGATATTTGAGCGTGACGATATATTTGCCGTCTTCGGTGCGCTCCAGACGGTTGATATAGGTGTCTTCCATTCCGTCTAGCTGCGCACGGGTAAGGGCCAGGCTGTCTTGGTAATTATTCAAATTGACGTTATAGCGCGTGATTTTGTCCAAACGCTCGGTATTGAGTTTGACAAATTTTTTCAAATCTTTATCGGAAAGCCCCATTCCGTTGCGCTCAAATTTTGTCAGCCATTTGTCCAGCATGCGCTGTTGTTCTGCGTCCAAGGCAGGCTGAGTGTCTGCATAGGCCTTAAGCGCGCGGTACACGTCGCGCCGCGTAAAAATATCCGCCTTTACTTTGCTGCCCTGCGTTTCCAGCTGGGCCGCCGCGCTGCGCACGCCTGGATCGGCGTGAAAATAGGCAAGCAAAGACAATGCCTTAGGCACAAACCAATAGGCGCTGTAAGCGTTTTCCAGCGCCAAGGCCGTATTGTCAAACGTACGCTCTTCATCCGGCAGCGCCACCAAGGCGGAGAGATTTTGCTCCAGCTCGGTGCGGGCTTGCGCCTCTAAAGCGGTTAATTCCGCCGGACTGTAGTCAAAACGGAGCAGCCCGTTTTCAAACATTTTGTCATACGCCCCGCCAAACAGAGCCGGGCTAACAGCTACACTGGTTAAAATGGTCATCAATTTTTTCATTTTTTCCTCCGCCTTAAATTATAACTTTTTCCCCGCCCGGTCTATTTTGTTTTCTGTGTGCACAAACAAAGCAAATACTCTCCGCTTCAAAATTCCCGCTTTCCCTGCGCCCGTTTTTTGCAGTACGCCGCCCCCGGCCCGCTCCAATACACGCACACCAAAGCAAAAAACCCCTCGCCCCGCCCAAGAGGAGCCGTGAATTTCCTATAATGTATATATGGATAAAGACCAGGGCGTTATTGTCGCCAAATCCGCCGGGTTCTGCCCCGGGGTCAAAGGCGCTATAGACAAAGTATTGGAGCTGGAAGCTTCCGGCAAGAAACCCATTTACACACTGGGGCCGCTTATTCACAACCGCCAAGTGACCGATATGCTGGCGGCCAAACAAATTACCTCTGTGGACCGGCCCGAACAAGCCGCCGACAAAAACGGCGTGCTGGTGATCCGCGCGCATGGCATCACGCCGGCTTTCCGCGCAGAAGTGCTGCAAAGCGGCATGGAAGTGGTGGACGCCACCTGCCCGCTGGTCAAACACGCCCACGACGTTATTTCCCAGTATGCCCAGCAGGGCTATCACACCGTCATTGTGGGGGACAGCGGCCACGCCGAAGTCATCGGTCTTTTGGGCTGTACGCAAGGCAAAGGCGTTGTTGTTTCCGGGCCGGAAGAAGCCCAAAAATTACCCTCTTTTGACAAAGTCAACGTGGTAGCGCAGACCACCCAAAAAGAAAGCGTATTTTTTGAAACGGCGGAAGTGATTAAACAAAAATCCGCCATATGCCAAATTTCAAACACCATTTGCCACCCCACCAAACTGCGCCAAAGCGAAACGATACAAATGGCCAAAAATGCGGACCTGGTTATCGTGGTAGGCGGCAAACACAGCGCCAATACCGCCCGCCTGGCCTTGCTGTGCAAAGAGCTGGCCCCGGCGGTGCTGCACATTGAAACGGAGGAGGAGCTTACCCCGCAGCAAGTACTCGCCCCTAAACATATTTTTATTACTGCCGGCGCCTCTACGCCCAACTGGGTCATTGACCAAGTGGCCCAATGGGTGCGCCACACACGCGCCAACCGGGGCTTTGCCTTTATGGGTATGCTGCAGCGGCTGTGGGCCAAAGGGGTATCTTATTCTTTCTATACGGCATTTGCCGCGGTGGCTTTAACGTATGTTTGTATGAAGCTGGAAGGGTTGCACTCTCAAATTAAGCCGTTGCTGTTTTCTTGGCTGTTTGTGTTTAGTTTGACCACCGTCAACCGGGCCTTTGAAGACAAGGCACGCCCCGCTGGGCGTCTTTCCGCCCTGACTGGTTTTATCGCCGCCGGGTTGGGGCTGTGGGTGGCGTGGCAAATGGGCGGGCAAGTTTTTGCACTGGCAGCCGCTTTTATGGCGGCGGGTCTTCTGTATCCTTTCCGTCATTTCCTAAAATCAAAAATGCTTTCCTTACCTGGCACAAAAGATTTTTTTACCGCACTGGGGTGGGGCTTTTCCTGTGCGTTTCTGCCCGCTTTTGCCAACGGCATGATGCTGCGCAAAGCGCTGTATTTGGCTATTTTTTATGCGGTGCTTTTGGTGTTTATGCGCTCGGTTACCTTGGGCTTTACTTCCGCCAACAAAGATTTGATGATTGGCAAAGAAAGCTTTTACAAAGCCTTTGGTTTTGGCAAGACTAAGCTGGCGGTGGCGGCGCTGCTTATTTTGCTGACTTCCGTGCTGGTAACTCTGTTGCTTATTACGTGGAAACCGGCTTTGGTGGGAATGCTTCTGTTGGGCAATCTCTATACGATTTTTATAGTAATATACTATTATAGCCACCCGGCTTCACGCGGGGTGAAGGAAGAAACGCTTATTGACGGTCAGTTCTTTGTGCTGTGGCTGCTGGCGTGGCTTTCCCGTTTTATTTAATTTTCGGAGGGAATATGGGTGTGAAAAAAATTGGTATTTTAACGGCAGGTGGAGACTGCCCGGGGCTCAACGCCGTTGTACGCGCGGTAAGCAAAAACGCCTTGCGCCACGGCGTCAAAGTGCTGGGTTTTAAAAACGGCTTTGACGGAATGGTGCGCAACGAATTTATTGAAATTGATGAGCACGCCGTATCCGGTATTTTAACGCTGGGCGGCACCATTTTAGGCACCAGCAACATCGCCAACCCTTTCCGCTATACGCTGCCGCCCTTCGGCACGCCGGAAAACCCGCGCGACCTTTCATCGGTGGTAATGCACAATTTTAAAGAAAACGGTTTGGATGCGTTAATTGCCATCGGCGGCGACGGCACCCTGCATATGGCGCAGCAATTTGTAGAGCTGGGTATGCCGGTGGTGGGCATTCCCAAAACTATAGACAATGACCTTTCCTGCACGGATTTGACCTTTGGGTTTGACTCCGCTATGTCCGTAGCCACCGACGCGGTGGACCGCATTCACACCACCGCCCAAAGCCACCACCGCGTAATGATTATTGAAACGATGGGCCGCTACGCGGGCTGGATTGCCCTGCGCTCCGCCATTGCCGGCGGGGGCGATATCGTGCTGATACCGGAAATCCCGTATAATGAGCAAACGATTGTAGATTTTATTTTGGACCGCCGCTCCAAAGGCAAAAACTTCAGCATTATCGTAGCCGCGGAAGGAGCCAAAAACGAAGCCGGAGAGCAAGCCGTCACCCGCACGGTGGCAGGTTCTACAGACCCGGTGCGTCTGGGCGGCATTGGCTTTAAAATCAGCAATATGGTGGAAGAAGCCTGCCACGTGGAAAGCCGCGTGGTGGTGCTGGGGCACCTGCAGCGCGGCGGCACGCCCACGCCGTTTGACCGCTGGCTCTCCACCCGCTTTGGCGCCCGCGCAATGGATTTAGTGTTGGAAGGCAAGTTTGGCTATATGGTGGCGTTGAAAGGGTTGGCAATTGGGGAGTGCAAAATCGCAGACGCTATTTCCAAGCTCAAACTGGTGGACCCCAACAGCGAAGAAGTGCGCACCGCGCTGGAAGTAGGGATGAGCTTTGGCTCGGCCCAAATTGGCTAAGCGTTGCACAAACACGGAGAAAATATGAGCGAAAATTTAGATATTCTGTTTGGCATTCACGCTGTAATGGAAGCATTAAAAAGCAAAAAGCGCAATGTGGTGCAGCTCTATGTGGCAGACAACAAAGCCGGGCACCGGGCCGTAGAAGAGATTATCCGCCTGGCCAAGCGCAACAATGTCAAAATAGACCGTATGGACGTCAAAATGATGGACCGCTTGAGTAAAGACGGCAACCACCAAGGCGTGTTGGCTAAAGCCCAGCCTGTGCGGCTGATGAAGCTTTCCACCGCCATATACGAATCCAACGGAAATAAAAAAGACCTGTGGCTGGCGGTAGATGAAATGACCGACCCGCAAAACCTGGGCGCCATTATCCGCAGTGCGGCCTGCTTGGGTTTTTCCACCATTATCTTGCCGCAGCGGCGCACCGTGGGGCTGACGCCGGCGGTGTATAAAGTGGCGTGCGGTGCGGTGGAGCGCGTCAATATTGTGGAAGTGAGCAATCTCTCCAACGCCCTTTTGGACCTTAAAGAAGAAGGCTTTTGGATATACGGCGCCGATATGGACGGGCAGCCCATTACGCAGACCGACTATGCTTCCCCCGCCGTGCTGGTCATTGGCTCGGAAGGCACCGGCATACGCGAAAAAACGGCTGAGAACTGCGACCAAATTATTTCCATTCCGCAGAAAGGCGGTGTGGAAAGTTTAAACGCTTCGGCCGCCGCCGGTATTATTATGTACGATATGTTTTCAAAAGTGCAGCTGAAGAAATAAACTGAGTTTTCACAAAAAAACCGGGTGTTTTAAACACCCGGTTTTTTTTGCGCTGTAAGTCAATTAATTGTAAAGTTCCACTTTGTCCAGTTGCTTGCCTTGTTCGTTATAGACCGTCATCGTCAGCTTGCGGTCGGAAATACGCACATCGGCATAATGATGGGCGGATACAAAGCGCGCGGTGGAGCGGTGGCTGCCGGAACGGCGCGTCAGTTTGGCGCCGCCGCCGCCTAATGTTACATAGGTTACGCCGCGGGTGTTGGGTTCGTCTTGATACATAGGGAAGGTACGCTCATAGTTGGCTTCCGCCCCCTGCAACACCAAATCCACGCCATAACGTTCAAACAGAGGCACAAAATTAGCAGCCGCTTCATTAGCCGGGCCTTTGGGCCCAGTGGAGTACATAGGGGCATTTACCACCACTATTTTCCACTTTTCCCCCGCACCGGCCAGGATACTTTGCAGCCATTTATATTGGGCGGATTTATTGTCTATATTGGGCGCCCACACCGCCCCGTAGGCGGCATTGGCATCTAAAAAGATAAAACGGGCGTTGGCGGTATCAAAGGAATAATATTTGGGCGTAGCGTTGGACCAGCTCATATCGTGAAAGCGCGAATAGTTGGTGCGCACAAAAGATTTGCTGTCCCGGCTGTCGCGCTCCGGGCCGTATTCGTTGGCACCAATGGCAATAAACAGCGGGGTTTTGCTGAGCACATTTCGGTAGGGAACAAAAAATTCCGCATCGGCGTCGCCGTCTAGACCGCTATAGGTTAAATCGCCGGTATGAATGACAAAATCAGCATCTGTTTGGGCCATTTGTTCTGCCAAAAGTTCCCGCGGGTCCGCCGGGGGCAGGCCGCCGTTTCCCTCCCAGGATTTCATTTGTTCTTCCGGCGTCAGCGGCGTTTTGGCGGTGTTGCCAAAAGCCAAGAAATGCACTTCTTTGCGCTCTGCACTATAGAGGGTGGTGAATTTCCCCTCCACCGGGGCCTGCACGCCATCGCGCGCGGCATTATATACATACAGCCGGTAACAAAAATCTTGATTGGGCACCAAGCCGTATAAAATAGCTTTATGTTGTGTTCCTTCCGGGCTGATTTTGACAATTTGGTTGC
Source organism: uncultured Elusimicrobiales bacterium (assembly GCA_944324645.1). GTDB lineage: Bacteria > Elusimicrobiota > Elusimicrobia > Elusimicrobiales > Elusimicrobiaceae > Avelusimicrobium. The sequence goes on along the minus strand of CALUXB010000001.1, from coordinate 154,422 downwards.
AGCGCGGAGCGGGGCCATACTCCAGCCAGGCCGGGGTGGGTTCATCGGTTTGCCAACGCAGGACCATTGTGGTCTGGGTTGGGTCTTCTATATAAGGCCCGCGGATAATCTGCGCGCCATAGGCGCCACAAGCGGCAACAGCCAATAAAAAAGAGAGAAAAATCTTCATACAAATATTTTAGCAAAATATCTTTTCGTTCCCTGGGCCCTTTTTGTTGGGGATGTTCGTTTGTGTTTAAGAGGCAAATTGCCGGCAATCGGCTCTTACGCAGAGCGGTAGCGCGCCGGATTTAGCGCCGCAGCTGCCTGCTGGGCGCTGCCTGGGGCGTTCGCGCGCGTGCGCATAAAGGGAAATTGCGCTGTTACAGCGGCGCAAATTTTGCTAAATTATGGATATGAAGAAAATTTTACTTTTTTGTGTTTTGTCTTTGGCTGCGCTTACTGCGCAGGCCGCTGTAGATGCTTCAGCCACGTATATTTATTCTTCCGATTACAACCAAATACGGGCTGGAGCCGCCTTGCCGTTGGGGCTCAATGCCGCTATAGGCTTGGAGGGACGCTATGTAGAAGATAAATTTTCCGAAGAAGCAGGCGCTTTTAAAGACGCCGTCTATTCGGTTTATCTGCCCATACAGCTGGATTTGGATTTGGTTAAAGTCAATTTAACCCCGTTCTATTATTTCAAAAATAAATCGGACAATCCTCTTTTTCAAGACGCCTCCGCTTATGGCATTAATACGCAGTTTGTAATGAATCTTCGCCAAGATGAAGTGGAAGAGCTCTACACCCAGGCTTATATTGGCATCTCATACGCACGCCAAAAAGCCACCTTATTGGAAAGCGCGGACTGGTCTAACGAAAATTATACGCAAATGGCTTACACATTGGGGCTGCGGCAAAATTTCTTTAGCGCTTTCACTTTCCACGCCGCTGCCACCGCTTACCAGTATCCAGACGGCATCAGCCGGGTAGAAGGGTTTCGCGGTATTATGGACCAAAACGATTTGGCCTTTACCCAATCTTACGACGTTAGCCGAGCATTGGGCAAATATGTGCTTTCGGCCCGGGTAACCCGCGTGTGGCCGCAGCAGCAGTCCACCTTATATTTGGGTTACCATTACGGTGAGTTTTATACCGCAGACCCGCAGCACTCTATATTAGTGGGCAACAGCTTCCGCGTGGCCGCCAACGCCCGTATGGATATTGCCTACAACCATTTGCAGAACACAGACGGAAAAAATAAACGCGACATTCTGTTTGCCAATTTAAATATCGCTTTTTAACAGGGAGCAGTTATGGAAAAAGAGCCAATAGCGGAAAATATACAAAACGAAAAAGATCCTACCAAGATGCTCTCTTTGGTTTCCCACAAACTTAAAACGCCGTTGTCTATTATCAACGGGTACTCGGAGGCGATTTTATCCCAGTCTTCCAAGGAAAAATTTTCTCCTTTTACGGCAAAAGCCTTAGAAGAGATCAACAAACAGGGCACCAAATTATGCAATTTGGTAGATAAACTGCTCTTTTTTAATAAAGTGGTATCTTTACAAGCTAAAGATTTGGCTAAGAAAACTTTAAATCTAAAAAATATCATCAAAACCAGCGCCAACGACGCCATTGCACAAGATGAAGAAATAGCCACCGTGTCGGCCGGATCTACTGTGGCAAAAAAAGGCACCTTCATTGAAATAGATTGCCCGTCAAACTTGGAAATCAAAGCCGACGAAGAGTTAATGGGATTTTTATTAGAAGAGCTTTTAAGCAATGCCATCAAATTTAACAATAAAGCTGAAAAAATCATTAAAGTACAATGCGCCCACCACGGGGACAGCATTTCTATCTCCGTACGTGATTATGGGGCCGGTATCCGCCCCCAAGACGTAAATAAGATTTTTGAAAACTTTTACCAAGTAGATGATTATTTTACCGGGCAAATAGACGGCTGGGGCTTAGGGCTGACAATGGTAAAGAAAATTTTGGAGCTGCACGGCGGCAGCATCAGCGTGATTTCCGACAGGGGGTTGGGGTCCATTTTTACAGTGAGTCTCCCGGTAGAATGAAACAAGAGGAATTATTGGACACCGTACTGGCCCAGGCCGACGCATTGCGCGCTATGCTGGCTGCCTCTGCACGCGCACTGCAGGATTTTAGCCGAAGGCTGGAATTAATTTTAAGTCAGGATCACAAAAAAATTGCGGTGCGGGATACTGCTTTTGCCGAAGATTTTTCTTCTTTTTGTGTTTCGCTGCGGCAGGATACTGACGCGAAGTTGGACTATTGGCAACAAGCACGCACGCAGCTGCGCAGCGGCACCGGCAAGGAAGGATATGCGTTGGCATTGGGGGTAAAAAGTTTTGTCAGCCGGGCTAAAACGCTTTCCCGCGCTTGCGATGAACTGACCACCGCTTACGACTATTTTAACCGTTTTTATAAAAACTATACACTAACTAAACTGCCGGTATGGCTGCTGACATCCTGTTGCGACGATTTAAGCAATCTGACGGGAAAGATTTTATTTCTTTCACGGGAGCTAGCCAAAAAAACTGAAAAAATACGGGGGTATTAAATGATAGACAAAACATCCTGGTACTATCAAAAAATGAGTGCCATTTGTTTGACTATTATCGCCGCGGCTATTATTGCGGCGGCATTGGTCTATACGCGCGCGCTGATGATTCCGCTGGTCATCGCCATTTTCTTCTACACCATTCTGACCCAAATGACGGCGGCCCTGCACCGGCGGCTTTCTTTTCCGGTGTGGCTGGCATTGACTGTCTCTATTCTATTCTTTGCCGCGTGCTTGGTGGGAATTATTTATTTTACCGTAAATTCCGTGGGGGAATTTTTAAAAGGGGCGGAAGTATATAAAGAAAACTTGCTCGCCAGCACGGCAGATGTAGTAAGCAAATTAACCCAACACGGCGTCAACCTGGACCAAGCTTCTATTGTGGGTTATGTAAAGAGCCTGCCGCTCTTTGATTGGTTTAGAAACTTTGGAAGTCAGCTCTTCTCTCTTGTGTCTAATACCACGTTGATTATTTTGTTTATTATTTTCCTTTTCCTGGGAGAGAAAAAAATTCTTCCTTCCAATCCCAACCCTACTATACAGGAAATTCTTTCCAATGTATCCAAATACCTTTCGGTCAAAATTATGACTTCTTTGGTTACGGCAGTCATCGTATGGATTATTTTGGCAGCGTTCCAGGTAAAATTGGCTTTCTTATTTGGCTTGATGACATTTCTGCTCAATTTCATTCCCAGCATCGGCTCCATTATTGCGGTTTTGTTACCCACGCCCGTTTTGTTTTTACAATATGGGTTTGGCGCTAACTTTTTTGTAGTCATCGGGCTGATGACGGCCACTCAATTTACGATAGGCAATTTAATAGAGCCTCGTCTGATGGGAGAAGGGATGGACCTGCACCCGGTTGTTGTTATTGCCTCCTTAATCTTTTGGGGGCTTGTATGGGGAGTCCCCGGGGCTTTCTTATCCGTCCCTATTACCGCTTCTGTTAAAATTGTCTTAAGCAAAATCAAACATACACGGCCCGTGGCTGAATTGTTAGCCGGGCGTTTGCTCCGGTAAAAGATATGAAAAACCCGTCTGCTAACAGACGGGTTTTCTATAAATATCTCTCCCCCAACCCCTAGGAATAAACCCGAAAAGTAAAGCATAAAATTCCATCACAGAAAATAGCTTTCGCAGATAAACAATGAGATGGGACTCCTAGAGCAAAACGTAATTTCTAAAAAAACAAAAACCCCGGGCATAAGCCCGGGGCATTTTTTCCTTTAGAGAATATTTATTGAGCCGTTGTATTTTCCAGCGGCATTTCCTGGCGGATTTTATTAAACAAATCCGCCGCTGTAGCACGGGTCAAAAAGTCTTCCCACTCCGTAGGCGACATCTCAAAATCGTCCATTACGATAAAAGAGATTTCACGCGAGGAATCTTTCCCCACAGGCTGATTTTGCGCATATTCGCGTTCCAACTCCACATAACGGCTGGCGATGGCGTAATCAATATCCTGCTGCGAATAAACCGGCTGCAACGCAGATTCTGTATTAATCGTATTGGTATCAAAAACTCCTTCTGGGCCTTGGCCATTCTCTGAAACAGCCACCTCCGAAACAGAAGAAGGAGCAGACAAAGTTTCCGGTTGCTCAGACATTGGATGCTGCCACTCTACCACCACACCTTCACCCGGAACCACCGTTTCCCGTCCGGCAATCCAGTTAGAACAAGCCGAAGGATGCACAATCAAATAAATACTTAAAACAATAAAAAATAATACGGCCGCTTTGAGTAAAATTTTTACCACGAAAACGCCCTCCTTTTCTTGTCTCTACAGATAGAATAGCAAAATTTGACGGCTCCGGCGCTTTTTATTTATCCGGTTGCACCGCAACAGGCGGCCCCTGCAATACCGTTACACTATGAATAAATTGCGGATTTTGAAATATCTCCTGTATAGTGCCAACAAAAGCAGGATTTTTCGTATGTTCTGCTATCACCTGTTGCAACTGGGGATATTGCTGTAATAGCTGGGGCAGATTCTCAGCGCTTAAAGCAGCCAAGTCTATATCGTTGCGTCCGGTGGCTTGCCGTAAATCGGCATAAAATTTTTGTATTTCCGGATTATTCTTATAATCCTCTAAAATAGAAACAATTGTTTGCTGGGCTTGTTCTTTTTCTAATTGCGCAGGCAACGGCTGATCTTCTAAATAAATTTCCTTCACGGCCGGTTCCCCGGTCCAGCGTTCAAAACGCTGCGTCTCTATCTGCGGAGGCAGTCTCTGCACGGGCACATTATTAAACGTCATCGTAGGAGGCTGCGCCTCTTGTTGGGCTTGCACATAGCCTTCATACATACGGTATGCACGTATCCCGGCTATAAAAGCCAGGCCTATAATAATTACCCCTAAGAAAAAGCGGCTGGTTTTAGACATAAATTTAATCGTCTATGCTAATCATTTCCACCGTAAAGACTAGGGCCGAATTGGGCGGAATAATCCCCACCGGCCGGTTGCCATAAGCCGTATCAGCCGGGCACACCACCGTGGCTTTGGCTGAAGGACGCATTTGCTGCATAGCTTTTGTCCAGCAAGGGATGACATCGGTCAACTTGGTGGTAAAAGGCTCCTGGCGGTCATAAGAACTGTCAAATTTGGTGCCGTCAATCAGTCTGCCTTCATAGTGCACCGTCACTTTGCTGTCGGCTTTAGCGGTGCGGCCTTTACCTTTTTTAGACAATTTAATCATAGCCCCATTGTCTAACACTTTAACACCCTTTTCTTTAGAGAAGTTTTCCAAATATTCTTTTTGCTCTTCCGCACGTTTTTGGCTGATGATTTGTGCGTCTTGTTTATATTTTTCAATAATTTGGGGTTTATATTCGTCCAGCACCGTCTGGGAAGGCTTATTGAGCAGGCTGTCTCTCATTCCTTGGGAAAGGGCTTTATAATCATCTTCATTGTCCAACACCAGCTGGCGTTTTAAATTGTCCCCCAGCAAAAATCCCAGAGAATAAAGCATCTTATTGCGCTCCGCCGGGTCTTGCGCGGCTACCGCAGCGGAAACCGTATCAGTAGAAGCTTGAGTAACCGCTTCCGCTGTTTCCTGGGCCGCCACCGGCCATCCCAACAGAATTATTCCTGCCAACCAAATCATTTTTTTCATATGCTATCCTCTTATATTGCCGGTCTAGCCGGTTCTTATTTTGTTTTCAAATAGTCCGTCATCCGTTTGACGATTTCCAAAGAGGCTTTTTTCCCAACGCCTTCCATACTTTTGCGCAGGGAATCGGCCTGTCTGCCGGTGCCGGCGCGGTCATATACGTTAAAACGCGCAAAGGTGGTGCCCGCTTGCAAATCACGCAAACTCACGGCTGCACTAGTCGCGGCCCAAACCAGCCCTTTCAGCCGTTCTGAGCCATAACCGTCCACCTTGGCGTCCACTTCTACAGAGAGTAAAGCAGTGGAATCCTCCGCCCCGACCACGCTTAAACCCAGTTGGTTGACAGCGTCTGTAATAAGGGAAAGAAGTACTTGGTCCTCCTCGCCCCGCACCATTACTGCCACTTTAACCGCCGCCAAGCGTTCGTTGTAGAGTTTTTTATATTCGTCAAAGCGTTGTGTTTCATAGCCTGTGCGGTTTTCGCTGATAAAAACATACAAGTCTTGCACTACATTTCGCTGTTCAATTAGCGGCTTCATCGCAAAAGCAGCGCGCAGCCCGGCAAATTTATCTTCCGTTCCCTGCAGTTGGGCGGCTAAGGCTCCTAAGCGGGCGTCCAACGCATTGGCAGGCACCTGCAAAATCAGCTCCGCCGTTTGACGTTTGACAATAGCTAAAGCAAAATAGTTTTTAGGCTCTTTGCGGCTTTTATCACGCCAAACTTTATCCACTTCGGCGTTGGCCATAATATCGTTAATTTGCGGCAAATCGGCGGCGTCCGGCACGGCTTGGGCAAAACTGGCACGCATATTAGCCAGCGCATTGGCAGAAGCGGCTTCTTTGTCCGCTCCTTCTCCGGACACGACATAATACATTTGCTGGTCATATTTACCCATTTGATAGCTGACTGTACTTTTATTTACGCTGGCGCAGGCACACAGCCCCAGCACAGCCAAAAAAGCAACTATTTTTTTCATCGGTTCCTCACTTCGCCGTACGGTAATGCAAATACGCACGCCCACCGGGGCGTACCGGCACATTTTCAAAGGTGTGTTCTCCTATTATATTACCAAATCCGTCTTTAAAACGCAGAACGATATTTTGCTCCCCGGCAGGCACATAGAAACGCACCAGCCGCAGCTGGGCAGGCAGCGTGAACCACTGACGGGTATCCGCCTTTTCTGTCAGAGCTCCTAATAAGCTGATAAACATTCCGGCCAAATCCCCGGCTGAATTATTGTCTGAAGCCTGGGCCACCGCCTGCCGCGCTTGTACCGCCGCCACCTGTTTGGCGGCAGCGCGCAAAGCCATACGAAGCAAGACAGCCGGTTTATTTTCTTCTAACTCGGCCTGGGCTGCACCGGCCAAATCCCCCAGCAAATAAGTAGAGTAAATTTGCCCGTCTGCCGTTACGGCTTCGGAAGTTTTAATACGATACGGCTGCGGCAGCAAAGCCGGATACGCCAGCGTAATGGCATTGCCCATAAAACCGGCCATAATAGCGTTTTGCAAGGCGGGGTCTGCGTCTTTTCCTTCCTGCAAAGTTTGCGCCCAAAACAACACATCTCCCCACGCCACCTGTATGGTTTGGCTTACTTTAAGCGGCAGAACCCCATTTGCGTGGACCAGCACCACTTCCCCCCACTGCGGGCCCGGCAACGGACCGGGGGAAAGAAAAGTCTCGTCCACTTCCGTTCCGCTTAGTTGGGCATATGCCTGCCAAGCGTGCGTGCGCGCAATGCGCGCGTCATCACGCTTGCCGGCCGATTCAAATACCAAACTGGCAAAATACTGCACAAACGGAGCCACTGCGTTTCCTTGGCTGCGCTGGCGGTCTAAATAGAAAACCGCTTTATTGGCCTCCACCAATGCTCCGGGCACATCCCCCCGGTCCAAAAAATTCATCGCGCGGTAATAATAAGTCAGCGCCTGCTCATACGGGGCGGGCATATAGGGTACGGTTAAATCATTCATCAGATATTGCCCGGCGTGGGCAGTAAGGCTTTGGGTGAACAGTTCTTCTATGCGCGTTTGGGCCAGGGCAAAACGCTCGTCGCTGGCAGCGGGTTTATAGTCATCGTGCAGTACGGTGCCTGTATCCAAATAATACAGCAATGCATCACGCTGTTTATATTCTTTGTTTTTTGCTTCTTCCAGCTTTTGTTCGGCAGCGGCAAAATCTCCCGCCGCGAGCAATTTGTTCACTTCTTTTTTATGGCGCAAAGAAGGCGCGCCGCACGCCGAGCAGCACAAAACCACTGTCAGTAGCGTAAGCCAACGCGCCTTCATAAAAGTTGCCAGCTTACTTTGCTTCTTTTTACGTATTTTTTAATTTGCTTTTGACCGTTCCACACAATTTGGTTGGTTTCAATATCAATCAACTTCATATTGACCTGATAAAATACCACGGCCTGTTTGCTCTGGGAGTCCACAATAGAGTTGAGCGTACCCGAAAGCATATAATCCGCCCCCACTTCCCGGCCAAACGACTTGCGGGTTTCTTCAGAGGCAAATTCATCTTGCTCCAAACGTTCTTGGCGCACTTCGCCGCGCTCGCTTTGGCTGGCTACAAAGCTGACTTTGCCGGAGTTAATCAGCGCGCGCTGCATTTCTTCTACAAAAGCGCCGGTGTTGATATGTTCCATACTGTCATTAGTGACGCTGCCCACAATGACCGTAGGTTCTTTGCCCAGGCGTGCGGTGGCCTTGCTGTACCAGCCGGAATTTAAGCAATCGTTAATCATTTCTTGGGCTACCATTTGCGAATCGGTGTCATTCCAACGACCGCTGACGTCCTTTATTTCGTGCGTGTCCATACGCTCCACTTTGGTGCCGCACGCAAATAAAAACGGCAACAGCAAAAGCCCCAAATAAAGTTTTTTCATACTTTTCTCCTTTCTGCCAGATTTATAAATCTACCTGCGAACAAATCCGCGCACCCGCTAAAGAACCCTCTTGATGGCCGCAGCTTATACTTCCGTCCTGCAAAGAAACCGTGAACCATTTGGGATATTTGGTATTACTAACGCGGATTGTATCGGCCTGTTCCAATACAAAATCGTAATGCGGGCAGCTTAATACGCTTTGGCCCTCTTGTATAGTGCTGGGGCAAGCAAGCTCCAGCCCCAATTGCGTAAAATCTGCCGTATAAAAACCATTTCTTTCAAAAAATGTTTGCTCCGCCTGGGCCAATTGGCGGCCTATTTGCGCCGCCTGGCGTGCATAATGTATGTCCAGCTTTTTTTGCACCGTCGGCCATACCAGCGCCACCCCAAAGCCCGCCAGCAAAATCAAAATCAGCATCAGCTTATGCAAAATCCCAGATTTATTCATAAGGCTCCTCTGTAAAGTTTTCTATATTGTATCAAAAGAAACCGCATTTCCCCAGCCTTTTCAGCGGGGGGCTTTAAGCCCTTTGTGCCGACCCAATACTTCGGTTATATAATAATACTTAAACCGGCGGAAAAACGGCGTTAAATACGGCGCCAGTATAACCACCAATACAGAAAGAATAATTACCGCCACCCCAGCCGCCACAGAAGAAGTAAATTTTTCGCCAAACACCCACACACCCACCGAAACGGCGGTGACGGACTCCATCGCCCCTAACACGGATGTCAGCGTAGAGCCCAGGCGTTGCACCGCATACACCAGCGTCATATTGGACATTACGGTGCACACCAAGGCCAGCAAGGTGAGGTTCACATCACTCTGCCAGTTGGGCACCCGCTGAAATTGCCCCGTTGCCAACGTCAGTCCCAACATACCTAAAGCCGCAAACAGAAAAATATAAAAATTTAGTTTTAACAAGCCCATATTTTTTACACAACAATGATTGACGCAAACAATATAGAAAGCATAAGAAAGGGCCGAAGTCAAATCAATCCCGACACCCAGCAAGCTCGGCGCCCCTCCGATACCCTCTCCGTGCAAAGACAGAATCGCCACACCGCAAAATGCCAAAACAAGTGCCACAAAAGTCCACAAGGATGTTTTCTCCTTAAACCAAAAAACCATCATAAGCATTACAAAAACCGGATACAAAAAATTAATGGTGGTGGCCACTCCGCTGGAAAGATATCGATAGGACCAGAACAAAAAAATGGCAGATCCGTCATAAAACAGGCTAAGCCCGGCCAGGCTCAGCAATTCACGACGCGTCACACGCAAGGTCTGCCGCGTCCACAGCAACACCCCCGCAAGCATTAAGGAAGCAATGGCGAAGCGGTAAAAAAGAACAGCGGGGAATATCATCCCCTTTTCCATCAAAGGCAAGGCAAATAACGGGATAAGACCAAATGTAGCAGAAGAGATTACCCCGCATAAAAAACCTTTTAAAGCAAGCATAATTATATTGTATAAATTCTGCCCAACTGCTAAAATGCCACAAAAAACCCGGGTCCTAACGGACCCGGGCGCTCTTTTATTTTTTTACAAACACTTATTTTCTTTATACGAACATTTGCCTATAGGGCAATACCAAGTAGTAACAGATTCTACTTTGCAACTCATCACACCCATTGCACAATCTGAATAGTTCGTCCCATAATAAGTGACCCTATAAGCACAAGAGAAGTCTCTCGTTTTAGAACCGGCATAATTAGAACAAGTCAATCCGGCACGTTCCCCGCTGACAGGAAAACCTGAAAAAGATCCTTCATCCGTACACACAGAGTAAGAAGATCTTAATTGAGCCCAAGTTTGTCCACCTCCAGAAGAAGAAGGATATTCATCGCAGGCATAGTTACCTCCCATCGTATAGAATCCATTACTTCCGCTACTGGAGTTGTTTCCCCCATAAGAAACAAACGAAGGATTTCCAAACTTCGCTTTATTGCATTCGCTCTTGCAAACGCCATTTTGCCAAGAATATCCCCTATCCTCACAACAATATTCGGACCCGGTTTCACTCCCTGAGCCGCAAAGACACTCTGCATAGTCCCCGTAATCTTTTAAAGTAGAACCCGAGGGACAGGAACACTTACCTGTTTGGGGATTATAAATCATAATCTCCGGGATATCGTAATATGTACAACAGTTTTTAGCGGACGGAGAGCATTCGCATTTATGATACTTAGCATAATCTTCACACTCACACGTGTTTTTAGTGTCTTCTCTTTCGCAGGGAGACAACGATTGGCAGGCATCTCCATCCGGGTCACACTCACAGGGATTTGCTGATGAATAAGAACTATCACATTCGCAAGGATTATCTTCTGCATACGAAGCATCACACTGACACGGATGATTTTCTGCATAGGAAGCATCACATTCGCAAGGGTGGCTTTCTGCATAGGTAGAACATTCACAGGTATTAGGATTTATCTCACACGGATCCGGCGGAACAACCGGCACTACATCGCTAGAAGAACATTCATCTTCCGCAGGCAAAGAAAGATCCGTACAAGAGGGATAATTTTTGTTCAAACTATTACAATATTCCCCTTCACAGCAAATTTCTCCTGTTTGATAAGAGGGGATTTTCAAAATATAGTCTTGGGCACGCCGAGCAGCTTCCACCCCTGTAGAAGTTAATGTATAAGTATAATTAGTAGTTTCTCCTTGTGAATAGCTGGTTTGAGCATAAGCCACCGTGGACATTTTGCCAAAATCCCCAGTATAGTTCTTACCCAAAGAACAACGCTTCTCTTGCTCCATACGCACAGCAGAAAGCATATTCTCTGCTTCCGTTGTACGGCGCGTTTCTAATACGCGCGAGAATTTTGGCACAGCCACTGCTGCCAAAACACCCAGCACAATGACTACTACCAATAATTCTGTTAAGGTAAAAGCTTTTGTTTTTTTAAATAATTTCATATGGCCTCCGGTAAAAACGGATTATATAAGGAAAAACCCCTATGATGTATTGTACTTTTTTTGACCAAAAAGTCAAAAAACACCCCGCCTGCATAGGCGGGGTGTTTTCTAATAACAATTTTGTTAATCCTGGTACTTTTTAGACTTGTAATGTGTATGCAGCAGCTTGTGCGCCACCGGGCCGCCGATTTTGTCTAAAATCCGCCCATACAGTGCCTGCACGCCGCTATTGTCCTGCGACTTATAAGCCAGCTCCGTATCTTCTTTATACAAGCCTTCGGCGCGCGTCTTGCGCAAAGCCCAGCCCTCAAACTGCGGCTGGCCCGCGCCGGCCACGCACCCGCCTTGGCAGGACATTACTTCAATAAAGTCGTAATGTTTCTTGCCAGCTTTGATGTCGTCTAAAAGCTTACGCGCGTTTTTAAGCCCGCTGACTACGGCCACGCGGATAGTAGCGTCTCCAATCGTGACGGTTTTTTCTTTGAACACGCTGCTTTCGCGCAGGCTGGAGAATTTGACGCTGCGTGCATTCTCCGGGTCCAGCTCCGCTACCGCATAGCGCAGGGCCGCTTCCATCACGCCGCCGGACGCGCCGAAAATCACGCCCGCGCCGGTTTTGGTGCCAAAGGGCATATCAAACCATTCATTTTCCAGATTCACAAAGTCAATGCCCGCCTCTTTAATCATACGCGCCAAACCTACGGTGGTGACTACATAGTCCGTGTCCGGGTTGCCGTCAACGTAAAATTCACCGCGTTTGGCTTCGGCTTTTTTGGCAGAGCAGGGCATAACCGCCACCACCACCAAGTCTTCGCGTTTGCCGCCCTTTTCTTCAAAGTCGGCTTTGAGGATGGGCCCCATCATCTGCATAGGGGAACGGGCGGTGGACAAATTAGGGATAAATTCGGGAGCGAATTTTTCCACATAATTGACCCACGCCGGGCAACAGCTGGTCAGCTGCGGCAGGTTGGTGCCTTTTTTAAAGCGGTTCAAAAATTCCGTCGCTTCTTCCACAATCGTCAAGTCCGCCGCAAAAGCCGTATCATAGACATAATCAAAGCCCAACATACGCAAAGCGGTGGCGATTTTGCCGTCTATCGGCTCTCCGGCCGGCAGGCCGAAGATTTCACCCAATCCCACACGCACCGCAGGCGCGATGTGCACGGCCACTTTTTTGTTGGGGTTATTGATGGCTTTGAACACCTCTTCAATTTCAGAAGAGTTCGGCATCAAAGCCCCCGTGGGGCACACGCGGGCGCACTGCCCGCAGGACACGCACTCGTGGCTTTCGCCCAGTTCTTTGTTAAAAGCGGTGGCGATTTTGGATTTAAACCCGCGGAAGGCAAAATCAATCGCGCCAATGCCCTGCACTTCGTTGCAGATACGTACACAGTTGCCGCAGAGAATGCATTTGCTGTGGTCGCGCACCAAAGCGGGGGAGGTGGCGTCTTTGTGGCTGTCTAATTTTTTGGACTTAAAGCGGATTTCCGTTACGTCCATATCTTTAGCCAGCTTCTGGAGTTTGCAGTTGTTGGATTTGCTGCAAAGCGTGCAGTCGTGATTGCCCGAAGAGAGCAACAGTTCCAGGTTAATGCGGCGCAGTTTGCGGATTTCGTCGCTGTTGACGCGCACTTTCATACCGTCTTTAGGCGTTACCGTACAAGAAGCCAAAATGCCCATTCCTTCAATTTCTACCAGGCACAGGCGGCAGGCTCCATACACGGCTAATTCCGGATGGTAACAGAAAGTAACAATGTTAAAACCCGCCTTGCGGATTAGCTCCAGCAGGTTCTTTTCCCCTTGTATGGGGACTCTTTTTCCTTCAATAGTTACAAAACCTTGTTCTTTATTTTCCATAGGGTTGCTCCTGGCCTTATGCGCCGGTAATCACGGCGCCGAATTTGCAGGTGCTCTTGCAGCCGCCGCATTTAATGCACTTCTTGGGGTCAATGTGATGGGGTTTGCCCACCTCACCCGTAATGGCCTGCACCGGGCAGGCGCGTTTGCACATACCGCAGCCTTTGCATTTGTCGGCCACGATTTCAAAGCGCGCCAGCGCTTTACACACCCCGGCGGGGCAACGTTTTTCCACCACGTGGGCCAGGTATTCGTCGCGGAAATGTTTCATCGTGGAAAGCACTGGGTTGGGCGCTGTTTTGCCCAGCGCGCACAGCGAGGCTTTTTGCACCGCTTTGGCCAGGTCTTCCAGGTTTTCCAGCGTCTTTAAAGTAGCGCGGCCTTCCACAATGTCGTTAAGCATCGTCAGCATCTGCTCGGTTCCTTCGCGGCAGGGCACGCATTTGCCGCAGGATTCGCGCTGCGTAAATTCCAAGAAAAAGCGCGCCACGTTGACCATACAGGTTTTGTCGTTCATCACGACCAACCCGCCGGAGCCCACCATAGCGCCCGCGCCTTTAAGGGAGTCAAAGTCCAGCGGCAAATCCAAGTGTTCTTTGGTCAAGCACCCGCCGGACGGCCCGCCGATTTGCGCCGCCTTAAACGCGGCTTTATTGACGGTGCCGTCATCGTTGGTGGTGCCACCGGCTACATCGTCAATCACTTGGCGCAGCGTGGTGCCCATAGGCACTTCCACCAATCCGGTGTTGGCAATATGTCCCGTTACGGCAAATGTTTTGGTGCCGGGGCTGGTCAAGGTGCCGATTTTCTTAAATTCTTTGGCGCCCATTTCCATAATTTTGGGAACGGTAGCCAAGGTTTCCACGTTGTTAATCACCGTCGGCTTGCCAAACAATCCTTTTTGGCTGGGGAAGGGCGGTTTGACGTTAGGCATACCGCGTTTGCCTTCCACCGAGGCAATCAGCGCCGTTTCTTCTCCACACACGAAAGCGCCGGCGCCTTCCATAACGTGAATGTCAAAATCTTTGCCAGAGCCAAAAATGTTTTTGCCCAGCAGGCCCAGCTCTTCGGCCTGCTTAATGGCCGTGCGCATACGCTGCACCGCCAGCGGGTATTCCATACGCACATACACATAGCCTTCATCGGCGCCGATGGCACGCGCGGCAATCATCATTCCTTCTAATACCGCATTGGGGTTGCCTTCCATAACGCTGCGGTCCATAAAGGCGCCGGGGTCGCCCTCGTCGGCGTTGCAGATGACGTATTTTTTGGGTCCTTTTTCAATACGGGTCAAATCCCACTTTTTGCCGGTGGGGAACCCGCCGCCGCCGCGCCCGCGCAGGCCCGACTCCATAATTTCTTTGCATACTTCTTCGTCGGTCATTTGCGTATAGGCGCGTTTGGCCTGAGCATAGCCGCCGTGGGCGATATATTCGTTGATGTCTTCGGGGTTAATGCGTCCGCAGTCGTGCAGCAAAATGCGTTCCTGTTTGGAATAGAACGGAATTTCCGCAGTCGTTTTGCAATGTTTATGGGAGTTAGGGTCCACAAAAAGCAGGCGGTCCACTACTTCGCCTTTCATAATCGTTTTTTCCACGATTTCCGGCACATCTTCGGGCTTCACGTGTGTGTAGAAAATGTCGTTGACGCTCACCAGCGGCCCGGCGGCGCAGAAGCCGCGGCAGCCGCTCATACTGATATAGTTTTCGTGGCAGCCTTTGGTAATATTGAGGCAATAGCCGATTTTGCGTTTTTCCAGTTCTTTCTGGAAAGCATCATACACCTTCATACTGCCGCCGGCAATACAGCCCGTACCGCCGCAAATGGTAACGCGGCCGGTGACTTTTTTATAAGCGTCGTTGTAATCTTTGGCAATCTTTTCAATCGTATTAGGCATTTTTGGTCTCCGCGGCGATAATTTCGTCAAGAAGTTTCACGGCCTGCGCTGGCGTAATTTGCCCGTGCACCGTTTCATCAATTACCATTACAGGAGCTAATCCGCACGCCCCCAGGCAGGACACGCATTCCAGCGTGAAGAGTCCGTCTTCGGTGGTATCTTGACCTTCTTTGAGTTTGAGTTTGTCTTTAACGGTATTAATCACAAAAGAAGAGCCTTTTACGTGGCAGGCCGTACCGTTACACACTTTAATAATATGTTTGCCTTTGGGCGTAATGGCAAAATGCGCAAAAAAAGTGGCCACGCCAAATACGCGGGCCGGAGAAATTTCCAATTTGTCAGCGATATGGCGCATTACGTCTTCGGGCAAATAGCGATACAAATCCTGCACCTGCTGTAGTATGGGGATGAGTTTAGCCGGGTCGCAGCCGTGCTCTTTAAGTATCTTATCGACGGGGGCGAACTTTTCAGTCATAGTGTCTCCTGTTCTGTGTACTGCAAAATTACTGCAAGCGGCCCTATTGCACGCGGGGAAGCGTGCCAGCCGCACTACGGTAAAAATTGAAACATAATTGAGGTTGCCTTACTCCCCTATTATAGTAAGAGCGGCGCGGCCTGTCAACGAGGGCCTAAAGAAGCCGTGTAAAGCCTAAAAATAAGGTTGGAAGGAATTGAAAGGAAAGAAAGCCCGCGATAAAACTGTCCTTTACAGCGCTATCCACAGCGCCACAAAGTAACCGCCCATCAGCACCAGCCCCGCCGGCACCGCCACACGGGCCCATTCGCGGCTTTTAATGCCCAGTTTTTCCGCCGCCACAATATTGGGCAAATTGCCCTGCACCAGCATACTGCCAAAGGCCGCCAGTCCGATAACCATATACATCAGGTTACTAATCGTCACTTCCGGCGTAACTTCAATAGCCGCCAGCGTGGCATTGTCTATAATTACCGAGACGGAATTGGCCCAAAACAAAATCTTGCCGCTTAAATGGGCTATTGTGCTCTGCGCAAACGGGCGCAGCCCGGTGCTAATTAAATGCAAGGCCGCCACAAATAAATACACGTGCCAAGTGCGGCGCAGCATAGAACGGCTGTCTTCTTTATCCTCGCGGATATGCAGCTGCACCTGGGTATTTACATTACGCAGCGTATATCCCGCCGCCACAGACAAAAGTAGCACCGCCGGCATAATCCACCAGAAAAAATGCCGCAGCATAAAGAAAAAATCCGCCTGATGTGGGCCGGCGGCCAGCTCATTATAAATTACCAACCCCAGCGGCTCCGCCAGCGGCAAAAGCACCGCTCCCAACCCAATAGCATAGCAGGCATATACGGTTACACGCACCGTCTGTTCGCGCTCTAAGTTGACTACCTGCAGCACTTCCGCCAAAATCAATGCCGCTACTGTTACACTGAACACGCTGGAGGTCATACCCAGCAGAAACACCAAAATGGCAAAACTGTATTTGGGTTCAAAATAACGAAACAAAACAAATAAGACACGGAAAATATAACGGGAATAGTAATTGAAAATAATACTGACCACCAACACAATAAACGCCACATTCACGGGCGCGTTGAGTGTTTGATAGATAAATTCTTTGCTCCAGCCCCCGCTAATAGTAACCGCTGCCACCCCGACCAACAGCAGGAAAATTTCCAAATGGTTTTCCACCCATTTGGACACCAGCGGCCACACCAACAGGTTGATAACTACCAGCCCGAGCAAAATTTGGGTCAATAAAGGGATTTCCATATATTCATTTTACAAAAAACCGTCTGATATCTCTCGTTAAAATTATGTTAATGCCGGCCCGTTCTGCATCTTAAACGCTGCAGTCTGCTTCTCCTTTTTTTATGTATTTATGCTCACGCGCACATAAAAAACCCGCGCCAAAAGCGCGGGTAGAACTTTAGGGAGAACAACTTTATAAAACAATCAAACGAATAGCCATAATAACCAAAATCAGGCCGGCTGCGAATTCCGTCTTTTTCCCACGGATAGTGCGCGCCGTTTTGGTGCCCAAGTGAAAACCCAGCACCGTCATCGCAAAGCTGATAACCAGCAGAAAAAGCACCTGAGGGAACCAACCCTTTCCCATCAGTTCCAGTGCGTAACCCACTAAGAAAAACGGAGCAGCCGCCAACGCAGACACGCGCAGCATTTTCTTGCTGTCATCGGCCTCATTCTCTTTAAAACTGGGAGATTTTTCAATGGTTTCTAACATACATTTAATGCCTAAAAGCAACAAAAAAGCAAAGGCTATCCAATTATTCGCATTCACAAAATAAGCCCGGAAGAACACTATGCTAAACAAATATCCGGCAGTAAAAAGAAGAGCATTAAATCCGGCGAAATAAAAACCTGCTTTTATGGAAAAGACACTTTTGGTTTTCAAATCCATATTCATAGCAGACATATTGGCTGTAACCAAATGGTCGGTACACAAACAAATAAAAATAATGATAACCGCGATTAAGCCCATAATTTCTCCTTTGCAGCCTAAGCTGTTTTTATATTACCAAATTCCAAGCCCGCTGAGCAGCACTTTTGTACCTACCCCCACCAGAGCCACCCCGCCCAAAGCCGCCATTATCGTGCCAAAACGACGCCCCAACATACTCCCCAGAAAAAACCCTATATAACTGGTAACAAACACACATACCGCCATAAAAACCAGCGTCAAGCCAAAAGGGGCGGATGTGAAAGAAAGGGCCATACCCACCAAAAGCGCGTCCAAACTGGTAGCCACCGCCAGCGCAGCCACCGTTTTAACAGACACCAAACGGCAGACCGTCGGCTCTTCTTTCTGTTCTACAGATTCTTTTATCATTTTAAAACCAATAAAAGCCAGTACGGCAAATGCAATCCAATGGTCAAAACGGTCCAGCCAGCGGCCCAATTCCTGCCCGCCCCACCAGCCGGCGCAAAACATAAGTATATGGGCCAGCATAAAACTAAGGCTGACGCCAAACGTCCGTGCGTGGTGTACTTGCCGGTCGGCACATCCAGATGCCAACGTAACCGTGAAATTATCCATAGATAGCCCCAAAGCCACCACGAAAGAAGATAGAATGTTCATACAAATTATGATAACATTTTTAAAAGGTAAAAAAGATTATGGAAACACTTAGAGAACTCTATAAAATCGGCTGCGGTCCCTCTTCCAGCCACACGATGGGGCCGCGCAAAGCGGCCGACCAGTTTAACCGCCGCTTCCCGCAGGCTTCGGCTTTTCGGGCTACGCTTTATGGCTCTTTGGCCGCCACCGGCAAAGGCCACTTAACCGATTTTACGCTGCGCGAAGCTTTCTACCCCAAACCGGTAGATATTATTTTTGATGGGAAAACCGTCGTTAAAAAACACCCCAACGCCCTAAAATTTGAAGCACTAGACCAGGCCGGGCACGTTATAGGCGACTATGTTATCTACAGTATTGGCGGTGGCGCCATACGCGATGATGAAACCTTCGGCAAACAGCTCAACAATATTTATCCCCATAAATCTATGAACGAGATTTTGCAATACACCTCTGAAAAGCGTATGCTGTTGTGGGAATATGTGGAAGAGTGCGAAGGGGCCGATATTTGGGACTATCTGACGGAAGTTTGGCTGACGATGAAAGAAACTATGAAGCGCGGCCTTTCTAAGCGCGGGGTGCTGCCGGGCTCGCTCAATTTAGAACGCAAAGCCCAGCGCTATTTGTATAAGGCGGAAAACTCCCCCCAATACCTGCGCCGCATGAACAATTTATTTGCCTATGCGCTGGCCTGCGCGGAGGAAAACGCCTCCGGCGGTATTGTAGTTACCGCACCCACTTGCGGCTCCTGCGGGGTGGTGCCTGCCGTATGCCGCTTGGTACAGGAAATTTGTGAATTTGAAGACAATACCATTATCCGCGCTTTAGCCACCGCCAGTCTGTTTGGCAATATGGCTAAATCCAATGCATCTATTTCCGGGGCGGAAGTGGGCTGCCAAGGGGAAATAGGCGTTGCCTGCGCCATGGCGGCAGCCGCCACCTGCCAGCTGGAAGGGGGCGACAACAAACGTATTGAATATTCTGCCGAAATGGGCTTGGAGCACCACCTAGGCCTTACCTGCGACCCGGTGGACGGCCTGGTACAAATACCGTGCATTGAGCGCAATGCCCTGGCCGCTTCACGCGCTTTGGACTGTGCCACCTATGCGTTGATGTCGGACGGGCACAACCGGGTATCTTATGATGACGTGTTAGCCACAATGATGCAAACCGGCAAAGATATGAACCAAGCCTACCGCGAGACTGCCCAAGGCGGTTTGGCACGGTTTTTTCACTTAAACAAGGGGGAATAAATGCAAACACTAGAAGCGATAACCAAAAGACGTTCTATCCGTAAATTTACCAGCCAAGCCTTATCCCAGCAACAAATAGAAACCTTGCTGAAAGCCGCCATGCTGGCGCCTACGGCGCGCAATGCGCAAGAATGGGATTTTGTGGTGGTGCGGGACCGCGCTGTTTTAAATAAACTGATGAAGGCCCACCCCTATTCCCAGATGCTCTCCTCCGCAGACTGCGCCATCATCGTTTGTGGGGACACGCACCGCGAAACCGCCGCCGGCTACTGGCCAGGAGACTGCGGCGCCGCCACTCAAAACATCCTGCTGGCCGCCACCGATATGGGGCTGGGCTCTGTTTGGCTGGGCGTCTACCCCACCCAAGAACGTATGGACGCCATTGCCCAGGTGTTGGGCCTGCCGGAACATGTAAAGCCTTTTAACATCGTTGCGCTGGGATACCCCGACGAGAAAAAAGAAGACGTAGACCGCTTTGACCCGGCCAAAGTGCATTACGAGAAATGGTGACCCTAGGTTTGCTGCAAAACCCATCGGATTTTACTGAAGGGAGTAGTATTGCAAATCCCCGGTGCTGGGGATTTCCGTACCGCCAAGACTAGTGCAGACCCGTTTCCCTGCGCTGCTGGTTTTTAACGCCATGCAGTATCTTTGTTGTCCAAGGGAAGGAGACGCGGAGTAATACAGCTTATAGGAGTTAAGCATACAATAGGCAGTGCCACGCTGCTGGTTTTCTGAATTGTCTTCTATCCAGCATTGATAAACAGAAGAGGCGCAGCGCCCGGGATAATCGCCCGTTTTACAATCGTCCAAAGCAATATCCAACTCCGAAAAATCGATGGCATATTTTCCGTTTGCCATATAGTAGCGGTCTTGCGCCTGACGGATGGCATTGGCCGTAACCATGATTTGTGCATAGCGCGTCTTAAGCACAGTGGCTTGATACTGGGCAAGCGCCACCGCCGCCAGTATCCCAATGATCAAGACCACGACCAATAATTCAATTAATGTAAACCCGTTTGTTTTACTTTGCATAAATAAAAAGATAAACCAAGATATCCGCTATTATAGCAAAAATGTTTCAACTGTTCTAAAGAGTTTTTCCCCTCAGTTTTGGCCCTCCCTTGAAGCGTATATCGCTGTATACCTGGGGTTTTGCCTCCTTCTTAGCTGGTTAAACTTGGCTGTTTCACGATAAATGGAAATGGTAGTCCCAGACAGGCCTGACACACCTTGCCATGGGGCTCTTGCTCATTAGTTTTTGTTGGTGCGGCTTTTCTTAAACAGCCGGCCCAATTCTTTCCGCTTGGATGGTCTAAAATTCTTTTTATAATACCCACCTGTCTGTCTGACTCTAGCCGATTTGCCAACTTTACAGGGGGCTTTCTTTGTGATATGCTGTAGAAAGGGTTTATAGGGGGTAATATGACAAAAATTTCCAAATCCGTCTTCCGCGTCCTATGGGTTTTGGCAGGATGTATTTTGCTGTCCGGGGCCGGTCTGTTTCTATACATGCACCATCTGCAGGCCACGCTGCATGATGAATTGTTTGCCCATTTGGATGAGGTGGCCCAGCAAGGTGTGCGTATTTTAAATACCCAAATTAAGGGGGATGTGAGCTCTCTGCAATCCGCGGCGGCGGCTATTTCCACTTATAAAAACTTAGAAGATAAGCCTTGGATGGAGCTTTTAAAAGAAGAAACCCGCCAAAATGAATTTAAACGCATGGCATTTATTCTGCCCAATGGCGTGGCCTACCTGAGTGATGGATTCTTAATTAATCTAGCCCACCGGGATTACTTCCACCAAGGCCTGCTGGGCCTGCCCGCTATTTCCGGCCCGCTGACAGATGCGGTAGACCAAGGAACAGCCATCATCTTATCCGTCCCCGTGACCGGGCCGGATAATCAGGTGCGCGGCGTCTTGATTGCGGCCCACCCCACGGATATGTACGGCAAACTGATTGCCTCAGACAGTTTTCAAGGAAAGGGCTATTCCTTAATTGTTAAATCCAACGGAGATAAAGTGGCTGTGTCTGCCGCCTCCCGCACCGATCCCCAAGCCAGCAATATTTTTCAATCCGCTTGGAACCAGCAATTAGATTTGGACGGATCTATGCGCAAAGCGATGCAAGAAGGAAAGAGCGGCACGATTCGTTTTTTCCGCCCGGGAGAAGGGTGGCTCTATGTCAGCTATGTGCCTGTGGGTATTAACGATTGGTATTTCTTATCCGTGGTGCCGGAAGCGGTAGCCACACAAAAAACAAAAAATTTGCTCTACTTGTCTTTAATTCTCTGCGGCACCGGATTTTTGGTTTTTATTATTCTGTTAGTTTATATATACCGCCAAAACAGCCGCAATCACGCTGCTTTGTATCAGGCTGCTTATATAGACCCGGTTCTTCAGCGCCCCAATTGGGCCAAAGTACGTCAAGAAATTGCAGATTTCCTGCCCCAAACACAGGATCCTTATGCTTTTGTGGTATTTGATATAAACAAATTCAAAGTAGTCAACGACCGCTGGGGATACCCCAAAGCAAACGAATTATTGCAATATATTGCCTCTATTTTAGAAGAAGATTTACAAGACGGGGAATTGTTCAGCCGCGTACAAGCAGATACCTTTGCCTTGTTGCTACATATGCAAGAGCCGGAAAAATTGAAAAACCGCTTGGAATTGCTGAACGAAAAAATTGTAAATTATCCGCCAGCTGTTAAAGAACATTTGCAACTGATTTTATCATTTGGCGTTTGCCCCGTTCAAAGCCAATGCTCCCCCTCCGAACTGTTCCTGCGCGCCGTTTTAGCCCGCGACACAATTAAAGGGAATTATAATGACATCGTTGGTTTTTATGACGAAAACCTGCGGCAACACCTTATGCAGGAACAGACCATTGAAAATAATATGGAGGAGGCTTTAGCCAAACGGGAATTTTCCTTGTTGTTGGCTCCAATCCGCGATTTAGACGGCACGCCTACTGCAGCAGAAGAACATACCATATGGCTGGCTAATGGAAAACAACCTATAGATACGGAATTATTCCTTTCCGTTTTTACCAAGAACGGATTTATCTCTCGTCTGGATACTTATATGGCAGAAGAAGCCTGCCGTATATTAAAAAAATGGAAAGAAGCAAAAATACAGCCGGTACCTATTGCCTTAAATATCTCTGCCGCCAGTTTGCGCAGTCCCTATTTTCCCACGGTGTTGCAACAGCTCATACGGCAATATGAAGTACCTGCAAACCAGCTGATTTTGCAAGTAAGCCCCCGCACCGATCCTTCCGATGTGCCGCTGCTGCGTCAGCTGGCTCAACGTTTGCACAAAGAAGGTTTCAAATTGGCCTTAAATCATTTTGGCCGGGGAACCATTTCCTTAGATTTAATCCAAACATTGCCATTGGATATGGTAATTATGGAAGGAGAATTTATTAAAGAATTGGGAGACAACCCCAAAATATTACCCATTTTGGAAAGTTTTTTAACAATGGCAAAAAAACTAAACATACATCTAGTGTTTGAAGGCGTACAAAGCGAGAAACAACTTCATTTGCTGCGTCAACTGGGCCCCAGTTGGTGGACAGGGCCCCTGGCAGGTGCTCCCGTGCAAGCCGAACATTTTTTTACGGACTTATCTACAGAACAAGAGAATAAATCTTCCTAAAAATAGTTCCGGATATGCTTTTGATGTGTATATCTGAAATAAGTAAATTGTTTTGAGCGAACTGCTTACTATGCCAGTTCGCTCAACTTATAGCCGGGTGGCAGATGCGAGGCAGACGGGCTTCTTAGCCTTAGGTTTATTTGCCTAAAGAAAACTAAAAATAGTAGAATGAATATACAATTATTGTTTTTATGGTGGATGTAGCTCAGCTGGTTAGAGCGCCGGTCTGTGGAACCGGAGGTCGCGGGTTCAAATCTCGTCATCCACCCCAATAATTTCTGCTACAACTTTTAGATGCGCTTTGAGCGCTTTTATCATCGTAGATTTCTAAACAGCCCCGGTTTAAGAGGGCTGTTTTTTTATCCCTTTCCGGCTCTTTGGCGTCTGTTTGGGCCAAATGCTTGGCTTCATAAATGGCCTTAAACGGCTCTTTATACTCCACCACAATTTGATTGTCTTGCGTAAGCAGGAACTTGGCCCCTACCGCACGTAATAAGTCCGCCTTACCGTAATTATCCGCTTCCCGGTAACACTTTTTAAGCCCGAGCAAGCCCCCGGCTGTAGGGCCTACCAGCTCTTTTCTCACTATCTGAACACCCAATGCCGCTTACAATGATAGTATCTATACCGTTCCGCCGGTCCCCTCCGGTATTGGCCGAACATCTAGCCACCTCCTTGCGCAGTCCATTCCCGCGATTGCTATACATTTTTCCCTATACAATGTAAGATTTTTTCAGTTTTATTCTCTTATTGTAACACCTTATTTTACAGTATATAGGAGAAAATTATGAAAACGATAATTATAGACGGATCCAATGTGGTACGCAAACTTTTCCGCTTTACGGGCAAAGATGATTTTGCTACGGAGAATAAATGGAGCCAGCGCTTAATCCGGGCGGTTTCTTATTTCAACAGGCACAACGCATACCGTATAGAGTTATATTTTGACGGTCCCAAACGGGCTTTGCCACACAGCAACAATGTGGAGCTGCACTTTTCCAAGTATAAAAAAGCCGATGATTTGATTGTGAACTCCGTATATGAAACGATGCAATACTCCCAAACGCAGCCCACGGTTATTACGCAAGACCGGGAATTAATAGAAAAATGCAAATCATACGGAGCCCTCATTCAATCCGTCTATGCTTTTTTAAGCAACCTGGACCACACGATAATGGAATATGCTTAAATAGGAGATAGATTTTACTCTAGACACAAGGGCATTTCCTATGGAAAAATTTACATTACAAATGTTTCGCGGCAGCCCGCAAGCGTGTGAACGCTTAAGGGAATATATTAAAAACCTTGTTTGCCGCACAGATAAAAATACCGAAGCCAAGGAGGCCCGCGCGGATTTTTGTTTGGACCGCCTGGCAGAACGGGGTTTTTTGATGAAAACAACGCCACTTTTCTGACTTTGGAAGACGTTGCCCAATTCTGCCAAGCCGTCAGTCAGGATTATGCCCCGGCCCCGGATGCCGACTATTTGGGGCATTTGGGCCAAGACAGCTACAAGAGAGAGCCCTTTGAAAGAGAAACAGAAGACGGGGGCTTTCTCTCCATAGACGAACGTTTGCTGACGCCTTTTACACAGCGACAAGAGATAGAACAGAGTGCGCCCGGCAATTCTTTTTCTGCAGGGAATATACTGCCCACAGAAACAGAAGAAAAAATAATCCAAGCCCTGGCCGCTCTTACCGACAGCGACCGCAAACGCTTCTTTGCTGCCTTTTTGGCCCGCCGTAATTGGACGCAAAAAGCCTCCGTCCAGCCTCCGGCGCATCTGCCCGTAGGATTAAAAGAACGCCTGCAAGCTTTAGCCAACAAGAAAGAAGAAAAACACGGCAGCCGGCTGTATTTTGCCACCAAATACCACTTGATATGGACTTTTGAAGCTGAAAATTTGTTATGGGACATCTTGCAAAAATACTATGCAGAAGAGTTAGCCTATAAAGACCGCATTTCCGAGAGGGCCATTTATACGCTATATAAAAAACAGGGTGCATTTACCAAAAATATCACGCGGGATAAAGAACATATGAAAACGGCCCTTTTTAGCCATATTATATGGACCGAGACCGAAGCACCTATCCGCAATATTTTGGCCAAAAGTATTGCCAATGTAATGATTCCTGCCCAGCTGCAACCCATTCCCCCCCAATATTATACCCGGCGGGATGCAATGTTAATTATCCAGCGTCCGCAATATGGCTGCGGGCTGTTTGAGACCTTATTGGTCCAGTTGGCCTACAGCAAGGCCAAAGGGGAAGGCAAGGCCTTCGCCGCCCGCACGGATACCGACGCTTTTTATGCCCATCTCAATCAGTGTGCCCGGTGCAAAAAAGGGCTGGCAGAGCTGGAGGAAAAGCTCCTCTACCGCCAAGAGCAAATCTCGTGGCGGTATGGGCAAACCCCCTCCCCCTATGCCCGCCACCGAGCCGATGCCCGTTCCATCCAGCATACCCGGCAACAGGACCTGATTTGCCGCTACCGGCAGCAATACCAAAAAAACCCGTGTGAACTAAATACTTTTTATTTGCTGATTGCTTATATGCAAGCCGGTCAATTGCAAGAAGCTAAAAACTTATGGGATAAAACCAAAAATTTACCGCAAAACTATACCTTGCGAAACAGTATGTTTTCCACCATTTTGGAAGGAGATACTTTATGATGAGTTATGAGATTTCCGTTCGGTGCATTTGTGGCGCTGAAAACAGTTATATTCTAAACGCCCTGCGCTACCCCGTGGTTACGCT
This sequence comes from uncultured Elusimicrobiales bacterium, assembly GCA_944324645.1. Classification (GTDB taxonomy): domain Bacteria; phylum Elusimicrobiota; class Elusimicrobia; order Elusimicrobiales; family Elusimicrobiaceae; genus Avelusimicrobium. The sequence continues at coordinate 128,422 of CALUXB010000001.1, read as the reverse complement.
AGGACGACTGCAGCAAGACCATATTGCCGTGCCGGACATTAATGTCTGCCCCGATGACGAACACCGTCTTTCCCGCACGATGCTTCATTTTAGATACGACAAAGAGAAGAAGGATTGGCTGCTTTCGGCAGGAGGGCCAGTTTCCCCCGTCGCCTACTTCCAAGGCGGCAAGCGGCCTGCCTGCAGAACAGCAAAAGAAAGGGCAACAACTGTTTTATCTGCGCAAAGAAGATTTTTGCTCCGAACTGAATAAACGGATTCCGCTCCTGCTGCAAGGGGAAAAACTTTCTTGCCAAAACTTTTTGGCTCATACCTTCCGCCCGTTGGGCACACAGCAAATTCCGCTAAGCAGCCTGGTGGGGGTGGGGCTGATAGACAGCACCCGCCTCTGTTATCAGGGGCATCCCTTCGGCGGGGTAGAGCACCCGCTGTTGGGGCGGCTGCCTTTTGGTTGGTATATAGAAATCAAAGCAGGGCGCTCCGTGCAAACCAGTGTCCAAAGCTATGTCAATAAAAGCACCATTTTAGCAGAGAGGTAATTTTATGAGCGGCACCACTTATTTCAGCCAAGAAGAACGCCCTTCCCAGGAGTTACAGCAATACCTGATGGCCGATACCAAAGGCCAAACGCTGGCGGAATATTTCACTATTTTCTCCGAAGCCTTAGAAGGCGGTATGGGCCAAGTGTTCTTTTGCCAAGATAAGCGCGATAAAATATTTTACGCATTAAAAACGGTTCCCGCCGGGGATAGTAAATACGAAGAAATTCTGAAACAGGAAGCGCTCTTTTCTCTGGCTTTGGAGAAACACCCGCATCTGGTCTATACCCGCACGGTAACGCAGGAAAACGGCCGCTATTGTATCGTAATGGAGTTTATAGGCCCCCAGCCCAAAAGCATAGAAGAGAACGTGCAAGGCAGCACCTTGGCCCGGCTGATGAGCCAACGGCGCTTAAGCCAAGCAGAATGTTTGCGCTGGGCCATAGAGTTTTGCCGGGGGATGGAATACCTCAACCGGCAGGGAATGAAAGCCCACAAGGACATTAAACCCTCTAACCTCTTTATTACGCCGCAAGGGCATCTGAAAATAGGGGATTTTGGTTTGGCCGGGCTGGATAAAAAAGGCGGCACCTTGGGCTATCGCCCGCCGGAACTCAGCACGCCCGGCACGCCGCTTACCCCGCAAAGCGATATCTATTCGTTTGGGCTAGTGCTCTATCAAATGTTAAACGGCGGCGCCTCTTTGACAGACCAAACAGCCACCGGCAGCAACAGCACCTATGACACCCTGCTGCAAGCCAGCCCCTGCAGCGCTATTTTGCAAAAATGTTTGCATAAAGACCCCGCCCAACGCTATGCAGATTTTACAGCCCTGAAAAAAGCGCTGGAATTGGCCTACCTGCCCAACCGCTTGGAAGAGCTGCCTATTCCTGCGATGCAAGCAGAAGATTATTTTTATAAGGGCCTGGGGTTGCAAGCATTAAAAGACAATGAAAAAGCATTGTGTAATTACAATAAAGCATTGGAAATCAATCCCAATTATGCTGCCGCCTATTACAACTGTGGTATAGTGAAAAGCGACTTGAAATATACGGAAGGTGCACTGCAAGACTACAATAAAGTACTAGAACTCAACCCCAATTATGTTGCCGCCTACAACAACCGCGGTATGCTGAAAGACAACTTGAAAGATACGGACGGAGCTATGTAAGATTACAATAAAGCGCTGGAACTCAACCCCAATTATGCTGCCGCCTATTACAACCGTGCCAACTTGAAGCGGAGTTTGGAAGATAAAAACGGCGCACTGCAAGATTATAATAAAGCTTTAGAACTCAACCCCAATAATGCTCACGTATATAACAACCGCGCTAACTTAAAAAGCGACTTGAAAGATATGATTGGAGCTATGAAAGATTATAATAAAGCTTTGGAAATTGATCCTCATTCTGCTAACGCCTATAAAATCGCGGCAATTTGAAGCAAAATTTAGGAGATAAAAACGGCGCATTACAAGACTATAATAAAGCCCTGGAAATCAGCCCCGATAATGCCGTCATCTATAGCAACCGCGCTAACCTCAAACGAGAACTGACAGATTATGAAGGCGCTATGCAAGATTACAATAAAGCGCTGGAACTCAACCCCGATAATGCTGACGCCTACAACAACCGCGCCAACTTGAAGCGAAATTTGGGAGATAAAAACGGCGCACTGCAAGACTATAACAAAGCCCTAAAAATTAGTCCTAACGATGCTGATATCTATAACGGCCGTGGTGTACTAAAAAACGACTTAGGAGACGCCACAGGCGCACTGCAAGACTACAATAAAGCCCTGGAGCTCAACCCCAATTACGCCGCCGCCTATAATAGCCGCGCTGAATTAAACATACTGCTTAAGTCCTATGCACAGGCTGTTCAAGACGCCGCCACCGCGGTAAAATTAAACCCTGCCCATAAAGCCTATTACCTTACGCTGATTAAGGCCTATCAGAAAGCCAATCAGCCCCAAAAAGCACAGGAAACAGAAAACAAAATGCACGAGCTGGGGCTATAACACCGCGGCCCTTTACTCTTTTCACCGTCAGGGCAGGTCCCGTTCTCCTGCCCTTTTTGGGCGCTTTAGGCAGGCGGTGCATACTGCCAAATTGCTTCACCCGCCGTTAATGCTTCTTCCCCCGGCTCACCGCCGGGGGTGTAGCTGGTATATCCCACAAGTCTAGCCCGTTGCCCAAAAACCCCCGCTCTGAGCAGAGGTTTTTCCGTAAGATTTTTTCAGTTTCAAGCCTATCCTATACAAACCCTTTTTATAGGAGATGGCTATGTCTTCAAACACTCCCCTTGCCGTTACAGAGCAGGCCAAACTGGCTTTCCGGCTGATTAACAAAGGCAAAAATGTCTTTATCCACGGCAAGCCGGGCACGGGCAAATCCACTTTTATCGCACAGGCCGCCGCAATGTTAAACGAACAAGGCAAAAACGTCATCTTGTTGGCACCCACCGGCCTGGCGGCAATAAATATTGGGGGCCAAACTTTGCACGCCTATTTTCAGCTGGACCCCACAAATATTTACAAACGCCCCTCCGCTTTTGCCCGGCGCAACCTGCGCCGCAAATTCAAACAGGCCGATGTGTTTATCATAGACGAAATTTCTATGGTGCGGGCTGATATTTTTGACCGGCTGGACCAACTTTTGCAAGATGTGCTGGAATCAGACGCTCCCTTTGGAGGCAAACAGATTATTTTGGTGGGGGATTTCAACCAGCTCCCCCCGGTGGTCAAAGAGCCTCCCCCGCCCGCTTCGGCAGCCGGGGATTTGCGCCCTACTGCCGAACATACGCCGGAAAACCCCTTGCAAGACACGGAAATCCTGGAACAGGACCGCCTGTTTCTCTGCCGCTATCCGGGGCCGTATGTATTTTATGCGGCCTGCTATAAAACGCTGCATCTGGCCCATATTATATTTACTCAGATCTTTAGGCAAAGAGATGCCCAATTTACCCAGCATTTGACGGAGCTGCTCTCTTCTGACAGTTTGCGCCAGGCGCTGGTCTATTTCAACCAGCGCGCCGTAGAGCCCAAAACACCCGTCATCAGCTTATGCGCGCGCAAAGAGAGCGTAACCCAAATCAACCAACAGCAATTAGACCGCCTGCCCGGGGCTGAAATTAAAATTTACGCGCGCCACAGCGACGCAAAAGACTTGCCCCGCGACTGGAAAGAAAAAAATTGCCCGGCACCGCTTTGCCTTAAACTCAAAAAAGGCGCCCGGGTTATGATGCTGCTTAACAAAGCGCCGCTGGTCAATGGTTCCGTCGGTACAGTAACTGCTTTTGATTATGACCCGGACGGCGAAGTGGAAGCCATACGCGTCGCTACCGAATTTGGGACCATTTCCATCGGGCGGCACAGCTGGTATAAAATTTCTACCGATTTTTTGGGCCGGCAAATAGAAGACCGCAGCCGTTTTTTCCGGCAGTTTCCGCTGCAGCTGGCGTGGGCCGTTACCATTCATAAAGCGCAGGGAATGAGTTTTGATTGCTGCCAGGTGGACCTGGACCAAAAAGGCGCTTTTTGCGCCGGGCAGGCCTATGTGGCATTAAGCCGTGTGCGCAGTTTGGAAGGGTTATATCTCAAAAGGCCCTTGCATACAGACGATATTTTGCTAGACGAGCGGGTGGAAGCGTTTTACTGGCATTTGATAGCGGCAACGGATGAATCTTAAACCCTGTTTCTCCTATACAATGTAAGGTTTTTTCAGTTTAAAACTTCTATTAGCTACACCCTTACTCTAAGGAGGCCCGTTATGTTTAAGACTTGGAATGAACTGTATAGAATGTACACCCAAAAACAGCCCGTCATTGTTCCTTTGCCGCAGCAAGAAACTTGGGGCTATGACGATTCTGAAATCTATGGCCCTTTTTAAACTAAGGAGAAAAAAGTGAAAAAGGTGAGTCTGTGGGCGGGGTTTCTGGCGTGGGTTCTCTTATCGGGCCCGGCCAATGCCTACGCCGCCAAATACCCTTCCTTTGAGGAAGCATTAACCGCCGCCGCCCGTCAAATTGCCCAAAGCAGCGCCGTAAGCGCCCAGGCCCGTATAGCAGTGGTGGGATTTACGGAAAGCACCTCCCACCGGCGTTGGCCTCTGAGTAATGTGCTGGAAGATGAATTAACCGGCTATCTCATCAGCCAACGGCCCGGGAAAGTAGTGGCAAAAAACCACATAGACACCGTATTAAACGAGTTAAAAATTACGCGTGAAGAGCTCTTTGACCGCAATTACCAAAAACGCTTCGGCCGGCTGGTAGCGGCGGATTTGCTGGTATGCGGCACCTATTGGTTGGACAAACGCTACGTCATTGTAAATATCAGCTTGGTGGACATAGAAAGCGGGCTGGCTCTTTTTTCTTACCGGATAAAAATTCGCAAGTCCCACTTTCCCAAACAATTATTCAAAACAACAGGAGGACTCAAATGAAGAAAGTATGTGTATTTGTATGCGTCTTATCCTGCGGCCTGTTAGCGGCCTGCAGCAGCGGTTGCCGTAAAGCGGACCCCGACCTCTTTGCGGTGCAGGTGATAGAAACCATTCCCCAGGTGCCCGCGCCGGATTGGGTTGCCAAAACCCAGGAGTTTTGGCAAGAAAAAACAAGGTATTATTACCGCGGCACAGCCGAAGGATTTACCAATCTGGAAGCCGCCAAACGCGCCGCGTCGGCCAATGCGCGCATCAGCCTGGCAGAACAGGTTAAAACTATTGTCCGGGAAGAATTCTCCCGCGCGCTGGAAGCCAGCGCTTACGAAGCTGCCACCGGTGGTTATTTAAAAGATGTCTTTTTCTCCGCGGTGGAAAATCTGACATTAAGCGGCGTAGCCATACGGCAATCTTATGTACAACGCCTGCTGGAGCGCAATGAGCTGAGCGAAAGAGTATATTACCGCGCTTATGTTTTAGCCAGCATTGAACAAAAAGACTTTACCCGGCTGGTCCAAGCCGCTTTTAACGACACCAAACAACAGGTGGCCGCCAATAAAAGCGCCAAGGATTTAGCCGCTGTGACAGAAAAACGTTTCTGGCAACAACAGCAATCTATTGCAAATGCATATGAATAAGTTATGGGCGGCTCTACTAACCGTATGCTTTGTGGGGGCGGGCTGTGCCGGCACAGCCCGTCTGCCTGCTTGGATAGGCAAGAATTGGCAGGAAAACGAATATTTTTATTTTAGCGGGATTTCCGCCCCTACAGCCAATCCGGCGCTGGCCCGCCAAGATGCCTTTTCTAATGCCTTAGCCAGCGCCAGCGAGTATCTGGGCACCCGGGTGTATGTGCAAACGCAAAGTACGCTTTCCAATGCCCGGCAAGATATAGAACTGCATTTTTCAGCCGAAACAGAAGATTTTTTGTTCTTATACGGGGAAGTAAAAGATTTTTATCTGGCCAGAGAAGAAAGTTCTTTTATTGGCCACTTATTATTGGCGTTTAAAAAAAGCGACTTGGACAATGCCCAAAAAACCGCCGCACGCCAAAAGCAGCAGGCCGCCCGCAAACGGCAAAAAAATGCCGCTTCCGGTTTTTGGAAAATAGTTCCTCCCGCGGATTGGGAAATATTGGCAGGCGCCGTGGAAAAAGAATTGCAAAACCAAGGCTTTCAATTCCGCCCCAAAGGACAGCCGTTGTATATCCGGCTGCTGCACTGCCAATGCAACTCTTTGCCCGCCTATAAACTGCAGAGCTGCGTTTTAACCGTTCATATGCAGCTTCCTGCGCAGCAATATACCCTACAGCTGCACGGCTTTGGCAAAAACCGGGCGGAAATTTCCCGGGATGTATTAGGGGAATGGGAACGGGAAGTTGAGCGTTTAATGAAGGAGTAAAAAATGAAAAAAATAGTGTTAGCAATACTACTTCTGCCGCTGCTGACTTTTATAGCCCACGCGGCACAGCGCACGGAAACCACCGGCTCTTGGCTGATTATTACCAACCACACCGCTGATACGCTCTTTCATTATTTTTCAGACAATACGGGGGCCGTCTATGTAGGCCATTATTTGCAAAATAACTTGCGCTTAGATAACTTAGGTTTTGAGCATAATAATGGACGCGGGCTCATTATAGAGCCGGGGGCGGATGTCGCTTGGCTGCAATATTCCGATTTTACCCACAATTTAAAAGGCGGCTTATCCATACATCAAAGATCCCGCCTGGAAAAGATATTCAACGTATCCTTCCATTCCAATCAAGCCGAAAACGGAGCCGGTTTATATATCTTTGACCAGGCAAACCCCATTGGGCAAATGCAAGAGGTTTCTTTTACCAATAACCGGGCTAATGGGTATGGAGGCGGCATCTTTTTTGGTAATACCCGCCAAACACTTAACAACGGAACATTTCAAAATAACTGGGCCGAAAAAGGAGGCGCCCTCTATACACAGCAACCCTTTTCTTTTACCGCCGAAAATGTGCTTTTTGAAGTCAACGGCGCCCAGCAAGGCGGCGCGGTGTATGCTGGGCAGAAATTTATTCTTTCCGGGGGAAATATTCTTTTTAGCCAAAATACCAGCACATTGGAAGGCGGAGCAATTTATGCGCAGGACAATTTGTGCATACAAGCCACCAGCGGGGACATCGAGTTCCGCCAAAATGGCCCTTCCGCTATTTTTATGGCCCGGCCCGAGAGTCTGCTGACATTGGCCCCCAGTTCTTTGGGCGATATTATTATGGATGACCCAATTACAGCCAACGGCCTCCTCCGCCTGGAAATCCGAGGGCAAGGGCACGGCCGGGTACTGCTAAAACAAAGCTTATCCAATGCGCAAATTAACTTAAAACAAGGCTTCTTATATTTAAACCCCGCCGCCAACTGGCAAGACATTACAGTAAAAGCACAAGGGGGAACGTTGGATTTATCAGACGGACAAACCAGCCCGCTGCATATAGGCAAAATTCAGCTGGAGCAAGATTTAACTGTTCAACCCGAAGTCAATTTGGCCACCGGACAAATAGATTCTTTGCAATGGGACCAAATAGAAGGCCCCGGCGCATTAAACGTAGGCCGTTTTATTCTTTCCGGGGCAGAGGCTCTGCCCAGCCAAACATTGCCTTTTATTCCAGCCGGCAGTGACCTGGAGGTGCGCGTGCCGCAAGTGGCTTATAATGAGCTATATGCGTATGATACGGCTTTTAATCCAATCGACGGGTCTGTTTCTTTTTCACTCAGAACCAATTGGAATAGAGCCGACAGTTTTAATCCGGGCGTTCTCGCTGTGGCCGCAGCTTCCTATGCGGCTCTGTCGGCGCAATTAGACGCTTCAGCACAGATTTTATTACCGCAAAGCGTCCGTTTTTTGCGATATGAAGACAGGGACGCCTCTTTTTATATACAACCTTTCTATCAATTGGGCTCCCTCTCTTTTTCTAACGGATTGGATTTATCAGGCGATATCTCCGGCTTTGCCGCCGGATGGAACAGCAGGGATTTAGGATGGTTTCACTCTGCTATAGTTTCTGCGGCTTTTCATTTTTGGGGGCAAAAAGCTTCGTGGAAATATACACAGCAGGCCCTCGCAAACCGTTCGCTGGCGGCGGGAGCCTCTCTGCTACTAGAAAGCAACCGCTTTTTTGCATTGGCCGGGTTATTTGCCGGGCAGCAGCACCAGCAAATACCCCAACGGCAAAGAGGGCAAAACCTTCTTTTCAGCCAAGCCCGGCTGCTGGTTGGGTACAGCCAAGATTTATACGAAGACAGTATTTTTCTGCAACCTTATTTTTCGCTGGCATATGCTTGGCAGGCCGCCGGGAAAGAAACCCTTTACCGGGAAGCGGTGCTCTCTTATCCTGCCGCCTCTTTGTTGGAACTCAAAGGCGGCGTCCAATTAATATGGTCACAGCAAGACCGGTGGCATTGGCAAGCGGGGGCCCAAGTAACCCAGCGCCTGGATACCGGCAGCCGGTTTCAAGCCAATTCCCAGCAGCTCGCTTCGTTTGAAAGCGGTCTTATTTACGAATTAAACTTGGGTTTCGGCACCGAAGGCAGCAGCCGGTGGGGCCTGAGCGGCGAAATATTTGGGCGTTTGGGCGGCGCCGAAAGTGTGGGCGGCCGGGTGCAGCTGGAGTTTTAATCATTCAACACTTCTTATTAGCGCCGATTAACTACTTTTCCCCCGCCAAGACCCCGTAACATAAAAATATACAAAATCCGCCCGGCCCAGCCCGGCTGGCGCCAAACAGTCCTCGCTTCGGAGCACAATTTTCAAAAATCTTTTTCTTTTTACGGCAGCCTGTTGAATACCCCTGCCAAAAAAAGCACTTGCCTTTTTGCAAAAGATAATCTTTCGGCCGGGGTGATTTCGCTTAGCCCGGCCCTTATCTTTATAGGTTTTTAACAGAGCAAGCAAACCGCCCACGGCAAAAGCCCATAGGCTGCTGCAAAAAGAAATTGAAATTTCTTTTCAGCGCCGTTCTCTCTCTTCACTTCCAGACAGAGAGAAATACCTGCCGCCTTGGCGGTATTGAATGCAGCTACAAAAACAATTTCTAGTCTAAAAGATACGCTGTTGTATAGCTTTTTTTTATTTATAATAAAACCATATTCCACCTGAGGAGGTTGTATGCAAAAAACCGCATTTTGCTTTCTTATCAGCACAATGTTGCTTCTTTCGTCTGTTCCTGCCCCGGCTTGTACTGGTATTTCTTTTTCTACGCAAGACGGCACCCAAATGCAGGCCCGCACAATTGAATGGGGAGGCTATAATTTAAACAGCAAACTCATTGTTTTGCCGCGCGGGCAGAAAAACACATCGCTCACGCAAGGCGGCAAAAATGGTTTAAATTGGACCAATAAATACGGCGCCGTGGGCATCAGCGTTGTGGAAGACGGTTTTATTGGCGAAGGCGTAAATGAAAAAGGCCTCGCCGCGGGGGTATTTTATTTCTCCGGTTATGGCAGCCTGTCTCCGTATAACGCCAAAAAAGCTAAAAAGTCTGTAGGTGATATGGAACTGGTGCGCTGGATTCTGACCAGTTTTTCCAATGTAGAAGAAGTAATTCAAGGACTTAAAAAAATAGAAATTGTGCCCATTTATCCACCTGAAAAAGGGCAAAGCGCCCCCACCGGACACTGGCGTATTGCCGACGCATCCGGACGCAGCATCGTGCTGGAAATTGAAAATAACGGGCAAAGACATATTTATGAGAATACCGTAGGGGTATTAACCAATTCTCCGTCCTTTCCTTGGCAAACGACTAATCTGAATAACTACGTCCATTTACTGCCGGGGCCCGTCTCGGCCGCCCGCTTGGGAAATACAGAATTAAAAGCCTTTGGTATGGGGGCCGGAATGCTGGGCCTTCCAGGAGATATCACGCCGCCGGCCCGCTTTGTGCGCGCTTTCTTCTACCTGCACACCGCTCCCCAGCAGCCAAACGCCCACAGCGGTATGCTGCAAGCCTTTCATATTCTCAATAATTTTGACTTACCCATTGGGATAGAATTTGCCCCCGGAGAAAAGACCAGCGGCCTGCCCAGCGCCACCCAATGGACTACCGTTACGGATATGAGCCAGCCGGCCCTTTATTACCGCACAATGAATAACAGCCAAATCCGTAAAGTTGATTTAAGTCAAATAGATTTTTCTGCCGTTCTTTACCAATCGGTTCCTTTAGATTTACACGCAGAAGATATCCAAGAATTATCCTTCTAATCTCACGGAAGCTCCCAAACGGCCCTTAAAGGGCCGTTTGGGCCGTAATGCACCCGGCAAACACCCGTTTCCGTGCCTTGTTTTCTGCATATTTTTCATAGACTGCCCATTCCGCTCTGGTGCAAATTGCCCTTTTAATCCGGTCGGGTCCCATAGCAGCTTAGGGCTAAAGGCCCTTGTTGCTCTGCTATATAAACGCTATACTGAAATAATGAAACGGATTTTTGCTTCCCTTCTTTTATTATTACCTGCCTCTTTTTTGGCGGCCGCCCCATACAGTCATCTGTCAGATATTAATCAGATGCCCCCCACACGCTTTTTGGCGCAGCGTTTGCTGCAAGAAGACACCATTACCTTTTGCGTTGTGATCCCGGAAGAAGAAAAAGAACGCGTCTGCGTAGAAAATGTCTCTTTATTAGTGCAAAGTGCCTTAAGAGAGTGGACCTACGGCATTGCCTTGCATATATACCAAGCGGGCCGGGCCGAGGAAATGCAAGATATTTTGCAAATACTGGAAAAACCTTTAACGCTGCAACCCCTTCCCCAATGCAATCTGTCTAATTTTCCAGATTTTGCCCATTATTATCCCCAAGCCAATGCCCACAGCCAAACAGCGGATATTACTTTTATTCTCTCCGCTCCCTACTGCACCCATTTAAGCGGACGCTACAATTCTTTCTTTGATATAGGCAACCAGCAAACCCCACCATTTATTTGTTTGGCTGATTACGAAGAGAGCCCTGTCCAAAAAGAAGACCCTGCTCCGCAAATATACAAACAATTTGGTTTTTCTTTCTCAGAGGAAGAAAGGTTTCTGCTCACGCATACCGCCTCCACTTTTGCACAAATTGCCAGAGGCAATTACAACCTGCAGCAGCAACGCAATCTGTGGACAACGAACCGCCTATTTGAATATGACGGGCATTCCCTCTTCTCTATTATCACGCACGAGCTGGGCCACGCCTTTGGATTAGCAGACGAATATGTCAAATCCCGCCCGGAAGAATATGCCAGCCGCAAGCCGGGTCAAGGTTTAATGCGGGACGGATATCAACCTATCTCTTGCGATGAAGTGGACGGAATGATAACTTTACTGGACCGTTTTGCCGGCAAACAACGCACTTTTGCCAGTTTTTGTTCTGAAAACACATATATTGTAAATGGCACGGAGAAAAAACTTCTTGCCAAAGAACTGGCAAAACAAATCTCCCAGCAAATCCCAGCCCAAGAATAATTCCCTCTTGGGCATAACCCCCGTTGCCTAAACACCACTATATATTGATTTATATGGTTTTTAGCCGCACGCCCTTACTTGTTAAACACTTTTAAAGACAGCCTGCAGTAGCACTAGTCTTATTTCCCTATTTCTGAGCCTTTACGGTGCACACCCCACAAGCTACCAGCAAAACATATAACCCACGCACGAAACGCCTTCTTCCCGCCAAAAGTGTCCGAAAATCTCCAGGCAATATTCTGCTAGCTTTCTGGTGTTTTTCCTACTTTCTCATAAGTTATCTGGCAGAATTGGAAGCTGGTTAAAGGAGAAAATCTATTTCCTTCCCCGCTTTGAAGGTTATGTCTAACAGTCCTTGCCGCAAGCGGAAGTCATACTTTTTGTTGGTATAGTTCCAGAAAACAAAAGAGGAAGGAAATAATAAAACCTATATAGAGTGTGGCTATCTTAAAAAGCTTTAATAAAACGGATGCAGCGGCATAATACGTCTTATTTTTTATCCCGTTCATCTAACAGGCGTTTTTCAAATTCTTGCGGAGGAAGCGGGCGAGAAAACAAATAACCCTGCGCCAAGTCGCAACCGATGCGGCTTAAAAACTCGGCCTGTTCTGCAGTTTCCACTCCTTCTGCCACTACCCCGGAGCCTAAACTTTTTACCATACGCACCAAGCCGGAAATAATCTGCCGCATACGCGGGTTCCCCTCCCCCCGGGCCAAAAACTCTTTGTCTAATTTAATGCAGTCAAAATCTAAATTTTTTAATACATTAAGAGAAGAATAGCCAGAACCAAAATCGTCCATCGCCACGGAAAACCCTTTCCCGTGCAAGCCCTCAATTACTTGCTTCATCAAATCTACATTGCCGAAAACCACACTTTCCGTCAATTCTATTTCCAATAACTGATGCTCCACTCCGTATTTGTCGGCCGTTTGGGCCAGCTCATCTATAAAGTGTGGCTCTTGCAAGTGCAAGCGGGAGAAATTGACCCCCACCGGCACCACCGGCTTGCCTTCTTCTTTCCATTTTTTAAGCAGGCGCAGCGTTTCTTCCAGCATAAACATATCCAATTTTAAAATAAAGCCGTTTTTTTCAAATACCGGTATAAAATGATCCGGCGGGACAAGCCCCCGCTTGGGCTGCATCCAGCGCACCAAAGCCTCTGCACTATGCGTGCGACCTGTTTTAAAATCACACTTGGGCTGCAGATAGATTTTGAACTCTCCGTTCTCAAGAGCCTGCGCCATATTGCTCTCTATCTGTTTTTCAATTACAATTTGCCGGCGGGACTCTTCATCATAGAAAGCACATATTTGCCCGGCGTGTTGTTTGGCAGAAGCCCAAGCCAAATTAGCCCGGTCCATCATAATATAAAAAGGCACATTCTCATCTACCAAATAAATACCGCAGGTCAAAGAAAGCGGCATACTCTCGCCGCTGCTTTGATGATAGCGGCCTGCCCGGACAGCCACGTCATCTACACGGCGGCCCAATTCTGTACGGTCCGGGCACGCTAAAAGCAGCAAGAAAATATCCGCCGAAGAACGGCAAAACAGCTCCCCTTCCAATAAACTCCCTTTCAGCGCCGCAGCCACTTGTTTTAAAACTTGGTCTCCCTGTTCAAAACCATAAATATCATTCAACGCTTTAAAACGGTTAATATTAACCATAACCAAAGCATATGGAATATTCTTTTCTTTAAAAGCAGCAGCTGCACGCGGGAATTTGAAACGGAAAGCGTTTAAATTGTCCGCCTCTGTCAGGGGATCTACAAAACCCATCCGGTATAAAGCGCGGCTGCTTTGGCTTTGCATACGCAAAATAAACACTAACAACAACCCCAACACCACAATAATGGACAAACATAACACCAAAGACATTATCATTAAGGTCTGCGCCCTGTCCGCCACGGATTTGGTAGGCAACACAGACAGAGCATACCACTCATTGTATTCCAGCGGATAATAAGAAGCATAGCGGTGTTCGCCGCGCAGCGTGTATCCCGTCCAGCCGCTGGCTCCTTGGCTCATATCCTGTTGCATACGCAAAGAAGAACGGCCCCGGTCAAAAGAAGAATCCGCCCCTGCTTTAAACAGATTGTCATACACGGCGCGGGGATATGCAATGATAATATCCCCGCCCCTGTTTAATATAAAAGACAAGCTTTCCCCTTGTAAGGCATTTGCCGCCAAAGCCTGTGCATAAAATTCAATAGTTTGCGTGGCAAAAACGATTCCGGCAGAATGACCGTTTTCGGCAGGCATAGGCACGGCAAACACCAAAATATCCTTTCCGCTGAAAGGGCCCTTGCGGCGGCCGGAAATATAGTGGCCTCTTTCATATATTTCTTCCACATTTTGAGGAGAGATGAAATCTTGCAGCACATTCCCATTGGAAAACACCGCCCGGCCCTCCGGCCCCTGGTAGCCCGTCAGCGTAAAAGAGTTGCGCCGGTTTTGGCGGTCTAAATAAACCACTAATTTTTCTTGGTCTTCCAAGGCGCCAGGGCTGTCTAAGGAAACAGCAATAGAGAATAGCACTTGAAATTCTGTTCCCAACAACCGGTCAAAATTTTCAGCCAGTTCTTGACTAGCGTTCACGATCATAGCACGGGCATCTTGGGACAGACGCTCCGTCACTTGTTTCCAATACCACACCGAGCCGGCCGCTACGGACGTAGCCGCCGCCAAAATCAACACAAAAGCACGTTTGAACCCGGTCGTTTTATACATATGGTTTAAATTGTTTTATCCTCATTCTCTGGCAAAGAAGTTGCAGCAGCTTCTTGGGAAGCCCCCTGTTTTTCTTCTTGCTGAGACGCCGGAGTTTGGAGCGTTTGAGCAGGGGTATTAGCCGTCTGCGCAGCTTCCTGTTGTGCACGGAAAGCCCCCAACAGTTGCTGGCTGTAAGCAAAAAAGCCATACAGAGCATTTTCCCGCTGGCGTGCCTGTTCTTCGGGCAATTGTTTAGCATAAATTTGCCCTTCACCCGATACTGCAAACAACGTAATATTTTCCGGGTTGGTCTGCGCAGGCAAAACCGCCACCGGTTCCAACTGCTCCGCCAAAGAAGCCGCCGCCTGCATCATACGCAATGCTTTTTCCCGCACAATACCGCTGGCGGCGCCGCCAGTAAAACCGCCCAGCCCGCTGGCGCTGTTATTTTCAAAATACACGCTGGCATTTCCTAACGATGAAGCCGCTATCATCAAATTTTTTATGCCGCCTTGCGTATCCCGCGCAGCCATTTCCACCCCGGCCACACAAATCTTTCGCTCCGCCAAAAGCGGCACCTCTTTTTTATGTTGCAAATTGTTCACATCCAACCAAAAACCGCGCATAGTTTCATATGCTTTATTCATTTTTGCCTCTCTTTTGCCCGTACCTATTTACATAAATTTTCTTAACCCACAGCCTACGCAACACGCAAGGCTGCAGTTACAGGCTTTCCCTTTCGTATATAGTTTAGCAAGAAATATACAGTTGCGGAAAGCGGTTTTTTCGCATTATCTTTCTGCATATTTCCCGACGTTTAAATAAAAAAACCCCGGGCCAAGCCGGGGTTTTTGCCAAAATAGCTTTTAGAAAGCAAATACCAAACGCACGTTGGCCCCCCAGCCCTCCGCCTGGCCGGTCAGCCCAAAGACGGAAAGACTGGATTTCATCGGCATCAGCGATTCGTTATTTTCATACGTTATTCCCACTTCCGCCTGGCCGGTAAAACCGCCCAAATCCACATCCGATACTTTGTGCCCGTCCACTTGCAGGTTACTGTCCGCATCCAGTTCATAAATGCCGGACACGCCCAAATACGGTTTATAGCGGTTAGCCAATGTGCCCAAGTTTAAGCGTGCACCTATTTTACCGTTTAAACTTTGCACTTCCTCAAATTTAATAGATTGGCCCAAATTATCGTGCGTCTTATCCCCCAGCAAATAAAGCCAATTTAATCTTCCATAAAGTTGCAATTGGGAAATATTCTGCACCAAACCCGCCGACAAACCACCATAGAATCCGTCCTGGTCCACTTCGGAGGATAAAGCGTCTGAATTAAAATCCTCTTTCTGATAGCCAGCTTTTGCCGTCAATTCAAAGCGGCCTTCATCACTATAAGGCAGCAGCATAAAGCCACCCAATGTAAAAGCGTCTGCATCGCCAGTAGCATCTACCGGATCGGTGGAATAATGGCCGCGGGCATATTGCGCAAACAATCCCAGCACGTTATCGCCGGATTTAAACCAGCGGCCGGCCTGGAAAGCGAAGCTTTGCATATCAAAACCACTGCCTGTATCGTAGGAATTATCATAATACTGGATACCGGCAAAAGTATCGTTGTCTGTTTGGAGTTTGACCGCCTCATCAAAAGCCGCTGCCAACATTTCATCGCCTTGTGTAGCCAAAGTTAATGCGGCTAACTGAGCTTGGGCATAAGGCTTGGCCAACTTATTGTCATATTGTCCTTTTACCTTCCAAGCGGTTTGGCCGCCTTGCGCCACGCTTTGCATTGTATAGGAATAGGCTCCTAAAGTATCGCGGTTTAAAATAAGCGTAGAACCTGTGGGCGTATAAGCCAATGTCTGTTCCAATTCAGAAGGCTTGCCGTATAATTGTACATTTACATTTTGCACGTCACTCGTAAAGGTTACTTGATTGCTTAACCCGCGCAGCGTTACTGTATCAAAATTATTGATAGTGCCTACGGTGCCTTCATATCCATCCAGTAACAAGAAATTGCCGGTGGAAGTGGTGCCGTTTCCGCCGTAGAATTCGCCATTCACTTGCGTTTTGCCGGAAAGGACCAATGTGTTATTATTGGTCACCCCTTCCGCCGCGCCAGTATAGCCGGCATACACATCCCCATCTACGGTTACATTATTCAAATAGACCGTATTGCCGGAAGCTTCCCCTTGCGCGGAATAACCGCCGTACACATTGCCCGTTACGCTTCCCCCGGAAATATTGACTTGGTTAGAAGAGGAAGCCCCGCTGTCGGCATAGCCACCATATAAAGAGGCGGTAAGCGCAGAAGAAGAAATACTGAGCGCGTTTTCAGAAGCGCCTGCTGCTCCGTACCCGCCGTAGATTTGCCCAGCCGCCGCCAAATTGGAATTGCTGATGGAAAGCGCATTGCCAGCCGCCGTCCCCGCTGCGCCGTATCCGCCGGCAATCATTTGCCCGCCGGACGCAGCCCCTGTGATAGCCAGCGTATTGTTTGTAGCCGCCCCGCTTTGGGAATAACCTCCATAAGCTTCTTGCCCGGCAGAAGAAGCATTCAACGTCACTTTATTAGAAAGAGCATTTCCTTGTGTAGCGTAACCGCCATATATTAAAGCGCTGTCTTCCAATGCAGCGGAAGAAGAAACGCTGACTTTATTGCTCTGTGTATTGCCAGACTCTTCCGCCCAGCCGCCAGCCACAATACCGGCCGCTTTCCCGCCCGTCATACGTACTTCGTTCTCGTAAGCTTGGGAGCCGGCCGCCGTATATCCGCCATATACATCACCAGTAATATCTGCTTTTTCCACCAAGACCAAATTGCGTTCCGCTACAGAAGAATTGCTATATCCGCCGTACAAATCCGCCGCTACGGCAGACGCGTCACGCAGCGTAATTTGGTTGTTGTACACATCGCCCGATTTGGAATACCCTCCAAACACCGCATTGGAGCCAGAAGTATTATTTATACTGCTGGCGCCGGACACGGTAACCGTATTGTAAAAAACCGCCCCAGTGTTGTCGCTGTAACCGGCGGCAGCACTCGTATCCAACACAGACCCGGAATTGATATCTAAATAGTTGTATTCCACTTCGCCGGAATAGCCTTTGCCGGCAATAACCTGATTTTGGGTCGTGCTGTTATAATTTACAGTAGCGTTGTTAAGTGTAACCGTATTGTCGCGAGCGTTGACGGAAGCGTCCCCCGCCACAATATTAGACTGCACAGCCACATTGCGGATTACGACGGTATTTTCTGTAGCGTCTTGGGAATCGGACACCCCGGCTTTCAAATCGGGAGAATTAATAATACCGCCGTTAATATACAGACTATTTTGGTAGGCGTTGCCTTTTTCACTCTGGCCGGTAATAATATTGCCGTTAAAGGTACTGCCATTTACGGTCAAGGTGTTTGAATAACTGTCCACTACCCCCTCCTCACCCTCTCCGTCTTCATAGTCGGCCCAGATTTCATCATATACTTTTTCTGACACATTATACGTCGGCTTATACCCGCTTCCGGCCCAAACAGAAGCGCCGGTGCTTATAAAAAGTGCGGATAAAACAAATAGAAAAATTTTTTTCATACTCCCTCCGCTGAAAATAACGCTATGTTCATTATACAGATTTTTTGGCGCGCGCGTACGGGATTTATGGGGTTGGAAGCAAGCACTTAATTTGCTAAAGTAAAGAAACCCGCAGGCGGCTTGAAACAGACAGCCGTACCGGATTGCATACAGGAGCGTATATGTCAGACAAAGGACGCGTAATTATTTTGATGATGGATTCTTTTGGCGTAGGCGGAGCAGAAGACGCCACCAACTTTGGCGACCAAGGGGCCGACACCCTGGGCCACATCGCCGCCGCCCGCGGCGGCCTTAAACTGCCCAACCTGGCCGCGCTGGGGCTATTTAAAGCGGCGCAGGCTTCCACCGGTAAAGAAATCCCCGCTGGTGTTCAACCCCCCGCCCAACTGCAGCTGCCCGCCAAATACGGATATATGAAAGAAGTCAGCAAAGGCAAAGACACTTCTTCAGGCCATTGGGAAATGGCGGGCGTGCCGGTCACGTTTGACTGGGGCTATTTTAAGCCGGACTATCCTTCCTTCCCGCCGGAGCTGATAGAGAAAATCTGCCAAGAGGCCGGCCTAAGCGGCATTTTAGGCAACAAAGCCGCCTCCGGCACGGTTATTATTGAAGAGCTGGGGGAAGAGCACTTAAAAACGGGCAAACCCATTTGCTATACCTCGGCAGACAGCGTGTTCCAAATTGCCGCGCACGAAGAACATTTTGGCTTAGAGCGGCTGTATCAAGTGTGTGAAATTGCCTTTAAACATTTAAAGCCCTACAACATCGCCCGCGTGATTGCGCGGCCTTTTACCGGGGAGAAAAAAGGCGAATTTAAACGCACCAAAAACCGCCACGACTATTCCGTCACGCCTCCGCACGAAACATTATTAGACGTTATGAAGAATGCGGGCGGAAATGTAATATCCGTCGGCAAAATAGCCGATATCTTTGCCCACTGCGGCATTACGCGCGCGGTAAAAGCCTCCGGCCTAGAAGAGCTGTGGGACGTTACTTTACAGGAAGTCAAAAACGCGCCGGACAACAGCATTATTTTTACCAACTTTGTAGATTTTGATATGACCTGGGGCCACCGCCGCGACGCAGAGGGTTACGCCAAAGGGCTGGAATATTTTGACTCCCGCCTGCCGGAACTGGCGGCCCTTTTAAAAGACAAAGACATCGTCTTTATCACCGCCGACCACGGCTGCGACCCTACCTACAAAGGCACCGACCATACCCGCGAACACGTGCCCGTATTGATGTTTGGCAAGAACGTAAAACCGGGCTTTTTAGGCGCGCGTGAGAGCTACGCCGACTTGGGGCAAACCGCCGCCGATTATTTGGGCCTGCCCAAACTGCTCAGCGGCAAAAGCTTCTTAAAAGACTAAGCTGTGCCTCATTTAAAACGCAAGAATATTGAAAAACCGGCCTTTTTTCAAAGGCCGGTTTTGTCTTTAGTTAATTATCTATATAATAAATACTCCAGGCGCCAAATGTTTCATAAGTTTGTTTGCCGGTAAAGCGCTTGCAAAAAGCGTGGCTTTTTTCATTGCTTCTAAGGTAAGAAACGCAAGCTCTTTTTCCGGTATTCAACCAATAGATATAAGCTATATTACTCATTTCCCCACGGGAAAACACACAGGAAATCCGCCCAGAAAACACATCACAATTCATATTCTTGTTCTGTGCGGAAGTTCCCCCGCTGGAATTAAAATCCGCCGGCAGCGCGATATCCAAAGCTGTTATATCCGTAGCGTAGCTGCCATTAGCCATACGATATACTTGCTGTGCTTTGGCTAAGCTATCTACAAATACGACAGCCTGTTGGAAGCGGGATTTATTAACGATATACTGATACTGAGGCAAAGCAACTGCAGCCAATATGCCAACAATCAACACTACAACCAACAGCTCAATAAGTGTAAAACCGCACACGCGGCGTGTGCGGAGATTTTTAGAAAAAGAAAGAAGAAAACAATTAAACACAAAAAGGGCAAATCTGCGTTTTGCGGGGTTTTTCTCTTCGGGAATTATTTTTTGATACATTTTGCACATACGCAAAATGTATCAAAAAAAAAAAACGAGTCAAGGCCTTCCTGTCCCTCTCTGCCAACCCGCGACGAAACGTCCCCCTTCTAAATCCCTTTCTCACTTTATACCTAAAGCCCGCCCAACAGCGCTGCCGCAAGCCAAGCCCCTTTTGGGCAGTCTTTGCGGCGGCATTTACCGAATGGACACCACCTGATAGCCGGCTTTCTGCACCGCCTCTTTTAAAGCGGCCTCATCGCAAGGGCCGGACACTTCGGCCTCTTTTTTAGCCAAATCCACCCGCGCCGTCACACCCGGCAGCGCGCGCAGCGCCGCTTCCACGCGCCCGGCACAGTGGGCGCACATCATACCTTCTATTTTGATAATTTTTGTCATAGGCTTCCCCTCTTTTTTCTGCAAATCTTCCGCTACTTTCTGAAAATTTCCCGCACCGCAGTTGCTTCCTGCGGCCGAAGAGTCATTTTGTATTTCAGACGAACTTTTTACGCTTGCCGCACATACCCCGCCCGCAGACACGTTGCCACTTCCCCGGGCAGAGGAAGGGCCAAACGGCTTAAACCGCCGCAAACGCAACGCATTAGTGACCACAAAAACCGAGCTTAGACTCATCGCCGCGGCGGCAAACATTGGGTTTAATTTCCACCCCCACAGCGGATAAAACACCCCCGCCGCCAGCGGAATGCCGCACACATTGTAAAAGAAGGCCCAAAATAAATTTTCTTTAATATTAGTAATGACCGCACGCGATAGCCGCACCGCCGCGGCTACGCCGGACACCTCATTTCGTACCAACACAACGTCTGCACTCTCTAATGCAACGTCCGTGCCGGCTCCGACGGCCACCCCTATGTCAGCGCGCGCCAGGGCCGGGGCATCGTTTATACCATCTCCCACCATAATCACCTTATGGTGCTGTGCCTGCAAGAGGCGGATTTCTTTTTCCTTGTCTTGCGGCAATACTCCTGCTATCACGCGGGGAATACCTAGCTTCTGCGCCACGGCTTGCGCAGTTTGTAGGAGGTCTCCGCTCAAAAGCAGAACCGAAAGCCCCAGCTGTTTCAGCTCCGCCACTGCTTCTGCCGCCCCCGGTTTAGGCAAATCTGTCAAAGCCAGCGCACCGGTTAATTGGCCTGCACAGGCAAAATATAAAACCGTTTTTCCTTGCCGGCTCCATTGTTGGGCCCGTGCCGCCACATCCCGTGGCACAGGCACCCCTCTTTGCGCCATCAATACGGCGTTGCCGGCTGTTATTTCTTTCCCAGCCAACCAGGCGGTAATGCCGGCACCGGGCCAAGTCTGAAAATTCTGCACCTGCATTTTGACTGCCTCTTGCTGCTGGGCCGCACGCAGCACTGCATACGAAAGAGGATGTTCGGAACACGATTCGGCAGACAGGGCCTGCGTCCAAAAGGTTTTTTTGTCTATTCCTGTTACCAAAAACACATCTGTCACTTCCGGGCGGCCCTGCGTCAACGTACCGGTTTTATCAAATACCACCGTATCCGCCAACCGGGCTGTTTCCAACGCTTCGGCTGATTTAAACAAAATGCCATTGCGTGCCCCAGTGCCGGTGCCCACCATAATGGCCGTAGGGGTAGCCAGCCCTAAAGCGCACGGGCAGGAAATCACCAATACCGCCACCGCCATACTTAGAGCAAAAGCCGCCCCATAACCAGCCATATACCACCCAATCCCTGTTACAAAAGCTATAGCCATTACCACCGGCACAAACACCCCGCTTACCTTATCTGCCAAACGCCCGATGGGGGCCTTAGAAGCGGCCGCCTGTTCCACCAAGTCAATAATTTGGCACAGCACCGTCTGCTTGCCGCATTGCGTAACCCGAAAACGAAAATAACCCGATAAATTAACTGTACCGGCGCGCACGATACTCTCTTGCGCTTTATCCACCGGCATACTTTCCCCCGTTAAAGCAGACTCATCCACCACCCCCTGCCCAAACACCACCGTACCGTCTGCCGGTATGGACATTCCCGCTTTTACCGCCAAAATGAAGCCGGGCTGAATTTGCTCAGCGGGGATTTCTGTTTCCGTTCCCTCCGCCACTAAAAGCGCTTTTTGGGGGGCCAGGCGCAACAGGTGCTCTATCGCGCCGGAAGTTTTGCTCTTGGCACGCGTTTCCAGGTATTTGCCCAATGTAATCAGCGTTAAAATCATCGCAGCGGATTCAAAGTACAATCCGTGCAGGGCTTCCAATGCTTCTGTTTTTTCCAATAAAAACAAAACACGGCACACTACCCACAACCCAGAAAGAAACGCCGCCCCAGCCCCTACCGCAATCAAGCTGTTCATATTTGGCGCGCAGTGCCACAGGGACTTAAAACCATTGATAAAGATTACGCGGTTGACAAGCAGAATCGGCAACACCAACAAAAACTGCAGCAACGCAAACAGAGCCGGATTATTCAATAGCAGTTTAGGCAACGGAAAAGAAAACATATGCCCCATAGAAACATACATCAGCGGCAGCATAAAAGACAAAGACCAGCAAAAACGGCGGCGCAGCTGCCGCTGTTCCAAAACGGCAGGATTTGGCTGCGCAGCCATAGCGGGGCTGTCCGCCTCCGCCAATTGGGCCCCATAGCCGGCCTTCTCTACGGTATGAATAATGTCAGAGGGGCGGAGTGCGGCCTCATCAAATTCCACCTGCAGCGTATTCTGAAGCAAATTGACTTCGGCTTTATGTACGCCGCGCAAAGCGCGCACGGTGTTTTCCACCCGGGCCGAACAAGCGGCGCAGCTCATACCGGAAATGATAAATTTTTTCTTCATAATCCCCCGCCTTTATTATACCAAACCGCCCTGGGTGCAAATCCGGAGCCGCCTCTTTTAAACATTTAGAAAAATCTTTTGCCGGGCCGGGTCTGCGCAAGAAAGGAGCTCTGTCTTTTTCTCACACCCCTTTACACTTAAAACAGGGCCGAAAGCACCTGTTTCTTTGCTATGATAACTAGAGAGGTATTTATGCTTACAAAACCGTTTGAAATAAGATATGACGAGCTGGACACCCAGGCCCACATCGGCCCGGTAACCCTGCTGCGCTGTTTCCAGGAGGCCGCCGCTTTGGACGCCGCTTCCTTTGCTTTTGGCTGGGAACAATTGCAAAAAAATAATCTTTCCTGGGTGCTGACCCATATGCAGCTGGAAATGCTGGCGCAACATATTGCTAAGCAAACTATTTCCATTAAGACTTGGCACGCTTTTTCAGACAAAATTTTAAGCCGCAGGGAATTTGAAATTACCGGCCAGCAGGGCCAGGCTTTGGCCCGCGGCAGCAGCTGGTGGGCTTTAATAGACACGGTCAAACGCCGCATTACCAAAAGTCCGGCAGAGCTCTTGGCCCTCAATCCGGCACAGCCTGTCTATGTGATGGAAGAAGAAAATTTCAAACGCCCCATACCAGAAGGAGCGGAAGAAAAAGGCCGCGTCCTTATCCCGGTGCGGCGGGAAGATTTGGATTTAAACGGGCACGTCAACAACACCCATTACGCCGCCTGGGCGCTGGAAAGCGCTCCCCAGGGCAAAGAGTTGCACAAACTGCTGATAAACTTTAAAAACGAATGCCGCGCAGGCGAAGTGTTAGACGCGTTTGCCTACGCCGAAACACCGCAAATTTATCAGCACGTGCTTAAGCGCCGTTCAGACGGCAAAGAAGCCGCACACGTAATCACCTTCTGGCAATAACACTTACCCCGCCCCGCAAAGGGCGGGGTAAAATTTGCCTTTTTCAAAAGCCTCTGCTATAATAAAGTTAGGGGAACTAACTGCTTCTTCCCTTTCACAACCCGCCGGACCGTAAAACCTTTGTTTACCGTTCCTTGACAATTTCGCGACAAAGAGAGCTGGCTTGCTCAGGAGGTGTATTATGTATTTATTCAAAGCAAATCAAGCCAATTTCTGCGCCGTGTATGAAGATATGCAAAAGCAATTTCCGTACATGGAAATAAAGGCCAAAGAAACATTCCTTACACTTCGCCGCCAGACGCAGTACCATATCTGGCTGGTGAAGGAAAATTCGCAAGGCAAAAGGCGAACCGTAGGGTACATGCTTGTTTGGCTTGACACTTTAAACAGAGTAGCATGGCTGGAATACATTGCCGTACTGCGCCCGTACCACAACCGCGGGCTTGGCGGCAAAATGCTGCGCCTGTTAAAAGAGAAATATCCCGGCTGCAAAGGCTGTTTTTTAGAATTGGAAAAGCCTATGCAAGAGGATAAAAACGCTCAGCGCAGGGTAGCTTTTTATACCCGAAAAGGGGCCTTTGCGTTAAACGTGCAGTATTTCTGCCCGCAGCCCACAAAGCCGTCCGTGGAAATGGATTTGTATTTCCTGCCTTTTAAACAAGGCATACATTCCCTGCCGGACCACGCTGTATTGGGCGCCATACGCCAGGCGTACCGCACATTGCACGCCCGTATGCCGCAGGCGCAAAAAATGCTGCGCTATATAAAGCCGCTTTTTAACAGAAAAAGCGTTTTTTCTTAAACATTTAAACACCGGACCGACGTCCGGTGTTTTTTTGTCCCAAGCAGCCAAAACACAGGGTTCCGTTTTTGAAACACCGCCCGACGATTTGCTATACTTTGCCTTACATGAGTATAGTCATTATTATTTTAATGTTAGCCCTAAACGCCTTGCTGGCCGCTTATGAAATGGCCCTGGCGTCCGCTTCCCGCACGAAGCTTTCTATCCTTGCGCAGGAAAAGAAACGCGGTGCGGAAAGTGCATTGTACATGAAAGACCATATGGAAGGCAGCCTGGCCACCATTCAAATCGGCATTACGCTGGTGGGCGCCGTGGCGGCCGCCGTGGGCGGGGCGGGAGCTGATGAATGGTTTGCCCCGTGGATGCAGGAAAACTTCCGCATTCCGCTGCGCTTAGCCAATGCCTTAGCCGTTATTATCGTGGTGCTTCCGCTGAGCTTTGTTACCATCGTTTTTGCAGAACTTACCCCCAAAACCTTTGCCCTTAAAAACAAAGAATGGGTGGTGCTTTCTTTCTCTCCCATGATGCGCCATCTCTACCGCATTCTTTACCCCATTGTGCGCGTGATGGAAGCTATCGTAAACATGCTGACCAAAAAAACCGTGCGCAAAAACACCGACCCTAAGGCCGCACAAAAAGCCGCTATGGCGGACCTGCGGGCCGCGGTGTCTATTGCTTCTTCTTCGCGTCTATTTGGCAAAGCGGAAGAAAAAATCGTGCTCTCAAGTGCGATGTTCTGTGTGCGTAAAATCAAAGAAATCCAAGTGCCTCTGGAGCAGGTTTATACGCTCTATGCCAATGACTCTATTGCAGACACTTTTATCAAAGCCCATCTGGATATGCACACCCGCTTCCCCGTGCGCGAGGATGCAGACGACCCACAAAGCATTATCGGTTATTTAAATTTTAAAGACATCTTTGCCGCCACCAAAACCGCCGCGCAAGGGGTAGCCCCGACTACCCGCTCTATTCTGCGCCCGATGATGCGCCTAGATGAAGATACCATTATTTCTTCCGCCTTGGAAAAAATGATGAAATCCCGCCAGCACATTTGTTTAGTAACTGATGATGACAAAATTACCGGCATTTTAACCTTAGAAGACATCTTTGAAGAAATGGTGGGAGAAATTGAAGATGAGTACGACTTCTTCCCTTCTTATATCCGCCCATTTGGCGACGCCTTGCTTGTCAGCTCCACCGCACCAATGGCAGAGGTTTTTGCCCAGTTAAATCTGCCTGTTCCACAGGATTTAGCCCCCGGTATCAGCGCAGCGCAATGGGCAGCCCAAAAAGCGGGGCACGAATTAACCCCCAGCGAAGCCGTTACCGCTGAAGGCCTGCGTATGGCCGCGCGCAAATTCCGCCGCCACAAACTCATGGAAACGTTGGTTACAAAAATTTAAAAGCGCGCCCGGGGCAAACACAATCACTCCGGGCGATTTGATTTTAGCTTACTATCTTCTTTCTTTAAAATTAAAAACCCAGGCCAAAGCCTGGGTTTTTATTCAAACTCTTTTTGCGCCGCAGCGCATGATACGGCTGCTAAGCGGCTTAGGGAAATTTTTGTTTGTTGCTTAGTTGCTTATACCGCCTGGCTATACGGACAGCGGGGGCAAAATGGTACGACAATTCTCTTTTCCCCTGCTTACAAGACTCCGCTGTGGATCAGCGCCTTTCTTAAGGAGTCGGCTCCCTCAAAGGGTATCGTTTCAAAACCCAGTTTGCGCGCCGCGGCAATATTTTGCAAATTATCGTCTATAAATATACAATTTTCCGCCTTCAGAGAAAAACGCCTCAGCAAACGGCGGAAGATTTCTGCTTCCGGCTTATTTATTTTTTCTTCGCCGGATAACACCCGTCCGTCCAGCCAGCTAAATACCGGAAAACGTTTTTGCGCCAGCGGAAAAGTCTGCGCCGACCAGTTGCTTAGACCATACACCCGGAAGCCCTTGTCTTTCAGCTCGCGCACGATATCAGCCGTGCCCGGCACAGCACCGGCCATCATTTCGTCCCAACGGGCATAATAATCGGCTATTTGGGTGCGGTAAGCCGGATATTTCTCCTGCAGGGAAGCTATTGCCTCTTCAAACGGACGGCCAGCATCCAGTTGTTCATTCCACTGTGCAGTGCAAACTTGACTTAAAAACCACTCCATTTCTTCTTCTGTTGCAAAGACTTTGCGGTACAAATACCGGGGGTTCCAGTCCACCAGCACCCCGCCAAAATCAAAAACAATATCTTTCATTTCTCCCCCCCTCTCGGCTTTTTCACACCGGTCGGCTCTACCAAAACAAACCCCCGCCAGGCGGGGGTCTAAATTATAATACCAACGTGTCTTCCATATCCGGGCCGGTGGAAATAAGGGCCAGCTTCGGATGCGGATACACCTGGCGCGAAAGCTCACGTATGCTTTCCAAAAATTCCTGGGCCTGCGGCGTGAAATCAGCATAACTTTTGATATGGTCATTGCCTTCAAACATATCAATATGCGTAATGGCGATTTTGGTGGCGTTGTTAATCATAATCGCACGCGAAGCAGAGCGCTTTTCAAACGCTCCCACGCGGCGCAGCCGTTTGCTGACACTGCCGATTTCGTGCCCTTTGGTGTGATACACTTCCAAATCTTTCTCATCGGTCATCTCTTTTTCCAGCGGACCGGGCCCTACACGCGTAATATACGGTTTAAACACCACATATACATCCCGCACGCTCTTGGGGCCCAAACCGGCTTCGCCCAAGAAAGTAGAGGCCGTTGTATCGCGCGAAGTGACAAACGGATATTCCCCGTGCAGCAAAGAAAGTTTAATCCCCTGTGTTCCTTCCAGCAAAATATGCTCCCCTTTATCTAAAGCGCTGTTTAACAGCTCCGGTACGTCTTGAATAAATTCTTTAAGCAGCGGCTCGTCTTTGGCAAATTTGACGGCGCGGCGTTCAATGCGGTCTTTAACCGCCTGCCCCAACCCGGTGCCCACGCTGCCGATATGCTGCATAAAGTGGCTGGCACCTTTTTCCGCGGCGGTTTCTTCATCGGTAATTAATACGGCATACGGGTCAATAATCAAGCGGTCTGCCGTGCCCGTCAGCTCTACTTCTTTGAGCAGCCATTCCGTTTTGGTATAGGCCCCTGCGCCCAAAACCAGCTTGGTGGCGGGGTTTAAAAAGCCCGACGGAATATTTTTAAGCGTGTAGGACTTTCCGTCCGCCACTACCGTATGTCCCGCGTTGGGGCCGCCCACGCGCACACAATATTCATAATCCCCTTTGTAAGACAAATAAGCGGAAATCTTGCCTTTTCCTTCATCGCCGGCCTGGCCGCCGCATACAATATCTATCATTTCTTCCCTCCCGCCAACTCCACAGCAAACCCGATATAAGAGCTTGGCTGCAAAGCCAGCAGTTTTTGTTTATTTTTTTCATCTAGGTCTAAACTTTGTACAAATTGTGCCAAGTCCGCCGCCGTGACAGCACGCCCCCGCGTGAGCGCTTTCAGTTTCTCATACGCTTCACTTACACCTAAGGCCCGCAAAACAGTTTGGTAAGCCTCCGCCAGCACTTCCGGGTGAGCCGCCAGCTCCGCACGCGCGGCGCGGGCGTCAAAATCCGTCTTAGCCAGGCCTTTAAGCAAAGAGCGGCAGGCCAGTACGCTGTGCCCCAGCGCCACCGGGATATTGCGCAATACCGTAGAGTCAGACAAATCCCGCTGCAGGCGCGAAAGGGGCAATTTCTCGCTCAGGAAAGCCAGCAAAGCATTAGACAAACCCAAATTGCCTTCCGCATTTTCAAAATCTATCGGATTTACTTTTTGCGGCATAGTAGAGGACCCTACTTCCCCCGCTTTGACACGCTGTTTGACCAGCCCGGCGGAAATATAACGCCACATATCTTGGCACAGCCCCAGCAAAATAATATGAATGCGCCGCAGGGCATCAAAGGTTTCGGCGTAGCTGTCGCGGTTGTCTATTTGCGTAGAAACCGGGCTGATAAAAAGCTTTATTTTGCGTCCTTTATTCAGCCGCGCCACCAGCTGCTGCGCCGCGCGGGGCCAATTGACCTCAGCAAACGCCGCCACATGGGCGTTATAGGCGCCCACTGCGCCGCCGGCTTTGCAGGAAATCTGCTGTTTTTTAAGCTGCTGCAGCTGGCGGCAGAGGCGGCTTTCAAACACTTTGAGTTCTTTGCCAAACGTAGTCGGCACCGCCGGCTGCCCGTGCGTACGGGCCAACATCACGCCGCGCGCATACTTGCGCGCGCGCAACTGCAAAGCTCTGCGCACCTCTTCCAAAAGGGGCAAAATTACTTCTTCCAACGCTGCCGATAAAATTTGCGCATAAGCCAGGCTGTTTATATCTTCGCTGGTCAGCGCGAAATGCACCCACCGGGAACGCGCGGCAAAACCGTATTGGGTTAACTTGTCTGCGATAAAATATTCCACCGCTTTTACGTCATGATTGGTGGCCGGGCGGCCGCAGGCGCCCTGAAATTCTATCTTCTCCAGCAAATCCAAATCCGTTTCACTCAGGCGGGGTAAATTTTCCAGCAAGGCTTTCTCTTTGGCGCACAGCGGCTTAAAGCCGGGCAAATGCAACCCGTCCAGCGTCAGCAGCCAAGCCGCCTCCGCACGCACACGCGCACAGGCAAAGGCAGCCGGACCGCACACTTTTCTAAGCATTTCCAGCCGTTTGGAATAACGCCCGTCCAGCGGGCTAAGGGCGAAAAAGGTTTCCATACTTTTTTATTTTAGCAAATTCCCCTATGCTACTCCCTTTTCTTTGGACGCAATGCTTTGCCTGCCTCTTCTTTATTCCCTTCCGTAAAAAAACGGCCTTTTAAAGGCCGTTTTTATTTATAGATTTTGTAAGATTTCCCCGCCGTTATCGCTGGTAAATGGTATAAATACTGGACGGTGGAACGGATATCCCCACCCGAAGCCTTCTTTTCCTCCGGCTCCGTTTAGAGCAATCACCCGTCTACCTATAAACACCGGCTCTCCAAGCTGTCGCTCACGCAAAGCGTTTTTTAAGGTAAAGGCATCTGTTTGCTTTACAAACGAGCCAAAATGCCAGCCCCGCTTGCCCAAAAATACGAATTCCTGCTCAGAAGAAGCATTACGCACGCCATCCCAGTCATAACCAAACTGCCCTACCACACCGCCCCCATCCGACACAGACAACTCCGCAGGCTCTATATCTTCCAAGAAACCTAAATCCGGCACACTCCAATAAATAAATGCCTTGGCCAAAACGGGTTTTAATTGATTACTTCCATAAATATAACCATTTGAAAAATGTAAAAATACCTTGCTGACCCGCGCTTGCTCGTCCGCCTTGCCAGGCCGCTGCAAACAAGCGCTGTGAGATACCAGCTGTTTGCCCTCATTAATCAAAACTCCTTTGCACAATGAGAGGGTTATAGAACCATCTTGGTTTTCCCAATACTGTTCAATTTGCACCACACTCGTACGGGCCACTTTCAACAGGCTGTTTTCAATGGCTTCTTCCACAGCGGAAAGTAACGGCTTGCGCATAACTTGACTACCGGGGGGATGGGCAGCCCATATATTGCTAAGCCCCAAACACAAGACTATAAACAAAAAAACTATTCTCTTTTTCACCATCATTCTCCTATTGTGCAGATATATTTTATTATTCAAACTTTATACTGCCAATACAAGGGTAAAAAGTCCTATCTATTTCTGGGCCTTTTCCTGTGCCTAAAAATAGGAAATGCTGTTTTACCGCAAAATAAAAACGGCCTATAGGGCCGTTTTTATTTATTTTGGCAATGAGTTAAGAAGTTTTTATTCTTTCTCTGCAACAGCTGCATCCGCCGAAAGCATCTCTTGTTCTGCGGCGGTCGCTTGCGTCGCGGCCAGCTTATCTTGGGCGTGCTGCTGTTCAAAAGCGGCTCTCTCGGATTCCACCTGAGCCTCAAAAGGCCCAAAGCCGCACTTTTCATCCCATCCGCCGCCAAAGGCTTTAGAGAGACTGACTAAAGCCAACAGCTCGTTCTGGCGCGCAGTAGCCAAATCCATTTCCGACTGCAACAAATTGCGTTCCACATCCAGCAATTCCATTGTGCCAATTAACCCCGCATCCTCTTGTTTTTTGGTCAACTCATAACCGCGGCGCAAAGCTTTGGTTTGGGCCAAACGAATTTCAAAAATTTCACGATTCATCCGGTTGCTGTTCAGCGCGTCCAAGGCTTCTTTAAAAGCCGTCTGAATCGTTTTTTCATACGAGGCCAACATCTCCTCATACTGGGCTTTAGCAGCTTTGTTTTGAGCCAGAATGCGGCCCCCGGCAAAAATCGGCTGGACCAACTGCCCGGCAAAAGCCCACATACCCGAGGGTCCCTGAAAAAGCTCATTTAACTGGTAGCTGGCGTAACCGGCGGCACCCGTCAACGCAATATCCGGGAAGAACGCCGCACGCGCTGCCCCAATGCGTGCATTGGCGGCTATCAGCTGCCCTTCTGCACTGCGCACGTCCGGACGACGTGCCAAAAAGCGGGACGGCAAGCCGGCAGGCACATTGGGCATCAGCACAGCGTCACGCAAATGGCCTTCACGCGGGCCCAATCCTTGCACAATTTGCCGTGGAGAGCGGCCCACCAACACCGAAAGGGCTGTCTCCGTGGTAGCTACAGAAAGTTCCAGCGTTTTGGCAGTAGCAGCCACTGCATACATATCCGCTTCTACACGGCGTAAATCTACTTCCGTAGCATACCCAGCGTTATAACGGCTGGTATAAATACGCACACTTTCTTTGCGGGTTTCCAGCGTACGATTGGCAATTTCCAGCTGGGCATCTAATGTACGAAGCGTAAAATAAGTGGAAGCCACTTCCGCCGTCAGCGCCAAAAGCACGGTGTCTTTAGCCGCCATAGTGGAAAGCAAATCCGCGCGGGCTGCCTCACTCAACCGCCGGTATTTACCCCATAAATCCAACTCAAACGAGGCCACCACCGTGCCGGTGCTCAGCGTTTGCCCAGAGCCAATATAGTTACCGGCACGCCCGCTGCCGCCTTGTGCGGCAATGGTGGGCAGTTGGTCCGCCACCGCGCTGGTAACGGCTGCGCGGGCTTGGTCTACGCGGGCTACGGCTTGGCGCAGGTCGCGGTTATAAAGAAGAGCTTCTATTTCCAGCTTATTAAGCTGGGGGTCTTCAAACATTTCCCACCACTGATAGTTTTGGAAAATGCTGAAATCTTCCCCCGGCTGGGTAGAAGGCAAATCCATCTCCGGACGTTTATAGTCCGGCCCCATCATACAGCCTGACAACATTACGGCGCACGCCAGCGCGCCGGCTAATTTCTTAAATATCATGCATAGCCTCCGGTTTGGCACCCTGGGCGTTAGGGTCAATTTTCTCTTTCCACCCACCTGAAATTAAATAGAAGAACAGCGGCACAAACATCGGTGCAATTGCTGTAGCACCCAACATACCAAACACCACAGCCGTACCGATAGAATGGCGGCTGGCAGCGCCCGCACCTGTGCTGACAGCCAGCGGCACGCAGCCTAAAATAAAAGCCAAAGAAGTCATAATAATAGGGCGAAAGCGCAGTTTGACCGCCTGCAAAGCCGCCTCATAAGCAGAGGCCCCCTGCTCGCGCACAAGCACGGCAAACTCTACAATCAAAATGGCGTTTTTGGCCGCCAACCCGACCAAGGCCACTAGCGCAATTTGGAAATAAATATCATTATCCAGCCCGCGCAGATATGTACCCAAAAATGCGCCAAAAATACCAAACGGCACCGCCAAAATGACTGCAAACGGCAACCCCCATCTTTCATACTGGGCCGCCAAAATCAGAAACACCACCAACATACCTAATAACAAGGCAATAGTGGAAGAGCTGCCGCTGATAGTTTCTTGATAAGTGGTACCCGTCCAGGCCAAGCTGTACTCTTCGCCCAAGATCTCACGGGCCACTGCTTCCATAGCGGCAATGGCCTGGCCGGAGCTGTAACCGTCTGCCGGAGTCGCCATCACTTTGGCAGCGGGGAAGGCGTTAAAACGCTCCACCATATCCGGGCCCAAAATAGGCGTCAGCGTAATGAAAGAGGACAGCGGCACCATATCCCCGGAATTGGAACGGACATAGATTTCTCCCAGTTGTTCCGGGCGGGCACGGTAATCCCCTTCCGCCTGCATCATTACCTTAAAGCTGCGGCTGAATTTGGTAAAGTCGTTGACATAGGCCGTACCAAATGTACCCTGGATAGTGGCATAAAGTTCCGACAAGGACACATTCATTGCCATCGCCTTAATTTCATCTACTTTCAAATTATATTGCGGAGTAGCAGCCGAGAAGGTGGTGCTCACGCTGGCAAGCTCGGGCCGTTTCTGCGCCGCGGCGATAAACTCGTTCACTTTGGTTTGCAACGCCTCACTGCCGGAACCGGCGCGGTTTTGCACATATCCTTCCAAACCGCCGGTGGTGCTCATACCCATAACTGGGGGCGGGTTAAAAGGCATCACCAGCGCACCTGGAATTTGCCCCGCCGCCAATTTGCCAATAGCGGCAATCGTGCCGAAAGAGGACAAGGCGTCTGTTTCGCGCTCTTTCCAGGGTTTGAGCGCCACGAAGGAAGCAATAGAGCTGCTTTTCATCGTGCTGCTGAGCATATCATAGCCGGCAAAGGTCAGTTCTTCTTTTACTGCCGGCTGCTGCAGAATGATTTCTTCCACTTGTTTGGCCACATTAACAGTATTAGTCAAAGAGGTAGAGGGGTCCAACATAGTGGCTATCATAATCATACCCTGGTCTTCATCCGGCAGCAAGCTGCCCGGCACCAGTTTAAACAAACCAAGCGCCGCCGCCCACAGCAGCACCACACACAAAACGGCCACCGGTATGCGCCGCAGGAAAAAGCCCGCCAGCCCGGTATATTTTTCGGTCATTTTGCTAAACCACTGGTCAAAGTGGTAGAAGAATCCGCTGGTGCGGGGTTTCATTTCTTTTAATAAAAGTACGCACAGGGCCGGGGTCAGCGTCAAAGCCACCAAACCGGAAATAATCACGGACACCGCAATCGTAATAGCGAACTGCTGGTACATAACCCCGGTAAAACCGCCCATAAACGCCACCGGCACAAACACAGAGCACAACACCAGCACAATGGCTACTACTGGGCCGGTTACTTCGTCCATTGCTTTAATGGTGGCCTCCTTTATGGGCAAATGTTCGTCGTGCATAATACGCTCTACGTTTTCAATTACCACGATGGCGTCGTCCACCACAATACCAATGGCCAGCACCAAACCAAACAGCGTCAGCGTATTAATAGAAAATCCCATCAACAGCATTCCGGCAAAGGCGCCTACAATGGACACCGGCACCGCCAAGCACGGAATTAACGTGGCACGCCAGTCGTGCAAGAACAAGTACATTACCAAGAACACCAAAACCATAGCCTCAATCAGGGTATGGATTACTTCTTCAATAGAAGCGGTAACAAACAGCGTGGTGTCATAGGCTACTTTATATTCAATACCCCCCGGAAAGTTGGCAGCCAGTTCTTTCATACGCTGGTCCACTGCTTTAGCGGTAGCCACCGCGTTGGCACCCGGGGAGAGGAACACGCCAATAGGTACAGCAGGTTGTTTGTTATATCGGCCGGAAAATTCATAGGTTTGGCTGCCCAACTCTACACGTGCTACATCTTTTAAACGCAAAGACGTGCCGTCCGGATTAGCGCGCAAAATGATTTCTTCAAATTCTTCCGGCGTTTTTAAACGACCCGGAGCCACAATAGTGAACATACGGTCCACCGATTGTGTCAGCGGCGGCTGGCCGATTTTACCGGCGGCACGCTGCACGTTCTGAGCTTGCACCGCTGCCATTACGTCCGTTACAGACACCCCCAGCTGGCTCATCACATCGGGTTTGAGCCAAATACGGATAGAATAGTCGTTGGCGGACATCACCTGCGCATCCCCTACACCGCTAATACGTTTTAAATCGTCCACCACGTTGACTAACGCATAGTTACCAATATAGGTAGTGTCATAAACACCAGACGGGGAGTACATCGTGATTAATTGCAAAATAGCGGAAGATTTTTTTTCCACCGTTACCCCATAACGGCGCACGTCCTCAGGCAAAGAAGTTGTGGCGGCCTGGACGCGGTTGTTGACGTTAATCATCGCCTGGTCAGGGTCGGTGCCTACTTCAAAATACACCAAGAGGTTCATATCGCCGTTGGCAGAAGAGGTGGAGTTCATATACAACATATCTTCCACCCCGTTGATTTGCTGTTCAAGCGGAGCGGCCACCGTATCGGCAATGACTTCCGGGCTGGCGCCGGGATATTGGGCCGACACCTGCACGGAAGGAGGAGTAAGGTCCGGATACTGCTCAATAGGCAGGTTGATAATAGACACTATACCCGCCAGCAAAATAAGCAGGGAAACTACGGTAGAAAAAATGGGCCGGTTAATAAAAAATTTAGAAAACATAGCCGCCCCTTGTTAATCCTGCTGCCCCAGCAAAGCATCTGTCACGGCGTCGCTTTTGCGTTGTTTTTCACTGCGGATATCTTGCTTGTCTGGAGCAATATCTTTACCTATAGCCTCATCAAACGACCCCACATCCATAACCGTAGCCGTGCTGGGCGCTACGGGTTTAGCAGAGGAAGGAACTTCAAAAGGCTGTATTTGCGGGGTAACTTTCATACCCGGGCGGATTTTAATTAATCCCGCTGATACGACCGTTTCACCGCCTTTCAATCCGTCGCTGACAATATACATATCATCCTGCAGTTGCGTCGTAACCGGCTGGGCCTGCGTGGTGCCGTCTTCTGCCACCACATAGACTAGGTTGCCCGTCGGCGTGCTTAACACGGCAGAGGAAGGAATTAAGACCGCATCTTTATAAGTAGCGCCCACCAAGCGCACCCGCACAAATTGGCCCGGCATCAGCATACGCTGGTTTTTGGGATTTGGAAATTCGGCTTTGATTGCCAAAGAAGCGGTTTTGACGTCTTCCGTACTGTCAAAGAAAATAATGGTTCCTTTTTCCGGATAAACGCGCCCGTCAGAGGTCACCGCTTCCACATACAGGGGGTGTTCTCCTTTGGCGTCTAAAGAAATCGTACCGGAAAGATAGCCGCTGGCCAGTTTATAAAACTGTGCGCTGGGCATAGAAAAGTTCACCCACAGCGGGTTGATTTGCACCATCGTGGTCAGCAGGCCGTTGCCCGCCGGAGAAATCAGGCTGCCCACAGACTGGGCTTCTTTGCCGGTGATACCGGAAATAGGAGCCAGCACGCGGGTATATTCCAAATTAATTTTGGCTTCATTCACGCCGGCTTCAGCCACTTTGACGGAAGCCTGAGCCGCTTCGTAAGCAGAGAGAGAATCATCGTAATCTTTTTGGCTCACGGCATTGTCGGCGCGTAATTTTTTCATACGTTCAAAGTCGCGGCGGGTGCGGCTCTCTTCACTGCGGGCTTGAGATAAAGACCCTTCGGCACGCTGCAGTGCCACCTCGTATTCTTTGGGGTCAATTTGAAAGAGCTGCGTGTCTTTTTTTACATAAGCGCCCTCATCAAACAAACGCGCCTGCAAAATGCCGCCCACCTGCGCGCGCACCTGAATTTCCAATGAGCCCGCCACTTGGGCCGGATATTCAATATTCCAAGGCAAATCGGTTTTTAATACTTTTACGGCAGAAACAGGTACCGCCGGAGAGGCATCTTGTTGCTCTTTTTTCTTGCAAGCAGCCAAGATCCCTACACATAATGCCAAGGCCATCACGCCCGTTATACGCAAATACTTATTCATTTATGTCCTCTCTTTTTAATTAAAACAAATTTTACCTGCCGGTAAATTTCTTTTACGACTATACCTTTTGCAAAAAACACAATAAAGCCTCTATGCTATTATTGTATAAAATTTAGCATACAGCGCAAGAGAAAAAGAAGTCTTTTTTTGAATTAAAAGAAAATTGCTACAATAAATTTATGAGCGAAAAAGAAAATATGTTGGCCGGACTTTTTTATAATTCTTCCGACCCGGAACTGCTACAAGAAAGACAACAGGCCCGCCGCCTGCTGTGGCAATACAACGCCACAGACCCTGCAGACGAACAAAAACGCCGCGAGCTGATGCAGCAGCTGTTTGGACAAGTGGGCCAAACGCTGAACATAGAACCCCCGTTTTTCTGTGACTACGGCCGCAATATCTTTTTCGGCAATAAGGTCTTTATTAATTTTAACTGTGTCATTTTAGACTGCGCCCGGGTGGATATTGGGGACGGCACCCAAATCGGCCCCGCGGTGCAAGTTTATACTGCCACCCACCCGTTAGAGCCCAAGGCCCGCGCGGCAGGCAAAGAATTTGCCGCCCCGATTAAAATTGGCAAAAACGTATGGATAGGTGGTGGGGCCATTCTCTTGCCCGGCATTACTGTTGGGGACAATGCCGTCATTGGGGCAGGTTCTGTGGTGACGCACGACGTTAAAGCCTTTGCCGTCGTATCGGGCAATCCGGCCCGGCAACGGCGGCAGTTCTATGATTTTAAAAAAGAAGAAACGCCGCTGCCCAATAATTAATTTTACAGCCGCCTTCAGGCGGCTGTACATTATATAAAAGAAGTCTAGGGGGTGTTGTATGAAAACCGTATTTTTTGATGTAGATAAAATTACCAAAGATTATCTGGAAAAACAGCCTATTTGCACCGGCGATGTGGTGATGTTGGAAGAAAGTATGGAGAATATATCCGACGAGCAATTCCAGCAAATTAAAGATGCCGAAATAATTTCCGTCTTTGTGCACACCGCACTCAAAATGACCAAAGAAACGCTGGATAAATACGCTAATCTCAAGTTGATTGCCACCCGTTCTACCGGCTTTGACCATATTGATTTGAATTACTGCAAAAGCCGCGGTATTGAAGTAGTTAACGTCCCCAAATACGGAGAAGCCACCGTGGCGGAATTTACCTTTGGGGTGCTTTTGTCTTTGGCGCGCCATATTATCCAGGCCCGCACGGATATGAAAAACAACTATGTGCGTATGAATGAATATATCGGCTTTGACCTTTACGGGCATACCCTTGGCATTATAGGCACCGGGGCCATTGGGCGGCACGTAGCCAAACTGGCGCGCGGATTTGGAATGGAAGTATTGGCTTATGACTTATATCCGAATGAAGAATTCCAGCGTATTTACAATATTCATTATGTCGGTTTGGACGAACTCTATGCCAAATCCGACGTTATCACCCTGCACGCCCCGGCGACCAAAGATAATTATCATTTATTAAATGACGAAGCTTTTAAAAAAATGAAAAACGGGGTCATCATCGTCAATACCGCCCGCGGCAGTTTAGTGGACCCAGAAGCACTCTACCGCGCGCTGGCCAGCGGCAAGGTCAAGGGGGCTGCGCTGGACGTGCTGGAGAATGAAGATTTTATCATTCACGATGATATCATCTTAAAATCGCAGGATATCCCTATGGATTATGCGATGAATACCATTATTAATGCACGTTTGATGCAAATGAAAAACGTGCTCATCACCCCTCATATTGGGTTTAACTCTATAGACGCGGTGCACCGCATTCTGCACACCACGCTGGAAAACATCAATCATTTTTGCAGCGGACAGATACAAAACTCCGTATTAAAATAGGAACTGCTATGCCTTACGCGGCTGATTTGACCCAACTAATTGGCAACACGCCCTTGGTCCGCATTAACAAAATCAATCCGGGCCCGGGGCGGGTGTTTGCCAAGCTGGAAATGTTTAATCCTTTTAGCGTCAAGGACCGTGTAGCCTTATCTATGTTGCAAGCGGCAGAAAAATCCGGCGCACTGGTGCCGGGCGTCACTATTATAGAGGCCACCAGCGGCAATACAGGCATTGGATTGGCTTTTCTTTGTGCGGTAAAAGGCTATCATATGATTTTGGTTATGCCGGAGAATATGAGCCCGGAGCGGGTGCAGCTGGTGCGCGCACTGGGCGCGCAAGTGGAGCTGACGCCGGCGGCACAAGGCATGAGCGGCGCTATTTCTAAAGCAGAACAACTGCTGCAAAAAATCCCCCACTCCTATATGCCGCGCCAATTTGAAAACCCCGCCAATGCCGCTGCCCACAACCAAACCGGGGAGGAAATTTGGCAAGATTTAGACGGAAAAGTGGACGCCTTTGTAGCCGGCGTGGGCACCGGCGGCACGATAACAGGCGTAGGGCGGTTCTTAAAACAGCAAAACCCGCAGGTAAAAATTATCGCAGTGGAGCCGGCATCCTCAGCGGTGTTGTCTGGCAAGCCGGCAGGTCCCCATCAAATACAGGGGATAGGTGCAGGTTTTGTACCAAAAATTTTAGACCGGGCTATTATAGACCAGATCTTCCCCGTCACAGATGAACAGGCCGGACAAACCGCCCGCACGCTGGCCCAACAAGAAGGCATCTTGGCAGGCATCAGTTCCGGTGCGGCTATGTATGCGGCATTGCAAATGGCGCTCCGTCCTGAATTTGCCGGCAAAAACCTTGTGGTATTGCTGCCAGACAGCGGTGAAAGATATTTAAGCACCTGGCTGTTTTCCCCTGCCAAAGACCCTGACAATTAGCCGCTATCTTCGGGAGAGCTGGGGAAGAAAATTTATGTTGC
Source organism: uncultured Elusimicrobiales bacterium (assembly GCA_944324645.1). Lineage (GTDB taxonomy): Bacteria > Elusimicrobiota > Elusimicrobia > Elusimicrobiales > Elusimicrobiaceae > Avelusimicrobium. The sequence goes on along the minus strand of CALUXB010000001.1, from coordinate 89,526 downwards.
TCCCGTGCTATAACCCCGGCGGGCAAGGCGCTCCCGGCGGTTTTTCTAGCAAACAATCCTTAAACCATATGGCGCCTTTTTCTCTTACCCCAAAAAAACAAACGCTGTTTGGGAGCGTTCTTCTTTTTTACACCAAAAATGCTAGACTAAGCATATGAAGCATTTAGCCGCTGTTACCTGCTTGCTGTGGGCGGCGGGAGGCGTTGCCCCGCTGGCCTTTGCCCAACAGCCGGAAATTATTATAGAAATGCGCGGGGAAGACTCCGCCCCCGCCGCACCTTCTTTATGGGATTACAACGCACTTCAGCTGACGCGCAAGCTGCGCGGTAAAACGCGTGAATATGTGCTCTACACTATGCCGATGGTATCAGACAAAGACCGTATTGTCCGCAGCAGCAGCGCCGAATATGCCCTGGTGGAGTATGACGACGGAGGCAACTTCCGCAAATTTTTATTTAAGGCCGAAAGCCCGCAAACTTTTATCACCGCCGCCGCCAACGCCGCAGATGTATTGGCAGTCAACAAAAAATACGGCATTAATATTGGGCTGAGCCAGCGTGCTTTTGAGAATTTTTATCAAGACAAGGCCTCTTTGGAAAATACCGAGGCGCTGCCACCGCAAACCGCTTTATACAAACTGCTTTATACAGATGTTAACACCCCTGCGCCTACGGAGCGCTGGTTTCTCTTTGAAAATAAAGAGCTGAGCCAAACTTTTGAAACCGCCGCCGAAAAAGACGCCTACCTGGCTTCCTTGCAGCCGGCCCAGACAGTACCCGCCACACCGGCACGCACCCAGGCCGCCGCTCCCACGCGCACGGTGCGCAAAGCACTTATTTCCGGCGGTACGGAATGGGACAAAGCCACCCTGCCCCGTGTGGTCAACCCTAAGCCCCTGCTGATTGCCCCTGTGCAAAAAAAGAACACTTCCCAAAACTAATATCGTATTTCCCAGCAAAACAGCCCAATAATTTATAGGATAATAAGGGGGTGCATATGGAACTGTTATCTTTTTCCGTAGCTGGTTTTTTATTGCTTGTACTGCATATAAGCGTTACTGTGCATATTATCTTGCATAAAGACGACGTGCCCAGCGCCATCGGCTGGACGGGCCTAGTATGGCTGGCGCCGGTAATTGGCTGTATTGCATATGTCATTTTAGGCATCAACCGCGTGCGGCGCAAAGCGCTGCGTCTGCATAATCACGGGGCAGATATTTTTACCGTCACGGGCAAAACCCCGCAGGAAATAGAAAAACAAGTGCCCCCTCCTCTGTGGCAAATGCTGCGCCTGGGGTACAAAGTGCACCCCCAGCATTTATCTTTGGGCAATGCCATCCGCCCGCTCATTAATGGGGACGAAGCCTATCCGCTGATGTGCGCCGCCATTTCCCAAGCCAAGAAAGAAGTGCTTATCGCCAGTTATATTTTTAATAATGACAAAGCCGGGCAAATGTTTATCCCCGCGTTAAAACAAGCGGTGCAAAACGGAGCCGTCGTGCGTATGCTCATAGACGGGGTGGGCCTCAATTACAGCCGGCCCAATATCCAGGCCGCAGTTAAAAAAATACGCGGGGTGCAGTTCTCCGTCTTTTTGCCCAGCAAAAGCCCGGTCAACCTGCCCTTTGTTAATTTGCGCAACCACCGCAAAATGATGATTATAGACGGAAAAGTGGCCTTTTTTGGCGGTATGAATGTGGCGGAAGGGGACTTGGTTCGCCAGCACCCCAAAGACCCCATCCAGGACGTGACTTTTGAAATCAAGGGGCCGCTTATCAACCAAATTGCGCGTCTGTTTGAAGAGGACTGGATTTTCTCCGGCAAAAAGCCGTTTCTGCCCACTTCGGCGCGCTGCCCCAAAGACAGCCCTTGCCCCGGCAAAACCGCCGCGCGCATTATCCCGGACGGGCCGGACGCGGACTATGGCAAAATAGAACGCCTGTGCCTGGGCGCGCTGGCCTGCGCGCAAAAAAGCGCCCGCATTGTTACACCGTATTTCTTGCCGGAAAACAATATACTGTCTGCACTGGAAACGGCCGCTATGCGCGGGGTAGAGGTGGAAATTATTCTGCCGCAAAAGAGCAATATTTTTGGTATGGACTGGGCAATGGAAGCCAACTTTCACCGTTTGCTTTCCAAAGGGGTCAAAATCTACCGCACCCAACCGCCCTTTGACCACAGCAAGCTCTTTTTAGTGGACGACCTGTGGCTCTTTGCCGGCTCTGCCAACTGGGACGTACGCAGTTTTAAGCTGAACTTTGAAAGTAATATGGAATGCTTTGACCCAGAGCTGGCTAAACAGGTGCGCCAAATTATTGAACAGAAAAAAGCTCAAGCGCAGCCCGTGCATTACCGGCATATGCGCCCGCCGCTTTTGCGCACGCTGCGCAACAATGCGCTGCGTCTGCTGACTCCTTATTATTGATATGAAAAATTTCCTGCTGCCCGATGTCCCTTTATTGGAAGCCGGCCCCGCGCCCCAGCTGCCCAAGCTGCCGCGGCAGTTTCGGCTCTGTGTATGGAACTTTCAAAAAAGCAAAAACCCGCACTGGCGGCAGGATTTTTTATCGCTGTGTGCGCAGAGTGACCTGTTCTTAGCACAGGAAACCCGGCTGGACGCCCCCTGCACAGAAGCAGCCGAACAAAGCGGCCTGCATTGGCACGCGGCTATTAGTTTTCTCTCCCCGCGCGGGAAAATACCCACCGGCATAGCCGTTGGCTGCCGGGCGCCTGCACAGGAAGTGATTTTTGATGCGTCTGTGCACGAGCCGCTTCTTACCATTCCCAAATTGGCTATGCGGCTAATTTATCCCCTAGAGCAAAGCCAGCTCTTAGTAGTCAATATGCACGCAGTAAATTTTAGCAGTCTGGCCCCTTTTAAACGCCATTTAGAAAAAGCGGCTGAGCTGGCAGCTTCTTTTCCGGGGCCGATTATTGTGGCGGGGGATTTTAATACCTGGAATCAAAACCGCCGCGATGAGCTGCTCTTGATGAGCCGAAAACTGGGCTTGCAGGAAGTAGTGTTCCAGCCGGACTTGCGCACGCGTTATTGGCGCCACACCGTAGATTGCATTTTTACACGCGGGCTGCAAACGCTGGCCGCCTCTGTGCCAGACATACACTCCTCTGACCACCGCCCGCTAAGCGCTCTTTTCCGCTTGCTATAAAGTAGTGAGGTTCTATTCTTCTTACCCATCTGCTTAGGTCCGGCCGGGTTTTCCGTATTGTTTTGGTTGCGGACGAAGCATAGCAATTCCGTCTCTTCCGTTTCGGCACCTGCGCCCGGTTTTACCACACCAGTATGCCCTTTCAGCGGCGCAGGTAGCCCAGCCAAATATGGTAAAATATAAATAATATGAACGATAATAAAGCCCTCGGATTTAAAAGACAAGCCCTGCGCAAAGTCATAGAAGCTTTTGACGCAGGCACTTTGGAAACTGCGGCCTACCGCATTCCCTACAACGTCATCCCGCGCGACGCTAAGCTGGACGTGCGCTGCTGCGTTTATAAAGAACGCGCCGTTTTCCGCGCACGCACTTTAGCCGCGTTGGGCTGCTCCGTAGAAGCCGACGACGAAGCCACCTCTTTAAACGATTACGCCAAACAAGCGCTTTTACGCAAAGACACGCCGGAAACCCCGCTGACCGTGTTAGACATCGCCTGCAAAGGCTGTGTCAAAGCCCGCCATATCGTAACGGAAGCCTGCCAAGGCTGTTTGGCGCGCGCCTGTGAAACGGCCTGCAAATTTGGCGCGGTAAAGGTAGTCAACGGAAAAAGCCACATTGACCCGGATAAATGCAAAAACTGCGGCCAATGCAAAGCGGCCTGCCCTTACAATGCCATTACTTATGTGCCGGTACCGTGTGAACAGGCCTGCCCTGTGGATGCCATTCACAAAGGCGAAAACGGCTTTGCGCAAATTGATTTTGACAAATGTATTTCCTGCGGTCAATGTATGGGCGCCTGCCCCTTTGGTGCTATTATGGAGCGCAGCCAGCTTATTGACATTTTAAGCGCCATGAAAAGCACCCGCAAAGTATGCGCGGTGGTGGCTCCGTCCATTGTGGGGCAGTTCAACGCTACGCTGCCGCAGCTGCTCACCGCCATAAAAAAAGCCGGCTTTGACAAGGTGAGCGAAGTGGCTGAAGGGGCCGACGTTACCACCCAGCACGAAGCTAAAGAGCTTATTGAACGCTTGGAGCGCGGCGATAAATTTATGACCACTTCTTGCTGCTCTGCTTGGATACAGGCCGTCAGAAAACATTTACCCGCCTTGAAAAAATATGTGTCTGATACGCATACGCCAATGTCCTACATCGCCGAGATTGAAAAGAAAAACGGCTATACGGTGGTATTTGTGGGCCCCTGCGTGTCCAAACGCGTGGAAGGGAGAGAGGACCCCAACGTGGACTATGTAATGACCTATGAAGAATTGGGCGCACTTTTAGACGCGCGCGGCATAGACCCCGCCCAATGCGAAGAAACCCCGCTGGACCCCAAAGTTTCCGGTGAGGGTCGCTACTACGGCGTTACCGGCGGCGTAGCCAAAGCGGTGGAAACGGCCATCAACGGCCACCGGCCCATCAAATTAATGACAATCAACGGGTTAGATAAAAAATCTATGCTTATGCTCAATGCCTACGCCAAAGGCGTGGGAGACTTCCAACTGCTGGAAGTGATGAGCTGCAAAGGCGGCTGTATTGGCGGCCCGTGCACCTTGTGCAATCAGGCCAAAGTCATCAAACCGATTAAAGATTTGGTGGACGCCAGCCCGCATATTCCGCCCGTTTTTGAAGACAAAAAAGAACAAAAATAAATGACCCCCCGCCCCAAGCGGGGGTTTTTGTTAGCGGCCCCCAATTTGACCTTTGATTCACATTGCAGCAAAAAGAGTAAAGCCTAATTGCCCCGCACGCTCCCTTTTACCGCCAGCATATATTGCTACGCACACCAAAAACCGGGCTGCTGTGCTTGATTGCAATAAAAAAGGCCCCCGGGATGAGAGTGCCGGGGGCTTGTCGCCGGGCCGGAGAAAACCGGCCCGTACGGGGGAGGGTATAAAAAAGCAGCTTTTTATTTGGAAAGCTTTCACCCATTCCAAAACAAAGCTGCTCTCTATGTAATGAAAAACAATCTTGTTTTTAGGTGAAAGCTGGCCCGCTAAAACAGCAGGCCTGTCCTCTTTTAAAAGGCTAAAAACAAAACATCAACAGATACACGGCCGTTCTTCTGTACACGTTTTAAGAAATCTTCATCTCTTGGGAGGTCCGTACATTTTAAAAACCAGTTTTTGCCCCTGCTCTCTTGCCCGCCGCGCCGCAGCGCGTTGCATTTGCTGCGGCACGTGCTCAGGGGAGCGAACTTCCCCTGTTGTACGGGTTAAATTTACCCCCCGATTATTGAAAAACGATTCTCTTTTTACAACAACAAAAAAGGCAACGCTTGCGTTATTGGTAGCTGTCACACAACCAATAATGGCGCTGCCTACTGTGTAATGCGTTACACAGTTAAATGGCGACGCCGCTTTTGGGGTGACAGCTCCCGGAAATCCGGGTGCTCCGCTGGTGCGGACCAAAAAACGAGCCGATTTAACTTATCTAAATTTTCGCGTATTTACGCTAGAGATATTATGACAAAAAACAACCCAAAAAGCAAACCCCTTCCAGACGGAAGGGGTTTTGCAAAGCATACGCTGCCAAAAACGCTTAACGTTTGGAGAACTGGAAGCGTTTTCTGGCACCCGGCTGCCCCGGTTTCTTTCTTTCCACCATACGGGGGTCGCGGGTTAAAAAGCCGGCTTTCTTGACGGTCTTTTTCAGCTCTTCGCTGATTTCAGCCACAGAGCGGGCAATGGCGTGGCGCAAAGCGCCAGCCTGGGCGGAAATACCGCCGCCCTGCACTTTGGCGGTCACGTCATATTCTTTTTCCAAGTTGGTCACCGTCAGCGGAGCTTTGACGGTAGCTTGGAATTTTTCGTGACCTTTAAAATAGTCAGCCAAGGCTTTGGCGTTGACTGTGATAACGCCGGTGCCTTTTACCAATCTGGCCTGCGCCACAGAAGTTTTGCGGCGGCCGGTTTTAATTTCTTTGGTATTGTTCATAAAACTCTATCCCTCTTATTTGGCAAATCTGCCGGCGAATTCGTGTTCTTCCCCGCTGAACAGGCGCAAGCGTTTGAGGCGCGGCGCGCGCAAGCGGTTGACGTCCAACATACGTTTCACGGCCAGCTCCAAGACTTTGGTGGAGTCTTTTTCAAACTGACGGCGAAGCGGCGTTTCTTTGGCGCCTTTGGCGTAGCCGGAATGGGTGAAATAAATTTTTTCTTCCATTTTGTTACCGGTTACTTTGATTTTATCCGTGTTGGTTACAACGACAAAATCACCGCAGTCCATATGAGGGGTGTAGGTTCTTTTGTGTTTGCCCATCAGCAACACAGCCACGCGAGTGGCCAGTCTGCCTAGGGTTTGGCCCGTAGCATCAATGTGATGCCATTTACGGGTGGTTTCAACTTCCTTAACGGAAGGCAGAAAAGTTTTCGTCATAAGTTTATGTTACCTTTTGTTATTAAAGCGCAGCGGAGTGGTGGCCGCCGCATTAATGACTCGTGGTTTCCTGTATATTATACCAAAACAAAACGAAGCTGTATAGGGGAAGAAGAAAAAAAGACTAAAAAGTAATACTTGCAAACAGCGCGTGGATATCGGCCAGCGTTTCCATACGCACAAAACTCCCGCGCACTTGGGCCGCATTGGGGAAATCCCGCAGCCAATAGCCCGCTGTTTTTTTACTGCGCCCGACGCCTATTTTTTCGCCGTAGCGGGCGATGTTTTCTTCTATCAGCGCCAAGTAAATCTCCACCCGGCGCTGCGGGCTCAGCGGCGCGGCAGAGCCGCCGTTAAGTTCCTGCTGTATATCCTGAAAAATAAACGGATTGCCCACCGCCGCACGGCCTATCATAATGCCGGCGCAGCCGGCGTCAAAAAATGCTTGGGCTGTTTTGCCGCTGCAAATGCCGCCATTGCCGATAACAGGTATATGTACCGCCTGGCATACCCGGGCCAGTGCGTCCAAATTGGGCTCTCCGCTGTGCACATCTTCTGCGGCGCGGGCGTGCATAATAACCGCCGCCGCCCCCGCCTCCTGCGCCACGCGGGCTATTTCCGGCCCCAACAGGACTCCGCGTTTTAAGGCAATGCGGGTCTTAAGCGTAACAGGGACCTTAACGGCTTTTACAGCCGCCTCCACCAAATGGCCCAAGTGGGAGGGATCTTTCATCAGCACACAGCCGGCGCCGGCTTTATTGATTTTTTTGACCGGACAGCCGGCATTGATATCTATAATATCGGCTCCGCGCGCTTCTGCGGCGCGGGCCGCTTCGCAAATCGTCTGCTCGTCCGAGCCAAAAATTTGCATAGAAACGGGCTTTTCCCGCTCATCTATGCGCAGCATACGCAGGCTGCGCGGGTTTTCATAATGCAAGGCGTGGGCCGACACCATTTCCGCACACACCACCCCGGCCCCGCCGCGCAAACACAACGCGCGGAAAGGCCCGTCCGTTACCCCCGCCATTGGGGCCAGCCAAATATTGTTTGGGGCCCGAAAAGAACCTATAGCCAACGGGTGCACGGCAGAACTCATTTCACAACTCTCCACCGCCCAAGCGCCGGCACCGACGCTTCTTTTCCGCCCGACAGACACAAACGCAGCACGGTGCGCATTTCCACTTGGGTATTTTTAAACTCTAAAGAATCAATAAAACCATCGTGTCCGGCGCCCCCCGCCAGCATATGGTCTGTAACCGCCACACGATAGACGGCAGTAGAAGAAAGGGGCGCTCCGTTTATCGTTATATAGCGAATGCGCTTTCCGGCCGGGGCGTCTGGATTATAATCGGCGCGCAGGCCGGAAATCTGTGCAAAATTATGCGGCACATTCAGCCCTTCTTCCAAAGCGTTACGCAAAGCCGCGCCTTTCATATCCAAAAAAGTGATATGGTCTGCGTAGGGATACAGTTCGTATAAATCATATTGGGTTACAGTCCCTGCAGGCAAATCGGCACGCAAAGAATCGGCATTGAGCACGGCGGCATCTGCTTTAGCCCATTTGCGCACACAATCTGCGGCCCAGTCCCCTAGGGCAGACTCTCCTTCCAAATTACCCGTTAATTTTTGCGCCAGCTTGCCGGCGGGACGGTCCATCTGTGCGCGGGCACTGCGGCGTATGGCAGCCACTTCTTCCGCCACGGCGGGGTCTTCTCCAAAATCGCGGCGGTAAAGCACCTGGTCTTTAAAAACAGCGTCTGTCAATTTACCGTTCTTATCAAAAAATAAACCAATCTGCCCCACCCCGTCCAACTTGGCTCCGGGATAGACAATCAGCGTACGCCCCACCTTTTCCACTTCTGCGGCTTCTCTTCCCAAATTAGAACTTAAGATAATATCAATACCGGGCACTTCCTCTGCCAGACGGGCGTCCGTCAGAGCGTCTTTATCATCTGCTGCGCCCAATGCGCTAATTAAAACAATTACTTGGGCCCCTTTTTCTTGCAAAATTTGCACCGTATTGCGCACAGCGGTTATTTCATCGCTGATTCTTAACCCGCCCATACGTCTTTTTCCCTGCACCGCCTGACGGCCCACTATTGCCAAAACGCCAATATGGTATGCGCCGGCCTTGGTCAGCAGCCAAGGTTGGGCGCCGGCGGGGGTTTTGCCGCCGGACGTAACATTGGAAAGAATAAATGGGAAAGGGGATTTTTTAATAATTTGGCTTAATGAGCCCCAACCATACGCCAAATCTTTATCGGTAAATAAACGCCCCGCATAAGGCAGAGAAGCCGCCGCCGTATTAAAATACTCGCCTTGAGACAAAGTCCCTTCCGGGGTTTGGGCGTACCAATTTCCCCCTTCCAACAAAACATACGGCAGCGTTTGTTTTTCCAAAAATGCTTTTAAAACAGACAGGCCCCCCGTTACCTCGTTGCCATAACGAGGTTCCGGGCGGGCCCAAAAAACGCCTTCTATATCTGAGGTAAAAAACAAATAAGCCGAAGGCAGCTCCTGCTTAGGGGCGCAGGCGCTGCCAAACAAACATATCGGCAAACACAGAAAACAAAGAAAACGCACCGCACGGCTTATCATTTAAATTCCACAATACGCCCCGTAGGCAACACCTGCACTGGAGATTGGGTCTTTAAACCATTTTCCAACACGCTGCGTATGGTAACGCCGGGCACTTCTTGTTTTTCGCTGTCTTTAATTTTCTTAAAAGGCCAGCCCTCACTGCCGCCGTAGCCAATATAAGAGTTGGTGGCCAGCGTATATTTTTTATGGTTTTCCACCGGTTCTCCATCCACAAAAAGCTGGAGGTCTTTGACTTTGCCTTTTTTATTACGGTAGGTAATGGTCATACCAGAATAAGTAAATAAACTGCGCGGCAACAGCGATTTTTTTACCAAATACTTCAAAAATTTACCGTCCACCGTCATCTTCACAATTCCGTTGTCAAACGGATGGATGTCGGTCGTGTCGCGGCGGGTAACGGGGCCTTGTTCCATATCTGTGCGGGTGCCGCCGTTATTGTGCACAAAAATCTGCGTACCGGCAGCGGCGCGGCTCAGATCGGCAATCCAATCATTCAAGGGGCCGTCTTTATGCTCCGGCACCGCAGCAGAACGGCTGATATTTGCGGCGGCTTCCCCAAACACTTCATCCATCCCCGGTTCTTTAAGTGACTCGGCATATTTGGCTATTTCTTCATCTTCTCCCACCTTTTCCACAATCAGCGGGATCAGCTCTGATTTGGCAGAAATAAATTTACCTGTTTCGTCATCCGTTTCAACGGTAATCTTGCTGACATTTTGGATATGACAGCCGCTTTCCACATACAACACGCCGTTAACATATTCATTCTGAACAATATTATGCACGTGCCCGCCCAAAACCAGATGCACCTGCCCCCCAAATTTTTTGCCGATTTTGCCCACATAACTTTGCGTGCCGTGTTTTTCATCACGCAAGCCGTCGTGCACTAACACAACCACGATATCCGGGTTTTCTGCTTCTACCTCTTTTAATGTTTTTTTCAAAGCGGAAAGAGGATTGGTAAATTTATAGGTTTTATCGTCGTTAGTCGGCGTGCGGTTGGCCAAGCCAATAACCGCTACATCTACCCCATTTACGTCAAAAATCTTATACGGAAGCACCAGCGGGGGGTATTTGCCCGTCTTGCGTTCAAAAAAGTTAGCCGCTAATACCGGGAATTTCAAATTTTGCACCAGCGGTTCCACCCCAGCATCTCTAAAATCAAATTCGTGGTTACCAATGGTTGTGGCGTGATAGCCCACCGCGTTCATCAAAGCGGCGCTTTTAAGGCCTTTGGAATTTTTCGCCTCCGCCGTGCCGTTGGCAAAATCTCCACTATCTAAAAGCAAATAAGGCTGTGGTCCATTTTTAACAACAGAGGCCAAAGCGGCAAACCCTCCTTGGCCGTTCTTAGGATAATAAAATCCGTGTGTATCACTGGTATGGTAAATAATAGTCGTTTTGGCAAACAGCGCCGCCGCAACAAATAAAAACACAGACAGCAGGGATAGTTTTTTCATAGAAGCTCCTCGGTTTAGGAACCGTCGGCTCCTGGAGTGCCGGCAGTTGCTTTTATCCTAGCAAAAACAAACGCCCGCTTCAAGGCGGGCGTCTCAGCGTAAAACCATTTAATTTTATCCCATCCGCGAAAACGGCGAAATTTTACGCAGGTTTTCTATAATGCCGGGCATTACTTCCAGCACTTTGTCCACTTCAGCCTCCGTAGTTTGGTCCGACAGAGAAAACCGCACCGAGCCGTGCGCAAATTTAAAATCCACCCCCATCGCCCGCAACACGTGCGACGGCTCCAACGAGCCCGACGTGCACGCCGAGCCCGAAGAGGCACAAATGCCGTATTCGTTTAGGTGCATTAAAATGGCTTCCCCTTCCACATAGCCAAAGCTGATATTGACGGTATTGGGCACGCGGTTATCCGGATCGCCGTTTAATTTGCTGTCGGGGATAGAGCCCAAAAGCCCATTTTGCAGTTTATCGCGCAGCGCCGCCATACGTGCCAGGCTGCCGTCAGACAGACGGGTCTTGGCCAGTACAGCTGCCGTGCCCAGCCCCACAATATAGGGCACATTTTCGGTGCCACCGCGGCGGCCCTTTTCCTGATGTCCGCCCATCATAAATTCCGTAAAACGCGTGCCGCGCCGCACATACAAAGCCCCCACCCCTTTGGGCGCGTGGAACTTGTGCCCGGACAAAGAGAGCATGTCTATTTTTGTATTTTTCACGTCCAGCGGCATTTTGCCTATGGCTTGCACCGCGTCGGTATGAAACAGGGCGCCGCGCTCTTTAGCCAAAGCTGCAATTTCCGGTATAGGGAAAATGGTGCCCGTTTCGCTGTTGACCCACATCACAGACACCAAAGCCGTATCATCGGTTAAAGCTTGCTTGTACTGCTGCATATTAAAACGGCCCTGGGCGTCCACACCGATATAGTCCACCTTATACCCTTGTGACTCCAAATAGCTGCAGGGGTGCAGCACCGCCGGGTGCTCTACGGCAGAGGTAATGATATGTTTTTTCTGCGGGAAGCTGCGCACCGCAGAGAAAATAGCGGTATTGTCACTTTCCGTGGCGCAAGAGGTAAAAATAATTTCATCGGCAGCGGCCGCGCCGATTAAATCGGCCACTTCAGCCCGGGCAATATCCATTGCTTTTTTGGCTTCCGCCGCCAGCGGATACATAGAAGAAGCATTGCCGTATTTTTCAGTAAAATACGGGGCAATAGCCTCGGCTACGGCAGGGGCCACCTGGGTGGTGGCGTTATTGTCTAAATAAATGGTTTTCACGGCGCGCCTCTTTAGGCCTGCTCCACAGTAAGGGAAGAGTCCAGCTTTTCCTTTAAGGTCTTTTCCACAAAGTTTTTCAGCGTTACCGGGGCCGCCATACAACCGCTGCACATACCCAGCAGACGCACTTTGACCGTATTGCCGGCTACGTCCACCAACTCTACAGATCCTCCGTCCATATTCAGCTGCGGGCGGACGTCTTCTTCCAGCACTTTTTCAATGCGTTTGATTTTTTCCACAATAGTCAAATCCGCAAATTTTTTATCTTCCGCCTGAGGCGTTTGCGGCACGGCACAGGAATTGACTTTGTCCAGAATCTTCTGTATTTCGCCTTTGCAGCGCCCGCAGCCACCGCCGGCTTTGGTATAAAAAGTAACTTCTTCCACTGTTTTCAAGTGGTTGGCGCGAATGGCTTTGATAATCGCTTCCTCAGACACATTGAAGCAATGGCAGACAATTTTTTCGGCCTGCTGTTCATACACCACCGGCTTGCCGCCTTGGCGGTAGCTCTGCACAGCCGCTTCCAGCGCTTCCATACCCATCACGGAGCAGTGCATTTTCTCCGCTGGCAGAGAGCCCAGCTCGTTGGCAATATCTTGGTTGGTAATTTTAGCGGCCTCTTGCAGCGTTTTACCTTTAATCATCTCCGTCAATACGGAAGAAGAAGCAATCGCGCTGGCACAGCCGAACGTTTCAAATTTGGCGTCTTCAATGACTTCGGTTTCTTTGTTAATTTTCAGCGTTAGTTTCAACGCGTCGCCGCACACCAAACTGCCCACCTGGCCGGTGGCATCTGCATTAGGTATGGCGCCCACATTGCGCGGGTGCCGGAAATGGTCCATTACTTTATCGGTATAATCCCACATAATAAAATCCTCTTTTTTATTATTATACCATTCTTGGCCCGCGCCCGGCCGGAAGCGGCAGCCTCTTTTTACACTATACGCACGAATGCGCAGGCTGCACATATTTTGCTAGAATGAGGTGCTATGAAACTTAGGCAAGTCCTTTTGGTCTGCAATCCTTCCCAGCCAAATGCCGCCCAAACGGCTCAAAGGCTGGCGGATTTTTTGTGCAAAAAAGGCTTGTCTTGCCAGACAATTCAGGACTATCATCTTATCAGCCGCTACCCGGGGACGGACCTTTGTGTCAGCCTGGGCGGGGACGGCACCACCCTGCGCTGCGCGCGCGAAACGGCACCGCTAGGCATTCCCGTTTTGGCAGTAAATTGCGGCAGTTTGGGCTTCCTTTCCGCCTGTGAAGAAAAAGACGCCCCCGCTTGTTTGGAGCATATTTTAGACGGTCATTTCCAAATCACCCGCCGTTTGCTGCTTTGCGCAGATATTGAACGCGCTGGACAAAAGTCCGTGCGTCAGCTGTTGGCCTTTAATGATTGTGTGATTAAAACTTTGCAGCCAAGAGCCTTCTCCCTGCGTTTTTTGGCACGCGGGCTGGAACTCAAACGCTATTATGGGGACGGAGTGATTATCTCCACCCCGGCGGGCTCTACGGCCTATTCTCTGGCGGCGGGCGGCCCGATTGTAGAGCCGGATTTAAACACCTTTCTTATCACCCCGCTGTGCCCCCACAGCTTAACGGAACGCCCCCTATTGGTGCGCGCCGATGAAGCGTGGGAATTTGCCCCGCTGTTTAAAAACCAAGAGGACCGCGCTATCGTCAGTTTGGACGGGCAAGGAAATTATGAATTGAAAAATGCAGACCGCGTCATTTTACGCCGCGCCGCGCACGAAGCTCAGTTAATTTGCGCCGGCAATTTTGATTTTTTTACCCGGCTGCGCGATAAATTGGAATGGGGAGAGCGCGATGCTTCATAAACTCTGTGTACGCAATTTTGCGGTTATCTCTCAAGTAGAGTTTGCCCCCCAGCCCGGTCTAAACGTATTTACCGGGGAAACGGGCGCGGGCAAATCCGTCGCGATTTCTGCTTTAAGTTTTGTATTGGGGGCGCGCAGCTCTGTTTCGTTAATTAAAGACGGAGCACAACAGCTGGAAGTACGCGCCGAATTTGATACGCAAGGGGTTTCCGCCGCATTGCTGCACAAATACGCCCCCGGAGAAAAAACACTGGTCCTGCAGCGCACGCTGGACCGCCAAGGCAAAAGCAAAGCCTTCATCAACCGCCGCGCCGTGGCGGCTGCGGCGCTGGCCGAAGTAGGCAAAGAACTGGTAGATTTTCACGGTCAGCACGAACACCAAAGTTTGCTCCGTGCCGACGTGCAGCTGCAGCTTTTAGACCAATACGCCGCCCTGCAGCCGCTGCGCGAAAAAACAGCCGCCACCTATCAGCAATGGCGCCAAGCACAGGAGCGGCTGGAAGCGGCCCAAATGAGCGAGCAGGAAAAAGCGCGCCTGCTGGATTTATCCCTTTTTCAACTGCAAGAAATAGAAAAAGTGCACCCCCAGCTGGGCGAAGATGCGGAACTAGAGCAAAAACTGCCCCAAATGAAACACGCCGGACGCCTGCTGGAATTAGCCGGCCAGGCCTACCAAAGTTTATACGAAGAAGAAAATTCCGCTACCGCGCTCTTGGGCCGCACGTTGCGCCAGGTGCGTGAAATGGCGGAGTTGGATGAACACGCCGCCGCCATAGCAGAAACATTAGAAAATGCAGAAACTTTGCTCACCGACGCTTGTGCCGATTTAAGCGCCTACCAAAGCACTTTAAATGCCGACCCGCAAACGCTGGACGATATGCTCAGCCGCCACGAAAAACTTAAACGCCTTAAACTCAAATACGGCCCTGAATTAACCGACGTCTTGCAAAAAGAAGAAGAACTAAAAAAACAAATAGACAATTTGCAAAATTCCCACTTGCACGAAGAAGAGCTGCTCCGTGCCGAACAAAAAGCGCGCGCCGCCTTGGATAAATTATGCGAAGATTTACATACCCAACGCGCCGAAGCGGCCCAAAAGCTTTCTTCCAAATTGATAAAAGAAATCACTCCGCTGGGATTTAAAGGACTCGTTTTTGAAATTGCCGTAGAAATGGACGCGGAAAACCCGGGCCCGGACGGGGCCGACCGGGTGGAGTTTTTGTTCTCCCCCAACCCGGGGCAAGCGCCGCGGCCGCTGGCGTTGGCGGCTTCGGGAGGGGAACTTTCCCGCGTGATGCTGGGGCTGAAAACCGTGCTGGCGGGGGATATTCCTGTTATGGTATTTGACGAGGTGGACAGCGGCGTAGGCGGACGCACCGCCGCACTGGTGGGTGAAAAATTGCACGCAGTAGCCCAGGGGCGGCAGGTATTATGCGTAACCCATTTGGCTTCTGTGGCCGCGTGTGCCGATGCTTTTTTCCATATAGAAAAAACTACAGACGGCAAAACTACAGAGGTATCCCTCTCCGCTTTAAATGCGGAAGAAATCCTCCAAGAAATCGCCCGTATGTTGGGGGCCGTGTCCAAAGAAGACCAAACCGCCTTGCTCCACGCCCAAGAAATACGCCGCCGGGCCAGAGAAGTCTAATTCTTTTCTGAGATAAGAAAAACAGTTTTTCCTTTTTGCTTTTGATACAATATATCTGTTAACGGCACAGGGCTTTCCTTAGCCGAATTTGACAAAAGGAGTAATCTTATGGCTTGCAAAAACAAATGGTGGCCGCATAACTGGTTGTGCCTAAGAGGGCTGTACTGGATTTTCGTGGCCTTATTTTATTTTACGCTCGCATATACGATTTATATCGTTATTGTAATGAGCACTTCCCCGATGATCAGCGGCGCCGCTTATTGGCAAACTTTGTTTGGTTTCTTAACCAACAGCTTAAGCGTTATGCTGGGCTTCTTGACCGTAGCGGCTGTTTTAAAAGCGCTGCGCAAAATTAAAAAAGCCGTCGCTCCGTGCTGCTGCGAAGCAAAAAAAGAAGAAGTAGTCGTTGTCAGCAGCGACGAAAAATAAATCTGTTTCAAAGAAGGCGGCCGCCAAAGCCGCCTTCTTTTGTCAGGCAGTTGGAGTTGCATATGAAAAAAATTTTTATCTTTTGTATTTCTCTGTTTCTCTCCTCTATCTCTTTGGCAGAAACCGTCAAATTAAAAGATGGCACCTTTATCAGCGGCTCCATTATTTCCCAAACGGAATATACTATCAATTTAAGCACTCCTTACGGCCCCGTAGTGCTCAGCCAGCGCGACATAGAGTCCGTTTTACCGGACCAGCACCGCATTTACTTAAAAGGCGGCACCCAACTGGTAGGGGTCATTGTAGATTTGGACGAATTTAATATGGTATTGCAAACGGCAGACGGCATTGTAAATATTGATATGCCGCAAATTGTGTCTGTGGAAGTGTATGATTACGACCAAGGCTCCGCCGCCAAACAAGCCATAGCCCAACAACAGGCCCGCCAAGAACAGGCCGCAGCATCCGCAGCGGTTGCAACAACGGCTGCAGGGGCCGCTCCTGTTGCGGGCGCCTCTGCACAAGCGGCGCCAGTAAGCGCCGCAGGAGGCCTGACATTTGATGCCGATATTGAAAAAGTCTTTGACGTAAAAAAACCGGAAATTGTGAACGGACAAGTGCAAACCGTGCAAGAAATTTCCGCCGCCGAAATCCGCGCACGCCGGGCACAGATGAGCGATGAAGAAGCCTTTTTAAAAGGCGTCAATAAAACTAAAAATGACGAAGCCGTCATTGTAGAAACCGCCGAAGCGGCCCGCAGCGGCAAATTAGAGCAAATTAAAAAAGCGGAAGCCAAACGCGCCAAACGCCCTAAAGACAGCGCCTCCGATAAGTACTTTGCCATTACCGTTGGCGCCCAAATGAACGATTTAAAATTAGACAACACAGACAAAGCGGGTTTTGCCGGCACCGACCCATATGATGTGGGCGGCACCGGAGTGCGTGCGGAAGCGGCGTTCTTATGGCGCGTGAAAAGCAGCAATCTGTGGCTGGGCCCGGCCTTGGCAATAGCCAATATTCCCAACTCTTCTTTTGACGATAAAGACCCCACTATTGAAGCAGACAATAAAAACGCAGAAGACAAAGGGCTGCCGCTGCCGTATCCGCCGGGGTCAGATTTATCGGTGCATACCAGCGGGCAGGCTATTGACCTGCTGCTTAAAGCCAACTATTATTTTAATCCCGATGACTTGTTCTCTTTGTATCTGACGGCCTCTGGCGGATATCGTATGCTCTCGCTTAATTACCGCGGGGTAATTCAATCTGAAACAGTGAGTGGAAACACCTTTGTCGGTTCGGTAGGTATCGGTGCAGAAACTCACTTTGACGATATGATGCTGGGGCTGGAAGTGCAGGAATTTTTTACCCCGTACTCCGGTAATTTTAAAGATTCTTCCGTTATGAATTTGGTAGCCTCTGTTAAGTTCAGCTGGAAATTCTAATGCGCATTTTGCTTTTGCCCAACAGTTTAAAAGGTTCCTTAAGCGCGCGCCAAACGGCGCGCGTTTTGGAATCGGTGCTGCAAAAAAAACACTCCGTCCACAGCTTTCCGTTATCAGACGGAGGAGACGGCTTTATTGATTTCTTTAAAGCGCTGCACCCCGCCGCTAAACGTGTTTATCTGCGCGCAAAAAATGCTTTTCTAAAAGAAAAAAACACGTCCTATTTGTGGCTGCCTAAAGAAAAAACAGCGGTCATAGAAACGGCCCGTATCTGCGGACTGGGCACCGCTCAAAAAGAGGACTTAGATCCGTTGGGCGCCTCTTCTTTTGGCGTGGGAGAGGTGCTGGCGCACGCCCTGAAACGTGGGGCCAAAAAAATATACATCGGTCTGGGCGGCGTAGCCTGCAACGATGGCGGAGCCGGAATTGCCCAGGCATTAGGCATACATTTTAGAGATATTAAGGGGAAAACGCTCCCCCAAGGGGCCAAGCCGCTTTTGCAACTTACGCACATTGACCCAACCCCCGCCGCCAATGCCCTACGCGGCATCAAAATATACGCCGTGGCTGACGTCAAAAACCCTATGTTGGGGCCTCAGGGTTCCGCCCGCGTATTTGGCCCGCAAAAAGGGGCCACTCCCGTCCAAGTGCGCACGCTGGAAAAAGCTTTGTCTGTTTATGCGCGCATTGTCAAAAAAACCACAGGCAAAGATATTGCGCACACTCCCGGCACCGCCGCGGCTGGTGCCTTATGCGCCGGATTATATGGGCTGCTGGGAGCCCAAATTATATTTGGGGCAGACTTTTTAAATAAACATCTTCCGTTAGACAGATGGGCCCAAAAGGCAGATTTGTTGATTACCGCCGAAGGAAAATTAGACGGACAAACCTTGTATGGCAAAGCGCCGCTGGCCGTATTAAAAACAGCGGCTAAAAATAAGAAACCGGCTCTATTTATTTGCGGCATTTATGAAAGAAAAGCCCTGAAAAAACTGCCTAAAAATCTCAAATTATCCTTAGCGTGCCTGACAGATTTTGCCCAGGACTCTGCAGACAGCATACACCACGCCGCCAAATACATCCGACAAATCTGCCATTCCATTTAAAAGACCACTTTCTAAAGCGGGTCTCGTGTTAAAAGTTCATCCGATTAGCATTCACCTTCGCTTACACAAACTTTGATTTCCAAAGAAACCGCCATTTTGGAACATACAAAACCCCGCCTGTTGGCGGGGTTTATGAGTTGCCAATCGGTATAAATAATTCAGCCCAGCATCTGCAAAATATCCTGTGGGGCATTTGCCATATATTTGGGGCGGTAGGCCGCCAGCTCCGCCCGCGTGCGAAAGCCCCAGGTTACGGCGCACGCGTCCACACCGGCGTTGAGGGCGGTTTGCATATCCACATCGGAATCCCCCACATACAAAGTGTGCACCGCAGAAACACCGGTTTGTTTTAAAATCTCCTGCACAAAAAGAGGGTCCGGCTTGGTGGGCAGTCCTTCGCGTTGCCCCAGCACCGCAGAGAATGCAATTTGCGGGAAATAATGTTTTACCAGCTCCGCCGTGGCTTCTTGATACTTATTAGACGCCACCGCTAATTTTATTCCGCGGGTCTGCAATGCTTCTAATAAGGCAACTATCCCTTCATAGGGGCTGGTCAAATCCGCGCCGTGTTGATTATAATACGGCACAAATAGGCTGCGTACCCGCAATATATTTTCTTGCGTGCGCGCCGCTGGGGGCAGAGCCCGTTCAAAAAGTTTGTTAATACCGTTGCCAACAAAACGCAAATAGGCTGGTGTTGGGTGTTGGGGGTAGCCCAGCCGCAACAAAGCTTGATTCGTGGCGGCCGCCAAATCTTCAATCGTATTTAACAAAGTACCGTCTAAATCAAAAATGATTAGTTTTTTCATATCTTTAAATGCTGCATTTTTTTAAAACAGCCTTTATTCTATTTTAGAATTTTTGCAAAAACGGCTGGAAGAGCTTTCCACAAAAACACCGCAGATCTGCAAAACCTATATTCATTTAAAGACATAAAAACAGAGCCGGTTTTTCGGCTCCGTTTCAGAACAGGGAAAATACTATAAATATTTTTTATAAAAGTCCATCAAGCGCTGTTTATATTCAAAGCCGCCCACTTCGGCACATTTATTGTGTTTGGCTCCGGGGACCAACCAAATTTCTTTTGGCTCTCCGGCGCGTTTAAAAAGCATCTTGGCTTGGGCCGCCGGCACCAAATTATCATAACGTCCGTGAATAATAAATACGGGCCGCGGCGAAATTTTGGGGATATTATATTTGGGGCTGTATTGCTCCGGATTGACTGTTAAATTACGGCGAATATAATGCAGAATGATAGGCATCAACGGGAAATAGGGCACCTTATTATGCACCCACGCCCAGCGCGATACCACCCGGCGGAAGGAATAATAAGAAGCCTCCGCCACCACACATTTAATTTCCGGATTTTGCGCCGCTTCGCAAATAGCCACCATACCGCCCATAGAAAGCCCGTACAATCCAATAGACTCACACGCAAACGGGCGCGTAGCTTTTAAAAATGTAATAGCCGCCTGCAAATCTTTTACTTCCAAATATCCGATGGAACTGGTCGTTCCGCCGCTTTCACCCAAAGCACGGAAATCAAAATACATCAAATTATAGCCCAAGTCGTGCAGGAAATGAGTGTTTTTAAAAACATCACCGCGGTTCATCCCCCAACCGTGCATCAAAATAATTGTTTTATCAGAGGAAGGATTGGGGATAAACCACCCTTTAATCAACACATCGTCTTCTGTTTTAAAATAAATATTTTCATACGGCAGTTTATATTGATCGGGCCAAACATCCAGCGCTTTACGCTTGGAAACCGGGTGAAGCACCTTCTTGGCGGTGCGGGCACAAAGCCACACCGTCAAAAAAACCATTAAAATCAAAACAGCTAAAATAATCAAAATTACAGAAAGCATAACAATTCCATTTTATAAAAATTTTTTCTTACCGCGCACAGCACCGTATTTTTTGCCTGCGGCTGTGTAATTTAAGCGCCCTTCTAGGTGCGCTCCAGCTGTTTAAACGCCCGCGGCAGCTGGGCCGCCACATCAGAAGCCAACACACAGCGCGGCGTTAATTGCGCCGCGGCCAAATCTCCGCACAAGCCGTGCAAATAAACGCCGCAGGCGGCGGCTTTCAGCGCGGTGCTATTGTTAAATCCGTCCGCCGTGCCCAGTTGGGCCCACAGCCCGGCTATAAATCCCGCCAGCGTGTCTCCGCTGCCGGCTTTGGCCAAAGCGGGGCCGCCGGTGGTATTAACATAAACTTCTTTTCCGTCGGTTACTACGGTATGATATCCTTTAAGCACGCTGACCCCGCCCGTGCGCGCGCTTAACTCTCGTGCACAAAGAAGGCGCTGCTTTTCATCGGCCCCTACTGCGTGGCCTAACAGCCGCCGCATTTCCCCCGGGTGCGGCGTACAAATCAGCGGAAAACGCCCGCAGATTTTTTGCACTCCCGTCCGGTTGCGGGCCAGCGCATTCAAAGCGTCTGCGTCCACCACGGCAGGCAAGGTATTCTTGTCTAAAAAAGGAAGAATAAAAGGGGACTGCCCCAACCCCGGCCCAATCAAAACAAGCGAAGGCTGAAACTCTTTTATAAACTGTTGCACCTGCTTTACGGCACGCAGAGAAAGGACGCCGTCTTTCTCCGCCAAAGGCAAAGTAAGCATTTCCGGCAAAGCGGCGGCCGCGGTGCTTTGGCAGCTTTTGGGCAAAGCCAATGCGGCCAGCCCGGCCCCCGTTTGCAAGAGAGCCCGTGTGCACAACACGCCGGCGCCGGCCATTTTTTCAGAACCGGCTATAACAAGTACCCTGCCGAACGTACCCTTATGAGCCCGCAACGGCCGCTTAGGCAAGAAAGAAAGGACTTTTTGGCGCGTAATGCGCATACGCCCTCCCATTATTCAAACCGTTTATTCTACAGTTACGCTTTTAGCCAAATTGCGCGGTTGGTCAATATCACGCCCCAGCCGTTTGGCCACCCAATAAGCAAAGAACTGCAATGCAATCACGTCTAATACCGGCTGTAAATATTCGCTGGTTTGCGGCACCACAATTTGGTGATCGGTCACAGAAGCGGCTTCCTCTTTCCCGTCGGGTGTCGTTACCGCAATTACAAAGGCCCCGCGGGCGCGGCATTCCTGGCAGGCAGAAAGCATTTTCTCAAACAAATGATTTTTGGGCATTAAAATAAGGACCGGTGTGCCTTTATCAATCACGGAAATGGGCCCGTGTTTAATTTCCCCTGCGGCAAAACCTTCTGCAGAAGAATAGGAAATTTCTTTCAACTTCAGCGCCCCTTCCAACGCAATAGGAAAATCTACGTTGCGCCCTAAGAAGATAAAGCGGTTTGCCTTATAGAGTTTGCGCGTTAAATGACGCACGTCATATTCAATTTTCAGTGTATCGGCCACCGCTTTAGGCAAAGCCATCAGTTCTTTATAATATTTATTAAATTGGCTTTGGCTGATATTGCCCGAAGCGTGCCCCAAGAAAATAGCCAGCGCGTAAAGTGAAATAATCTGGCTGGTGAAAGCCTTGGTGGAAGCCACGCTGATTTCCGGCCCGCAATGCGTATAAAATACGCTGCCACACGCGCGCGTTAAGCCAGAGCCCAAAACATTGCAAATAGCCAAACGTTTAAAACCCAGCTCTTTGGCTTTTTTAACGGCGCCCAGCGTATCTGCCGTTTCGCCGGATTGGCTGACGGCTACGCACAAGGTGTCTTTGGCAGGCGGGATAGTGCGGTATTTGAACTCGCTGGCCAAATCCACCGAAGCGGTTACCCCGGCAAAATTTTCCAAATAATACTTGCCAATCAATGCCGCGTGGTAAGCCGTACCGCAAGCCACCAAATACACATTTTTAATACGGCGCAAATCTTCCGTTTTCAGCCCCAAAATACGCACAAAGTCTGCCTTGGCGGTGCGCAAAGTATCTTCTAAGGCCTGGGGCTGGTCATAAATTTCCTTGAGCATAAAGTGGTCGTAGCCGCCCTTTTCAGCGGTTTTTTGGTCCCAGGAAATTTTGACAGGTTTTGCTTTAATTTCTTGCCCGTCTATACCATACACTTTGGCGGATTTCTCCGTAAGCACGACGGTCTGTCCGTCTTCTAAAAACAACACTTTATTGGTGTATTTTAAGAAAGCGGGAACATCGGAAGCCAAGAAGTTTTCGTTTTCTCCCAGACCTACTGTCAGCGGGCTTTGGTTTTTTACGCCGATAATCTGCCCCGGCGTTTTGGCCCACAGCACCCCGTAGGCAAAGGCGCCTTGCAGTTCATCGCTGGTTTTCATTACGGCACGAAATAAACGCTGCTCATCATCTGCCGCAGAAACACGTTTCAAATTTTCCTCAATTAAATGAGCGATTACTTCCGTGTCGGTCTCACTTTGAAATTTATGCCCCAGCGCTTGGAGTTTTTCTTTTAGCGGCAAATAATTCTCAATAATTCCATTATGCACTACCACCACTTCGCCGCTGCAATCGGTATGCGGGTGGGAATTTTCTTCGCTGGGCTTGCCGTGCGTGGCCCAGCGGGTGTGGCCTATGCCGCAGCTGCCTTTGGGGTCTGCCAACAGGGCGGCTTTTTCCAATTCCGCCACTTTGCCCACCGAACGCACACGGCGAATGGCCCCCTTTTCCGCCACGGCAATACCAGCAGAATCATAACCACGATACTCTAATTTTTTGAGTCCTTCAATTAAAAAAGGAACGCTATTTTTTTTACCAACGTATCCAATAATTCCGCACATACTATAACAACTCCTTCATCGCGCAAACGGCATTAGGCAGGCCCGCCAGTGCCGCACGGGAAATAATGGAAAAACCGATATTCATACAGCTAACGCCGCACAAATCCGCCACCGGCAGCACGTTTTCATAATCCAGCCCGTGCCCGGCGTGCACTTCCAGGCCCAATTCTTTTGCCAGCAAAGACGCCAGCGCCAGCTCCCGCAACAGTTTTGCCTGCTGTTTTTTGGTGGTGGCTTCACTATAGTCGCGCGTGCAAAGCTCCACAATGTCGGCCCCGCATTTGGCGGCGGCGCGCACAGAGTCGGCATTGGGGTCAATAAACAAGCTCACCAAAATGCCTTTCTTTTGCAGGGCTTGCGTCATTTGGCGGATACGGTCAAAATTTTTAGGCGTAAATTTCAGCCCGCCGGTCGTGGTAATTTCCCCCGGTAGTTCCGGCACAATGCACACAGAAAAGGGCTTATGTTTTAAAGCCATTTTCTGCATTTTCTCGGAGCTGTTGCACTCCAAATGAATATATTTACCATACACTTTGCACAAGCGGGCCAGGTCTTTTTCATTCATATGCCGATCGTCGTTGCGCACGTGAATTACAATGTAATCCGCTCCTACGCACAGGCACAGCTCCGCCGCCAGCAGCGGGTCCGGGTAGGTGGCCCGGCGCGCCTGGCGCAACGTAGCTATATGGTCTATATTTACACCCAGTTTCAAAGTCATTTTTTCGCCTCCGTTTTGGAGCGGTACAACGCTTCAGCCGCTTCGGCCGTTTGTGTTACAAGCGCGGCGTCAGCCCCTTCCACCAAAATACGCAGTTTGGGCTCTGTGCCGCTGTAGCGCACAAACACGCGGCCTTTGCCGCCGAGCTTATTTTCCAGCGTTTGTATGCCCTCTAAGAACCCGGGCAGACTCTCCAACGCCGGCTTCTGCGTAACTTTCAAAGCACGCAGCTCACAGGGGTATTTATCCCATTTGGCGGCAAAAGCGCTCATCGGCAAGCCGGATTTTTTGGCAAATTGCAAAAACTGCAGGGCCGACAAAATGCCGTCGCCCGTGTTGGAATAATGCGGGAAAATGATATGGCCCGAGGTTTCCCCCCCCACAGCCAGTCCTTCTTTTTCCAGGCTTTGGGCCACATATTTATCGCCCACCGGCGTCAACTCTACAGACACTCCGGCATCTTTTAAATAGTTAATACAACCCAGGTTGGCCATTACAGTCATCACCGCTTTATTGGCGGGCAAACGGCCCTGCTCTTTTAAAGCCAAAGCCGAAGCGGCGATAATATATTCGCCGTCCAGCTGACGGCCTTTTTCATCAGAGGCAATTACGCGGTCAGCGTCGCCGTCAAAGCTAAAGCCCGCATACGCGCCGCTCTGGCGGGTAAGCTCCTGCATTTTTTCGGTATGCAAAGCCCCCACGCCCGCATTAATGACAGCACCGTCATTGGCGTCTGCCATTACGGTCACGTCCATACCCAAAGCGCGAAACACCGCCGGAGCAATTGCATAAGAAGCCCCGTTGGCACAGTCTAATACCACTTTGGTTCCTTTGAGCAAAGCAGCGTCCACCGTAGATATTAAAAACTTTTTATACCCTTCCACTAACTCCGGCGCGGAGCGGTAAGCCCCCGTAGGAGCGGGCACAGCGGGTGTGTTTTCTATGGCGCGCTCTATTTTATCTTCCAGCTCTTCAGGCAGTTTGGTGCCGCGGGAAGAGAAAAATTTAATGCCGTTAAACTCCGGAGGATTGTGGCTGGCGGAAATAACCACCCCGCACAGAGAGCCCGTCTGTTTGACGGCGTCTGCTACGGACGGCGTGGGCGACACCCCCATATCCAGCACATCGGCGCCGGCGGCGCGGATACCTTCAGATAAACTTTTTAAAATAGCCGGGCCGGACAGGCGCGTATCACGCGCAATAATGACCTGGTTTTTTAGATGTTCTTTGCCGGCATAAGGAGCCAGCTCTTTGAGGGCGCAGTAACCCAGCTTTTTAATAAACTCTTCCGTCAGCGGAAACTGCCC
The DNA here is from genome assembly GCA_944324645.1 of uncultured Elusimicrobiales bacterium. Taxonomy (GTDB): domain Bacteria; phylum Elusimicrobiota; class Elusimicrobia; order Elusimicrobiales; family Elusimicrobiaceae; genus Avelusimicrobium. The sequence goes on along the minus strand of CALUXB010000001.1, from coordinate 64,450 downwards.
CGCCACGGCGCGTACGCCGTCTGTACCAAAATACTTTCCCATACTTTTCCTTCTTTTGCGCTATGAAAAGCGCGGTGAAATCAACCGCTCAAGCGGCTTGTCTTTTTGTTTTGCAGACCTTGCGCCGCGTCCAATACGGCAACGGCTGGAATGCAAAAACTATTTGCCCCGCCGCTTAAACACAAGCCGCAGGGCAACACGTATTAAAACAGTTCAGCCTGTTGAGGCTCAGCCGCCGGCTGAGGCTGCGGGGCCGGATTTTGCTCTTTCGGAGACAGCTCCCCCAGCGCTTCCTCTTTTTTCTGAGGAGCCAAGCCCAAAATTTCGTCAATCTCAGGCGCTTCCACCACTTCTTTTTCCAACAGACGGGCCACCAGCTCATCAAACTGCGCACGGTGGGACTGGATAATTTCCTTGGCCCGCGCATAAGAGGCCTGCAAGGTGTCGGAAATTTCCGCGTCAATACGCTGGGCCAATTGTTCGGAATACTGGCGGTGGCGGGACAAATCACGTCCCAGGAACACTTCCCCGTCTTCTCCGCCGGGCAAAGCAATGGGGCCGATTTTCTCGCTCATCCCCAACTCCATAATCATCTTGCGCGCATAGGCGGTGGCTTTGTTTAAATCGTCGCTGGCGCCGGACGTAATCTCGCCAAACACAATTTCTTCGGCGGCGCGGCCGGCAAGCAGAATGCAAATTTTATCCAAAATTTCCGACTTGCTGGTTAAGAATTTATCTTCCAGCGGCAGCTGCAGCGTATATCCCAGCGCCTGCCCGCGCGGAATGATGGTGACTTTGTGCACCGGGTCGGAATGATTGGTCAAGCGCGCCACTATGGTATGGCCCACTTCGTGTGCGGCAATGATTTTCTTTTCTTTTTCCGAGATAATGCGGCTCTTTTTCTGCGGGCCGGCAATCACACGCTCCACCGCTTCTGCCATATCGGTGTTATCTACAGCATTCTTATCGGCACGGGCCGCCAAAATGGCCGCTTCGTTAACCACGTTAGCCAAGTCCGCCCCTACAAAACCAGGCGTACCTTTGGCTACGGTTTGTAAATTTACTTCCGGAGCCAAGCGCACTTTTTTGGCGTGCACTTTTAAAATCTCTTCGCGGCCTTTTAAATCCGGCGCCGGAACAGAAACGTGCCTGTCAAAACGGCCCGGGCGGATTAAAGCCGGGTCCAACACGTCCGGGCGGTTGGTAGAGGCCATTAGGATAATGCCCTGTTTGCTTTCAAAGCCGTCCAGCTCAATAAGCAGCTGGTTAAGCGTTTGTTCGCGCTCGTCGTGTCCGCCGCCGATACCGGCAAAACGCCGGCGGCCTACGGCGTCCAGCTCGTCAATAAAAATAATGGCGGGGGAATTTTTCTTGGCCTGCTCAAACAAATCGCGCACGCGGGCCGCGCCCACGCCTACAAACATTTCCACAAATTCCGAAGCCGACGCGCTGAAAAACGCCACGCCCGCTTCCCCGGCTACTGCTTTTGCCAGCAGGGTTTTGCCCGTGCCGGGCGCACCATAGAGCAGCACGCCTTTAGGCAGTTTGCCACCAAGCTTTTGGAATTTTTTGGGATTTTTTAAAAACTTAATCACATCCTGCAGTTCTTCTTTGGCTTCTTCCACGCCGGCCACGTCTTTAAACGTAATGGTTTGTTTGGAAGGGTCCTGCATTTTGGCGCGGCTGCGCGCAAAGTTCATTGCGCTTTTGCCGTCGCCGCGCTGCGGGCGGATAAACACAAACCACCACAGCCCAATCAAAAGCACAATCCACAGTACGTTAAATAAAATGTTGCCTACCCAGGAATTATCCGCCTGCGCTTTATAGCGCACGTCTTTGGCGGAAAGCTCTTTCACTAGGTCCGGGTCTTCCATACGCACAGTTTTAAAATTAATTGCTTTGCCGTCTGCGTCTTTAAACGTACCGCTAATCATACCCGGGGCTACCGTCACATCAGACACCTGCCCCTGCGCTACTTTTTGTTTAAACTCGGAATAATCCAGCGTTTGCGTTTGTGTACCGGGGCGGTTAAACAAAAAAACCGCCACAGCAAAAATAGCCACCCAAACCAAAATTTGAGGAATGGAAACAATACGGCGTTTGTTATTATTATTTTTGTTTGTCATTATTTTTTAAATACCCCAATATAGGGCAGGTTGCGGTATAGTTCGTTATAATCCAACCCGTACCCTATTACAAATTCATTCTCTATAGTAAAACCGATGTATTTGGGGTGCACTTCCGCCTTGCGGTTGGCGGGTTTATCCAGCAAACAGCAAATCTCTATACTGGCGGCACCGCGGTTTTTGAGGTTTTGCATCAGATAGTCCAGCGTGAGCCCCGTATCCACGATATCTTCTACAATAATCACGTGGCGGCCTTTAATGCTCTCGCGCAAATCCAGCATAGTGCGCACTTCGCCGGTGGAGCTGGTGCCGCAATAGGAAGAGAGGCACATAAAATCCATTTTGCAGTCTATGCTTACCGCGCGCAGCAGGTCCGAATAAAACATAATGCAGCCGCGCAAGATGCCCACAAACAACGGCTCTTTGCCTTTGTAATCGGCTGAAATTTCACGGCCCATTTCAGACACTCTTTGGGCCAGCTGTTCCTGCGAAAATAAAATGCGCTCCAACACGGGCGTATCAGACATAATCCCTCCAATAGAGAATATATAATACAGGATACCTTATTTTGGCCCCGCTGTGAAGAGCTAATACAGACAAAACGGCGCGGATGGTGTCCGCGCCGTCCATTTGCTTTTTGCCGACACAACTACATACTGTAAAAGCTGGCACAGGGGGAAGTCCAAGACGGGTTTTTCCAGCCCATTACCTGCGGGCAGAAGCTGCCTTCCTCCACCGCATAGCAGGCATACTCCACACAGCTTAAAGGCTTGTTGTAATTAGACATTGGATTGAGGGTGCTGACTTGAGCGCCAAACCCGCCGTAACCGCTATACAAATACTTTCCATACCAAGCATAAATAGTCCAAGTGCGACGATCTGCTGATTCAGAAATATACAATATCAGCCGGTCATCTGTGCGGCCTTCCTGCCCGGCGGGACCCTTGGCTATTTTCCAAATACACCCATCCACATTTTCCACCGTTTCAAAACCGGGGAAACTGATATCTAGGTCATTTAAGCAGCGCGTATAAGTGCCGTTGGCCATAAAATAGCGCTGCTCCGCTGACAAAATATGGGCTATCAGCTGTTGTGGCTCACTCATTTTGGCTTTTAAAACAGCCTTTTGGTATTGCGGCAAAGCAATAGCGGCTAAAATGCCGATAATCAGCACTACCACCAAAAGTTCAATTAGCGTAAAACCGCTAAATTTGCCTTTAGCCGGGTTTTTAAAGACGAGAATAGTTTTTTGATACATTTTGCTCATACGCAAAATGTATCAAAAAAAAAAAACGGGTCAAGGCCTTCCTATTGCACCAGCCAGCAAGGCCGCGCCCAACACCCTTTTTCCCCGCCCGCCGCCTATTTTGAGCACAGAGCGTTTGCGGCCCGGCAGAACAAAAGCGGGCCCAAGCAGTAAGAAACAGATAAAGTTTAGAGGAAAAATTCCGGCTCTTGGCGGGTGCTGAATTTGAGGGCAAACGCTTTTTCCGCCGCCCACAAAAGCGCTTTATTGGCGCTGCGCGCCTGTACCGGGCATACAGACACACAACCCATACAAAAAATACAACGCGTTTTATCTGTTTTTTCGGGGCAAGCGAGGTCTATGGCTCCGCTGGGGCAATGCGCGGCGCAGCGTCCGCAGCGGATGCACGCGGCAGAAGCCGCCGGCACAAAACCCACCGCCTTAAAATCTTTGTACGGGTGATTGCCCGGCACCGCCGGGACAGAGAGCACCGCCGCACTGGGGGCTTGGGCCACTTTACGCCAAACTTGCTTAGCAAAATCCACAAGTTTGGCCACATCGTTTGTATCCGGACGGCCGGCCGCCACACGGCGCATAATGCTATGCTGTGCCAACGCCGCCGCAGCAGCAAAAGGCACAAAGCCGTTTTGTTTGGCTAAATCCGTCAGCTCCAGCAGGGCGTCCTCATAGGCGCGGTTGCCATACACCGCCAAACACACCGCCGGCGTATGGGCGGCGCGCAGCGCGGCAAAACGCTGCATAGCCAGCGGCACGATACGCCCGGCATATACCGGGGCGGCAAAAATGACTAACTCCTCTGTACCAAAAGTACGGCTTTGCACTGAGGAGGAAAAAGGGGTAAGGTCTATTTTTTCAGCCGGCAACGGCAGGGCGGAAAGAAACGCGTCCAGCACTTTTTCCGTGCCGCCGCACGGGCTGAAAAACACCGCTGTAATTTTGGAAATATGCATACCCCTTCACCTTAACGCCCGAACAATTTGGCAATGTCTTTGGTGGACAGCACCGCCACGCAGGGCCGCCCGTGCGGGCAATGCATACCGTCTTTGCATTTTTTCATATTTTCCAACAGCGCTTCGGCTTCTGCGGCAGAAATTTGGTCGTGTGCTTTAATGGCTTTTTTGCAGGCCAACATTGCCACCATTTTGCGTTTCAGCTGGTCGCTGGATTTGTCGGGCTCGGCTACAATCTGGGAAAGAGAGATAATAAACGCTTTCATATCATCTTCTTTAAAGCGCAATACGGAGGGTATCGTATTAACCAAAATCGTGCGCGGGGAAAAACGGGTTAAATCAAACCCGGCTTCTTTCAGCCACGGAGCCCAGCTCATTAAGCTTTCGGCGTTGCTGGGCGTCACATCTACGTGGATAGGGAAAATAAGCTCTTGCACCGCCACGGAGCGGTTTTCAAAAGCATTTAAATAATGCTCAAAAAGCACCCGTTCCTGGGCGGCGTGCTGGTCAATTAAAATCAATCCGTCCGGGTTTTCAAACACCAAATACGTTTTTTCCAGCTGGCCTAAATAATGATAAGGCCCGTGCCACCAGGTGGGGGCGCCTGGCTCAGCGTCCGAAGCGCAAGAGGGCGGCACAGGGGCCGTTTGCGCAGACGGAGCGGAAACGGAAGGAGTAAATTCCGCACTAACGGCGCGGTATTCCACCGGGTCTTCGGTTTCGCGCGCGGTCAGCACCGTTTTGGGCGCAAAAGAAGCACTCTTTTCCACAGCAAGGCCCTGCACTTCGCCGCTTTGCGGCTCAAACAATCCGGCACTGGCTTTGGGCGCGGGGGTCATTTGCGGCAGCGGGGCCGCAATCTGCGGCAGGGCGCCGTCCTGCCGGGCCGGCTGGGCGGAAGAGGCAGGTGCTTCGGGCACTTTCATTTGCACCGGCGTAGCCGAGCCAAACACCGTATCAGACACCGCTTTCATAATGGCGCCAAACATGGCGTGCTCATCGGCAAAACGGATATCGCGCTTCTGCGGGTGAATATTGACGTCAAAAGACGCCGGGTCCAGCTCCATATAAATAATAAAGGCCGGGTGGCGGTCTTTGGGGCGGACGTTTTGAAACGCCTTGTACACCGCCTGCTGCACTGTTTTGCTGTCCACCGGGCGGCGGTTGACGAAAATGAACTGTAAATCCCGCGTGGCCACCAGTTTATCCGGCGGCGTAATAAAAATTTTAAGTCCCTGCTCCTCAAAAAACCGGCTAACCAGGCCGCCCGCCGCTTCCTGCCCTAAAATTTCCTGGGCGCGGGCCAGCACGGCGTTTTGTTCGTCTTTTTCCAGCACCGGCAAACGGTACACCTCTCTGCCGGAGCTGACTACCGTATAGCCCACCTGCAAATTAGCCAGCGCGCTTTCTTCCACCACTTTGAGCAGGCAGGCGCGCTCATAGGAGGCGCTTTTTAAAAATTTCAGCCGCGCCGGCACATTATAAAACAAATCCCGTATTTCCACCGTCGTACCGCGTATGGCGGGGGCGGGGCTTTGGGCCAGCGTTTTGCCGCCGTGTATTTCCAGGCGGCTTCCCTCGCTGCCTTCAGCGCAGCTGGTGAGGGTCATTTTAGACACCGCCGCCACAGAGTACAAAGCCTCTCCGCGAAAGCCAAAGGTGTGTAAGGCGTTTAAATCCTCAAACCGGGAAATTTTGCTGGTGGCGTGACGCAACACGCTGGCGGCCAAATCGGCCGGGGTCATACCACAGCCGTCGTCATTAATACGTATCAGTTCCCGCCCGCCGCCTTCTATATCCACGCGGATATGGCGCGCACTGGCGTCCACAGCGTTTTCCAAAAGCTCTTTGAGCACGCCCGCCGGCCGCTCTATCACTTCCCCGGCGGCTATTTGTCCGGCGGTTTTTTCATCTAATACGTGAATTTTATTCATTTTCCACCCGTTTTTTCCACTCGGCAATCAGCTGCAGCGCACCCATAGGGGTCAGTTTGTCCGGATCAGTCAGTTTAATTTCCTGCACAATAGGTGCGGAAAATAAATCTTTGACCGGGTCTTTCTCCCGCGCAGATATTTTGGCCCCTTTTTTGGCTTCCAAATCTTTAAGCACTTTGCGCGCGCGCACCGTAACCGCCGCCGGCAGCCCGGCTATTTCCGCCACGTGGATACCGTACGATTGATCCGCCGCGCCGGGCAAAATTTGATATAAAAAGGCCAGCTTGCTCTGCCCAAAAGCGTCTTTATATTCTTTGGCTTCCACGTGAAAATTTTTAACGCTGGAATATTTATTCTCCAAATCCACCAGCTCAAAATAATGCGTGGCAAAAAGCACCTTGGCTCCGCCTTTGGGTTTATAAAGATATTCTACAATCGCCCAGGCAATAGATATGCCGTCAAAAGTGGAGGTGCCGCGGCCCACTTCGTCTAACAAAATCAAACTGCGCGGCGTTTGGGACGCCAAAATATGCGCCGTTTCGTTCATCTCCACCATAAAGGTAGAGTTGCCCCGCTGCAACGCATCGTGGGCGCCGATACGCGTCATAATTTTATCCACCACGCCCACAAGAGCTTCCTGCGCCGGAACAAAAGAGCCCATTTGCGCCATAATGACAATCAAGGCCGTCTGTTTTAAATATACGCTTTTGCCGCCCATATTGGGCCCGGTAATAAGCATTAGTTGGGTGGTTACGCCGTCTATATTTAAATCATTGGGCACAAAGGAGCCCGCCGGCAGCAGCGACTCCACTATCGGGTGCCGCCCGCCTTTATAAGCAAGCCCGGTGCCGTCATTAACATTGGGGCGCACATAGTGATACTTCATTGCCGCCAACGCCAAAGACAAATAGACGTCCAGCTCCGCCGCAATCTGTGCAAAAATTTTCAGCGCGCCCGCCTGGCCCGCCAGCGTTTTGCGTACGGCATCAAACAAAGAGCTCTCCAAACGCAAGATACGGCTTTCTGCGTTTAAGATTTTATTCTCCAGTTCTTTGAGTTCTTCGGTAATATAGCGCTCGGCATTGGTCAGCGTCTGTTTGCGCGTATAGTTATAAGGCACTTTGGCGCTGTGGGTTTTGGTCACTTCCAAATAATAGCCGTAAATGGAGTTATAGCCGGCTTTCATAGTGGGGATACCCGTTTTTTCCCGCTCGCGCTGGCACAGCTCTTCCAAGGCTTTGCCGCCACCGCTGTGCAGACTGCGCAAATCGTCCAGTTCGGCATTATAACCGTCCCGGATAATATGCCCGTCCCCAATACGCAGGGGCGGTTCTTCATTAATTGCTTCGTAAAGCAGGCGCGACATTTCCTGCGCGGCCGGATAAACGGCGTCAAATTGTTCTTTTAAATGTGGGGTTACCGCCGGGCCGTATTTTTCCAGCCAACGGTTCAGCGGCTCTGCATTGAGCAAAGACTGCCTAAGCCCGCCCAAATCCCGCGGGGAGGCGTTGCCCGCAGATACGCGCGACATAATACGCTCCACATCCGATATATTTTGCAAAATAGTACCCAGCGCGCCCAGCGCGTCCGGATTTTTGGTCAACCCTTCTATGCAGTCTTGGCGGCGGCGGATTTCTTCTACCGAAAGCAATGGGTGCAAAATCCATTCCCGCAGTTTGCGGCTGCCAAAAGAAGTTTTGGTATGGTCTAGTAGCGCCCACAGACTGCCGGCCCGCACCCCTTCCTGGCTTTTGACAAGCTCTAAAGAATTGACGGCGTTTTCATCAATTTGCAAAGAGTCCGTCAGTTCCGTATAAGAAGGCACCAATGTGTCTTTAACCCCCGGCTCCGTGGTGGACACATAAGCCACCGCCTGCAAAGCACACGAAAGCGCCAGCTCCTTACCCCGCCACAAAGACAACGGCGGCCAAGCCGCCGGCAGTGTATAATCCCCCTCAAAAGGCGGCAGCTCCGTCAGCGGCAGGCGGGCTGGCAGCACCACTTTATTTTGCAGCAGCTGCAAGGTGTGCGCGTCGGCCGCTATCTCTGCCGGGTTAACCGAGGCCAACGCCCCGGCCAAGGCCGTAAAATTGACATCGTCTGCATTCTGGCTGGCCCAAAACTGACCGGTGGATACATCCACGCAAGCCAACCCCCAGCCTTTACCGTCTGCGCGCAGGCAAACCAAGAAATTGGACTGGTTGGCGTCCAGCATATCGTCTTCCATCACGGTGCCGGGCGTGATTACGCGGATTACTTTGCGCTCAAAAAGCTTGCTCTTTCTCTCCGCCCCGGAGCTGATTTGCTCACAAATACCAATTTTTTTGCCCGCTTTGAGCAACCGGCTGATATAAGAAGACGCGGCGTGAAACGGAATGCCGCACATAGGTATGCCGTGGCGCTGGGTCAGCGTCAGGCCTAAAAGTGCACTGACTTCGCGCGCCTGTTCATCAAACATCTCATAAAAATCACCCAAACGGAAAAAAAGGATAATCCCCGGATACTGGTTTTTAATTTCGTAATACTGCTTCATTAAAGGGGTATTGTAACTGTTTTGCATAAGATTATTTTATCAATTTTGCGCCCCGCTTTGGCGCATTTTAATCTTTATATCCCGCACGCAGAAGGCCGCCCAAAACCCGGATGTAAAACCGACGGGAACTAAAGAAAGCGGTTACCGTAGATTTCGCCTTTTCAAATTAGCTTTTTCTCCGGGGCAGACTGCGCAGGGCAAAAAAGCCGGCTGTCTCCCCTCTGTGCAATTGCGCCCCCCGGCCAAACACATCCATAAGCAGGCCGGCGGTTTAGATAAAGGGAAATGACAGAACTATCTTTTTTTGTTATAATATATGTGTTCGTAAGGAAGAGTTTTTAAGCTGCGGGCCCGCCCGCGGCGTTTTTAACCCTTTGTTCGGTAGGGTGGCTGAGTGGTCAAAAGCAACGGTCTGTAAAACCGTCGGGCTACGCCCTACATAGGTTCGAATCCTATCCCTACCAAAAATATAACCCCGCTTAGGCGGGGTTTATTTTTTTCTTTTATATATTAGCGCAACAACCAGCCAATCTGTATAGCGGGCAAGGCCTCTTCCTGCGGGCCGGCCGACTGTAAGTTATTTTGTTCCGACACGTCAGCCACCTCCGGCACCTTTTCCGGTGTTTCTTCTACCAAATAGGGCTGTAAATACAAACCATAGCGGTTGCCGTTTAAACGCTGTGCAAAAATTTTAATTTTTATAAGCAGATTGCCGCCGTTTTCATTCTTTACAGGAAAAAAGTGAAGCAGCAGTGCATTGTTGTCGCTCTCTTCTATATCCACCCGATACGAAAAGGCCGTTTTTCTACTAAGAATAGGCAATGTGGACAATGTTAGCTTTTTGCGCACCGCCCAACGCCACGCCGGAAGAAAAACTTTTTGTGGGCTGGCCACATATCCGTTCAAATCTGGCACGGGGAGCAAAAGCCCCGTCTGGGCTTGCCAAATCCATTGAATTTGCGAACTGCGCAGATGCGTTCCTAAATATATATCCGTCTGTTGTTGCAGCGGGGCTGGAATTTCCCCTGCGTACGACCAGCCTTCCAATGCCTCCCGTGCGCGGCGCGCTTCTATTTTTTTGCGTTGGGCAGGGGTAGCGCGCATCCATTCCAGGCTGGCTTGGCTCCAGCCGGGCAAGGCACATACAAAAAGCAATAATACACCCAAAACTTTATTCATTTTGTCTTATATAAAAACAACCTGCAGATTGGTCTGCCAATATGTAAAAGCCCCGCTTAAGCGGGGCTTAAAAATTATAATTCTTTTGTCCAAGACGGCACCGGCTCTTTCCAACTGCCCGCCAAATTCAATTCCTGCTCAACAAAATTTTTTATCTTGTCAAAATTCATTGCCTCATTGCGGGAGGCTATCCAATATTCGTGATTTAAAATCTGGCGCACCTGCACCGCTACTTCCGGGTTCTTTTTACGCAGAGAAAGCATATCCCCATACAGATATTTTAGCTGTATATTCAGTTGCTCCGCCAGTTTCGTTTCATTTTGCTGCTGAGAGACCAAGCGTTCCATACTGCTATGCCCCTGCATTACTTTAGAAAGAAGCGTTTCATATTCTGGGTAAGCACTCAGCAAAGCTTTAAAAGCCGCGTGGGCTTTTGCCCCCTCTTTTTGGGCAAAATTTTTGGTATCCGCAGCACGCGCTTGCTTAGCCATTTCTCTAGAAAAAGCTTGGGCCAATACTTCCCCGAGGGCCATCATTTTCCCTTCCCGCCCAGCATAAGGATATACGGCAGACTGGGCCGACAGAAACACCGGAAACAGCAAAATAGCCACTAGAATAAACACATTTTTTTTCATCTTTGAGGCCTCTAAAAACAACTTTGCCATATTTTCTTTATTATATTGTAAAGATTCATTTTAAACAGAACGAGGGCCATTGGGCCTAAAAAGAAGGGATATTAAGACCTATTTATTTTTTGGGTCCTTTATAATGCCGTGGCAACCGCTTCCAACGCCGCCCGGAGAAAAAATGCTTCTGTAAGCCCCAAGCCAATAGTTATCAAGCACCCCACACATAAAAAACCCCGCGCCCAATATATTAGCGCGGGGTTTTTGGAACACAGGCAATTATAGTTCTTCTTTAATAGAGGCCATAAATTCCTGCCACGGCTTTTTAGCCTCGCCGCCACCTTGGGCAAAGTCCGGCCGGCCGCCGGCGCGGCCGTTAAGACTTTCGGCTATTTGTTTGGCCACCTGCAAGGCATTGGTGTTAGGCAGTTGCCCCACCATTTTGACTACAAAGGAGCGTTTGCCGTCCCGATCCGTACAGACAATGACAAGTGCTTTATCATACTTCTGCCCCACCGTATCGGCAATGGTGCGCAGTTCGCGCGGCTGGGCGCCTTCGGCGTTTTGCATCACCAGCGTGGCGCCGTTTTGCATCGTAAAGGACACCTGGGCCAAACCGCCGGCCGCCATCGTTTTCTCGCGGAAGGCCATATAGCGTTTCTTCACTTCTTTTAATTCGTCTATCAAGGCGTTTAAGCGGCCGGCCACGTCCTGCACGGGCACGGTCAGGCGGGCCGCCATTTCTTCGGCCTGGGTATTAATCTGTTTCAAATAATCCAGCGCCGCCGGGCCGGCCACTGCTTCTATACGGCGGATACCGGCAGACAAAGAACCTTCTTTCAAAGGCACTACGGTAATAACTTGGGCCGTGTTGGACACGTGCGTTCCGGCGCAGAGCTCTAAACTATATTTATCTTCGGGCTTGTCAAAGCTTCCACCCATCATTACAAAGCGGGCCGGGTCTGCATATGTTTCACCCAGCAGGGTTACCGCACCCAAACGCGCCGCGTCTTTAAGCGGGCGCTCCTGGCAGGCAACAGGCAGTGCATTGTCTATGGCTTTCTGCACCAGCGCCCACACCTTTTTCCACTCTTCTGCCGTGGGTGTTTTGGAAAGCGTATAGTCAAAGCGCAGCCGCTGGGGCGACACAAAAGAGCCGCTTTGGTGCACCCCCTGCCCAAACACTTGGCGCAAGGCAGCGTTGATGATATGAATGGCGCTGTGGTTGGCGGCGGCGCGGCGGCGGGCTTCTTTGTTGACTTGCAAGAGCACCTCTTCGCCGGTTTTCAAGACGCCGTCCACTTTATGCAAGAACACTTTGCCAATGGGTTTTTGTACGTCCAACACGCGGGCAACGGTTTGACCGTCTTTTAAAATAAGCCCCGTATCCCCCACCTGGCCGCCGGATTCGGCGTAAAAAGAAGTTTGGTCAAATACGGCGTATCCGGCCCCGGACAAGGCGGGCACTTCTTCCAAATTTTCGTTTAAAAGCGTCAGCACACGGGCTTTCTGCTCCAGCGTGTCATAGCCAGTGAACTGGGTGGCGGGATACTTGTTTTCCAGCGTCTGCAAGGTTTTGACTTTTTCTTTGGAAAGCTCATCAGCGTAGCTGCGGCTTTTGGCGGCGGCGGCTTCTTTGGCTTTTTCATAGCCGGCCTCGTCCACCCGCACGCCTTTGGCGGCGGCAATTTCGCGCGTCAGCTCCAGCGGAAAGCCAAACGTTTCGTGCAAATAAAACGCGTCTTCGCCCGAAAGGGTTTTGCCTTTTTTGGCCAGCAGAGCGTCTAATTTTTCTTCGCCGGTCTGCAAGGTTTTAAAGAATGTTTCTTCTTCGGTTTTCAGCACGTCTTCAATATGACGCAAATTTTTATCTATTTCCGGGTAGAGCCCATCAAAAATCGCGCTCACTTTTTTAGCCAGCGTATAGAGGAACGGCTTTTGGCTGCCCATCAGCTTGGCGTAGCGGGCGGCGCGGCGGATTAAACGGCGCAAAATGTAGCCGCGGCCTTCGTTGGAGGGCAAAATCCCTTCTGCAATTAAGAAAGAAGAGCTGCGCACGTGGTCTGCAATAATGCGCAGGGCGGAAATTTCCTGCGCCGTCTTGCCGGAAATGCCCAAAATCTTTTGCGCTTCCTGCGTCAGCGGGGTGAAGAGGTCCGTTTCAAAAATATTTTGTTTGCCCTGCATCACCATACACAGACGCTCCAGCCCCATACCCGTATCTATATTGTTCTGCGGCAAGGGCTGCAGGGAGCCATCTTCCTGGCGGTTATAACTTTCAAAAACGATGTTCCAGATTTCCACGAAGCGTCCGCAGTCGCAAGTAATGTCGCAATGCGGGTTTTTGCAGCCTTTGGCACCAAAGTCATAATAAATTTCGGTGCAGGGGCCGCAGGGGCCGGTGGGGCCCATCGTCCAAAAGTTGTCCGCCTCGTCCAACTCAAAAATGCGCTCTTTAGGCACATATTGCAGCCAGGCTTCATAGGCTTCTGCGTCACGCGGGGCAATGCCGCCTTTGTAAATGCTGACGTAGAGCTTTTGCGGGTCAATACCCAGCACTCCCGTCAAATATTCCCAGGCCCAAGCGATGGCTTCTTTTTTAAAATAATCCCCAAAAGAAAAATTGCCCAACATTTCAAAAAACGTCAAATGCCGCTCTGTGAAACCCACGCTGTCAATATCGGTGGTGCGCACGCACTTTTGGCAGGTGGCGGCGTTTTTGAGGCGTTTGTCTATACCCATAAAATTGGCTTTAAACTGCACCATACCGGCAGAGGTAAATAACAGAGTGGGGTCTGAATGCGGAATAAGCGGGCTGGACGGCAACACCGGTAAGCCTTTGGATTTAAAAAATTGCAAAAAACCGTTTCTGACTTCTGTGCTTTTCATTGTGTTTCCTATTGGGGATTTAAAATAATGTGTTATATGTAAATTATATCAAATGCGCTGCCTGGCTGGATATCGCCGCGCCGCACAATAACCGCCCCGCAGGGATATGGCAAACAACACACCCCAGGGCGCAAACGGCGGCGCAATATGTTGATTTGAAAATGATTTTAGGAAAAAACAAGAAAGACTTATGATTTGAAAATTTGTGAAAAAGGAAAGGCAATAAAAAAGAGAGTGAAAACGCATTGTGATTGCTGGAAACCCAGTCCCCAACGCCAACGCCCGAAGCGGAATTCACTCTCATAAATAGTATATCTCAAAAACAGAGATTTTTTCAAGTGGTTATGAGAAAGAAAACTAATTTTATTTTAGGCAAGCCGCTAATCCCCAACGCAGGGGTGCGTTCTTGGTACACCAAAGAACTGGACGCGCTGGTTAAGAAAATGGACGAGCGGACGCGCAAAAGAGTGCTTGAAATCTTTGAAAAAGCGGCCAAATCGGGCGCAAATGTGGAAGCGCAGGAGCGTATGGCGTTAAATGAGCTTAATAAGTATTACGCCGAACTATTCAAGCGCAAAGCAAACGGCGCGCCCGCAACATTGCAAAAGACCAAAGCCTTAAGGCGTATGAAGCCATTTCCCGCAAACGGCTAAAAAAGCCAGTTTAAATACGGGCAATGGAAATATGGAGACAAAAAGAATTGATGGGGATTTGTTATAATTTTTTTATGCACCATAAAATCATTGGTTATTTGTTATTGTTTGTGGGATTAGCCACCCTGTTTTTTGCGTTCACGGGAATGTATCAAACATTCGTGAACAAAAAACCCGTCATACAGGTTGTACAATTAAAACCCTTGGCGGTGAATACGCAATATGGAGCTGTAGAAATACAAGCAGACGTTATAAACCAAATTTTAAATATTTCTTTCTTTGTGCTGTTTATGATTTTTCTGGCAGGCCTGGGAAGCAAAGTGGCAGGCATTGGAAATAACCTGTTAAAAACAGAACGCCTGTGTGAAACGCTGCAAAGCCTGAGGCACGAGGGAATTTTGGCGCAAGAAGAACGCATCAAAAAGCTATAACCCCGGGCTAACAATCCTTTCAAGATACTTTTTATGAAAACATTTGTCATCATTAACCCCATTAGCGGTGCGCGGCACAGGGAAGCTGCGGACCTAGAACGGGCAGCGCTGATTAATTTCCCAGCTGCAGAAGGCGCCTTTACCAAACACCCCGGGCACGCTACTGAACTAGCCGCCCAAGCGGCCCAAAACGGCTACGACCAAGTGATTGTGGCCGGTGGGGACGGCACCATTAATGAAGCCGCCAAAGCATTGGTGGGCACGCAAACGGCGTTGGGGATTGTGCCCAAAGGCTCCGGCAACGGCCTAGCGCGGGAGCTGGGTATGCCGCTGATGTATGAAGAGGCTTGGACCGCCCTGCAAAAAGCCACCCCTGTAGCCTGCGATGTGGGGCAAGCCAACGGAGAGTATTTTTTTAACTTAGCCGGCGTAGGCATAGAGGCTGAAATAGCCAAAATGTTTGCCGAGTATGGCCAAAATGGCAAACGAGGCAAATGGCCCTATTTTAAATTAGGGGCTAAAGCAGTTTTTACTTATCAACCCAAAACCCTGCAAGTAAGTTACAACGGAAAAGAAGAAATTCTTACCCCGCTAACGCTGGTGTTTGCCAACGGCACGCAATACGGCAGCAACTTTAAAATTGCGCCGCGCGCCAGCTTAACAGACGGACTATTTGATATGGTGGAGGTACTGCCGGTAAGCAAATTCAAACTCGCTTTGGCGGCCCCCACTTTTTTTAGCAAAACCTTCCGCCCTTTTGACGTAACCCGCACGCAGAAAACCAAAGAAGCCCTCATCCGTTATGACGGAGAAATTGTATATCATTTGGACGGGGAACCCAAAACCGCACAAAATGAACTGAAAATCAGTCTGCTTCCCAAAGCGCTGCGCCTGCTGGTGCCGCAAGGATATTAATCGGTACTTATATGGCCCGGCGCAAACGCAAATATACCCGCAAACAAGCCAAATTTTGGGCCACCGTACTGGCGGCGGCGGCTTTGGCGGTTATACAACAGTTGGGCAAGCCGGTCACTTCGCAGGCTTTGCCGGACAATCCTTCCTTGCAAGATGTGTCTATTGCCTCTGTGTATGACGGAGATACCTTTAAAATCAATTTAAATTGTTCACTTTCCGTCTATTGCGAAAAGGTGCCCGTGCGCGTGCGCGGGGTGGACTGCCCGGAAATCAAAGGCAAAACCAAGCGTGAAAAATCCCTGGCCCAACAGGCCAAGGCTTTTACCAAAAATTTTCTGAAACAAACGCCCATTTCTTTGCATAACTGCGGGCGGGACAAATATTTCCGCCTGCTCTGTGATGTAACCAACGGCTCCGGGCAAAATTTGGCCCAGCAGCTTATTGCGCACGATTTAGGCTACGCCTACGACGGCGGCAAAAAATCGGACCGGTATCAATAAGCTCCGCATAATAATTGGCCACCGGCAACTTTGCCAGCAACACAAAACCCCGCCCAAAAGGACGGGGTTTTTATGTGATTTGTTCCTATTTGCCACTCATAAAACTGCGGTACATCAAAAGACCTATGATGGTTTTTGCATCTTGGATTTGCCCTTTTTCTATCATACGATAGACTTTTTCCAGCGGGAATTTTTTGACATTTAAAAACTCGTCTTCATCCGGGCTGTCTTTGCCGCGTTTTAGTCCCCGGGCCAGATAGATATGCAGAAATTCGGTAGAAAAAGCATTGCTGGGATTAAAAACCGTTATTTTCTTCCAGCGGGCCGCGTGCAAACCCGTTTCTTGGGCCAGCTCTGTCTTGGCGCAGGAAAGGGGGGTTTGCCCCGCTTCGCGCTTGCCGGCCGGAATTTCCCAGGTAACCCGGCCAACGGGGTAGCGGTATTGCTGCACCAGATAAACTTGCCCGTCGTCTGAAAGTGGCACAATGGCGCTGGCGCCGCGGTGAGCCAAATAGACGCGGGTGGTTTCTTTGCCATTAATCAAACGGACCACATCTTTATTAAACCCCACCACCCCTTTATAAAGAGTTTTGGAGGACACTTTGGTTTCTTTTAATTTACTATAATGTTGCATATCACTATCTTATAAAATTTCGCCCGGTCCGGCGGCCTTATGAAAGAGTTCATCCATTTGCATAACCATTCGGAATATTCCCTTTTAGACGGTATGCTGCGTATTTCCGAAAATCATAAGCCTTCACGCTTTTTGCGCGGTTTGGCCGAAAGCGGCATTAAAGCAATGGCACTGACCGACCACGGCAACCTCTACGGTGCATTGGATTTTTACGATTCGGCCCGGGCCATAGGGCTAAAGCCTATCGTCGGTTGTGAAATGTATATAACCGAGGGTAAATATACCGAAAAAGACAAAAACAACCACCGCACCGGGCATCTGACTTTGCTGGCAAAAAACCACCAAGGATATTTAAATCTAATGCAGCTCAACTCCCTGGCGTGGGTGGACGGATATTATTACAACCCGCGCATAGACAAAGAACTGCTGGCTAAATATTCAGAAGGGCTCATTGCCTTGTCTGGGTGTTTAAAAGGGTTTCTGAGCCAATATGCTCTCAATGAGGGCTTTGAAAAAGCCTGCGCTTTGGCCCAAGAATATGCCGATATTATGGGCAAAGGAAATTATTATGTGGAGCTGATGGACCACGGCATCCGCGAAGAGCAGGAATCTTTGCCCATTTTGAAAGAAATTGCCAAAAAGCTGGGCTTAAAAACCGTTGCCACCAACGATTGTCACTACGAAAAAAAAGAAGATTGGGAAGCGCACGACGTTAACCTCTGTATTTCCACCTCTAAAACTTTAAACGACCCGCGCCGTTTAAAAATGACTACGCACGAGCTGTATTTCAAATCTCCAGATGAAATGTACGAGCTTTTTGCCCACACACCGGAGGCCTTAACCACCACGCTGGAAATTGCCGAAAAGTGCAATTTAGAGTTTCCCAAGCACGGCTTTATTTTGCCTAATTTTGACATTCCGCCCCAATACCCCAATTCCGCCGAGTATTTTAAAGCGCTCTGCCGCGAAGGGCTCAACAAAAAAATGCACGGCAACGTGCCGCCGGAATATCTTAAGCAGTTGGAATATGAATTTGACGTTATCATCAAAATGGGGTTTGACTGCTATTTTCTTATCGTGCAGGATTTCATTCATTGGGCGCGGCAAAACGGCATTCCCATTGGCCCGGGCCGCGGCAGCGGCGCCGGCAGTATTGTGGCCTATAGTTTAGATATTACCCGTATTGACCCTATTAAAAGCAAACTGCTTTTTGAACGCTTCTTAAACCCGGACCGCGTCAGTATGCCGGATTTGGATATTGATATGTCCGACACCGGGCGCGAACGCGTCATTGACTATGTGCGCCAAAAATACGGGGCAGACAAAGTAGCCCAAATCATTACTTTTGGTACGATGAAAGCCAAACTGGCGGTGCGTGATGTGGCGCGCGTGATGGGCATCAGCGTCAGCGAGGCCAACCGCGTGGCCAAGATGATCCCCAATGACCCGAAAATTACCTTAGACGAAGCCCTTGCCAACATTAAAGAGCTGCAAAATGAGGTTTCTTCCAACCCTACGTCCAAACGTCTTTTTGATATGGCGCGTAAAATTGAAGGCCTCAAACGCCACACCGGCATTCACGCCGCCGGCGTTTTGATTACCAAAGAAGCCGTTTCACATTACGTACCGCTTTCGCGCGGTGCGCGCGACGCGATTACCACCCAGTTTGAAGGGGAGCCTTGCTCCAACCTGGGGCTCTTAAAAATGGACTTTTTGGGCCTGCGCACTTTAACAGTAATTGATAATGCAGAAAAACTCATACGCCAGCGGCACGACCCTAATTTTGACATTAACAATATCCCGCTGGACGACAAAAAAACCTATGATTTGCTTTGCGCCTGCCAAACGTTAGGGGTCTTTCAGTTAGAAAGCGGCGGTATGCGCGATTTGATTAAAAAACTGCAGCCTACCCAATTTGGCGACGTATCCGCTTTGGTGGCGCTCTACCGCCCCGGGCCGATGGAATCAGGTATGATGGATATGTTTGTGCGGCGTAAAAACGGACAAGAAAAAATTAAATACGAAACGCCGCTCTTGGAAGAAGTGCTCAAAGACACCTACGGCTGTATGGTGTACCAAGAGCAAATTATGCAAATTTCCAAAACGCTGGGCGGCTTTACCCCCGGCGAGGCCGACACCCTGCGCAAAGCAATGGGTAAAAAGAAATTGGACGTAATGGAGAAATTCGGCAAAAAATTTATTGAAGGCGCCAAAGCGCATCACATTTCCGAAAAAACGGCCACCCATATTTACGAGCAAATGAAAGCCTTTGCCGGATACGGTTTTAACAAATCACACTCCTATGCGTACGCGCTGGTATCCTATCAAACGGCGTATTTAAAGGCCAATTATCCCATTGAATTTATGTGCGCGGCGCTGACCAACGAAATCGGCCACAATGCCATCGGCGCCGACGATAAAGAAAACAAAATAGCCACGTATCTGGAAGAAGCCAAAAAAATGGGCTTTGGCATTCTGCCGCCGGACATTAACAAAAGCCAGCCGGAATTTTCCGTAGAAGAAAAAGACGGCAAACAGTATATCCGCTACGCGCTGGAAGCAGTTAAAAACGCAGGGGAAGAAGGCTGCATTTCCATCGCCACGGAAGCAGCCAAAAAGCCGTTTACCTCGATGGAAGATTTATGCGCCCGCATTGATTTGTTTCAGGCCAACAAAAAAACAATAGAAAGTCTGGTCAAAGCCGGCGCGATGGACGGCTTTATGCCCGATGCCGAACCGAAGCTGGCCCGCGCCACCCTGCTTAGCCAAATTGACGAAGCGGTGGACACCGCCCATCTGATTGCCAAAGAAAAAGAAAACTGCACCGTCAGTTTGTTCGGAGACGATTTTTCCGCCACGATGAGTTTTAAAAAGAAGGCCGACCCTAAACCGGTCGCGCCGCTGACGCAAAACGAGCTGATGAGTTTTGAAAAAGAAGTAATGGGCATTTATTTCAGCGGGCACCCCATCGCGCGTTATCAAAACTATTTATCCCGTCTAAACTGTGTGTCCATTAAAGACATTTTGGACGGCAAAGCGTCCGGCCATTTAAACGTTATCGGCATTGTAACGCGTCTTAAAAAACGCCAGAATAAACGTAAAGAAGAATGGGCTCAGTTTGTAATAGAGGACTGCACCGGCTCCATTATGGTAAACGCTTTTTCGCGCGCGTGGGCCAATGTGGGGCATAAAGTGGCACCAAACGCCATTCTGTTTTTCTCCGGCGAGGTCAAAGTGGATGACGAAAGCGCCCGCGTAGAAATCAACCTGCAAGACGTTGCCGGCGTGCCGGAGCTGATTGGCAATATTGCCAAAAAGCTGACCATACGCCTGACGCCCGATTATTCGCAAGAAAATTTACAGCGCCTTAAAATACTGCTTGACGCCGCCAAAGGCGTAACAAAAGTATATTTGGAAATTCCTTCCAAGGCCGACCCTTCCAAACTGCACGTCATCCGCACCGGCAAGTCCATTATGATACACCGCGCCCTGCTGGAACACTTGGAAAACACGTTAGGCAACGATGCCTGGCGCTTTGAATAACATCTGCCGCTTTATACAGAAACCTGCCTGTTGTAAAAGGCGGGTTTTTTGTTCGTCTGCGGCACGCAACCTGCAAAAACACGGCGCAGCCGCGCCGCCCGTTTGCGTGTATTTTCCGCCTTCTTTTAAAGAGGTATAATATACATATAAGCCCCGCACCGGAAATACGGAGCGGGGTTTTTGGAGAATAAAAATGAGTATTTTTGAAGCGCTGATGATGCTGGGTTTTGGTTTGGCTTGGCCCTGCAACATCTATAAATCTATCAAAACCAAAACGGCCGCAGGCAAAAGCTTTGCCTTTATGATTACCATTGAACTGGCCTATCTGTGCGGCGTAATTCACAAAGTGTTTTATAATTATGACGCCGTCATTTGGCTGTATGTGGCCAACTTTGTAATGGTGTTTATTGACTTAATGCTGATGATCCGCAACCGCAAGCTGGACTTGGCCCGCGCCCAGAAAAAACAGCCGCGCGTGCAGGAAGCCTGATTGCCGCGGCCCGTACGGCCGCCTAAAACGGTTTTCAATCGGGGCGGTTATTTGTTATAATAAACAAGTACTTAACCCATTTTAAGCCCAGTTGGCGCAGGGGTAGCGCGTTCCCTTGACATGGGAAAGGTCATAGGTTCAAATCCTATACTGGGCAGATTTATTCTGAAAGGACTTTTGGCAATACAACTTGGCTAAAAGTCCTTTTTTATCGTCATAAAATCCATATTGCAAAATTAGGAAATTGCGGATATGTGCGGCAGTTAT
Organism: uncultured Elusimicrobiales bacterium; assembly: GCA_944324645.1. Classification (GTDB taxonomy): domain Bacteria; phylum Elusimicrobiota; class Elusimicrobia; order Elusimicrobiales; family Elusimicrobiaceae; genus Avelusimicrobium. The sequence goes on along the minus strand of CALUXB010000001.1, from coordinate 43,513 downwards.
GCTGTCAGCAAAAAGGGCAACATAATGAACAACCGCATTTCCATTTCTTGTGCCAGGCCCATTCTTGTTTGTGGGAAATACACCCAAGAAATCTTTTGCTTACAACGGGTTTTGTATGATGCTTTGAGCGGCATCAAGAAATGTTTACTCATCTCTCTGCACTTTCAATTTCAAAAGGGGTTGTCCACGCCATAGCATCCTTAGCATACAAAAAGTCCTCCTAATTTAATTAGGAGGACTTTTTTATTTGCCCTTAATTTGGGCCAAAAGCACTACCCCGCCGCCGACTATAGCGCCTATTGCAGTCCCGATAGCCGCCCCTTTGGGACCGGCAATCTTACCGCCTGTAGCGGCACCAATAGCGACAGCAGTTTGCAGTACTTCGTTTGGGTTTGCAACGAGTGTTTTCATATACACCCTCCTTATTTTGAAGTTACACAAAATAAGGCTGCAAAACCCTACAACTATAGTTTAATAAACTGTTTTTACAAAAACAAGGGCGCTTATAACGCGCACCGGTCCGTACGCGTGCGAAAAATAATAAGTTTTGTATAATTTAAGTAGGATTTCCATTCTTTAGGAGATGAAGATATGGCTACAAAGAGCAATACGTCTTGTTGTTCCCCTTTGCAGCAACACCGCTGCAAATACAAACCGGTACTGCCGGATATGCTTAAAAAAGGGCCTTGCGCCGTGAAAGTCAAAACCGGCAAAGCCACCCAGAGCGTAGCAGACCAGGCTACCGTGAAAAAGATGTTCCCTAACACCTATGGTATGCCGGAAGTTACTTTCATTAAAGGCGCCAACCCGGCTATCGGCAAAAAAGCCGTCAAAGCCGCGGTGGTGCTTTCCGGCGGGCAAGCCCCGGGCGGACACAACGTGATTGCCGGTTTATTGGACGGGTTAAAAAAAGCCAACCCCAAAAATAAGCTCTATGGGTTTTTAGGTGGCCCCAGCGGTATTTTAGAAGGAAAATGGAAAGAGATTACCCCCAAACTGATGGAAGGCTACCGCAACACAGGCGGCTTTGACCTCATTCAATCCGGCCGCACCAAAATTGAAACAGACGAACAACTGGCCACCGCTTTGGCAACTTTAAAGAAAAACAAAGTCAACGCGTTAATTATTGTCGGTGGGGACGACTCCAACACCAACGCCGGCGTACTGGCGGAATATTTTAAACAGCAAGGCGCCGACATCTGTGTCATCGGTGTACCCAAGACCATTGACGGCGATTTAAAAAATGACAAAATTGAAACCTCTTTTGGTTTTGACACCGCCACCAAAATTTACGCGGAAATGGTGGGCAATATCTGCCGCGACGTCAACTCCGCCCGCAAATATTGGCACTTTGTGCGCTTGATGGGCCGCAGCGCTTCGCACATTACGCTGGAAGTGGCGCACAAAACGCACCCCAACGTTACGCTGGTGGGCGAAGAAGTATTAGCCAAAAAAATGACGCTTAAACAAATCGTGGACGATTTGGCAGCCTTAGTGGTAGCACGCGCCAAGGAAGGAAAAAACTTCGGCGTGGTGCTGGTGCCGGAAGGGTTAATTGAATTTATCCCGGAAATGAAGGCCTTAATCGCCGCGCTAAACGACCTGCTGGCCGACCACGAGGCGGAGCTGTCCAAAATGAATACCGTGGCGGAGAAAAAAGCCTTTATCATCTCCAAGCTGCCGGCCAAATTGGCCGCGCTGATGAAGTCGCTGCCGGAAGGCATTGCCGCCCAGCTGATGCTGGACCGCGACCCGCACGGCAACGTACAGGTGTCTTTGATTGAAACCGAAAAACTGTTAGTGGAAATGCTGCGCACCAAACTGGCGGAACTGAAAAAAGCCGGCAAATACAACGGCAAATTCTCTGCCATTATGCATTTCTTTGGTTATGAAGGGCGCTGCGGCGTGCCCTCTACCTTTGACGCCAACTATACCTACGCACTGGGTTACAATGCCGCGGCCCTGGCCTTAAACGGCTGCAGCGGCTATTTGTCCTCCGTGCGCAAACTGACGCGCAAACCCCAGCAATGGGAATGCGGCGGCGTACCTCTTACGATGATGATGAACATTGAACGCCGCAAAGGCAAAGAAAAACCGGTCATCCGCAAAGCGCTGGTGGAGCTCAACGGAGAGCCGTTTAAACAATTCGCCAAAGTGCGCCAGCGCTGGGCAATGAACGACGATTATCAGTTCCCGGGGCCTATCCAATATTTTGGCCCGGCGGAAGTAACGGATATGATTACGTTCACGCTGCGTTTTGAAAGAGGCGCTAAAAAATAATTAGTTTGTCTTCTAAATCCCCGCGCAGCCGCGCGGGGATTTTTTGTTTCCATCTCTTTGTTATTTCTCTTTTACCAGCTCCCCACTCCCCACAACCTATACGGCAGATGCGTTGACAGCACGACGGCAAAGTGTTACCATAAAGTAACTTACATATTAGGAATATAAATGAATCTTTATCCGCTAAAATTCCGGCCTGTTTTTAAGCGTACCATTTGGGGCGGCACGAAGTTACGTCAGCTGCTGCATAAAACGTTGGCCCCTGAAAACACAGGAGAGAGCTGGGAAATTTCGGTAGTACCTGGGCAAATGTCCGTAGCTAAAAATGGACCGCTGGCGGGAAAAGATTTAGATGTTTTGTGCAAACATTTCGGGCCTCAGCTGCTGGGTGAAAAAGTAGCCCTGCAAGCGGGGGACAGTTTTCCTTTATTATTTAAATTTATAGACGCCGCCCAAAATCTATCTATACAAGTTCACCCGGCCGAAAACCCGGCCAGCGCCGTGCACGGTTGTTTTGAAAATACCAAAATGTGGTATGTCCTGCAAGCTGACCCAGGGGCGCGGCTTCTGCTTGGATTTGAAGAGTCTATTACCGCACAGGAATATAAATCCTTGCTGGAGGAAGGAAATCTATTACCGCACCTAGGCTCTTATGAGGTGCAGCCCGGAGACTGCTTTTTAATCCCGCCGGGGCGCATTTATGCTATTGGGGCAGGCATTCTGCTGGCGGAAGTAAAGCCTGTGTCTAACATTACTTATCGGCTTTATGACTATCACCGCAAAGGTTTGGACGGAAAAGAAAGAACTCTTCAAACCCAGCAGGCGCAAAACATTATAGATTTCTCTGCCACCACGGAACCGCGCATTCACTACATTGCCCGGCTAAACCAGCCAGTCAATGTGGCTCATACTCCCTGCTTTACCATCAATGTGTTAGAGCTACAAGAGCATATGCGGCGAGACTTAAAAGAACAAAAAACATTTGTTGTCTATGTCTGCGTTAAAGGGCAAGCCCAACTGCAATGCAATGGCTATACTTTGCCCTTGCAGACTGGGGAGACTGTTTTGGTCCCGGCCCAATGTGCAGACTGCACGCTAAGCGCAGAGCAAGCCAAATTATTAGAAATTTATATTTGAAATTTCTAAAAACAAAACCCCAAGCTGGCCCGGGGGATCTTGCATTTTCCACCCCACTCTCTTTTGCTCTCCAGTAAAATTATTTGCAATTCCTCCCGTTTTTATGAGGGGAAACACGGGATTGCTTGAACTGAATATTGCATAGCCGCCTATAAGAATAAAAAAGGGCCCTGCCCCGGGGTTTTTGCACAGTAATAAGCCGTCCCCGCTGAAAAGCACGAACGCATTTTAATTTAGATGGAGCACTCTCTTGCCTTATCCCACCAAAAATAAATTTGGCAGGCTGATACCAACCTGCCAAATATGCAAAGAATTTGAAACTAAAGCACCGCTTAATATCTTCTCTTTTGCTCCCAATTCCAAGCCGTAGCAATAATGTCTTCTATATTCATATACCGCGGCTTCCAGCCCAGCACGGTTTCGGCCGGGCCGTGGGCGGCGGCGTAGAGCTCAGCCGGGTCCCCGGCGCGGCGGGGGGCGTTTTCCACGGGGCATTTCTTGCCCGTCACCTTTTCCGCTGCGGCAATAATGTCTTTGACGGACGTTTTCACCCCGGTTCCTAAGTTCACGCATCCGCTGAAAGTGTCCAGTTTTTCCAGAGCCAGCCGGTGGGCGTCTGCCAAATCTTCTACGTGAATATAATCGCGCAGGCAGGTGCCGTCTGGTGTGGGGTAGTCGGTACCGAAAATTTTAATGCAGGGCCGTTTGCCCTCTATAGCCTGCAACACCAGCGGAATTAAATGGGTTTCCGGGTTGTGGGACTCCCCAATGCTTCCGTCAGCGGCGGCGCCGGCGGCGTTGAAATAGCGCAGGGCGGCGTATTTAAGTCCGTATGCACGGGCGTAATCAGCAAACGCCTGCTCTATCATCAGCTTGGTGCGGCCATAGGGGTTAATAGGGTTTTGCGGGTGTTTTTCATCCATAGGGGTATATTGGGGTTCCCCATAGGTGGCACAGGTGCTGGAAAATACAATTTTAGACACCCCGTGTTTTTTCATAGCCGCCAGCAAATTGAGCGTGCCGGATACATTGTTTTGATAATATTTTTGCGGGTCTGTCACACTTTCGCCCACATAAGCGTAAGCGGCAAAATGGAAAACCGCTTCAAAATCATATTTGGAAAAAAGCTGCTCCAAAGATTCCGGGCAAGCCAAATCTGCCTTTTCAAAGGGTACGCTCTGCGGCACGGCCTCGCGATGTCCATACACCAAATTGTCCGCTACTACACAATCATATCCTTTTTCCGTCAAATGCTTTACAATATGCGAGCCTATATAACCCGCCCCGCCCATTACCAATATTTTTTTCATATTTTTCCTCTTTGTTTGGGAAACAAAATATACAACCGTCTCCAAAGCTCCAATGAATCTGTATTAAAGCAATCTCTATCTCTCATCATAACTAAAAATGCAAAGCCGGTCAACGACGCATAGTTTCCGCAGAAAATGTACTGCAAGGGCAGGCGCCGCATTTTCCCTTCCCTTCTTATTGAGACAGACTAACTTAGCAAAGTTGCCGGCCATAAAATCCTATACAAAGAATTTGCAAGGCAAAAACTCTTCCCAAAAAAATAAAAAATTGCTATACTATATGCATAAGACGGGCCCGTAGCTCAGCTGGGAGAGCGCCTGCATGGCATGCAGGAGGTCGCAAGTTCGATCCTTGTCGGGTCCACCATTTTTCTACTTTACCCACTCTAAAGAGTGGGTTTTTTATTGATAGGCCGCAGTTACGCTACCGCTTGCAAAGCATCACTTTCTTTCTAAAGGCACAGCCATATGAGGGCGGCGGTGTATCCGCTCCTCCAGCTTTATATAAAAAAGCGGAAACCCAATTTGGATTTCCGCTTGTAAAATATTTATACGCCGCCGTTACATTCCCAGCGCCAGACTTTCTACCAAAAAATCCGGCAAACCGGACGCTCGCATTTTCTCCTGTGTTTTGGTAAAGTCGTAAGCTTGGCGAATAAAACGAAAAACATTGGTCTTATCATCCCACAACCCGAAAGAAGCCCGGGTATCGTTGTCACGCGGTTTGCCCACAGAGCCGGGGTTCACCACATAACGCAGTAAAGAGTGGAAATTAATGCTTGCTTCTTGCCTTACCACAGAAACGTGACACACATTTTCATCCCCCTCCATATAAAAAGACAAATGGGTGTGTCCCACAAACAAAACCTGTCCTTTCCACAAATCATAAGCCGCGCGGTACTGCTGGCAGCCGGCCAAATATTCTTTGATAGGGTCCATAGGGGTACCGTGCACCGCCGTAAAATTTTTTCCGCGCACCACTTCCGGCAAGAAAGACACCGCGCGCACCGCTTTAGGGCTCATTTGCTTGGCGCTCCAGTCCAAGGAGTTCAATGCATCAAAATTGAAATATTCCCGCAGCTCCGGGTGGGAAAAAACAGCATCGTGGTTGCCCATTACGCCAACAGCCAAGCCCTCGTCCTGCAGTTTGAGGTATTTTTGTACGCACTTTTCGGGATCTGGGCCGTAGCCGACTAAATCGCCACAAAAAATATATTGTTCTGCCCCTTCCGCCTTAAGTCGTTTGAGCGCGGCGTTAAAGGCTTCCAAATTGCCGTGAATATCAGAAAGAACACCGTATAACATCAGGATACCGCCATCGCTTCCAGCTCTTCTTTTTTGGCGGCGTCGGCACGGTCGGCCAGGTTGACAGACATTACTTTGGACACGCCGCTTTCTTCCATCGTAATACCATAGAGGCGGCGGGCAGACTCCATCGTGCGTTTATTGTGGGTGACCACAATAAACTGGGTGGTGTTGGAGAACTCTTTAATCAAATTGACAAAGCGTTCCACATTGGCCTCGTCCAAAGCGGCGTCGGCTTCGTCCATAATGCAGAACGGGGCCGGATTGTGCGTAAAGAACGCAAAGAGAAGCGAAAGCGCCGTCAGCGTTTTCTCCCCGCCGGACATAGAAGAGATGTTGAGCAGCTTTTTGCCGGGCGGCTGGGCATAAATTTCAATGCCCGTTTCCAGCAGGTTTTCCGGATCGGTCAGCACCAAATCACATTCGCCGCCGCGGAAAAGCGTTTGGTAAATGTTTTTAAAATGCATTTTGACCTGTTCAAAGGTATAGCGGAAATTATCGCGCGTGGTGACATTGATTTTGTGAATGGCGGAGCGCAAGTCTTTTTTGGCTTCTTCCAAGTCATTGATTTGGGTTTTGAGGAAGTTGTGCCGCTCAGTCAGTGCGTCGTATTCTTCCGGCGCGGTCATATTGACGGCGCCCATATTCTCAATGCGTTTGCGCATCATTTTTACGCGTTCATAATCCACCTGTTTATCGCCAAAGTTCATTTGCGCCTCTTCCGGCGTAATGTTCCAGCTTTCAAAGAGGTTATTTACCACCGTCGTGCGCTGGCGGCGGGCATTGGAGAGCGCGTTTTCCAAATCGTTTTGTTTGATATGTAGCTCAGAAAGCTGTTTTTTATTGGCGTTGAGCACGGTCATTTTATCGTTGTATTCTTTCTTCAACACTTCCAATGACTCACGCAATTTGTATTCGTCGGTTTCCAGGCCGGCCAAGGTGTCGCGCTCGGTGGAGAGCTTGGCCTGAGTGGACAGTTTTTCCTCCGCCAAAGCCTGCAAGCGGGCGTGGGCGGATTTGGCCGCCTCGGCGCGTTTGCCTTCATTTTGCAGTAAGGTATTATATTCAAATTCCGTAGATTTCAGGTCCACTTCCACATTGTTTTTACGGATTTTAAATTCGTACAAAGCTCCGTTTAAGCTGTTGAGGCGGCCTTTGGTTTGCTCGGTCTGTTTTTGCAGTTCTATTTTCTGCGTTTTCAGGTTTTCCGTCTGCGTTTTTATATCTTCCTGCTGTTTCAAAATGCTCTGCAAATTTTGCTGCAGCTGCTGCACATTTTGTTTGCGCCGGTCCACCCGCGCCATCAGTTCCTGCTTTTGGGCGGCGGCTTTGGCCAGGGCCTCTTCCGCCTGTTTCAGCTCCCGCTCTTTGGCGACCAGCTCTCCCTGCACCGCCCCGGCGGCTACCGCCGCTTCCTGGGCGCTCACGCGCAGGGTACGCAGGGCTTCTTCGGCCTTTTGCAACGCTTCGTAATTGGCAATGGTCTGGCGGGAAAATTCTTCTTCCTGAGCCGTTTTGTCCGCCAGCGCCTGGCGGGCGCTTTCTTCTTCCCCCCAGTAGGCTTCCGGCGCGGTTACGCCGGGCGCGCCGGCGCTGAGGAAAAAGCCCCCGCGCAACGCTCCGTCATCTGCCGCGTCATAACCGCCAATAAGTAAAGAAATCAAATTTTCCAGCTCCGGCTTGTATTGCAAACGACTTTTAAGCGTGCCGGAAACGGACGGCGCCGCAGGCACTTGGTCTAATAAAATAAATTTACAGCGCGCTTTGCCGTGCGCTTTTAATTTTTCCACAGCGGCCTTGGCGGCGGCTTCGTTTTCGCACAACACGGCGTCTAAATACTTGCCAAACGCCTCTTCCACGGCAGTAGCGTCTGCCGGCTGGTATTTAAGCGCCTTGCGCAGTGTGCCTTTTACACCGCTCAGATTAGACTCGCACGCCACTTTAACCCCCACCCAATAGGGGTCGTTCTCGCCCTGGGTGCGGATTAACTCCAGCTTGGCGTTTAAAGCGGCTTTTTCGGATTTTACCGTAGAGAGCTGTTCATTAAGCGCGCTGCGTTTCTGCTGTAAATCTTTAACTGCGCTTTCCTGCTGGGCAATTTGCTCACGCGCCTGGCTGGCGGCGTTTTGCTTTTCCTGCAAGCGGGCGCGGATTTCTTCCAGCGCGCGGCGCACGCCTTCTACGCCGCTGTCTGCCTGGCTGCTTTTCTCCAGCGTAATTAAATCTTCACTCTCGCGCTGTACGTTGGCTTGCTCCAAGGAAATTTTGTTTTGGCATTCCATTTGGTTTTGCACCAGACGCATTAAATCGGTGCTGGCGCGCTGGATTTGCACGTCTGCGTTGCGCAGGTCTTGCTCTTGTTTTTGGGACAGGGCAAATTCTTCGTTATACTGTTTTTGCAGCGGGGCCAGTTGGCCTTCCAACTCCGCCAACTGTGCTTTGAGTTTGGCAATGGCGGGCTCTATCTCTTTAATACGGCTTTGGCCGCGTTCGGCTTCGCTGCCGGAGGCAGCCAGCTGGGCGGTAAATTCGGCGGTTAAACTGTCGCAGTTTTTAATCGCCCCTTCCAATAACCCCACCTGGTATTTGCTGGCGGCTATTTTTTCATTAAACTGGGCCACTTCTTTTTGTTTGTGGGTTAAGTTTAAATCCATTGCCGCAGTTTGCCCTTCCTGCGCGGAAATTTGGTTATCCAAATCTTGGGCGCGCCGCAGCACCGGCTCCAGCTCGGCGCTGTGTTTGGCTATCAGGCCGTCGGCCTCTTTAATGGAGCAAAGGGAAATGGCTATTTCGCTTTCTTTCAGTTCGTCGCGGTATTTTTGGTACAGGCGGGCTTTGCGCGCTTCGCCGTCTAATTTTTTAATTTGCTCGGCAATCAAGGCCACGGTGTCAGACAGGCGCGCCAAATCCATATCCACCCGCTCCAACCGGCGGATACATTCTTCCCGCTTGGCCTTGTACTTAGACACGCCGGCCACTTCTTCAAACATTTCGCGGCGCTGTTCCGGCGTGGCGGAAAGCACGCTTTCCACGCCGCCCTGGTCAATAATGGCGTAGCCTTCCCCGCCGATACCCGTATCTAAAAACAAATCGCGGATATCGCGCAGGCGGCACTGCACTTTGTTTAAATAATATTCGCTTTCCCCGGAGCGGAAGATTTTGCGGCTGACGGTAATTTCATTAAAATCCAGCGGCAGGTTGCGCGTGGAATTGTCAAAAATCATACTGACCTGCGCCATATTCAGCGGCGCGCGTTTAGCCGTGCCGTTGAAAATGATGTCCACCATAGAAGCAGAACGCAGCGCTTTCCAGCTCATCTCACCAATCGTCCAGCGCACAGAGTCTATTACGTTGGATTTGCCGCAGCCGTTGGGCCCTACCACACAGGTAATACCGGGTTCAAAGTCCAAACGCACTTTGTCGGCAAAAGATTTGAAACCAACGATTTCTATGGCTTTTAAATACATGAGCGTACCGTCCTCTATAATAGGGGATATATATATGTATTATAACATTTGCCACGCTATTACAGGCAAAGAGCGCCCGGCCCGAAAGCCGCCCGGCGCCACATTTGGACACTCTTACGCGTAGAGCAAAAAACAAGAAAAAGACGCTCCGAGAGAGATTTTTCAGCGCTCCGAGGAAAAAAGGGCTTGCAAAAGAAACGAATATTTATTAGACTTTTTCGGTAAGGGTGCCGGACACCCCTCCGCGGCTGGAAGTATCGCAAGCGGATGGCAAACATTTTAGACGTTTTAAAAAATCCGAACCCTGCAATATGTTTCCTGAAAGGAGGAACAAATTATATGGCAGAAAAAGTACTCAAAATTGGTGTAGAACGCGAAGACGGCTTCCTCTACTACATTGACAAAGACGGCGACGTGGCCCGTGTGCAAATGGCCCGCGGCGGCAAAAAAGGCGGCAAGCCCAAAAAAGTAGAAAAAACCGGCATCAAGAAAGAAAAAGGATATCTGTATTTCTTGGACAAGAAAGGCGATATCTCCAGAGCCAAAATGGTTAACGCCAAATAATTTAACGCCCCGCATTAGCGGGGCGTTTTTTTGCCTTATTTACAACAGATTGCTGCGTTTTGTTGCCAACACCACAAAGAAGCAAAATGGGATTTCAAAGCAAACGGCTCACAGTTTGTTTCAAGACTTCATTCTTCCAACACACTGCTTGCGGTGCAAAATTTTTCTTTCTCTCTTTCGGAAGTTTCGTAAATGGCCAGGCTGCCCCCAAACATAATAGGCAAAGCCGCTTTATCTGAAAATTTTTCCCCAGAAGAAACGGCTCTTTGGGCCGCATACAGAAACTAAGAGAAAAAACAACCGCCAGCGCAGCTGAGGCAAAAAAGAACAATATCTTACTGTTTGCTTCATCTGCTGCCACACGCGGCGCGTCAACTCCTGCTGTTGCTGACGCTGCTGTATAGAAAATTTGCGCAAGCGGCAATAGCTCCACACGGCAGCGCGCAGCCACTCCGAAGCGGTTTGTCTGTTCCAGCGGTTTCTGCAAAGCAAATCCTCCCGCAACGACAAAAGATTGAGCAAAACCCCTACTGTCAAATTCCAAGAACCGCTGGTAATTGCCTGACTAAGCCCTTTTCGGTAACAATATAATCTTTCCGCAACTACTGCAATTTTATCGGCAAACAGAAAGGTAAGCACAACAAAGGGGAAATCTTCCGCCACACGGCCCGGCCAAAATTCAAATTGATTTTTTTCCAGCCACAGACGTTGAAAAAGTTTCCCCCACAAGACAGAATCTTCGTAGCCTGCCCGAAAGCGCGACGCATCTTTTTTTGCAGGCACCCGGTAAAACCCCTTTGTACAGTGTGCCTTTGAACGCAAGGAGCCATCTTCTTCCGTTTCGTAAAAGAAACACTTCACTATCTCTGCCGCACTTTCTTTGGCTGTTTTATAAAGTTTTTCTAAATATTCCGGCAACACAAAATCATCGGCATCCACAAAAGCTATGTACGTTCCCCGGGCCTGCTTTATAAGCCGGTTGCGGGTGAAAGCGACCCCTTGATTAGTCTGGCAGATAAGACAAATGCGCGGGTCCGCCAGGGCGGCGTTTTGAATAATTTGACGGGATTTGTCTGTGGAACCGTCATCTATGCAGATGATTTCAAAATCAGAAAAAGTCTGCTCCTGCAAAGAACGCAAGCACTGGGGCAGGTATTTCTCCGCATTATAAACGGGGATTAAAACAGATATTTCAGGGGTCATTGTTTCCTCCTTGGTTTGCGGATTCCCGGAGGAAACAAAAACGGCTGTAAGTCCTGAGCCTATTCACTCACCCAAAGACAAACAGCCGCGGCTGTCTGTCATCTGAGGATGACAAACAGCTCTCGGTCTTATACATACGGGTAATTAGGCCGTATGCATAACACCTAAAACGACTGTTTTTGGAGTGAATAGTGCCGCAGCCTAAAGCTACAGCTCATCCTGTTTCCACAGGATTCCAAAAACAGATTAAAATAAAAGCCGGATTAGGGCCTTACAAAATCATTCTCCTTATGTCCTTTTATCTTAACAAATTTTCCCTTGTTTTTTTTCGTTTCCAGCTTATACTGTAGCAACGCCGCCCCCGGCGGCGTGTGTTGTCCGTTTCCCTCTGTCCGCGACGCGCCGACACCGGCCCGCGGCCCCGTCTTACGGGTATAGCCGCCCCGCCTGAAAACGCCGTTGACACCGAGAGAAGATTAATGATTAAATGTCTGTACGGGTTTCCCGTTAAGACTACGGAGGAAATATGGAAATTAAAGTTACCGCTAAAAATATTAAACTGACGCCCGCTATCAAACAGTTTGTGCAAACCCGCGTCAGCAAAATTGAAAACTATGTGGACCACATTGTGTGGGCGCAGGTGCTGCTGTCTGTAGAAAAGAAAATCAACCAGCGCGCCGAAATTATCATTCATACCGGGGGCAAAAATCCAATCAGCGCTACCGCCGTGGAAACCGATTTGTACAAAGCCATTGACGCCGCTGCCGTTAAAGCAGAAGCGCAGCTGAAAAAAGCCAAAGAAAAAAGCAAATCCAAACGCGCCGCCAAGAAAACGGCCGTTGTGGAAGAAATCGCCACGTTCAGCGACCATATTCTTTTGCCGCCCAATGACGTGAAATTCTCCGTCATTAAGCAGGTGGAAGTTACCCCGATGAACCCGGAAGACGCCGCCTACGAAATGGAACGCCTGGGCTATTCCTTCTGGATGTTCTTGGACGAAGATTCCAAACAAATCAACCTGATTTTCAAACGCTTAGACGGCACATACGGGCTGATTAAACCGGTTAAGAAAAAATAACAGAGGCAGCGGTGCAGGAATTTACCAAATCCGTAACAGTCAGCGAACTGCTCCAGGTGAAACGTCTTCACCTGGAGCTGGTTTGCGGTAAAAGATATGTGCACCGCGAGATTACCACCCCCAGCATTAACCGCCCGGGGTTGGCTTTGTGCGGACACTTGGACCATTTCCGCGCCAACGCCATTCAGGTATTTGGCAAAGGGGAACACGCTTTTTGCGCCAAAGAAAAGCCGGCGCTTTTAAAGGCCAACATTGCCAAGATGCTAGGCAAAGGGCGGGTGCCCTGTGTAATTATGGCCGCCGACCAAGACCCCTTTCCAGCCATTAAAAAAGCCTGTTTGGAAGCGGACGTGCCGGTGCTGAAAACTACTATGGAATCTGCCGCGTTTGTGGCGGAATTTTCCCGCTTTTTAGATGAGCAGCTCTCCCCCGTGACCCACTTGCACGGGGTGCTCTTAAACGTCAGCGGTATTGGCGTGCTCATCCGGGGGGAAGCGGGCATTGGCAAAAGCGAATGCGCGCTGGAGTTGATTAAGCGGGGGCACATTTTAGTGGCTGATGACGTGGTGGAAGTACAAAAACGCTGGGGCCGTTTTTTGGTAGGCTCTTGCCCTGAAATGCTCAAACACTATATGGAAGTGCGGGGTTTGGGGATTTTAGATGTAGAGCTTTTGTTTGGGGTAGGGTCCACCCTAGACGAAATGGCCATAGATTTGGAAGTAGTGCTCACCCCGCCGGTCAAAAATATAGACCGTTTGGGGGTAGAACAGAAAACTTCGGAAATTTTAGGTTTAGAAGTACCCTGTCTGCGCCTGCCGGTTACCCCGGGGCGCAATTTGGCGGTGCTGATAGAAGTGGCCGCCTTAAACCAGCAGCTTAAGGCGCAAGGTATTTTTTCCGCCAAGGAATTTAGCCGCCGTATGCTGGACCGTATGAAACGGGCAACCACCAAAAACAATGCAAGCTAAAAGAAAACTGTTTATTATTACCGGTATGAGCGGCGCGGGCAAAAGCCAGGCGCTGAAGATTTTTGGCGATTTCGGGTTTTATTGTGTAGATAACTTGCCGTTGGCCCTTTTTAAACAGTTTGCCGCTTACGTTACCGAAAGGCCCGAATTGCAAAACGTAGCTTTAGGGGTGGACGTGCGGGAAGGGGAACGCCTGCGCGAGCTGCCGGCTATGCTTAAAAATCTGACTAAAGACGATTTTTCCCCAAAAGTTATCTTTTTAGACGCTTCGGAAGAATGCCTGATACGCCGTTTCTCAGAAACCAAGCACAAACATCCGCTGCATAAAAAACTGGCGGCGGCCATTGCTCACGAACACGAGTTATTAACCCCTATTAAAATTGCAGCCGACAAAGTGATTGACACAACGGATTTGAAATTAGGGGAACTCAAAGAAAAGCTTTCCGCCTTGCTGGAACTCAAAAAAGAAGGGGAAATGCAAATTTCCGTTGTGTCTTTTGGCTTTAAAAATGGTATCACAAAAGAAGCAGATATTGTAATGGACGTACGCTTTTTACCCAACCCATATTATGTAAAAGGACTGAAAAATAAAACCGGGCTGGATAAAGCCGTGCAGGATTATATTTTGTCTTTTAAAGAGTCACAGGAATTTGCTGACCGCTTTGCCGATTTGATTAAATACCTCATTCCCAAATACATTAAAGAAGGGAAAAGCTATTTGACCATCGCCATCGGCTGCACCGGCGGCAAACACCGCAGCGTATTTATGGCGCACCAACTGGCGGAAACGCTGCGCAAACAAGGGTTAAGTGCGTCGGAATTTCACAGGGATATAGGATTATAATATGGTAAAACTCATTTTAGTAACCCACGGCCATTTGGCTGCGGAAATGTTGGCCACGGCAGCCCAAATTTTGGGCAAGCCCGCCGAAGGCGTGCAGACGCTCTCGGTTACGACGTCCAGCTCTGTGGAGCAGGGCGCACAAGAACTAAAAAATCTCCTTGCAGATGCAACGGACGGGGCTATTGTGTTGACCGATATTTTTGGCGGCAGCGCCACCAATATCGCTTTAACAGCCACCAAAGAAAACCCCAAATGCCACGTGATTACGGGGATGAATCTCAGTATGCTGCTGACCGCTTTAAACAGCCGCAAAAAACTGGCGGCCAAAGAATTGGCGGAAAAAATTGAAGCAGACGGCAAACGGGCAGTAATCAACGCAACGGAGCTTTTAATTAAGGGGCTGTAATATGCCTATTGTTTTTGCGCGGGTGGACGACCGGCTGATACACGGACAAATCGTGCAAGCCTGGCTGCCCGAACTGAATATTGACGAGGTGGTTATTCCCTGCCCCCGTGAGCGGGAAAACCGCGTGAATAAAAATCTATTGCGCCTGTCGCTGCCGTTTGAATATGAACTGACGGTGCTGGATCCGGCGCGGTGCGTAGGGTATATGAGTGCGTCCAAAAAACGCATTTTTCTGCTAATGGGATCTTTACAGGACTTAAACCCGCTTTTGGAAGACGGGCTGCAAATCAAATCATTAAACATTGGCGGGATGCATTTTAAAGAAGGGGCGCAGAAACTGGCGGAAAACGTATTTTTAGACGCCACAGACAAAAGAACGCTGCGCATATTGAGCGATTTGGGAATAGACATTGAAACCCGGGCCGTGCCCAGTTCCAAGTCTATTTCCGTAAAAGAAAACATCGTATGACGTTATCTTTAATTTTACTATGCGTTTTGGCAGCACTGCTGGAGCTGGATACCACCTATGCGTTCCAGCTGCTTCTTTCGCGTCCCATTATTGCAGGGCCCATTTTTGGGTGTTTAACCGGGGATATGGCGGCCGGCGTACAGGTGGGTATTTTTGCTGAGCTTTTGTTTGCCGACATTTCACCCCTTGGCGGCATTATCCCCCCCAGCGGTGTAGTGGCCACGGTGCTCCCAATCCTATTATACGCCCAAGGCATAGATTTGTATTTTGGTTTTTTTATAGGAGTATTAGGCGCCGTGTTATATTCCTTTTTTGATGCTTTGCTGCGTAAAACCCGCTTCAACTGGCTGATTTTTCTGGAAAAACGCATCGGTCGCAAACCAACCGATATTAAACGTATTATCGCGGCGGCTTTATTGTTGTCTTTTTTAATGACTTTTGTTTTTATTTCCGTCTTGGCGTGGGGGAGCTCCCAGCTGATGTTTATGGTATATCCCTATATTTCCGCCAAGGCGCATTTTGCGTTCCGCCTGGCCTATTTGGCCGTTCCTTGGATTGGGCTGGCGGCGCTGATTCCGGCCTTCCGGCTTAAGACGAGGTAAGAATATGCCCTTTTGGCTCCGTATGAATATGTTCTTCCGCTCTTTTTTCCTGCAAGCCGGCTGGAATTATGTTAAATATCAGAACTTGGGTTTTGCCTTGGTAATGATGCCGTTTTTGCGGCGTTTATACAAAAATGACCCAGAAGCCTTGCCTACTGTGCTTAATCGGTATTTAGAAGCATTTAATACCCATCCCGTGATGGCCTCTTTTTGCTTTGGGGCAATGGCGCACCTGGAAGAAAACATTGCCCGGGCCAAATCCGTTACCGATTATAAAGAACAAGTGGCCGAATGGAACGGTGCCCGGCGTGGGCTTTCTATTACGGCTGCCTCTATTGGGGACCGGTTGTTTTGGGGGTCTATCAAGCCGCTGACTTTGCTCTTAGCCATATTTATTTGGATGCTTTTAGGGGTGGATTTTTTTGAGATAGAAGAAATGCCCCCCGTATCCATTCTCTACGGCTTTACGGCAGGAGCAGTTGCCTTTTTTGTTTATAATACGGTGGCATTGTTTGTGCGCTGGCAAGGAATAAAAATTGGCTATGAATCAGATGATAGCTCTTGTTTTGGTCTGACACGCTTTGATTGGAACCGCACGATTTATAATGCCAAACGTATTGGCATTTTCTTTGCGGTGGGATTGATTCTGTTTGGCGTGTACCGCTTTTTCAACGGCATCCGCGTAGATGTAAATTTTGTAGCCCGGGCGGTATTGGTATTATTTTTCGTGATGTTTTCTTTTATTACACGCCGGCTGCGCATTCCCAATGTGTATTTATATATCACGGCCGTACTGATTTTTAATATTGTGTGTTTCTTTTAAGAGGACCATTTTCTGTGATTACGCAAGAAATCAAAATTATTAACCGCTTGGGGCTGCACGCCCGCCCGGCTGCTACGGTGGCGCAAACGGCAGGTAATTTTGAATGTGATATTAAAATTGCCAAAGGCCCCATAGAGATTAACGCCAAAAGCATTATGGGGGTGATGATGCTGGCCGCCGAATATGGTTCTACTTTGCGTTTGAGCTGCGATGGAAAAGATGAAAAAGAAGCCTGTGCCGCTATTACCCAGTTGTTTGCAGATAAATTTAATGAGGAAATCTAAATGTTTGTAATCAAAGGAGTTCCCGCCAGTCCCGGTGTGGCCATTGGGCCGGCTGTATTGTTGCCCACGGCGGATTTTGCCGTAGCAAACCAACATATAGAAGCTACCGAAGTAAAAAGCGAAATCGGAAAATTTGGCCGGGCCGTAGAAAAAACCTTGGCGGATTTGGACGCCAACGAAAAAAAATTGCGCGACACCTTAGGGGGCGAATATGCCAACCTGATGTCTATGCATAAGATGATTTTGCAAGACCCGATGCTCAAAGATGCCACCATCGCCAAAATAAAAAAAGAGCATTTCTCCGCGCAGGCGGCTATTTTCCAAACTTTGCAGGAGTTGGCGTCTTCCTTTGACAAAGTATCCGACCCGTTTTTTAAAGAACGACGCAATGATATTTTTGACGTCGGCAAGCGTTTGGTGGGCAATTTGCAGGAAAACAAAGGAGCTTTCTGGGCCTCTATCCGCCGCCCGTCTATTTTAATTGCCCACGATTTATTTCCCTCAGACACTATCAGCCTGCAAGAAAACCAAATTATAGGTTTCTGTACCGATTTGGGCGGCAAAACCAGCCACACCGCCATTTTGGCGCAGAGCTTAAAGTTGCCTGCAGTAGTGGCTTTGTCTAATGCAGCCAAACAAGTAAAAGAAGGGGACACCGTGATTGTGGACGGGGAAAACGGCCTGCTGATTATCAGTCCGGACCGCTATACCCTGGCCCGGTACAAAAAAACCCAGCGCGAAATTAAAAAGGCAGAATCTCTGCTGCAAACCATCAATCACCTGCCCACTGTTACTGGGGACGGGCGCAATTTCAAGCTGATGGTGAACTTTGACCCGCGCACCGATACAAAAGAAAATAAAAAACTGATTACGGATGGCTTGGGGCTGCTGCGTACCGAATTTTTATATATGAATATTCCCCAGCCCCCCAGCGAGCTGGAGCAATACCAGATTTATCTCTCCACCGCCAAAAAGTTTGATATGCGCCCCGTCACTATCCGCCTGGCGGATTTGGGTGCCGACAAAATACCCGATTTCCCGCTGGACGAATTTGACAAAGACAACAACCCCTTTATGGGTTGCCGCGGTATCCGCTTATTTTTAAAAAATCCCGAATTAATG
The DNA here is from genome assembly GCA_944324645.1 of uncultured Elusimicrobiales bacterium. GTDB lineage: Bacteria > Elusimicrobiota > Elusimicrobia > Elusimicrobiales > Elusimicrobiaceae > Avelusimicrobium. Next base: position 25,651 of record CALUXB010000001.1, on the reverse strand, counting down.
CATACCCAGCTGCGCGCCATTGTGCGCACTGCCTGCGAAGTGCCCGCGCAAATTAAAATTATGATTCCGATGGTGTCTTCCGTAGAAGAAGTGCGCCACGTGCGCGACGCACTCAATAAAGCGCTGGCAGAATTTGCCAAAGAAGGAAAGAAGCCTGTTAACAAAATTGCTCTGGGAGCTATGATTGAAGTGCCCTCCGCCGCTATTGCTTTGGACGGTATGATAGGAGATATAGATTTTCTTTCCATAGGCACCAATGACTTGATACAATATTTAATTGCGGTGGACCGCGTCAATCCGGAAGTGGCACATATGTACGACCCGTGCCACCCAGCCGTATTGCGCACGATACACCAAATTATCCAAACCGCCCACCAGCGGGGCCGCCCCGTCAGTATTTGCGGGGAAATTGCTTCCGATGTTAAAATGGTGCCTATGCTGCTGGGGCTGGAAGTGGATATACTGTCTGTGCCGCCGCGTATGTTTTTGCGCATTAAAAACCGCATACGCAACTTAAATTTTGAAGCCTGCTCCGACACGGCCCAAGCGGCCTTGCTGGCCTCCTCCTCAGAAGAGATACGCAGCTTAGTAGAGCAAATGAACCAAGATGAAGATTCGTAATTTTTCTATCGTGGCCCATATAGACCACGGCAAAACCACCCTTTCTGACCGCATATTGGAAGACACGGGCACCGTGCCCAAACGCAAAATGCAAGCCCAACTGCTAGACGGTATGGACTTGGAGCGTGAGCGCGGCATCACGATTAAAGCCAAGGCCGTGCGCATTCAATATAAAGACTATATTTTAAATCTCATTGACACCCCAGGACACGTGGACTTTTCTTATGAAGTGGCCCGCTCTTTGCGCGCCTGTGAAGGGGTACTGCTGTTGGTGGACGCTTCGCAAGGGGTGGAAGCGCAAACCGTGGCCCACGCGCATTTGGCCCAAAGCTTGGGGCTGAAAATTATTCCCGTAATGAACAAAGTAGATCTGTCCCAATCCGATGCCGACGCTTCGGAAGAACAGCTGTGGGACATTTTGCGTGAGCCGGTGGAAGCCGAGCGCGTCAGCGCCAAAACCGGTATGGGTATAGAACATCTCTTGGACCGCATTGTTGCCGATATCCCTGCCCCACAGGGCGACCCCAAGGCGCCGCTGCGCGCGTTGATTTTTGACTCTTTTTACGACCCGTTCCGCGGCGTCATTATGTATGTGCGCATTGTGGACGGCACCGTAAAAGCCGGGCAAACCATCCGCTTTATGGCTACCGGCGCCAGCTACAAAGTGGAAGAAGTGGGTTTTATGACGCCTAAACAGCTGCATAAAGCGGCTTCTTTAAGCGCAGGCGAAGTGGGTTATCTGGTGGCGGGCATCAAAGACATTCACCAGGTCAAGGTAGGCGATACGGTTACCCTGGCCGACCGCCCCGCCCAAACGCCGCTGCCGGGCTATGCAGACGCCAAGCCGGTGGTATTTGCCAGCATCTTCCCGGTAGAAACGACGGATTTCCCCTTGCTGCGCACCGCGTTGGAAAAACTGAATTTATCTGATTCTTCTTTCCATTACCAAAGCGAAACGTCCAAAGCGCTGGGTTTTGGGTTCCGCTTAGGGTTTATGGGCATTTTGCACATTGAAATTGTCAAAGAACGGCTGGAGCGGGAGTTTAACCTCTCCCTGATTGCCACCGCACCCAATGTGGTCTATCACGTCAAATTTACCCCGCGCAAAAACCACCCGCAGGAGCTGGCGGCCTTGCCCGACGCACCCGACGACCCGGGCTATAAAATCATAGACAACCCGGCCAACTTCCCCCCACACGGCGATATTGTGGATATTAAAGAGCCGGTCATTCATATTACAGTTGTTACGCCGGTGGAATTTATGGACGGGGTGATGACGCTGTTGAAAGAAAAACGCGGCACCTTTATGGATATGGAGCACCTGTCCAACCAGCGCGTTATCATCAAGTATGAAATGCCAATGGGCGAAATGGTGATTGATTTTTATAATAAGCTCAAATCCGTTTCCAAAGGCTACGCCTCTTTTGACTATGAGGTGGCGGGCTTCCGCAGTGCTGATGTGGTGCTGATGGAAATTCTGCTGCACGGCACGCCGGTGGACGCGCTGTCTGTGGTGGTACATAAAGACAAAGCCCAAACCCAGGGCCGTGCGCTGTGCGCCAAACTCAAAGAGCTTATCGGGCGGCAGCAATTTGAAGTGGCGGTGCAGGCGGCCATTAACGGCAAAGTCATCGCACGCGAAACCATACCCGCCTACCGCAAAGACGTCATTGCCAAATGCTACGGCGGCGATATTACGCGCAAACGCAAACTGCTGGAAAAACAGAAAGAAGGCAAAAAGCGTATGAAGTCTATCGGCAGTTTAAACATACCGCAGGAAGCGTTTGTGGCTATGCTGAAGATTGACGAAGAATAAAAAACCCCCGCTTTGTAAGCGGGGGTTTTTATAAAAACTAACAACAAGGAGAGCCTGTTTCAGGAAGGTTCAATAATTTAGAGTAATCATAAGAAGCCGCTTTTTCGACACATCCATCGTTTTGTACAATTCCAAACTCCCAATCATCTGAAATAGAGATACAAACATCCTCTTTCAGATATAAAGCTTGAGCCTGTCCACCTCCCGGATTGGCAGAAGCACGATATAAAAAATTATCTGTAGTGATAGTAGCGTCTTCTTCATTTGCTGTACCAGGGATCGTCACCGCCAAGTCTGTAATTTTACACATTTCGGCATCTGTTTCCAAACGGCACAGTCTATCTGCTTCTGCAATGGCTTTTAAATTAATCATTGCCTCTGCAAAGCGGGCTTTAGTGACAGCCTTTGTATATTGCGGCAACGCAATAGCAGACAAAATACCAATAATCAATACCACCACTAATAGCTCAATGAGAGTAAAACCCTTTGTGTTTAAAGAGTTCTTATTTTTTATTTTTTGCCTATTCACTAGCAGCACCTCTTTCTCTGTAGTTTGTTTGTTCTATACGTCTTTTTTATCAGATTTTTAGTCCAAATACTTTTTTACCAGTTCATCATAGCGGTTGCTGACTTGGCGCACAAAAATACGCCGGTCCATATAACTACCCGGGAAAAACGCCCCTTTAAAGCCGGCTATAACGATATTTTTAAACTCTTTGCGCGTCAGCGGGATATGCTTTACCAGCAGCTCCAGCTCTTTGCTAACTGTCGTATTAGACACTAGGCGGTTATCTGTGGCGATGCTGACCGAAAGACCGCGCTTAATCATTTCCCGCACCGGGTGCTTGGAAACCGATTTGATTTCCGGCAACGTTTGCAAATTGCTGGTCAGGCAGACCTCTACGCCAATGCGTTCGCTGGCGATATAGTTTGCCAAGGCTTCCACATAGGCTTTTTTATCTTTGACTTTGCGGTCTTTAATCATCTCCGCGTCAAACAAATGCGTGCCGTGGCCAATGCGGTTGGCGTAGCAGTCCGTAATAGCCTGGAAAATAGATTCCGGGCCGTAGGCTTCGCCGGAATGGACCGTTTTGCGCATAAAGTTTTTATGCACATATTTATAGGCTTCTACGTGGTCGGAAGCGGGGTAGCCGGCCTCTTCGCCCGCCAAATCAAAGCCCACCACAGGCAAATGCTCTTCCCGCGCCAGTTTGACCACCAGGCGCGCCAGCTCCAGCGACGCCACTCCAAAAATTTCCGACTTGGAATATTGCGACAGCGCCCCAATAAGGTTTTTATAATACGGCGACATAAAAGCATTAAAACTGCGCATAGCGCACACAATAACGCCAAAATAAAAGGGTAAATCTTTGCCGCTTTTTACGTCAGCTTGGCCGTTATGCTCTTTTTGTGCCCGGTTCAAACCCGCCACCACCGCGCGCACCGCCCCCGCTACGGACAAATTTTCGCTGGCGTGCAGCTGCGGAGCAAAACGCACTTCCATATAGCGCACGCCTTCGGCAATAGCGTCTTGGCCCAGCTCATAGGCAATACGTTCTATATTTTCTTTATTGCGCATCACAGCGGTGGTATAATTAAACCCCTGCAGATATTCCGGCAAAGAGGCATATTGTTTTTTAAATACTTTTTCGCGCAGCCCCTTTTCGGTATAAGCGGGCAGTTCCACCCCTTCCTTTTTAGCCAGCTCAATAAGGGTGGACAAACGAAGCGACCCGTCTAAATGCACGTGTAGATCCGCTTTGGGAATGTGGCGGATAAATTCAGCGGTTATTTTATTCATTTTATTTTCTCCGTTTTCTGTCCTTGCGGGGTATCTTTTACGCTGTAGCCGGCGGCAGCCAAAGCGGCGCGCAGCTCGTCAGATTTTTTATAATCTTTTGCCGCGCGGGCCTGGGCACGCTGCTGCAGCAACTCCTGCACTTGCGGCGGCAGTTCTTCGCTCTGTTCTGGCTGCGGCGCGCGGAATAAATCCAGAGCTAAAATACCGTCAGCAAACCGCAAAAACTCCACTTTTTCTGCCGCGTTCAGTTCCGCCCCGCGCATATATTCCCACACAGTAGCTAAGGCTTTGGGGGCGTTTAAGTCATCTTCCATAGCGGCGCGGAAACGGTTTTTGGCTTCTTCCAATGCCGCCGTCAAGACAGCCGCCTGGCGGTCCGCCGTTTCAGCGGCTTTGGCGGCTTCGCGGCGCAGAATTTGCAGGCTTTTGCGTGCGGCGTCTAGCGCCTCATAGGTAAATTCCAGCTGAGTGCGGTAATGCGCCATCAAACACAAATAGCGGTAATCCAACGGGTCATAGCCTTTATCGCGCAAAGTTTGCAGCGTGACAAACGTACCGCCGGACTTAGACATCTTGCCCGCACGCAACACCAAAAATTCCCCGTGTACCCAAAAACGCACATATTGCTGGCCGGTGGCGGCTTCACTTTGGGCAATTTCATTGGTGTGGTGCACGGACACGTGGTCTATGCCGCCGCAATGAATGTCCACCGTCGGGCCTAAATACTTCATCGCCATAGCGGAGCATTCTATATGCCACCCCGGAAAGCCAACCCCCCAGGGGCTGTCCCACTCCATTTGACGTTTTTTGTCTTTGGGGGAAAACTTCCACAGGGCAAAATCGGTGGGGTTTTTCTTCTCGTCACTCATTTCCACCCGCGCCCCGCCGCGCAAGCCTTCCAAGCGGCTGCGGCCCACCAAAGCGTCGTAGCGGGGGAATTTGGACGTGTCATAATAAATCCCGTCAGAAGTGCGGTAGGTGTAGCCCTTTTCTTCCAACGTTTTTACCAGGGCAATCATTTCCGGTATATGTGCCGTGGCGCGGCTGATAACCGTAGGGCGGGTGCAGTGCAAAGCGTCAAAATCTTCAAAGAATTTCTGCTCGTAGAATTTGGCAATCTCCCAGGCGCTTTTGCCTTCGCGCGTGGTGGCCACTTCCATTTTATCTTCCCCTTCGTCCCCGTCAGAAACCAGGTGCCCCACATCGGTCACGTTCATCACGTGTTTAAGCGGCATATTCAAACGAATGGTGCGCGCCAGCAAATCTTCAAAAATATAGGTACGCATATTGCCGATGTGCGCATAATTGTAGACCGTGGGGCCGCAGCAGTACATCGTAGCTTCTTGGCTGTGAAGCGGGGTAAAAGTGTCTTTGCGGCGGGTTTCGGTATTATAAAGCTGCATTGTTCTGCGCCTCTTTTAGTAACGTGTTGTATTGTTTTACCAATGTGTCAAAAAACAGATTGCAGGTGCTTTGGCCCACTTCGTTGGCGGCCTGTTCGCCTAAGATACAGCTCACTTCAATGTCAGAGAGCGGATTGACCGCTCCTACACTGGCGATAGAGTAGGTAAATCCTGCCGGACGGTAGGTGCGCAGCGCCTGTTTATAAGCCTCATCTAACGCTTTTTGAAAAAGGGCCATATTTTTGGAATTAGCCGAAGAGCCCAGCTTGACCCGCTTGGCCGCCGCCACCACCGTTACATCGGTATAGCGCCCGTACGAAGCGGCAATTTCCTCTGAAGTAAAGTCCTGGCTTTCATCTACGGTTTCTTCCTGCGGCTGACCATATTCATCTAAAATGCTGGGGGCGGGCAGTTCCCCGTAATAATTATCTCCCATAAAACCGGACGGATTTTCATAGGAGGAATAGTCAATGCCTTTGAGCTTGCGGTTAGAGGTATAGTCCACCGTGCTGCAGGCAGCTGTTAACAAAGCGCCCAAGGTGCAAAATAAAAGGGTTTTTTTCATTTGCTTTCTCCAATAATCAAACTTACCACCGCGTGGCACATAGCCGCTTCCCCGCGGCCTATTTCGCCCACGTGTTCGTGGCTTTTAGATTTAAAACTTACGTCTTTTTCGTTCATTTCAAAAATTTGAGCCAAAGAGGCACGCACCGCGGCATAATGCGGGCTGATTTTGGGCTCTTGGGTAATTAGGGTAACGTCCATATGCGTAATTTGCGCCTGGTTTTCGCGCACAATTTGCAGCACGCGCTTGGCAATTTTCCGGCTGTCTATGCCCTCTATAGCAGGGTCGGACGGCGGGAAAAGCAGGCCGATTTCCCCCTGGCACAGCGCACCCAATATCGCGTCGCACACTGCGTGCAGCACTACATCGCCGTCGCTGTGGCCCACAAAACCTTTGCTGTGCGGCAGTTCCACGCCGCCAATAATAAACTTGCGGCCCGCCGCCATTCGGTGCAAATCAAAGCCAAAGCCCGTGCGTTGACGGGCGGAGGTATTAAAAAATGCTTCCGCCATTACTAAATCCTCCGGCGTGGTAATTTTTAAATTTCTATAATCAGAGGGTTCTATCTTGACGCTTACACCCAGCCGTTCTACTAACTGGGATTCATCGGTAGCGTCCTGCAAATGTCCAAATTTGTCTAAAGCCCGGCGCAGAATTTCCGCCCGGTAACATTGGGGCGTTTGAGCCGCCCACAAACTGCTGCGCTCCAGCGTCTGTTCCACCGCGCCGGAACGCACCTGTTTTACTGTATCTTTAACGGGCACAGCCAGCACCGCTGCCCCATCTGCAAAACCGCGCCGCAAACAACGGGCGGCGGCCTGCGGGTCCACCAGCGGGCGCGCCCCGTCGTGCACGGCTACGGCCTGTACCCGGTGGTCTAATAGTTGTACGCCATTGATGACCGAAGCCATACGGGTCGGCCCCGGTTGGGCAAAAATTAAATCAGGGAAAAATTTTTTGAGGGTTTCGCGGTTCTCTGCAGCGGTTACCACCACAATTTGCCGCACGGACGGAATCTTTTTAAATGCCTCCACCGCACGCACCAACACCGGCCGGCCCGCCAAAGGCAACAACTGTTTGGGGCGGCCCATCCGCTTGCCTAGCCCGCCGGCTACAATTACCGCGGCGGCAAAAGTTAGCTCTTCTTGCATCGCTGTCCTATTTAGTTTTAGCAAAAATCATACGGCCCGAAGAAGTCTGCAAAATGGAATAGACAGAAACCTCGGTCCGTTTGCCAATGAATTTACGTCCATCTTCTACCACAACCATTGTGCCGTCGTCTAAGTACCCGATGCCCTGTTCCTTTTCTTTGCCGTCCTTCATAATAAACAGAGACATCGTTTCCCCCGGCAGTACCACCGGCTTTAAAGCGGTGGCCAAATCGGCAATATTTAAAACGACTACATCATATAAAGCGCCAATTTTATTGACGTTAAAATCCAGCGTTACCACTTCAGCATCAAAGCTTTTGGCCAGTTTTACCACACGTTCCACATCGTTTTCCGCTTTGGGGGTTTTAGACGTTACGCGCACCGCAATTTCTTTGAGTTCCTGCAAACGGGTGGCCACGTCTAAGCCGCGGCGGCCTTTGGCGCGCTCCAGCGGGTCTTTGGAAGCGGCCATTTTGTTAAGCGTTTCCAGCACAAAAACCGGGATAACGATAATACCGGACAGAAAATTAATCTCGCACAGATCCACAATGCGCCCGTCCATTAGTGCGCTGACGTCGGCCACTTTTAAATGGCGGCCCTTGTAAGAGAGCCCTTCCAAATCACGCGATTTAAACAAACTGGCCAACACCCCAAACACAATCAAGCCGATTTCTACCTGGCGGCCGTAATCCACCCACCAAGCCAAAGAACTGGAATTGGAGAAATTTTGCACTGCATAATCGGTAAAAACAAATAACAAATAGCCCAATAAAAAGCCGGAACAGGCAATCATAATTTTAATCAGCCGCAGCCGCTTAAACACCGCTTCGGCAATAATAACAATCAACGCACACAACAAGCCTGCTGCCAAAGACAAGGGATCTTTATCAATAAAATCATAGGTTAAAAACGGAAACGCAATCAGCGTAGAAAAGCGAAAAATCCAAATAGGCATACGCCCTCCAAAAGAGTCCGCCGGGCACACCAAGCGGTATAGATTAAAGTATATGTATATTTTATCATTTCCTAGAACGCATTTGTCAGGCTAAGCTGCAGGCATAGCCTATACGCCCTTTTACAAGCCCCGCATAGCTCTGTCCTCTGGCATTCGGGTTGAGCAGATGCTTCTATAGATTTGGTGCACACAGCGGTATAACGCAGCCGCCCACGCACCCAAAAGCTACGGCAGAGGCAGGCCGGAGGCCTTGCCTGTTTCCATAGTTTTCAGCACTCTTACACCCCATTTCAAACCGCGCACAAGAGCGAGGCCAGGGTGTTTGCCTGCCACCCTAATTTTCAACCTTTCGCCATACTTTGCTTTGGCGCCCACCCAAGAGCAGCGGCGGACCCGGGGCCGAATTTGATATCATATATATATGATTTTAGAAGGCAGAACATTAGCTGCAGCCCTGCGCGCGCCGCTGGCGGCACGGGCGGAAGCAGTTGCGCAAAAATTGGGGCGGCCCATATCGCTTTTTGCCGTCGGTTCCACCGACGACTATGGCGCTTATGTGTATTTAAAAAAAGAAGTACAGGCCGCAGAAAAACTGGGAGTGCGCTGCCAAGTATATGAAATTAACAAAAATACCCCGGTAAAAGAATTTCTGTCCCTTTTACAAAAAGCCTCTGCCCAACCGGACATTGACGCTATTTTAATTCCGCGCCCTTTGCCGCCGGCTTTGGCCCAAAGCGGTTTTACCCATTTTATCGCCCCGGAAAAAGACATTGACGGAATGTCCAATGTATCTGCCGGAAACTTATTTTTATGTAAAACGTGGCAGGACATAGAAGCCTTGCCCACGTTTGTACCCTGCACAGCTATGGCGGTGATACGGCTTCTGGACGCGCACAACATAGAACTGCCAGGAAAAGAAGCCGTCGTAATAGGCCGCTCCCCCACCGTAGGCAGACCTTTGGCCCATTTACTAACGTGCCGCAACGCCACCGTAAAGATTTGTCACACCTGCACGCGGGATTTGGCTTTTTCTTTGCAAAACGCCGATTTAATTTGCGCCGCAGCCGGACACCCGGGGCTGCTGACACCGCAAAACGTACCACCGGGCGCAACAATAATAGACATTGCCACCAACCTAGATCCGCAGGGCCGCTTGTGTGGCGATGCCTGCACGCAGCAGCTGCTTGATAAGGGCTGCAAAATCTCCCCCGTACCCGGCGGCGTGGGCCCCGTAACGCTTGCGTGTTTGCTTGAAAACATTATATTATCAGGGGAAAGAAAGGCTTAAAGGAGAACTTATGAAAACCTTCATTCATTTAGCTGTATTGTCTGCTATGTGCCTTGGTCTGGCTGCTTGCTCTTCGGCCAATTCCAAAGACCAGGACTCCCAGCGCTACCAACGCAAAATTTATTTAACCGAAGAGGACTACTTGGAGGACTTGGACCGGCAAGCTTTTCAAGAGCGCCGCGAAGCCAAACCCAGCATAGAGTCCAATTATATTTTTGATGTGCAGCCCGACACCCAAAAGAATGTTTATTTCTTTGATGAACGTACCCAGCCCAAAGTGCCGGGCGTACCCAGCGAACGCGATTACCGCACCACCAAACGTTTATGGGAAAAACCGCGCCGCTATTCACCAGACCAGTATTATGGCTATCAAAGCGGCTCCGCCGAAGTGGACAGCGGTACCACTTCAGACTATTCTTCTTCCTACAGCGGATACGACTATTAACATTTATCCGTCAAAAACCCGCCCAAAAGGCGGGTTTTTTATTGTCTTTTAACGACTTGATACTGCGCGCAAGCGTTTTGTTTTTTCAGCCTTACCCACTTTTTACAACGTCAAAACAGGCTTTGTGCCCGCGCCACCCATTAAATACGTATTCTATGGTTCCCCCGCTCTTGACCTAGAACAAACAGGACCATACGGACAAGTGCCCGTATAATTGCTGCGCAAAGTAACATCAAAAACGGGGAATTTTGGTTTTTTTAGATAATTTCAGCGGCGTGTATTTTTCGCACAATTCTTCCGGCAGCTCGTGCTTGCCCGGCAAAAACAGGCCCGGATTATCCGTAAAAATACCATCTACGCCAATACGCTCTAAGGAATGGGCCGTATATTTGTCATTTACCGTATAAACAAACACTTGGCGCCCTTCCGCGTGGCAAAGATCTACAATCTCTTTGGTAATGCGCGTTTTATTCATATGCACACTATAGGCGCCTATATTGCGGGCTTTTTGTGGCTCAAACATTCGCGTCAACAACCCGATTTGTGCCCCCGGTGCAATCTTGCGCAAACGCTGCAGTGTGGGATAATCAAAACTGGAGAAAAGCATTTTCTTGAGAGCTTCCGGCCCGAAAGAACTAGCCCTTTCCCAAATAATTTTTTCAATATCTGGGTACACATTGTCATCGTTTTTTATTTCTACATTTAAAAGAGCCAAATCTTCTACAATAACGGGAAGCACCTCGCGCAAAAGCGGGGGCCGGACAATAATTTCTTTGTCAAAAGAATGCAAGATGCGGCATTGGTTTAAATCAGAAAACGTAATATCTTTTATATCCCGCGTGCACGTGGTGTCTGTGCCCAAATAATAATCGTGGTGCACCACCAAACAGCCGTCTTTGCTTAAATGCACATCCAATTCATAATGCGTGCAACCCTGCTGCCGCGCTAAAGCAAAAGCCGGCAAAGAATTGGCAGGAGCGAGCGTGCTGGCGCCGCGGTGTGCAAAGTAAATCATATTCTTATTGTAACAAAAACCCCGCTGTTGACCAATAACTGCTATGGATAAGAAAAGAAGATACGTCCACATAGGATAAACGAATCCTTTTCTTTTAGGCAATGCATTAAGAAAAACGCAGCCCGAAAAAGGCTGCGTTTTGTGCTTCACAACCAATTTATTTGTTTAAATCCGCCGTGCAATCCGGGCACTTTACTGCACGTATATCTATGGTGCTAAAGCAAAACGGACAGACTTTGGTGGCCAGGGCTGGGGCCGGTTTTTTCTTTAAATTATCCAGCTTGTTAATAGCTTTAATCAGCATAAAAATACAAAGAGCTACAATTAAAAAACTAATAATTGTGTTCAAAAAATTTCCCACATTAATCGTCGTAGCTCCCGCCGCCTGCGCCGCAGACAAAGAAACATACGGCCCGGCTTGGGAGCCTTCTTTTAACACAATAAACCAGTTGGAAAAATCCACCTTGCCCATCAAAAGCCCTAAAGGTGGCATCAATACATCAGCCACCATAGAGTTGACGATTTTGGTAAAAGCCCCGCCGATGATAATACCTACTGCCATATCAATGACGTTGCCGCGCATGACAAATTGTTTAAACTCTGAAATAATATTTTTAATCATTTTTTTCCCTCTTTTTTGTTAAACCTGCCGCTTTAAAAAGCGGGGCATACAAGTCTTGCTCCGGCGGATAGATGATTTCCGCCGGGTTTGTTTTTTGCACGAAACGCACCGGCGCGCCGCTAATGCGGCAAAGCGGTTTCTGCTCGTTGCGCTCCCCCATATTTAGCGCGGCGGCCGCCGCCAAAGCGTCTGCCAAATTGACCAATGTGGTTTCCAACTTTTTGCCAAAGATGTCTTTTTTGCCGCGCTCATCGCGCACGCCGCAAAAGCCAGCATACGCCGCCGCCGCGCCAATTACGCCGGCCCGCAGCGGCAAAATCATACTGTCAGTAATAATTACACCTAGTTTTTTTATCCCGTATTTTTTACACAGCGCCCGGCGCAGCTCAGCGGCGCAAGCGTACAAATCACGCGGCAAAAGAAGCAATTTACCGTTGGCGTTAGACTCGTCTATCCCGGCATTGGTCATTACCATACCCGCTTTAATAGTCAGCCAGGCCAGTTTGGTTTTTAAGGCCCGCTCACTCTGGCTTTGTATCAAGCGTTGCTTTTGACGTTTGTTAAGATAGGGGACGCTGAGCCCCTTCCACAAGCAAACTAATTTAGAAGACACCACCAGGACATCGCCCTCTTCCAATTGCGCTATATGACGGCAAATAAAAAGAGGCAAATCCTCTTTTTCTTTAAACACAGCCGTATGGTAAGCAGTTACTTGCATTCTTTATCCTCAAACGGGCCGACAAAAGCCATAAACGCCTGGTTAGCTAAAAACAGCCCCTCAAAAGTTAATTTTATTATATCCTTTTTCTGCTCCAGCAGCCCGCGCGCCACTAAGCCGGTTATTTCCCGCGCAAAAAGCTGTTGCTGGCGCGGCGAGAGTTTCACTCCGCCCAATATCCGAAGGCCCAGCATAATCTGCTCTCCTTCTTTAGCTAACCCGGTCAATGTTTCGCAAAAATCAGTAGGGAGGTGCCCGGCCTGTACTTGCGCTATGTATTGTTTTAAATCTGCTGTATTGCAGCGGCGCGTGCCATTTTGGTAAGAAGCCGCCGCCGCGCCCAACCCTAAATATTCCCCGTTGCGCCAATAATTGATGTTGTGTTGGCTTTGGCGGCCTGTGTGGGCAAAATTAGAGATTTCATAGTGGGTAAAGCCATTCCGCTCCAACAGAAAATGGGTTTGTTCCAGCTCGCGGCGGAGCAAATCTTCATCGGTTTGCACGCCGTCGCGGTAAAAAGGGGTGCCCTCTTCTATTTGAAGCCCATAGACGGAGATATGCTGCGGCCCCAGCGCAAGCAGTTTTTTAAGCCCTTCCAAAAAACCTTGTTCGCTTTGCCCCGGCAAGCCGGCTATTAAATCTACGCTGATATTCTCAAACCCGCTGCGGCGCGCACACGCATAGGCAGAAAGAAAAGCTTGCACATCGTGAATGCGTCCGATGCGCTTTAATACCGCATCGTCAAAACTTTGCAGGCCCAGGCTTAAGCGGTTTAGCCCTGCTTCTTTCAGTACGTGTAATTTTTCGGCAGTAAGGCTTTCGGGGTTGGCCTCCAGGGTGCTTTCGCTAAAGCGCGCAAGCGGCCCAAAATGCCTCTCTAGCAATGCACACAAACGCTCCAGCTGGGGAGCAGAGAGCAAACTGGGCGTGCCGCCGCCTATATACAGCGTATCAAAACGGGCTCCGCTGTAAAACGAAGCTTCTTTTTCCAACGCGTCCAAATAAACATCTATTTGGCTTTCCGCCCCGGCAAAAGAGGCAAAATCACAATAGCGGCATTTCTGCCGGCAAAAGGGAATATGGATATAAAGGCCGCTCATACTTTGCGCTCGGCTTCGTGGCGCAGGTAGGCGAACATAAACGGGTCCAAATCCCCGTCCATCACGCCGGTAATGTTGGAAGTTTCGTAATCGGTGCGCAGGTCTTTTACCAGCTGGTAGGGCATAAACACATAAGAGCGGATTTGGTGCCCCCAGGCAATTTCCCCTTTTTGACCATAGCGTTTTTCTGCCTCGGCGCGTTTTTTATCCAGCTCCATTTCATACAGACGCGCTTTGAGCATTTTCATAGCGGTCTGACGGTTTTGCAGCTGGCTGCGCTCTATGCGGCAGGAAACCACTATGCCAGTGGGTTTGTGCAACAGGCGCACGGCCGTTTCCACCTTATTGACGTTTTGCCCGCCGTGCCCGCCTGCGCGGGAAGTTTCCAGCTCAATATCGCGCTCCGGGATTTCAATATTGATTTCATCTTCAATGTCTGGCAGCACGTCCACCGAAGCAAACGAAGTATGCCGCCGCGCATTGGCGTCAAACGGGGAAACACGCACTAAGCGGTGCACGCCGTTTTCTCCTTTCAAATACCCATATGCATAGGGCCCGTCTATAATCATAGAAGCATTTTTAATGCCGGCCTCTTCCCCGGGCAGCGTATCTGTAATAGACACCTTCATCCCGTGTTGTTCTGCCCAGCGGGTGTACATACGCAACAGCATTTGCGCCCAATCGCACGATTCTGTGCCGCCGGCTCCGGCGTGCACAGTCACAATGGCGCGCAGTTTGTCGTGCGGGTCCGAAAGGGTGATTTCAAATTCCGTTTTTTCAGTTTGCTTTTTCAGCTCTTTTACCGCCGCGTCCAAAGAAGGCAGTTCGCTTTGGTCCTGCACTTCCCGCGCCAAATCATACAAAGTTTGGGCATCTTCCAATTGTTTGCATAACGAGTGGTAAGTTTCTATAGCGCTTTTGAGCCCGTCTATTTTTTGCGTAACGGCCTTGGCTTTTTGATTGTCGTTCCAAAAAGAAGGGTCCGCCGCCAGCGCTTCTTGCTCGGCCAGTTCTTTTTGTTTGGCAGGAATATTTTCCATTTGGCCGATTTTTTGGATGCGGCCCGTCAAATCCGCCAGCGCATTTTCTATATCTTTAAATTCAATATTATTCATAGGCAAACACCATAACGGAAATCAAAATCGTAAAATAAATTGCCGCGCACACCCAGGCAAACCAATCCCCCCAGCGCACATAGAAACTGTCGTAAGCGCCCAGCGGCAGCGGCACCGCCGCTTGCAAGACCGCACGGGTGTTTAATTCTGCGCGGGCCAAAATTTCACCGCTGGGGCTAATGATTGCAGAGATGCCCGTATTGGCTGCGCGCAACACCGGCCGGCGCGTTTCTACTGCGCGCAGCACAGAAACAGCCAAATGCTGGTACGGGGCGTCCGTATCAAAAAACCAAGCATCATTAGTGATATTAACAAAAAAGCGCGCGCCGGCTTTAGCCTGCGCTTTCCATAAACGGGAAAAGACGGATTCATAGCAAATCGTCACGCCAAACGGAATTTGATCCAGCTGCAAAAGAGGTTGCTCCCACTCCCCTGCAGAAAAAGCTCCCAGTTCCCCTAATATAGTTACTTGGGGAAAAAGCCGACGGACCAAACCGTCAAACGGAATATATTCGCCAAAGGGAACCAAGTGTGTTTTGTCATAAGAAGAAAGAGCCGCTTGCTGTATAGAAGGCGGAAATAAAAACGCGCTGACATATTGTTTGCCTTCTGCCTCCCGAGTGGAGCCCGCCAACTGCCACGCACCAGATGCTTGCGCCACCCCCTGCATTAGCGAAAGATACGGTTCCTGCTGCACCGGGCCGGGGGTTACGCTTTCCGGCCATACAGCCAGCATTAAGTTTTTACCCACCAACTCTGCCCCGGTTTGGGTAATCGTGTTTAAAATCTCTTGTCCAAATTCCGGCGTCCATTTTTTATACTGATCAATATTGGGCTGTATAACCGCCGCTTGCAGCGAAAGAAGCGTATGCGCTGGCTGGCGGGATAAAACCGCCGAACCAAACCCATAAGTTCCCAAAAACACCGCAGCCGCTAGCACCAACTGCCCCAAACCACGTTTCAAATAAGGCGTAGCAAAAGCATATCCCACACTGATGCCGCCAAAAGCCACTAAAAAGCTAACACCGGCGGTTCCGGCAAAAGAAGCAATTTGTATAATCTGCGGCAAATTCCACTGGGAATAGCCCAAAGCAAACCACGGAAACCCCAGCGCATACGTAGCCAGCATTTCGTGCGCCCATTCCAACGCCGCCCAGCCCAATGCCGCCAATACCGGAAAGGCCCACTGCAGGCGTTTTAAATAAAAACAGCTGCCTCCAAAAATAGCAAACTGCACCGCCATTAGGGCAGCCAACCCCAGCCACGCCGCAGACGCCAACACATATCCCATTGCACCGCCATCTACACACGTGATAAAAACCCAACGGTACAGCCCGGCAAAAACCAGCCAACCCGTAAGCCACCCATAAAAGAAGCTCCCCCAAAAACTGCGCGCCCACACCAAGGCCAGGGTGAACGGAGCAAGCGCCAGCCACATCAGCAAACTATAAGAAGGTTTGGGGTAAGCCAAGTTAAACAAAACGGCTGTAGCACAAGCACAAACCAGAAGACCCAGCAAACGCACAGAAGACGCCCCTAAACGCACCAAAAGAGCCCACACGCGGGAGGGCTCTTTGGGGGCTTTTTCTTGCAAATAGGGACGATGTAACGCGCTCATTTTTACACTTTAATACACAATCTTACAAACATTCTGTTGGCAAACCGGCCGGGCGGTAGCGGAGCATTCTTTTTCAGCAGAAGCCACAGACGGGCACACCTCTGCCAAAGAAGATTTTTCCTGCACCAAGCGGGAAAACTCCAAAGTCATAGAAGAATTAATCGCCGTCACTCCTTCCGGCCCTTTCAAACAACCGCAAGGGTCTTTGTCCACAATAATACAATCGCTGTCTGCCTGGCATTGATACAAACGCATTTCCAGCTCGGCACGTTTGCGCGCCGCAGCTGCATTTTGGCGTTTCTCCGCAGCGGCCTTAATGGCGGCCTGGTTTTCGTCCACCATTTCACGCGTTACCAGCGGCATTTGCACTTCTATAGGGGTAGCGCGGGAAAAGAAAGACAGCGCCAACCCCACAATCAATACTGCACAGATCAACAAAAATATCCCTTTGATTTTCGGATTCATAATTTAGCTCCGCAACATTTTTTGTATTTTTTGCCGCTGCCGCACGGGCAGGGATCATTACGCCCAATTTTATGATCGGACGCAACGGCTTTCTTGCCGGCTTCTTTTTCTTTTGGCTGGGCCGCTTGCCGTTTGGCAGAAACAGCCTGGCGCACGGGAGGCAGCTGCAGCCGGAAAATATAACCTACCATTAAATCGCGCACTTTATTCATCATTGCGCTATAGAGTTTATAGGCTTCTTTCTGATATTCAATCAGCGGGTCTTTTTGGGCATAGCCGCGCAGGCTGACGCTGTTTTGCAGTTGGTCCAATTCATAGAGATTTTGTTTCCAGGCATTGTCTATAATTTGCAGCAGCAACATTCTCTCCAATTCCGGGAAACTTACTCCCTGGCTGGCAAAAAAGTCCGCCCGCTCGTGATAGAGTTTTTCCACCAAATCCATAATTTCCTGCGCTAATTGGTCCGGGCTCTTGTCTTTGGTGTTGTCTGCATTGTAATCAAAGGCATAGGGGAACAAAGAACGCAGGGTTACGTTAAGCGTTTCAAAATTGGATTTTGCCGGGTCACGCGGGAAATAATGCGTCTGCACAATTTCGTCCACCACTTCATCTATCATTTTTAAGACGGTGCTGGTCATATCTTCCCCGTCCAGGATAGCGTTACGCAGGCCATAAACGGCCGTACGCTGTTGGTTCATTACTTTGTCATAATCCAGCAAATGCTTGCGGATATCAAAGTTATGTCCTTCCACCATACGCTGGGCCCCTTCAATTTGGCGGCTCATCAGGCGCGACTCTATAGCTTCGCCGGGTTTCATACCCAGGGTGCTTAAAATAGAGCTGATCTTGGCGGTGTTTGCAAACAAACGCATCAATTCATCTTCCAATGAAATATAAAAACGGGAACAGCCCGGGTCCCCCTGGCGGGCGCAGCGGCCGCGCAGCTGGTTGTCAATGCGGCGGCTTTCGTGGCGCTCCGTACCAATCACGTGCAGACCGCCCTGCCCCAACACATAGTCCTGTTCGGCCTTTTCTGCCGGGTTGCCGCCCAATACAATATCGGTACCGCGGCCTGCCATATTGGTAGCGATAGTTACCGCCCCTTTACGGCCTGCCTGGCTGATGATTTGGGCTTCCATTTCGTGGTATTTAGCGTTAAGCACCTTGTGCGGAATGCCCTTGGCGCGCAGCATATTACCCAATTTTTCAGATTTTTCAATAGAACGCGTGCCCACCAGCACCGGGGCGCCCTTTTTCCACAGTTCTTCAATTTCTTCCACAATGGCGTGGAATTTGTCTTTCTCGCTGAGGAACACTAAATCCGGGAAATCTTTGCGCTGGGAAGGGCGGTTGGGCCGTATTTCCACTACGTCCAGCTTGTAGATCTGCCAAAACTCGTTGGCTTCCGTCATAGCGGTACCGGTCATACCGGAAAGTTTTTTATACAGTTTAAAGAAGTTCTGGAACGTAATAGTGGCCAAGGTCTGGTTTTCTTCTTTAATTTGCAGGCCTTCTTTGGCTTCTACGGCCTGGTGCAAACCGTCACTCCAGCGGCGGCCCGGCATCAAACGTCCGGTAAATTCATCTACAATAATTACTTCCCCGTCTTTTACCACATAATCCACATCTCTTTCATACAAATGATGGGCACGCAACGCTTGATTAATGTGGTGTACCCACTCCGATTCCACATCATTATAGAGGTTGGTAACATTTAAAAATTTCTCCGCCTTGGCAATACCCGTTTCCGTCAGCGTGGCGGTGTGGTTTTTTTCATCTACAATAGCGTCATAGCCTTCTGCCAAATCAATATGCTCATATTTGGCTTTTACTTCATCGTTTTCGGTAATCATACGCACTTTGAGGGCAGGGATTAAGCGGTTGACGATATAATATTTATCCGTGCTTTGTTCCGAAGGGCCGGAAATAATCAGCGGGGTGCGGGCCTCGTCAATTAAAATGGAGTCCACCTCGTCCACAATACAATAGTTCAGCGGGCGGAGCACGCGGTCTTGGCGGGTGATGACCATATTGTCGCGCAAGTAGTCAAAACCCAGCTCATTATTGGTTACATAGGTAATGTCTTTGGCATACATTTCGCGGCGTTCGGCATTGGGCATATCGTGATTAATATAACCTACAGTCAAGCCCAAAAACTCGTGAATGGGGCCCATCCATTGGCGGTCGCGCCGGGCCAGGTAATCGTTGACAGTTACCACGTGCACGCCTTGGCCGGTTAAAGCATTTAAATAAGAGGGCAGCACGGCAACCAAGGTTTTCCCTTCCCCGGTGCCCATCTCGGCGATTTTGCCCTGGTGCAGCACTATGCCGCCCAACAGCTGCACATCATAGGGGCGCAGGCCAATTACGCGTTTGGCCGCTTCACGTACCACGGCAAAAGCTTCCGGCAAAATATCGTTTAACGTTTCCCCTTTGGCCAGACGTTCTTTAAATTGGCGGGTCTTGTCTTTCAATGCCTCATCAGACAGTTTCTCTATTTCCGCCGCCAAAGAATTGGTTTTATCTACATAATGCTGTATTTTTTTCAAATCACGTTCACTTTTGGTGCCAAACACCTTATCTATTACCATTCTAATCATAGTGAAATCCTATTGTATATTGAAAATAAACTACCTTATAAAAAGGGCTTTGACTACATTAAATCAATTTATATATTGGAACTGCAACTTTTGGACAAAAAGAACCGTGCGTTGTCCGCTTTAAAACGGGCAACGCACGGAGAAAGGGAAAGTTATTTCGCCACCGGTTTTTTGTTGTTTGCCTTCACGTCCTGCGCGGCAGATTGTTCCGCCTGCA
This sequence comes from uncultured Elusimicrobiales bacterium, assembly GCA_944324645.1. Lineage (GTDB taxonomy): Bacteria > Elusimicrobiota > Elusimicrobia > Elusimicrobiales > Elusimicrobiaceae > Avelusimicrobium. The sequence continues at coordinate 6,136 of CALUXB010000001.1, read as the reverse complement.
GCTGTTGTTTTTGGGCTTTATGCAACTGGGCCGCTTGCTGTTTGTCAAAATCAGAACGGATTTCAGCAAAATATACTTTTGCGGTATCTTTAATTTTCTGTTTAGAGTTTTTCTTTAATGTTTTGATTTCCGCCTTAACGGCTTTAATTTGCTCATTTAGTTGTTTCACCAGTTCTTTTTTCTGCTCTTGAGACAAAACCTTATCTTTTTTAATAATCTTAATCTGCTTTTTATAACGGTCAATCTGCAATTCTTTAATTTCCAAGGTATTGTCAAAAACCGCTTCCACCACCGTTACAATCTGCTCGCTTACGCGGCTGTCTAAGGCGGCCAGTTCTTCTCCAGTCACCTCCTGCAGGGTACGCCCGTCAAAATACTCTTCCCGGGCCGCTTGCAGCCGGATAGAATTGTCAAAATTCAGCACCAAGGCCAACATCTCATTTAGGCGTTCTTCCGTACGCGGGGCGGAATAGGCGTTTGCCACCTTATTTAACAGCTCATTATAAGCAGGATTCGCAGCCGCTTTCTCCAACGCAGCGGGATTATATTCTTTAAAAGCGGCCAGGACATCTTCCCGTCCCAAATTTTGGTTCTCTTGCGCGCACAAAGCCGAAGATACAGCTAAAGCCGCCAAAAACAATAGACTTCTTTTCATAGCGCCCCCTCCATACTTGAAGATATTGTTATTGTGCTATTTATTTTACACAGAGTCAAGGGCCCCATTGCGGCTTGTCCGCTTCGGTCCAGCGCTTCTGTGTGGTGCTGCCTGCGATTGTTTTAAACCCCTGCAAATTTTTTCTGTAGGAACGATACAAAAAGACCCGCCTTTCGGTGGGTCTTGAGAAATTTCGCTTCTATTTTATTAACGGGCCGCTGTGCGGAAAAAATTGCCGCGCACATTACGGGCCAATTTGGGCATTCCGGTCATTTTGTCGGCCTGCACCAAGACATTCTTGGCATTGGGTTTAATCATCTCAGAAGCCGAACCAAAAATATCTCCTTCTTTTATCACACCCAATTTGCCGTGGTTGTTGATTTGCACTTCCAATTTCAAATCGCCCGCCACGTCTGTTGCTAACAGGTCGTCTTCCCCTAATTTAAATTCCAACGGGAATTTGGGGTTCACCACCCGTTTGATAGCCACCGGCACATCGGCCGCGTTCTTTACAATAATAGCGCAGGAGTTATTATCCGCCTGGGCCACCTTGGCTAAACGTTCCGGCACGGTAACCGTACCGCTAATATTAAAACGCCCTTCATTGACTTTGCGCGCTATACAAAACACGCAAGCCACCACGCTTAGCAAAGCTACAACGGTTAAAATCTTTTTCATACCAATATTATACCTTTTTGCAGATACTCCCTGCAAATGGCTTATTGTTTGAAAAAGCCCCACAAGTTCTGGTTATACACCCAACCGCGGCACACACCCTGTTTGGGATCAGCCGGGTCATCTTCCACTTCAATCCAGGAACCTTTTTTAGAGATGTATTTAAACGGATATCCTTTCTCCACCGTGCAGACAATTTCATTGCTCACGCCGGGCCCTTTGCGCACATTTAAGTCCACCTTGGCAGACATACCGCCGTTGGGACTGAGCAAAGAAGAAGAAATCCAGCCGGTAAAGCCTTCAAAATCTTTAATTTCCACCCATTGTTTATCCGGGCTGGTTTTGAGCATCAGCACCGGGGTATATTTCCAAGCATACCATTTGACGGCACATTTGGTGCCGGCGCAGGTGCGCACGTTGGCTTTAGTCGTATTGACGCTGGCATATTTCTGCGCAAACGCCGGGGCAGCCACAAAACAAGACAATAAAACAAAAACGGCAATTTTTTTCATAACGAAATTTCTCCTTAAAAATTTAAGTCTCTCTTCTGCACCCAAAAGTATAGCATATATTAAGCCTGTTTTTGCAAGATTATACCTGCGCGGCCCCCTTTTGCTAAAAAAGCTATAATAAAGAAAACCCCTTTTAGGAGACCTTATGAAAGAACAAGTACAAGCCGTTATAGACCAAATCCGCCCTATTTTACAATCCGACGGCGGCGACATCCAGCTTATTGAAGTGAATGAAAAGACCGGTATCGTAACTGTTGGCTTGCGCGGACGTTGCGGCGGCTGCCCGGCAGCCCAAATGACGCTCAAAGCCGTCGTGGAACGTAAAATTAAAGAGGCCGTGCCCGGTGTAACTGCGGTGGAACGCGTCTAAATGTTTAAAGCCGACTTGCACACGCACTCTTTCTTTTCCGACGGCACTTCCTCTCCGGAGGAAGTGGCCTATGCGGCGCGCAAAGCCGGCGTAAAATTGTTTGCCTTATCAGACCACGACACTACGGACGGCGTTTTGCGCGCCAAAACTGCCTGCGAAAAATACAAGCTGAACTGGGTGCCCGCCGTAGAAATCAGCACACGCGAACACGACCATCTGCATTTTCTAGGTTATAATATTGACTTAACAAACTCCGCTTTCCAACAGTTCTTAAAACAAAACCGGGAAAACCGCGTACTGCGTATTAAAAAAATCATCCAGCAAATTGCAGACAGCGGAGTGGATTTAACGGAAGAAGATGTTTTCTCTTTGGCGGGCAATACGGTGTCGCGCGCGCACGTGGCAGATGCTTTGAAAAAGAAAAAAATTGTCCCAAGCCGGCAGGAAGGCTTCCGCCGTTTTCTGGTTCCTGGCCAAGTAGGCTATGTACCCTCGCTGGGGGTAACCGTAGTAGAAGCCATACGCGAAATTAAAAAAGCCGGCGGCCTTGCCGTAATGGCGCACCCCGGGTTGGTGCAAGAGGTATGGAATTTTCCGGTTTGGAAAGAAGCCGGCTTGGACGGATTAGAAGTTTTTTACCCTTCACACAGCTACACGCTTAAACAAGAATTGCTCAAAATAGCCCGCAAATATGATTTGTTTGCCACCGGCGGCTCGGACTATCACGGCCCCAACGCCGGGCGCATTACCTCGGTAGGGATACATATTCCCCAACCCTACAGCGACCGGCTGCTGCATAAATTGACCGGGAAATAATTTTTATTCCCCTTTTCGCCTGCCTCGTTGCTCTTGGGTTTCACCCGGCAAAAAGAATATACCCTGCTTTACTGTTTATGCAAGCGGTCTGCTCAAACGTTCCTTGCCACAGCATATAAAACCCCGCTTTAAAGCGGGGTTCTAAAGTTAATTAGCCAACGGCTCACCCAAGTCAACAGGAGGCTGGTTATTTTCGTTGGGTCCTCCCCCTTGGTTTTTATGCTTTTTAAGCGCTTCTTGTGCACTTTGCCAAGAACTTCTAATAAACTTTACTACAGTAGAATTACGCATCATCCCCGCGCTGGTGCACAGGCTCAGCAGTAACGCTCCCATAGCATACCAAATGTCCAAATTCGCTCCGCCAAACCAAGCATTCAAATGCGAGGCCGGCACCGTCAAAGCACCCGCTAAGGCCATAGTAACTGCCAAAATAACGGATATTTCCCGCTGGAGCTTGGGATTTTTCTTGGTGATATAGTCATACATTTGAGAGAAATAGTTTCCTACTCCCAAGCTGGTAATTACCGCACCCACTATGGCTACCGGCACATTCCCGCCAGCGCCCAGCATAATACTAGTCCCTAAAGCTGACAAGCTGCTGCAAAGCAGATACATTGTGCCAGAGCTAATACGCGTGGCCATCAAATTACCGGCCAAGCGGCCTGCAATCAAAGGCACGTACAAAGAAACCGCCACCAAAAGATTGGCCATATCTCCGTCTTCAATCAATTTATTCAGGTTCATAGCAAATGCACTGGAAATGGTGAACTCGTGCACGGTAGCCAAGGTCATAGCCATTGTAATAAGCGCTACGCTGGGCGCGTGCAGGAACACTTGTTTAAGAGAAACAGGGTTTTGTTCCAAATGCTGTAATATGGCGGAGAAATCTTGTGCAATTTTTTGGCTTTCTGCGAACGCAGAGCCTTGCAACAAAACCTCATTAAATTTAATCTCTAAAGATTCCAAAAGCTGTTTGCGAAGGGCAGCCATTTCCTCTTTTTTCTTCCCTGCTTTACGAGCCGCTTCCGCAACTGTATTGGCCTTTTCTTGGAACTTTTTGGCAATGCTTTCCAACAGCTCATTTACTTTCTGCTCGGAAGGATGCTCTTTCGCTATAATTTGCCCCAGCTTGCTTGCTTCTTCTACAGCAGCAAGATGGGCGCTTTCGGTGGCACTCTCTATTGTGGGCACCGTGTAGGCATCACGCAAATTGGCCCGCAGCGTTTGTATGGTCACAAACAAAGCGTACAAACCAAAAAGAGGGAAACTCACGGAATATACCAAATGGGATTCCTGCCCCGTCACAAGATAAATTCCTTTGTTGAGTATCCACGGCAAAGCCAGGAACAATAACGTGCCCAAGTTTTTATACACAAAGCTCAAGTTGTACATCAACAAGTTGCGAATATCTTCCGAAGAGTCCGATTTTTTCCATACCGCTTTCATACGGGAAAGCAAATCTTTAAAAGAGACTCTTTCCTGAGAAGTGCCCACTTCTTCGTTTGCCTTTTTCTTCTGTCCTATCTTACCGCTGTTAGCCGCCACCAACATATTGGAGGTAACCTGTTGCAACACGCTGGCCGCAGAACGCAACACAAAGGCCGATATAATCACACTGGCCGCAATGGTGCTGGCTTTATGATCGTGGGCCAATCCATAGAACCCCACCAACGGCGGCATAAAATTGGACAAGCTGGTCATAAAACCGGCAATCACGCTCAGGCGTTTTTCTCCCATTCGCCGCAAAATCGGATTGAGGAAAGAAGCCAGCCCCGGAATTACATAGTTAATAACCATCATCAAGCTGGTGGCAGAAGCAGAACTTATCCCTAAATCACTATGAATAATAGGCCCCATCGTTTTGCCAAGCGAATTGTTATAAATCTGCTGGTTGCGGTACAAAATAGCCGCTTTATTCTTTGTTGGCAATACCGCTATAGGAAATACCTGTGTGCTGTTTTTAAGTATTTGCACCATATTGGCAATTTGGTGTTTAGGCAGGCGGATGTACGCGTCCGTAATGGGGGTTGCCTCTTCGGCAAAAGGCCGCAGCACGCCCATTTGGCCATTATCTAATAACACCAGGCGGGCTTCACCCGGCAAATATCTTTTTTCTACTTCCACTTCTATAGGCAATGGGGTGCGGCCATCTTGCTGATAGAGTGTTACCGTATTGGCTTTATAGACCTGGTTGGGTTTGCGCTGCAACTTAATATGGAAAGGTTTTTCTAAATTTGCCTGGGACGCCAAATTTACAAATGATTTCCACTCAGCCGGCGTTCCGGCAAAGCGCAAGAAGAAGTGCGACATTGTCTGCGGGTTTTTAGAGCCATCGCGCAGCTGTGCGTGGAATTTTTCATTAAACGTAATACGGTTGTATCCCTCTGTTTTAATCCGCGGATCTATAGCAAGAGCAACCGGCAAAATTTTCTCTTGATTGGTTTTGGAATCAATATAGGTCAGCCGGAAGCCGGGCACAGGGTCTTCCGGATTGGTCTGAAACACTTCTTCAGAAGAAATGGGATTTGCTACCCTTCCCTCTGCCTCAGAGGCAAACCCTGTTCCCAACAACTGCAGCGTATTGTTTTTTAATGACATTTCTTCTGCAGACAGCTTATTTCCGAACTGAGAAGAAAAGCCCTCCGTTATATGTTGTGCAAACAGAACACCCAAAGAACTGCCCGACTGATGAAATTCAGCCAGCGCTAAACGATAGGCTTCTTTTACTAAGCGGGATACTTTTTTGACCAAAGCCAACCGGGTCACTCTCTCTGACCATTCGCCCAACCCGTTCATACTAAGCACTAAGCCGGGCGTCATCCGGGCTAATAAGGCTTTCTCAAAAGCAGCTTGATCAAAAATACCATTTAAGAAGAAATTAAAACTTCTGCCCGTTTCAACGGAAGGCGCAGCGGGCTGGGTAATGACTGCCTGTTCCACTGCCGCTTCTTGCTGGGCGATGGCAGAGGCGCTGCTCTCTTCTGCAAAAAAGCTCTGTGCCGCCTCTTTATCTGCACTATATGCCGCCTGGATAGCCGCCGGGCTGACAAATGCCTGGTTAAACGCTCCTAACGGGAACAACGCCTTGGCCAAACTTGCAGGCAACAC